>NZ_JAPVRC010000010.1 GCF_030345335.1 Halobacillus campisalis
TCCTACCTTTGAAAGCGGAAGCACTTCGTTCAGCGGCGTATGGACTGGACTGAGATGGCGGAGATAAAAATAATTCAAAGAACAGTATAAGGGGGTTCGTTCATCTCATATCGATTGGTGTGGTTGGAAAGCGAGTAGCTTCCCAACCACACCAGACTTTCATTGCGGCCACGAACCCTGGTTATCTCGAAACTGAGTCTTAAAGTATCCTGCCAGTTTGCTTAAGGATATTTTTTCAATGCTTCTATTACAATTTACTACGCAATATAAGTAGAAAACTTCAGATTTAAAAAAGCACCAAAAAATGCTTATCAAATTGATATACAACTTGATAAGCATTTCCGACTACATCTTTTAAGATGCGATATGATACGGGTCCCGTTACTATTACGAACGCTGTTTTTGTTGTTTAGGTGCTTTTTTAAAAGGAAGCCACCAGTTCCAATCGCCTAACAGCTTCATAAGGCTTGGAACGAGCAGCAGTCGTATAATGGTCGCATCTATAAAGATGGCGACTGCGATGCCGATACCGATTTGTTTAACAGGCACAACTCCTGTAAAGGCAAAAGCTCCGGTAATCACAATCATGATTAAGGCAGCGGACGTGATGATTTTACTCGTACTGGCTAGCCCATCAGCTGTCGCTTGCGTATTGTCTTTTGATTGTAAATAATATTCCTGAATTCTAGAAATAAGGAAGACCTCATAATCCATGCTGAGCCCGAAAACCAGACTGAACACAATAACCGGCAGAATAAGGGCGATATCAGCTTCCTCCAGGCCGAAATGACCGCCCTGGAAAAGCCATACAAGCACACCGAATGTAGACATCAGCCCGACGATATTCATAAAAATAGCTTTTAAAGGAATGATGATCGACCGAAAAGCGATCGTAAGGATGATGAAGGTGGAAAGCAGTATGATCGCAAGGGCATACCCGACTTTCTCATAAATTTCTGTATAAATTTCTTCGTTGAACTTCGGTTGGCCGCCAAAACTTATCTCCTGGTCGAAGGTTTGTGAACTCCAGTCAGAGAGAAGCTCTTGTGCTTCAGAGGAGTTAGCTGTTACCGACAAGTTGATCGGAATCATGAGCTGCTCCTCTTGAATGAATGGTTCAATAGCTGGTTCCAACTGAGTACGAGAAGCTTCGTTTTCCATAGCTTGATAGAACTCTTCTGAAGATGAAATATCACTCGATGAGTAAATCGTATTTACCGAATCCACGATTTCCGGTTCGTTAAGTATCTCTTCCAGCTGTTCTATTTCCTCCAGTCCTGCTTGGTCAAGCCATCCATCATCTCGTTGAACGATGGCGTAGGCGGTACTTTCACTATCTTCCATAAATTCTTCGTCGATTTGTTCGTAAGCTGCGCGGGAATCATAGCTCTCTGGCAGCGAGCTGATGGTCGGAATCGTTAAGTTCATATTGAAAACAGGGAGAATGCCGATCACTAATAATGCGAGCGCGGTAAATGTTATGACAAGAGGGCGTTTCATGACGGCGTAAGCGAACTTTTTCCATCTCGCGGTGCTTCCTTCACTGACAGGAATAATCCTCCACTTATTCAAATGAGGACCAGCAACATATAGAACGGCAGGAAGAAAAGTCAGGGAAGCAAGAACAGCAACGATGATTACGATCGTCCCGCCAATTGCAATATTCATGAAAATATCGACCTGGATGACGCTCATTGCCCCCAATCCTATAAACACGCAGATGGCTGAAAATAGAATGGAACGTCCCGCCGTCTGAATCGTTATGATGAGAGCTTCTGACTTCTCTTTGAACAACAGCTCTTCACGGTATCGATTAATGAATAATAAAGCGAAATCGATACTTAATGCTAAGCCGATCATAGGGGCGATATTCAAAATAAAAATGGAAAGGTCCATTTGATTTCCAATAAGGGCTAATAATCCAAAACCGATTACGATAGTGATACCGCCTATAATCAAAGGAAGCAGTGAAGCGACCACAGTGCCAAAAGCAATCACCAGGATGATAAGAGCTACCGGTACGCCAATCAATTCTGCGCGCTTTAAATCATCCTGGCTTGCCTGGTTAATATCCTCAGAAATGACTGGTGCCCCTGTAAGAATAGCTTCGTCTTCGTTTATGACGGATTGGATATCTTCAATAACTTTCTTTTGATCTTCTGGTTCATTCTCAAAGTTCAGCGCAGCGTAAGCAGATGACTCACTGTACATCGACTCGTCATCTAAAGGGGAAATTATAGAGGCGCCGACATCTAATTCTTCGATGCTGCTTAAGCTATCCTCAATGGATTGCACAAAAGAGACATCTGTCTGTTCCCCTTTCTCGAATAGAAGGAGGAGGGTGGATTCAGGGAAATCAAAGGTATCTGTCAATTCTTGTTCGACTTGTTCATATTCACCATCGGTTCTAAAACCGTCTCCTTCTAATAATGAAGGGAGTTGAAGTGCAAAATAGCCCAGGGCGAGGGAAGCAATCAGCCAAAATGCAATAATCCATCTATAGGAACGAACAATTAACGAAGCGGTTTTTTTCATTTTTCATAATCTCCCTTTACTGTTTATTTCTAATAAATCATACATCTAAATTTTCCGAATGAAAACATTATTACATGTCTAAAGGAGTGTTGAATTAACGCCGGGGTGGTACATGATAATAAAACTAGTATATGGAGGACCAGATTATGCAATTACCCGAATACATAATCAATAAAGCCAATAAGAAGATGGAAGATGAAAAGGTGGAAGGGTTCGTTCTAGGGAATGGAAACCCTGAGGCTGATATTATGATTGTAGGTGAAGCTCCCGGCGAAAAAGAGGCTGTAGTAGGGGTTCCTTTTATCGGGAGAGCGGGCGATGAATTAGATAAACAGTTCGCTTACCTTGGGATTAAAAGAGAGGACGTCTATATTACAAGTGTGGTGAGAAGCCGCCCTTATAAGTGGGTAGATACGACAAAAAAAGGGAGTGGTGGGCGTCGTAAAGCGAACCGCAAGCCAAATCAAAGGGAAATTGCCGCGCATGCTCCTATTTTAGACTATCAAATTAATGAAATCTCGCCCCGCTTGATTATAGCTTTAGGCGGAGTAGCCCTTGAACGATTAGCGGGGAAGCAGTACAAAATTTCAGAGGTGCTTGGTGAGCTTATTGAAGGACCTGTCTATCAATGGGAAAATAATGAATATGTTTTAAGCGAAAAACAGTATGCCGTGTTCCCGCTTTATCATCCTGCTGCTGTGTTCTATAATCCCGTCATCAAAAAAGATATTTATCATTCGCTTGATAAACTTAAAGAATACTTGAACCTTTGAAAATAATAAAGAGCCGCACCACTTTCATAAAAGGGTGCGGCTCTTTATTATTGAGCGATGGGAAGCGACTCCTGTTTCTGGAAAATATAATAATCCTTCTTTGTTGGTCCGTGACCCGTGCTTCGTCTGCTTTTGATCGCGATCACTTCTTCCTCATCCATTCCTGATACGCTGTAAATTTTCTCGTTAGACGTGATTGATTGACCACGCTGTAACTCAGCCGAAGCTTCAGGTTTTACAGTACCTATTGTTTCAACAAGCCGGGACCTATCAATACTTTCATCAGTTTGAACGAACATCTCATCATTATAGATAATGTAGGTATGGCGGACCATTGTATATGTTTGCTGTTCGCTTTGTGCGCTAGCCTGTTCAATCGTATCCTGGACATTGTCATTTTCGATCAATTGCTGGCCCTTCATCTCAGTATGGACGGGGCGTTGAGAAAGGGAGGCTGTATCGTATTGGGAGGAGTGAGACGGCTGTACTTGAAAAATCATGAAAATCAATACAGCAGCGGCCGGCATCGGTAAGGCAGCCTTCCTCCATATTTTTGAATTCCTTGGCGGCTGGTTCGTAGCTTGATTAAGCAGCTTATCCATCTCAAATTCATCCATAGGAACTTGTTGGTATTTAAGGTTATGATTCATCTTTTTTAAACGATGGTCCATTAGTTCATTCATCTGTTGAGCTCCCTTCTGAAGCGATCTGCTCCTGTAATAACTGTCGGGATCTGCGAAGTCTGGTCTTGATGGTATTCGGGCTCACATTTATTAATTGGGACATATCCTTCACTTCGAATTCTTCGAAATAAAAAAGGATGATCACTTCCCTGTATTTATCTTCGAGCTGTAATATGTGTTGAAAGAGTTCCTCATCATTGCTCTTATTGATCGTATGTTGCTCGGGTGTTTCTGCTTGGGAAGGGAGGTTTTGAAATACCTCGGCCCCCTTTTTAAGTACTCTTCTGATATAGGAACTTTTGAGATGGTCTTTGCACAAGTTGATAGTAATCTTGTAAAGCCATGTTTTTTCGGTGGAATTCTGGTTAAAAGTGGTATACTTTTGGTAGGCTTTAATAAACGTTTCTTGCGTAATATCTTCTGCGAGTGAATGATCTTTTACGTAGGAGTAAGCAAGCCACTTCAAATCGTGGCTGTACAAACGAATCCATTCTTCGATTTTATCATTCAGTGATGCCGCGTTTTTATTGTTTTCTAAAGATTCCTGAGAACCTTCTTTCCCGATCGATTTGTTCCACCTCATAGAATAGACGACGCCCCTTCCGGCAAGGTTTTATCCAACCTATTCGACTCACCTTGTATAATATTTCTAGCATAACATATGATTTCCTCATTTGAATAAGCCAGATAGGAGAAATGAAAATATGAAAAAGCCGGGTTTAACGATGGCCTCAGCTGGTGTGATTATTATGTTCTTATGGTGTGTTTATATTGAGACGACTATATTGGATGCCGCCTTGATCTTTGCTTTTCTCATACTTGTTCCACTCTTGCTTGAAGAAATCATTCAATCCCCCGAAAATAATCGAGCGGAACAGTGGATATGGAACGTTATGATTGGTTACCTGCCTTTTTCAGGGGCAGGGATGTTGGCGGCATCGCTTCCCCCTGGACAGAAAGCCGGGAGTTGGGCGTTATTATGGTTATTTTTCACTTTACTAATAGCTTTTGGGGGGTTGATGAGGTTGCTTGGGAGAGGCTGGTTCCCTGTTCATGAAACAATCATCGATATCGGTTTAATCTACATAGCTGCAGGTGGAGTCTGGTTTGTTTTGGCGAGTGGGGGAATGCAGCCTTACACCAGCCAAATACATGCGGTTCATTTCCATTATGCTGGTTTTGTTCTTCTGGTATTGATTGGATTGTTCGGCCGGTGGCTGAGTGCTTATAAAAAGACAGGGACGGGACGGCCTTATCACGTATTGGGGATAGGTTTGGCTCTAGGACCGTTATTTATCCTGAATGGTTCTTATCAACACTTTTTTGGTTTTTTGGTCACAGCTGGCTACGTATTGTTGCTTGTATGGCTTTGCCTATGGTGGCTCTGGTGTTCTGTGGAATTCAAAATGTGGCCTAAAATGGCGCTGCGGATCGCTTCTCTCCTTTTGATTCTGACAATGGGACTATCAATTATGTACAGGCTGGGTCTAGAGGTGAACACTTACTGGCTGGGAGTAGGAAGTATGACGAAGTGGCATGGTACGTTCAATGCGTTTGTTTTTTCGTGGCTTGCTGTGGCTGCGTGGAGAAGCATTCATCCAGTGAAAGGTTACACCTACACAAATTTTCCTGTGAGCCGGCTGCGTATCCGTGGATCTTCAGATCATGGAAGCGGATGGGGGGGCCGGCATTTATATGCGGAAGGTTTGATTCATGATCTTTCCTCTTATCAATCGGTACGTTTTGACCCTGAAGGTGTCCAAGCTGAAGTGCGTCGTTTTCTCGAAAAGACGACTGATTACAAAATGGGGATGACAGTGAGGTGGAGAAGGGGTTTGAATTTTATTGTAGTCCTTATTCAAAGACTTAGACAAAGAGCGGGAGTGAATCGTATCGATCTATCCAGTTATCTTGAAGTGGAAGGGGAGGTCGTACCTGTTCACGAGGGTAAAGACGGTAGAAAAAACGTCAAGGCATGGGTGAGGAAAAACATTGATACTAATGAAACGATGCTTACAAACTATTATTCTTCCCATCACCATAGGGGGAAGACATTTATAAATACAGCTTACCCATTACCTGTGGGTGTCATAACAGTTGTTCAAATCCTCGTAAATGATGGAGACGGCGGTCTTATCTTATCGAGCAGTTCGAAAGCGGATAGGAGAGGGGATGAGGGGGTATATCTATCTTTTGGCAATTGGACATTACGGACATTTTTATGTGCCGATTTTCATGTGAAGACTGAGCATCCTGGACGTCTTCAGGGCTGCTATAAAATCAAGCTGGGCAGAGCTGCTTTGTTGAACATTTCATATAGGATCGAGAAAAAAGAAAACCACCTGAAGCTCGGTTGAGTCGCTTCAGGTGGTTTTGGATGTTTATTGAGCGGGCCGCTCTTCTTTCTTCGTTTTCGCGCGATCCAGACTATCCAGTCTGTTCAATAATCCGACACCAAAGTCTTTATCGACTGTAGGGTTCGGGTTTTCGTTGAAAATGCTCTTAGAAGATTCATAGGCACTTGATCCGTGCTCGGAGAAGTCCAGTCCGGAAATTTCTTCCTCACGGGAAACGCGAATACCGAATGCAGATTTAAGGGCGAATACTACGATAGCCGTCATTCCCATTGTCCATGCTACAACGGCTAGAATACCGATAGCTTGGATTCCGAGAAGTGAAAAACCACCGCCATAGAATAGTCCGCCTTCTACTGCAAAGAATCCGACAGCCAACGTACCCCAAACTCCGCAAAGACCATGGACAGCGATGGCTCCGACTGGATCATCGATGTGGAGTTTACGGTCAAGCAGTTCTACACCTTCTATGAGGATGACCCCGGCAATCAAGCCAGTTGCGATGGCACCAAGCGGGGAAAGATCGGCCGTCCCTGCCGTAATACCTACTAACCCGGCTAATGCACCATTCAATGTAAGAGTAGCGTCCACTCGTTTGTATTTCAGTTGTGAATAAAAACCAGACCCAATGACCCCTGCAGACGCAGATAATAGAGTAGTAGCGACTACGGAAGGGATAAGCGTCGGGTCGGCTGCCAGCGTACTGCCGCCATTAAATCCGAACCAGCCGAACCAAAGGATGAACACACCTAATGCGCCGATTGGAATGTTGTGACCCTGAATGACATTGACTTTACCTCCGCTGTATTTCCCTAAACGAGGTCCAAGGAACATTACGGCGACGATGGCACCTAGTGCACCAGTCAAGTGAACGACAGTCGAACCTGCGAAGTCGACGAAACCTAATTCAGCTAACCAGCCTCCGCCCCATACCCAGTGACCGACTATTGGATAAATGAAAGCTGTCATGGCTACAGTGAGCATCAAGTATGAACTTAGTTTGATACGTTCGGCGACAGCACCAGAAATGATGGTCGCACATGTTGCTGCGAACACAGCCTGGAAGACAAAGAAACCAATTTGGTCTTCGTGTCCGCTAAGTAGAAATCCATCTAGACCTATGAAACCTCCCCCAGAAGCTCCAAACATAATTCCATAACCCACAATAAAATATAAAGTGGCAGCGATAGACATCGTCATAAAGTTCTTCATGAGAATGTTCAACGCATTCTTTGAACGTGTAAAACCTGCTTCAACCATCGCAAATCCAGCGTGCATGAAAAATACGAGAAATGCGGCAATCATGATCCATACCATATCAAGCGATTCTAGTACAGATGCGGCAGTAACTTCTGTTTGAGCACTAGCAGCTACTGGAAAGCTAAAGGAGGCTATTAATAATAACAGGATAATTTTTTTCATCTTTTCATAACATCCTTCCGAATAAAATTAGATAAGTGCAGCTTTTCCTTTTTCTCCCGTGCGGATTCGGAACACTTCGTCGATAGTCGAAACGAAAATCTTCCCATCTCCCACTTTATCTGTAGCACAAGTGCTGGTAATCACTTCGACAATGTCTGTAACTTCGGTATCTTCGACTACCATTTCTACTTTCACTTTCGGATATAGCTTCACTTCGTAACGATTTCCTCGAAAAATCCCTTCCTGTCCTTTTTGTTGGCCGCAGCCAGCAACTTCAGAAACCGTCAGCCCTTTGACGCCTAAAGTATCGAGATTTTCTCTTAATGATTGAAAAGCTTCAGGGCGTATGATGGCCTCCAATTTTTTCATCGTTAATATCCTCCTTCGCTATATGTTAGTTTTCTTAACACAATGAGTAACGTTAAAACTTACTATAAATCAAATTTTCAGAAAAATCAATACCAATTATCTATTAAATGTTAGGAAAGTTGACATAAATAAAAATCCCGTGTCATTTATGAAAAAATGACACGGGATTGAAAAATAGAATTATAAATCGTCAAATCCGTTATCTTCGGAAACTTTTGTATACTGTCTGGATTTTTGCTCGAAAAAGTCTGATTTTCCTTCATCGACTTCCTGATAGGCACGAATCCACTTCAATGGGTTTTCGTCATATTCAGGGAAAGGCTTTTTGGCCCCCATCAATTTGCAACGCTTATTTGCGATATATCGAATATAATCCTCTAAATCATCTATTGGAATGCCGGGAAACTCATTACCGATAATGTGATGGGCCCACTTGATTTCTAAATCTACGGCTTCTTTAAAGGTTTCCGTTACGAATTCCTCATACCAATCACGGTCAAGCTGCGGATTTTCATTCAGTGTTTCTTTAAAGATATGAGCGAATAAGTTAACGTGAATCTGCTCGTCCCGGTTAATGTAATTGATCATAGTACTTGTCGAGACCATCTTTTGGTTTCGAGCCAAGTTGTAAAAGAAAGCGAATCCTGCGTAGAAAAACAGGCCTTCCAATACGACATCGTACACGACTGATTTTAAGAAATTCTCAACCGTGGGCTGATCATCGAATTGTTCATACCCATCGGTGATGAATTTATTTCTTTCGATTAAAATGTCATCATGCTTCCAATATTCAAAAATCCGTTCTTGTTCAGCTTGGTCAACAAGAGTGGATAATACATAAGAATACGACTGGTTGTGCACCACTTCCTGAAAAGCGAGCACCTGCATCAGGGCTGAAACACTAGAATCGGTCAGGTAGTCGGCGATTTTTCCAGAATAATCAGTTTGGATCGAATCTAAAAAAGCGAGCAAGCCGATAATCTTTTTAAATGAAACTTGTTCCTGCTCTGAAAGTTCCGGCCATTGTTTCAAGTCATTGCTCATATTGATTTCACTAGGGATCCAGAAGTTAGCGAGCATTGTTTTGTACATAGGATAAGCCCATGAATAGCGGGTATTATCCCAATTCAGCACATTCGAGCTCCGGCCATTCACCATGCCTGTTGATGCGTTGGGTGCCATATGGTCGACAAGCTTGCGTTTCTGTATAGTATGGTCCATCATGTTTCCTCCTTAAGATGAGCAGCTTTCGCACTCATCAAAATTACCTTGGCTGGATGTCGAGCGCGTATAATAAGTCGTTTTTAATCCAGATTTCCATGCGTCTAAATGAATAGCAAGCAGCTCTTTAGCTTTGATTGAATTCTTCACGTATATATTGAAAGAAATCGATTGATCGATATACTTTTGACGAGCAGCGTTTTGTTTAATGCTTGCATGCTGATCGACGTCATAAGCAGATTTATAATACCAAAAAGTAGCAGGGCTTAATTCAGGCGCAGTTACTGGTATTTTGAAATCCTTTTTCTCCTCGGAATAAAACTTTTTGAAAATCGGATCGATACTGGCTGTGCTTCCTGCAATCAAGGAAGTGCTGGAGTTCGGGGCTACAGCCATAAGGTAGCCATTCCTCATTCCATTTTGACGGACTTCCTGCTTGAGGGATTCCCAGTTGTACTTATTGTCTTGGTCAAACGCCCGTTTAACAAAAAATTCTCCCGTTTCCCAGTCGGAGCCTTCAAAAAATGGATAGCTTCCTTTCTCTTTAGCCAGCTGGCTGCTTGAGCGGATCGTGTAATATGAAATTTCTTCGTATACGTCGTTAGCGTAACTCACAGCCTCATCGGATTCCCAGGAGATTTTTTTCTTAGCAAGCAGGTGCGCCCACCCGAAAGTACCTAATCCGACTCCTCTATAAGACTGGTTGGTCAATTGCGCCTGCAGGACTGGTATAGTATTTTGATCGATGACGTTATCAAGCATCCTTACTTGAATGGGAATCAACCTCGGAAGGACGTCAGCTGTTACAGCCCGCCCTAAATTGATACTTGATAAATTACAGACTACGAAGTCGCCTGGAGTCTTGACTGTAATGATTTTACCGTCTTGAACTTTTTGTTCTTCCTGCTTCGTCGGGCTCTGGTTTTGTGTGATTTCTGTGCACAGGTTACTGCAATAAATCATCCCCTGGTGGCTGTTTGGGTTCATGCGGTTAACTTCATCTCGATAGAACATGTAAGGAGTCCCCGTCTCCAGTTGTCCTACCATAATCCGTTTCATGATTTCGATTGCCGGGACCTTAACTTTAGTGAGCTGTTCATTTTGTACGCACGCGTTATACCGTTCGCGGAAGGAGCCGCTGCCACGGGTTTCGTCATAATAATCTTCAAGCGAGTAACCCATTACTTTACGAACTTCATGAGGGTCGAATAAGAACCAATCTTCTCGATCTTCAACAGCTTCCATGAATAAGTCAGGAATCGAAACACCTGTAAAGAGATCGTGCGTACGCTGACGCTCATCACCATTGTTCAAGCGGCTGTCGAGAAAAGGAAAGATATCTTTATGCCAAACGTCCAAGTATACGGCAACGGCACCTTGACGCTGTCCGAGCTGATCAACGCTCACCGCGGTGTTATTGATTTGTTTCATCCATGGAAGGACGCCTGATGAGACCCCTTTGAACCCTCTGATGTCACTACCGCGGCTGCGTATTTTACCTAAGTAGACGCCAATTCCGCCTCCGTGCTTACTTAAATTGGCGGTGTCAGTATTACTGTCATAAATGGACTGTAGGCTGTCATCGACGGTATCAATGAAGCAGGAACTCAATTGACCGTAGCGTTTACCTGCATTAGCTAAGGTCGGTGTAGCAACGGTCATATATAGCTGACTGAGTGCCCAGTAAGATTCTTTCACTAATTCCAGACGACGGGAGGGAATTTCGTGAGCCATCAGCACCATCGCTATGATCATAAAACGTTCCTGTGGAAGCTCATATACCAGCCCCGATTTAGAGCGGGCTAAATAGCGGTCTCCGAGTGTTTTCACTCCGATATACGTAAACAGTGCGTCCCGTTCAGGAACAATCGCTTTCTCAAGCTCGTCCATTTCTTCGTGCGAATAAAGACTGAGGAGGTTTGGGTCATAAATATCTTCACGCACTAATATTTTCACTAAATTATGCAGTCCTTCATAGGCGTTGGAAGTGCCCCGGTTGGCTGCCGATTCTTCATACATCTGCTGAAGATGTATACGGCTGGCCAGGTAGGTCCAGTCGGGAGCCGTTTCGCTTATTTCAGCCAGACATTCTAGAATCAGTGAGTAAGCTTGTTCATTTTTATCTCCTGCTGCGTTTTTAGCTTTTTCTATGATACGTCCCATTGATAGAGATGGGAAATCGTTGGCTTGTTTCTCTAACCAGTCTTGCCAGTGGGATGTTACTACAGTAGTCATGAAATCACTCCTCTTTTATCACTAATATAAAAAAATCCATAAAAAAATCCGCTCAAGGATGTGAGCGGATGAAACCATGCAATGAAAGAGGGTCAACAAGAGAGCCGCCTTCATTCCATCGCCTCATCTTCTCAGTCCCCGAAGAAGTTGAAACTTTTGCGAAAGAAGACAGGTCTCCTGACTCACACCCGATTCTACTCCGGACCTTCCCATGCTGGATTCTGCACAGTGGATTATTCCGTTTCGCGAGTGCTTACAGTTGCGGGGGCAGTTCTGGATTTCAACCAGATTCCCTTTTAAGCCTTGTGGCATCTTCTGTTCGCGGATACTATATATGGTGTTTTCGTTGTGTTTGATTAGCTTATATTGTGTTATAAGCATAACTGAGATTTTTCCAATGTGCAAATCTTTTTGAACAGCCGGGCGCATTTTTTCAAAGTGGCCTAGCTGGAATCGGATAAACCTTTTATATTCTAACGAAAATATCTTCAGGGTAAAAGAGGAAAGAGTTAAAGATCGAAATCGTTTCACGCAAAAGGTCTCGGCACCTGTTATTATAAAAGTATGTAAACCGCAGGAGGGATTGGAATGACATTTAACTGGCACAAAGAAGCGGAAAAGCAATGGGACGAGCGTG
The DNA here is from genome assembly GCF_030345335.1 of Halobacillus campisalis. Taxonomy (GTDB): domain Bacteria; phylum Bacillota; class Bacilli; order Bacillales; family Halobacillaceae; genus Halobacillus_A; species Halobacillus_A campisalis. The sequence continues at coordinate 12,230 of NZ_JAPVRC010000010.1, forward strand.
CGGGCTTTTGGAATGCGAATAGTGAGAACATGTGGGATACCGGTAGCAGGAAAACAATCATTCCCTTTTTTAAAAAACACATAAAAGAAGGAAGTACGGTCGCCGACCTCGGATGCGGCGATGGCTACGGATCCTTTAAATTAGAAAAAGAAGGCTACCATGTCACCGGCCTGGATATTTCAGAAGATATGATCCGCCGGGCAAAGTCGAGACTTGAACATGAAAGGCTTCAATTCGTCCAGGGTGATTTAGTCCATCTCCCTTTTGAAGAGGAACGTTTCGATGCGATTATGGCGATCAACTGTTTAGAGTGGGTAGAGGTGCCTTATGAGGGGCTTCAAGAGATGAAGAGGATCCTTAAACCGGGCGGCAAACTGTGTATTGGTGTGTTAGGACCTACGGCAAAACCAAGGATGAACAGCTATCGGCGCGTCTATGGTGAAGAGGTAATATGCAATACGATGATGCCGTGGGAACTGGAAGAAATGGCACTGGAAACAGGGTGGCACCTTGAAGGAGGCTACGGCGTTTTTAAACGTGAAGTGGAAGGAAAAGACGTCTCTTTTCTCCCAAAAGATTTGCTGCAGGCCTTAACGTTCATGTGGGTATTCATTTTTGAGAAGGATAAATGAATCGTTAATAAAAACATTTTAAATTGCTGCCAGTTCGGTTTCGGGTCATAAAGAACCAGAGTTTATGGGGGATGGTTAACTTTTCGTGGGCGTCCGATGATTTTCCTGCTGTAAAATATACGTCATGCAGGTAAGCGAGCTTTGTCTGGAAAGTGTTACTTGAGAAGCAATCTACAGTGGAAGCTTAAAAAGTAAAAGAGGAAAATGTTAAAAAACGTCGAAAATACCCATATAAAAAATAATGAGGTGAAACAAGTGGAAACTAAAGCTAACGGTATGTTTGTCAATTTACCAGTCAAAGATTTGAATGCCTCCATTGATTTTTTTACCAAACTCGGTTTCACTTTTAACCCCCAATTCACTAGTGAAGAAGCTGCATGTATGGTTATTGCTGAAAATATGTATGCGATGTTATTAGTCGAAAAGTATTTCACATCCTTCACGAAACGAGTTATTCCTAATGGAGAGAAATCCGCTGAGGTTATCCTGGCTTTGTCTTTGGAGAGTCGCGAGGAAGTAGATACTTTAGTAAATAAAGCCTTTGAAGCTGGAGCGGAACGATTTAATGAACCGATGGACCATGGTTTCATGTATGGATGGAGCTTTCAAGATTTAGACCATCATCTATGGGAAGTCTTTTATATGGACGAAAGCGGGATGGAGAACGAGTAGAAAGTAAAGGTGGAGTGTATTTATATTTTGAAGAGGTGAGTGACGATTAGAAAAATAGAAGTCAGACCTTTTGATAGGCGATGGGAAAGTAAGTTCAGACAAGAAGCGTCAGCTATAGAAGGAATTTTCGGAAGACACTTAGTTGACATTCACCATATAGGCAGCACAGCAATAGAAGGTATGAAAGCTAAGCCGATCATCGATATCATGCCAGTATTGGACATTATCAGCAGAGCAGACGAGTATGTCCAGGCTATGGAAGCATCAGGTTATGAAGTGATGGGGGAAAACGGTATACAAGGCCGTCGTTTTTATCAAAAAGGGGGAGACGAACGTTCCCACCATGTTCATATATTTGAAGCGGGTCATCCTGAAATTGAAAGGCATTTAGTATTCAGGGATTACTTGAGGAGCCATCCGCAAGATGCTGCAGCTTATGGTGAGTTGAAAGAGCGTTTGGCTTACGATTTTCCTCATGATATAGAAAGGTATATTCAAGGGAAGAAGAGCCTTGTCGGTCAAATCGAAGTTCGTGCGTTCGAGTGGTTTCGAAAGTTGTGAATTCGAATAGGTCAGCGATGAGAGTGGGAGCCTCCTGGAATGATTACTCTTAGAAATGTTTAAAGAAAATCAGATCTTTGAAGTTTAGATAATTGAGTTCAGAATATTTAGGGGAGCGAAGCGCAAATGTTTTCTCAAGAGGTTAAGCAGCGTATTCAAAGAGTTTTAAATCAAGAAAATGAACAGGTCTCCGATGATTACATAGGCAGGTTGACAAAGGTGGAAGTCATGGATTTGTACCTTCAAGATTATGGCCAGTGCATTTCCCCGAAAGAAATCAGGAGGGTCATTCTTGATATTTTCGGAGTGAATTTAGAAGGAATATCAGCGCTCGAGAAGCTGAGGATTTCACTTTTTTCAAAAGGACAGTGGATTGCTCAGAATAAGAAAGACTTATTCGTCGTATATACTGGCGCAAATGACAAAGATGTAAAGATCTCTCCTACAGCTTATTTCACAAAAGAGACGGGACTAATACAAGTCCCTAACGCTTTGAACCAAAGACTGAAAGCATTAGGGTATCATCAATTGGAAGATGGGTCTTGGTTCTATGCAGAGCCTGATGGTGGAAGTGTTTCTTTAGCCTTTAAAGATCAAACGATCGCAGCGATTGGTGAAGTTGTGATGACGACATTTAAAGAAATATAACGAAAACCTCGCAATCCACATGGATTGCGAGGTTTTTAGCATTTTAGTGGATGTTCCATAAAAATTCAGCAACAGATTGATCGACACCTGTATGTTCATGAAGGCCGGAATGAGTAGCTCCTTTATCACGGAAAGTTTCTTTTTTGTAATGACTATGAGGTACAATACCTTTGATTCCATGAGCGCTCTGAGCCGTGACGAGGCCATCCCATTGCTCGGATCTTTTATCTTCCTCGTTAATGACTCCTGCGATCGAAAAGGTTTGAATACCCTCGTCAAAGTTATCTTTACTGTTAAGCATGGTAAGGAGCGCGTTGGATTCCACTTGGAGATCCACTGTGGCTTCTCCTGTATTCAAGGCAAAATAATCTTCCTGACCGATCCCTAAAAATGGGCTTCCGATCGTCACAAGCTTCTTTACATCAGGATAATTTCCTTCCTGGTTATTCAGCAGGAAATTAGTAGATGCCAGCCCTCCCATGGAGTGGCCCACAAGGTTGACCTGATCGACAGAAAAATGTTCCTTTAAATCAGTCATAATCTTCTGCATCCAGTTCGTCTGCTGAGCGATACTGGCTCTGTTATTTTCGAATATCACCTGGATAAAAGGGTTTGTTTCTGAAGGGATTCCTCCATTAATTTTCACGTCACCTGAAGCAGTGACGTAGACGAGCATACGTTTTTTACCCCAATTGTTGTTCTCAAACCGGTCCAGCATCGTATTAAATGAGCCGTGACCTCCCTTAAAGCCGTGCACAAATACAGTGGGGGTCTTCTCCAACGGTTTTTCTGAACGGGTAGGTGTGGAGTTGAAAAAAAAGATGGAACCGCCCAACAAGAAAGATAGAACGGTTAGAAGTATGAACTTGTATTTATGGTTCATAATTTTGTAAAGCATGGTGGTCCTCCCAATATCATCTTCCTCAAGTTTAATACAAATTTCTACTTTTATAAACCTTATATTTCATTCTTGTTACAAATGTTACAAAAACATGTACTGTATCTTCTTGATTATTTGTTCTTTCCTTCATGATCATACACTTTCCAAAATCAGCGATTGTAAAACGTAAAAAAGCGCTGACAAAGAAAGTTAGCGCTTCTTAAATAATGTTGCTAATAAAGCTTTATATGATAGAGATGACCTTGGGTGAAGATGAAAAATTTTTCTACTCCTAATAAGTTGTCCGTAATTTATGAATGAAGAGCTATTGCATCTTCATATGTATAAAAGAGTATGGAAAAGGAGTGATAAAAGTGAATAACCCCATGTTTTTAAGTCTGTACGACCCCTATGTTGTTCAAACATTGCAATCCGTAAGCGGTTCGTCCGTTACTGTTCAGACGACTCACGGATCAGTGAGAGGTATATTAACGAACGTGATGCCTGACCATATTGTTGTGGAAAATAGCGGTACGCCTTTTTTCATTCGTATCCAGCAGATCATCTGGGTCTTTCCGACAAATGAAGCGTAAAGGAGTGAATTTATGTTCCAGCGTAAAAACAAGTTATTGATCGAATTGCCTGTGCCCGAATATGGAGATAAAAACGCTGCAGCAGCTGTTCAGGAACTTCTTGGGGGGAAGTTCGGAGAAATGTCGACATTGAACAATTACATGTACCAGTCCTTTAATTTTCGCGGGAAGAAGAAGTTGAAGCCCTTTTATGATTTAGTGGCGAGTATCACAGCTGAAGAGCTGGGGCATGTCGAGCTTGTCGCCACGTCGATCAACTTACTGTCCAAGAACATTACATTTTCCGGAGACCCGAATATTGCTCCATTGCAAGCCGGGAAGGACGCGCGCAATACATATCAATTTATTGCCACCGCCCAGACCGCTCTTGCAGGTGATTCCATGGGCAGGGCTTGGACCGGAGATAATGTGTTCAACAGTGGAAACTTAGTCCTTGATCTCTTGCATAACTTCTTCCTGGAACTTGGAGCGAGGACGCATAAAATGAGAGTATACGAAATGACGGACCACCCGACAGCAAGAGAAATGATCGGCTATTTGCTGGTTCGTGGAGGGGTGCATGTGCTTGCTTACGCTAAAGCGATTGAAATCATTACAGGTGTCGATGTGAAAAAGATGCTCCCTGTCCCTGACCTCAGCAACTCTAAATTCGATTACGCGCGGAAATATGAAGAACAGGGATTGAATAATGTCCTCTATACGTGGAGTGACAACGATTATCAGGACATAAGGAAAATTTGGAAGGGCGAGAACCCAGAAACAGGTCAGCGGCTTCATGTTATAGATGGCAGTCCTAAAGGAGCCCCTATGCCTGACTTGGATGATCTGCCGGAAGAATTCGCGCCAGGAATTGACCCCGATGATTTTCAGAAAATCGCTAAAAAGTTGATGGAAAATTTATAAACGCACATAAAGATGTTTATATTTACCTTTCAGCAGGAAAACTAAGAGTAAGTTTCTCATACTGAAAGGAGAATTCCATTGAATCAAGAAGAATTGAAGAAGAAAATTTATAATATTATGGATCAACATAAAATCGGCACGCTGGCTACTGTAAAAAAAGGTAAACCACATTCCCGTTACATGACATTTTCCAATGATGATGAATTTACCTTTTACACACCAACGAATAAGGATACTCATAAAGCAGATGAAATCGAGGAAAACCCTAATGTTCATATCCTGATCGGATATGAGGGTGAAGGATTAGGGGACCCTTACTTGGAAGTGGAAGGTCAAGCCAAAATCCGCGATGACCAGAAAATGAAAGACTGGCTCTGGAGCGAAACCATGGAGCGCTGGTTCACAGGTAAAGGCGATCCGGATTATATCGTTCTGGAAATTTATCCTGAAAGCATCCGTTTAATGAATGCAGAAGGTGACACTCCGGCAACGCTTGATTTATAAGAGGGCAGACGGATTTCGTTTCTTATAGAACACTTAATAAAATGCCTAACAAATTGTTTATCAATTTGTTAGGCATTTTTTACTGTTATAAAGGTTTATATCCATTTTTCGAGCAGGAATTTGCTGCTTCCATTGCGTAGTGAAGTACATAACTTCGTGTGCGCTTGTGTTACACTTTGCACCTGCAAATTGACATCCAATCACTTATTACATTTTAGAATCAAGAGACTATGAAAGAATGTTCTTAAACAAACTGGCAGGTTAGTCGAAGACTCGATTCCGAGACATTTGGTGAGAGGATACGGGCGGCGGGGAATGGCTCGCTTTCCGTGGGAGCGCGGTGAGCTTCCTCGGACGTCCCGTCCTGCGGGATCTCACCAAGCACTCTCTTCCCACAGGAGTCTCGCCATTCCCCGCCGCCCCTCACTATAGATGTGCTTCTCGAAATCTTTTAAAAAAGAATCTTCTTAGTAATAGGGAGAGCATTAAACTCCAGTGCTTTGTTTTAAAACTCTGCACTTTAAGGTAGTTTCAAACATCTTCTTGCATACAAAAGTCTCGCTGGTTATCACTCAAAAGCAGTTATTTTTCTGTGAAGGACCGCAAAAAATGTTTCCGTTATCCTCACAAAGGCAAGAAGTTCCAAGAAAAGGCGAGACTCTTGGAATACACGGTGTTTTCTAATATTTTCAATCAGTGGCTAATAATTTTAAACTTGGTGTAGTTTCGAGCACCATCTCCTCATACCAAAGTCTCGAAACTGAGTCTACAAGAATAGGGAGCGTTAGTTGTAGAACTTGAATTTTATATTTCAAATTGTAAGAGGATTTACAATACTGATATGAAAATTGGATCCAGGTTCAGACTTCTTAATGGTGAAGGGCGTGCTGAATCATTTGCTGAAGCACGTTGATGACGTGTTCATCATCGTGAGAGTAATACATCGTCGTGCCTTCTCTCCGATATTTAACGAGCCGTAGGTTTTTTAAAAAGCGCAGTTGATGCGATACAGTCGACTGCCGCATTTTCAGATTCTCGGCAATGTCATTGACGCTGTATTCTTTTTCAAAAAGAAGATTTAATATCCTGACACGCGTAGGGTCGGATAAAGCTTTAAAGGTTTGGGTGACGACAAATAACGTTTCTTCGTCCAAGTCTTTTGAATAAAGTGGATCATCCATGGTGCAGGCCTCCTTCATCTTCATCATGCATAGCACAGTATTCATCTTCGTATTCAATTTCTATTGTGATGTGGTCGAGATGAATTGAACCGATGATTCCTTTGACTTGTTCCTTGATGGCACAAACCTCTTCTTTTCCAGCAGAAGACGGTACGACGACGTGGGTGGAGAAAGCGTGATGCTCGCCATCGAGTGACCATAAATGCGTATGGTGAGTGGACTGTACGTCAGGAAGCTGATTCATTTTGTTTATAATATCCTCAAGATCGATATTTTCCGGTACGGCTTCTAGGAATAAGCGCATCGTTTTGATTAAGTTTACAATAACGTTATATAAAATATAAAGTGTAATCCCGATCGAAGCTAATGGATCTAAAATAGGAAGGTCTGCAAATGTCATGATCACACTTACAATAAATACAGCAACCCATCCTAAAACGTCCTCCAATAAATGCCAGGTCATCACCTTCTGGTTCATCGATTCTCCACCGCGTAAACGGAACACAGCCGCTCCATTTACTAAGATCCCTAACACAGCGAGCCCCATCATTCCGAGCGTATGAGGCTGCTCTGGGTCCATCAGCCGCGGAATGGCTTCCGTTAATATGAAGATAGAACCCACGACAAGCACTGTGCTGTTAATAAGCGCCGCTAAAAGGGAAAAGCGTTTAAATCCAAACGAAAAGTGCTGCGTTTTCTTTTTCTGCGAGAATTTTTGAAGGAACCATGCGAGACCTAAAGAAATAGAATCTCCAAGGTCGTGTAACGCATCTGAAATAATAGCCATACTGTTGGTTAGGATACCGCCGATCAGTTCAATGATCGTAAAGCCTAAGTTTAAGAAAAAGGCTACTTTAATATTTCCAGTTGTATGGTCGTGATGATGGTGATGGTGTCCCATGTTCAATTCCCTCCTTATTTCAATATATGCGTATATGTACATATATAATATTAAAGTGTTAAGAAAAAGGTGTCAAACTACAAAAAGTCAGGCTGGAGTACAGCCTGACTTTAATTATGTGTTTGAATTAGCATTAGGATAAAACTTAGCTTCTATTCTTGGATACTCGTCCTGATGGCCGGTAACTTCAGCCATGTTTCGAATCGCTCGTAATAAAAATGTTTTATCCAGTTCATAAATGACCTCAGTTTCGATGTGATCCATAGTATTACATGCGAATTCCCATAAGGCGTCGTGCTTCGCTTGATCGATGGATTGAGCGACCATCGTCAGGGCTTCAATAATATCTGTGATGATGAGGTGGTTCTTGTTTGCGTAATGTCTAATGAACCCAAATCCGCGGTAAATATAATAGTCGAACGTTTCTTCTTTTAATATGATTCTTACTTGTTCTTCATTATCTTTCAAGTAAGGGCTGAAGGTAATATAATTATCGACCGTCAGCATAAGCTCCGCCATTTGGTGGATTGTGTTCGAAGCGGTTTTAGGATCATCATTTCCGATTCCTTTTATAGCAATTTCGGCAAGTTTATGCATTCCCATTTGCAGATCCTGTACTTCTGTTTCTTTATGACCGGTTTCCACCATTTCGTAATATTTGGATTCATCGATTTGATCGGAACCGGGTCCCCAGTAGGTGATAAGCTCGTTTCCTGCTAATGTATAATCTCCTACACGGGATTCAAGTTGAATGATGATGTCATCTTTTCTAGCTTCTTCGAGCATCAGATTATAATCTATTAATTGAAGATACCCTGAATCTCTGGCAAGTACATGATGCTGAGTTTTGCGGTAGTTTTCTTTAAGGTCTCCCGGTTCACTGGTTCGGTGAACTTCCAAGTCTTTTCTTAATGTATCATAAATGATTTCTTTAGAGACGTTTTTCATGCTGAACGTAATATTGTGCACTTGCATCCACGTCGTGGCATGGTTGATGAAGTATACGAAAACAACAGCCGTAATAAAGGCTAATAACACCGTCATTACAGGAATAGCTACAAAAATGTCTGTTGATGAAGTTCCGATGAAGAGGAAGGTGATCAGTACATAGACGAAGCTCCCGTTAAAAATGCCGAGTGCGTGCTGTGTCTGCTTGTCCGCGACGAAATTCAGCAGCATGCGAGGAGAGAACTGTCCACTGAACGTAGTCAATACAACGAGTAATGAGTTCAGCGTGAAGGCGCTGAGTGTCAATATTCCGCTGATCAAAGTGCTGACAAGCGTTCTTGTCGCTGAAGCTTCTATGTGTAAAGCAGATGGTGCCATCTCCGTTATTCCAATTTGTATGTCTATCACTATTGTGAAAGCTACTAAAAAGAAAGCCAGAATGATATAGACGAGAGGCATATACCATAATGTCGATTGTATTTCTTGTCTTCTTACTCTTTTGGACATTTTAAAATATTTACTTAATGATATCGGGAGAATTTTAAGAAACATTAGTGGTGGCCTCCTATTCTGATATAATAATTTTTTTGCTAAACCTTATATTCCCCCCGAATGTGGTTTTAAACAGAAAAATGCTATAAAATCCGAAGTAAGGTGTAAGAGATTTAAATCTAAAGAGAAGCGGGGTTTCAACATGTGGTACAAAAAAACATTTGAAGAGCTGACAAAAGATGAGTTACATAGGATTTTTCAAGAAAGAGTCAAGGTTTTTGTCGTAGAACAAACTTGCTATTACCAAGAAGTAGATGGGCAGGACGATGATTGCTTACATATATGGAAAGAAGAAGATGGGAAAATTGTAACATACTGCAGAATCGTACCTTCTGTAAAAGATGGCGATTCTTATTCAATAGGCAGAGTCTTAGTTGAAAAGGAATCTAGAGGGAGGGGGCTTGGCCGTGAAATCATGGAAAGAGCTATTGACATTATAATAGAAGAGATAGGAGCGAAGACTATCGGCCTTCATGCCCAGGAATACTTGAGAAACTTTTATCGGTCATTTGGTTTCGAGGAAATGACGGATGTTTATTTAGAAGATGACATACCTCATGTGGATATGCTAATGCACGTTAGATAGGGACGCTAAATGTTTTGTATCGAGATTGTTGTGGAAAATACCCTAATGTCAAACAATTCATGGAGGTATGAAATATGAGTCCACAAACGTTTACGAAGCAATATATAAATGGAGAATGGAAAAACGGTTCGAGTGAAAAAGTACTTGAAAACCTTAATCCATATACAAGCCAACCTTTGGCTAATATAACGTCAGCTAATGAAGAAGATCTTAATAAAGCCTATCAAGCAGCAGAGGCGGCTCAACAAGACTGGAGCCAGCGTACGCCTGCTGAGATCCAATCTTACTTTGACGCTTTATTAAGAAATATAACTGATAGAAAAGATGAGATCATTGACTGGCTGGTTAAAGAAGCTGGAAGTACACTCGTGAAGGCAGAGGTCGAATTTCAAGCAGCTCTTGGAATTGTACGTGAGTCGTTATCCTTCCCTACGAGAATGAATGGACAGATTCTGCCGTCTAACACACCAGGTAAAGAGAACAGAGTCTATCGTTCTCCTAAAGGTGTCGTTGGAGTGATCGGCCCATGGAACTTCCCTTTCCATTTAGCTCTCCGATCTATTGCACCGGCTGTAGCTCTGGGAAATACAGTAGTGGTTAAACCCGCGTCAGAAACACCTGCTACTTCAGGGTTGTTAATAGCTGACCTATTCGAAGAAGCTGGTTTTCCAAAAGGAGTCATCAACGTAGTGGCAGGGAGAGGTTCTGAAATCGGTGATGCGTTCGTCACTCATCCTGCAGCGAAATTGATTTCTTTCACCGGGTCGACAGAGGTAGGAAGTCACATCGGAGAACTTGCCGGGAAGCATATTAAAGATACCGCGCTTGAATTAGGTGGTAACAATGCAATGTTAGTGTTGGAGGATGCAAATATCGAAAGAGCAGTTGAAGCAGCTTCCTTCGGGAAATATTTGCACCAGGGACAAATCTGTATGTCATTAAACCGGATCATTGTCCACGAATCAATCCACGATCAGTTTGTAGAAAAATTCAAAGAAAAAGTGGATAACTTAAAGGCAGGCGATCCTTCTGAAAAAGATACCGTAGTTGGTCCGCTGATCAACAAAGATGCTGTAGAGCGCATCCAAGAGGATCTGCAAACAAGCCTCGATCAAGGAGCAAACTTACTGAGCGGCGGTGAAGCTGATGGAAATGTAATGCAGCCAACTGTGCTTACTAATGTCACAAACGATATGCCGGTCGCGAAGAATGAAATGTTCGGGCCAGTGGCGGTTATTATAAAAGTATCCAGTGAAGAGGAAGCTATTTCTGTCGCCAATGATTCAGTATATGGTTTGAGCGGATCAGTCTTTACCGAAGATATCCATCGAGGAGTAGAAGCAGCCAAGCAGGTAAATACAGGGATGATCCACATCAACGACCAATCAGTAAATGATGAAGCGCACGTCGCCTTCGGTGGTGAAAAAGAATCAGGATTAGGCCGCTTTGGCGGAGAATGGGCAATTGATAAATTTACGACCGTGAAAACGATCAGTGTAATGAACCACCACCGAGAATTTCCGTTTTAAGTATAAAGATTAACCCTGTTGCTGATCACTCATAAGAGAATTATTGAGTGATACAGCCTGATTGTTGAAGACTCATTTGCGAAACGTTTGGTGAGTAGGGCAGGGCGGCGAGGAATAGCTCGCTTTCCGTGGGAGCACGGTGAGCCTCCTCGGTCTCTCAAAACGGAGTCTTCTAAATAAGGGAGCTTATTTGAATATCAATATGTGCAGAGCTTAAATAAAAAAATCGCCGGAATTGAGTTTCCGGCGATTTTTTTAATGATTGGATTTGAATTGTTTAAAACGTCCGATGGCGTCTTTGAGCTTCTCTTCTGAATTGTTCAAGCCAATTCTTACATAGGACTCTCCATATGTACCGAAGCCGATACCTGGGGCTACGAATAGTCCAGTTTCTTTTAATAAGGCGTCAGCGAATGACTCTGAGGTAAATCCTTCTGGTGCTTTCAACCACATGAAAAAGGAACCTTTACACGGGGTCGTTTCATACCCTGCATCCTTCAGTCCTTCTTCCAGCAAGTTCCTCCTCTGTTCATAGGCAGCCCTTAAATCCTCCACACATTGCTGCGAGTCTAGAAGTGCCGTGGCTGCTGCATCCTGGACGGCTCCGAACAAGCTGCAATAATAATGATCTTGTATGACATCCAGGGCTTTGACCACGCTTTTATTCCCTACAGCAAAAGCGATTCGCCAGCCTGCCATGTTATACGTTTTTGACATCGTATAGATTTCGACACCGACATCCTTAGCTCCAGGCATTTGCAGGAAGCTGAGCGGTTTTTGGCCATCAAAACCGATGGCGCCATAGGCGAAATCGTGGACGACGCAAAAGTCGTTTTGATTAGCTAATTGAATGGTCTCTTCAAAAAATTCCGGGTTTGCCACGGCTCCAGTCGGGTTATTAGGATAATTCAGAAACAAAAGTTTGGCCTTTGCTAACACATCGGGATCAATTTCATTGTAGTCTGGCAAGAAACCATTCTCTTCACGCAGAGGCATAGGTTCCATAACACCTTCAGCAAGAGCGACGCCTGACCAGTAATCAGGGTAACCTGGATCAGGGACCAGGGCGATATCGCCGGGGTTTAGAAAGCATTGATTTAATTCGACTAACCCTGCTTTACTCCCGAACAGGATAGAAACTTCCGAAGAAGGATCGATATCGACATCGTATTCTCTTTTGTAAAAGGTAGCTACGGCTTCTTTCAAATGCTCGAAGCCTTGAAAAGGAGGGTATTTGTGGTTGATGGGATTTTCAGCAGCCTTTTGTAGTGATTTTACAATATGATCAGGTGTGGGCTGATCAGGATTTCCTTGACCAAGGTTGATTAAATCATGCCCCTTCTGCTGATATGTATTAAGTTTGTTGACAAGTGTCGCAAAGAATTGATCAGGCAAACGTTTGATAGCATCTGACGGCTGGAATTCTTTCATAATGGACCCTTCCCTTCTGTTTATTTTTTGAAAAGTTTAATAATTCATATTAACGCGGGTCTTATCTTTTGTAAAGGGAGTACTATTTTTATGAGATCTTCTTTAGGGTATAACTAGAGAAGAAGATGCGAAGGAGTGTTTACCATGAAATTTGTTATTATCGGCGGAGATGCCGCAGGAATGAGTGCAGCTATGCAGATTGTAAGGAATAGTGAAGGGAACGAGATAGTCACGCTTGAGCGAGGAGAAATTTATTCCTATGGCCAGTGCGGTCTACCCTATTTAATTGGAGGAGAGGTCGAGTCTAGTGATGATTTGATTGCTCGTGATCCCGAAACGTTCCGAAGTAAACATGGAATAGATGCGCGTGTACTTCATGAGGTCACTAAAGTGGATTGTGAGAAGAAAGTAGTCTATGGGTACGACCACGGGAAGGAAGAAGATTTCGAAGAACGATATGATCGTCTTCTTATCGCGACAGGCGCTGACCCGATTCTTCCTCCATGGGAAGGCAGCAATTTAAAAGGTATACGATCATTGAAAACAATTCCTGATGCAGAGCTCATTATGGAGGACTTGAATCATGAAGTAAATGAAGCGGTAATCATCGGCGGAGGATATATTGGATTAGAAATGGCTGAAAACCTTGTGCATCTAGGAAAGAATGTAACGATCATCGACCGCGGAAGTCAATTGGCTAAAATTTTCGATGAAGATATGGCTGAATTTGTTCATGAAGAGGCAAAGCGTAATGGTGTCAAACTGGCACTGGGTGAATCCGTGGAAGGCTTTGAAGGTTCAGACAAAGTAGAGGGTGTAGTTACAGATAAAACAAGGTACTCAGCTGATCATGTACTCTTAGCTGTCGGTGTCAGCCCGAACACTTCGTTTTTAGAGGGTACCGGAATTTATAAAAGTTACAATGATGCTATTCAAGTGAACGGCTTTATGGAAACGAGTATTATGGATATTTATGCGGCCGGGGATTGTGCTACACAATACCATCGTGTAAAGGAGCGGCATGATTATATACCGCTAGGGACTCATGCTAATAAGCAGGGGCAGGTAGCCGGACTGAATATGGTGAATGAACATCGAAGCTTTCATGGTGTTGTGGGTACTTCGATATTGAAGTTCTTTGATCTAACACTTGGAAGAACAGGGATTTCAGCTAAGGAAGCAGAGCAGGATCATATCCCTTACCGAACGGTTACGATCGAGTCTACTCATGCAGCCGGCTATTACTCAAAAGAAGGGAAAATGAATCTGAAGCTGCTTTATCATGAGAAGACTAGAGAATTACTTGGAGGCCAGATTATCGGCAAAGAAGGGGTCGATAAGCGTATTGATGTTTTAGCGACCGCTCTTTACCATCACATGACGGTGGATCAACTCGTTGAACTCGATTTATCTTATGCTCCACCTTATAACAGCGTATGGGACCCCATCCAGCAGGCTGCCAGAAAAGCGAAGTGAAACAAAAAAGCCTCTTATTTCGTAAACAAGAATGAAACGAATAAAAAGGAGGAGTTTTCATGAGTGCACAAGGATGTATGAAATGTGGGAGTACCGATGCAGATTCGAAAGATGTTTCGATGACGGGTTCAGGTCTATCCAAAATGTTCGACGTGCAGAATAACCAGTTTACAGTCGTCTATTGTAAAAATTGCGGCTACTCAGAGTTCTATAATAAAGAAGCGTCCCAAGCGAGCAATATTTTCGATTTTTTCTTTGGAGGTTAGTATCTAGTAATCAGTCTTAATAAGGCTGATTATTTTTCTGACTTCAGTTCCATTATGGTACTATAAGGTAAGAAAGTACGAGATGAGAGGATTGAAATGATGATGTGGCAGGAAGCCGAGTCTTTCATACGTCAATGTTATAAGGAATTAGGAAAAGAAGAGCAAATCGAGGAAAGACTCCAGGAGATAGAAGAAATGATCCAACGAACAGGAAGCTATCACCATACATATGAAGAGCTGGAGTATGGAGCTAAAGCAGCCTGGCGCAATAGCAACCGCTGTATCGGCCGTCTTTTTTGGGATAGTCTGAAAGTAATCGACCAGCGTGGAGCATTGACGGAAGAAGATATTCGCGACGCTGTTTTTTATCATATCGATTATGCGACGAACGGGGGGCGGATCCGCTCTACAATTTCTATTTTCCCTCCTCATGTGGAAGGGAAGTCTGTTCGCATTTGGAACCACCAATTGATCCGTTACGCTGGATATGATGAGCCGACAGGTGTGATAGGGGATCCGGCTTCGATAGAATTCACGAAGGAATGCGAGAAGCTGGGGTGGGAAGGATCGAAAGGGCAGTTTGATATTCTTCCTCTAGTTATTCAAATCGGAAATGATCCCCCTAGATGGTTCGATATTCCTCGCGAGATAGTTCTTGAAGTTGAGCTGCGCCATCCAGAGTATGAATGGTTCCAGGATTTGCAACTTAAATGGTATGCCGTTCCCTTCATCTCAGACATGCGGCTGGAAATCGGCGGCATTCATTATAAGGCGGCTCCTTTTAATGGATGGTATATGGAAACGGAAATCGGAGCGAGAAATTTAGCGGATGATTTCAGGTACGACATGCTGCCAGCTGTTGCAGAAGGAATGGGACTTAATACAAGGAGGAACTCCTCCTTATGGAAGGATCGGGCGCTCATTGAATTGAACCAGGCTGTCCTTCATTCTTTCAAAAGGGATAAAGTAAGCATTGTCGATCATCACAGCGCGGCGCAGCAATTTCAGCTTTTTCATCAGAAAGAACAAAAGTGCGGACGTGAAGCGACAGGAGATTGGACGTGGCTGATTCCACCAGTTTCCCCCGCAACTACGAAAATTTTTCACCAATCTTTCGAGGATCGGATAGATACTCCTAATTACTTTTATCAAGATCATGCTTATAAACAATCTTGAAGAAATGAGTGGTCTAGAAGTCAATGATAAAAACCACTGAATAGTTACTCATATAAAATCGCTCTTTTTCGTTTTTTGTTAGGTTTAGTCCCTGACATTTTAACGATGGGATCGATTTTTTGTTTAGTTATGTTTGTTTTATTAAGTTATTCTACTGAACGTGAGGATTGTGGAAGAATTGATTTCTAGATAACCGCGGTTCGTCGCCGTAATAAGAGTCAGGGGTGGTTGGGAAGCTACTCGCTTTCCTGTGGGGGAACTGGCGAGCTTCCTGGGATCTCGCCTACCTCCTTCTCCCACCTCTTACACTTATATTAGTCTAGGGCGTGATTTGGTTCATAAACCTTATGGGGGACTACCCAGCTTTCCAGCGCTTAGCGACTATTGAGACTTCCTTCACTTCTGTCCGATAAGTCAACATCGAATCACTCCGTTCTTCGTGTTTCCTTTATCTCCGCCAGCTCAGTCCAGTCCATACGCCGCTGACCAAAGCGCTTCCGCTTTTACCAAGTTAGTCTCGCAGCTTCCCAACCACCCCATTCGATAAAAGGTGAGAAACGAACCCTCAACCCAGAAGGAGCGCCTTCCATATCCCTGTTCTGTGAGAATATAGAGCTCTATAACAAGGTTTTTAACATGGGAGACTTGTTATGAGCATCAGTATACTAACATCAATGTTTGCTTTTTCTTGAAGCGGTTTCGAGATACTCATTAGGCAGAGGGGCGGAAGGAAAAGGTGAGACTCCTGTGGGATTAGCGGGACAGGTGAGACCCCACAGAGCGAAGCTAGAGGAGGCTCAGCGCCCGCCCCACGGAAAGCGAACCTTTTCCTTCCGCCCCTAAACTCTCACTATGTCTCGAACTAAGTGTTCGAGAATAGGAAGCTTTTATGAAATAACATAGAGATTTAACAGAGCAAAAAAAGGCTGCCCATAAAAGTCTATTTCTTAGACTTTTGGGACAGCACCTTTTTGATCATTCATAAAGTTCCGGGCGGCGATCTTGAAAAATAGGAATTTGTTCACGGATAGCTTCCACTCGGGAAAAGTCGACCTCACACATGAGGATCTCCTCATTATCTCCTGCTTCCGCTACTATGTTACCCCATGGGTCCACAACAATCGAATGTCCGCCGAATTCGTTGTTTTGATCGGTACCAATACGGTTGCATGCAATAACAAAACTCTGGTTCTCAATGGCACGGCTTATCAACAAATTTCTCCAATGTTCAACTCGTGGTTTAGGCCACTCTGCCACGACGAACAGACCTCTAGCTCCGTTCAGCATATGAGTTCGGATCCATTCTGGGAAACGAATATCATAGCAAATCACTCCAGCTACAAGTGTATCTTCAAGAATGAAATTACCCTTGTGATGGCCTGAATTCAAAAATTTCTCCTCATCCATCAGCCGGAATAAATGAGCTTTACGATAGTTAAGGGTTCGATCACCAGATCTATTGTAAGCTACCATTGTATTGTAGTATTCTCCGTGATCATCCTCAGCGACAGAACCAGCGATTGTAACTCCATGCTTTTGAGCCAGTTCAGACAACATCTTATGAGTAGGGCCTTCCAGCGTTTCAGCAATTTCATCAAAGCGGCTCAAATCGTAACCTGTCGTCCAAAGCTCAGGTAGAAGGATGAATTCTGCACCCTTTGAAACAGCTTCTTCGATTAACGGGAGTGCTATACTGCGGTTTTTATCTGGATTTCCAAATGCGATATCCATTTGTATAATGGCTATATTCGTCATGAGCGTTTCACCTCTTTCCTTTTATTCTAACAGAAGAAATTTATGAATTCATGGCTTATATTTTTGTTCATCAGGGAATACAAGAGATGGAAAGGGTGGAAATGATGTCACAAATCAAACAACAAGACGGACGTTTTTATATAAATGAAAAAGGAAATGAACTTGCAGAATTGGTATATGAAGAAGAGGGATCACTTCTTAAGATAACGCATACTCACGTTACCCCGCCGGAGCAGGGAGAAGGACTGGCTACAGAGCTTGTCGATCATGCCGTACAGTATGCAAGAAACAACAATATGACGATTGACCCTATATGTTCTTTTGCTGAAAAGGTATTAAACGGAGACTCGAAGTATGAGGATGTTTTAAATAAATAATCACTGGGAGGATGGATGACTTATGGCCATTATTAGAGAACCAGCTGAGAAAGATTTAATGCACGTAACAAAATATGCAGTCGAAAATACGTGGATCAGCATCGACTCTTCTGAACCTGAAGGTGCCGAGAGACTAAGGAAGAGAAAAGAATGGGCAGCCGATCATCTGTTCAATGAGCATTCCGATCAACGCCTTCTCGTCGCTGAAGAGGGCGATAGAACAGTAGGGTATGTTTATGGAGAAACAGTCGAAGAAGAAGGGCGAACTGTAGGGAAAGTAAAAGAAATTTACGTCGATGAATTCTATCGCCGCGAAGGGGTAGGATCTGAATTAATTCAGTCTATGTTCAAATGGATGAGAGACAAAGATGTGGATACAATCGAAAATATGAACCCATCCGATGATGAAAGGGCTCAAGGATTCCTTAATTCTATAGGATTTTCACCAGATGGAATCTTTTCACCCGACGGAAGAAGAGATGTGTAGTTCGTTGTAGAGGAAGGAGTGATTGCGTGAAGCAGGCAATGATTATTGTGAATCCTTCTTCAGGTAAAGAAGAAGCTGTGGATCATGTAGAAAAAATCGAAAAAATACTTGAGGGAAAAGAATATACTGTGAAAACAGTTCAGACAGAAAAAGAACTGGATGCGACTAAATTCTGTCAGGATGCCTGCTCCCAGGAGTTCGACGTAGTCGTTTCTTTAGGGGGAGACGGGACATTAAATGAAACGATCAATGGGATGGTCGACCAGGCACACCGTCCGAAGCTAGGGATCGTTCCGATGGGAACTGTGAATGACTTTGCAAGAGCCTTGAATATTCCGCTGGAGCCTGAAGCAGCGATCGAAACATTAGAATCGGATCTTAAGAAAAAAGTGGATATAGGGAGCTTCAATGATCGCTATTTTGTTAATATCGTGGCGATTGGAGCCATCGCAGAAGCGACTTCTGAAGTTTCTCCTGAACAAAAAACTAGATTCGGTCCTTTAGCTTATTTGATGGAAGGGGTGAAGACCCTTGCTTCAAGCAACGCTTACCCCTTACGTATCGAGTATGACGATAAAGTATGGGAAGGGGATTCCTTCTTATTTCTTGCGGCGCTTACAAAATCAACGGCAGGATTTGAGAAGCTCTCTCCAGACGCTAAAGTGAACGATGGAGTGCTCCACTGTTATGTGATTAAAAATGTAAACATGCTTCGGGTAGCTTCGATCGTAACGGCGGTTTTGCGTGGGAATCTTAAAGAGGACAAGGATGTAGAATACTTCCAGGCGAAGAAGCTCCGCGTTTCTTCAAGTGAAAAGCTTCACACGAATGTGGACGGAGAAGAGGGAGATCCTTTACCGGTGGCTATGGAAGTCAAACCACAGCACATTGAAGTAATTATAAATGAGGAAGCTCGCTAATACAGCGGGCTTTTTTTAATTAGGTTATGTTAAAGTTTCGTGTTGATTTTCAGATAAGTTCCCGTATGTTGAAGACTCAGTTTCGAGACATAATGAGAATTTAGGGGCTCCGGGAAACGGATCGCTTTCCGGGGGGGGGGCGTGCGCTGAGCCTCCTCGAGCTTCGCTCTGCGGGTTTTCACCTGTCCCGCTCCTCTACCTTATAAGTATCTCGAAACCACTTCAAGAAAAAGCAAACATTTGCTGATTTTCATAACAAGTGTCCTATGTTAAAAACCTTGAAGTGAAGCGTTATCTTCTCACCGAACAGGCATATAAAAGACCCTCTTTTTTAAAAAGGATTCGTTTCTCACCTTCATCGAATGGGGTTGTTGGGAAGCTGCGAGACTCAGAGCCTATAAAAAAACCTTCCTTTCTCAGTGAAAGGAAGGGAGGCAGACACTTCGCTCAGGGAGGCTGCCATGTAATCTACAGGTCTATTCTTATATAGAATAGATAGGGTGATTCGACTTCAGAGGCAAAAGAGAAAAATTGAGACCCTATGACCAGATCATCTTGAATAACTAGAACCAAAGAATATTCAAGATAGCTTAGAGTTTCTCTTTTGCTACTCTTCATTATATCATCGCCCTGGGAAACTTGGCTTTGGGAAAAGTGAAGCTCATGGAGCGGATTGATGAACATTTATCAAATAAATTTTCGCAAGTTTTGGATTAATTTGGGATTTATTGCTTCAAAAAGGAATATTGTGTCATTTCATTTTATGCTGTAAAATATAGAGACTAACTAATATAGGAGTGGACTGATGGATTTTAATAGTGTTCGAAGTTTGATGCAAACGCAGGCTATGTCTTTTATGAATGGAGAAAGCGGCTCTTCGTCCAATTCTAGTATGAACGGAGTTTCTTTCCAGGATATGCTGGGGCTATTACTATCACAACAATCGCCATCTCCTCAAATGAATGCTTCGCCTATGAATATTACTAGTCTACAAGCTTTTCAACAGCAGCCAATGCACATACATATCCATTATACTGGCTCTGAGAAATCAGAAAAGGTGGAAGAGGTTGTGGAAGAAGTGAAAAAGAAAGAAGTAAAAAACGGTAACGAGGACTTGGACACTTTGATCAAAGAGGCGGCAGAGAAGAACGGGGTTAATGAGTCCCTGGTACGGTCTGTCATACAAGCTGAATCCAATTTTAATCCAAATGCTGAAAGTCATGCTGGTGCTCAAGGTTTAATGCAGCTGATGCCCGGTACGGCAAAAGGGCTCGGTGTAACGAATTCGTTTGACCCGAGAGAAAATGTCATGGGCGGCACTAAATATTTGAAACAAATGCTGGATCGATATGACGGGGATACGAAGCTGGCTTTGGCAGCTTACAATGCAGGTCCAGGTAACGTTGATAAATATGGAGGAATTCCTCCGTTTAAAGAAACACAGAATTATGTTGGCAAAGTACTAGGATAAATGATCAAAACCCCCTATGACCAAAACTGTCATAGGGGGATTATTGTCTAGATTTCTTTGCTCATCTGTATATATTGATGGAAAACACGCGTCATTTCTTGCAGACGGTTGTGAACATCTTCGTCGATCAGTTCACCTTGTGTTGAGAAGTGGTTCGTGTGAGTATATACGTAATTAGGTGTAACGAGACAGCGGAAATAATTTAAAATTGGTTTCAACTGATTCTCGATCACGAGGTGGTGCTGAAGGGTTCCGCCATTAGCCACTATTGACACTGGTTTGTAGCGCATAGCCAAGGGGGAAACTGCATCGAATACGTTTTTTAACGTGCCGGGGATGGACCCCTGGAAGATTGGAGTGGCTATGACATACGCATCAGCTTGTTCCATTTCTCGAATCAAATATTGCATATCTTCATTATACTGATCGTATGGACGACCATCGACAAACTCCATTTGATAATTTTCCAAGTCTATTTGTTTCGTTTCATATTCTGCTTTCAAACCAACTATATATTTGTCTATTTCATGCAATAATGTTTTAGTTTTGGTGCCTACGACTGTTCCGTTCAGAAGTAGAATCTTCATGACGAGGTCTCCCCTTTGATTGATTCAATATAGCAAAGATTTAACATTTTGATTATCCATCATTATGTTAAATCATACGTGCCGAATAAGCAATTGTGACTGGCTTAAAATCATTGCGGCGTCGAGCAGGAGGGAAATGTATGCTGAGAATCTGGAGGAGAATAAAATTTTTAGCTAACATTAGGAAGTCGATTCCGTTTTTGTTAGAGTTTTTTCGCTCTCCTGATGTAAGTTTTAATAAAAAATTGATATCTGTAGTATTGATGGGGGCTTACCTCATATTCCCCTGGGATATAATTCCTGATTTTTTAGTGTTGATCGGGCTCGTCGATGATATAGCTGTTTTGACCTTTATATTGCAGCAAATTGTAAAGATGGCTCCTGAGCCAATTAAAGAAAAATATCAAATCGATGAAAAATCATGATGTTTAATGGTTTTGAAATTGAGGTATATATTGGTTGTGAGATGATTTAACTATATCAAGGAGTGATTATAGTGAGTAATGTTATGTTTACTTCTCATGCGACAGCTAAAGGCGGTCGTGAGGGTCACGTAAAATCGGATGACGGAATTATTGATGTGAACCTTGTACAGCCGGGCAGCGGCAATCAGGAAGGTTCCAACCCAGAACAATTATTCGCAGCAGGATATTCAGCATGCTTCGACGGAGCATTAAACTTAATAGCAAGTAAACAAAGTAAAGATATTGAGTCCGAAACGACAGCAGACGTAAGTCTAATTAAAGATGAATCAGATGACGGCTTTAAGATTGGCGTTATCTTGAACGTAAGTGTTAAAGGCGTTTCTCAAGATGAAGCTGAGAAGCTTGTCAAAGATGCTCATGACTTTTGTCCTTATTCAAAAGCGACAAGAGGAAATATTGATGTGGAGTTGAAAGCAACAGCTGTTTAATTTCTCATTAGATCCAAGCCTCCTCGTATGCAGGAGGCTTGTTTTATTTCTTTTTCTTCAGCCGTCATGAGCATATCTTTACTAGAAATTCTAAAAAACCTTCATAATAGAAGTATCTAGACGGCTTAAGGAGAGTAAATGTATGAAAATCACAGATCAGGCTCGTGATTTATTGGATCAACTTATTGAAGATTCAGGGGGAGGATGTCTTCGGTTGTATTTTGCAGGGTATGGCTGTGGAGAACCTGACATCGGGATGACGATTTCTGAACCAGAAGCAGACGATGAACTTCAACATATCAATGCCATTCCTGTAGCAATTGATAAAAAAATTCTACATTTAACAGAGGACTTAACGATTGAAGGTAAGCAGACGATGGAAGGCCCGAAATTCCAAATGACAGGACTTCCCGAGAAAGATTGCTGAATCCCCATAAAAAAAAAGAGCTGCCGGGTGTAGCTCTTTTTTTCTATCTATAGGCACAGCAGCAATATGAAAGGAATATCAATGTGCACTCATTCGTTACATTATTTAACCCACATTCCTCTACCAGAATGACTACATACGCTACGAAAGGAATGGTAGCTACGTCTCAACCGCTTGCTGCTCAGGCTGGTTTGGACATTTTAAAAAAAGGAGGCAACGCCGTTGATGCTGCTATCGCAACGGCCGCCTGTTTAACAGTCGTAGAGCCTACGTCCAATGGCATCGGTGGCGACGCTTTCGCTCTAGTATGGATGAGGGATCATCTTTATGGTTTGAATGCAAGTGGTCCTGCTCCCCAATCTCTTTCCATCCCAGCTGTAAAAGAAAAAGGGTATAAATCAATACCAGAGCACGGATTTATCCCTGTGACGGTTCCAGGAGCACCAGCCGCGTGGGCGGAGCTATCCGATAAGTTCGGTAAACTCGATTTTCACGAATTATTTACTCCTGCTATTTCACATGCCGAAAATGGTTATGCTTTAACGCCCGATTTGGGCAGGCAATGGGAGAAGGATTTCGATAAATTCGAAGGTTTATTATCAGATGAACAATTCCAGCCATGGTTTGAGACGTTTGCACCTTCTGGCAAGGCGCCCGGCATTGGTGAAGTATGGTCTTCTGCTGATCACGCCTCGACGTTAAGAGCTATCGCCGAGACGAAAGGCGCAGATTTTTACAAAGGTGATTTAGCGGATCAGATCGATTCGTTTTCTAGAAAGTGCGGGGGGTTCATTCGAAAAGAAGATTTGCAGCAATTCAAGCCGGAGTGGGTAGAACCGATTTCCGTAAATTATAAAGGATACGACGTATGGGAAATCCCGCCGAATGGGCACGGTTTGATCGCTTTGATGGAATTGAATATTACGAACTATTTTCAATTCGAGTCGACAATTAACGTGGACGACTATCATAGACAAATCGAAGCCATGAAATTGGCTTATAGTGGCGGGATAAATCAAATCACAGACAAAATGGATATGAAGCACACCATCGGAACTCTTCTTTCTCAGAAATGTGGTGAAGAAAGGGCTAAGCAGATTGATGAAGAAGCCGGCATTCCCAAAGCAAGTGAGCTTTCTCAAGAAGGAAATGTCTACTTAGCGACAGCTGATGAAGACGGAAACATGGTTTCTTTTATTCAAAGCAATTATGACGGATTCGGCTCTGGAAATGTGTATCGGGAACAGGTATTGCATTGCAGAACAGAGGGAGCAGCTTCTCTATGAACGTGAAACAAGTCAATGCGCTGGCGGGAGGAAAACGCAGTTTCCACACGATTATTCCCGGGTTCATCACCAAAGATGACGAAGCGGTTGGTCCGTTTGGAGTGATGGGTGGTACGGTGCAGCCTCAAGGCCACCTCCAATTGGTCAGCCAATTAATCAATGCTAAAGCCAATCCGCAGATGGCATTGGACGCACCTAGGTGGAAGTGGCTGAAAGAAAGAGAGGTCATTGTCGAACCCTCTTTTCCTAATCATGTAGCCCAAGGATTGGAAAGGAAGGGACACAGAATAACTGTAGCCTTAAATCGAATTGATTTCGGGCGTCCTTGCTGGCGGTACGGAGTCCCGCACGGATGGTTCCATCGCTGTTTGGTAAGTTTACGGTAAATGAAAATTCAGGTAATATGAGAATGGCCCTGAGCTGGAAGGTTCAGGGCTTAATTTTGTATGGATTGAGAGGGATCACGATACACCATGATGGCATCTGGACACCAGGCTTTAGGTTTTACAAGCGGGCTTCTCACCCTGGCGATTCTCCCAGGATTCGGGGTTATGCCTGACACACCGTTAGAAGCGGTTTTATTTTTTTCGTTCGTCATGATCGGCTCTCTATTACCGGATATTGATACCCCTCATTCTAAGTTGGGACAGAAATTTTGGCGAGGCATTATGATTACGTTGATGATCGCTTTAGGCATGTACTTATTCGCCCCGGATTATTTAGATGTGTATAGAGAAGAGCTGAAAATTTTTGTGTTTTTATGTTTACCACTGCTGATTATGGTGAAAAGTCACCGTAAAATGACACACTCTGTTTCATTTCTAGCTTTATTGGGGCTTTACCATATGCTGATCAGTGGAGTATGGGATATCCCATCGTTCTATTTTATAGGATTTATAGCGGGAGTTTTATCTCATTTAATCGGGGATTATATGACGAAGCGGGGAATCCCGGTATTTTACCCGTTTGAAAAAAAGTACTTCCGCTTTTTTATCACGTTCCGAACAGGTTCCTTAACTGAAAAGCTTATGATACTCATTCTTTCATTTTGGAATTTGTGGTATCTGGTTTCACAGGTTTTTTAACTGTGGTGGGCTGATCGGTGGTTAAGCCCTTCTCTTTTCGTGGTACATATAAAGAGAAATGGAGTGTAAATAAAAAGGGGTGCTACCATCATGTTGATTACAGGAGTGACGGGCTTCGTCGGTCGTGAACTAGCTGGTTGGTTTCTGGACAAAGGCATTCCTTTTCGTTCAGCTTCACGTCACCCGGAAGCAGCAAGGCTATTATTCGATGACCCCCTCATCGATTGTAAACAGTTCGACTTTGAGAATTCTCAATCGTATGGGCAGGTTTTTGATGGGATAAAGTCACTTTTTTTGACTCGGCCAACTGAAATTAAACACGTCGAGCCGATTATCGAAACTCTCTATGCTGCAAAAGAGGCAGGAGTACAAAAAATTGTGTTTTTATCTGTTCTTGGAGCCGAAAGAATGTCTTTTTTACCTCATAGAAAAATTGAAAAAAAGATTATTAGTTTAGGATTTGACTATACATTTTTAAGAGCAAGCTCTTTTATGCAGGATCTTTTAAAATCTCAGCTGTATGACATACGGGAGCGCCATCAATTGAATATTCCAGCGGGTTCGGCTGAAATAAGTTTTATCGACAGCCGGGATGTAGCGGAAATAGCTTTTCTGGCGTTGATGGGTAAAACACCAGTCAATGATGCTGTCAAGCTGACGGGAAAGCAGGCGCTTACTTGTTATCAAGTCGCTGATATTCTTTCTGAAGAAATAGGAGAAGAAATCAAGTACGTTAATCCAACGAAGTATCAATTCCTACAGGATTGTTACCACCGCGGATATTCCAGTGATTTCGCTTCACAATTAGCGAACGTCTACACTTCCTCTAAAAATGGAATTTCCAGAAGAATCAGTCTCGAAGCGGAGAAAATCCTGCAGAGGGAACCAAGGTACATGAGGGAATTTGTCAGGGATTACAGAAACGCATTTATTAAAAGAAATTCTGATAGAGCATAGTGTTGGTTAGTCTGCAGGTAAGGCTAATCTTAAGGCGAGAAGCACGATTATAAATTTTCAGGTGGAATCTTGGAAAATTGAAGTACTCAACAAAGCAGCGGATCTTCACATTGAGCCGCTGCTTTCTTTGTACTCTTCTCTCAATAAACCCATAAGCACCGTGTCATAATATTCTCCATCGATGAACTCGTTCTGACGAAGCTTACCTTCATGTTTGAACCCGCATTTCTCGTATAACCGAATAGCCTGATGGTTGCCGCTCCATGTATCTAATTGAACCCGCCGGACATTCAATGTGTAAAATAGGTGTTTAAGCATTGTCTTGATGATGTCCTGACCGTAACCTTTCCCCCAGAACGACCGCTCTCCTATATTAAGGCCGATTTCAGCACTTCGCGTGATCGGGTTGACTTGACGGAAATCACATTTTCCGATAACCTCATCCGTGGCCAAAGTATATACGATAAACACTTTTCCGTGAGTCCACATATCGTGAGAAGTTAAATTATTTTCGTAGTGAGCTTCAATGGCTTCTTTTGGATTATTGTTCTGTAGAGCTGCCGAGCTGCCGGATCCTTGCTGTGTCAGCTTCTCGTCGTTCGCCCAGCGATACAGATGCGCTAAGTCTTCTCGTGAAACAGGACGTAATTCAACAATTTCTCCCTTTAGCATGTATGTACCTCCCAAATATGTAAGTGTCTCTATTCTAACAGATTCGATGTTGTAGAAAGTCCATTTATAGGGAATAGTAAAGTTTACAGCAGAAAGGGGAGAAGGCTTATATGTTTGAAACGTGTATGAATGCAAAAGAATTTATGGAAGGTTTTAAGGGCAAGTGGATGGTTGCAGGGGGATGGGCGATCGATTTACATATCGGGGAAGAAACGAGGGAACATGAAGCTATTGAAATAGCGGTGTTCCACGAAGATTTACAAAAGCTGTCTGAGCATCTTCAAGGCTGGAAAACGTATATCACGGAAGATGCACAGTTGGTGGAGTGGGACTTAAGTCAGCCATTCGATTCAAGAATTCATGAAATCCATGCTCGCCATGAGGAGGAGCAATTAGAAATTCTTCTTAACTTTAGGGATAAAAACAAATGGAAGTTTCGAAGAGATGAGCAAATCACCTTTCCGCTAGACCATATGAATTTGCACTCTGCACAAGGGATTCCTTACTTGAATCCAGAAATCGTCCTTTTACATAAATCCAAAAACACTCGTGAGAAGGACGATAACGACTTCAATTATGTATTTCCATTCTTGAATGAACGTCAAAAGGAATGGCTGAAGCAGGCACTGATTCAACATGAGCCTACCCATCCATGGCTGGAAAAGCTTTTGTATTAAATTCCCTGAAACTTTCAGCCTGTTTACATTTTCCTAGCAGGGGTATTCTTTAATCATAAACCTCGTCACCGTCCCATTTTCGTTTTCTTCGAATAATCCCACAGATAGTAAAATGAATGAGAAAGGAGTTCATTATGAAAAAAGTCAGCACAGTATTTTGGGTTACATTAGCCATCGCTTTATTTTCGGTGGTGTGGGGGGCAGTCGCACCTTCCAACCTCGAGAACATCACAGGGAAGATTCAAACTTATCTTTCCGTACACTTCGGCTGGTATTATTTATTAATTGTCACGGGTTTTGTCATTTTCTGTTTATACATGATTGTCAGCCCTTATGGAAAAATCAAATTAGGTAAAAAAGATGACACGCCAGACTACAGCTACCCTACATGGTTCGCTATGCTGTTTAGCGCAGGGATGGGAATCGGTCTTGTTTTCTGGGGAGCTGCGGAACCGATTTACTTCTTCGGCACTCAGCCTCCTACAACGGAAGCTGGTTCCGCTGCCGCGATGAAAGAGTCTATGCAATTCGTTTATTTCCACTGGGGCGTTCACGCCTGGGGGATTTATGCCATTGTAGCTCTTGTTTTAGCTTATTTTAAATTCCGCCGAGGCGCTCCCGCTCTCATTAGTTCAACATTAGAACCTTTATTCGGCGATAAAATGAAAGGTCCATGGGGTAAAGTCGTGGACGTTATAGCCGTTTTTGCCACAATAGTCGGTGTAGCTACGACTTTAGGTTTCGGGGCCGCCCAGATTAACGGGGGACTGACTTATTTGACCGGGTTGGAGCAGTCGTTCGGCCTTCAATTAGCAATCATTGGGGTTGTGACGGTATTATTCATGATTTCTGCATACACGGGGTTAAGCAAAGGGATCAAATACCTAAGTAATACGAACATGGTTCTGGCTTTATCTTTACTCGTCATCATGTTGATTGTCGGGCCGACACTGCTGATCATGAATATGTTCACGGACACGATCGGCGCTTATATTCAGAACCTTCCTTCGATGAGTTTCCGAATGGCGCCGGGGAATGAAGAGAACCGTGGATGGATCCAGGATTGGACCGTTTTCTACTGGGCCTGGTGGATTGCCTGGTCACCATTTGTCGGAATCTTTATTGCTCGTGTCTCCAAGGGGCGTACGATCAGAGAGTTTCTATCTGGCGTCCTGCTCGTCCCATCAGTTGTAGGTTTCTTATGGTTTTCAACTTTCGGATCTTCAGCAATCGAGCTTCAGGATCAGGGAACTGCGGATATTGCCGGCTTAGCGACAGAACAAGCACTCTTTGGAGTGTTTGATAACTATCCATTAGGTTTGACCATGTCGATCATCGCTATGACTTTAATTGGTACTTTCTTTATTACATCGGCCGACTCTGCTACCTTCGTGTTAGGAATGCAGACGACTAATGGTTCACTGACGCCTCCAACGACAGTGAAGTTTGTATGGGGTCTGGCTCAATCATCTATGGCTGCGGTCCTGCTTTACACCGGAGGCCTTCAGGCTTTGCAGAACGCGTTGATTTCCGCGGCTTTTCCATTCTCGTTCATTATGATATTAATGGTCGTATCGCTTTATAAAGCGCTTCGGGCCGATCGTGCGGATATTGAAAAGGAATATTAATGATTTTCAAAAATAAGACTGTAGCACCATTTGCAGTCTTATTTTTTTGAAATAATAATATATTAAACCAATTTCTGATAAGATAATAATGTTACCAAATAGATAGAGACTGAGATGGAGAAGGAGAACTAAACTTATGTGGAAGTGGAAAAATATTTATCGCGGGATGCTAATGGGGGCGAGTGACGTTGTGCCTGGAGTAAGCGGTGGAACAATCGCCGTAGTATTAGGAATTTACGATCAGTTGATTACATCTATCAATGGGTTTTTCAGTAAAGAATGGAAGCGTCATTTGAAGTTCCTATTACCTTTAGGACTAGGAATCGTTACGTCAATATTGCTTCTGGCTAATCTCATTGACTGGCTCTTTGAGCATTATCCAGGACCTACTCAATTTTTCTTTTTAGGATTGATTATAGGAGTCCTGCCGTTTTTGACACATAAAGCGGATATGAAAAATAAGTTTGAAGGCAGACATTATATTTTATTGATCATAGGTGCCCTGCTAGTTGGATCCATGGTCATTTTTCAAACATCTGAAGGACAACCTATGACAGACTTGACCTTTGCTTCATATGTAGGTCTCTTTTTCTCAGGATGGCTTGCGAGCAGTGCTATGGTCCTCCCGGGAATCAGCGGTTCCTTTTTATTGTTGATTATCGGCATGTATACCACGATTATTGAAGGCGTAGCTGATTTAAAGCTGGATATCATTTTAACAGTTGGATTAGGGGTATTGATTGGAATTGTTATTATGAGCAAAATCATTAAGTTCTTCTTGGAAAATTACACCTCAGCTACGTTCGGTTTAATTATCGGCCTTGTCTTAGGATCCGTTGTTGTCATCTTTCCCGGTGTTCCGGAAAACGGAGTGATGTGGTTAGTTAGCATCATTACTTTCCTGGGAGGTTTGACAGGTGCATGGGTGCTCGGAAGATTCGAGTATAAGTGAGCTGGACATGAGACAGTTCGATGATTTTATCGTATGATGAAAGAATAGATTCAAAGATAGAAAAGGGGCCGATTAAGAATGGAATCAATTCATAAACTGGATGTTTTTCAGGACGTGATCCAAAGTGAGCAGCCGGTACTAATCAAATTCCAGGCGGACTGGTGTCCGGACTGCCGTCGGATGGACATGTTTATCGGAGACATTTTAGAGGAATATAAAGAATACAAATGGTACGACATCAACAGAGACGAACTTCCGGAAGTTGCTGACAAATATGAAGTAATGGGGATTCCAAGTATCCTGATCTTTAAAAAAGGTGAAAAAATCGCCCACTTGCATAGTGCTTATGCTAAAACGCCTGAGGAAGTTGAAGAATTTCTACAAAATCAACTGTAGCAGCCGCGCCCACATGGATTATCCATGTGGGTGTTTTTAAAACGGAAAATTTAATTGAAGGCCGGTGGTTTTATGAGAAGGCGCTTGATCCTGGTCGGGGCAGGCCATGCTCACCTGGAAGTGATGAGGCTTCACAAAAACAATCCATTAACAGATATTGAGATGTGTCTCATCAATCCCTCGAATTATCAATATTATTCTGGGATGTTCTCTGGCTACGCAGAAGGGCTGTATACGGAAGAAGAAACGCGGATCGACCTTACAGAGTTCGCTGAAAGATGCGGTGTCCATTTTATAAAAAAGAAAGCCAGCCGTGTTTTTCCGGAACGAAAGAAGCTCTTCTGTGAAGGGGGAGCGGTATACCCTTTTGATATCATTAGCTTTGATATAGGTTCCAAAAGCATTCCGTACGAATTTGCCGGGTCGGACGCCAGGTCTGTAAAGCCGAACTATCAGTTTGTTGAGCAAATGAACTCTCTCCGGGCTACTTCAACGCCTCTTATTGTCGGAGGAGGAGCAGCAGGGTGCGAACTCGCTGTTTCTATCCAAACGTTCAAAAACAAACATGAAATAGCCGGAAATGTCCGGCTGGTGACCTCATCAAATGTGCTGGCTGATTCCCCGAGAAAAACGTCTAAAAAGCTCAAATCGATTTTGGAGGAAACAGGGGTTCAGATTTGGGAAAATGAAAAAGTGAAAGATATGTATGATGAGTGTATCGTGACTGAGATGAATAACCGAATCCGACACACTGGCGTTCTTTGGCTTGGCGGACCATTAGCCGATCCGATCTTTACCTTGTCGAACATCGATGTCGATACCAGAGGATTCGCTTATGTAAAGGCCACTCTTCAATTTGAAAAATACAGCTTCATATTCGGCGCAGGAGACTGTGTAACTCTGCGGACATATCCTCATCTAGATAAAAGCGGGGTTTATGCTGTAAGACAGGGACCGGTGCTTTTTGAGAATTTGAAAGCTTACTTGGATGATGAACCTCTTAAGAAGTTTGAACCTCAGAAAAAGGCTATGTATATTCTCTCGGCTGGTAAGAAAAAAGGATTGTTAATGTATGGAGGATTCTCCCATTACAGCGGTAAAGCGTGGAACCTTAAGAATAAAATCGATACAAACTTTATGAAAAAATATAAATAAGACGTTCCATTTCTCTCAGGAGAAGGAACGTCTTATTTACTTGGTTTTACTATTGCTCGTTGATAAATCGAATCTGATGAGCTAGGGAGTGCCAACACTGTATTCTCTTAACCGTCGGTGTTCCCTTAAAAAGGAGTAAATTCTCTGATCTTTCTTTGATATAAAAACCGAGCTATTTATTTAGTAAGCCAGGAGCGCACTTTGTTCCTGAATAGGAAAGTGATCAAAAAGAGCAAGGCAAAAACGGAAACGGCGCCGATAATCAGTGTGCGGTCACCGCTGGCTAAGCTTGTTCCTACTAAACTGTAGGCGAGTGTACCAGGAAGCATTCCGATCACAGTAGCAAGAACAAAAGACCGGAGCTTGACTCTGGCGATTCCTGCTCCGTAGCTGAGAATGTCGAATCCTACAATCGGGATAAGCCGCAGAATTAAAACATAAATAAAGCCGTTTTCACTCATACGTTTGTAAAGTGGTCCTGCCCATTTCGAATCTTGGAATTTAACCACTGAATCTCCAAAGAAGCGGCCCATGATGTAACCGACAACGGCAGCTCCTGTAGCTCCGATCACGATATAAAGCATGCCAGGCCATAGTCCATACGCAAAGGCTGCTGCAAGCGATAAGATGGACGTAGGAAAAGCGACAATCGGGCCGATGGTATACAACCCCATGAAAATCAAAGGGCCGAGAAGACCGAAAGAAAGAATATAAGATCGGATCTCTTGAGGGGACGCATCTACTTGGCTGCGGATAAGCCAAGCGAGGGTGATGAAAGCGATAAGGAATAAAACAGCGCGCAGGATCAATTTACTGTTCATCATTGCACTTCCCATCTGATTGGAAGTGTTGAACTGCGTCCTTAGGAATATACAGTTCAATATGCTTCGATAAACCATCATCAGGGGTTGGCAGAGTAATTTTTTCGTCAAACTCTTTCACGTAGAGATGAGCGACTCTCTCGCTGAACCGGAACGTTGTTTGCAGCAGTTCAGCTTCGTACGTAATACAAGGGCCCGACGGTTCAGAGAATTGGATATCTTGTATGTGAACAAACTGCTGATCGTTGAGAAGCATGTGGTGATCGAAAAATTCCACGATAAAAGGGTTGCGTGGATTTAGTTTGATTTCCTCAGCTGTAGCGAACTGCTGGAAAGTCCCCTCATGGAACACTCCGATTTTATCCCCCATCAGCATCGCTTCTTCCCGGTCGTGGGTGACAAAAATCGAGGTGATGCCTCGCTTGTCAAGCAGATCCCTCACCCAATACCTCATGTCCTGTCTTAAGTTAGGATCGAGACTGCTGAAGGGTTCATCCAGCAAAAGAATCTCAGGTTCAATGGCGAGAGCTCTAGCGAGAGCTACTCGCTGCTGCTGGCCGCCGGATAATTCTGCGGGGAATTGAGCGGCCGCTTCTGTTAAGTTAATAGCAGCTAACAAGTCTTTAACGGTTGATTCGGTTTTCTTCCCATTCATATGAGCTCCATAAGCTATATTTTCTGCGACCGTCATATGAGGGAACAGGAGCGGCTGTTGAAAAACCAGTCCTATATTACGCTGGCGTGCGGACAAACGGGTTACATCTTTTTCTTCTAATAAAATGGTCCCTTGATCTGGTATTTCCAACCCCGCTAAAATGCGCAGAAGGGTAGTTTTACCACTTCCTGAGGGTCCGACGATGCTCATTTTTTCTCCTGCTTCTAATTTAAAACTTAAGCTGTTCAGCACCTGGTCTATGCGAAACTTCTTTGAAAGACGTTCGACTTGAATAGTCATGTTTGGATCCTCCATGGTTTTCTTGAATAAGGGAGCAGCTGCAGCAGTCCCTCCACTACGATGTACATAACTAAAGGGAGAATGGCAAACCAAACGGAGAAGGCAGCCATAACAGAGGCATTTGCTGTATCCAGGAAGGGAAAGAAAATCATCGGCAGCGTAATGACCTGCCCTCCTCCTATGATGGCGGTAATCGCATATTGGCTTAAACTGATGACGATGGTTAGAAATGTAACGCTTCTGATGGACGTCCGCAATAAGGGCATCTCAATCGTCAGAAACTGCTTGATCACGGAAGCTCCGAGCATTTGGGATTGTTCCATAAGCGGCCTGCCCACCTCACTGTAAGCATGATGAAAAATCTTGATGCTGTAAGGGACGGTGGGAACGAGGTGAATCAATACGACGCCCACCCAGGTATCCGCTAAACCGACTCTGATCATAAAGAGGTGAAGGCCCATCGCGACCGCTAACACTGGAATTAGTATCGGTGCTAGCAACAGACTCTCTACTATCGTTCTTCCTCGAAAGGAATAGAGGGCTAATGCTTTTCCACTCGTCAGTCCGATGAATAAATTAATGAGCAGAACCATTGCTCCAATGACAAGCGACCATATGGTGGCGCTCCAGAGGTTCGGGTCAGAAAACAACAGGCTCCAGCTGTTCAACTGGAACTGAAGCCCTTCACCACGTTGAAATCTCCAAGGAGCTGTAAAGCTTTGAACAAGGAGAAGGAGCGTTGGAGCAATGAATAATAATCCGGCAGTTAAATAAAAAGGAAGATGGTTTCGTTTCATTACAATCTCCCCCTCATGGCGCGCATACGCTTACGGTTTAAATAGAGATATGCGGCTAATGCGCCCAGCATAATCAAGAAGCTCGTGCCTGTCATGGCGGCGAACGCCAGCGGCCGATCCTCAAAGCTTCCGCTGTAGAACCATTGATAACTTAAGACAGAAATCATTTCCGGAAAGGTAGTCCCAAGCAGAGCTGGAACTTCATAGGCTGTCAACGTAAAGGCGAAAATGATCAAAAATATCTCCAGCAGCACTGGCAGAATTCTCGGCAATTCGACGGTTTTGAATTGGTCCCATCGACTTCCTCCGAGTGTTTCTACCAGGTCATAATAAGAACGGGGTATGGCGCTGTAGACCGGAAATAACATTAAAATGACGAAAGGGATCTCCTTCCAGATGTACGTAAGAATAATTCCGATTCCATTCGAATCCCTCGTCCAAATTGGAAATTCATTTGTACTACCTATCCAGCCCAGGGAGACGAGGAGCTGAGAGAACAGACCAGTTTCAGCAAACAGCAGTATAATAATATATCCCCAAACGAGATGAGGAAAAACCATAGGCAGCCACACAGACAGCCTGGGTATATTTTTTTCTAAATAGCCTGAGAAGGTACGGGTGAGGAGTACACCCGCGACAAGCGACAAAACAGTCGCAATAAAGGCTGTCCGAATACTGAACAGGAATGAGGCTGTGAAACGATCGGACGCAAATAGTGTCTCATAATGCTCTCCTGTAAAGCCATCTGTTCCTCTTAAGCTTTCAAGGATAGCCGTCGCTAGACCATAAGAAGGGAGAATAAGAAACAAGAGGGCGGGCAGAAGGAGGAGCCAAGGGTTATTCCTGAACAATCTCATCAAACCAATAATCCTCGATCCACTCTACATAGTCTGCTTCTGACTCCGGTAAAAAGCTCTCTTCCAACTCCTGCTGGTCCAACACACTGTCTCCTCGTTCTACTTTTTCGAATTCTTCACGCATGCTGTCTGGTAATTTCTCATAACTTATTGGCGTATTTTCACCCCAGTAGTCCTGCTTCAGCTTTGAAAGCTGAGCCTCGGGTGAAAGCATATAATTGATGGCGGCGAGAGCTCCTTCTTTATTCGTACTATTGAAAGGAATGGATAAAAAGTGAGTATTTCCTATCGAACCTGGCTCCATAACGAAGGATTTTGTGGAATCAGGGAAGGTACCTTCATCGATAAGTTTTTCAGCCCTCGCTTCGTTGTACCCCATTGTCATTGACACTTCACCTTCTCCGTATAAGCGGTCAAGCTCTGTCAATGAGTTCGGATAATGATCCCCGGAACGCCATAAGTCAGGTTCTATTTCATTTAAATATGTCCACATTCCTTCTGCCTTTTCGTTCACCTCATCGGCTTCGAAAGGCTCACTGTAAATGTCAGATGGCTGTTCAGTCTGTTCGTATAAAAGATGACGCAAGAAAGCATTGCCAGTGAAATCTTCTGCATTAGGGTAAGTGAACTCCCCTGGATTCTCTGAAATCCATTGCTTCAGTTCAGCAAAGGAAGAAGGAGGCTGCTTCACTTTTTCACTATCGTAATGAAATACGAACTGAACCTTGCCCCACGGGGCTTCCATTCCGTCAACATCCGTTCCGAAGTCTGTCGAAAAGGCTGGATCGTCAGTTTGGTAGTATTCGTTGAAGTTCGGCAAAACATCCACAAAAGAGCCGGCAAGCAGGTCATTGTCTTTAGCCGTTTTGAAATTCTCCCCGTTCAGCCAAATGATATCAATGGTTCCTTCTTGCTTCCCGGCCTGTTGTTCTGTTTGGAGTTTTTGCAGAATTTCTTCGGTCTCCATAGGAATGCGTTCAAGCTCCACCCCGTACTCATCTTCTAATTGAGGCTGCAGCCATTCATCAATATATTGATTGATCCCTTCATCGCCGCCCCACATATAAAGGCGCACTTCTGTACCTTCTGATTCAGCTTCAATATCCGCCCACGACTGTGCGGTTATGTCGTCGATAGAAGAAGCTGCTTCTTCCTGACTGCATGCACTAATTATGAGAAGTGAAGCTAGGATGATTGGAAAATAAAATGTTTTCATGAGAATCTCCTATCCGAAAGGTGGTGGTCTTCGTAATGTAGCAAAGAAATAATGGTGTGTATGTAACCTATCATACAAATATTTTATGCTCAGGGAAACCATTTAAACTGCATGAATATGTAAAAACGGGGGTAGGTAATAAGGGGAGGTGGAACATATGCTGACGCATCAATTCGAACAGCCGAAAGGCCGGGTAGGAAAACTGATCGGCCGTTTCATGGCTTATGAAAATAATGAACTAAACAAATGGACGCAATCCTTTTTGAATATAGAGAATGGAGATACGGTGCTTGAGGTGGGATTTGGTCCCGGAGAAGGACTCACTACGCTTGCAGAAAATTATCCAGCTTCCGATTTAATAGGGATTGATCCTTCGGAAGCTATGGTGGACATGGTGGTGAAAAAGCTGCATGAAAAAAGAGGAGACCAGCAGTTTCTTCTCATTCATGGGAAGGCAGAAACGATTTCCTCTGTGAGACACACGATTGATAAGGTGTATGCAGTGAATAATGTCACCTTTTGGGATAACCCCGTGCAAAGGCTGAGTGAAATTCGTCAAAGAATGGTCAAGGGAGGCAAGATCGCTCTTACACTTTGTCCGCATGAAGAGGGAGCGACAGATGATACGACTGAAGTGCTCGGCGGGCAGTTGACCTCCTTGCTGCAAGATTCGGGGTTTCAGCGAATAGAAGTCTTTATTAAGCCGACAAAACCGAACAATACCGTATGCGCAGTCGCTATGAATTAATACATGGCTTATATAATGGTATGGGATGACAGTACATGGTGAGACCGGAAGGCGTTAGCCCGAGGAAGCTCACCGTCGCCCATGGAAAGCGGTTGATTTCCCGGACCTTCAAGCGCTATTTTTGTCTCGGGAATTTCCTGAAACCAGCTTCCACTCATCACGGTGACGGAACGGTTTCAGTAGGATCTCCTCCTTAAGTTTAGGATGTGCTAATATAGAATCATCCAGGGAGGGAAGACGATGATCAAAACGTTGACTAAAGAACAAAGAGAATACATGGTGGAACGCATTCAGACTTATTTTGAGCTGGAGCGAGATGAAGAAATAGGTACGATCGCGTCAGAGCAGCTGCTGCAATTCATGATCCAGGAGCTTGGCCCTTTTATGTATAACAAAGGGATAAACGATGCCCGTGAGATGGTAGAACAGAAGGTATTGAACCTTGATGAAGACTTATTATCGCTAGAACGTCCATCAGGTCATTCTTCCCGATGATTTCTCTTAAATGTTTACGATAAAAACGAATTTCCCCTTCAAAAAAAGGAAGGGTATTGATAAGTGAGTTATTCAACAATATGGTAGGATACTTGAAGACTTGAATTCGAGACATTGGGTGTGTGGATCAAAGCGGCGGGGAATGACTCGCTTTCCGTGGGAGCGCGGTGAGCTTCCTCAGACGTCCCGTCCTGCGGGATCTCACCAAGCACTTTCTTCCCACAGGAGTCTCCCCATTCCCCGCCGCCCCTCACTTTATATGCACTTCTCGAATTCGCTGTAAAATGAACCTTCTTTTAAACTTGGTATAGTTTCGAGCACCTTCCAATCGGATGGTGGCTTTAGAAAACGGTGAGACTCCTGTGGGATGTACATGGTAGGTGAGATCCCGGAAGGCGTTAGCCTGAGGAAGCTCACCACATGCCCACGGAAAGCGATCCGTTTTCTAAAGCCATCATATCCTTATATAAAAGTCTCGAAACTAAGTATTAAGAATAGGGTGCTTATTTGATATCAACACGGAACTTTAACATAGCTTAAATGAAAAAACGCGTGAAATCAGTCTTAGAATACTGATTTCACACGTTTTTTGTTCAGAGGTTGTTTTGTCCTGCCTCTTAGTTTCAACGATGCTTTAATAATCGCAAACTATTTAAAGTAACTAAAATGGTAGCTCCCATATCAGCAAATATAGCGATCCAAAGCGTCAGCCAGCCAGGAATGACGAGAAGCAGCGCCACGAGCTTGATCGCAATGGAAAATGTAATATTCTGCTTTATGATCGAGAGCGTATGGCGGCTGAGACGGATGGTAAACGGAAGTTTCGATAAATCGTCCTTCATGAAGACGATATCTGCCGTTTCTAAAGCAGTATCCGTTCCCGCTCCACCTAGTGAAGTACCTATGTCGGCTGTCGCCAGTGCTGGGGCATCATTGACTCCGTCACCGATCATCATTATTTTTCCGTATTTCTTTCGGTACTCTTCGATCGCTTCCAGCTTCTGCTCAGGCAGGAGTTCAGCTTGATAATCAGAGATCCCGATTTCTTCTGCAAGCGACTGGGCGGTTCTCTTGTTATCACCAGTCAGCATGGTCGTACGATTGATCCCGATTTCATGCAGACGCTGAACGATTTCGCGGCTTTCTTTTCGCACACGGTCCTTAATAGCTAATAATGTGTGCAGCGCTTCTGCTGTGCCTGCGGCAATTACAGTATGGCCTTCTGCCTGCCACTTCTCAATCAACGATGATTGATCCTCATTCAAGTGGCCGTGGAAAAGAGAAGGGGAACCTACATAGTATGTCTTTCCGCTAATTTGACCTTTTACCCCTCGTCCTGTCATTGACTCAAATTCCTCTACAGGAAGGTTGTAATTTGTTGAATCACTCTCGGCTTTTTTGACAATAGCTGAAGCGAGAGGGTGGTGCGAGTATTTTTCGATCGCAGCAATCCAGGCCATGTTTTCCGCTGGATTCCCTAGATGGTGGTGAACATCCGCTACTTCAGGAAATCCTTTTGTCAGGGTACCTGTTTTATCAAAGGCGACCGTTTGTATTGTGCCGGCTTGCTCCAGGTAAACACCGCCCTTGATCAATACTCCGTTTTTTGCGGCATTGCCAATTGCCGTCACGATTGATACGGGAGTAGAAATGACTAAAGCGCACGGGCAGCCGACTACAAGCACTGCTAACCCTTGGTATATCCATGTAGACCACTCAGCTCCCAGTAATAGAGGCGGCAAAACAGCTGTTATTACAGCCACAACGATGATCGCAGGAGTGTAATAATGAGCGAACCGATCGACGAAATGCTGAGACGGGGCTTTTTCAGATTGTGCCTTTTCCACTAACTCAATGATTTTAGCAAGCTTTGTATTTGAGGAAGTTGAAGAAGCAGTTACTTCCACGTATCCGTGCTCGTTTAAGGTCCCAGCGAACACCTCATCTCCCACTCCTTTTTGTACAGGAATGGATTCTCCGGTAATCGCGGCCTGGTTGATGGAAGAGTTCCCTAATGAAATTTCTCCATCGACAGGGATTTTCTGGCCGGGTTTAATGAGCAGTGTGTCGCCTATGATAATTTCTTTTGAGGCTATTTCCTGTTCGACTCCGTTGCGTCGTACGAGAGCTCGGTCCGGCGCCATGTTGAATAAAGTTCTGATAGATTCACGGGCTTTGTTCATCGAATTTGATTCCAAAGCTTCACTGATCGCAAAAAGAATGACGACGACAGCAGCCTCGCCCCATTCTCCTAGAATCGAAGCTCCGATAATAGCGAGAGTCATTAATGTCCTCATATCGAAAGTAGCCCGACTGAGATTTTGCAGACCTGTAATGAATAGTCTGGTTCCTCCTGTGAGGATGGCAGCTATGAATAATCCCGTTGTATAAATGGATGGTTCGCCTGCAGTCCAGAGCACTGTATAAGCCACAATGAGGAAAAATGCAGCCAGTAACTCCCGGAAATATTTTGAGAAAAAGTGAGGGGAGGAAGCA
This sequence comes from Halobacillus campisalis, assembly GCF_030345335.1. Lineage (GTDB taxonomy): Bacteria > Bacillota > Bacilli > Bacillales > Halobacillaceae > Halobacillus_A > Halobacillus_A campisalis. Next base: position 51,799 of record NZ_JAPVRC010000010.1, read on the forward strand.
GGTGATTCCGACTGATCCTCACGAACGCTTAATTTTTCAAAAGCGCCTGCTTTTTCTAGCTGTTGGACAGTCACGTCACCTGAGACCGTGATTTTGGAGGCGGCAAAGTTCACCTCAGCATGATCTACCCCTCGAATATTCTTGACGTTTTTTTCAAATGTTCCCGCACAGCCGGCACAAGAGAAACCTTCTACGTAGTACGTTTTTTCAGTTTGTTCAGACATGGGCGCCACGACCTTCATTTAATTGAAAAGCCATAGTTACCATCTGTTTCACCGTAGGGTCAGCCAACGAGTAATAGACAAGCTTGCCTTTCTTTTGCTGTTCCGCTAAGCCGAGCTTCCTTAAGTGGCGAAGATGATGGGACGCGGTAGCGGATGAACCACCGATGATGTTAGCCACATCACACACACAGAGTTCATCTTCGATCGTAAGCGCAAAGGCTATTTTAAGACGCGTCTGATCCGCCAACACCTTGAAGATTTCTGAGGCATTGGGCTGAAAGTGCTGATCTATTTTGGATTGGACATTATCGACTGTGTCCTGGTGGATACACGTTACGTCACATGTTTCTTTAGGCATATTCATTCCCCTAACATTCAAATGATTGTTTGATTATATTATATTCAAGTGGTCGTTTGAATGTCAATGTCAGCCCGCCTTTTTTTGCTGCCTGTGTATGGCTTGTTCGTAATTTTGTGCTCGTATATTCGTGATAATACAGTATTGTCTAGCGTTAATTCAGGATAGAAAAAAAGCCGCATAGGCGGCTTTTTCAAGTTAGCTAGCTTCAGCTCGTACATTTTCTGTCTGAAGAAGTTCATCTGTTGGATACTCTTCCTCGAGGTCCCACTGAAAATGCTCCAGATGCTGATTCAATTCGCTAACCATATATTCGAGCTCATCGGCTTCCTTCCTCAGCTGGTTGAACGCGTGCTGTTGTTCTCCAGCACTTGCTGAGATTTCCTCTGTACCAGCTGCTGTTTGTTCTGTAATCGCACTTACATTTTCTATGGATGAAGTGATTTGGGAGCTTTGTGATTTAGATTCAACCATACCTTCCACAAGTCCATTCAGCTGTTTGTAAATAGCGTCAACTTGCGTGTGAATCACTTTAAATGATTTTTCTGAAGCATTAAGTGACTGGTGCTGTTGTTTTGTAAGCTCCATGGTTTCATGCATTTCTTTTTCAATGGTGGTTACACCAGTTTTGATTTGCTGGACCATCGTTGAAATCTGTCCGGTAGCTTTTGTGGATTGGTCAGCAAGTTTTCTAACTTCTTCTGCTACGACTGCAAAACCTTTTCCGTGTTCACCGGCACGAGCCGCTTCGATCGCAGCATTCAATGCCAGCAGGTTTGTCTGCTCAGCGATATCATTTACAAGCTTGACCGTCATTTCAATTTGATCTGTATAGCCGATAAAATCATTCACCGAGTTCTCGACGTTGGTGATGGATTGAGTGTTTTTCTCCATGACGATTCGCTGATCTTCAATAGCAGATTGACCATCTTCTGCGGAAGATAAAGCTTGCGTGCTTTTTTCAGAAGCTTTTTTACTTTCTTCCGTATTCATTTCAAAACTTCGGTTCATATTTTCCATTAAGGAAGCGACGTCCTGGATATCCTGTGAAATAGACTGACTTCCCTGGGCAAGCTCATCAGTGGAGCTAGTTACCTGTTCGGTCACCTCAGACAGCCCGTTCATTTCATGATTAAGTTTAGAGCTGAACTTCTCTACATTATTTCCGATACGATGCACCGATTGCACGGTAGAGGTAAGGTTTCTGATCATTACCTGAAATGCCTGCTTCAGCTGCCCGATTTCGTCTTTTTCTTTATCTGACGTTTCAATCCTGGTCGTTAAATCTCCTTCTGCTACACGAGAGGCTTGCCTTGCCAGTTCCTGTAATGGTTTGGCGATTGATTTAGTCAAACGGGAAGTGGAGAAGATGGAGCTGGCGATCAAAACTACAGCAGCTACAACCGCAAATAATATCAAACTGCGGATATCATCCGCTTGAGCTGCCACTTTGTTGTCATACCACGTCTGAGCTTCTCTTTGCAGCATATACATGTCGTTTATGATGCCTGAAGTACGGGAAGCCTGGCGTTGCACTTCGTTACGGTCTTCACTCTCAAGTGCCGCTGCTGCCGTTTGCTGCCAGTCTTCATATTTACTTTCGGCCTGCTCATACCATTGTTCCTGAGCTGGCGTCTGAACCATAGATTCCAGGCTCCCAAAGGCTTCATCTGTTACTTCAATTTGAGTAAGAGCTTCATCTTTCGTAGCTGCGGAAGGACTGAAGCCATATGTATCTAATGCTTGCTCAACAGAAATGAGCTGGCTGTTCACTTCCTTACCTTCTAATAAGAATTGCACATCCTCATTAGTAGAACTTTCAAAGCTGAACATCTGGAAAATAATATAAGAGATAAGCAATAAACCTAAAAGCAAGGGAAGCAGCGTGAGCGTATATAACCTTTTGCCTATCGTCATTGGGCAACCTCCTCATCCATACGGTTCTGCTCTTCATCAGTCAATTCAATCAGACGGATTGGCGCAAGACCGACACCTTCTTCTTCAATGCCGAGTTCTTTTAAACCACCCTCTAAAGATTCGCCTTCCACAAGCTGAGCCATCACATCATAAAGAGCGACGTTCAAGTTTTTAATCATTGAAGATACGACAGCATCCTCTGCGACATAGTATTGATCACTGTCAGCGCCGAATGCGTAGATCCCTTGTTCTTGAGCCTCTTTCATCACACCGACACCTGTAAATCCGGCGGCGTGGAATATGTAGTCTGCCTCTTTTTCTACCATAGATCCAACGATGTCAGCGCCTTTTTTATCATCATCGAATGTCTCCGCATATTCGATCAGCACCTCTGCCTCTGAATTGACTTCAGCCACACCATCGCGAAAACCCGTTTCGAAACGTTCGACCACCTCAATCTGTTCCCCGCCGACAAAACCGACCACATTCGACTCTGTTTTCATGCCGGCAAGCAGACCAATTAAATAACTGCCTTCATCCTCTTTAAACGTGATTGATGTCACATTTTCGAACTCTGAAACGGCATCAATCAACACATAATGCTGCTCAGGATACTTTTCAGCTAACGTATCTATGGAATCCTGCGAATCATAACCAAGCCCGATAATAACATCATGTCCCTGATCAATTAATTCTTCCATGTCTCCTTTGAAATCTCCTTCAAAAGGTTCCCGATAATCGAAGGTGATGCCAAGTTCGTCCCTGGCTTGCTCCAGTCCTTGAAATGCCGAGTCGCTAAACGAATCGTCACCAAGCCCGCTTTCCGTAACGAGCAGGCCGGCACTGATTCCATCAGCTGTGCTCGCAGACTCTGCTTCCCCTTTACTACACCCCATCAACGCTAGACATAAAATGATGAAACCTATACATCCTCGTTTACTCATGGTGCCCCCTCCTTCTGTAAGATGTCTGACAAACTAATTATCGGTTAATTTTGGAAAAAATTAAGTTACAGAATATAAAAAAGAGCGATGAAATGAATCATCGCTCTTTTTATGGTCATCTATAATTGGAAGGTATCGAACTGAACGAATATGTGCTGCCCTTTAGTGAGGATAAGCTCCCCGTTTTGTAACGGCCAACGATAGGTCAATTGGAAAGGCTCTTCCATGTTTTTAAGCTGGAACGTGTGTACGAGTGCTTCTTTGAAGCGTTCAATTTCCTCCGTCCCTATGGACAGTGACTGGAACTTTTCTGCATTAATGTCGGAAGCCTGACTGGGTTCATTTACACCTTCCCATTCGATCAGGAAAGGGAGGGGAGGGAGGCCGTCTGGTCCTTTAGGAAAAAGCATCCTCCATTTTAAAACCGAACCATCCGGCCGCATCCTTTCACCTGGAAATGGACCAGTATACGCTATGTTCTGTGATCGGAAATAGCTGATATATCCATCCATATCGGTAGTACGCAGCGCAAATTGAAAAGGGCCCATATTACCTTGGTCAAACGTTTGTTTAAACTGCTGAATCAGCGGATTATCTGATTGAGAAGCTGTATCGGGATGCTGTAAGCCTAACCATTCGATATAATTCCGATTGGAAAAATAGCATAATTCATTGAAGGTGCCCCAATTTTCATGATGTCCGCCAGGAACCCCGGTCAAATTATATTTCTCTGTCAGCTGTCTCCGGTCATTGAGGGGATGTTCGGAAGCAACGACGATATGGTCGAAAGCAAGCATTTGAACCACTCCTTAGGATCTTTTGGCGGGTTTTCCCTTTTTGATTTGTTTTTGGTTTCATCTCTCGGGTAACCCAGCGACCAGCTGATTATACGAAGTATTGTTATCATAATGAGCATGCAAACTAGAGAAATGGAAAAGATTTCTCCTAAGCTAAACCCATGATTTTTTAGAACTTGTAGAGCGAGAGAACCGATTACAGTTATAGGAAACAAAATCATTCCATCTATCTTGTCGTTAGGCTATGTTAAAGTTCCGTGTTGATATTCAAATAAGCTCCCTATTCTTGAAGACTCAGTTTCGAGGCTTTTGTATGAGGGTATGGTGGCTTTAGAAAACGGATCGCTTTCCGTGGGCATGTGGTGAGCTTCCTCAGGCTTCGCCTTCCGGGATCTCACCGATCATGTACATCCCACAGGAGTCTCACCGTTTTCTAAAGCCACCATCCGATTGGAAGGCGCTCGAAACTATACCAAGTTTAAAAATAGTAGCCACTGATTGAAAATACTTGAAAACACCGTGTATTCCATGAGTCTAACCTTTTTTGGAACTTCTTGCTTTTGCGAGGATAACGGAAAGATTTTTTGCAGTGCTTCACATAAAAAAATAACTGCTCTTTAGTGATAACCAGCGAGACTGTGATATGCAAGAAAATGTTTGGAACTACCTTAAAGTACAGGTTTTATAACTAAAATTCTATAGCCATACCACTGGAATTTAATACTCACATTATTACTTAGAAGGTTCTTTTTACAGCGATTTCGAGAAGCACATCTATAGTAAGGGGCGGTGGGGAATGGTGAAGACTCCTGTGGGAAGAGAGTGCTTAGTGAGATCCCGCAGGACGGGACTTCCGAGGAAGCTCACCGCGCTCCCACGGAAAGCGAGCCATTCCCCGCCGACCCTATCCACTCAACAAATGTCTCGAAATCGAGTCTTCGACTAACCTGTCATATTGTTGAATAACTCAATTATCAACATCGACAACCACCTTTAACATAGCCTATCGTTAAAAAAGGATAGAAAAGAATTCGTCCGATCTTTTTCATATAAATCCCCTCCAGTTATAAAAGGTGATTTTAGAACAAATTTGATGGCATAGAAACCACTAATTAAGGCTTTCTAATCCGATCAACTACGTCGTGTAACAGAATTTAATTCAAAAGCTTCCGCTAACAAACGATAAGAGGTTAACCTTGCTTCAAACGGAGAAATAATAGTATTCACAATTACTTCATCGACTTTATAGTAGGCAGCCAATTCTTCAATATCTTCTTTCACTTTGTCAGGCGGTCCGACGATGATACGGTTTCTATTTTCTTGGATTTGTTTTTCTTCATGCCACGTATAAGAATAATTCAGAGCATCCTCGGGTGTAGGGAAATTATGCCGGATACCGCCCTGCTCTATTTTCAATATGGCCAAGTCAAGACTTCCGGCCAAATATTCTGCTCGTTCCATTGTTTCGGCGCACACGACGAATACGGATACGTTCCCGGATGGTTTGTCCTGTTGGATTGATGGGGAGAAATAATCGTAATACCGCTGCATCGCTTTCGTGCCTCCGTATCCATTGATAAAGTGAGCGAAGGAGTATGAAACCCCGCTCTCTGCAGCCACTCTTGCGCTCGTACCGCTTGAACCGAGCATCCAAATCGGCGGAGTCGTCTTGCCTTGGGGTGAAGCGTGGATCCCCATGTCATGAGGGTCATCTCCATGCAGATAGGCCATCAGTTCTTCTACTTGTGCGGGGTACCCTTCAATAGAAGGGAATTCACCACGATTCAAAGCTAGGTTTACGTTTGGAACTCCCCCCGGGGCGCGTCCTACTCCGAGATCTATCCTTCCCGGGTATAGCGTCTCGAGTACGCGGAAGACTTCTGCGATTTTAAAAGCACTGTAATGGGGAAGGAGTATCCCTCCCGTTCCGATGCGGATATTTTTTGTTTCATTGGCCAAATGAGTGACTAGAATTTCAGGTGAGGAACCTGCGAGACTGGTCGTGCTATGATGTTCTGATACCCAAAAACGGTGATACCCGAGCTCGTCAGTTAATTTGGCAAGCTCTGTTGTTTGCTGAAGTGCGTCTTGTGGTGTCATCCCTGATAGAATCGGGGATTGATCGAGTACACTTAATTTCATTAAGATAGTCCCCTTTTACCGATAATCTACTATATCCACTTTATATCGTGGCACGAGGCTATCTATTTTGCAAAAGCTTTGCTAGTTTTAGCGATTTAGAAGGCCGAGCAGAATATTCTCTTTCATTTGCGCGCTGAAATTCTGGAAGATTTCTTTATATTTCAGGTTTTGACTATCAATCGGTGTGATGAAAATTGTTCCATTTTGAAATTGGTCTTTGCGTTCCTTTGCAAGCTGGGCAGGATAGTCGAGTCCATCAATGATTTCTATTTTGTCATCCTCTTGAAGTCCTGTTTCCAATGTGCGTTTTCTTAAGATACCTTCATTCGTCATTTCCCAGGCATAAAGATTTTTATCAGTGACAAGTGTCTCCTCAAAGGCTGTAACAGCTTCAAGTGACTGGTCGGTGACCACTTCCACGTCCGCGTGGTATCCAGTTTTGACTTTGTCATCGATATCCGTCAAAGCAATTTCAAATGGGTATTGGCTTACTTTGTCTACATGGGCGTGTTCTGATACGGAAGCGAGTTGGTCAATCGTGCCTGTCAGTTCCACATCATCCAGGTCATCTGTCATGATTCTTGCTTCCATATCTTCCTCAATGACTTTATGATCCTCTTCATTGACCTCTCCTTCGACTTTCAACTCTGCGGAAGACAAGGTCAATAGCGGCGACTGTAAATTTTCAGAGCGTTCGGTCACAAACCCATCTATTGCGCTGGTCACTGTAATTGTCTGGCCGATGGAAGTAAGCTCATTCAGCTGGTCTTCCACCATCGTCAATTCGGCTTCTTTCTGGGAACGTTCTTTTTCCTGGGCAGCGATCGCTTCCTCTTTGAGCAATTCCGCTTCAACTGTAGAATTTTCTTCTGCCGTTTCCTCAAGCTCGTTCTCCAGGTCTTCCTCTTCTTCCAGTTCACCAAAAGGGTTGAAGGAAGTATCGTTACTGCTTTCTTCTTCGATTGTGTAATTTTCTAATTCGCTCACATATGTATCAATGGCGTCTATTTCGCTTTGAATCTTTGCAGCAGTTTGCTCGAGTTCCGTGGATTGCGCCTCGTAATCCACGACTTCGTACGAGTACAATTCATCTCCTTCATTCACTTCATCTCCGACTTCGACTGAAAACTCCTGGAATGCCCCAGTTTGTTCGTCGAAATAAACGGGAGATGCATCTGCAGATGAGAATACGCCGCGCAGTTCAATGGTCTCCTCAAGGTCAGAGATGAAGGTCCCTGACCATTCTGAGACGAAAGATTTTCTTTCTACTTTTTGCTGGGAATCGAAATACAGTAGAAGGCTGTTCGCAGCCACAAAGATAAATACGCTGATCCCGATCCACCAAGTTTTGCGTGATGATTTCATAAGCTTCATCCTTTAAGAGAGAAGTAGTTGTACTATTGTTGTGTCAAAATAGGATAATGCAGCTGTTCCTGCAAAAAGGAGCAGGTTACAAAAAATCACTCCTGTTACAACCCACCATTTTCTTGAATTCGATAAAAAGATAGCTGACTTGATTTGCAGCCAGATAATGATGAATTGGAACAAAGAAACGGCGCCGAAAAAGTAAATGACCCAATCCAGGGAGGTAGTATAGGAAGCAATGATCCCTAAAGAAAGCGGGGAGACATACCAGTCCAGTCCTAAGTACACCATAAATGGAATCCAGGTCAGCCGTTCGACAAGCATGATCAGCCAGACACTCATTTGGACGACCATCATCTTTTTATAAGGGAGGTCGAATAAGAGCCAAAATATGAACGTACTGAGAAATATCGTCCCTAGCATTAAGGTTAATCCTGTAAGCAGTCGTCCTAGTAAAAACCACGCTTTATGGAATTCGTAATCGTTGCGGCTGAGCTCATTCACACTCGTTGATAATGGATCAGTTCCAAGGCCGATCCAAGCTGTTGAAGCATATGTAAGTAGTGTAAGCATTACTAATAATAATAGGGAAAGCCAGACGCGGCGGATGCGTTCAGCTTTTCGTATAACGAATAATTGATCGTGCCGCTTAAATAATAATTTGAATAATTGAATCCTGTAGGTCAATACCAGTCACCCTTTATGAATACGTCTAGTCCTAAGTGTAACTGAATTCTATGTTTCTTTCTATCAATTTTTATCATTTATTGGTAAAAAATGCCGCCCTTATAATAACAAGAGCGGCACTTTATTCAGGAAGAGCTGGGAACTGGTTTATAGTCGGCAGGATCTTTCTTTTTAATAAAAAATAGATGACGGTCGCCATATAAAAAGTAGACTGATAGAGTGAATGCCAGGACGTCAGCTATTGGAAAAGCGAGCCACACTCCAGTTACACCGAAAAAGTTCGGCAGAATCAAAACGAGCGGAATTAAGAACAGCACTTGTCTCGCCATAGAAAGAATCAAAGCGGGTTTGGCTTTTCCTAAGGCTTGGTATAAACCACCACTTACAACTTGCACACCGATTAACAGAGAGGCTGCAAACATGATTCTTATCGCAAACGAACCTTCATCAATGATGGCTGGATCGCCGCTGAATATCCGCATGAGTAATTCTGGGAAGATCATCATCACGGTAAAAATAACGCCGGAGACGATCGTGACGACTTTCATGCCGAGTACGACAGTTTCGCGCAGGCGATCGTGGAGGCTGGCTCCATAGTTATAACCGATAATCGGCTGCATGCCTTGAAGGACTCCAATCATCGGCATGATCGTGAACATCGTCAGCTTTTGCACAATACCGAAGACGCCTACTTCAAAGTCGCCGCCAAATTTAATGAGCATAAAGTTGATGGCGATCATCATCGCACTGCCGGAAACTTGCCGGATAAAGGCAGGGAAGCCAATGGTTAGTGTCTCTTTGATGACAGTATACATCGGTTTCAAGTTTGCGAGTCTCACTGTTAAAGATGATTTTCCAGTAAGGAAATAACGCAAGATGACCACACTGACCGATGCTTGTGAAATGACGGTAGCTAATGAAGCGCCTTGTACCCCCATATCTAAACCGAAAATAAAAATCGGGTCGAGGATGATATTCAACACCGCAGGGATAATCATTGTCATCATGGCAAATTTAGAGTTGCCTTCTGACCGGATGATGCTGTTCGTCGTAAATGCTAAAGAGAAAAACAAAGAGCCAAGCATAATAGGAAACAAGTAGTCGACAGCATGCGGTAGAATATCAGGCGTTGCTCCAAATAGGATAAGCAGAGGTTCCATAAAGGTGAAGGCACCAATGAACCCGATGAAGCTGACCGATACGATCATAAACAATACGTTTCCAAATACCTTGTTCGCTTCTTCCTGTTTATTTTCACCTAATCGTCTCGAGATGACAGAGGCTCCCCCGATGCCGACAGCCGCCGCAATAGCCATGATAATCATCATGACAGGGAATCCGATGCTAACGCCGGCCACTCCCTCGATCCCAACTCCCCGAGCGATGAATAAGGTGTCAACTACGTTATAAAAAGCCATTACAAACATCCCGATCATTGCCGGAAGTGAAAGGTTCAATAATAGCTTAGGAATTGGTTGAGATCCTAAGCGCTGACTTTGTTCTTTCATTTATTTCCCTCCTCCTTGAGCGTCTGGCCGGATGTTTTTCTGGATTTTTTTCATAAGGGAAATCATTGCAAGCTGCTCTTCTTTCGTAATTCCTTCTCCGATTTCCTCTTCCAATTCAAGGACTACCGACCAAATTGTCTGTTCCAGCTTTTCTCCTTTTTCCGTCAGGTGGATGACTTTGGTTCGTTTATCTTCCTTGCTGGATTCTTTCGTAATACACTCATTCTTCATGAGCGATTCAATGATGCCATTCATAGAAGATGCTTTAATGTATAATCTATTTTGCAAATCGGTTTGATTCTGTGATCCGTGGGCGGATAAAAAGTATATGACTTTAGCCTGTGAGCTGGTCAATCCATACTCACTCAATTTTCTGTTATATTTGTTTTGTATAAAATGGGAAATAACGTTGAAGTTATATCCCAGCAGTGGTTCAATTTCACGTCGCATAAATTAGTTAGCCTCCTAAGTAAATAACAGTATAATCCGTTTGGAAGAAAAGGTAAACCTTTTTGTTTGAGTCAAGTAAACGTTTCAACCGAAGGGAATAAGGCAAATATATAGTAATGGATTGCATTTAAAGGAGGTCGTACGATGCCTCGTTATCAACGTGGATTATTTATATATAATGGCAATGCGGGCAATGGAGAACTCGATCAGAATCTAGCCCATATTCTCCCGGTCCTTGCTAAAGAGATCAAAGAATTTCAAGTGATACAAACAGAAACGCTTGAAGAATTCAAGGAAACTTGCTGCGATTATGGTCCGGAAGTGGATGTCCTGTTCATTTTGGGTGGGGATGGTACCGTACACGAGTGCGTTAATTGTTTGGCAGAAGTCGAAAATCGACCGGTGATCGGCGTCCTTCCAGGAGGCACAAGCAATGATTTCAGTCGAGTACTCGGTACTCCGCAGCAGATGCAGCAGGCGGCGCAAGCAGTCATCAACGGAGAAGAAATGTCCATCGACGCCGGGCAGGCAAATGAGCACTATTTCGTGAATTTCTGGGGAATCGGGCTGGTAACAGAAACTTCATCTAATATTGATTCTCTTCAAAAGAATCGTTTTGGTGTAATAAGCTATTATATCAGTGCTTTCAAAACAATGAATCAAGCAGACTCCTTCCATTTCACTCTGGAAATCGATGGCGAAAGGATCCAGGACGAAGCGATGATGGTACTAATCATGAACGGAAGATTCATTGGAACCCAGCAAGTCCCTATGCCGGATGCTCGCCCGGATGATGGATTGCTCGACGTGCTGGTCGTAAAGAATTCAAACTTGACCTTGTTCAAAGAACTTCTCTCTATGAATAAACCGTGGTCGGATCCGAAAAATCATCAAGAACTAATGTACAGGCAGGGGAGGGACGTCAGGATTGATGTCGAAGTGGAGCAGGAAGTGGATATGGATGGTGAAATCAAAGGAACCACACCAACTCATTTGGAGATTCTTCCGGCCCATTTCACTTTCTTGGCGCCGGACCCTGCATTTGTGAAAAATCCCCCTAAAGTAAATAATAAGGAAACGACGTGAAGTGCCTCATGAACTTAAATGATAGAGTTTCGTGAGTCACTTGCGGTTTTATATCAAGGGGATTTCTATATTGGGTTAGGAAACACCCTTTTGAAAGGGCTTAAAGTTTGATATATTAAACCTAACTAGAGGGTTTTGAGAGGAAGAGAATAATGGACGAACAAGAATTATACCAAGTAAAGAAACAGGACCCATCCCTTAAACTATTCGTTGTGCTGTCAAAAGCCCACCGTTCGATTGCTGATCTCGTAAAAGACGATATCCAGGGGCACGGGTTGAATCCTACTGAATTCGGAGTGCTTGAACTGCTTTACCACGAAGGGGACCAGCCGCTGCAGAAAATCGGGGAGAAAATATTATTAGCGAGCGGAAGTATCACGTATGTCGTTGATAAGCTTGAGAAAAAGGGACTGATTGATCGAGTTCCCTGTCCTAACGATCGCAGGATTACCTATGCGGCGATCAATGAAGAAGGAAGAGCTCTGTTAAAGGGTATCTTTCCTGATCATTGGAAACAAATCGAAAAAATCACGAGCGGCCTGACAGAAGATGAAAAGAAACAAGCTATTGATCTGCTGAAAAAATTAGGTACGCACGCCGACCTGCAAAAAGGATAGTAACGCTTTCATTTTTCATGTATACTGTAATATAACTAAAGACGAATAGGAGGGTATGAAGATGTTATCTAAGCATGTGATTGATTGTGAACTTTTATATATCAACCGTGCGCTTTTTCATGATGAAACTGTACAAGGGACAAGTATGTCCAAATATACAGTTGAATAGAAAAAGATAACGTCTCATATCTGATTAATCATCGGTAAAATAAAGTCAGGGGTCTTGAGGCCTCTGGCTTTTTTTGTCTTTAGGAGGAAGAACAATGAATATTACATTAAAGAAAGTATATAAAATTATCGGCGGAAAGGTTTTGTTCGAATCACTGAATTTCGACATTATAGAAGGTCAGAAACTGGGACTTGTCGGACGGAATGGCTGTGGTAAGTCGACGCTTTTTCGGTTGATCACTAAGGAAGAAAGTATTGACGGCGGAGACATTTTTATTAAAAAAGGATTAAGCATCGGCTATTTGAAGCAAATTCCTGATATATATGAAGGTTCAGGGCGAGAGTACTTGCAACAGGCTTTTTTACATCTATCCGAAATGATGGATGAAATGAAAAAACTTGAGGAAGCCATGACCGACCCGGAACAGATGGAAAAAGCGTTATTGAAATATGGAGAACTCCAGGATCGCTTTGCCGATTCAGGCGGCTACGAAATGGATGCAATGATTGAGCAGGTAGCGAATGGGCTGCAAATCAGTGAGATGCTCGACCAGCCGTTTACCCATTTGAGCGGCGGGGAGAAAACGAAGCTCTCGCTCGGAAAGATCTTACTTGAGAAACCGGATGTCCTGCTGCTGGATGAACCGACGAATCACCTTGACCTGCATGCCATAGAATGGCTGGAGCATTATTTAAAGCAGTATCAAGGATCTGTATGCATCATTTCCCACGACCGGGAATTCCTTGACCATACTGTCCAGACGATCGTTGATTTAGAAGATGGAGAGTGCGAAGTGTATCGAGGCAACTACAGTTCGTTTGAAAAGCAAAAAGAAGAGAAGCTTCTCGTCGAGTTTCACCAATTTCAAGAACAGCAGAAGAAAATCAAGAAGATGAAAGAAGCGATCCGCCGATTGAGGCAGTGGGCCAATGAAGCGAATCCGCCAAATGAAAAACTCTTCAAAAAGGCGAAAAGTATGGAACGAGCACTGGAACGTATGGAGAAATTGGAGCGCCCGAACCTGGATCCTAAAAAGATGAATCTTGAGTTGACAGCAGAAGGGCGCAGCGGTAATGATGTCTTAGCTGTGCAGGGCGTAAGCAAGTCTTATGAAAGAAGACAGGTACTGGACGATTTGAATTTGACCCTCAAGTACAAAGACCGTCTGGCGATTGTTGGAACGAATGGGAGCGGAAAATCCACCCTTCTTAAAATATTAATGAAGCAGGAAGCTGAAGATCGGGGTGAGGTTCGCTTAGGAAGCTCCGTTACAATCGGCTACCTTGCGCAGGACCCGCTGCACGGCGTCGATGAAAATCAGCGGCTGATCGACCACTTCCGCGATCAGATCATAGTGACGGAAGGGCAGGCTCGCCATATGCTGGCAGCTTTCATGTTTTATGGGTATGATGTATTTCAGAAAATTTCCCGGTTAAGCGGCGGGGAGCGGATGAGACTGAAACTAGCAGTGTTCATGCATAAAGGTATCAATTTCCTTGTGCTCGATGAACCGACGAACCACCTCGACATCGAATCCCAACAAGTATTAGAAGAAGCACTTCAGCGATTTGAGGGGACAGTCATTGGTGTTTCTCACGATCGTCACTTCTTGAATGAATGTTTTCCGGAAACTGCATACCTGGTCGCCGGGCAGCTGCATCGGTTCTTAGGGACGTACAAGGAAACAAGACATGAGTGGGAAGCGATTCTTGAAAAAAGTGCTGAAGCGAAGGCAGCTTCTGTTGAAGCAACTTCAGAAGAAAAAGATCACAGGAGCTATGAAGAGCAAATTGAAGAGCTTGAGCTGCAGCTGGAACAGGCGGCTGGCGAGGACTCTGGAAGTCTGAAAGCGAAGCGCAGTCATATTCAAGGGAAAATCGACCACCTGTATAAGTTGTGGATAGAAAACTAAAAGAAGCACGGCCTCATGATCAGGGCCGTGCTTCTTTTTTGTCGTTAGTTATTTTAAACAATGTTGATGATTTTTTATGAGAGAATGATTCAATGGTACAACAGTCTTATCGAAGACTTGTTTCCGAGATAACCGGGGTTCGTTGCCGTATGCCGAGTCAGGGGGGGGTTGGGAAGCCACTCGTGTTCCTGTGGGGTCTCTGGCAGTTCCGACAACGTAATGAGTGGAAAGGTGGTTTCCATTCCATATGACTCTGAACGAAGCATATGTGCTTCAAAGTCTCTTGGAAGAGAGCATTCTTAATCATAGCGGATCATCATACTCCATTGACGTGCACTTCCTACACTTTAAGTAGTTTAGAGCATCTCCGCATACAAAAAGTCTCGAAACGATTCTCATTAAATGTATTTTTTGGCGGGAAGCAGTTTATAAAATGTTTCCGTTATTCTCGCAAAACGCAAGAAGGTCCGGGAAATGGCGAGACTCCTATGGGATGATAGTACATGGTGAGATCCCGGAGGGCTTTAGCCCGAGGAAGCTCACCGTACGCCCATGGAAAGCGAGTCATTTCCCGGACCTTCAAGCTCGGTTCTTAGTCACGGAAACTCTCTAAAACGGGAGCTTATATAAATGCAATAAGGAAGTAAAACTGAGCTATGTCATTAGAGGTAAAGCCGTAAGCACGGAACAAGATCTAAATGAAGAAGCTGCTAAAAAATAGACACGTGTTTATCTTGTTCTTTACGATGAGCCTCATAATAACGAACTAACGCAGGGATGTAACTGGCTAAATCAGGACAAGTAATCTTCGTTCCGCTCAAATCAGCAATGGTGTTGTCCTGATTATATTCACTTTCACACGTAAAGTAGTCGAGCGCCTGCTTTTGCAGACCGGTGAATTTTCTAACCGGTTGGACGGCCAGACCAGCTTTTGCTACGGTCAATGGCAGTGTAAGTCTAGGGTGCCGGTTCAAGAAAGCTTCCGCAAACATCTCATAAATTCGACGCGCAGAATAAGGAGAGGGATCTGTTAAATGATAGGTTTTCCCGATGCTCTTATCATGGTGGGCAAAGAAGGTCGAAGCTTGAATGACATAATCCTGAGGGACAATATTGACTAACGCCTGTCCCTCTCCAAAGTACGGAAGAATAGGGGACTGCCTGATTCGCTGGAATAAATTCAAGATGAAATATGGACCGTCGAATTTCATCGTTTCTCCCGTGATGGAATGGCCGACGACAATGCCAGGCCTGATGATTGTGGAGGGGATAATCGAAGCCTGGACAATTCGTTCGGCTTCGTATTTCGTATATTCATAATGGTTTTTAAACCCTGCGTCATGCACGAGCTCATTTTCATAAATCAACTCTTCGCGCCGTCCTGAAACAAAAGCGCTGCTGAAATATATAAAATGCTTCAACCGGCGAGCTTTTCTCAGCCATTCCATCACATGGCGGGTGCCATCTACATTGATCTGCCAAGATCGGACGAACGGAGCGGCTAGATCATACAAAGCAGCCAGATGAAAGAAGTGGGTTACTTCATGTTGAAGTTTTTGTGATAAAAAAGGCTCTAAACCAAGGATCGGATTCGTGATGTCTCCTTCGACCAATTGCACTTTTTCCGGATTGACAACCCCTTCAGCTATCAATTGATTCAACTCAAGATGCGCAGCAGTTTTTACGGTCGGCAAGTGCAGTAAATAGACACACTCTGCTGGATATTCTTTGTCAGCTATTTCTTTAAGAAGCTTTGTAGCCAGGTATCCGGGAAAGCCTGTAAACATATATGTATTGCCCATAGTATAACTCCTCCTCTTCTTTCTTTATAAATTCGCCCGGATTGTTTCATTTTCCTGCTGGGTGTAATGATTTTAATGTCAGTAGGTGTGGAACACTCCGAGCAGCTTGCGTCGTTTAATTTTTGCAGAGTAGGGAACTTTACGGATGTAGAAGAAGTACTGAAGGTTTTTAATACTTAAGGAGGAAGGAACATGCGTGTATTAGTAATAGGAGCGAATGGTAAGGTAGGAAAACATATAGTCGATAAGCTGAAAAGTGCTGATCACGACCCGGTAGCGATGGTACGGGACCCTGATCAGGTTCCTCAATTTGAAGAAAAAGGTGTAGATACGGTATTAGGCAACTTAGAAAAAGACTTTGAATCCGCTTTTTATAAAATAGATGCTGTAATATTTGCGGCAGGGTCCGGTCCGGATACGGGAGCGGATAAGACGATTTTGATCGATCAGGAGGGCGCCATCAAATCGATCGAGCGTGCTAAACATTTCGGGATCCAGCGGTTCGTCATGCTGAGCTCAATGCTGGCCGACCGCCCGGAATCAGGTCCTAGTGGTATGAAGCATTATTTATATGCCAAGCATAGAGCGGATGAGCACTTGAAACAATCCGGGCTCGATTACACGATCGTCCGCCCAGGCGGTTTGACGAATGAACCTGGGACAGGATGTGTGATGTTACAGGAGAACATGAACAATTTCGGTGAAATTCCTAGAGAAGATGTCGCAGAAACGATCGCTCATCTTATATCCGTGCCTAAAGCAGAGAATAAAAGTTTTGACTTGATCAGTGGCAGCGATCCTATTAAGGAACTGCTGTCCTAATTTGCGGAATGGGGAGGAACTCCAGATTCCTCTCCATTTTTTTACAAATAAATGTTAATTCTATGTTTATTTTTTTATGGTGGGGGTATTAAATGAGTAATGATACATTAGAACTAGTTAAGCTCAGGAAGAGGAGGAGCACCTATGACTCAGCATAGTGTCATCGTTTATACCAGTGATCAATGCTCTCATTGTGAAAAAGTTTTAGCAAAGCTTTCCGAATGGAACATTGAATATAAAGAAAAAAACATTTCACAGGATAAATCATATTTTAAAGAGCTGCAAAGCCAGAAAATATACGGTACGCCCGCTACATTTATTAACGACGAAAAGGTACTTGGCTTTCAGGAACGTAAGTTAAAGCGTACACTCGGCATTCAAGACGCAGGTCGTTTCCAAGATACGGACACCATACATTTCTCATAAACTGTATATTTTCATGTGTGAAAAAGAGCTCAAGTGATTCAGTATCACTTGTTTTTTTTTACACTTTTTTCGTGAAGTGACATAGGCTGTAGTATAAAAATTAAAGGTGGTCCTCCTATGTATAACAATCCAAATAATTACTGGCAGCCACCGTATTCTCCTTATGGAAATGAAGCGATCGATCGCAGCTATGCACAGTATTATCAGCAGATGCAATCCGTTAACGGCTGGAATCCATCGATGACATATCAGCAGCCTTCATATCAAGATGGATCGCAATATATGGATCAGAGGAATTCAATGATGTATCAAGATCCTTCTCAGGCGATGTATCAGGACCCCTCCGCATTCCAGGGTCCGGCTCAGTCTGTTTATCAGCAGGATCCGTCCATGTACCAGGACTCAGCGCAATCGATGTATCAAGATCCATCAACGTATCAGGACCCGGCTCAGGCAATGTACCAGGATCCTTCCATGTATCAGGACCCAGAGCAATCCATGTATCAAGATCCTTCCATGTATCAGGCGGCTTACATGAATGGTTACGGCTATTCAGGTTATAATGGTGGAGGAGAAAACGGTTTTCAGAAAAAGAATGTGCTGGCATATTTCAAGGACGAACAAGGACAGATAGATATTGATAAGATGATGAGTACGACGGGGCAGGTCGTCCAGACGATTCAACAAGTATCGCCGATGGTTAAAGGGATTAGTACATTTGTAAAAGGGCTGCGATAAGCTGCACCCTTTTTACATAAGCAAATGGATGGTGAATGAAAATGAGTACAGGATGTCTATGTATACATGGTTACACTGGGAGCCCTGTTGAGGTGGAACCTTTAGTGAACTTTCTCGAAGAGCAGACGGACTGGGAGTTATCGGCCCCGACTCTTCCGGGTCATGGGGAAGAGTTGGATCTTAAAGGCCATTATTATCAAGAGTGGATTGCTGCGGCAGAGCTTGCTTTATTAGAATTGAAGAAAAAGCATGACACAATTATCCTTATTGGTTTTTCCATGGGAGGCATGATTTCCTCTTACTTAGCAGCCAAGTATAAAGTGGATCGTCTCATACTGTTATCGGCAGCTTTGAAGTATATCAGCTTTCCGCAGATGGCGAGAGATACGGTCGGAATTCTGAGTGATGCGTGGAGAGGTTCGCTGGCAGAAAACCAGCTTTTTATACGGTATCAGACGAAGGTGAGCCAAACACATTTCCTTTCAAGCTTAGAGTTCATGCGCTGCGTGGAATTCACGAAGCCTTATTTAGCCCAGGTTGAATGTCCCACCCTCATTATGCAGGGAGAGCTGGATGGAATGGTTCCTAGTAAAGCGGCGAACTTTTTAGAGAGTGAGATTGCTGCTCCGAAAAAAGAAGTGGTATTCCTGCCGCAATCAAAGCATCTGGTTTGTCATGATCTCGATCAAGAGGTGCTTTTCAATAAGGTCATCGAGTTTTTAGGCGATTTTGTAAAACAGAAAACCTGATAGCTTTCTCAGGCATTAAAATGATGTTTAATGATACTGGAAGGCTGGGTTTTGTGACTTTGTAGTGAAGAGACACAAAAAACGTCCATGGTTTCCTCCATGGACGTTTTTTGTGTTCATTACTTTGCGAATTGTCGTTTTCTCTTAATGTTGAACCCCTAAGTGCTTTTAGTATCTAATCCTTGAAAAAGGCGATTACAAGGCCGCCTTCCCCGGCATATGTGGAAATGAGCGGACCGGTTTCAGTGAAAATAGAATCCTTGAACGGATACTTCTCTTTGATCGACTGCAGTACTTTTCTACCGCGTTCTTCATCATTGCTATGGGACATCGCGATCACTTTATCCTCGAATTGGTGCGCGTATTCTCCAATTTGCTCGATGAAGCGCCGGATTGACTTTTTATCTCCACGGACTTTTTCAGTGACCGCGACAGAACCTTCTTCGTCGGTTGCCTTCATAAGAAGTTTGATGTTTAAGGTTTTGGCCAGCGTACCTTTCACTCGATCCAAGCGCCCGCCTTTAATGACGTTCTCTAATGTTTTCAGAACGAATAATGTAGTCGTTTTCTCAATCTTGTCATTCATATGCTCGACGATTTGATTAAAAGGCATGCCTTCTTCAATTTTAGCCGAAGCTTCATGAACGAGCAGTGCTACGCCGCATGAGGCGGTCTTCGTATTGAGTACAGCGATGTCACGGTCGGGCTCTTCTTCGAGCAGCATATCACGGCCCATAATGGCGCTGTCATACGTACTGCTCAGTCCCTGGGTAAGGGCGAGTACGAGAATCTGTTCGTCAGGCCCGACTTGTTTGAATTTCTCATAAAAATCATTAGGACTTGGAGAAGAAGAGGTCGGCAGTTCGTCCGACTCTTTCAGCTTCTGATAGAAGGTGGGTAAGTCAATCGTCAATCCTGTTTTGTATTGCTCGTCCCCGAAGTGGATGTTCAACGGGACGACCTTTAATTGGTGTTCTTCAATCATTTCCTGTGGCAGATCTGCCCCTCCGTCAATAATCATCTGGATTGTCATCTCTTCACCTGCTCTCAAAATAATAATCATTCTTTATCTACCTATAGTATAACAAACATGCGGTGTTTAAAGCTTTCTAGAACGATGGATGATTTTCGGCTTCATCATCTTTTTAGTACTGATAATGAAAAGCATCAATCCGAAAATTACGATCGATCCTCCTAACCACTGGGACCAGGAAACTGCTTCATTCAATAGGAAGAAAGCCAGAATCGAAGCACCGATCGGTTCGAGCAAAATACTCATGGAAATTTTCGAAGCGCTCATCCACCGTAAAGACCAATTGAACAAGGAATGTCCTAAAAAAGTCGGGACGATTGCCAGACATAAAAAGATAAGCCATTGGCTGCTGTTATACCCGCCAAAAGGTACGTTCAACCCAAGGTTGTAAATGAGCAGCGTCAAAGTAGCGGCGGAGTAAACGACAAACGTATAGGAGGTCAGCGAAAGTCGTTTGCGAAGATTCTGGCCGACCAGGAAATAACCGGTGACCATGATCGCACCGAGTAAAGCCAGGATATCTCCCAGGAACGCAAGCCCGCTTATTTGGAAATCCCCCCAACTGATGATCACACTTCCCGTGATGGCAATCAGCATGCTGAGTACAGCTCCAGCTGAAAAACGTTCTTTGAAGAAAAGGTAAGTCCCAATGAAAGCGAAAATGGGCTGCATGGAAACGAGTACGACAGAGCTGGCAACGGAAGTATAGTTCAAAGACTCAAACCACAAAATAAAATGGAAGGCTAGAAAAACACCTGAAACCGCTGCTAGTGTGCCGTCTTTTTTTGAAATACTGAATAAATCATCGGAATGTTTAAGAAAAACATAAGGGGCCATAATAATAATGGCAAGTAATAAACGATAAAAGGCGATAATTGAAGCAGGAGCGTCTCCTGCTAATTTAACAAAGATCGCCGAGGTGGAAATAGAAATTACCCCGACCATCAATAGAATATATGGATTAAATGGAGGCTTATCCATAGGGAGACCCTCCTTTGAACAACGGTTTTCTTAATTTTATCATTGTTAGGTTTGAAAAGCATAACAAAAATGTGTAGAATTAATACAGTTATGTGTGTTATGATGGATGAATCAATCAGGCAGGTGTTTTCGAAGCCTCTCCGTATATCAAAACAGGAGGCTTTTTTACTTGTGTTTATCATAGTTGAGGTAAATAATATTACCACTGTCTAACAAAGCTGATAACTCGCCTTTCTTCTTTTAACGGAACGAATGAAGTGAAGGGAGAAGTCACGCGGTTAGACCGCATCTTCCAATTGACCATTCCATTTAGGATGGATTTCACTTTAAAAAAAGAAGGAGTATGAAAATATAGTGACGACATTTAATTCATTAGGTTTATCAAGCCCAATACTAAAAGCATTAGACCATATGGGGTTTGAAGAAACCACACCGATTCAAGAACAAACAATCCCTCTAGGTTTACAGGGGAAAGACGTAATTGGCCAGGCTCAAACAGGAACAGGTAAAACAGCAGCATTCGGAATTCCAATGATCGAAAAAATTGAGAAGGACGTTCGCTCTGTACAGGGTCTTGTTATAGCGCCAACTCGTGAATTAGCTATCCAGGTAGCTGAAGAAGTAAACCGTCTTGGTAAAAATAAAGGCGTTCGTGCTCTTCCGATTTACGGAGGATCGAATATGGATCGTCAAATCCGTGCGTTAAGAGACAATCATATTGTCGTAGCAACGCCGGGACGTCTACTTGACCATATCCGTCGTAAAACGATTAAGCTTGAGAATGTTCATACAGCTGTTTTAGATGAAGCTGACGAAATGCTCAACATGGGCTTCATCGACGATATTCGTGACATCTTAAAATCCTTGCCAGAACATCGTCAGACGCTATTGTTCTCAGCAACGATGCCGAAAGAGATCCGTAATATCGCAACAACACTTATGAAGCAGCCTGAAGAGGTTAAAGTTAAATCGAAAGAAATGACAGTTGAAAATATTGAACAGTATTATGTTGAAATTCCTGAGAAGCATAAGTTTGATACTCTGACTCGTCTACTTGATATTGATGCGCCTGCTCTAGCGATCGTGTTTGGTCGTACGAAGCGTCGTGTTGATGAAGTAGCAGACGGACTTCAGGCTCGTGGTTTCCTTGCAGAAGGTATTCACGGAGACTTGACTCAAGGAAAGCGTATGTCCGTTCTGAATAAATTCAAAAAAGGACGTATCGAGATTCTTGTTGCTACAGACGTAGCCGCTCGTGGACTTGATATCTCTGAAGTTTCTCACGTGTATAACTTTGATATTCCACAAGATCCAGAAAGCTACGTACACCGTATAGGACGTACTGGCCGTGCTGGTCGTAAAGGTAAATCAATCTCTTTCGTAACGCCTCGTGAAAAAGCTCAATTGAACTTGATCGAGAAACTTACGAAGAAACATGTAGAACGTCTAAGCGTGCCATCATCTGATGAAGCTCGTCGTGGTCAGCAGCAAATGGCTGTCGATAAGATTGTCCAGACGCTTGATCAGGAAGATGTTTCTAAATACCAGCAGTCTGCAGGCGAATTATTAGAGCAGCATGATGCTTCTGATATTATTGCAGCTGCCCTGAAACAGATGACGAAGGAACGCAGTGAAGTTCCTGTCAGACTTTCATCAGTTCAGCCGATAAGTGTCAAAGGCGGCGGTGGCGGTGGCGGCCGTGGTAAAAAGCCGTACCGTAAAGACGGCAAGCGCCCGTATAATAAGCAAAACAACAATAAGTCCCGCAACTTCAAAGGCAAAGGAAATCGTAATTTCCAAAGCAAGGGACGCAACTCTTCTAATTAAAAGAGATATAAAAGAGGCCCGATCGGATTAATCCGATCGGGCTTTATTGCATTTGTTTGTTAATTTTTAATGGGCTTTGTTAAAGTTCCGTGTTGATATTCATATAAGCTCCCTTATGCTGAAGACTCAGCTTCGATATGTTTGGGGTGTTTCCGTTACGTTTAACAGTGTAAAGAACTACGGGAAATCACTCCCTTTCCGTGGGAGCGCGGTGAGCTTCCTCGGACGTCCCGTCCTGCGGGATCTCACCAAGCACTCTCTTCCCACAGGAGTCTCGCAATTTCCCGGAGTTCTTTACGTCCTTTAGTAGAACGGAAACTCCAATGACGGAAATGCAGCACGTAAGAATTGAGAAAAGCCTAATCATAAAGGTTACTTTCAACAAGGCTAGCGGAAGACGCACATCAACTCTACACATACAGGGAGTCATAATCAGGTTAGTAACAGAATGAATAAACTAAAATGCTTAAGATGAGTACCACGCAAGTTGCATAGTTATCCTCCTAAGGAAAATATGATCAGAATTGGCATCCTACTGATTGTCGTTACGAAGTAGATCATTTGATTCAGAACGCTATATTTTCAGAGGTAGGAACCGGAAAGACGCTTTTTATTAAGCGGAGGGTGCGTTTCTCACTTCTATCGAATGGGGTGGTGGGGCAGCTGGGAGACTCCCGTGGGAGAAGGAGCTAGGTGAGATCCCGCAGGGCTTTAGCCTGAGGAAGCTCGCCAGTTCCCCCACAGGAAAGCGAGCAGCTGCCCCACCACCCCTGACTCTTATTACGGCAACGAACCCAGGTTATCTCGAAATCAAGTCTTCCACTATCCTGCCATATTGTTGAATAACTCACTTATCTATATCAACATCCACCGTCAACATAGCCTTTTATTAAAATAAATTACCTAGAAAAGCCATAGCTACAAGGAAAAGGATAATCCCCCATAGAATGTATTTTCCGTAATTTTTAGAAGAAAATCGTTTGTTCTTCCATCGATTCGGGTTAAAGCTCACTTCGTCACGATCACGATTTGCGAACTTCGCACGGTTCTGCCAGACCGAAAAAGGGCGAGCATTTTTCAATAACGGAGGAGCGACAGCAAATCCGCCGATCAGCCCGAATAAATGAGCCCATACGTTAATACCTGGTCGCATGAAGGTCATGAAGAAACCGATGACGAAAATTGTCATGACAAGCTGGGAGTTGGCTGCGCCAATCAGAGATTTACGATATATCACCATATAGGCATAGACACCGAATAATCCGAAAATCGCCCCTGACGCGCCGAGGTGTTGATAGAATTCATTAGGAGCCATCAAATAGGTTCCGATGTTCCCCGCGATGCCTGCTGCTAAGTACATAGTGATGAACTTCGCTTTGCCGAGCATTTGTTCAAGGGCTGGTCCGAACAGTACTAGGGAGAAAGAGTTGAATAACGCGTGAGCAAATCCGCCATGGAGAAAGATCGGTGTGACGAGTCTCCAGTACTCTCCTTGTCCCACGAAGTAGTTATTGCCTATACCCTCTCGCAGAATTTGCAGCGCAAAAGGCAGCTGAAGGATATCGATGAAAAACCAGAGAACAAAATGGATAATCACTAATCCGCAAACAATTGGATAAAATTTAAGAAATTCCTGGAAACTTTCGGTTCTCACAAACATGGCGCGCTCTCCTTTAAAATTGAGGGTTATTCTTCACTATAAGTAATAGTTAGATAGAGTATTCATTTTTAAGCTTAAGAAGTTCGGGTATACTTTAAAGAAATCGTTTAAAAGGAAGATGGATATGATTAAAGGAATCGGTATCGATTTAATTGAACTTTCACGTATTAAACAAAGTATAAAGCGAAATCCACGTTTTGTTCAAAGGATATTAACTGAAAGAGAACAGGAACATTACGGAACACTTAAGGATCGCAGGAAGGTGGAATATCTTGCAGGTAGGTTCGCAGCGAAAGAGGCGTTTGCTAAAGCGTTCGGAACTGGAATAGGGAAGTTAAGCTTTCAAGATATTGAAGTTCTTTCAACAGAAGAAGGAGCGCCTAAGATGGTGGTTCGCGCCCACGAACACCTGACGATCTGGGTGGCGATCACTCATAGTGACAGCCAGGCCGTGGCTCAAGTTGTACTCGAGCAAGTGTGATTGGACATATTTACATAGATGAACTCATAGCATGGTAATGCGGGTAGGAGGGAACGAATTGGAGATCGTGACCGCACAAGAAATGTATGATTGGGATCAGACAGCTATTCAAACATCGGGTTTGAGTGGAACGATGCTCATGGAGAACGCTGGACGATCGGTTAGTAGAGAAGTCGAGAAAAAAATTAATCGACAACAAAACGTGATCGTGCTCATCGGCGGGGGAAATAACGGGGGAGACGGCTATGTCATCGCTCGTACCTTATTGAATCACGGGTATCGAGTAGAAGCATGGCAAGTAGTCCCGGATGAAAAAATACATGGAGACGCTTTGACTCACAAAGAAATATTTCTTCAATCTGGGTATGTTGTGCGACATACCGAAGACGTGAGTGTTTTAGGAAAGGACATGCAGCAGGCTGATGTGATCATCGACTGTATGCTGGGAATCGGAATCAAAGGGAAGCTGCGCTCACCAATCAGTGAAGTGGTGGAACTGGTTAACGAGCAAAATGCCTATACCATTTCGATCGACATTCCAAGCGGTGTTCCTGCGGATGAAGGATTCGGTGAATTTGATGCTGTCAAAGCGGATGAGACGGTAGTGATTGCCGCACCAAAAATGAGCGCCTTTCTTGAGAGTACAAGCTACTATTATGGGAAGTGGACCATAGTAGAAATCGGCTTGCCGGTTAAGCTGCTGCCGAATCCACGAAGACAGCTTTGGACAAAGAGGGACGCTTCTACAACGGTTCCCATCAGGGCAAAACATTCCCATAAGGGCAGTCATGGAAAAGGTCTCGTTATTGGCGGTTCCTATCACATGCCAGGCTCGATCGCGATGACGGCTCGTGCTGCTTTGCGCAGTGGAATCGGGCTTCTGTCAATCGCCACACCTACAACAGCGATTCCTTCAGTGGCACCTTTCCTGCAGGAAGCCACATTCGAACCGCTGCCCGAGGAACAAGGGGTCATGATGGAAATCGACGGAGTGGACTGGTCGAAGTATAATGGTACAGCGATCGGGATGGGAATGGGCAGAGAAGTAAATGCTTCCTCTATATTCCAAACCCTTTTCCAGCACGCCAAAGGTCCAGTATTGATAGACGCAGACGGGCTCTACCATGTAAAAGATAAGCTGATGAAGTATGCCGATCGTCCGGATCCAGTTATTTTGACTCCACACCCGGGAGAATTCGCTCACTTGATTGATCGTTCGATTCCTGAAGTGATGCAGTCTCCTTTTACACTCACTCGAGGTTTTGCTGAGAAGTACGGAGTGTACGTAGTGTTGAAAGGCCCCGCTACGATCATTACATCTCCTCAAGGCGACCAGCGAGTGGAGCTGTCAGGCAATGCTGGATTAGCCAAAGGGGGAAGCGGTGATGTCTTATCAGGAGTTCTACTCGCACTCACCCTCCAGTCAAAATCAGTGTTTGATGCATTAGCGAACGGCTGCATGATTCATGGGTTGACAGCGGAGCGGCTGACCGAGAATCACCACTCAACCACTGGTTTACTAGCCTCTGATCTCATAGAAGGGTTATCTGAAACCTTCCGTACATTTTCTGTTTCCATGTAAAGACCGTTCCCTTTGTCCTTCAGCAAGAGACAAAGGAGTTGAAACAAAAATGAGACGTTTTCCGATCCTTCTCTTTGTGATTATGGCACTTACCCTCTTTCTTACGGCATGTGGGGAGCAATCTAAAGAAGATGTCGTTCAGAAACTAGAAGAACAGCAAAGTGAAATGAAAGGTTATAAGACCGACGCCAGCATGACGATGAAGACTGGAAAAGAAGAGCAGAAATACCATATCCAAATTTCTCATAAGAAAGATGATTTTTACAGAGTCGAGCTTGAAAATGATAAAGATGAAAAAGGCAGCCAAATCATATTGAAAAACGATACCGGTGTATTTGTTCTGACTCCTGCTTTGAATAAGAGCTTCAAATTCCAGAGCGAGTGGCCCGAGAACACCAGCCAGCCTTATTTGTTCAATTCATTGGTGAAAGATATCAAGGCGGATGACCAGTCGGAGTTCAACGCCACTGAAAATCATTATGTGTTCAAAACGAAGACGAATTATCAAAACAACCAGGCTCTGCCGTTTCAGGAAATCTACTTTGATAAGAAATCCTATGCACCGGTCATGGTCAAAGTTTTCGATCAGGATATGACAGCTTTAGTCGAGGTGCAATTCTCTAACTTTGCCGCCAACGATTCGTTCAAAAAAGAAGATTTTGATGTAGACGAGAACATGGCCATGAGTTCTTCTGATGTTCCTGTCACGGCTGAACCAGAGGAAAAGATTGAGGCAGAAGTGCTGTATCCGGAGGAAACACTAGGGGCAAGTCTGTGGGACAAGCAAGAGGTCGAAACGGAAACGGGAAGCCGCGTCATCATGACATATAAAGGAGAGAAGGACTTCACACTTATCCAGGAGACTGCAAAAACGGAACCCGCCAGCGCCAGACAGTCGGTGGAAGTGAACGGGGAACCGGTTCAGCTCTCAAATGGAGCTATGGGTGCTATTACTGAGAAGAAACTGGAATGGAACGATCAAGCTTCGACTTATCACCTGGCAAGTGATGAATTGACAGCGGAAGAGATGGTAGTCGTCGCTAATTCTATTAGCGGATACTCTGAGAAATAAGAACAATTTGCGAGCAGGCTTAACGGTCTGCTTTTATTTTTCTAGCGTACGGGGTCGCCATTGACACGCTCTCCCCCTCGTTCAATAATAGAAAGATATTGAATGAGAAAAGGTGGTTCTTTTGAGTATGGATAGTTTTTACCGTGATACTTGGGCAGAAATCGAATTGTCGAATATCGACTTTAATATAAAACAGTTGAGGAACCGCTTAAAACAGGAAACTGGTATTTATGCAGTTGTAAAAGCCAATGCTTATGGTCACGGTGATCTTCAAGTCGCTCATCAAGCGCTGGAATCAGGAGCAGATCGGCTGGCGGTCGCTCTGCTGGATGAAGCGATCAGATTGCGGAAGGCGGGTATCACCGCTCCTTTGCTTGTAATGGGTTGGACCCGTCCTCAAGATGCGTGGCTTGCAGCGGAACATGATATAGCTGTCACCGTGTTTCAAAAAGAGTGGCTGCAACAATTAGACGTATCTTCTCTCCCCGGCAAACTCCGTATCCACATGAAGTGGGATACAGGGATGGGGCGGATCGGTATCCGTTCAACTGAAGAAATGGATAATGTCTTGAAGGAGCTTGAAAATAATCGCCAATTGACACTTGAAGCTATTTTTACGCATTTTGCGACAGCGGACGAGGAAGATACGGGTTACTTCAACGAGCAGGAAACACGGATGGCGTCAATGTTGTCCCATTTTGAAAAGGTATGGCCTGATCCTGTTGATGTTCACACAGGAAATAGTGCCGCGAGCATGCGGTTCCCTGGACGGATGAAGCAATTCGTCCGCTTTGGTATCAGTATGTATGGTCTTTATCCATCACCAGATGTCAAAAAGGAACGGCCCATTGATTTGAAACCGGCTTTTTCCTTGCACAGTAGATTGATCCATGTAAAAAAAGTAGCTCCCGGCGAATTTTTGAGCTATGGAGCGACTTATGAGACATCCGGTGAAGAGTGGATCGGAACTGTCCCCGTCGGATATGCGGATGGGTGGATTAGGAAGCTGCAAGGAATGGATGTGCTTGTCGACGGAAAAAGGCAGCCGATTGTCGGACGAATTTGTATGGATCAATTCATGATTCGGCTCGATCAAGAATATTCTATAGGAAGTAAGGTTACATTAATTGGAAAGCAAGGAAATGAAGAAGTTCATGCTGATGAAGCAGCTGCACAATTGGAAACAATCAATTATGAGATACCTTGTATGATAAGTTCCCGAGTTCCACGCATGTATTTGAAAAATGGGCATATGGTAAAGATAGATAACCCTTTATCGCTTAATTTTTAAGAGACGATCCTCTTCATTTCAACCGTCAAGCAGCATCTTTCTATAAAAAAACCCAAGACTCCTTTGCATTAGACACGAGCCAATGATAAAATTAAATTGGACTTATTAGACTGGTTTCTTTTGGGTAAAAGATGGTGGAGGTGTATGGTTTTGTCCGATAGCATGCGAGAGATTGTCATTCGGATTCCGGATAACCTACTAGTTGAAGTTGATGGACAGGTTCAACTCGAAAACAGTGATCGGAGCGATTTCATGTGTAAAGCAACGAAAATGTATTTGCGTGAAGAAAAACAGAGGCATATTTTAGAATCCATGCGACGTGGATATATGGAAATGGCTAAAATCAATCTTAATATCGCTTCAGAATCGTTTCAGGCCGAAGAGGAGGCAGATCACACCCTGGAACAATTAGTGAGCGGGGTGTGAAGTCGGTGATAGTCAAACGAGGAGATGTTTATTTCGCTGATTTGTCCCCAGTTGTAGGATCGGAGCAAGGTGGAGTCCGTCCAGTGCTCATTCTTCAAAACGATATCGGGAATCGTTTCAGCCCTACAGTAATTATAGCCGCGATTACCGCACAAATACAAAAAGCCAAACTACCAACTCATGTCGAAATTAATGCTGAAAAATATGGTTTCGAACGAAATTCTGTTATTCTGTTGGAACAAATCAGAACGATTGATAAACAGCGTTTGACCGACAAGATTACTCAACTAGATGAGCCGATGATGCAGCAGGTGAACGAAGCGCTGCAAATCAGCTTAGGGCTTATAGACTTTTAATGATAAAGTTGTCCATCAGAGGCAGCTTTATTTTTATTTGCGGAAAAAATGATAGAATAGCTTGGAATGAAACCATGAAGCGGAGCATTCGGGTGCCTTGTAAAGAAGGAAACCCAGGCTGCTGCTTTCATGGTTTTATTTGCCACATTACATTGAACACCTGCCACAGGTGTATTTTTGTTAAATAACGTGGAAAAATAACTAATTTAGTTGGCGTCTTGGACTTAAAAAGTATAAAATAAAACTAATTAGTATATTTACGTAGTAATTTTTGATAACATTATTTTTGTATAATGTTTTGACCGTGAGAAGGACGTCTAGGATATAAAGAATGCAGGAAATTCGGAGGTTTAGTATGGATCAGAAACTGAAAGATATTGTAATTGGACATAGTGATGACATCGTCAAGATGTGGCTTGAGGAAGTGAATAAGAAAAAATCTAGTGATTATACAGCTACGATTTCCGATGAGCTTTTTGAAAGCACTAACCGTGAATTCGTGAATGTCATATTCACTAGTATCGAAAAATCGGGACTGACTAATGACTTGAATGATTTTTCTGAACGTCTTATCAACCTCGGGTGGCCGCTCAGCTATTTGACGGACGGGATGCAGGTGTTCCGTCGAGTCATCACAGAATACATTCTCAAACAATCTGAGCAGATCGACTCGGATTATTTTGCAGAAGTACTTAGAAAAGTTGATGGATGGGTCGATCCCGTCATCAACCAGCTCGTGAACGAATATTCTGGAAGCTGGGAACACATCGTATCTCTCCAAAGAGTTGCTCTGCAAGAACTATCTGCACCTTTAATTCCAGTTATGGACAATATCACGATTATGCCTCTCATCGGAACGATCGATACAGAGAGAGCCAAACTGATCATGGAGAACCTTCTTGATGGTGTGATCAAGCACAATGCGGAAGTCGTCTTGATCGATATCACCGGAGTTCCCGTCGTCGATACGATGGTCGCGCACCATATCATCCAGGCGGCTGAAGCTGTGCGTTTGATCGGCTCACGCTGTATATTAGTAGGAATACGACCTGAAATTGCTCAAACTATTGTCAATCTGGGAATCGACCTGGGCAAATTCCCGACGAAAAGTTCCCTCAGAAAAGGGTTCAAGTCCGCATTGGAATTGACGAACCGCACGATCGAAGATGTACAGTCAAAAGAACAAGATATAGAAAATTTAATTGATTCTCTAAACAGGGAGTGATCGAGATGAGAATACCTATTCTGAAGCTTCATAACTATCTGCTCATTTCAATTCAAATCGATTTAGATGATCAGACGGCTATACAGTTTCAAGAAGATCTATTGAGTAAGATCCATGAAAGTGGAGCGACTGGTGTAGTCATCGACCTCACATCAGTAGATATTATTGATTCATTCATAGCAAAAGTACTTGGAGACGTAGTGACTATGTCAGACCTGATGGGTGCTAAGGTTGTATTGACTGGAATCCAGCCAGCCGTTGCAATGACGCTTATTGATCTTGGCATTCATATGCAGGATGTTCCTACTGCTCTAGATTTAGAACAAGGATTGATCAAACTTCGCCAGGAATTGGAGGAGTAGTTATGGACTTCCAATCCTGTGTCAATATTAAAAAAGAATGGGATATTGTCGGAGCTCGTCAGCTTGGGCGTGATATAGCCCGTAAGATCGGATTTGGAACTGTCGATCAAGCACGCATAGCCACTGCAATCTCAGAATTAGCAAGAAACATTTATTTGTACGCTGGGACAGGTAAGATATGCTTTGAAGCTATTGAAGATATGAATCATAAAGGTTTAAGGATAGTAGCAATGGATGACGGACCTGGAATCAAAGAATTGAGTCAAGTGATGGAGGATGGTTTTTCAACCTCTGGAGGACTTGGAGCTGGGTTGCCTGGTGTTAAACGATTGATGGACGACTTTGATATTCAATCAGAAGACGGTAAAGGAACAGAGATTAAAGCAGTCAAATGGCTCCGTTAAAGGAGGTTTAAGATGAGTACACTTAAACTCGATTTAGAAAACTATAAAGAGCTGATGCAGCAATATATTGAAACACAAGATGAACAAGCTCTCTATCAAGCAGAGCAGTTCAGCAAGCATTCTATGCAGCAGAATATTTCACCAGAGGAAATTATTAATGTGCATGTCCAATCTTTACAACACTTGTACCCGGATATGCCTGAACATATTCGTTCTTCTCTGGATTTTTTATTAGAAACGATGATTTCTTATGGATTGGCTTATCAGGAATATCAATCCCTAAGAGAGAGACAGCTGGAATTGAAATCGGAAATTTCAGTAGCTGCTAATATGCAGAAAACGTTGCTGGCCACGGAAAAACCGGAGATTGAAGGTCTTGATGTAGGGGCGATCAGTATCCCAGCTAAGCAGATGAACGGGGATTACTACCATTTTGTAAAAGATGACAGTGGAGCTCTTGGTGTAGCGATTGCTGACGTAGTCGGCAAAGGCGTGCCTGCTGCATTATGCATGTCGATGATCAAATACTCTATGGACAGTTTTCCTGAAAACCGTATGGATCCAGGGGTCATCCTTGGCAGCTTGAACCGAGTGGTCGAAAGAAACGTAGATTCCAGTATGTTCATCACGATGTTCTATGGCTTATATAATATTAACAATCATACCTTCCGTTTTTCTTCGGCCGGTCATGAGCCAGGTTATTATTATGATAGCAAACAGGATTATTTCGAAGAGATCGATGCATCTGGCCTTGTACTGGGTGTTTCTCCTGAGGCGACCTATGAACAATGTACGAAGGAAGTCCACGTTGGAGATATGATCATCATGCTGACAGATGGAGTCACTGAATGCCGTCAGGGCGATCGATTCATCGAAGAAGATGAAGTGTTGGAGATCATTAAACAATACGCACATCTGCCGGCGCAGGAAACAGTAGAACATGTGTACAAGCATTTTGAAAGACTTCAGGACTTTCAACTGAGAGATGATTTCACTTTAATCATTTTAAAAAGAAAGGTTTAAGCTAAGTTCATGAAGGGTATGCTCCCTCTAATGAGCTATTTTAGGAATACGGGAGGCGAATGGAATGAACCTGACGATAGATGTGACAAACAAAGAGAAAATCACCACTGTTTCTTTAGCAGGGGAAGTCGATGCATTTACGGCTCCGAAGTTAAAAGAAACTTTATTGCCTTTGACAAAAGAAAGTGGTCAAACGATAGAGGTCGACCTTCAAGAAGTAAGTTATATGGATTCTACCGGACTGGGTGTATTCATCAGTGCGCTGAAATCAACGAAAGAGCATGATACTGCACTCAAGCTTATTCAAATGCAGGAACGTGTCTACCGATTATTCAAGATTACCGGCCTGACCGAGATTATGGACATTGATAATACAGTACGAGGTGGAATGTAATCATGGAACCATTTGATTTTGTTGAGGTTAAAGTTCCTGCAAAAGCTGAATATGTTGGTGTCGTTCGTTTAAGTACTTCAGGAATTGCCAATCGGATGGGTTTCGCTTATGAAGAAATCGAAGATCTGAAGGTCGCAATTTCAGAAGCGATTACGAATGCTGTAAAGCACGCGTACAACGATTCTGGCGAAGGCGAAATCACGATCGGTTTTGGAGTATATCAAGACAGGCTGGAAGTCATGGTAGCTGATCATGGCGGAAGCTTCAATTTAGGTGAAATCAAAGAAGATATCGGACCATACCAGCACAAAGATGATATCGGCGAGCTGCGGGAAGGTGGTTTTGGTCTCTTTTTGATTGACGCTTTAATGGATAAAGTAGAAATCAACAGTAAATATGGAGTTATTGTCCTAATGACAAAATACCTTCATGAAAATGAGGTGGGTCAAGATGGCGACCAAATCTCAACATCATAATGATGAGGTGTACGAATGGATCGCATTTTTACAAGAAAATCCGCGCGACGAAGAAGTACAGGAAAAGATTGTTCTAGTCTATAATGATTTGGTTGAATCGATCGCAAGGAAGTATTCCAAAAACAGTACCATTCATGAAGATTTGGTGCAGGTAGGAATGCTAGGTCTGCTTGCGGCAATCCGCAGATACGACCCGGATTTCGGTAAATCTTTTGAGTCATTCGCCATTCCGACGATCATTGGTGAAATCAAACGTTTCATTCGTGATAAAACTTGGAGTGTCCATGTACCAAGACGAATTAAAGAACTTGGTCCTAAGATCAAGAAGGCTGCAGAAGAATTGACGAGTCAGCTTCAGCGGTCACCATCCGTAATTGAAATTGCGGATTATCTTGAGGTTTCTGAAGAAGATGTGCTTGAGACGATGGAAATGGGCAAAAGCTACAAAGCACTTTCCGTCGATCGTAAAATTGAAGCAGATTCAGATGGCAGTACCGTGACCATTCTCGACTTGATCGGCAACCCGGAAGGCGGATATGATCAAATTGATCAAAAGATGCTCCTTCAAAAAGTTCTGCCGATCTTAAGCGAACGCGAACAAGAAATTCTTCAATGCACGTATTTTGAAAATATGAGCCAAAAAGATACAGGTGAACAATTGGGCATCTCGCAAATGCACGTTTCCCGCCTTCAGCGTCGCGCACTCAGGAAATTGAAAGAAGCTCTTCAGGCAGAATCGGTCGAGGCGTTCTAATTGCAAGAAGAATTATCAAGAGTAGCTATTTCCATATACCAGAAGGCGAAAAAAGGAAACTACTATTGTGGAGATAGTTATTACTACAAAGAGACTGATGAAGGATTTATTTGCGCTTTAGCTGATGGTCTAGGCAGTGGGGAAATGGCATGGGATTCTTCTCAGGCCGTGATGGATGTGATCGAGCAATATCCGGATCTGGACATTGAAACGATCATAAAAAAATGCAATGATGCTTTACTCGGAAAACGCGGGGTAGTGCTAGGCATACTTAAGATCGACTTCAATAAACAATCCTATTCATATTCCTCTATCGGAAATATCGGCATCATTACGATCGATATCGATGGTAATCGCGGCCGAAACATTCCTTTAGCGGGCTATCTAGCTGGCTACCCTAGAAAACTTAGAGTGTCGCACGGGAAAGCAGAAGCTGGTATGGTGTTCCTTCTATTTTCAGATGGAGTGCTGGACCGCCGCTTATCTCCCAAGCATACGAGCAGCCGCAATATAAAGGTGATCACCGAACAGTATAAAGAGCTTTATGGAGAATCGCGGGAAGACGATACAACGCTGATCGCCATGAAGTACAAATAGTAGGGACCTTACTCTGAGTATTACAGATAAGGTCCCTTAATTGTGGAGAAAATCTGATACAATAATAAGGAAGTATAGTGAGGGGGCATATTTTTGAGTAACACGAATGAACTGATGCAGTTAGTAGCAAAACAAACACAGTTGGCGATCCAACCGATCCAACAAGTCATCCAGTTATTAGATGAAGGTAATACCGTACCGTTCATTGCGCGCTATCGTAAAGAGCTGACGGGCGGTCTTGATGAAGTGCAGATCAAAACTATCGAAGATCAATGGACATATGTACAAAATGTTTCGCAGCGTAAAGAAGAAGTGATTCGTCTTATAGATGAACAAGGAAAACTGACCGATGAACTGAAAAAAGATATCGAAGAAGCAACCCAATTACAGAAAATCGAAGATCTCTACCGTCCATATAAACAGAAGCGAAGAACCCGTGCGACAGTGGCAAAAGAGAAAGGACTTGAGCCTCTCGCGTTGAAAGTGTGGGAGCAGAGCGATTTCAATTTTGAAGAAGCAGCAAAAGAGTATTTCTCCGAAGAGCACGAGCTTACTTCTGTTGAGGATGTCACTCTTGGAGTGAATGATATTCTAGCGGAATGGATTTCTGATGACCCTGACTATCGGGATAAAATCCGCCAGCAGACGTTCAAGTCAGGAACGATAGAATCGAAAGCTAAGAATGCGGAGAAGGACGAAAAATCCATATTTGAAATGTATTACGAATATCAGGAGCCTGTCCGCTCGATCGCATCGCATAGAGTCCTTGCATTAAACCGCGGGGAGAAGGAAGATGTCTTGAAAGTGGCCGTGCACCCGCCAGAAGAAAGCATCATTTCTTTCTTGGAGCGACGGGTCATTAAATCGTCGGCGTCTGATGAAGTCCGGACGATTTTAAAGACAGCCATCTCTGACAGTTATAAACGACTGATCCAACCCTCCATCGAAAGGGAAATCAGGAATGCTCTTTCAGAAACCGCGGAAGAAAAAGCGATCGATGTCTTCTCAAGCAACCTGAAGAGCCTGTTATTGCAGCCTCCTCTTAAAGGAAAGGTCGTATTAGGTGTTGACCCTGCGTATCGGACAGGTTGTAAACTGGCCGTCATAGATGAAACAGGAAAGGTGTTAGAAATATCGGTCATCTACCCGACACCGCCAAGAAGTGATGTAAAAGCTTCTCAAGATAAAATTCGTTCATATTTCAATAAATACCCGATCGAATTGATTGCGGTGGGTAACGGAACCGCCTCAAGAGAAACAGAACAGTTTATTGCGGACATGATCCAAACATATTCCCTGGATGCCGCTTATATGATTGTCAATGAGGCAGGTGCGAGTGTATACTCAGCCTCGAAACTGGCTAGAGAAGAATTTCCTGACCTGCAGGTAGAAGAGAGAAGTGCGGTTTCCATAGCCCGTCGCGTCCAGGATCCTCTTGCTGAACTCGTAAAAATCGATCCGAAATCAATCGGAGTAGGACAATATCAACACGATGTGACCCAGAAAAAACTAAACGAATCTCTTACCTTCGTCGTAGAAACAGCCGTGAACCAGGTGGGAGTCAACGTCAATACAGCTTCATCTTCTTTGTTGCAATACGTGTCAGGTCTGAGTAAAGCAGTCGCAAATAATGTAGTTAAGAAGAGGGATGAAATCGGAAAGTTTACGAGCAGGAAGCAGTTGAAAGATATTCCTAGACTCGGAGCGAAAACTTTCGAGCAAAGTATAGGTTTCCTTAGAGTGCTTGAAGGTGAAGAGCCTCTTGATAAAACATCAATCCACCCGGAAAGCTATAAAGCAGCCCGTTCTCTTTTGAAACTGGTGGATGCGTCACCGGCAGACCTTGGAAAAGAAGAAGTCGGTGAAAAGCTTGCTAAGCTGGACGTGAAAACGACGGCTGAACAGCTTGACGTAGGCGAGCCGACTTTAATGGATATCATCAAGTCTCTCAGAGAACCCGGCCGTGATCCGCGTGATGATCTTCCAAAACCTCTATTAAAAACGAACGTATTATCTATGGAAGATTTGGAACAAGGAATGGAGCTAGAAGGAACGGTTCGAAACGTAGTCGATTTTGGCGTATTCGTGGATATCGGCGTGAAACAAGATGGCCTTGTTCATATTTCCAAACTCTCCAACAAATTCGTGAAGCACCCAATGGACGTCGTTTCAGTAGGAGACGTTGTGACGGTATGGGTAGAGACAGTCGATACAAAAAAACAACGGATCGCATTGACGATGCAGAAAAAATAAAAGCAAAGAGCCTGGGAGACCTTGTCTTCCAGGTCAATTTTTGTGACGATGACGATAAAAGTACCAGCACTGATTGAGCATCTTGATTTGATACTTATCTTTATTTAGAAATGCATTCGACATTTGCTTCTGTAACCAACGGGGCACAGAAATCTCCTCCCTTTGAATTTCAGGAATATCCCATTTATAATAAAGTATGCAAAAATAAGGAGGGGTGTGCGTCATGAATGTAAATCAACAGGAATTGCAGCAATGGACCGATCAGGTGTCCAGGCGTTTTTTTGGAAAACCATATATCGATTACGTAGAATTTAACCCTCGTTTAAGAACGACGGGCGGTAGATATATCCCTTCCAGAAGAACCATTCAACTTAACCCGAAGTACTTGCGGGAACTGGGAGAAGAAGAATTCGAAGGGATCATCAAACACGAACTCTGCCACTACCACCTTCATATAGAAGGAAAAGGATTCAATCATAGAGACCGTACCTTCAAGGACCTTCTGCGGAAAACCGGATCTCCGAGATTTTGTAAACCGCTGCCTTCAGAAAAAGAAAAACAACACCATACATACAAATGCTCTACATGCGGACAAAAGTACACACGCAAGAAGAAAATAAACGTCTCCAGGTTTGTATGCGGAAAATGTAAAGGAAAACTTAAAAAGGTGTAAAAAATACATTGACGAAAAACAGCTCCCCGTGTTAAATTAAATAAGCCCTAAACGAAAGGGCAAGTCGAAAAAACGGCTTTCTATTATTTTTTTGAAAGAGCATTGACAACCTTATCGAAATGTTATAAGATATAAAACGTCGCTGACATTGCCAGCTTCCGAACACTTACATAGTTACAGTAAGTATTTCTAACATTATTCCATCGTAGCTCAGTGGTAGAGCAATCGGCTGTTAACCGATCGGTCGTAGGTTCGAATCCTACCGATGGAGCCATTACGGAGAAGTACTCAAGTGGCTGAAGAGGCGCCCCTGCTAAGGGTGTAGGTCGCGCAAGCGGCGCGAGGGTTCAAATCCCTCCTTCTCCGCCATTTTTTATTGTTTAAATGGCCCGTTGGTCAAGTGGTTAAGACACCGCCCTTTCACGGCGGTATCACGGGTTCGAATCCCGTACGGGTCACTTTTGATTTTTTACATAGTAAGGTCCGGTAGTTCAGTTGGTTAGAATGCCTGCCTGTCACGCAGGAGGTCGCGGGTTCGAGTCCCGTCCGGACCGCCATTTTCGTTGGGCCATAGCCAAGCGGTAAGGCAACGGTTTTTGGTACCGTCATGCGCTGGTTCGAATCCAGCTGGCCCAGCCATTTTCTTTTGTTTTTATGGTTGACATTATCATAGATTCATTATATGATGTTCCTTGTCCTTAAAAATGAAACAGCTCGCAACACGACGAGCATCATCAACAAAAATACCAGAACTTTTATTTCATTAAGAGCCATTAGCTCAGCTGGTAGAGCATCTGACTTTTAATCAGAGGGTCGGAGGTTCGAGCCCTCCATGGCTCACCATTTATTTTGCGGGTGTGGTGGAATTGGCAGACACGCTAGATTTAGGATCTAGTGCTTCACGGCGTGGGGGTTCAAGTCCCTCCACCCGCATTCAGTAAGTCAGCTTAGCTGCTTACCTAACTTTTTCAATTAGCGGTCGTGGCGGAATCGGCAGACGCGCTAGGTTGAGGGCCTAGTGGGGGCAACCCCGTGGAGGTTCAAGTCCTCTCGGCCGCACTAAGGTTTCTTTTAAAAAAACTATTGCATTCTGAGCTGACACATGATATATTAGATATTGTCGCTTCAAAAGGCGCCCGTAGCTCAATTGGATAGAGCGTCTGACTACGGATCAGAAGGTTAGGGGTTCGACTCCTCTCGGGCGCGCCATTACTTACGGGAAGTAGCTCAGCTTGGTAGAGCACTTGGTTTGGGACCAA
>NZ_JAPVRC010000011.1 GCF_030345335.1 Halobacillus campisalis
CTGAAAAGCGAGAAAGGTTTTTTGAAAAAAATTGCTTTAATTATTTCTTCAATTGCTATGGTGTTTTTTGTGTGCATAGTGATGTATATTATTTTAATGATTTTGTACGGTAATTTTGGGACATAAAGCATGTGTATAAGGAACATCTAACTAACGGCTGCTAAAGTAAAAGAAAAGTAAGAGGTATCTCGAAACCGAGTCTTACGCTAATTGGGGCTTTACTTAAATGAAGGTATTAAAAATAAAAAAATGGAGGTGTTTTCATTGATTAAAGGTCTATATGAAGCACATTTACCAGTAAGTGACTTGAATAAGTCGATTGAATTCTATGAAGGGCTTGGGTTGAAGTTTGACCATAAAGTGGAAGATAGATTAGCTTTCTTATGGATTGTAAAAGACCAAAGTTGGGTTGGATTATGGAAAACCGATAAAGTTGAGGTAGAGTATCATCCTTCAATTAGACATATAGCTTTTGAAGTATCTTTGGATGGCTTGAAAAACTCGGTTAACTGGCTAACAAATAAAGGATATAAACCGAGGAAAGCCTTTGGTTTTGAGCCTACTGAACCATTTGTGATGCCAAACCCTAATGAAGGGTTTGGCCATGCAAAGATACATTTTAATGACCCGGATGGAAATAGTTTAGAGTTCATTTGCAAAATTGGTAATCCTAACAATTTGACAGAAAAAATGTATTTAAGTGAATGGGAAAAATTGAATGGATTAACAAAGTAGTATGCAACATAGAGGAAGCAATTGTGGACTAGAGTAAAAGATAAGCTAAGAAATACCTCGATTTCGAGTCTTCACGTATATGGGGCTATTCAGCAATATATAACAATCGGTTTTAAGTTTTAAATATAGGAGGAATTTCAATGATTGTTGCTTTATTAATTACGGGATTTATTGTATTACTTTTGAGTGTTTTCATTGATCCTATTGGTACATCGAATGCCCTGATTATTTCTACAGTTTTATTTATTTTAGCGATAGTTTTTACATTATTTAAATCGAAAAAAACTACCGAGTAAATATGTTTCTAATTAAAGTAACTGGGGCGATTGCTTAATAGCGCAATACATATATAAATTAGCAACTTGCAGGAGGTAATAAATTTGAAGATAGAAATTGAAGTTAAAGCATATGGAGAAGTTGATGTGCAAGGCGCAGAGGGTGCTTTTAAGGGTGTTGAGCTAATGGGTGTACATAAACTCCCTAAAGATACAAAAATAAGAGAAGTTGAAGCTCTATTATCTGCGCTATTTGATGAAGTAGAAAATAGTTATAAGAACCCAGAGCAATGTGTAGGGAAAATCACAGTTCGTGCAAAAAAGGAAAACGGTGAAATTGTATATTTAGGTTAAATATTGTTGCACTAACGGGAGCAATAGCTTAAGGGCGTATTTATGATCTTTAGCTACATTACTAATTTTAAATAAATATTGAAAATGAAGAATTATAACAACTTATGAAAGGAGGAGCTATTATGGAAGCTTTCGCTTTTTTTGGTACTCTTATAGCTCTACCAGTTATTCTTATGTTAATTGGTGCTGTTTGTTGGACATATGCTATCAAAAAATACAAAAAAACGAAGGTTTAATAAACTTTGTTTATTAAGCAATATGGGGCTATTCAGCAATATATAACAATCGGTTTTTCTTTTTAAACAGACCGGCACAATACTTTAGAAAATATATTGCGTTAAGTTTTAAATATAGGAGGAATTTCAATGATTGTTGCTTTATTAATTACGGGATTTATTGTATTACTTTTGAGCGTTTTCATTGATCCTATTGGTACATCGAATGCCCTGATTATTTCTACAGTTTTATTTATTTTAGCGATAGTTTTTACATTATTTAAATCGAAAAAAACTACCGAGTAAATATGTTTCTAATTAAAGTAACTGGGGCGATTGAGCAACCTTAATAGGGACTTCATTGCTACCCAGGCGTAAATTTTCTAGCCTTTACCAATAATTTGATAATCGTGCAATGTTAATGTAAGGGGGGATTAGGTGGAGTTCTTAGTGTTTTTAATTGTATTAATTACCTTGATGTTTATGACAGAAAAAATTACAAATAAGATTCTTAGGGTTGAGAAGGTAAGAATATCAGACACATCCGGGAAAAATCTTGACCGTTGGGGGAGAGGTATAATCCTGTCTGTCTTTTTAAGTGCACTATGGTTTGGCATTGATATCAACTCAGACGCATTAATAAAATATTTTTTTATGTCCTATTTAGCAATAACATTAGGATTTCAGGCAATTATGGAATTCATCTTTATTAAAGATTCAAAGCAATATATAAGCACAATGATGTTACTTATAATGAGTCTTATTATTGTGTATAACGTTGATAACTTTCCATTTTTAGAGTAGATGTTGTGACTAAGATAACAGTTGTGTTTGATATGTTTAAATCAAAGATATCTTGAATTCAAGCTTTCAACTAACGGGGGCAAGTGCTTAATAAAGTGATGCCCTTATTACATATAGATTCATTTATTTTTAACTAAGGAAGCAGTTTAAGTAAAAATCAGGGAGAGGATAGTGTGACTTTAGGATGGGTTAGTATGATTTCAATTTTACTATTAATTTTATGCTTTATCTTTACCTTGAATTTTATAGAAAATTTACAGGAGGGTGATAAACGAATCGCTAAACAATCAAAAATAGTGGCAATTATTTGTCTGGCTTTATCTCTTTTTATTCCGATTTTTTATTTTTTAATCGCATATAAAATATAAATTCTTAATTAAACTAAAGGGGGCGATTGTCCAAAAAAGACGATTGCTTTTTTATTTAAGGAGCAGCTTAGTTCAAGCACGATTTAATGCGTTACAATTATATTTGGAAAGAAAAGGAGTAACTAGGGGGAAACAAAATTGGATATTGTACGAAAATTATATCAAGCAGCAAAAGAACTGCTTGAAAGAAGATACCCAACTGGCTGGGGCGGTGCAGCAGCAATGTACACTATTGAGGATGAAGTATTGACAAGTGTTGCCCCAGAGGTCATAAATGCTTCAACAGAGTTATGTATAGAAACAGGGGCGATTTTAGAAGCACATAAATATAATACAAAAATTACTCATTCAATTTGTGTTGTAAGAGACAATGAAAATGAAGAGTTTAAGGTATTAACTCCTTGTGGGGTCTGTCAGGAAAGGTTGATTTACTGGGGGAGAGATGTAAAGGTAGCAGTATCTTCAAATGACGAGAAATCATTACTTTTCAAAACACTAGAAGAAGTTCAACCTCACCATTGGTCTAAAGCATACAAAGAAGAAGAGCTGTTTGATTAAGGGATATTTTAGTTAAAATCGCAAACGGAATATATCTCGATGTCAAGTCTTGCGCTAAGGGGGCTTATCTTGACTAAGGATAAGCATATATTTTTAATAGTTTCCAGCTAATTTTCGAAAAGGTGGTCATTATGAGGGGTAGAAGAGTGAAAAGGATATGGTTAATTAAATTGGGTGGGATGAAAGGACAAGGATTTAGGAAGGATGTTAGAAATCGATGTTTCTATGTAAACGTTATCCTTCCCTCCTCGGCCGAGCGTAAAGAAATTCATAATATGTCATTAAAGTAACTGGTATGGTAATACTTATCTGTCCTCCTAAATCTAAATCAAAAAATGGGGTTACTAATAACACCACTCCATAGACAAATATAGGTATTCCTATGATTTTTAGTATAATCATCACACTATCCCTCCTTCTATCTTTTTTTCCTATCAGAACTAAAAAAACGTTTTTAAAAAAGCCAATAGCTCTTTTTATGAACAATAGAATTCATTAAACAACGCAGTCATTCGAAATTTACACCTTAGAAAAGTAGATAACGAGCTTTTAAACACTGGTTTATAATAAAAAATCTTGAAATCTAATCTTAAGCAAACTGAGGCAAATCTGCAACAAGGAGTGAATAAATTGAGGGACCCAAATGGGTTATCTGAAAAAGGAAGATATCAGCAAGGATTTGCAGTTATTTATTTTGTTATCGCCGTATTTTTTG
The DNA here is from genome assembly GCF_030345335.1 of Halobacillus campisalis. Taxonomy (GTDB): domain Bacteria; phylum Bacillota; class Bacilli; order Bacillales; family Halobacillaceae; genus Halobacillus_A; species Halobacillus_A campisalis. The sequence continues at coordinate 4,025 of NZ_JAPVRC010000011.1, forward strand.
CAGTTGTAGTATTTGATGATTATAACTTATTTATAGTGGCAGGAGCCACTATGTTGTTGTATCTACTAGGGCGTTTTATCATAGGATTTTATGTGGATAAGAAACAGAAGTAATTATTCAAAAATAAATTTGTGAAATCTCGAATTCAAGTCTTACGTTAACTGGGGCAATTCTTAATCGCTATCTTTTCACTGTTTAGGGTAAATTTATTGAAGACTTGTAAAGATGGCAGGAGGAAGGGTGATAAGTTGACTATACTTAAAATAATAGGGCTGCCTATTTTTCTTACCGGGGTAATTTTAGTGTTGGGACCAATTTTTGAATATAGTTTAGCACAACAGATAAGTGCGGTTGTTATAGCTACCTTATTTTGTTACTTACAAATTTACTCTTCACGGAAGAAAAATAAAGAATAATTTCTACATAAAATTAGCCCATTTGTTTAATTAATCTCGGCTTCAAGTCTTAATGTATAGGGGGCTTATCTGAATTACCGGTTTCTAAAGTCAGGATCTTTAGCTGGCTTTTTTGCATTATTCGTATGATTATGTTGCCGAAGCCTTTTACCACCAAATTAATTATAAATTATTATTATATCTACCAAAGAAGGAGACTAAAAATGAAGCAATTAATTTTCATTATGCTAGTTACAATTGTTTTAGGGGCGTGTTCTCCACTAGGGAGTTCTAATAAAGAGGGGTCTCAAAACTCAAATAAAGCTAGTACGAATCAAATAGCAGACAAAATAGATGTAGACCAACTTGATAAAGTGCAATTTATTTATAACAATAAAGCTTATGAGGCGAAATATAAACTGAAGTGTAAGACTTCTGCTGAATGTTCTGAGGATAATGACTATTTGCCATTAAATAAGATAAAGAAAGAAATAAAACCAAAGAAAATTGATGCTAGCATAGGCGAACAAATAGAGATTAGTATTCCAAATACTTTCCCTAGGCCAAATCAAATTCTGTATCATCAGCAACAAGGCGCGACCGGAATTCAAGAAACAGCAGATAAGAATATTATTGAAGTCACTGGTGATAAGGGAGAGGAAATCACTTATATAGTTAATTTAAATTGGAGAAGCAAAGACAATGCAGAAATCAAATATTCAGTGGCTTACTATTTTGAAGTTCCCAATCCAACCTAAAAGCGATAATAACGATGCCAAAAATTGGAGGTTGGCCAAGTCAGTATATGTTTAAAATATCTTGGAATCGAGTCTTCCCGTAAATGGGGCTTTACTGGAATAAGATTACTAAGATCCATAAAGAAAAATAGGGAGCAGAAAGCTCCCTATTAATTAGATATGCAGATGCAAAACCTGTTGAAGACCTTTAGCATCATTATAAAGTTTTGTGTTCATCTACAAACCTGTCTTTAAGTACTGGTGTATTGCTGCATTATTTCTTTTGTTAAGCCCTGGTCTTGGGGACCATGCTCATTGATATTATTAAAGCTCTTTATTAGTTAAATTCTTTATAAAAAATTACCTTATTCTCTAGCTTTTACTAAAGCAAAAGTATAAAAAGTGCTGATAACAAGTCTTTCGTCTACCTGAGAAGCACTCTCTGGAATAATCTCATGATTAGATGGGTTCAAACTCCCTATAGTAAGAGTAGCGATTTTCATTTCTTCCTCGTTTTTATTAATTTTAAACATTTGAGCTTCATTACTTCCCCAATTATGTTTTATTAAAAGTTTGTGATCAAAAAAAGTTACTGATAACCGTTTATGAGTAGAAATAGAGGAAACATCCTTCATTGAAGCCAAATTTTCTAAATTATTCCCGAATTTGATACTCCATTTATCTCTTGCTCTCTCCGTTTGAAGGACATGAGCTTGCAAATTGTTTGATTCGTCGTAAAGCTTGACGTTTGCTACTTTTTTTAATAGAAGCCGTTCTTTTCTGGAGTGGTAGTACTTTTTACCTTGATATTTTACGTTTCCCTCTTTATTTTTCAATTTACTTCTTCGTGTAGAAAAAACGAAAAATGGCTTTTTGAATGATAAATATTCCAATAGATTGTAACCCCTTTTTAAAAGTGAAAGTGTCATGTTAAGTCGAACACCAAACAAATGTTCTTGTTCCCTCTGCTTGAAAAATAAGAGGCTCTTATAATGTAATTATTCATTTTTTCTCCGCCTAAATTTTGATCTTCTCGTAAAATACTTCCCTATTTCACCGATTAAAGAAGGACATATATTTTATTTTTAATATAGTGGAGAAATAATGGAGACTTACTAAGAAAACTGTTCATACTAGGAACGTCGTCCATCAAAAAGATCGAGCAACTCATATTCAACGCCAAAAATATATTGGCTGCTATATATAAGTCCTAATACCACTAGAACGGACACAAAAATAATTAAGTTCTTTCTAGATTTCACTTTTTTCACCTCTTACTTTGTAGTTTCCAGAAAAGTATAGAATGTTTGGTATATACCCAGAAGTAACGCGTGATCCCAATCCTGCGTTTGAATCTCTACACTATGTTGAGAGGCAGGGCTAAAACGTTGAGTTTTAATTTTCATGATCTCCTGATCGTTTACGTATGCGAATGTGGTTTCTGATAATTTAGTGGATTCAAATACGACCGTATCTTCACCATCTAATTCCAACCACATTTTATCTTTGGTAACATCAAGTTTTGTTTTTAACAGGCCAATTTGTTCATGGTCATGATATACATCCCATTTCGTGCCTATCAGATTCTGATATAGTGGTTTTTGGACAAAGTGGTACGAAGCGTCTCTACTTTCTATAGCAATATTAAAGATGTTCGTAGCCCCATTAGTTACTCGACCTAAGCCTTGAGTCAATACCTTTTGCGTTCCATTTGAGTAATAAAGACGAACATTAAAAGCGTCCTGCTCATGCTCATCATGGATAACAGAAGGATCTTGAGATAAGTTAAATAGGTTTTCCCGGTACGTATATTCCATTCGCTAAACACCCTTTTTTTATATAAATACTTCAGTTTTATAACTAAGAAGCAGCATGCGTATTTACAGCTTTCGCTTTTTTAGCGGCATGCACAATGTTCACAACCCATAAAATAAGTGCCCCTAGTAGAGCAAACAGACTAATGACAGCTCCAAACGTATCCTGCAACCCTCCAATAATAATGAGCGCAAGATAGCCAAGTAAAAGTGCTATACCAATTCCAATTTTCCCTACGTACAATTGTCCAAGACCACTAAAAATAAAAGAAAGAACACCGGCTAACCATGGTTTTTTCATGTATAACACCCCCTCAGTATATTCCATTTATTACCTCGTATGTAAAAACTTAAAACATAATTAACCCGGTGAATGTGCATCTTTAATTTTTGGGGTGAGTGTATTTCCGGGTGAGTTATTATGAAACGGGAGCAATTCTGAAATAAAGGAATCGCTCTTTTATTAGAGTTTAGGGCAGGTTAGTGGAAGACTCAGTTTCGAGATAGTTTGAATTGTGAAACGGATTTATTATTCGAACGTATTTAAAAGGGAAGGTAATAATTTACTAAATAAGAATTTTATCGAGAGGATGGATACTTATTATTGGCGATAAGTTTACTTGCAAAAATTGCGGAAGAGAAGTAGAAAAAGATGAGAAGATGGCAATTATTGTTACACCGAGAAAGACAAATGGGTATGCTCTTTTAAAAGCCTGGGGTCCTGACCAAATTATATATTGTTCAAGATGCTTTAGTGAGTTGGAATAAATATAGTTAACTGTTTCAAGCGAGAGTCTTGAAACCAAGAGTAAACGAAACGGGGGCAATTGCTTAATAGTTACGTAAGGGGGATTTGAATGAATCTATTTTTGAAAATAAACTTATTTAGCCTATTAAATGCTTTTGTATTGTTCTTAGCCGTATAACTTGGGCTAAATGTATATAGGATTAGTGACTTACTTAGTTTGAATCTAGATGTTGTAATGAAAATGGTAACATCCCTTTATATTATTGGCTTTATAATCTTCAGTTTCTTATTTTTCAAAGTAGCTAAAAAATGGATGGATAAAAGAAAGAGCTCATTTTGGTCCATCATTCTTTGGTTTCCATATTTTATTCTTTTTACATTTATATTTGCTAATGTATTTCCCATTAATAATCCTGGACACGATCCTGGACCAGGGTATGGGTTTGTAATTATATTTGCTATATTCTTTTATCCTTTATATTTACTAATAATTAACGTATTAGGAACAGGGGTAGGAATTAAAGATAATTAAAAACATCTTGAAACTGAGTCTTTCTGAATATGGGGCTTATCTTGAACAAGAGTTTCACCCTAACCGCGCTAATACTTTAGTGAAACTGGGAGAGGTCAAACACTGATATCTTAAATTCCTTAAGGTAATTTAAAACTGAAGAAAAAGGTGATTTATATTTCTGACTACACTATGGAAATCAGGAAGTTGATTGGCAGTAGGCCCTTGATATTGACAGGATCTACTGTACTTGTATTTAACGATTCTAATGAGCTTTTACTACAGCATCGTTCAGATACAGAAGAATGGGGATTACCTGGAGGGGCTATGGAGCCCGGAGAAAAATTGGAACAAACAGCTGCAAGGGAGCTTTATGAAGAAACAGGACTAAGAGCCGAGAGCTTTACGTTTATTGATATATTGTCTGGTGAGGAACTTTACTTTAAATACCCAAATGGTGATGAGGTTTACAACGTTATAAGCATATATGAAGCCCTGGATACATATGGGGAACTAACGATGAGCGACGGAGAGAGTATAAACTTAAGGTACTTCGTGAGAGACAAATTACCAACAAACATCGATGAAAGGGCGAAATTAATCATAGATAAATATTTGGAGGGGAGAGTACTGTGAAAATCCTTAGAATAATTTTGGCAACGGTTGTAGTTGCTATGTCCAGTTATGGTTTGATAACTGGAAAACCTGGGTTAATAATACCTTATGTTTTGCTATTACTGGGTGGATTGCTTCTTGTTATGGGACTTATTGAATTTCAAAAACGAAAACCAATCGCTTTCACATCATTCCTTGTAGCTGGATTTAGTATTTTCGTTGGTATTTATACTTTATAAAGCAATCAAGCGAAAAAACTGAGTAGGAGTTTCGATGTGAGCAGGGTTTCATAACAAGGGGGTACATATGAAAAAGGTTGTACTCATTGGCTCAGGTGGTTCAGGTAAATCCACACTAGCGAGGCAATTAGATAAAAAGTTAAAAATAAATGTTTATCATCTTGACGCCTTATTTTGGAAACCTAATTGGGTTGGTGTTCCAAAGGATGAACAAAGAAAAGTTCAAAATGATTTAGTGGAAAAAGAAGAATGGATTATTGATGGAAACTATGGCGGTACAATGGATATAAGACTTAATGCTGCAGATACAATAATTTTTCTTGATATTCACAGAACAATCTGTGTCTACCGTGCTTTCAAAAGAGTGTTACAGTATCGAAACAAAACAAGACCTGATATAGGTGAAGGTTGCGAAGAAAGATTTAATCTAGATTTTTTTAAATGGATATGGGATTATCCAAAAACTAAAAGACCTGAAATTCAAGGTAGGCTTGAACAATTTTCTGAAGATAAACAAGTTATCATATTGAAATCACCAAAAGAAGTTCAACTGTTTCTAGAAAAAATGCAATAATTTTTTCCTTATTAAAGTTCAGGATGCGTTAGTCGAATATCTGCTTCAATATCTCGAAATCAAGTCTTCCGTTAACTGGGGCGATTGTTCAATAAGGGCAGTCGCTTTTTTCCTAACGGTTAGAATAGTTGAAACTCAAATTCTGGACATTTTTTACTGGAACTAACTTTTTCAATAGAGGCAAAGTACCTTAGACTCTGGGTTTATTCATTGGTAAACAAGGATATCTAATACTAAAGAAAGGAGCTGCTAAAATGGAAGTTATAGTTGTAGTACTTATGTCTATAGGTTTAGTTTTAGCTCCTGTCATTGGATTTTTTTATCCCAGTTGGAGACAGATGCAAGGGAAAGATTTATCACAGAAACAGTTATACGGGATTCGCGCCTTGGGAATAGGTGTCTTACTCCTAATGTACATACTTAGTCAAATCATCAAAATATTATTTGATACGTAAGTAGTGATTTTATGAAGAAAATTAAGAGATTATCCTGGGTGCAAGCAAATATACTAGAAAGTATCTCAGTTCCAAGTCTTCAGCTATATGGGGCTATTGTTAAAGATCGTATATAGAATAAAGAGGGGGACATTATGAGCTGAATCAAAATACTGATTGGAGTAGGTCTGGTTTTCTTTATAATATTTACAATAGCTGTATACTCAACTTTCCGAAAATAATACGAGATGGATACAACGAATAGGAAGTACAATACATAGGTTCACAATAATGTTATCAAGCAGCGCAAGATGAGTCTTCCGCTAGAGGGGGTGATTTTTCAATCAGAATAGTCGGCTCTTTCCATTCCATAAGTGTTGGATAGGTTGTGGAAGGAGTATCTTTAGGTAATAAACTTGAAGTAATATTTTGGGGACATTTCAATTTTAGATACGAAGAAGGAAGCACGGGGTGTTACTGATATGAAAAGACTTATGAGCATTCTTGGCAATATTGCCATTGTAGTATCCACCATCCTATTCGTAATCGATTTATTCATAGATCAAGATCTATTGACTTACTGGGTCACGTTACTCCTTATCAATCAATTTACGGTTGGATACAGGTATTACTTTGAAGAGGATAGAAAGATATGGGGAATCATTTTTATGGGAACGATTGCGGTTGCGTTTGTTATCATTGCGATCATACTCGTCACTTAAGTTTTGCTAGAGCTGAAGGAATAGTATTGAGAGTTAATAAAGTACCTTGAATTCATTTTTTTCGGAATTGGTGGCGGTTGCTCAATAAGAACAATCGCTTTTTTTACTATCGAGGCAGGATAGTTGAAGACTTAGTTTCAAGAGTTAATATAAAATAACGTTGTCCAAGAACCTGTATAAAAAAGGGGGAGGAATGATGGAGTTTGAGCTTAGTTTTAGAAATAAAATAGTTGGAATGTTTTTTATTTGGGTTATTCCGGTATGGTTATTAACAATAATTTTATTTTTCACCTTACCTAACCACTATCAATGGATACCATCTTTTTTTCCAATAGTAACCGTGATTATCTTTTATCTATGGGCTAAATTTTATAGTAAGACGGAGAAAAGTTAATTATTTTTTATCTCGAATTCAATTCTTACAGAAACTGGGGCTATTGTCCAATAGGGTAACTTTCTCCATTTAAGTTTATGTACGAAGGGGTTATGATTCTTAGGTCAGTCCCCTGGTAAAAATCAAAGTCTTCCTCAGCCTTAGTATGTTAAACTGGATTGTAATAATTTTACTTTTAAAAATATTTCTTGAAGAGGGGGATAAGTATCTTATTGTATCTAGTGGCTTTCTTACTGATATGTAGTGGATGGATTTGGTTTAATTATAATCAAAAACATAAGAAGTCCCATATAATTTTAGCTTTTACAGCAATTGGAGCACCACTTATTTTTCATTTCTTAGGGCTTCAATATGCGTCATTTACAAGTAGTCAAGGAGCTGCTTTTGTATCAGCGTTCCTTTTGCTAGTATTGATTGCTAATAGTGTGCTACTCATTATTTTTATGGTTGTGAGCGATGCTAAGAAAAATAGGAGTACACAGTAGAAAGAAACAAAATTAAAAAATGTAATTATCTTGAATTCGAGTCTTACTGTAACGGGGGCGATTATTTGAAAAAAACATACAACAAAATGGTTAGGGATAAGATCCCCACGATTATTAAAGAAAATGGTCAGATAGGCGAATATCTTCAACTTGATTCAAATAGGTATGCGATTGAGCTAAGGAGAAAGTTGAATGAAGAGGTGGGAGAATATCTGGAGACAATGGATGAAATAGCGGCAACTGAAGAACTAGCAGACATATTGGAAGTTATTCATTCTCTAGCAAAGTTTCATAATAAATCATTTGATGAGGTGGAAAATGTGAGACAGCAGAAGTTTAAAGAACGTGGTGGTTTTGAAAAGGGTCTATTATTAGTAAGCACTACTAATAAAATGAATTAATCGGTAAAATATCTTGAAGTGAAGTATTAAAGAAACGGGGGCAAACTTTCAATAGGGTTGTTCATCCCATACAAGTCCATGTACGAAAGGATTTATAACAATGTCTAGTCCATATGATTGTATTACAAACTTTATTTTTGTTGAGACAGAAGTATCAACGGCTGATGTTGTATTGGTGCCAGGTGCGGATCATCCACAGCTAATGGAAAAAGCTTCATCCTTATATAAGAAGGGAATGGCCTCATATATACTTCATCTGGGGGATACAAACCTCACGTAGGTACCTCTGAGTGGGAATATCTAAGAAACATTGGTATTACTAATGGGGTACCTGAAGAGGTTATTCTTAGAGAAAACGCAGCACAGCATACTTTAGAAAATGCCCGATATTCCTTAGAAGTGTTAGAGAGTAAAGGTATTAAGCATGAGAAGGTTATTATTGTGTGTAAAGCAGGACATTCTCGCAGAGCATTACTGTGTTATCAGGAAGCATTTCCTAAGGACACGAAGTTTATGGTATCTCCAGTAGATGATCGGTTCGGAATTACTAAAGAGAATTGGTTTACCACGAAAGTTGGTATCAGCCGAATCATGACGGAAGTTGAGAAGATCGGTAAATACTTTGGTGATTTTATTCCGGGACGGGTTGAAAAATAATATCTTGATACTGAGTCTTCAACTAACGAGGGCAATTCTGGAATAAAGGAATCGTCCTCTTCTTAACGTTTAGGGCAGGTTAGTGGAAGACTCAGTTTCGAGATAAAATGGATTTTTGGGGAAGTATTGCGGAGATTGAAAAATTTTGAAATGATTAAACTAACAAATTCTTTTTCCAAAGGTAATGCGAATATAACAGTAATAGTTAGGAGTGAAAAGATGCTAGAAATAATTTTAATCGGAATATTAGTGGTTCTAATAGCTATTGCGCGCAATATTAAGTTGCTCGGTGAAAAACTACTTGAAAATTTGGAAAAACAAAATCAAACAAAGAGGAAGGAAAGGGACTAAGTTAGAAGCCCTAAAATTAACGGTTATCTTGATTTCAATTCTTCTTGTAACTGGGGAGATTGTCGGGTAAGAGTAGTCACCGTAATAGCGGTATATAGGGGGAGGAAGTAATAAAATAAAAAGGTAAATACATTTTGAGTATCACTTTTAGAAAGGAAGTTGAGAACATCGCCATATTAAATACACCTCCTGTGACACTTACTTTATTAATTATTTACATAGTTATTTTTTTTACAGATAGAATATGGAGCGATAAATTGTCTAAGTTGGGCACAGGGAAGAGTTTTGACAACATGAGAAAGGGAGAATGGTACCGGCTCATAACTGCACCATACTTTCATTTGAATATAATTCATCTTGTGGGAAACGTTTTTGGTATTTATTTCGTCGGATTAGTGTTAGAAAACAAAATTGGAAGTTTTATGTTTCTGCTCATTTACGCAATCGGAAATTTGATGGTTTCCTTATTATTTTCCATATTTTCTTCATTTAATAAGGGAACAGGAGCCTCTCCAGGAATATTTGCATTGGTAGGCTGTACCTTTTATCTGCTTTTACAAACTCCTGAATTATTCAATCTCCAATTAGGAACTTGGAAAACAAACTATATTATTTTCTATTCAATTTTAGGAAACTTAATTGGTTTGGGTGGATTTGTTTCCCATGTGGTTGGGTTTATGATTGGAATCTTGTTGAGTTTCTATTTATTTTAATTTGATTTACCAGCTGTGAAAGTTACCTATAACAAAGACTTTAGAAAGATAGATTTTTTAAAAGGAATGTAATGATATAATTGAAAAATCTAATAATTTGAATTGTACTAACTGTGAGTGTAGGTACATGTATTCTTGGAAGATATCGATTCCGAAACTTCAACTAACTGGGGCTACGCTTGAATAAGAGCCATTCATATAAATTTTAAAAAGTAGGGAAATATTTTTTTCGGGAGGATTTTAAAGTGATTCTACATCATGACGTATATGGAGAAGGAGAACCGATCGTTTTCCTACATACTGGATTACAAACTGGAAATACGGATTTTGTAATTCAAAGAGATGTTATCAAAAAAAATATGAAAGTAATAATTCCTGCTTTAAGAGGTCATGGGAAGTCTAAAAGTGAGAACTTAAGCAATTATTTTGAAAAGACAGCTGAGGACTTGAAAGATACCATGGAGCACTTGAAAATAAGGAAATTCCATTTGGTTGGCTGCTCTTTAGGCGGCTTAGTAGGGTTAGTATTTTCTAAAAAATACCCTAATAAAATTTCGAGCTTAACTTTGTCTGGGATTACTGCGGACAAACCAAGTAATTGGAAGGAAATGCATGAACAGGATGTAGCTGTACAGAAGGATCTTCTTCATAATTCAGAAATAACAAAACACCTAAATCATTTACATCATTCTGATTGGAAACAGTTTATTTATATGGCAAAAGATGAGGACTGGTATCCTTTTCACTATACTACTAATTTTGAAGATATTGATGTTCCTATTCTTTTTATGGTCGGAGAAGGGAATAAAGCTGAGGTGGTTTCCGCATCAAAATATCAAGAAATGCATGAAAATGTTCATGTATGCGTTATTCCATTTGCATCCCATTTAGTTCATGAACAAAAACCAAGAATATATACTGAAATCCTTCAAGAATTTCTGGGTATTCCGATGGTTGAATAGTACAACAAACTATTAGAATTGAAATTTACTTGGTGCATTATCTTGAATTCAAGTCTTACATAATCGGGGGCAATTCTGTGGTGAAAAGCAAGATGTTTTCTATAATCGTAGCTTTAGCCATTCTACTAATAGGCTGTGTTTCTAATAAAGGAATGGCTGTTGGAGGAGAAATAATCGAAGTCAATGAGGAAAGTGGGGATATGAAAATTGAAACGGTTTATTGGACAATAGTTAGCGAATCAGGATCCTCTACAGAGTCATCTGAATTTAAAGAGGAGTTAAAATCAGAAGCGATTACGATACGAGTGTCCAACCCAGAGAAATATGATGTAGGGGAAGAGATAGAGGTGAAAGTGATCAAAAATTATGAGGAAGATGTATGGGATTTGAATCGATTGGCGTTTGAAGTATCGGAGAAGAGTTGATTAATTATCTCGAAATCAAGTCTTACTGTATCTGGGGCTTAATGGCATAAGAAATATTCAAAGCCAGCGTTCGGTGCTGGTTTTTATTTATGTTGGTAAGAGGAGAGAGAAGGATTATTGTGCATCGTAACCATATGTAGACGTCAAGTCGAATTTTACACTTTTTGCTCGTTTCCCTTTTACACTTCTGCTTGAAAAATACTTTTTCGGTTTTTCATCCGATGACTTTCCTCAGTCTCTCCACCATGTATGACCTCCACACGATGAAGTAAACGATCTAAAATAGCTGTCGTGATCCCTTGATCGCCAATCAAATTTCCCCATTCATCTGGACTTTTATTGGAAGTCAGGATGATCGAACTTCGTTCGTATAAATGGTTGATCGATCCTGGGGTCAGTCCCCCGGTACGTTAGAGAACTAAAGGGTGGCATAGTACCCATGGAGATTTGTTGGTAGTGCACCTCTTTTCGTAATATCATACAGTAGAAACAGACTTTCTTGTTTTCCTCTTTAGAGTGATGGTGCCTTACCCCTGCTTTACTAAAGCATTAGCATAGTGGGGTAAAGCACGTTAATAAATAGTTTTTCAGAAAGGGTCGTGTAGAGAAGTGATTCTCTGCAATGCGGTTTCTTATTATATTGGAATTGTAATAGAATTTAAGTTATCTACTTTTACGATACAAATATTTTTTTAAATTATTGCGTATATCTCTCTAAAATGAGTCTTAAACAAACGGGCCGGTTAGTTGAAGACTGGAATTCGAGATAACTCTCTTTGTTTTTGTAAAAATTAGAAACTATTTCTAATAAAAATCGTAATTATATTACAGGAAGAACTATTATGTTGGATGATTATTTGGAGGGATGAAAATGAAGCAATTTGAGTACAGAGTGGAAGATATTCAATTTCAATTAAAAGCAAATAATGATTTTAGTGCAGTGATGGAAGAAAAATTGAATTTTCTTGGTAAGGATGGTTGGGAACTAGCTGGAGTTAATGGGACAGTTTTTTACTTTAAAAAAGAAGTGAAATAATTACTTAACAATCGGGGGCAATTCTGAAATAAGGGAATAGAGCTCTTATAACCGTTTAGCACAGGTTATTTGAAGGCTCAGTTTCCAGATTGGCGCATTTTAAAACTCAACTCGGAGATTAAACGTACATAATTATGCGTTGTTTTAGATCATTAATAATATTTAGCATAAACTGAAGGGCGTAATATTAGCCGTTAATAATCGCAACAGGAGGTGTTTTAAATGCCGGTATGCCAGAAATGTGGAAGTCAATGGGCGTGGTCCGAATCTATTAAAAAATCATTTCAATTTTATAATGGAGCTAAATGCCAATACTGTGGGGAGAAACAGTTCCAAACCCAGAAAACTATGAGAAAAGTATCTTTAATAACAATGATTCCATTACTAATGTTACCTTTTGTTGTAGGTTTTGAAGTTCCCATTGGTATTGCGTTGATTATTTTTGTAGCTGCTGAATTCCTTTGCTTACTTTTATTTCCGCTTGTATTACAATTGTCTAATGAAGAACATCCACTTTGGTAAAATGGAGCTATTTTCTTTATCAGGATACGACCTATAAATCTGATTTGGGTATCAAGTTTTTTGGATCGCTCATTTTCAAAAAGGGATGCATACCAAGGGCTTTATGAATTTGAAATTAAAGCAGTCGAAGAACATCGTAATAAAAGTTATTCAACCATAAAAGAATTCTATGATGCTTGGAAGTCTGAATTAAAGCTATTAACTATGTGAAAGGATAACTTGAAATTAAGTCATCCTTTCATTAATATCGTGAAAAAATGTACTTAAACTAACCGATGACAAAGTAAAAAAATAATAGATACCTCGAATTCGAGTCTTCATGAAACTGGGGCAACTCATCAATAGGGGTTGCTCCCTTTTAATTAAGGGGTGAAGTATTGAAGTAACGGAGAAGGACTATTCAATATTGAAACTTATATTTTTCTATTTCGTAAAATATATATAGGTTCCGTATTTGAAATGAGTAGATACGCTTTTTCACCATTAGCTAATAAGGAGGAATTTGGATGATGTGGTTAGGATTGGGTATTGCCATAGCGGGATATTTAATTGGGGATGGATTAAAAAACTTTAAAAACCCAAACTCAAAAAATATTTTAGAATCTTTAGATGATAATGATGACCACGAACTAATTAAAGAAAATGAGGTTCATCATTTTATCGGTATTTCCAAGGAAGACGCCAAACATTTGATAGCCGAACACACAAGCATTCCGCATATTGTCATTAATAATAAGGTGTATTATCAAAAAGCTAAATTACGTGAATGGTTAATGAAAATAGGAAGTTGACTATTGGATTGGTCGCTACAAAAGAAAGTAGCTATCATATACTTATCTTCTAAATAGTAAGGAGGAGATTATGAGGACTTTCAGATTTTTATTTTTGGCTTTAACTCTTATATGTCTTTTATCACTAATGGGTTGTTCTGGCATACATGATACGAAAGAAAAAACTGATAATGATAGTGAGGGTAAAGAAGGTAGTAACAATGAAGAGTTGGATGGTGCTTCAGAGGAGGCTGTTCCTGAGCCGCCAAATCTAACCGTTTCTGTTGAAGAAGAGAACATTAGACCATCGCTTGGTACATATAGTTGGAGTGTAGACAATGGAGAAGGAACAGAAAGTTTAATAGAGTCGGGTTCTTTTGCACCACCAGAATTGGTTAAAGGTAATAATCCAATGCAGGTATCAGCCAATACCGATGTTGAATTAGACTTCGAAGAACAGCCGGAAAGGTATTCCGTGAGAATATGGGGCGACGACAAAAATGTTGTAAACAATTCCGATGAGGTCGTTCTGTCTGACAAAGGAAAAAATGTTTACGAGGTGTTAGCACATTGGGAGCAAGGTACTGCAAGTTATGCTTTTTCGTTAGATGTTGAATAACTTCATTATTAAGCTGACGGGGGCAATTCTGAAATAAAAGAATTGCTCTCTTCTAAATGTTTTTACCCCTCTTGGAAACAAGAAAGCAATAACCCTTTATGAAAAATATGGTTTTAAGGGGGGTTTTATCGGAGATATCTTGATATTGAGTCTTCATGATCATGGAGAATTGTTTCACGCTGCTCTATAGCGAAATCATTACCTCTTCCTCTAAATCCAGCGAATATTAAAAGATAAAAAGGATGAGATGATAATGGATGCCTAAATCAAAGAGACCAGCGAACAAAAACATCATGGTTTGCCCAATACACATCCACATCATTAAAGCTGCGTGTTTTTCATTGTTTCTTTTAAATTCAAAAGCAAGAGAAAAACTCGTTGCGGCTAATGCTAGGAGAAAGTACCCTATTGGTATAATATCTATACCGAAAAATGATAAAATTTCAGGAATAACTAGTAAGATGCTTATACCAATTAAAACTTTCGTAGTTCTAGTTAGGTGTAAAATAAAATCGACCCCTTTCTGATTATTCTTTATGTTATCAAGAATAAGGGATAATTGGAAAAATATGATATGTATGTTAGCCGATATGGAATAGCTGATTTGGCAACCCTATTTCGGTGGCCAAGATGCTTAAAGTTACTACACACCCTTTCAGCAGATGACTATATAAATATTGAGTTTTATCCAATATTTTGGAATAATTCACATAATGAGGAGGGAGAACATGTGAGAAGGAAGTTTGGAATAATCTCTACTCTGTTATTTTTAGCAAGCCTGGCTGCCTACATAACGATGCTGTCGGGTAATGACGGTTTTCTTTTTGCGGGAGTGGTTATTTCTTTAGTAGGAGTGGTATTCGCCATATTCTCTGAAAAAGGACCTTACAGAAAGGTCGGATTCATTGGCAATGGATTGATCATCATAGTGACCATAATTATTCCATTAATAGTTACTACATTTTTCTGGAATACTCCGTAATTTTGAAGAGAAAGAGATTGCTGTTTCGATATCGAGTTTCAAGAGTTTAAAATTAAAGAAATGAGAGTATAGGTCTTATAATGAAAGTGCCTGACCCCCAGTCCGTTAAAGGGCTAATGTGGTGGGGTTCAGGCACTTTTTTGGTTAATTAAAAGTTAATAAATACAACCCAATAAAGTGCAAAAGGAAATGTTTAAATACGAGTGAAAAGTAGAAGGAATCTCCTATATTTAGGTACCTTCTATCTTTCCGGTTTATCTTTTAAGCTCTTTATTATTAGTTTTTTTAAAAAAGAGTTTAAAAGAAATAGTTCACAATAGAACACAGAAGATGTGAGCACGAATCTTCGCTTAAGGTGTGTGTAGTTAGAAGCAAAACTATGTTTACTGAGAGGGCAATAGAGGGTTTTCTTTGAATAGGTTAAAATGTTGAAAAAATAATAAAGTAAAGATGAGGTTAAGATGAAAATTATTAGATTTTTTTTCAATACATCTCTTTCCATATATTTGATACGATTTATATGTAGCATAAATTATTCCATTTAGGAGGCTAATACATCAATAAAAAGAGTTTAGTAGTAATTCCATTAGCAACCGGGCTGGTGTTTGGATCTTTACTTCCATCACAGACGACTGTATCTGCTGATACATCTAAGGTGAGTAAGGTGGAGGCACCATCACTCAGTAATGTAGATGGAGAATTGATTGAAGTGGCTGACCCTTATATCTCTTTAGAAGAAGGAAAGTTTGTGATAAGTAATGAAGCCGAATTGAAAGAAAAAGTATCTAGTGAAGATTATCAATCAATTACCTCTTCTTTGAATCTTATGAATGATAATATTGAAAAATCAGAGAATCTTGTTCATGAAGAAGAAAGCGTAACAGTAGTAGGGAGTTCATCCGCTAATCCAGCAAGCAATCAAGTGTCTACCAATACAGTAACAGCTGCAAGTCAAGGGAAAAGTGGAGTAGATTATTACTGGTGGGGTTACAAAGTATTTTTTGACAGTTACCAAACACGGCAAATCCGCAATACACTTCTTGGTGGTGCAACAGCTGCTGGGGTAGCCAATCAACTTTCTCCGTGGTTTTCCGCTCCGTCGGCTGCTATTAAAGCTATTTCAGGAGCGATTGCCGCTGGGGGGACAGGACTTGCCGGTATAATTGCTTCCAATGACAATGGAAATGGAATATGGATCCGAGTCACGGGTTATGCTGTTTATACTGGTATTGGACCTCAGTAAAGGTAAAAAGAACACCACCCTTGGTGTTCTTTTTATGTTTTTAAGGAATTGATTGAAAGCGAAATGATAAAAGATATTGAATTCACCAATAACAAAGAAAATAGCACCAGGGTGATACTTTCTATGTATTCAAAAGCACTAAGAAAAGCAAAAATTACGATACTTATATTCGTAACGTTATGTGAGAAGAAACCGCTTTTGTAGTTTACCATTCTCATTCGTTCATCTTTTGGCTCATTTGAATTGAAGAAGAATTCCGTTACAACACCTGTTAAACCAAATAAGATCATCACTAAAGAAAAAAGTAGAAAGTCAGTACCGTTAATTACGAAATTACCAATTCCTATTAATAGAAAGATAACAGAAGAACTGTAATTCCTTCCATTTTTTAACGTTTCTGAGTTCATTACACCTTGTCCTCCTCATAGTAAAAAAGTTCATCAATTCTTACGTTAAACACTCTTGCTAGTTTAAAGCTTAGTTCAAGGGAAGGATTAAACTTTCCTTTTTCAATCGAAATAATCGTTTGTCTGGAAACATTCACTTGAGCGGCTAAATAACTTTGAGAAAACTTGTAGTCTTTCCTATATTCTGTTAAAAAATTCTTAATCATTGAATCACTCCGTATTACCGAGTATAAAAGATAAGAGATGATATGTAAAGTTTTGTTTACACATTTTTTTATTTTAATAGAAACTAATAGAATCTTATAAAGTGAGTTATATCATTTAATTTATTGACCAAGTGATGTGATCTTGTGATCGAGAAAGAAGATTAGGGTAGCGTGAGGAAAAGCTTTAATTTGTAATTTTTCCCTTCTATACATTAATTTAGATGTTATTATAGTAATAAATAATGATGTTCGTAATAACTTAAATGTATAAAATAGGGGGGGTTCATAAAGAGATGGGGATCGGGTCTTTAATTCAAAACAGAAGGAAAGAATTAAAGTTAACTCAAGAGGAGTTAAGTAATGGGATTTGTTCCATTACTTATATAAGTAAAGTAGAAAACAATAATATTCAACCTCATAAAGAAATACTGGACTACTTACTAGAACGGTTAAGCATAGACCCAAAAGACTTAGCTTTATTCGATTCGGAAACAATGAATGAAAAAGCACGTAATGTATATAAGGCTATGGAAAGTCCAAAAACCTATTCACAAGCAAAAGAGCTGGTTCCTGATTTTATGGATTGCTATTATCAGAATACTAACCCTGCGACAAAAGCCACTTGCAGTATAGTGATAGCTTATTTTAATATAAAAGAAAAAAAATATAAGGAAGCCATTCCTTATATAGAGTTTGTGGATAATCATTTTGAACTTATACCAAAAGACCTGCAATATAATGCTCTTAAAACAAAAGGTTTCTACTTTCATCAAACAGGCAAATTAAAAGACGCTTTGAACATATACTTACAAGCTGAAGATTATGCGAAACAACAGGAAATAATAGATCAGGAGTTACTTTATCAACTAGGGATGCTCCATTCTAAGCTTAATCAATTTAAAGTATCTAATGATTATCTGAGTAAAGCATTAAAAGCATATAATTCACTTCTAAATGTAAAGAGAATTATAGAGTGTAATATGATTATTGGTATAAATTACAGCCGACAAGGGACATACAATAAAGCAAAAGAGGTCTTCCTTACTTTATTGAATAATGATGAAGGAACCATTAACCAAGCTTATTTAAGTAGTATCCATCATAATTTAGGGATTGTGTTTTTATACATGGATGAGATGGATACAGCTATTAACTATTTTAAAGAAGCTATGGCATTAAAAAATAAAGATGAAGATAAGATTTATACTCTATATTATTTAGCCTATATAAACAAGCATAGAGAAAATTATGATGAAATGATGGACTACTTAAACCGAGGTATCAATTATAGTCAAAATAATCTTGCCATGCATTATAAGTTTAGGATATTCAAACTAAACGTGCTGGGGAAGAAGCAGCAATTAATTACTCTTATGGAAAATGAGATTCTAGCATATTTCAAATTAACTCACCCAGTGGTTTACCAAGAGATTCTTTTGTTATTAGCTGAACTGCATAAGGGTCTAAGCCAGTACAAGAAAAGTACGTATTACTTGGAAAAGTATATTAATTTAAATCAAATTAAAAGCAGAAAGGAAGTATTATTATGAAAAAAAAGGTTTTGGCATCTATTCTAATCATGAGCACCATTCTCCCAGCAAATCTAGCTTTTGCACAACATACGCCAGTCACAGTGGATTCCAAGCAATTCCATAAGACCACAAATATCTCTGCTCAAATCGATGTAATTATAGAACCAGATAACGACGAATATCCAGATATTTAACTTTTAGTAAGGGCCTGATTACTTTTTTGAGTCCACTGAAAAACTGTAGTAAATTCTAATCTAGAAAAATAAATAGCGGTTTTCGGAATACATTTTTCCGAAAACCGCTATTTTAATTATGATTTATAAAGGGTTTCTCCATTATTGGTTCTTCAATATTACTATTCATTGAAGACTAACATAGCTGTATGTGATTTCAGGTTTCAAGACGCAGTGTTTCCAGCCCGCGTTTAATGGCTTTGATTTTTGTAATATAAGAAGACACATAAGAAATAAATAGGAGCAGCTAATACAGCAAAAACAACGCCAGAGAACATTTCGTCTTGTGTATATTTGCCGGAATAAAGTAAGAAATATAATAGCGTAGAAACGATATAGGCCCAACCAAAAACGAACAATAATTTCTTATCACTCAATCTAATCCCACCTTTACCATAGGTTAGTCAAATCTAAGAGGTTCTATCCATTATATCTTTTATAGAATTTGGTGACTAATGATGATGCTTATCAAAATTTTGTAAACAAAATCGCCGGACTCCTGTAGAAAACAGGGACCTGGCGATTTTTTTTTTAGGTGCAGGGTAGCGGTTAGCAGTCATTTTGTGGAAGATTACCATAGTTCATTTAAATATAAAAACATGGCACACATCAATGACGCTGTGTTCTCAAGCTCTCTATTTGTGTAAGGTTTCAGCTTTTTGATTGAAGGGATATCTGATATAATCAATCTGTTCTATTGTTGTCCAAAAAGTGTAAGTTACACCACACCATACTTAATTTGATAGTTTGATAACTTGATCACTGCTGAATACTGAGATCTAATAAGTGAGTCAAGACTACCCAACTATTGAACACGTAATAAAATCATACAAACAGAAGAGGAAGGACACAGTTCTTGAGTTAAAGTAACATAGTCAATGAAGTAAGAATAAGGTAACTAGGTTAAGGAGTTTAAAATAAATGGTTAACAAATTAAAAAAATTATTAAAGACCCCGTTTGTACGTAACGTAATGATCATGGCAACGGGGACAGCTGCTGCTCAGCTCGTTAATATTCTGCTGCAGCCCATCATTACCCGTTTATATGGGCCGGAAGCTTATGGTTTAATGGGCACATTTATGGCGATTGCTGCTATTATTGGTCCTGTCGCAGCTTTTGCGTATCCTATTGCTATTGTACTTCCTAAAAGGGATAAGGAAGCAAAAGGATTGATACGGCTATCTTTGTATATTACGACAGCTGTAGCTGTTATTGTAGGTCTTATTTTGCTTTTCCTGCATCAGCCGATTGTTAATATTTTCAATATGGAAAGCATAGCTCCGTACTTGTACTTAATTCCTATCGTTATTATATTTGCAGGTCTTCTGCAAGTTTCTGAGCAGTGGTTTATACGAACGAAACAATTCGGTGTTAACGCCAATGCCACCTTTTTTCAAGCTATTTTACTAAATGGAAGTAAAGCAGGGGTGGGTTTCTTTTATCCGGTTGCCCCTGTACTCATAGTTCTTTCATCTTTGAATAATGGTGTAAAAGCGTTGTTCATGATTTTGTTTGCCAGGAAGTCCAGTTATAAGAGTTCTAGTGAAGAGGATGATGACAAACCCGTATCTCTTAAAGAGCTTGCGAAACGTCACAATGACTTTCCGATATTTAGAGCGCCGCAAGTGTTTATCAATGCTATTTCACAGAACCTTCCTATTATATTGTTAACTAGTTTATTTGGCCCGGCTGCGGCAGGATTTTATTCTATATGTAAGACGGTTTTAAGTATGCCGTCCCAGCTGATCGGTAAATCGGTAGGCGATGTTTTTTACCCGCGTATCACGGAAGCTGCCCATAAAGGAGAAAGCATTACTCATTTGGTGAAAAAAGCAACTCTTGCTTTAGCTGCCGTTGGTTTTCTTCCCTATTTAGTTGTCATTTTATTTGGTCCCTGGCTGTTCAGTTTCGTATTCGGTACAGACTGGGTGACGGCAGGGGAATACGCCAGGTGGATAGCTCTATGGATGTTCTTTATGTTTATTAACCAGCCAAGTGTGAAATCACTGCCTGTCATGGGAGCGCAAGCCTTTCACTTGAGGTTTACTATTTTCAATTTAGTCATAAGAATGGGGCTGTTGGCTGTTGGATATTTTGTATTCTCAAGCGATGTAGTCGCTGTAGCATTATTCGGAATTTCCGGTGCTGTACTGAACATAATTTTAATTCTGCTTACTTTAAGAATGACGAAGAAATTCGACTAAAGGAGGGATGAACAATATGGTAAAGATGTTTGTAAGCGGAGATATTGTGAATTATGAACATAATGACGGTTTGATATGCTCAGAAGGGTTATCTAATGTGATCTCTGCTGCTGATTATTCGGTTTGTAATTTTGAAGCACCTATTGAGAAATACGGCAGTCCCATTCCTAAATCTGGACCGCACCATTTCCAGCGCAAGGGGACAATCGATGGCATAAAACAACAAGGGTTTAATATGATGTGCCTGGCTAATAACCATATTATGGACTATGGATCAGCAGCCTTAAAGGCAACCATAGATGAAGCTAGGTCTCTTAAATTAGACACCATTGGTGCTGGACTTACCTTTGATGAAGCTTATAAACCTGTCATAAAGACAGTTAACGACCTTAAAGTCGGGTTCATTAATGCTAGTGAAGCGCAGTTTGGGGTGAAAGATTATTATTCGGATGATGATCAGCCCGGCTATGCATGGATCAATCATAAAGAAATAGACAGGCAGATTACTATATTAAACCAGGAATGTGATTTCGTTATCGTTTTATCCCATGCCGGGTTAGAGAATTACAGTATCCCTCAAAAAGAATGGCGCAACCGTTATAAACATTTTTGTGATTTAGGAGCGGATGTAATTGTAGGATCTCATCCCCACGTCCCACAAGGGTACGAGCATTACAATGATTCCTTAATCTTTTA
The DNA here is from genome assembly GCF_030345335.1 of Halobacillus campisalis. Classification (GTDB taxonomy): domain Bacteria; phylum Bacillota; class Bacilli; order Bacillales; family Halobacillaceae; genus Halobacillus_A; species Halobacillus_A campisalis. The sequence goes on from NZ_JAPVRC010000011.1 coordinate 25,653, forward strand.
TAGTTTAGGAAACTTTTATTTTGACTCAAAAAACTATCATTCTAAAGAAGATCGTTCTTATTCCGTCATGCTGAAATTCGATAAAAATGAGAAGGTAAGCTTTGAACCGGTCTTTCATCATAAGGAAGATGGCCACGTGCAGCTGTCTACTATAGAAAAACAAGTCAATTTAGAGGAACTGAACTCTAAATTAGGTGATGGTTATGAAAAGCTGCATGAAGAAATGTCATTACAGATTTACAATAAAACGATCAAAAAGAATCTGATTTATTCCCTGGTGCCATTTACTTATGATGGAAGTCTCAAATCATCCGTTAAAAGAGCATTAGGTTTCCTACTCAAAAGAAGAAAGAAACCAGATAAGACATTACTATCCGTCCATTTACTCCGTAATGAAGCTTATTATTATGCGACAAAGCATGCGATGGAAATCATCGCCAGAGAGAAATATGGAAGACGATAATGTTATGAGGTGCATCACGAGCAAGTAATTATTCTGCTCATGATGCACCTTTTTATATATCAGCTTATTCTAGATGTTCTCCTTTTATTAGGTTGTTTTTCCTAATTATCCAAAAAATGAGACTTCATAATTGTCCTTTCCTGTGAAGAGGAGTAAAGTGGCTTGATATTGATAGTATTCATAGGAAAGGTGGAAGGAAGTATGCAAGAGAGTTATGTGAAAGTCAACGACGTCAATCTTCATTACGTTACAGAAGGAGAAGGTGAACTGATGCTGTTCCTTCACGGGTTCCCTTACTTCTGGTACAACTGGCATCACCAAATGGAAGAATTCTCAAAGGATTATCAAGTCGTCGCTGTAGATATGAGAGGGTATAATCTTTCCGATAAGCCGGAAGAGGTCTCTTCCTATGAGATGTCGATTCTGGTCGAGGATGTGAAGCAGCTGATTGAAGCTTTTGGGGAGAAGAACTGTATTTTAGTCGCTCACGACTGGGGCGGTGCCATTGCGTGGACGCTTGCTTACACGGAGCCTGATTATGTGAAGCAGTTGATCATGTTTGACGCGCCTCATCCGTACACATTCAGGCGTGAACTGAAGGAGAACCCCGGGCAGCGGGAAGCGAGCAGTTATATGGGATTTTTCCAGCGGCCGGACGCTCATGACAAGTTATTGGAAAACAATGCGGAGCGGTTGAGAAATATGATGACGGAACCTGGAAAGGAAAAAGGGTACTTGACCGAAGCGGAGGAGCAGAAGTACGTCGAAGCGTGGATGCAGCCTGATGCGATGAAATCGATGCTTCATTATTACCGGGCGGTTTCCTTCTATCCGTTCGAAGAGCATATAAAAAAGCCGCTGGATCTTCCCTATCAAATGTTCGATTCACCGACATTGATCATTTGGGGCGATGCGGATCCTGCTTTTGAAAACAGTAATCTGGACGGCGTGGAAGACTACGTCCGCGACCTTACCATTCATCGTATGGAAGGGGTAAGCCATGCCCCGCATCATGAACAACCGGAAACAGTCAATCGTTATATGCGGGAGTTTTTAGGAGAAAAGAAATAAATGTTGGGTTTGCGTTAGAGAACTAAAGAATGGCTTGGCACGAATAGTTTTCTGATCTCCGGCACGAAAGGCTGGTAGAGTACTTGAAATCGCCTGACTTCTGTATTACACAGGGGCCAGGCGTGAAAAACACGCCGCCCATCCAGACGTCGTGTTTCCATCCTATATCGTTACAAAATCCTTCTCTTTAAGAATCTTTTTCACAAACTTAGCTGCCCTCACCTTTAAACGCAGGGCAGGAGATAGCTGAACCTCGTAATCTTTGTTTTTAATAACGTTACGAAGTTCTTCAATTGTATGACACTCAGGGAAGTGATTGACGACGGCACCGTATTGAAAGAACTGGTGGGTATCACTGCCTGCGACTGCTGAGATGTCATACTTAGCCGCGAGTTCGTCTACTTTACTTTTCATCTCTGTTCCGTATTTGTAAAGATCTTTTCCGTTAATATCGAAGGCATCAAAGCTGGCCAGTGTTTCTTCTGTGTGGTGGACCCATGGGGTTGATTCTCTATAAGGGTGTGCGCCGATTTTAATGACGTTCAATCCTTTTAGAAGTTCGTTCAGGTCGTTGACTTTGATGAAGTTATGTTCTTCGGTATGTTCCTTTAACTGATGACTGATGCCTTTAATCGTTTCGCGTTCGGCTACGACGAGAAAGTGACCGGTTTCAAGGACGTCGATCTCGATCCCTGGAAAGACTTTGACGCCGTCTACGTCATAGTAGTTATGTTGATAGGGGAAGTGGGTATCCAGCATGTGGTAAATGTCATCGAAATTCGGTGCGTTAAAATGTTCCGTGAGTGCCAGGGCGTCCAGTCCGCTTTCTTTCGCTTCTTTTATTTTGCTGCGGAACTCTTCTGGTGTTACGGCGAGTGCTTTCGATAGATTGGCGTGGGTGTGAAAATCGATTTTCATATAGTCATCTCCTGTTTTAAATATAATATAAATGTCCTGCGACATGGATAATCGTTAGGATTACAGCGCTGGCCGCTATAAATTGGTATTCTTTCCCCTTAATTTTCAAGTGGGATAATTTCTGCTTTTTCGCTTCTTCACTATAAAGGGAGTAAGAAAATCCTCTTACTTCCAGTGCTTCTACTGTGGTTCTCGTACGTTTGGCTGTATTCAACATCATCGGGTAGAACGCTTTAATGACGATGACGACGTAATAATAAACGAGCTTCCATTTTAAAAATCCGGCTTTCTCAGGTGCTTTTCCCCTTAGTCGGAAGGACTGGATAATCTGCTGGTACTCATCCATCAAAATCGGCAGCATGCGGTACCCATAGGAGACAGCGAAGCTGAACTGCGCGGGTACGCCAAAGCTTAACAAGGCATCACTGAGCTTCTCAGGATCCATACTGGCAAAAGCTGCAATACTCGCAATCGACATAATAATGATTTTCAAAGTGAGCGTGACTAAGGAAGCATAAGCTTCAAAATCTCCCCCCATGAAAAAGACGACGAGAAAGATATAGCCTAACTCCCCGATCACACCGATCGCTAGTAAAAAGATGATCAGCGGGCTTACTCTAGTAATTAAAGCCAGCGCCGACGTGTAAATGGCAAGACCGATTAAAATGACGAAGTTGAAGGTGAACCAGGGAAGCAGGCTGACGATCAAGTACCAGATCATGATGACTCTCGGATCTAACTGCCCCATGTACGTTTCTTTTTTTCCATAAGCGGTTTTCAAGAGCTCAAGTTTCACCCATTCAATGTTAAAAGACTTTTTAAAACGTTCAACAAACTCCATGAGGTATGCCCTCCTTGATGCGGCTCGTAAACTCGTCCACCGATAAAGCAGCCGGGCGCATGCCTAGTTCAATAGAAAGCTGAACGATCTGAGGCGGGACGAGCCCTGCTCTTTTCCATACGTGTCCATATTCGAACATCTCCCGCGGGGTCCCATCAAACGTCACTTCGCCTTGCTCCATGACGATGACGCGTGTCGCCCATTCGGCTACCAGCTGCATATCGTGGGTAGCTACCAAAACGGTGGCAACGGAATCCATCTCCTGCAAAATTTCTATTAATTCTTTACGGCTTTGCACATCGAGGCTGGCCGTAGGTTCATCAAGCATAAGCAACGTTGGATTCGTGGCTAAGCCGATCGCCATCGAAGCCCGTCGCTGCTGCCCTCCGCTTAACAGCCGGCCGTCTTTCTCAAGCACCTCTTCCAAGCGAAAAGAGCGGATGAGTTTATCTATAAATGAGGAATCATCCTGATCTCGTGAATGCGAAAAGAAGGTCAGATCATTTTTAATAGAATCCTGAATAAACATTTCTTCTGGATTTTGAAAAATGTAGGATACCCCTTTTGATAACTTCTCAAGCGATCCCTTTTGAAAAGAGTGCTCCCCGATAAAGCCGCCGCCTGATGTCGGTTTGCTCATTCCTGTCAAACACTTCATAAGAGAGGTTTTCCCTGCGCCATTCGTGCCGACGAGTGCGATTCGTTCGCCGGCGTGAAAGGACGTGGAAATTTTATTTAAAATGGTTTTTCTTTCATTGGACAGCGTTTTTGCAGAGAACGAGAGATCCTCAAGCGAAGCTATGGCTTCGTTTTCTTGAGTAAGACTCTCAGATTCACGCTCTCTTTTAATGAATTCAAGACCTCTAAAATACGTTTGTCCGTCTTCGATCGTGATCGGGAAGTTATAGGCATCGAGTGCCAGGTCACAATGTAAAGCAGCCTGCGTGACTTGTGGCGGGAAGATGTCTCTTTTTAATAAATCATCGATCTGTAAAAGTCCCTGGCGAACGGGATGCTTCCATAACACTTGTCCTTTATCGACTAACAACACGTCGGTACAGAAATCTGCGATGAATTCGGTATGGTGTTCAATGACAATGATCGTTTTTCCGTATTCCTCTTGAAGGACTTTCAATCGTTTATAAATTTCCTTGGCATGGTGCGGATCGAGCTGAGCGACGGGTTCATCAATAATCAAGATTTGAGGATCTAAAGCGAGTACGCCGGCGATCGCGGCTAAATGCTTCTGTCCGCCGCTTAACTGCCAAATGCTCTGATCCTTCAAGTGTTCAATGCCCAATGTCTCAAGAGCCCAAAGTGCTTTTTCCATAAAGTCCGGATCCCCGAAGTTTAATGGAGCGAAGGAGACATCATCGAGCACGGTCGGTCTCATCAGCTGGTTTTCATAATCCTGATACACGTACCCCACTCGAAAACTCATTTCTGATACCGTCATTTGCGAAACATCGGCCCCATCTACCTTAATCGTCCCGGAAAAATCTCCGGTATAGTAATTGGGAATCAGCCCGTTGAACGTTTTGCACAGGGTCGTTTTCCCGCTGCCGTTTCCGCCGATGACCGCTAAAAATTCACCCAGTTCAATTGAAAGTGTCGCGCCATTTAGCACATGCTCTTTCGTCCCTGGATATCTAAAGTGAACATCGTTCAGTTCGATAATCGGTTTCATGCCGATTTCCTACTCTTCGTACCGGTGCGGGACTTACTAAATTTCACAGCGGCAATAACGACGGAAACAAAAATCACAGCAGCAGCAGAGATCGGCAGCCAAATGTACCCTTCACCGAACTGTTCTAAAAATTCCGGCTCCCAAACAGCAAAGTTGATATCCATCGTAGCCATGAACTCGGAGATCATCGCAACGAACATGAGAAAAACGGCAATGATAACAAATCGAACGGATACCCACTCGGTCATGGAAGCTTTCACGCGTCCTTGTCTTGGTTCAATGCCCAGCAGCGGCTCGATTTTTCCATAAAGTTTAGGAATGAGATAGAGAGCAGGAATGAGCCCGAACAGCACGCCGGAAATGACCATCTCGGTGACAAAGCTGACCCCTTCAATCGCCAGGATCGAAGCCGGAAGACCCGGAACGGCTTCAAGCTCTTCAATACCAAACCATACTTTACCGACGTCCACGACGGTACTTAACATCTGGTCAATCATAACGCCGACAATCGCCGCAATCGCAATTTGCTTCCTGCTGTTTAAGTTAGTTACTAATAGCCCGGCTATGTACATCGCCAACGTGAACTCGATAAATCCTTCAAGCTCCCCAAGGCCTCCGAAATCACCTAACAGAAGATCACCGAAAATAATTTCACCGACAGAAGCACCAAAAGCTGCGTACCACGGGTTAAACAACATAACTAAAGTTAAAGGAATAAAAGCTAAGTAAGAAATAGATAACTCCACTGGCCCAATCGTGAATTCCGGCAGCAATTCAGTAAATAAATTCGCAAGACCGAACAGCGACATCGATAAAATAAATACCATCATTTTCTGTGACTGTGTATACTCGTTTCTCTGCATCCCCATTTTGTAATTCCTCCTTAATGTAAGTTCAATTTGATTGTAAAACTTCAAAGTTAAGGAGAATTGCAGGAAATGTATAGTTCACGTAAAGTAATTAATCTTTCTGTTAAAAATGAAAGTTTTTTTTCATAGGAGGGAGAAAAGCCTATATACTAAGCCCTGAGGAGGGATGACATTGAATAGTTTAATCACGATAGACGACAAGCAGTTAACTAGAAAACAACGGCAGATCGCCGACGTCATTAAAAAAAGAGGAACAGCCGTAGCTTATATGACCGAGCAGGAAGTAGCGGATCAGGCGCGAGTCAGCATCGCATCCGTCTCAAGATTCTGGATGATGATCGGCTTTAAGAACTTCAAAGATTATAAAAATGAGATCAAAAAGAAAATAGAAATCACCCCCGAGAATAAAATGAAAAATTTCGTAGACCAGATCGACGACGGTGACTTGTTCAGCCAGCTGATCGAACAGCATTTCAAGAACCTCGTCCTGACGAATAACCATTTTGACAACCGACAATTCAACGAAGCTCTAAACACAATCGCATCTTCCTCCACCGTGTTCATCCACGCACCCGCGTCATCCGAAGGACTCGGCGATTTACTAGACTTCCGGTTAAAAAGATTCGGCATCCATACCGAACGAATGGCCAAAAGCGGCCACGAAATCTATGAATCGCTTCTTCACCTGGACTCTAATTCCGTCATCATCATCTTCCAGTTCGTCGACATCCTGCCCGAAACAAAAGTGACCCTCGAATACGCACGGGAATGCAACGCCAAAACCATTCTCATAACCGACCGCTTAGTATCGGAAATGGGAGACGCCGCTGACTACGTCTTGTATGCCCACCGAGGAGAAATGTGGGAATTCCATACGATGGTCTCTCCCGTAGCTTTGCTTGAGGCGCTTGTCATGGGAGTGGGGATGGCGATGAAAGAGGAGTCGCTGGAGAAGTTGAGGGTGTTGAATGAGGTGCGGAAGAAGTACAGGCATATTGTGCCGAAGTGATGGGGGGAGGGGGGTTTTGGCAAATGTCAGAAAAGAGCCGCGAAATGTAAGAATAAGTGCGCCAAATGTAAGAAAAAAGTCTTTAAATGTAAGAATTATGGCTATGTTGGTCCAGTAACCTCAAGATCGAGCAAATAGGGGACGATTTCTTTTTAACAGGCATGGGAAGCAACTCGTTTTTGAGTTATTATTCAGTAAATGAATATGAAGTATAGTACCTTCGAGTGGGTTGTTTATAATAGTCTAATTAAAAGACTATTATGAACAGCCCCTTTTCATTTCGTTTAAGCTTCATGATCGTTCTCATCTCATGAAGTCATTCTCATGCTTTCTCCATCATAAATAATATTAGAAAAGATATGAAAAAGTAGAATTTTTTGTATTTTATAGAGGTATTTTAGAATTTATATAGTATTAAATACTTATATAATATTATTTTGCATAGTCTTTAAGCGGGGGAGGTGAGGTCATAAAGCCAAATTGTATCCATTGCGGCCAATTGATTGATTCAGGTGCAAACTTTTGTGGAGGTTGTGGAGGGCAGCAGGTATGTTCCTCGTGTGATGATCCTTTGACGAAAGGACAACGATATTGTGCGAAATGTGGAGATGAGGTACAAAAGTCTGAAGTAAGTACTGTAGAGAGTAAACAGGGGCGCCGGTCGTTTCCAATGTTTATGTGGGCAATCCTAGGTGGTTTAGTAGTTCTGTTTTTCTTTCAATATTTATTTTCTGATGACGCAGAGGTTTTTAGCTTTGGAGGTTTTAACCAATCACCTGAAGTGGTTGTGGAAGAAGTGTTTGAAGCTGTTGAAATGGGCGATATGCAGAAGGCTGGACGATTTATGGACACAAGCTTACTTTGGGATATGGATTTCGATAGTGATGGTGTTCCCCCTTACGTAACGATTGATGTTCTGGATATGGAAAGTGAGACTTCGGGAAATTACTCTTCTGTTTATGCGACGGTAGAAGTTTATCCTGAACCTTATTTTGGAAACCCTGTGTCATTGTTTATTGAACTTGAGCGTGTGAACGGGAAATGGATGATTTATGAGATAGACGAGTATTGATGGTTGGATCGATGCTATCTTTTCTTCATCACAATTGTAAGGCCACAACGTAAGAATTGATTTTATGAAGGGAGAGAATCTATGAAGTATTGTACACATTGCGGGGAGCCGCTATCAGAAGATCTTACGTTTTGTACGGCTTGTGGAACTAAACAGGAAGGGGATCAGGTTCCTTCTCCCCAGAGTGAAAGGAAACAGAGAGTTCCGAAGAAACCGATGTCCAGGAAAAGAAAATTTACTTTACTGTCTGTTTTTCTGGCAGTCGGCCTTTTGATCGGTGCACACTTTATGATTACGAATTGGATCGATCCATTAAAAACCGTTCAAGCGATGGACCGGGCGATGACGGAACAAGATGCGGATGGTTTTTTTGAACAAATGGAATTGAAGGATGACGCCGTCATTCATAAAGAAGAATACTTAGAATATATAGAAGGATCGGACTGGGAAAGCATTCGTTATCAACTATCACAGGAATTTGAGGATAACAGCAATGAACCGTTTGATTTTGCCGTCCGTGATTATGACGGGAATAAGATCTTTAATATAAAAAAGAACACCATTGTGCCGGGGCTGTATCATTCTTATACGATTGAAGGGATTCCCAACCAGGTGACAGCAGCGACAAATATGGAAAACACAACATTTACGTTTGAAGACCAAACGGTTGAGCTTAAAGAAGAAGAAAAATATGTAGATGTGGCTCTTGCTTATCCTGGTCAATATGAAGTGAATGGAGCCGCAGAGAACGCTTTCGGCGAGTTTGAATATACGGATACAATCGACGTTTATCCGAACAACGCTAATGAATCAGAAGTCAATGTTACTTTTGCAAGTGACACAGTTACGGTGGACACCAATCAGGAAGATGCTGTGTTATTCATTAATGGAGAAAGTACGGAGAAAACATTAGGTGAGTATGAAGAGCTTGGTCCTTTTCCTGATGAAGAAGTGATGCTTCATGCGGAGTGGAAGGATGAAGACGGTGAAGTTCATAAAAGTGAAGAGATGAATCAAGATACTTTGTACTGGGGAGCTCTCTCTTTTCATTTTGAAGAGGAGAATGAGGACTTCTATGCCTCTGATTCTGAACAGGAAGAGGAAAGTGTAGAGGCTTCCGCAGAAGAAGAAAAAGAAGAAGAAGTTGAAGAAGAAAGCGAAGAAGCTTCTGAAGAAGAGGAGTCTTTGGATGAAGACTTGACTGTGGGCGCAGAAGATCATGTGCTTGACTTCAGGGTTATGTATGAAGATGCGTTGAATTACCGTGACTATAGTATCGTATCTTTTTATTTGGAATCAGGCAGCGATGCTGATGAGGAACTGGAGGAATATGTAGGGGATTTAGAGGATAAAGGATTTGATTACGATTTCACGTTAAATGAAATACTTTCTTCAGAGATGGAAGACGAAGAGACGGTGACAGTAACAACGAATGAGCAATTTATCTTCACGAACCACGAAGGGGATCAAACCCATTACGACCGCGTGAAGGAGTATACGGTTATAAATTCAGAGGATGGTTTTAAGATTACGAAGATTGATATCGATGATACAGAAAGAAATGAAATGTAATCATTTGATGCGAGCTTCGATGCCTGCCTGACTGGATTGGAAGGAGCAGTACTGTGTGCCATTCACTCAGGTGCAGAGATTGATGTCTCCCAGTATAGCCGAGAAAGGTATGCATCCATATGGATCATAAAGGTGAAAAGGAAGCGTTATCCTTTTTGTGAATCATTAGAACTGTATCTTTATAATCATAAATTTGGGTTAAAATCCATTTAATTATGTAAAAAAGACTAGTTAAATGGATTTTTTTGCTATAATGGTAAGGCTAGTCATCCGATTCATTATAGATTACTTGAGGAGGATGACTTTTTATCTTAGGAAAGGAGTTTATAAGAGGAAAGGGATACGCTTCTGAACAGTACTTATTGCTTTCATTTGTCTCGTGTTTTTCCATACATACAAAGAGCGTATTCGCATAAAAAATTTCATAGTAAAGGATGGTTTGATGAAATGTCCGCAATGTAATCATGAACAAGGATCAGGAAAATTCTGCGGGGTCTGCGGCAGTCCGTTGAGTTCTGCGGGGGCGTCTGTTGAAACAGAACAAGCTGCTACCGCTGCGACCATGGAACACAAGCCGGTTACGACCAATTCGGAATCGGTCGAGAAAGTAAAGAAATTCTCTGGAGATTACGGGCAAGGAGCACTACGTTTCTTGAAACGGCCTTCATTAGCTTTTCGTGCAGGGGAAACGGCATTTGCGCAAGGGCTTGCAACACTAATAATTTATATGGTTGCCTATTCTCTCAGCATTTATTTCCTGGCGAATTCCTTGTTTAAACAAATGGGATTTGGTTTAGGGGTACAGTCTCTGCCATTCTTCGGGGTGACCTCAAGGTTATTTTTAATTTCATTAATAGGGATCGTCATTTGTTTAGCTGCTCTATTTGTTATGGCCAGGTTCATGAATCTGCAGATGAGTGTCAAACGTTTAATTGCTCAATACGGCGGATTGATCACACCTTTTGCCGCAATCAATGTAATTGCTATTATCTTCGGACTGAGTGGCGCCATGTCTATGACGATGCTTTTATTAGGAGGATCTGCATTTTTTGTTCTTATATTAGTGCCTGCCCTATTTATCTATCACCACGGATTGACGTCTAAAGCAGAGCCACATGTATTCTATTGGAGTACGGGAACTAGTTTACTCATTATGATCGTTTCTTATTTATTTTGGAATTGGGTCATTTCAGATATGTTGGATGAATTGGACTCTTTCCTTTCCTTCTTTTAGTATCAGTCGATTTTCTTAGATGAGTATTAGCTTCAAAGGAGAGGTTTTATTGAAATATTGTACGATATGTGGACAGACAATCACAGATAACCAAACGTTCTGTACTTCTTGTGGAGCTAAGCAGGGTGATGAAGAACAAGCTGCTAAACACGAACATACGCCTGAAGTCTCACCATCACGTCCTGTTCAAGAACGCAGACCAAAGAAACCGATGGCGAAAAACAAAAAAATTGCACTTATCTCTATCGCTGCAGCCTTAGTTATTTTAACGAGCGCTCATTTCATCATTTCTTCTATTATAGACCCATTAAAAAACGTGCAGGCCATGGACAGGGCAATCACCGAGCAGGACCCGGATGCTTTTTTTGAACAAGTGGATTTAAAGGAGAAAGCTTTAGTAGATAAAGAGGAATACTTATCATTCATCGATTCTTCTGGCTGGGAGAGTATGCGTTACCAACTAATAGAAGGATTTGAAGGGGAACAAGGGAAAACGTTCGATTTTTCTATTCGTGATGAGGCAGGAGATAAAGTATTCGCTGTAAAAAAAGATCCTCTCGTGCCTGGCTTGTATTCTACCTATGATATCGAAGCCATTCCTAATCAAGTGGTAGCGGCTTCGAATATGGAAAATACAAAGGTTACTATTGAAGGGAAGACGAAAGAGATCAAGGAAGCCTCTGACTTCACTGACCTTAATCTGGCTTATCCAGGAGAATATTCAGTAGAAGGAACTGCTCAATCGGAGTTCGGAACCTTCGAGTACAGTGATACACTGACTGTCTATCCGAATGAGGGCAATGAATCTGAAGTAATGATCGATTTTCCAAGTAATACGTATGCCATAGATACCAATCAGCAAGACGCCATTCTGTTCATCAATGGAGAAAGCACGGAACAGCCTCTATCTGAGTACACAGAATTAGGCCCATTTCCTACTGATGAACAAGTGACCGTCCACGCGGAGTGGAAAGACGAGGAAGGAAACACGCATACTACCGATGAGGTGGATCCGCAGTCCAGCATGTGGGGAGCATTGTCTTTTTATTTTGATGAGCCGACCGAGGAAGTGTATGCAGGGGAACAGACGAACAGCAGCAACGATGCCGGCTTTGACGAGGAAGAAGTAGAAGACTTCATGCTGCAATTCCTGGACCAAAGCGTGGAAGCCTTGAATGTCCAGGACTTTACTATTGTCGCGCCTCTTTTTAATGATGATGGATCCGGCAAAGCTGAGTCTCAAGAATTCATTGAATCAGGCAGGGTCGACACTGAGACGCTGCTGGATGGAGAATTGATAGATTTAGTAGAATTGGAAGAGGATGAATTTGAAGTGACGATGAGTGAGAGTTATGAAATCTATTACTCAGACGGAGATTTTAAAGAACCGACTTTGGAATCGACGTATCTGCTTACGGTGGAAGATGGGGAGTTGAAAGTCGACTCCTACGTCAGTATTGATTAAGCTCGTTATTTGGTGGCTGCCTCCGGCACGGTAATGGCCGGAAATAGGTCACTGCTCTGGAAAAGCCAGGGCAGTCGATAACGGAACATGGCAAATGTAAGAATTACCGGCTGAAATGTAAGTAAAAACGCGGTGAATGTCGGAGTAAAGCCGCGAAATGTAAGAATAAGTGCGCCAAATGTAAGAAAAACTTATTCAAATGTAAGAATTACAACTACGCTCATAAAAAGCATAGAACTAAAAAACGTCCACCAGAACATGTTCTGGTGGACGTTTTCCCTTATACATAAAGGATTTTTTTAAGCACTCGGTTTCAACTCTTCTTCAAGCGGAATATCCTTATTCAGCCCGCGGCGTGCCGCAATAAAGAAGGCGGACACAATCGCAACGGTAATGATGGCAGCTGCCACATACGAAACATTTAACGATAAACCGAAACCAATCGGCGCGTTTAGAATATAGGTGAACGTCGCCATTGTCATAAACGTTGCTGGAATCGCGGCGATCCAGTAATTTTTTCTCGATAGGAACAAGTACATGGCTCCGACCCATAAGGCGATAACTGCCGTGGACTGGTTGGCCCAGGAGAAATATCTCCACAGTAATGTGAAATCAATGCGTGTCAGTACGAATGAGATCACAAATAGCGGTACGGCGATCCAAATACGACTTGCGATTTTCTTTTGAGACACATTGATATAGTCAGCAATGATCATACGGGCACTTCTGAAGGCTGTGTCTCCTGAAGTGATCGGCAGTACGATGACACCAAGAACAGCAAGCGTTCCTCCGACAGCTCCAAGCATCGCAATGGAAACTTCGCTCACTACAGCAGCAGGACCTCCACTGGCAAGTACTTCGTTAAGACCGGCAGAACCGTTGAATACACTCATGGCAGCGGCTGCCCAGATCATCGCGATAATTCCTTCAGCGATCATCATGCCGTAGAAAATGCGGCGGCCTTGTTTTTCTTTTTGAGTCGTTCTAGAGATAATCGGCGTCTGTGTCGCATGGAAACCAGACAGCGCTCCACAGGAAATCGTTAAGAATAACAGTGGAAAAATCGGCGCGTTATCCGGGTGCATGTTCGTTAACGTAAGCTCTGGAATCGGTGCTCCTGTGATGACAAGAGAAGCTCCGACACCGATGGCACTGATTAAAAGCAGCGCTCCGAAAATCGGGTAGAAACGTCCGATGATTTTATCAATCGGAAGCATTGTAGCCAGCAGATAATAAACAAAAATCGCTCCAATAATGATCGGCAGGGCGAGCCAGCTGCTCGTCATATTGTGCAAGAGATCAGCGGGGGCTGAGACGAACACGGTTCCTACAAGGACAAGCAGTAAAATCGCAAACGCGTTCACGACGTGCTTCATCACTTTTCCTAAAAACTTACCGGCAAGTTCAGGCAGGTGCGCCCCGCGATTTCGGATCGAAATCATCCCTGTCAGGTAATCGTGAACCGCTCCGGCAAAGATACAGCCAAATACAATCCACAAAAAGGCGACAGGTCCATAAAGCGCTCCGAGAATCGGCCCGAAAATGGGACCTACCCCGGCTATATTTAACAGCTGAATTAATGAATTTCTTTTTTCACCCATTGGCAGGTAATCGACACCATCGCCGTTCGTATAAGCGGGTGTCTGGCGGTCTGTGTTGACTCCGAACGTTTTCTCGACATATTTTCCATAAGTAAAATAACCAACAATTAAAAGTGCAATACTTGCAAGAAACGTAATCATTGCGGCTTCCTCCCTCGAATCTCTGTAATCGCTTACAAATAATCGTAACAAAACAGCGCTTACATTTGACCCGTTCGTGTCTATCATGTCGAAATATCTGTCTGACATGCAAAAAAACCGCCCTCAAAAAAGGACGGTTAGATTGTTTATATCGTGCTATGGATTGTATGTACCTGGTCGCCGGCGGGGCAGGGGCTTCAATTCGGACGCCCTGCATCGCAATTTCCACTTTTATCGAAAAAGGGTTTTAGGAAACAGCAAGACTCCTGTGGGAGATGCGGATAAGGGGTGACCCCACAGGGCTGAATAGCCCGAGGAGGCACGCCATTCGCCCACGGAAAGCGAGTGGTTTCCTAAAAACCTTTCGCTTTTTCGAACATGTGAAGGACGGTCTTACAATTCAAGCTGTTTTCTTAACTCTTTAACGTAGTTGCGGCTAACAGAAAGCGTGTCCTTACTGCCTCTAAGCTCAAGCTGATAGGCGCCGTTAAACCATGGGATTAAGCGATCGACATAATCCAGGTTCACAAGATAACTTTTATGAATGCGGAAGAATGAAAATCCTTTCAGACGCTCTTCCATTTCCTTTAACGTCCCCTTCGTTTCGTACACCTGAGTTTTTGCGACGATTTTTGTCAGCCGGTCTTCCCTGTATACATACATAATATCAGAAGGGGTGAGGTAATGGATTTCATCATCACCTTCAATGGCCAAGCGCGTGGGACGCGACGTTGCTGCTTCCACCGGCTGCAGCTTCTTCTCTAACCGGGCAATCGCATCGCCGAGCTGCTCCTCATCAAACGGCTTTAATAAATAATCAACGGCCTCATGACGAAAAGCTTCCACGGCAAAATCAGGGTAGGCGGTCGCAAAGACGATGGCCGGTACTTTTTTCAATTCCTGAACAGATGCAGCGACCTCCATGCCGTCCATTTTGGGCATTTCTATATCTAAGAAAATCACATCGGGCTGCAGCTGGATCGCTTTCATAATAGCTTCATCTCCAGAATCTGCTTCTCCTACAATATCGATTGAATCATAGGACTTCAGCAAGTAGATTAACTCTTCCCGGCTGAAACGTTCATCATCGACGATCAGTGCCTTGATTGAACCCATTACGCGGATACCTCCTTTCCTTGATGAGGAATATCAAATGATATAGTTGTTCCTTCCCCAGGCGTACTTTCAATGTGAAGCTTCGATTGTTCACCGTGCATATGGACTAAGCGTTTATTAACGTTCATAAGCCCTAGACCTGTACCTTTTTCGGAATGGACTTCTTTTTCTCCAAGGGTGGCTAAACGCTCAGATGTCATTCCGCTTCCATTATCAATAAGCGTGATTCTGACCGATTCGCCAAAATTACTTATTTGAATCGTAATTTCGCAGTCGTCTTCCTTATCTTTGATGCCATGCTTAATGCAGTTTTCGACGAGAGGCTGCAGCGTAAGCGGCGCTATTTTTACAGAGAGAGCGGAATCATCCACCTTGTAGTTCACGCGTAACTTATCGACAAAACGCGTCTCTTCAATGAGCAGGTAAGCTTTGACATGCTTCAATTCTTCATCAAGTGACGTCCACGTCTTCGTCGTAGCGCCAAGATTTTGTCGGAAAAATTTCGATAAAGCAATCAGAAGAGAGCGGGCACGGTCCGGTTTTGTGCGGATCAGCGACACAATGACATTTAAAGAATTAAATAAAAAATGCGGATTGATTTGCGCCTGCAATGCTCTTACTTCGGCTTCCCTTGCCAGCTCCTGCGCTTTCTCAGCCTCGGCAATTTCAAGTTGCTGGCCAAGCAGGGCACTCAGCCCTTGAATCAGCTCCAGCAGGACATTGGAAATTTCTTTTTCCGAGCGCACATAGAATTTCAGCGTGCCGACCACTTCATGTCGTTTCTTCAACGGAGCGATCACAGCGGCTCCAAGCGGACAGTCCGAATGGCTGCACTGGATGTCATCATGCGTCGCCACAATCAACGTCCCCTTTTGAATGACTTCTCTTGTGGCGTCAGTTTGAATATTTTCTCCGGAGCGGTGGTGATCATCCGCCTCTCCGACATGAGCCAGAATCTTCTCCTGATCGGTCATCGAAATCGCACTCACGTCCACTTCGTCATAGATAATCTGGCAGGCTTTTTGAGAGGAATCCTTCGTTAATCCTTTTCTTAAGTAAGCGACCGTTGACTCCGCGAGCTTCAACGCTTTCTGAGCCTGGAGCGCTCCCGCTTTTTCTTCCTCATTTAAAACATTTCGAATGATAAGCAAAAAGAGGGCAGCCCCCACGCCATTTGCGATAATCATCGGAAGCCCTATATCCTGTACAAGCGCCCATGCACGGGGAAAAGGCTGGGCGACGGCTAAAATAATGCCCATCTGCAGGGTCTCAGCCAGCCCTCCGATCAGAAGAGCCGTCTTCAGCTTCAGCGGCTTATCTTTTTTATGAAAAAAACCAGCAAGCACACCGGCGACAACAGCCGAAATCCCGCAGGCAAAGCCTGTAAAGCCACCGAGCGAGAAGCGGTGGATGCCGGCAATCAGACCGGCCCCGATCCCAATGCGGTATCCGCCGAACAGACCAGCAGCCACAATTCCGATTACCCTCGAGTTGGCAATCGCTTCACTCTCTACTAAATCCATCGCCCATCTTCCAAACTCAAGAGAGCTCGTATCATACGTAATACCTGTATACGTACCAATAATCCCGAATAATCCGAAAAAACCAATCGCCATCATCTGCTGTCCCGGATTCAAAGACTTACGGTCGATCAGCTCCCGGAAAAAACGGAACCTCGTTATAATGAAAGCCACCGTCACGATGATGCCGAGCCGCTCCAGCATCGGGAGAAGTAATTCAAACATCTGACTCGTCCTTCCCAGTCTTTTTGCTTCTATTGTAGCATGCTTGAAAACGTTTCATACAAATGGGGAATTCTTCCGTTAGTTGTGAAAATCTTTGAGGAGGGAGGAGTGAAAGGATTTAGACTTCGTTACATAGCCGCCACAGTATTATTTTATAGGACTACAATAAACATGCTTAAGTCAGGCTCCCACAGGTTCACTTAGCATTCATTTAGAGAAATACTTTCCCAATACGAAATTGGAAACAGACATGTTACATTGATAGTACTATCGGTCGTAAATACTCCATGCAAACTATAAGTGGAGAAACGACAAATTAAAAATATAAGATTTAAGGATGACATGCATGAAACGACCAACGATATTACTCATGCTCGCTTCCCTTATTACTTTAATATCTGGATGTAACATATCTGATGGGGAAGAGGAGCAGGAAGTAACCAAAGAACAAGAAAAAACTAAAACCGAGCAAGAAGACAAACCACAGGTGGAAGATATCATTATTCACAGTGCTACAGAAGAAAAAGAAACGCCAGGCGAAGCCGTCCAGGAACAATACGAAGTTGTTTTCAGCGATGAAGAGAGTGAATTTCCTAAAGAGTCTTCCATCCTTCATGAAACCTCTTTGGAGGACCGAAGCATCGTTACTATCCGTTCACCTGAAGGGGAAAACAACTATAGTGTTTTTCTATACGAACGAGAAAATGTGTGGAAAATTAGAGGTTTCCTGCGCATCGATGCGAATCAAGGGGAAAGGTTTACGGATGCTGAAGGATTGACTTTACCTATGGATCACTTTAGAACGACTGATTTACATGTAGAGGATACAGAAAGTGATATGTGGACGTTTGTAAACGATGAAAAAGTAGTCAATATAACGATGTTCGAGGAATTTCCACTAAGACAAGAAGCAGGGGGAGTAGAGCTTGCGGATGGAAGAAAAGGAAATGTCCAGGAAGATTCCTATGGCAACAGTTCCATCTACTATTATGATAGAGGAAAAGTAGTCGTTGTATCTGGAACCCTTACGGAAAAAGAAGCGATTGACTTAGCGAAATCGTTACCTCCATCCAGTTCATCTGATTTCCCCAAACAATAGTTCAATGGTGCGTCAAAACAGCAGCAGCCAGCAAGGCTGCTGTTGTTTTTAGTTACTCATCTTAAGATCAGTTTTAACCAAATGTTAGAAAAACTCCTGCACATGTAAGAATTCCGAATCGCATCTTTCATTCACCTTCTAATTCATTAAATTTTCCAGACATTCCTTTTCTTGCATAGGACCATTGACCCGAGTAAAATGAGTCGTAGAATGATAGAAAGGATGTTTTTATGGGGATCTCTGTCGGATTTACTAAAAGGTTTGCCGCCTCACTATTGGACGGGCTGGTCGTTTTCTTACCGATTGCTCTCATTTCGTATCTTCTGTTTCAAGCAGCGCCCGATGATGCTTTACCGAGCCTTACGCAGTCGCTATATATGCTTATTGTGCCTGTCGTGTGGCACGGGTACGTTGTCGGCAAGAAAATGATGGGCATCCGCATAGTGAAAAAAGATGGAAGCGACGTCGGAATAGGGGCGATGCTGCTGCGCGTATTTGTAGCTGGTCTCGTTTACGCCCTGACGGTTGGCATCGGATATATCGTCAGTGCGTTTATGGTCTTCATTCGAAAGGACCATCGCGCAATCCACGACTTGATCGCCGGTACTTATGTAACGGATGCAGAACCAGGGCAAGTGATTCCTTTAGAAGAGGCTCTTGATTGAGAGAAAAGTAACGTATGACTATATGTATATTGGACTCGTTTTAGTGTGACTAAGTTTGGTTATCGTGAATGGTGCTTTTTTTCACAGTATGTCTGATAGTCTGTTCACCGTTGTCACCTTACTATCGTTAAGCCCTTTATTTCTCAAAACACTTGATCGTGCAAAGACGAGAGTGAATGAGAAATAGTAAAGATCCCTCCTTCCATTGAGGAAGGAGGGATCTCTTAATATACTAAGCAGGGACTGGAATATAAGAATGAATGATAGCATCTATTAATTACTACTAGTCTTTAGCTTGAAAAATAGCCACCAGGCAGTAGAAAAACATAATCGAACGATCCCCGCCGCTCGATTATATCTTCGACAGTTCCTTCAACTCAAAGTGATCAGCCACCATATCGAAATCCCTCACTACATTAAACAAATGCCATTCAGAGAAATTATTGACGCTTTCCCACACTTGAGGACCGATCTTGAATGTGTAATATTCTCCTTCTGTAAAAAAGCAGTGATGGGGCGCGTCCAACACTTTTTGGAAGGCTTCTTCATTTTTCGCTTCGTTCAAAAGCAAGGGCTTTTTGCTGATAATGCTTCGTTTACATTTCGCTTTAATTTTCATAGGAAGCAGCTCCTTTTTTAATAGATTCTTGTATGATTATTCTATCCAAGAAGTCTGAAAATTATAACAATAAAATCGGACAATCTTTATCTGCTGATTTAAAGCCCCGGGTGTTCTTTGGAGTAGCGGGGTTTATTTCCTTTTTATCTTATTCTTCAATTGTGTTTTTTTAATTTTGGAAAAATTCAGTTTACAAAACTATGAATCTCTTATACAATTTCCAGTATACTGTATACAGAAATTTTGTAGGTGGAGTGATTCATGAAAAGAGTCAATAAGAAGATGTCGATATCGGATCAAACGTATGATTTGCTGCGTCAATCTATTGTTTCTGGTGAGTTTTCTCCTGATCAGGAATTACGGGAAGAAAAAATCGCTAAGCAGATCGGTGTCAGTCGAACGCCGCTGCGTGATGCTTTGCGCCGCCTCTCTATGGATGGACTCGTTGTCCTTAGAAATGGTAAACCGGCCAAGGTGGCTACGTTTACTATTGAAGGTTCTTTGCACCTGATGGAAGTCCGCTCGCTGTTGGAAATGCACAACCTCCGAACAATCACCCCTATTTTATCTAAAGAAATCATCAAACAATTGCGGGATAATGTAACCCATCAGAGGAAAGCGATTGCAAAGGAAGATTACGAGACGTTTGTCGAGCTGGATCGGGATTTTCATTTACTGCTGACGGAAGCCAATGAGAACAAGAAGCTGCAAGACTTAATTTTGCAAATGAATTCAGGGGATTATCGCGCATTTATCATCTTATCGAACACGCTGCCTCAAAGTGCCGAAGCTGCATGCGATGAACATGAAGGCATATTGGAAGCGGTGGAGGAAGGAGCTGTGGAGCGAGCCGTCGAAGCGATGGATGTACATATGAACAATATTGTTAACCGAATTACACAATATCACACATAGGAGGAGTACATATGAAAAAGGTAATGGTTCTATTCGCGGCTCTCGTCATGTTAGCCGCTTGCGGACGTCCAGATTCTGGCGGTGATGGTGATTCAGAGGACGGCGGCGGAGAAAGTCACACGATCAGTATCGCTCACTTAGTTTCTGAAGATCAGTCGTCTCATATCGCAGCTGAATCTTTTAAAGAGAAAGTGGAAGAAGAATCGGATGGACAGATTACAGTTGAGCTTCACCCGAACGGTGAGCTGTATCCATCTGATCGAGAAGCGATCGAAGCCGTCCAGCAAGGAAATGTGGAAATGACGATTCCAGCGGTTGCCTCAATTTCTTCTTTTAATGAAGATTTCATGGTATTTGATCTACCTTTCTTATTTGAAGACTACGACGAGGCTTATTCAGTGTTGGATGGAGAGATCGGGCAGGGACTGCTTGATGATCTGACAGAACAAAATATTAAAGGACTCGTTTTTGCGGAAAATGGTTTCCGTCATCTATCGAATAACGAAGGTCCGGTTGAGTCCTTAGAGGATATTCAAGGATTGAAAATGCGTACGCTGGAAAGTCCGGTTCATACGGCTACTTTCAACGCTCTTGGAATGAACGCTTCTCCGTTCGCTTTTGGTGAGCTTTACACAGCCCTCCAGCAAGGAACGTATGATGCGATGGAAGCGCCTGTGTCCTTGTTTTATACGAATAAGTTCTTTGAAGTACAGGACTATTTGACCCAGACAGGTCACGTCTATGCGCCGACGGCTCTATTGATGAACAACGAATTTTACGAAGGTCTATCTTCAGACTTGCAGGATTTAGTCGTTGAAGCTTCTGAAGAATACCGCGAGGAACAAAGAGAACTGGCTCAACAGCAGGATAGTGAGTTCTTAGAAGAATTAAAAGCAGAAGGCATGGAAGTCAATGAGCCTTCCGAGGAATTGATGGAATCCTTCCGTGATGAAGTGGAATCTGTGTATGACGAATTTGAAGATGAGATCGGTGCCGATCTTGTCGAAGATGTTCAAAACGCCAGTGAATAACGACAGGAAAAAGGAAGGCGGCTGCCTTCCTTTTAATACATAATAGGGTGGGACAGTCATGGCGAAGATTTTCGCAAACTTTGAAAAAGGAATACTCGTGTCAACACTTGTCCTGATGGTCGTCCTTATTTTCGGCCAAGTGGTTGGACGGTACATATTTCAATCGGCTCCAAGCTGGACGGAAGAAATCGCCCGCTATTTACACATTTTCCAGGTGTGGGTCGGCGCAAGCTATGCTGTGAAATTGAGAGAACACATACGTGTCGATGCATTCATTACCCTGTTCCATGGGTTAGTGAGAAAAATACTAGAGTCGATCAGCGTCATTTTATGGTTTTCGCTCGTATTATTTTTAGCGATATTCGGAACCGCGCTCGTGATGGATACGATCAGCTACGGCCAGCGCTCACCGGCCATGCAGATTCCGATGTGGATTCCTATGGTCGCCGTACCGATCGGGTCTCTTGGGATGGCGATCCGATTAGTCTTCCAGCTCATCGAGATTTGGAAAGGAAATTATGAAAAACCAAAAAGTGAGGGGATTGCCACATGAGTGTTCTCCTCTTATTTGGAACGCTGTTCGTCTGTCTGCTTATTGGAGTACCCATTGCGATATCGCTGGGTGTATCGGCTTTAACAGCCATTTACTTCGGAACGACGCTCCCTCTTGATATCATCGTGCAAAAAGCTTTTACATCATTAGATTCTTTTCCGCTATTAGCGATCCCGTTCTTCATGCTGGCCGGTATATTGATGGGGAAAGGCGGCGTTTCTAAACGACTGCTTCACTTAGCAACCTCCATGGTCGGCTGGATGACCGGTGGCTTGTCGATGGTCACGATCGTCGCCTGTATGTTTTTCGCAGCCATTTCAGGGTCAGGCCCCGCAACCGTTGCAGCCATCGGCGGCTTCATGATACCAGCTATGATCGCCAAAAATTATAAACCCGGCTTTGCCGCCAGTGTCCCGGCAGCAGCTGGTTCCATCGGGGTCATCATCCCGCCGAGTATCCCTTTTGTTATCTACGGCGTCACCGCGAACGTATCGGTCGGCGACATGTTTATCGCCGGAATCATCCCGGGGATGCTCATTGCCGTACTATTAATGGTAACCGCGTATATTATTTCTGTGAAAAATAACTACCGGCCGGAAGACGGCGTAAAGACGACCGGAAAAGAAGTGTTCCGCGCATTAAACGATGCAAAGTGGGCGCTGTTCATTCCAGTTATCATCTTAGGCGGAATTTATGGCGGCGTCTTCTCCCCGACTGAAGCGGCCGTCGTGTCTGTCGTCTATGCTCTTATTATCGGAGCTTTCATCTACAAGGAACTGACATGGAAGACAGTCTATGACTCATTCATTCAGACGATCATCATCAATTCAACGACGATGATCATTATCTGCCTGTCCGTCTCCTTTGCCTATTTCATGACGCTCGTCCACATACCCGACCAAATATCAAGCTACCTGACAGGCTTGACGACGAACCCGATTTTCATATTGATCGTCATTAACCTGCTGCTTCTCTTTGTCGGAATGTTCATCGATACGATATCTGCTGTGGTCATTTTGACACCTGTACTGCTGCCGATCGTCACAGAGTTCGGCATCGATCCCGTTCACTTTGGTGTCATCTTAGTCGCTAACCTGGCCATCGGATTTGTCACCCCGCCTGTAGGCGTCAACTTATTCGTCGCCTCCACCGTCGGAAAAGTGAAATTCGAAAAAATCGTCGTAGGCGTCATTCCGTTTTTAGTGGCAATGATTTTCGCTTTGCTTATCATTACGTATGTTCCTGCGTTGTCGATGTGGCTGACGGAAATGTATCGATAGTTTTTTAGAAAGGTCTTGAAGAGGAGGGTTTCTCTGCAGGGCTTTTTCTTTTGGGGATTGGAATTTTTATAGAGCTTAGGTTATTTATCTTCATGATATAAGCATTGTATCTTTATTAATTAAGGGGGATATATCTTGAGACTGAGTCTTAAAGTAACGGGCAGGTTAGTTGAAGACTCAGTTTCGAGATAATAGTAAGTTTTGAAACGATATCTGTACTTATTCGTATATAAAATATAGTGCTTTTACGAGAGATCGTTATCTAAGACCTTTTGATATTTTAGTTTAGCTGCTCTAATAGTATTTTGGTCAGAACCCAAAAAGGAATTGCAGTTAGAGACTTGGAGTAAACTGTGATTCCATTTGAATATTACATAACTCTAAACTTGTTTCTCTGTCATAACTTTGGCATGTTAAAAGATAATCATCTTTAAAATAGAATTGTAGGGAGGTTAGCACTTGCACATTATATTCAAAACTTTTAAAAATATGTTTCTTGATTTGTTCTCTATGTTTAGGGGCTTTACATACGGTTTCTTAATGGTTGGAATATTTATTTTAGTTGTTGGTGCTTTGTTATATGGTATTTTGTATCTAATGAACGTGGTTCTTTAGTCAGGATTAAAAAATAATTATCTTAATAAAGTCTAAGCTTCTGATTCTGCAAAGAAAATCTCTTAAACATACTATACGAGGTGGAAAAATGGCGCGATTGCGTTAGAAAACATGTCAAAAGAAAAATTCTCATTATATTTCGAAGAAAAAGTTGAGAGGTATAGTTTGATGAAAAAGATGAGGGTGCTATCAAAAAGGTGTTCCGTGAATGATTGCCTATGGCTTTGAAGCGATTGTTTTCGATTAATAATTCGCTGGATTCAGGGGCTCCATAGATTGAAGCATTGATAAATTTTTTTATATCTACATAATCATTGAATATAAACGTCGACAGTTCGCTAGGCGCAAAAAAATAAGGCGTTCTCATCGCCGTTATCTATAAGCGGTTCTATTATAATACTATGTTTTTAAATGTTTAATCGCAAACTCTTTGGCCTCTTACTTAGCGGATCTCATTCTAATATGTAATCGAGACATTGGCGCATTAAGAGGAATATTTATAACAAGACGCGTCCTGTCTAAAGTGGGGTGCATGATTAATTCTAGTTTCTAGGCAGGTCTGACTGCCGAGCAGCGTAAAGTATATTCCGCTATTTAAAAGGCGAGAAAACATGGGGACATATCACTGTATGCTCAAAATAACTTGCCAATTGTGAAGTGTAAGATTATAAGCAAACAGCGAATGCGTACACCCTTTTTCTCACTCAGGATTCAGGTAAGTGAACAATGATTTAATTAATAGCCTCCAAAATCTCTTCAATCTGCTCAATGTGGCGTCGTTCATGCTCGGCTATGAGAGTGAAAATGCTGTTGGCAGGAATATCTCCAAATCGAGGATGGAACACGACATATCGTTCGATGTATTTGTTCTCATTTAAAAAAGCTTCGGTTGCGTTTCTTGAGTTTTGCAGCATTTTGATGCAGTCTTCTGCATTTCTGTGGACAGTGGAGGGCTCCTGCTGTGCCTTCATTTTCACAGAACGGTCCCGCAAGATGGAGAAATCTTTTTCCTCAGCATGACCTATGTGTTTTTGCTGCATGGCGTTCTCCACCAGTCCGAGAAAATTCACCTCAGCCACTGCCAGATGCTCGACCACCTGTGCAACCGTCCAACCTCCAAGTACCGTAGCAGTATTTAACTCGTAATCATTTAAATTCCTTAGCAAACTGATCAATTTTTCTCTCGTTTGAATGAATGACTGATCCATGATTGCTCCTCCTTTAGGTGTGTATGAAATCCCGCTTTCTATTTCGATTTTATCACATGAGATGGACGCGAATGTAAATTGCTGGGTGGGGATGTTTTGAGGAAAGAGACGTTTTAAAAATCATAGGTATTCCTGTTCTTGTTTGTGTGGTCATATCGTTATATGAATTAATAGTTTGGAATGATATGTCTCTGACTAGCAAGGTGGTTTTTATTGTATCAAGTACAATTTTGCTATATATCATGTACTTTGCAAATTTAGTTTATTGAAGAATAGAAGGAAATTCTTTGGTGATGTAGAAATGATTGATTATGTAATTTAGTGTATTGGCTGTATATTGATTGCAATGTTGGCAGATGTAGATGGGTAGTATTCTTCCATTTTTGAGGGAAAAGGTGATATTTATGAAAACAACCCAGTCAAAAGACGGCACAACCTTGGCGTACGATGTCTACGGTAATGGTCCACCTCTAATTTACATAACGGGAGCAAGCTGCCATCGCTCATTTAAGCCTATAGTGCGAGATGCAAAAATATTTGCCTCTGAATTCACTGTTTACAATTACGACCGTCGTGGACGAGGGGATAGTGGTGACACACTGCCTTATTCTATAGAACGTGAAATCGAAGATATCGAAGCTATGATTGATGCGGCAGGCGGCAAGGCGCATTTGTATGGTCATTCTTCTGGTGCTGTGATCGCTCTTGAGGCAGCACTTCGACTTGGCAATAAGGTGCAAAAAGTAACTATGTATGATGCGCCATATGTACGTGGCGAGAAAGAAAAAGCCGAATACAAACAATTAAGCCAAAAAATACACAAACTTCTCGAAAACGAGAAAAATTCAGAAGCAATGCTTACCTTTTTAAAGGGGATTGGGATGCCCAAGATATTTGTTTTATTGTTGCCGTTATTTCCTGGCTGGAGAACTACGAAGGCTCTAGCTCCGACCCTTGCTTATGATATTACTCTAACTCAGGATATGCCACCAGTTGAACGAGCTACTCAAATTTCCATACCTATGCAAATAATCGTTGGCGAAAAAAGCCCGGCTTCAATAAATGATGTTGGTCGTCAACTAACAAAGGCAATTCCAAACGCAAGGTTTGTACAACTTGCAAAGCAAGACCATATGGTTAACGGAAAAAAACTGCTGCCAATACTTTCGACATTTCTCAAGTAATAATGTTTTATTCTGGGGTCAGTCCCCTGGCGCGTTAAAGAACTAAAAGATGGCGTGGTACCAAAGAGGATCTTCATGCCATCATACAGTGGAACCAGATTTTTTATTTTCTATCTATCTGAAGAATTGGGGTTTTTTGAACCTCTTTACCATTGTAAAACCTCATTTTTACATCAAGGAAGCCACTCCTTCATGATTGTTACATTCAACTCGAAAATTTCTTTATTTCGACAGCCGCTTTCGACAATTTAACCCCCATTAACCGAAGTATAATGTTGGCAAGTGAACTAAGGGATTAATGGAGGGGTAGGACATGCAGCTAAGAAAAATTGTGTTGGCCATGGGGATTTTGTTATTGGGTTTTTGTTTCATGGTAAAACCGGCGGAGGCAGCAGAGAAAGAAGCAATTATTATTAATAAAAGTAATAATCAATTGGCGTTTTATGAAAATGGCACACTTCAGAAGGTGTTTCCTGTAGCAACGGGGAGAAAGAGCAGTTTGACGCCGGAAGGGAAATTTACCCTCGTTAATAAGGTTAAAAACAGGCCGTGGTATAAAGAAAATATCCCAGGCGGTGACCCACGGAATCCTCTAGGCGCCAGATGGCTCGGGATAAAAGTTCCGGGTGACTGGGGACATACCTCAGGGAATGTTTACGGAGTACATGGCACAAATAATCCATCTTCCATTGGGACTTACGCATCCAGCGGCTGTATTCGTATGAATAATAAAGATGTCATCTGGCTGTATGAACGAGCTGATAAAAATATTCCGGTCTATATTACAAGTTCTTCATCATCTTTTACAGCGTTAGCACAAAAATATGAAGTTGGATCCAAAAGTGTAGTCGCAGGGTATGAAACTTTTAATGAAACTTTAAGGTATGGCAGTAAAGGAGATTCAGTTAAAGTTCTACAGAAAAAACTCAGCATAACTGCTGATGGCTCTTTTGGTCCGAAGACCTTAAGAGCTGTAAAAAAGTTTCAATCATCGAAAGGGTTAGTGGCTGACGGTATTGTCGGGCCAAAAACAAGAAACGCATTATTCAGTAAATAGCAGGATTTTGGGGTCGATTTTGGGGTCAGTCCCCGGGTGCGTTAGAGAACTGAAGGATGGCGCATTACCAAGAGGGATCTGTTGGTAGTGCGCTTCTTTTCGTGCCATCATACAGTGGAACCAGACTTTTTTTATTTTCCATCTATCAAGTGATGGTACCTGCCCCCACTTTAGATAGTTTTCGGAAAGGTCCTGTAGAGGGGGTATTCTCTGCAGGGCTTTTTCTTATTTAGGTTATCTATCTTCACGAAATAAACCATCTTTTTTAATTAATGGGTATATATATCGATACTGAGTCTTAAAGATAAGAGGCAGGTTAGTTGAAGACTTGAATTCGGAGATATTTTACAGAAAGGATATGTCCTTTTTGTGGAATAAAGAGGAGAAGCTTGAAGCAATCAAGAATAAATTCTTTAGGAGACATATGTGATATAGGAGGGGTAAGATATGAAGATCCATAGAATAGATCATGTGGGTGTTATCGTAAATGATCTTCCTGCAGCTAAAGCCTTTTTTCTAGACCTTGGACTTGAAGTGCTAGGGGAAGCAGAGGTGAAAGGAGAGTGGGTGGAACGGATAATTGGGCTAAATGACGTTAGAGAGACGGTTGTAATGTTAGGGGTGCCAGACGGCGAGGCAACTTTGGAACTGGTTAAATTCCATACGCCGTCAGATAAAAAAGGTATACAGCAATCGTCTGCAAATACTTTGGGTATGCGACATATTGCATTTGCTGTTGAAGATATCGAAGCCGTTGTTGCCAAATTGAAAAAGAAAGGCGCGGAACTTTTTGGTGAGATACAAAACTACAAAAACGCATATAAATTATGCTACGTTCGTGGGCCAGAAGGGATTATTTTAGAGTTGGCGGAGCAAATCAAATAAATATTGAGGGGACTTTGTTAAGCAAACGGGGGTAATAACTAAATATGTTTTTGTCCTGAGTTCTTCATCTTTTCCTATTGTTGGAAGGGGTGTTGAAGCCTCAATTCTGAGTTAATAAGACCATATGACAGTTTGGGTTTTGTTGTTGGTTGAGAAATTAAACAAATTATCAAGAAGTAAGTTTTGTTGGGAACTGATGGGTATTGACAAGAATGTATATGGGACGGTGTCTAATACCCTTTTTATAGGAGGAATAAAATGAAAGGTTATATAACTAAAGCAACGTACTTAGGAACCTTTTTGTCTTTTTTGTCTTTTATAGCTTTAATGCTGGATCCTTTTAGAGGCTGGATATTTAATTTTCTTTCAAGAGCAAATGTAAATTACTACGTAACATATGCAAACCCATTCACATACTTATTAGTTGCATATATTCTATTCTTTGTATTAAGCATATTAAGCATTTCACAGAAAGCTCAACTTAATTTGAAATATCTCTGTGTGTCTTTAAATGGTATAGGCATAGTAGTGGCAGGGTTCATTGTTTTTATAGGTAATGCTCTTTAAAATATTTTCAAATATCTTATTACACTAACGGGGGCGATTGGCCAATATGGACGATCGCTTTTTCACTAACGAAGCAGGTTTATTAAAGATAAACATAAAGAAATTCGAATAAAAAAAGGAGAGATTACTTGTTAAACAAAACAATACTTTCTATATTTGTTGGAGTTATTACTACGCTTTTTGTTAGTTTTGCTTTAATTACGCAAAATGACGATTTATTATTAAAACCGTTCATTCAACTTATTTTGGGTTTAATAACAGCGAATGTGTTGGTGTCTGGAATATCTGCTTTTCATAGAAAAAGTAAAGGATTAGGCTTGTTCTTTACTTTCATCACATTATTTATGCTTAGTGTTATCATTTTAAATAACACTATGACAATCGAAGGAATCATTCCAGTTATGATCATATATATTGTATTCGGAGTTCCAATTGGTATTATTGCAATGTTTGTCCACCGAATAAATACTAGAAATGAATTGGAGCTGTGAGGAAATTATCAATAAGTAGTAGCTAATCGGCTTATTCAAGTAAAAGATGCTTTAGTTTAATATCAACTCGAGAATATCTCGGATTCGAGTCTTCACGAAAAGGGGGCGATTTTCCGATCGCTTTTTCACTAATGGAAGAGCGTAATGGATTGAGGGAGTACCTGAAGAGGTATTTTGTTTTGAAATTAAACAGTAGTTTATATGAAGGCGGTGTGAAATTATGAGTAACAGTCCTATTGTGAAACAGTATACTAATGAGTATCAAGCAGAAGTCGTAAATTTAATTCTTCATATTCAGCAAAAAGAATACAACATACCTATAACTAAAAGAGACCAACCCGACTTGTACACCATAGAAGATTTTTATCAGACGGGTAAGGGCAACTTTTGGATAGCTGTTTATAACAATAAAGTTGTTGGTACAATCAGTCTTTTAGATATAGGAAACAACCAAGTTGCATTAAGAAAGATGTTTGTAGATCAAGAATTCAGAGGGGCAATGTTTAAAACTGCAAGTCTATTATTAAACAAAGCAATTAAATGGGTTGAAGAAAAATCAATAAAAACAGTGTATCTTGGAACCACACCGCAATTTTTAGCAGCACATAGATTTTATGAAAAGAATGGTTTTACAAGTATAGGTGTAAATGAATTACCTGAAAATTTCCCCTTATTACAAGTCGATAGAAAGTTCTATCAGTACTCGCTTTCTTAGAAAAACACGGTTTAGTTTTATTCTTCCGTGAGCTAAAGAAGAGAACACCTCAAGATATATCTCGAAATCTAGTCTTCATGAATTGAGTGCAATTGCTTAAGAGTAGAGTGACTTTTTTCTTAAGAATAGTTAATATGAGTTATCTTGGGAGTAGCCCTTTTAATATGGATAATATCAACACTGAAAATCACCAGTACCATTTTAAAAAAGGAAAGAGCAGCCGCCCTCTCCTTATAATAGAATTTCCTGTAAAATTGGATCAGTCTCTAAAAAATTCAATGCCTTCTCTCGATAGTCCTCGTCATGCAAATAAGTATAGCGGTGCGGTTTCATTTGAGGACTTCTTTCAATCGCTTGTTTAAAATCAGCTGTGGTCATGTGTAAAGAGGGTACATAGTCGAAAAAGCCAGTTCGGCTGAATACTTTGTGCATCCGCTCCGCACGATGGCCTTGAACATTTGCCATAATATAAGTGGCGATGCCTACTTGAATCCCATGCATGTGATGATTTTCTGCATATTTATCAAGTGCATGTGAAATCAGGTGTTCTGATCCGCTAATGGGTGCGCTGTTTCCGCTAATGACTGTGGCAACCCCTCCCATCGTTAAGGAGCTGACGAGCTCTTTTAAAAACATAGGGGTTTTAATATCTTCCATAGGGGTTCGAATGAAACTATTTACCGCTTTTTTGCTCAGCATCGATGCAAATGCGTTTACACGGTCTACTTCATGATGTTCTTCAAACTCCCAGTCATAAAGAGCTGTCAGGTTGGACATCAAATCGCCGACCCCCGCTAATATAAATTTATGTGGAGCATTTTTTATAATATCGAGATCCGCGATAATGCCGTATGGAATTTTTGCTGGAACGGTCGTTTTCTTGCCTTCAATCGATAAGGAGCAATTACTGCTGGCAAACCCATCGTTAGAAGCCGAGGTAGGTACGCTAATAAAAGGTGTGTTTCTTGAAAATCCGATATATTTGCCATAATCTATGACAGCCCCTCCGCCAATAGCGATGATCACATCGAATGTTTCAAGCGTAAAGGCTTTGGAGATTAAATCTTTGATATCCAGATTCTCTTTTATGAGCAGCGTATCCGCTTTTATACTGGAGAATGAATGTTTCACTTTCTTTTCATAATGTTCAAACGTAAAGTCGTCAAAGATGATGAGTACTTTTTTAAATCCGTGTTTTTTTAGAACATCCTCAAGCTGAAAAATGATGCCATTGTCAATTTCCAATATCGCCGGGATAGGGATATTCGTAATGGGATTAGACATGAGGAAGAAATCCTTTTCTTTTTAGTTCGGCTTCGATCTCTTTAAACGTTGTTACAGGGATAAAAGGGATATGCTTTTCTTTCAGAATATCCTGTAGAGCATCTTTTGCAAAAGTGAGGTCAGCATAAACCGCAGGATGGGAATCCGGCTCACTGTCACCTGCAAAATGGACCGTCTCATACTCTTTCTTAAGGTCCTGGATCACTTTTGACTTGTCGATCCCATACCGCTCAGAAAAATGACGATGCTCGGGATCTAAATTCATATGTACATTTTTATCCTGATAGTATCCCTCGTTGGACAAGACAGTCACCTGTTTAATATCATATTTTTCTAAAATGTGATGAATGTAATAATCAGTACCTGCACTTAATATATAAAAGTCGCCGCCATGGTTTTGAACCGTTTTTATAAACTCAGGGATGTAAGAATCAATAGGAATCTGCCGGATATCTTCAATAATCTGCTGTTCATCCTGGTCGATTGAAGAAAAGACAGTCGTTAAAAACTCGATATCTTTCATCTCGCCTGCTTTCCACTTCTTAAACAGCTCTTCCCCTTCAGGAAAGTATTTCTCAATCACGATCCAATAAAAGTCTTTCAATGAAATTGTCCCATCAAAGTCGGAAACAAACGCCCAATTCTTCACGATCTCAGCTCCTATAAACCTTATTTTTATATGTATAGTGTAACAGATATTTTGTATGGAGTGACGAGGCCTTGCGTGGAAAAGACGAATCTAGTAACTGGATTTTGGGTTTTTAAGGATAATAGTGCAGGGAGTTTATTTATTTTATGATAAGATGAGTTCAAAAGTTAGCCGAAATGCATGGGGAGGTGGCGTGATGAACTGGATGAAGCGATCAAGTATAGTGCTGTTGCTCAGTTTCTTCGTTAGCTTCGGCCTATTAGGCGTATATACGATGTCTATTGATGTCGCAGAGGGCGAGAGTGTAGGAGAAGGATGGCATTTGCTGAAGAAAAACGAAGTAACTTATGAAGAAATGAACGGACAAAAAGAAATGGTCAGCAGCAGTATGGAAGTAGGGAGCGGTCCTATCAATATTTCTTTGATTTCGAGTGTGGTTGTGACTTTTGGGTACGTGCTTGTTGGTTTAGTGAGACAAAAAGAAGTGGTGTCGAATTGAATTTGTTTAAACTTACGCACTATCGTCCATACATAATCGCTCGTAAAAAAACACTCCAGATTGGAGTGTTTTTTTATTTGATATAGCCATGGCTTCTTCGGATGCTGATGCCATCATGCAAGTCCTCGTCCCACGTAAGGATACGCTCGACATGTTCGCAGTCATTCTGCCCGAAGAACTGCTTCACTTTTTCCCTGAATTCATTGTATCGAACCGATTCCTGACGCATCTTATAGTACGACTTCTTATAAATTTCCACCGCATCTTCTATTGCACATTCATAATCATGTTTCAGCTTTTGCTGAGCTTTGGAAGAGGGCGCGTCATTATAAGCTTCAGCCGTTAAGTATAGCAAGCGGTCGACGATCTCGTACGGATGATTCTGGACCGGTGCGTCCGGACAAGCTTTATTACTAGCTCGCAGCTTCTCATCCAGAGCGAGGATTTCCTCGACGGTCTCGCAGCAGTTATGTTGGAAAATCATTTTAATTTTTAAAATAAGTTCATTGTAGCGCTTTACTTCTGGGCGGATATCTTCATTTGCTTCTTTATACATTTGGATCGCTTTCCCGAGAGCACACTCGTAATCGTGACGAAGCTTCTGAATCTTTACGGAATCATAGCTGTCGTTATAGGCCTCAACGGTAAAGTGAATTAGACGATCGACGATTTTTTGTGGTGTAGTCATAGGTCCTCTTTCCTTTCCTGGGGCCTTCGTGTGTCGTGAAGGCTTCTTGGTTTGTGTGATGGTATAGTTATAACCTATCTTGTTGGGGGATAAACCACTTTGAGCGTATTTTGTCGTTTAGTGAG
The DNA here is from genome assembly GCF_030345335.1 of Halobacillus campisalis. Taxonomy (GTDB): domain Bacteria; phylum Bacillota; class Bacilli; order Bacillales; family Halobacillaceae; genus Halobacillus_A; species Halobacillus_A campisalis. Next base: position 58,586 of record NZ_JAPVRC010000011.1, read on the forward strand.
GAGGTTTTGGGAATTTTATTGTTAATCTAATAGTAATTTTTAAAAGATAGTATTTTGTCGTTTTATGTCACAATTGGAATTTTAAATCTAAAATTTCAAAAAAATTCATAATTATATTTTAAAAGCGCTTTCATTATGTTACACTTTCACTAAATCGTTTTACTAAACCGATTTAGTAAAACGATTTAGGAACTTGTATAGTTACTGCACTTTTAGTTCACAAAATGGAATTCAAAAAAAGGGTTTAGTAGGTGAGGTGTCGGAAAACTTTTTTTTGAGGTTCTATGTAAGCGATTTATATCGGGATGGTACTATTTTTTGGAAACAGTTACTTTTTAATGAAAGGGAGATATTATGGGGAACATTACTATCGATCAAGAAGAACTGAAGGAATTAGTTGTAAATAAGCTCTCGGAAGCGAAAGTTGATAAAGAGCATGCAAGTATTGTTGCTGACATTTTAGTTCATGCAGATTTAAGAGGTGTAAGTTCACACGGTGTATTACGAACGGAGCATTATGTTAAAAGGATGCTTGAAGGAGGGATGAATGCAAATCCTGATTTCAATATTACCAAAAAAGGATCATCAGCTGCTTTATTTGATGGTGATAATGGCATGGGTCACGTAATCACAAAGGAAGCAATGAAAGAAGCGATTAAATTATCAAAAGATAATGGGATAGGCATTGTTGGAATAGTTAATAGCAGCCACTGTGGAGCGCTATCTTATTACGCGGAACAAGCAGCCAAAGAAGATACTATTAGTATGATTATGACACATACTGATAGTGCAGTAGTTCCTTTCGGAGGAGCAGAGCCTTACTTCGGTACTAACCCAATAGCCTATGGTTTTCCAGCTAATGAACATCGACCGATTATTTTAGATATGGCCACAAGTAATGTCGCTTTAGGTAAGGTATTGCATGCTAGAGAAACTGGCAGTGAAATTCCTGATAATTGGGGAGTTGATGAAAACGGAAATCCTGTCACAGACCCTAATCTATTAAAGAATTTGCTTCCTTTTGGAGGACCTAAAGGTTTTGGTCTTGGTTTAGTAGTTGATGTAATGACCGGGGTGTTAACTGGAGGAGCTTTTGGACCAAAAATATCTACCATGTATGGAGACTATAAGAATAATAGAGAGTTGAGTCATGTAATTGTGACGATAAACCCTGGCTTATTTATTGAGAAAGAAGAATTTTTGAACAATATTGATCAAATGATAGATGAATTACATGCAGTAAAACCTGCAGATGGTTTCTCTTCCGTTATGGTTCCAGGTGAACCAGAGCAATTGAAAGAGGAGACAAATAAAAAGGAGGGTATTCCCTTACCAGAGAGCATTTACAATTATTTGAATTCATAATTACATATTAAGGAGGAAATACAAATGAAAAAGAAACTATTGTTATTGTTTGTTTCTATGTTAGTAATGTTGTTAGCTGCATGCGGCGGGGATGAAGAGTCATCTGGTTCAGGAGATTCAGGTGATACAATCACTTGGAAGCTGGGGCACTTATCAAATGAAGATCACCAATGGAATAAAACAGCTGAAAAATTCGCTGAACTTGTTAGTGAAAAAACAGATGGTCAATTAGAAATTGAAATTTACCCGAACGAACAATTGGGATCTGAAACTGAAGTTATCGATGGAATTGAGGCAGGAACAGTTGATATGACAATTACCGGTGAAACAATGGCAAATTGGGCACCTGAAGCCGCACTGATGGCGGTACCATATGCGTTTAACGGTCAAGATCATATGCAGAAAGTCGTGGAAGGGGAAATAGGAGAAGAAATTGAAAGCAGTGTTAAAGAAAACGTAGGTGTAACTCCACTTTATTATCATGCACGGGCACCTCGTAACCTTACATCCAATGAAAAAATCCAATCTCCAGATGATTTAAGTGGGTTTAAAATGCGAGTCCCCAACGTACCTTTGTTCATGGAGTCTTGGGAAGAAGCAGGAGCTAGACCACAAGTAATGGATTTTAGTGAAGTTTTTACAGGATTACAGCAAGGTGTTATAGATGGTCAGGAAAACCCGGTGGATCTAATTCAAAGTGCAGGTTTTGCTGAAGTTCAAGATTATGTGAACGTTACTGAGCACGTGTACTCCTGGATATATGTTGTTGTTGGAAACAGTCAGCTGGAAGAGCTGGATGAAGATATGCAAGCCTCCGTTCAAGAAGCTGCTGAAGAAGCCCAGGCTTTTGGAATGGATTTATATGAAACTGAAACAAACGAAATTGAAGAGCAATTAAAAGAAGATGGCATGGAATTTGTGGAAGTAGACCAAGAAGCTTTTGCTGAAAAAATGCAGCCGGGAATTGAAAGCAGCCTCGATGAAGTTCAATTAGATCTATATAACAGGATCGTAGAAGCTGGGGAAGAGTAAAAAAACATTGGTAAGCAGCTTCTTTGGAAAAAGGAGTTGCTTACCTCTATTAAAATGCAAAAGGGTGAGATACATGAATCCTGTAAATATTATAAGTAAATTGCTGAAAACTTTGACTATCCTTACCTTTTCTGCTCTTGTGATAATCGTATTAATTCAAATAATTGCTCGCTATACTCCGATTTCCATTGTCTGGACGGAAGAACTTTCAAGGTTTTTATTTGTTTATTCCATTGCGTTTGGTGCTCCAGTGGCAATGGAGCGAAGAGAGTATGTAAGGGTGGATTTATTATTAGATTTGGTTCCAAATAAAATTAGAAAATATGTAGATTCTTTAATTTATTTGGTAATTGGGTTATTTTCTGGTTTCTTAATTTACTACTCCTATGAATTTGCTTTGCTTGGCGCAAATCAATCCTCCGCAACAATGCAGGTTGAAATGTATTATGTCAATTTAAGTATGGTTTTAACATTTTCACTTCTGACATTATATAGTTTCGTGAATATCTATGAATTATTAAAGGGAAAGCAGAAGGAGAGTGTTGAATCATGATGGCATTAATTCTATTTATCTCTTTTCTATTACTAATATTTCTAAGTGTACCGATTGCGTTCAGCTTAGGGATTTCTTCACTCATTTATATACTAATAGCAGAAATACCTTTAAATATTATTCCACAAAAAATGTTCGGTGGAATAAATTCGTTTACCCTCCTGTGTATTCCCGGTTTTATTTTGGCTGGTAATTTAATGAATGCTGGAGGAATTACTGAACGCATCATTAAATTCACAAATAATATCGTCGGTCATATTAGAGGGGGATTAGGGCTGGCTAATGTAGGGTCGTCCATGGGTTTTGCTGGTATATCCGGTACGGCACTTGCTGACACAGCAAGTATTGGGTCGGTTATGATTCCTGCTATGAAAAAAGAAGGATATGATGCTTCCTTCGCTGTAGCAGTTACATCGTCATCCTCTACTATAGGACCAATTATCCCTCCTTCTTTACCTATGATCATTTTAGGAACACTAGCAACGGTTTCAATCGGTGATCTCTTTTTAGCTGGAACCATTCCCGGGATATTACTTGGAGTGTTTCTAATGATAATGACATACGCGATCTCTAAAAAGAGAAACTATCCAAAAGGAGAGCGGCAGCACATTTCTGTCATTATAAAGTCATTCTCAGGAGCTTTCTGGGCTCTTATGATGACAGTCGTAATTCTATTCGGAATTCTAAGTGGTTATTTCACACCAACTGAAGCTTCTATAGTTGCTGTAGTCTATGCCTTAATTGTTGGGTTGTTTGTTTATAGAGACTTAAAATTGAAAATGATTCCAAAAGTTATTTTAAATTCTATGGTCAGTACTGCAGGAATTATGATATTAGTAGGATTTGCTAATTTATTCGGATGGGTTCTGGTCAGTGAACAAATTCCTCAACTTGTAGCAGACACGATCTTATCCATTTCGGAAAATCCTATAGTTGTCATTCTTTTACTTAACCTATTGCTGCTATTTGTAGGGACCTTTATGGAGACGATCGCGGCATTAGTCATTTTATTTCCAGTATTATTACCTGTAGCGACACATATTGGAATGGATCCAGTGCATTTTGGTGTTTTAATGGTATTAAATTTAATGATTGGATTATCTACACCGCCTGTTGGTGTCTGTTTATTTGTAGCTTCAAGTATTGGTAAAGTATCTCTTGGACGCGCCTCTATTGCTCTTCTTCCTTTTTTAGGTGTGAGTCTACTAGTATTGCTACTTGTTAGCTTTATCCCGCAATTGACACTTTTCTTACCTAGTTTATTTGATTAAAGAGAGGAGAAAGATATTTTGAAAGCGATTCAAGTAAAAGAACCTGGCAGCTTAACGATTGTAGAAATGGACGAACCGACTATAAAAGATGCAAATGATGTGAAGATACGTTTAAAAGCCATGGGGATTTGCGGATCAGATATGCATATTTTACATGGAGAGAACCCGTTTGCTACTTACCCAAGAGTAGTAGGACATGAGGTAGCTGGTGAAGTGGTGGAAATTGGTGATTCAGTTACTAAACTTTCTATTGGAGATAGAGTAGTGGTTGAACCTATGACTTATTGTGGTGAGTGTTATGCCTGTAAAAAAGACAGGCCTAATATTTGTGAAAATGTTCAAGTTTACGGAGTGCATAGAGACGGAGGTGGACGAGAAGTCATGACTATTCCTGAATCTTTAGTCCATCCCGTGGATAATAAATTAGGATGGTCAGAAATTGCTTTAATCGAACCTTTTACTATAGGTGCTCAAGCCATTTTTAGGGGCAACGTTCAAGAAGAAGACCAAGTATTTATTATCGGAGCTGGCCCTATAGGTTTATGTTGTTTGAAAATGGCCAAGCAGGCCGGTGCAAAAGTTGCAATCTCAGATTTTAATGAAGAAAGGTTGGCTTTTGCAAAAGGCTGGGGTGCAGATAGAATTATTAATCCTGGCACTTCTACAGTAGAGGAGCAAATACTTGAGTGGACAAAAGGCATGGGTGCCAATGTGGTGATTGATGCGGTTGGAACTTCAAAAACAGTAGAACAGGCTATTGAAGTTACTTCTGTTGCTGCTCGTGTTGTTTTACTTGGATTTGCAAAAGAATTATCAAGCTTTTCTCAAGTGAATATTACGAAAAAGGAGCTGTCTATTTGCGGTTCAAGGCTCCAAACGAATCAATTTCCAAAGGTCATTAATTTATTTAACTCAGGACAATTAGATGCAAAGGATCTAGTTAGTCATCAATTTGAGCTTAGTGAAGTTCAAGAAGCATTCCACCTGATGAATGAAGCTCCCTCCGGAGTTCGAAAAGTTATTATAAAAATGTGATGGATTGATAATTCAACTAATTATAATTGTGTGGTGAAGAAACTTTGAAAATGATTATGAGATGGTTCGGAGAAGGTAATGATGCTATCCCATTAAAACATTTAAATCAGATTCCGGGAGTAGAAGGGGTTGTCTGGGCGCTTCATGATGTTCCTGCTGGAGAAGTTTGGCCGGAGAATAAAATTGTCGAAGTAAAAGAGCAAGCAGAAAGTCAAGGCCTGCACATAGAAGTCGTAGAAAGTGTCAATGTGCACGAAGATATAAAACTGGGACGATCTACTAGGGATTACTATATAGACAATTATATTACAACCATTGAAAGATTAGCTGAAGCTGGAGTGAAAGTAATTTGCTACAATTTCATGCCTGTATTCGATTGGACACGGACAAATTTATATGAAGAATTGGAAGATGGATCTACTGCTCTCTTTTTTGAGAATAAAAAAATACAAAACATGGATCCTAATGAACTTGTCCGCACAATATCAAAAAACTCAAAATTCACAATGCCTGGATGGGAACCTGAGAGGCTTGAACAGCTGTCTTCTCTATTCGAACAGTATAAAGAAGTAACGAAGGAAGACCTTTGGGGTAACTTGCAATACTTTTTAGAACGGGTGATACCTGTGGCTAAGGCTAACGATATTAAAATGGGGATTCACCCCGACGATCCACCATGGTCTGTATTCGGATTACCTAGAATTATAACGAATAAAGAAGATTTACAAAGATTCATAAGACTAGTTGATGATCCGTATAACGGTATAACTCTATGCAGTGGATCATTAGGAGCAAATCCTGAAAACAATGTACCAGATATAATAAAACAATTTGCGGACCGAATTCACTTTGCTCATATTAGAAATGTAAGAACCTATGATAATGGTGATTTCATTGAAACATCGCACCGCACGGAAGACGGTTCTGTTGATATTTATAAAGTAGTGGAAGCTTATCATGAAAGTGGATTTAATAGCTATGTAAGACCGGATCATGGAAGGCATATTTGGGGTGAAACGTGTAGGCCAGGTTATGGACTATATGATCGAGGGTTAGGAATTATGTATCTATGGGGCATATGGGACTCACTACAACGCAATACGAAGGGTGAATAATTTTAAATGATACTAGACAACGGAAATTTAAAAGGTAAAGTAGCTGTAATTACTGGAGGGAGCGGCGTACTTTGCAGTGCGATGGCTAAAGAGCTAGGGAAACAGGGTGTTAAAGTAGCTATTTTGAACCGTAACAAAGAAGCTGGTGAAAAAGTTGAGCACTCGATTAAGGAAGAAGGAGGCGAAGCTTTAGCTTTACCCTGTGACGTATTGGATAAATCAAGTGTTCGCCGAGCAGAAGAAATTATAACAGCTGAATTTGGAATATGTGACATCCTCATCAACGGAGCAGGGGGCAATCACCCGGACGGAACAACAAATAACGAAACACTGAAACAAGAAGACTTGTCTAATAACGACGTATCTACCTTTTTTGATATGACGACAGAAGGATTTCAATTTGTATTCAACTTGAACCTAGTTGGAACATTTATACCAACTCAAGTCTTTTCAGAAAAAATGATAAATCGTAAAGGTGCGACTATTATTAACATGTCCTCGATGAGTGCACCTTCACCAATGACAAAAGTACCTGCTTACAGTGCAGCAAAAGCTGGGATTAATAACTTTACACAATGGCTTGCTGTACATATGTCAGAAGTTGGTATTCGAGTTAATGCCATTGCTCCCGGGTTTTTCCTTACCGATCAGAACCGGAAGATGCTTACCAATGAAGATGGTTCTTTAACAGAACGTTCTCAAAAAATTATCAGCCATACTCCTATGAAAAGGTTTGGAAATCCAGAAGACTTGCTGGGCACATTACTCTGGTTGGCAGATAATAGCATGTCTGGATTTGTAACTGGAGTTACTATACCAGTAGACGGAGGGTTTATGGCTTATTCAGGGGTTTGATGTGGGATAATTGGTAATTGTTTTAGTACACTTATGTAATTTAATAATAATCTAAGGTGAGGCTTTAAATTGATTTTTGAGGCCTCATCTTTTTTATACTTTTACGAAGTTAACCCTCTTATTAAATATTCTCCATCCAACTGTTAATATCGGTCGAAGATGTATTTATAAAACGTTTCTTCTGCTCAGTAATCTCTACGATAAAATAAGTATCTTTCCTGTCAAAACATTCTCTCAAGTATTTTTCGAACAGGCTGACTTCATCGATTGTTTTAATCAAATATACGCCTTTGTGAACCTGTTTCACGTCATATAATTTGGAGAGGCGTTCGCTTATGCAGGCTTCGGTTCGTTCTTTTTTTCCTGAGGTTTCGTAGGAAAAGAGGTATATTTTGTTAGTCAAAATGAAACAGTCCTCCTTATGTGGCTGGTTCTTGTGTTCATCATAGTTGAATTCATTCATTAGTTCCATTTATCGGAACTTCTATTAATTACCAGCAGTAATTCCTCGAACAGACGGGTTCCTGAAAAAATTTTTCTGATAATTGGTTGCAACTTTTCTCCTATTTGTATATAATGAGAACCGTTATCAGTTACTCTTTAAAATGAAAATATCCTCGAACCGGGGTTATTTTTTTTATTATTTTTCGTTGAAAATGATTATCATTACTAAATAGGGGTGGGCAAATGCTGAAAGTTGAAGAGAGTCAATTAGTCGAAGTGGTGAAGGGTCGACGTTCCATCAAGAAATTTAAAAGTACTCCGGTTGATCAAGAGCTTGTCGTTGATTTATTAAACGATGCAGTTTGGGCTCCGAATCATGGTGTCAGGGAACCTTGGCGCTTCATGTTGTTTATGGATGAAGGGAAAGAGACGATCGTTGACGCACTGCAGAATGAGTGTGAGCGCGGCAAGTTGTCGACGAAGAATCCAGACAAGCTGATTGAAAGGTACCGCCATATCCCTGCTCACTTAGTGGTTGTGATGGAAGAGAGTGAGAAGAAGAAGATATGGGAGGAAGATTTTGCAGCAACAAGCGCTTTGATTCAAAACCTTCAGCTGCTCGGCTGGGAGCAAGGGCTCGGAATGATCTGGAAGACCAACCAGTACATAAATTCCAGCTCGTTTTGTGAAGATATCGGGGTTAAAGAAGGGGAAAAAATCGTAGGGATTATCCATATGGGATATCCTGAAGAAATTCCAGAAGCTAAAGAAAGAACGAAAGCTGAAGATAAACTAACAGTTATTGACAAAAAGGAGCGTTTAACATGATGAAAAATAAATGGGGAGTCGGAAGTCTGCTCTTAGTATCACTCGTATTATCGGCGTGCGGGAGTTCTTCCGATGAAACGTCAGGCGAAACAGACGATCAATCAGGTGATTCAGAAATTCGCGAAGTCGAGCATGCGATGGGTACGGCAGAAATTGAAGGGGAGCCAGAACGTGTGGTATCCCTTTTTCAGGGAGCTAATGATGCTGCCGTAGCTTTAGATGTTGAGCCTGTTGCGATTGTCGAGTCATGGGTAGAGAAGCCTGTTTATGAATATTTGCGGGATGACCTTGAAGGTGTAGATCAACTTGGGGAAGAAACCCAGCCTAACTTAGAAGAAGTTGCTAAGCAGGAACCGGACGTTATCTTTGCCAATGAAGACCGTCACGAAGATATTTATGATCAGCTTTCGCAAATTGCTCCTACGGTGATGATCGATGAGATCTATGGATGGAAAGATACGGTTGATCTCATGGGACAGTCGCTTGGTAAAGAGGAAGAGTCGGATGAGCTGCTCAATGAATGGGACGAGAGAGTAGAAGACTTTACATCTCAAATGGAAGCTGAAGGTCATTTTCCTGTCGAAGCGGCCATTACGAATTTCCGCGCGGATCATGCGAGAATATTCTACACAGGCTTTGGCGGTGGAATTCTAAATGAGCTCGGCTTTGATCGTCCGGATAATCACAAAGAGGATACGTGGGGCGTGAAGCTGACGTCTAAAGAAAGTATTCCTGAAATGAATGCGGATGTTATTTTCAACTTTAATTCTGGAACGGAAAAAGACGAAATTCAGCAGACGTATGAAGATTGGACAAGTCACCCTCTATGGCAGGAGCTTGATGCGGTTCAAAATGACAATGTCCATAATGTAGATGAAGTAACGTGGAACAGCGCCGGCGGCTATTTAGCTGCGAACCATATGCTGGACGACTTGTACGAGATTTACGACTTAGAAGAAAATAACGACTAGAAGGAGGGGGGAATCTCCCTTTTTCTGTCTGTCAAAGGATAACGGCTGATTATGTCTTACTTACTAAAAACAAACCTTTCAAAAATCATAGGGGCTGCGATCGCCGTACTTCTCTTCCTTTCTGCCTTTCTCTCAAGCTTATATTTTGGCCAGACAGCGATTGTAGTGGACGATATCGTGCAGGCATTTACTAGTTTTAACTCTTCTTCTATTAACCAGCTTGTTATTTTAGAAGAGCGGCTGCCACGGGCGGTACTAGGCAGTGTGATTGGTGCATGCCTTGCTATCGCGGGAGCGTTAATGCAGGCGTTAACAGGCAATCCTCTTGCTTCCCCGAGCATTTTCGGAATCAATGCGGGAGCCCTGTTTTTCGTCGTGTTATCGATTACCTTGTTTTCTTTTACTTCGCTCGTTCAAATTATGTGGATGGCGCTGCTGGGAGCAACTTTGGCTGGAGTCATCGTATTTATGCTTGGTTCGCTTGGCAGGGAAGGGATGACTCCTGTAAAAGTGGTGTTAGCTGGAGCGGCGATCAGTGCTTTGTTTTCATCGATGACGCAGGCGATGCTTGTGTTAGATGAGAACGGTCTGCAGCAAGTCCTGTTCTGGCTGACTGGTTCAATCAGCGGCCGGTCGCTCGACATGCTTTATCCGATCCTCCCTTTTATCGTCGTAGCTGTTGGTGTGTCGATGTTTATGGGGAATGCGTTAAATGTGTTTGCGACGGGAGAAGATGTGGCGAAAAACCTAGGACAGAAAACGACTCTATTAAAAATAGCGATCGGCGTCATCGTCATTATTCTTGCCGGGAGCTCTGTATCCATAGCCGGTGCCATCGGCTTTATCGGGTTAGTCGTGCCGCACATCACAAGGGGGATTTTCGGTCCGGACCACCGCTGGCTCATTCCTTTATGTGCGGTACTTGGAGCATCCTTGCTCGTCAGTGCGGACGTAGTAGCGAGATTGCTGATTATGCCTCAGGAAATACCTGTAGGGATTATGACAGCATTGATTGGAACGCCGTTTTTTATTTATATCGCACGCTATGGTTTAACGAAAAGGTGAGGGCTGTTGAGAAGGGAGTTTTAGTATGGGAAGACAATTTAACATTCGCAGTAAAAAAAATACGATATCCTTTCAAATTGATGTAAAGCCTCTGATCATAACCTTTCTTCTAATGGCGCTCACCGTTTCCGCTCTTTTTTCAGGACCCGGATTTGGAGATCCTTTCTTTAGTCCCGTGGAAATCGGACAGTCCGTATTTGGAATAGGAAATGTAGGGAATGAATTTATCATTAATACGCTGCGATTTCCAAGGTCTGCCGTATCTCTGCTGGCTGGTTTCTGTTTAGGGATAGCCGGGGCGATTCTTCAAGGAATCGTGCGTAACCCATTAGCTTCTCCGGATATTATCGGAATTACCGGAGGAGCGGCCGTAGCGGCAGTAAGCTACATCAGCTTTTTCCAGGATACGTTCGGCATTCAGTGGCTTCCTTTTGCAGCCATCGCAGGTGCCTTACTGGCTTCACTGCTCATCTACGTCATTTCATGGAACGAAGGCGTCACGCCTATCCGGCTGGTGCTGATCGGCATCGGCATATCGGCCGCGATGCAAGCCGGTACGATGCTCATTCTAACGATGGTCCCTGATTATTCGGCAAGTCAGGCTTACATCTGGATGACAGGAAGCATCTATGGAGCATCATGGGAAGGCCTGCGTTTACTACTGCCGTGGGCGCTTCTCATTGTACCGTTAATCATTATGTATTCAGCTATTCTCAATGTGCAGGAACTGGGCGATGATACTTCCGCCGGGCTCGGCCTGAGTGTGCAAAAGCACCGCCTCGTATTGTTGTTAAGCAGTGTGGTGCTTGCCGGAGCAGCTGTTTCTATCGTAGGCACCATCGGCTTCGTAGGATTAGTCGCCCCGCATATCGCACGCCTGCTGGTAGGTCGTTCTTTTTCTTATCTGCTTCCTTCAGCTGGCTTTATTGGCGGATTGATCGTATTTTTAGCTGATATCGTTGCGCGGACGGCTTTTTATCCGAGTGATATACCTGCGGGGATTTTCACGGCTGGGGTCGGGGCGCCTTTCTTTATCTTTTTATTGATAAAGCATCGGAATAAATTTTGAACAGCAGACCAAATCATATGCGATTTGGTCTGCTGTTTTTTACTGGATATCAAAGATTGTTTACAAACGTTTGTTCTATATTCGAGTATCAACTAAAGGCTAATGAGGTAAACGAGCCCTCTACTAGTGTGCACGGGAAAAATCTGTCCAGGTTAGGTTGGAAGCGTGCCGGGTTGTTTTTTCTGGGGATAATAACAGGGATTGTAATTTATTCAGTATTCTTTCGGTAACGAGTTCTTCAATTACCATTCGCATCTAAATTGAAGCAAGGTAACTAAAGTAACTGAGGCATCTCTAAAATAAGAGGAGCGTCTTTTTCAATAAACGAGGACGATTTTCAAGCTTAAGGAGGAAATAGTTTGAGAAATAAACAGACTGTGTTCTGGAGTATAATAGCTGTCATTTTACTATTGATATGGCTCTTCTAAAGTAATACATATAATATATGATTCGTAAGCAATGGTGAATATCTTGAAAGCCAGAATTAAGAAGGGTATATGTATATCAGGCGTTGTTTAAATGGAATGAATTATAGGAAGGGGAAGTTGCAATGGGTGAGGGCTTACTACATCATGTAGAACTGTATGTTTCCAATTTAGAGAAATCAGAATCATTTTGGGGCTGGTTCCTGGAAGAGTTAGGTTACGAGTCATACCAAAAATGGGGACAAGGACAAAGTTGGAAGTTAGGAGAAACGTATTTAGTATTTGTCCAAGCAGAAAATAAGTATTTGGATGTCCCTTATCACAGGTGCAGGGCTGGTTTGAATCATTTAGCTTTTCACGCGTCTTCGCGTGAAAGAGTCGATGAGATGACAACGATGCTTAAGGAAAGAGGTATAAATATTTTATATGAAAACCAGCACCCTTTTGCGGGCGGTGAGGATTATTATGCGGTTTACTTTGAAGATCCGGATCGAATAAAAGTAGAATTTGTCGCGCCATCATCATAAGATAGTAATTCTTTATCTAGCCTACATAAACGCAGGTTCATTCTATGTCCTGAAACACGACTTAAATGAAACTCTAACAGCATTTTAAAATTTTATGATGACGGGAGTCTCGCAGCTTCCCAACCACCCCTGACTCTCAACTCTGCAACGAACCGCGGTTATCTTGGAATCAAGTCTTCCACTATCCAGCAGAGATTGTTACCTCAATCAAATCGTCTTCAAACACAGACAATACATACACGTCTTTATAAACAATTACTTCGGTTTAAAGATGTTGCTCATTCCCAAAAAAACCCTTAGAATTATATACCAAATCAGGAGGTGGTTCTGTGGAGAATAGTTTAGTGCAGCCAAATGATGTATGGATATTGTGGGCTTTTCTTGCAGGGTGGGCAGCGATCAGTATTTATTTGGAACAGAATTATAAGTGGGCTTCGAAGTTCTCAGGTGCGATTATTGCTCTAGTGGGGGCGATGATCTTGGCAAATGTTGGCGTCATCCCTTTAGAATCTCCAGTGTATGACACGGTTTGGGATTATGTTGTGCCGCTGGCCATTCCGCTTCTTTTGTTTCAAGCTAATATTAAAAAGATTTGGAATGAAAGTGGTCGGTTATTACTGTTATTTTTCTTGAGTGCTGCAGGTACAGTGGCTGGTGCGATTATAGGTTTTTTTCTTTTGAAAGATGTTGTACCTGGTCTTGATCAGGTCGGCGGGATGATGACAGGGTCTTACATAGGCGGTGGAGTGAATTTTGCTGCTTTATCTACTAAGTTCGAGGCACCTGGAGAGCTTGTGTCTTCTGCTGTAGTAGCTGATAATTTAATGATGGCTTTATATTTCTTTATCTTAATGGCTTTGCCGGCGATTGGATTTTTCACAAAAAGGTTCAAAACACCTTATATGGATGAGCAAGCTGCGACTAGTGATTCTGCGAATGATGAAACGGAGGCGTCTTCTTACTGGGGTCGAAAAGAAGTGTCACTCCAGGATATTGGTTTAGCTGTTGGTACTTCATTTGCTCTAGTAGCTGTTTCTTTTTTTATAGCAGATTTATTTGTTGAACTCATTCCTGCAGGAGAGGAAGCTGCTATTCCAGCTACTGTGTTGAACGGTATTTTAGGTGATCGATACTTAATGTTGACGACTCTGACGATGATTGCTGTAACTGTGTTTCCAAAATATTTTGAAGGAATACGGGGAGCGCAGGAAATCGGTACTTATTTGATTTATATATTCTTTGTCGTCATTGGGATTCCTGCTTCGATTGCCCTTATTTTTCAGAATGCCCCGTTACTGCTGGTGTTTGTATTTATTGTCGTGATGAGTAATATGATCGTTTCTTTTGTCTTAGGACGGATCTTTAAGTTTAGTTTAGAAGAAGTAATTGTGGCGTCTAATGCAAATATTGGCGGTCCAACTACAGCAGCTGCGATGGCGATTGCGAGGGGCTGGACGAAACTGGTGGTTCCCATTCTTTTAGTGGGTACACTTGGTTATGTAGTAGGTAACTATATTGGGACAGGTATTGGCGTTTGGTTCAGTGGGTTTTAGGTTATAAAGCTTTTGTATTGAATAAAGATTAATTAAGAGGTTTGCTATAAGAGGATTACCATACACATCTGAAAGCAGGGTGTGTATTTTTTTGTTATTTTATTTGGCAGGACGTCCAGGACAATAGAGTGTATATGGGACGAGTAAGAGAGCAAGAGGTCAATCACTGGAAAAGAGTAAAAATTGTTTAGTGAACTTAAGACCAAATAGTTATACAATGAATGTTGAATCTTTACAAAAACAGTCGTTAATTCTCTAAATATAAAGAAAATCAGTAGAATGGGAGAGGGACGAGATGCCCCCACAAGAAGATTACCGTTTTAAAATTGCCAATCGCGAAGCTTTAATCGGCGTTGGGCTGGCTGTTATCAATTTTGTTTGGTGGTTTGCTTTTGCCTACGGTCTTGGCAGCAGGCCTCCTGAGGAGTATAGCTATGTGTTTGGAGTTCCTTCGTGGTTTTTCTACAGCTGTATCGTCGGTTTTATACTCATTGCTGCTCTGGTCACGTTTGTCGTGAAAGTCTTTTTTGTAGAGGTCCCTTTGGACGATGAAGAGGAGGGGGACCGCTCATGAATGCAGCTGTTATTATTCCTTTAGTTCTATTCTTAGTTATTATTTTCGCTGTAGGTTTTATAGCGAGTCGGTCACTGACTAAATCGGGCAGCGATTTTATGCAGGATTATTATTTGGGCGGCCGTCAGCTCGGTGGATTTATTTTAGCAATGACGATGATTGCTACATACGGAAGTGCTAGTAGTTTCATAGGAGGACCTGGTGTTGCTTACACGGAAGGGTTAGGCTGGGTGCTGCTGGCGATGGCACAGGTGGTGTCCGGCTATTTTGTGCTCATGATTCTCGGGAAAAAATTTGCGATTATGGCTAGAAGGTATAATGCCGTAACGCTGACGGATTTTTTGAAAGGGCGTTATCAAAGCAAGTGGGTCGTCATAACGGCAGCTTTCAGCATTATTATTTTCCTTTTTTCAGCGATGGCCGCGCAGTGGGTCGGCGGGGCTCGTTTAATCGAGTCGCTGACCGGGCTCAGCTACACATCGGCTTTGTTCATTTTTGCTGTGTCCGTCCTTATTTATGTTGTCATTGGCGGTTTTAAGGCTGTCGCATTAACCGATATGATCCAGGGTGTCGTTATGGTTGGCGGAACGTTGATTTTACTTATTGCCACGATTATTGCAGGTGGCGGGATTTCCAATATTATGGCGGACTTAACGGCTGAGAACCCTAATTTAATTACACCGTTTGGAGCGGAGGGAAGCTTGACGCCGTCATATGTATCTTCTTTTTGGATTCTTGTCGGTGTGGCCGTGGTCGGTCTGCCTCAAGTAACAGTTCGCGCCATGTCCTATAAAAGCTCAAGAGCGATGCACCGTGCACTGATTATAGGGACATTTGTCGTCGGTTTTATTATGTTGAACATGCACTTAATCGGTGTGTTCGCACGTCCTATCCTTCCAGGCATTGAAGTCGGCGATACGGTGATGCCGTTAATCGCTCTGGAAGTTCTGCCTCCCTGGGTAGCCGGCATTGTATTAGCCGCTCCCATGGCAGCGATCATGTCGACGGTCGATTCCCTGCTGCTTCTCGTCAGCTCTTCCGTCGTTAAAGACATTTACGTCAACTACGTAAAACCAGACGCCACTTATCAAAGGGTAAAACGCATGAGCTTTGGCGTGACAGCTGTATTAGGAATTTTAGTGTTTCTTATGGCGCTAAATCCTCCAGATCTATTAATCTGGCTGAATCTCTTTGCTTTTGGCGGGCTGGAAGCTACGTTCATTTGGCCCGTCGTGATGGGGCTGTACTGGAAGACAGGCAACAAATATGGAGCTCTTTCTTCGATGGTCGTCGGCATTGGTTCCTACATTGTGATCGATGTCTTTTACACGTCGTTGTTTGGATTGCACAGTGTTGTCTTCCCTGTCGTTCTTTCCTTTATCGCATATGTAGTGGTCAGTCTGGCTACGAAACATCTAGTGGTAAAAGAGGCTGGTGACATGGCAGCGGAGAGTTAATATAGGTCTTATCATCCGGCCTCGTGAATGATAGAAAAATACCCCCGCTTCGACTTATTGAAGCGGGGGTTTCAATGTATAGGGCAACCTAAAATAGCTTTTCAGATAAGTAAGCATACAACCCGTTTTGTTCGTAAGTTAACTCGGTTACTTCATCAACAGACCGCTTCACGACGTCTTCCGCATTCTGCATCGCGACAGAGCAGCCAGCCAATTCAAGCATAGGCAAGTCATTTTCCCCGTCTCCTATCGCCATTAAATCTGCAGGAGCAATATGATATTCCTCCAGCAATTTCGAAATTCCGACGGCTTTTGAAACGCTGTCCATGATTTCTGCATTATGCAGAGTAGAAGAAAAGGCGGCAAAATTGTAGCTTTCCTTGAACGTTTCTAAAGTCTGTTTCCATTCCTTTATTTTCCCCGGGTCCATACTGAAGAAGTAGACTTTCACATGGTCCTCGTAAGACAAATCGTCGACCCAGTGTATATCCTCAGCAACTGCCTGTTTTCTTGAAAGGTATTCATTATCCATTAACGTATCCGGCCGGGAATCACCTATTATATTTTCGAAGACCTCTTTATCCTCTTTACGTGCGATTCGATCCCCTTTATGCGGATGAACTTCATAATACAATTGATTTTCACGTGCTTTATCAACCGCAAGACGTACGAGGTCCGGGTTTAATTTATGCTCGAACAAAATCTCCTCTCCCCTGTAGCATCCCATCCCGTTGGCAGAAACGATCCCATCAGGTTTTAATTCTGACGGTAGAACATCCTCTATTTCGAGTCGGGTCCGGCCGGATGCAATAAATATTCGAATACCTTTTTCCTGTTGGACATTCTGAAGCAGCGAGAGTAGTTCTTTCGTCACTTTATTTTCAGAATTTAATAACGTGCCGTCCATATCAAGCGCTATGGCTTTAGGGTTCATTAAAAAGCCTCCTTGTTTTGAAACTATTTATAGAATAGTTAAAGTATAATGTCGTTATACTAATAAAACAACGTAGCAGAGAGCCCAATCTGTGTTTTAAACGCTTACACAGATTGGGCTTGAATGTTGTTGTGATCGCTTTGTAAGCGTTTTATACTTAGAAGTAAGAAATGGAGGTTCTTCCTTTGCTAGATCAAAAATCCTATCAATTACTCGAGAGGATCATAAAGTATAACCAAATTACTAAACCAGAGGTCATGATGGAGCTGGACCTGACAGAAAGACAATTTCATTATCTTTTAGAAAAGGTGAACAGCATTTTAAGCAGTATGAACCTGCCGCCAATTGAAATGAGAAACCAAATGTTTGTTGTGGATGATCAAACGAAAGAACTCTTAGAAACAGAGTCCGCTCTGGACATGAGGGGAAACGATCTCGTTATTTCTGAGGACGATCGTCCATTCATGATTTATTTATATACCTTCATTAAAAAGGAAGCCATTTCTAGCTATCATTATCAATCACTGCTTAAAGTAAGTAAAAACACAGCTTTAAATGATGTGAAAAAAGCGAAGGAAGTCTGTCAGACGTGGCAGGTACAGCTCGTTTACAAAAGAATGGAAGGCTATTGTTTGGAAGGTCATGAAATGGATAAGCGCAGGTTCGCCATTTACTGCATGGATTATCTTCTGTCCCAGCCTCTTGGAAAAGAAATGATTGAGATGATCTTAACATCATGGGACAAAGAGGAAGAGATGCTGGAAACACAACGTATCATTGAAGAGTTCTTGAGTCGCACAACTCTTCAACTTGTGAAAAGCAGAAAGGTGGAAAT
The DNA here is from genome assembly GCF_030345335.1 of Halobacillus campisalis. GTDB lineage: Bacteria > Bacillota > Bacilli > Bacillales > Halobacillaceae > Halobacillus_A > Halobacillus_A campisalis. The sequence goes on from NZ_JAPVRC010000011.1 coordinate 76,494, forward strand.
GATCTACCACCTTATATTTGTGAGAGCCCGTCGTCAAAGCGAAGACCTTCATTTTACAGCTGCTCAGAAAGAAATGCTTGAGAGTCAGGAATTATTTCAGCTCGCCTCAGATTTGGCGGAGGAATTATTTTCAGAAGAAGACAAGGTGGAAAAGTATTTCACAGCGATTCAGTTGTTAACTTCTCAGGAGGAAGTGGACAGTCACGATAACACATCTCTACGAAACCTGGCTGAAGAGATCATTAATGAATTCGAAAAAAATACGCTGCTGCCTATCAAAAATAGAAGTTATCTAATTAAGAGCTTATTTAATCATCTCGTTCCCACTTATTTTCGAATCACATTTGAGATCCCGTTAATTAATCCGATGACTGAGAGAATTAAGGAAGACTATAAGGAACTGTTTCAATTTGTAGAAAAATCATTGCGTCCTCTCTCTATTTTAACAGGCAAGCAAATAAGTGAAGCGGAAATAGGGTATTTTACTCTCCATTTTGGGGGATATTTAGAAAGGTACAGCGAGGTCAAAACGGAACATGTGAGGGCTTTGATTGTTTGTTCCAATGGGGTAAGTTCATCGATCATGCTGAGAGCTCAATTGAGTGAAATGTTTCCGGGGATTCATTTTTCGCGCATCCACACAGCGGAGAATGTTCAAACCATCCCGCCTTCAAGCTATGACTTAATATTTTCGACGGTTCAATTATCGTCTATCAAACCTTTGTTCATAGTAAAACCTTTATTATCTCTCGTAGAAAAAACTCATTTGATTCAATCTGTATCTGCACAATTTCCTCATTTGAATGAGCGAAATATTTCTGTCGATCAGGTGATGAATATTGTTAGAAGAAACACAGATATTAAGAATGAAAAGAAATTAATATCCGAATTAGTAGAACTTATGTACTTTAATAACACAGAACAAAGGTGGGAGAAGCCAATGCTTTCGGAATTATTAACGAAAGATACGATCCATTTTACTAATAAAGAACTTGATTGGAAGTCGGCTATTAATCAGGCGGCCGAGCCGCTGGTAGAAACAAATAAAGTCGAACGAAGATATGTTGACTCTATGATCAAGAATGTCGAGGAAATCGGCACCTATATTCATATCGGAAAAGGGATAGCGATCCCACATGCCAGACCAGATGCCGGAGTGAATGAGGTAGGAATGTCGCTTCTTCGAACACAAAAACCTGTTTTGCTGCTTGATCAGGAGGAACATCCCATTGATTTATTCATTTGCTTAGCAGCGGTCGACAATGAAGCTCATTTAAAAGCTTTGTCTCATTTAACAAAATTACTCGGAAATGATTCTACTTTACAAGCCATTAAGAATGCTGACTCAGCTCAGCAAATCATCGATATTATCCAAGAAGGAGAGGAATTATAATGAAATTTTTAGCAGTTTGCGGATCAGGGTTAGGTACTAGTTTTATGGTGGAGATGAATATTATTCAGGTGTTGAATGAACTAGGGGTGACGGGAGTCGAAGTATCTCACTCTGACTTAAGTTCCGCTTCACCTGGAGATGCCGATGTTTTCTTCTTAGCGAAAGATATCGCTGAAGGCAACGATCACCTTGGAGAAGTTGTTGTCCTTGATAATATTATCGACATGGATGAATTGAAAGAAAAGGTGAAAAAGGTAGCTGAAGAGAAAAATCTTATATAATCGTTTGATTTGTGAAGAAGGGGGAGGAAAGATATGAATAATGTTCTAACAACTTTAATCGATGTTTTAAGTCAGCCCGCCATTTTAGTCGCTCTTATTGCTTTGATCGGTTTATTGGCACAAAAGAAAAACATGTCGGATACGTTGAAAGGGACGACCAAAACCTTTGTCGGATTCCTCGTCATTGCCGCGGGAGCGGGTATTTTAGAGACATCTCTTGTACCCTTTGGTTCGATGTTCCAGGAAGCATTTAATGTTTCCGGTGTAGTCCCAAACAATGAAGCCATTGTAGCTTTGGCGTTAAATGAATATGGTTCAAATACAGCATTGATCATGTTCTTCGGAATGATCGTCAATATCCTGATTGCACGATTCACAAGGTTCAAATATATCTTTCTGACAGGTCACCATACGTTGTATATGGCTTGTATGCTTGCCGTTATTATGGCTGTAGCTGGATTTGACACAGTACCTTTAATCGCAGCAGGAGCAGTAGCACTCGGGATCATCATGACGTTATCTCCTGCAATCCTGCAGCCATTCATGAGAAAATTGACAGGAAATGATAATGTAGCCTTAGGACATTTCAGTGCTGTTGGTTATGCAATAAGTGGATTAGTAGGACAAGCAGTAAAAGGAAAAGGAAAAGAGGCAACATCTACAGAAGAAATCGACTTTCCAAAAGGGCTTGGCTTTCTACGCGACAGTACGGTAAGTATAGCTCTGACTATGATCGTGATGTACTTTGTAGTAGCCATAGCGGCAGGCCCCGCTTATATCGAATCAGAACTTAGTGACGGCACAAACTTCCTTGTATTCTCTTTAGTACAAGCCGGTAATTTTGCAGCAGGTGTATTCATTATCCTTGCTGGGGTGCGTTTGGTGCTAGCAGAAATTGTTCCAGCCTTTAAAGGGATTTCAACAAAACTGGTTCCAAATGCGAAGCCAGCATTAGATGTTCCCATTGTTTTCACGTATGCTCCGAATGCAGTTTTAATTGGGTTCTTCTCCAGTTTCATCGGCGGATTGTTCAGTATGATTGTGATGGCCGTTGTAGGAAGTACAATTATTCTTCCAGGCGTCGTCCCTCACTTCTTTACAGGAGCGGCAGCCGGGGTATTCGGGAATGCTACAGGTGGATTAAAAGGAGCGGTTGCGGGATCTTTCGTAAACGGTATCATTATTTCATTCCTGCCCGTCTTCCTGCTGCCGGTATTAGGCGAACTAGGATTTGCCAATACGACATTCTCTGATGCAGACTTTGGTGTTGGTGGAATATTCTTTGGTTCACTTGCAAACTACGGAGGACCGATGGCTATCGTAATCAGTCTTGCAGTAATTCTCGTACTGATGGCCATCCCATTTGGAAAGAAAAAAAGTGCATAAATAGTGGCCGTAAAAGGGGAGGGATTCTCCCCTTTTACTTATTTTGATAAAATGTGCGGTGTCTATAGTTGCAAAGCACATATAGCTAAGGCAGGATATTTTTTTACATTTTAACGCAGGCAGGAGGTTACTAAGAATGTATGTAACTGAATACCATCACCATACGAATCACTCATTCGATTCTAAAGCAGATATGGAAGCTGTTTGTAAGGAAGCCATAACCAAAGGAATCGACGAAATCTGTTTTACTGAACATTACTCTGTTAATCCCAACCTTCCTACTTATGGTCATATTGATTATGACCGATACTTCAACCAAATTAAATCGTGACAGGAAAAATTCAAAGGTGAACTGACAATTAAAGCCGGAATTGAACTTTGTGAACCCCACCTTATGAAAGAAGAGTATCGTGACGTGCTCCATAACAAGGAACTGGATTTTATCCTTGGATCCGTCCATAACATTGAGGAAGTAAAACTGCGGACATTTATGAGTGATAAAGAGAATGAAGCAGCTTACCGCCGATATTTTGAAGAAGTTTACTCTTTAGTTTCTTCAGCGGACATCGATGTTTTAGCTCATTTGGATTTAATGAAACGCTACGCCATGGAAGCTAAAGGAAACTATTCCTTTACTCATTTCCAGGACATGTTACAAGCCATCTTACAAAAAGCGATCGAACGAGGAATAGGGATTGAAATCAATACATCTGGATTATCCAATGGAAAAGTGGGGGAAGCTTTTCCTGCGTTGGATGTTCTCAAACTGTATAAAAACCTTGGCGGCGAAATTTTAACGATTGGTTCGGATTCTCATCGAGCGGATACAGTGGGCAGCCATTTAGACGATGCGCTTGAAATGGCGAAACAGGCGGGTTTTCGTTATGTATATACTTTTACGAAACGTGAGCCGCAGGCGGTGAAAATAGAGGTTTAGACAAAGCGAAACTATGAGTGAATGATAGGATTGAACAGTAAAAAGCAGCAGATTTCTTCTGCTGCTTTTTTGAGTGCTATTGCTGCTGGTGATACTACACCTCTAGTTAATTTACTCTTTTTTCTTCCCAAAGCCGTTTACGTTCTTCAAAACTCACATCTTTATGAACTTGATGAAGCATCCATATATAACCAAAAGTATCCATGAATATGGCATTCGATACGCCGTGGTCCGGTATTTCCGTTACTGGCTGTACCTCTGTACAACCTAAATCCATCGCTTTGCCATAGGTACCCTCAATGTCTGGGACCATGATGTTAAACCAAAGTGTTTTAGGATCATCAAGGGGTGGGGCGACTATACCAAAATTCAATATTAGTAACTGAGTAATGTACTAGAGTGCACCGTTAGCTGAAAAGAGGAAAGACGCTCAGCATAAAAATTATAACTCATCCACAAAGTGGAATTCCGGGTTTTCATCCAGCATATGAAAGTGAACGCCGTAAAGGGTAAAGATTACTTCGTTTTTGCCTCGAGGAAAGTCTGAAACCTCAACTCGTTCGATCTCAAATATTTCTTCGTATAGCTCCAACGCTTTTAAGCTGTCTTTGACCACCATATCAATTTCTACGCCAACCATTATGAGCACTCTCCTTTTGGGATGTATTTGATGTTCTTTGTCTTTCTATTTTCTCCATTTTTTTAATTAAAGTAGATGAGCTTAATTCCTCCGTTACTTTGAATAATCCAACCACCACACGCGATAATCCCTCCACTATTACGAGTAATTCAACCAATCAAAAAATTACGAAACTTTTCCATAAGCGCAGCGTAGATAATGTAATGGAGTGTGAACGAGGAGAAGGAGAGGAAGCTATGGAACGTGTGATTTCAGTGGAACATCTGACAAAGTCATTCGGCAGCATTCAAGCGTTAAAAGGGATATCATTTCAGTCCATAAGGGAGAGATCTTTGGCATTATTGGTCCGAACGGGGCGGGAAAGACGACGACCCTTGAGATTCTTGAAGGGATTCAAAAGGCTGATGGCGGTGAAGTTGATGTGCTTGGGCTGAATCCGAGCCGCCAGTTGAAGCAGCTCAACCATCGCATCGGTGTTCAGTTTCAGGCCACGTCGATTCAGAAAAAAATGAAGGTGAAAGAAGCGCTTGATTTGTTTTCCTCTTTTTATGAAGGGCCATCGCAAAAAGATGAGTTGATTAAGATACTCGGGTTAGAAGAAAAACTCAATTCTCATTTTAATGATGTATCAGGAGGGTGGAAGCAGCGTGTCACGCTTGCGCTGGCGACGCTTCATAAGCCGGAGCTTCTGTTTCTGGATGAGCCGAGTATGGGGCTTGATCCGCATGCGCGCCGCGAGATGTGGTCGATGATTCGAATGTTGAGGGAGCAGGGAAGTACGATTGTTATAACAACTCATTATATGGAAGAAGCAGAGAAGCTTTGTGACCGGGTAGCCATGATTTACGGCGGAGAATTGAAGGCAGTCGATACTCCAAAGGAACTGCTGAACAATAATGCCGCCCATTACTTAGGGTTCGAAAGCGAACAGCTGACTGAAGATGATCTGCTGATAGTAAACGGAGTGACCCGTGTGGAACAGGGGCATCATACGTTTAAAGTATTCAGTGATGATTTACAAAAAACAGCCTATCATATATTTTCCCACTGCCACGAAAGAAACATCCCAATCCATAACTTCAAGTTTGAAAAAGGATCTCTGGATGATTTATTTGTCCAATACTTGAAAAAGGAGCATGCGGAATGAACGCTGTCATCAAACTGGCTCAATTAGAAACAAAAATGTTTTTCAGGGACCGCCTGAGCGTATTTTGGACGTTCCTGTTTCCGGTCGTTATGATCTGGCTATTTGGTTCGATGTTTGGGGACAATCCAATGGGAAACTTCACGTTTGCTGAACTGTTCGTACCTTCCTGGATTGGCGTCAATATCGTCACCACTTCCTTTTTTACGCTTGGAACCGTACTGGCAGGATACCGGGAAACAGGCGTGCTACGCAGATATCAGTCCACCCCGCTTGCTTCCTGGAAAATCCTTGCCGCACATACCGTGCAGGGGACGGTTATTTTTGCGATATCAGCCGTTCTTCTCATGGTTTTCGGGATGCTGATGTACGACTTACACATTCCAGAATACATCGGAAGCACGTTATTAGCGCTGCTTATCAGTATTTTAGCATTTTTCCCTTTTGCACTATTTATTACGTCGCTGGCAAAAAATACACAGTCAGCGGCAGCGATCAGCTCGCTTTTCCTGAATTTAATGCTGTTTTTATCCGGAGCGACCTTTCCGCTTGAGATGATGCCGACGGTTCTTCAGTACGTATCGAAAGTCCTGCCGCTCTACTATGTTATTGAACTGCTTCGAGGGACGTGGAATGCAGGCCCGATCACGGATTATGGTATGGAAGTCGGGATTTTGTTATCGATCGGTGTGGTTTCTGTTATTTTGGCTTCGCGTTTCTTCCGCTGGAGTGATAAATAGGATAATGGATTCTCTGAAAATCATGGCAATAAAAAAAGAGGGTATTTCCTCCTTGTTTCACCTACATTAGGCAGAGCTCTTGACCTTTGCTTTAACATTTAAAAAAGGATGAGTACAGGTCATCTGTCTGATCGAAGTCTAGAGTAGATATTGAGATCTATAAATCTGTCCCTGGACTTCTGCGATTGTCGTAACGTTCCTTCAAGAGTAAAATTCAATCTTTGCAAAACTTTAATGGAGTTCATATTTTGAGGTTCAACTTTAGCTTCTACTCTGTTCAACCCTAACGTTGTAAATGCTTGATACAGCAAAGCGGAGACAGCTTCCGTTGCATATCCTCTGCCCCAGGATGCTTTGGCTAAGTCGTATCCAATTTTAGTCGCTGCATTTACATAATCCAATGAGCTGTAACCACAAGAGCCGATAATTCGACTGGATTTTAATTCAACGATGGCATAACGAATCGCATAATGTGCTTTTTTCAGTTGATTCATATAGATGATCATATCCTTAACCTGGTTTTCATTAGTAAAGGATTGGATATTCATATACTTGGAGATGTCGGGGTCAGACCAAATAGGAAACAAGCTGGATGAATCAGATGGAGTCATGCTTCTTATATATAATCGGCTGGTGTAAAATTCTTTAATCAATAGGTTTACCTCCCGTTATGATCTGGGGAAAGGTTCAAACTCTGGATTATGTGCATTGTTCAATTTTTTATAAAGGTAGTTTACCTTTAGCATATGAGCCAGAAGTCTTTTTTAGCAATGGATGGAAACTTATCATTAGAAATATAATACATCCACTAATTAGCGCAAGTCCTCCAACACTTCGTCTAATTCAACATCCCTCTGCCATCCAGCATAGTCCAAAGTAGATTTATTAAAAGACTCAGGAGGAGAGATTATGGTTTATTTACAAAAAGTTCGAGCAGAAGAAGCAGCTGAATTGCATAATATTATGCAATTTTACATTTATGAATTTAGTAAGTATGTGCAAGATATAAAGTTAGAAGCCAATGGATCTTACAAAGCTTTTGATTTAGAAAAGTATTGGAGTGAAAATCAATTCCATGCTTACTTTATTAAGTTAGGTGATGAATTGATTGGGTTTGCTCTTGTGGAAAGCGCTGCAAAGTCAACTCCCAATACAATTGAAGAGTTCTTTATAATAACTAAATATAAGGGAAGGGGTTATGGAAAAGAGGCTGCGAAGAAGTTGTTTTCCATGTTTCCTGGAGAGTGGGAAATATCCCAACTGGAAAATAATAACCCTGCACATTCTTTTGGAAAGGATTAATCCATGAAGTAACTGATGGTAACTTCATAGAGGATTTGGAAGACGGTGTCTTTGTCCAGAAGTTTAATTTTTCAAATCATGACAATAAATGAGTATTTTATTCATCGAAGTTATTTGAATTTTACAAATTGTATGGTAACATCTCAAATTACAAACTGAAGGAGGGATTATATATGATTAACTATAATAATCGTCAATCTGTATCAATCGAAAATACGGACAGTGGTGAGGTTTCTTCCAAAACATATTTTCACTACTATCAAGATGGGAATATCCTTTATGCAGATTACTCGGGCGGAGAGGTAGTGAAAGGGAAGTTAGTAGGAATAGTAAAAGATAATGATACCTTAGAGTTCCGCTACAATCATGTGAATACATCCAATGAAATCAGAGGAGGGAAGTGCACATCTGTTCCACACGTAAACGCTGAAGGTAAAATAGAGCTTCACGAAGAATGGCAGTGGCTGGATAAAGATCAAACCAAAGGAAAATCCATAGTCAGGGAAGTTTAAATTACATATATCGTTTCGCTCCTCTTTCGTCATTTTTTAAAATGCCCATGAGAAATGGTATTATGGCGGCAGGCCTATACTTAACTGTATGGACATGCGTACTCAAACGATAGAGGAAGGAGTGGCTGACAAATTGGTAGTATCCGGTGAAATTCACTATAAACATCATAGTATTGATTTTGAAGTTAAATATAATCATGAGGATATTTCAGAAGGCGACATAAAAAGTGAAGAAGCAAAGCATGGTCTTATTCATGCCATCAATCGCAAGTTCCGTGTAAAATATCCATTGTCCAGTACAATTGAAAAGGTGCGTGTGAGAAGTTTTTAACACTCGCTCGCTGCAAATCACGCTAAGGGATAGATAATTTATCATCTATTCTTTAGCGTGATTTTTTTCTGAGAACTGTTTGTGTTTTAAGGGGACTACTTTAAACGGGAAATTTAAACGTTTTTAATGTAAAAGTTATAACTTCTATTACTTATATGGCGGGTTATCTCGAAACTGAGTCTTAAAGATAAGGGCAGGTTAGTTGAAGACTTGAATTCGAGATAAAAGGTATTCTAATGATTTTCTAATAAGCAAAAAAGTTGATAAGAGAATGTAGAACTAGATTTTATTTTGGTATAATCAGACACACAACATTTATCTATAATATGGAATTTGTGGTAGAATAATGGGTAATAATACAGGGGGGATAATATGTTAAAAATACACTTTTTGAATGTTGGACACGGTGATTGCACATTATTAGAGTTTGAAAGTGGTCGCAATACATTGATTGACATCAACAACTCTAGGGTTATAGATGACGAAACCGAGAAAGAGTTATTATCAACCTCTGATACATATTATTTACTTAAGGCTAGAGGCTATGAGGGTATTGAGCTATTGGAAAAAAGTGTTGCTGACTTTGTTGCACCTGTAGATCCTGTAGATTATATAAATGATAACTTAGGTCATCCAGCTAGTGTTTTCCGGTTCATTCTAACTCATCCTGACATGGATCACATGAGTGGTTTATATAAATTAAAAGATGAAGGAAAAAATATTATTAATTTCTGGGATGCAGATAACAAAAAGGAAGTCAAAGAAAGTGAAGTTCCTAGTAAATTTGACTATAGAGATTGGCAAACTTACCAGGAAATCAGAAAATCAACAGAAGATCCAAAAGTACTTAATATACTAAAAGGAGAGCAAAGAGATTATTTTGCAGCAGATAATATAAACGTCCTATCTCCTACAAAAGAAATAATTAAAGAAGCTAATGAAGATTGTAACTGGAATTTGCTTTCATACGTGTTACTAATTGAGTATGCTGGTCACAAAATTGTTTTAGGAGGAGATGCGGATACACAAGTTTGGGATGAACTTGCTGAAACAGATGAAGAACTTTTAAAAGATGTATCTATTTTAAAAGCTCCGCACCACGGAAGAAACTCTGGCTATAGTCAAAAAGCAGTTAGCCAAATGACCCCGGATTGGACCATTTGTTCAGTTGGGAAGAAACCTGCACAGGACTCTTCTAATAAATATAGGAATTATACTAACAAAAAAGTCCTCTCTACGAGGTTTAGAGGAAACATAGTTGCTGAGATATCTAGTAATGGAGATCTGAAAATGTATTGTGAAGATAACTATAATGAGGATGATGAGCTGTACCCTTTATAGATAGTTAATGCCGTTAGAATATTAGTTGAAAATGAGGAGAAGTAAATGACCAATATTAAAAATTATAATATATCATTAATCTCTTTTGTATTTGTAAACCTAGCATTATTAGGGTTAGATAGTTACTTGTCAATTATTTACGATAATATGAAACCTGAACTATTATTAAAGTCACTTCCTATTCCGTCGATAGTTACTCTACTAACTTTAGTGTTGAATGGAATTATTCCTAGTGATTATAAATATAAATTAGTCTTTTGGAGATGGTCTAACCCCTTACCTGGTTCTAGATTGAAGAAAATTATTAATAAGGATCATAGGGTATCCATTGATCAAATTTCACTAAAATTCGGGGATATTCCAGATGAACCTAAGCAGCAGAACATGTACTGGTATCAGAAAATTTTCAAACCCAATCAAGAATCTGAGAAAATACTAGACGTCCATAAAAAATTCCTGTTGACGAGAGATATTACGGCTATTTCTTTTATGATATTTATAATATCAATAGTTAACGCAATAATTTTCAATGGTACTTTTATCCATATTGTCATTGTATTAGTGGAATATATAACCTTTAGCTTAGTTTCATCAAATTATGGAAGAAGGTTTGTAGCTACTACTATTGCTGAAGCAGTATAAATGCGGGAATGTTTTTAAAATCAAGTATTCCTCAAATGGGGCAAATCTGAAACAAAGAGATTTGCTCCTTTTACTTATTTCTATGTGCAGAATTATTGAAGAAACAGTTTCGAGATAAATACGTATATAAATTATGGGAAAAAATGTTTTTTTATGTAGAATCTAAAGAATTAGGGAACTACCATTTGAAGGAAGAAAAATTTAACTTACAATTTCATAAAGAAGATGAATGATAATGGAGTGAGAATAATGGAAGTACTATCAATCATATTATCTAGTTCCTTGGTTAGTGGGATTATAACTACACTTATTATTCAGATTAACAATCATCGCATAAATAAAAGAAATAACTATCATAACAAAAAACTACAAGTAGATAATTTTTTTAGAAATATAAGTAATGAGGAATTATTAAAATTACTAAATGATTGGCACGATATTGTATACAGAAGGGAAGGTGAAGAATTAAAGATTGATGATAAAACATTACTAAGACGAACATTTTTTTATGGTTCTGCTGAAACAATAAGGAGATTAAGCCTTTATCAATCGCATATGTATAATTCTAAGCCTGAAGATCAGGGAGATATCGAGGGAAGTGCTCGTGGAGGAGTCCTAATAACAGGAGTTATAGTATCTTTAAAAAAGGATTTTTCCGACGAGAATATACCTATTGAATATCTAATGAAAACTTATTTACCGTGGTATGATGAAGAATTTGATAAAGAGGTAAAAAGACAAATAAAATTCTTCAATTATGATTAAAGCGATACACGCTGATGTGAAGTTATCTTGATTTTGAGTCTTCCATAAGCTGAGGCTATTCTTCAATATGAACAATAGAATAGTGATTTATTTCATTGTAGTTATGTAAGTGTTTTTGATTACCTTGAAATCGAATCTTCCTGTAAACGGGGCTAATGTTGAACAATGGTTGGTTCCCTTTTATAACGTAGCAGGTTAGTTAAAGTAGGTCAGAGTCCTGGAGTAAAATTTAGAACACCACTGGGGAGATATTAAATGATTAAAGGAATATATGAATTTATTAGTGAAGCACAGTTAAAAAAGTATGCAGAGCTTGCTGTACGAGCTGGTGTGAATCTGCAAAAAAATCAATTATTGGTTATTCATAGTGATATACAACATGCTACGTTTGCCCGTTTAATCCAGACAGTAGCCTACGAGGCAGGAGCTTCAAATGTATTTATAGATTGGACAGATGAACAGTCCACTAAAGAATTTTACTTAAATGCAGCAGATCGTGTTATCGATCAATTTCCTGATTGGCAGGCTGCCCGCTTTAAGGAGTGGGACGATGCAGGTGCTGCTTACATACATATTATTAGTGAAAACTTAGATGTCTTTAAAGAAGTTTCCCCAGAACGGTTCAGTCGCTTTCAAAAGGCCTCTCGCACCAAGTTGGAAAGTTATTATGCAAAGATTATGTCCCACGAGATACGCTGGTGTCTTCTAGCCGTCCCGTCCTTCGCATGGGCCACGAAAGTATTTCCGCACGTAAGTGAAGAAGAAGCCGTGCAATCGTTATGGCAAGCCATTTTACGTGGAGCGCGAGCAGATGGAACAAATCCTATCAAAAACTGGGAAAATCACGACCGCGCCTTCGAATCCCGGAAAACGTTTCTAAACGATTTCCAGTTTGACACCCTGCATTTTACCAATAGTCGAGGAACGGATTTAGTCATCGATATGCCTAACAATCACATCTTTATTGGTGGGGGTGTCAGAGATAAAAATGGAATAACTTTCTTTCCGAACATTCCTACGGAAGAAATATTTACTGCTCCCCATAAACATAAGGTGAATGGAAAATTGGTAGGTACTAAACCTCTTATCTATGGGGGAAGTGTCGTCGATGAATTTTATCTGATTTTTAAAGATGGCCGGATTACCGACTATTATGCCGCAAAGGGACAGGAAGTGTTACAAAATCTCATCGAAACAGATGAAGGTTCACATTATCTAGGTGAAATTGCCTTGGTCTCTAATAATTCTCCTCTTGCTCAGGCAGATACTCTTTTTTACAATACCTTGTTTGATGAGAATACGTCCTGTCATATTGGAATCGGAAATGCATCTCCTTCCAATATTCAAAATGGTGTTCACCAATCTGAGGAAGAGTTGAAGGCAGAGGGGTTGAATACTTCCCTTTTATCAGTCAATGTGACCTTTGGGACTGAAGATATGAAAGTAGTGGGCATTAAAGAAGGTGGAACGGAAGTCTTGCTAATGAAGGATGGGGATTTCCAATTCTAAATCGTCTACAACTTAAAAATAGAGAAAACAAATAACTGATATACCTCGACTTCGAGTGTTCCCGTAACGGGGGCAATTACTTAAAAGATACTCGCCCTTATACATTAGAATCATGAATGTACCTTTCTAACTGACGGATCAGAATAGTTAAAGAAGAATAAAGAAAGTTAAAGGAGTTTTATTTTTGAAGCAGGTATTTGCATTCGAGACAAAAGAGGGCTTTGAAGAACATCAAAGCATGATTGAAGGATTCAATGAAAAATTAAAAGAGTACCAGTTTGAGCTGGAGGAAAACTACGCTTTAAAAGATTTACCGAAAGCTATCATTTGGACATCAGAAGAGTTAGCTACTACCGTTTTTTCCGATCTTCCTATACCAGCCTTTACAAATAAGGACAATATCTATATTTCTCCTGAACTGCAAAATTGGAGAAGATTGTTTCTAGCTCAATTAGAGGATAAAACAAATACAAAGATAGAAAGGTATTATGAGAACATGTCTGAAAACCAGTTACTGACTATAGTAGGACATGAACTAACTCATCATTCTGATTTATTCGTCGATGAATTTGATGATGAAAGGGAAGACGCTATTTGGTTTGAGGAAGGGATGTGTGATTATTTATCAAGGAAATTTCTACTTAGCGATGAGGAATTTAATGAAATTACAGATATAGAGTCAGAAATGATGGAAATGTTCAAAGATAGATATGGTGACCATTCGTTAGATGAGTTTGGGCATGCCAGTTATCAAGGGAGTCTGACAAGTATAATGTTCGATTACTGGCGGAGCTACTTGACTGTGAAATATTTGGTTGAGGAAAAGGCTGTTGGTGACATCAAACAGGTCTTCAGTGAATACCAATCTTGGCATAACGAAGGAAGAAAGAAACCATTGACGGAGTATTTTGAAGTGAATACCTTATTCAGATAAGGGGTGAGTTAATTAACACTTCACAAACAATATCTCGAAATCAAGTCTTCACGTATATGGGGCAATTCTGAAACAAAGGAGTTGCTCTTTTTTTAAATGTTTAGGGCAGGATTGCAGGATTGTGGAAGATTTGAATTCTAGATGTTAGGCGTTTTGAAACTATTGCAGGTATTTATCGTATATGTAGTAGAGTTATAAGAAACGGTGTAGGTGATAGTGGACATCGTTTATTGTGCTAACGGAAGAAGAGAATAGAACAAGAAAAA
>NZ_JAPVRC010000012.1 GCF_030345335.1 Halobacillus campisalis
GAGCGTTAGCTCGAGGAGGCTCACTGCGCTCCCACGGAAAGCGAGTGATTTCCCGGAGCTCTCAACGCTGTCACTCATAACGGAAACAGCCCGAATATCTCGAATCTGAGTCTTCCACTAAAGGGAGTTTTTGCTTGTGAATAGAGTTTCGCCGGTCTTAGCTTCATTAAAACTGTCCGCTATACCAGGAGAAGTAGCCGAATTTCACTGATACTGCTATGAGCAGACCTAGCATAGAAAACATGATGATAGGAAAAATCCAATCTTTTTTTGATATCGTGATTGGGCGGTAGTAAGTTCTATTCCGGTCACCGGTAAAACCCTTGGACTCCATGGCGACGGCTGTTCGCTCGGCTTTACGTATGGCACTGGCCAGCAGTGGTATAGCAAACCTTTTAAATTGCTGAAGTTTGGCTGGAAGGGAGGCCGCCTGATTCATTCCTCGTATACGATGCGCTGACCGTATATGCTGGAATTCATCTTTCATCATAGGTAAAAAACGATAGCCTGCTAGTATTCCATAAGCTAGTTTTGGTGGAAGCTTTAACTGCTGAATTAAACTGAGGATAAATAGAACCATATTCGTTGTGAAAACGAAAAGCAGTGATAGTGTCGCAAAGACTAGTATTCTCAGCGAAAGTGATATGGCTACGAGCAGGTCTTCTTTAGGTACCTCCCAGCCCAGAATCATAACTTGATCAGTTGGATTGTTAGGAACATCTGCAAATATAACTGTGCTCCAAAGCATTCCGAAAGCGAATAGGAGAAAAGAGAGAAAATAGATGATGTAATATTTTTTCCGAAAAGAGCCGAATAAAAATGTAATTAGCAGAGTCCAAGCAATATAGATTAATGGTGTAATCGGGTCAAAAAGAAAGGCGAGAACAAATACGAGACCTACGATCGTTAAAGCTTTTACACTAGGATTTACATTATGAAGGTACATAGGAATCCTTCCTTTTCTCCAGCATTCGTGCAAGATCAATGCGATTAGGATAGGTTAATTGAAAATCTCCAAGGTCGCCGCGTTCCCATAGCTCAGCTGGACTTGCTTCTACTGCAATACGTCCTTCATCCATTACAAGAACTCTTGTGGCAAACTGATCAACGAGATTCATATCATGAGTGATCATGACAATCGATGTTCCTTTGTTGTACTTATTCATTAATAGTTCCATAAGATTGTCTGTAGAAGCGGCATCCTGTCCGAATGTAGGCTCGTCCAGAAAGAGAAGGGACTGATCACTTGCGAGCATTGCCGCTACGCTTAGCCGCCTTTTTTGGCCTTGACTTAAAGCGAAAGGATGGTGATGTTTCCATTGTTCTAAATGAAATTGTGAAAGAACCTTTTCCGTTTTTCGTTCTGCCTCCTGGTTATTTGGGTACTTAATGCGAAGTCCAAAAGCTATTTCTTCATAAACTGAATCAGTTATGAACTGGTGCTCAGGATTTTGGAAAACGTAACCAAGCTTCTCGTATAAATGACGTTCTTTCCACTGGGAAAGAAGTTTTCCTTGAAAGGAAATTTTTCCTTTGGACGGTTTAGCGATACCGGCAAGTAAACGGGAAAGTGAGGTTTTGCCACTTCCATTGGCACCGACAATAGCGATAAACTCATGTTGATGTATTTGGAGAGTGATTGATTTGACTACTTTTTTCCATGAAACATTGTAGGCTTCTAAAAGCACGTCTCCTGGTTTATGCCGAGAAGCTGGATGACTCACATTTAATACCTCAGGTTTGTTTACATTAACAAGCTCTTCTAAATGTAAGGGAAGTCTGTGAAAAGCGATTTTTTTCTTTATGGCGGTCTGGGCAGCGAAGGGCATCCATATTCCCTGCTTTTGCAGCGATGCAGCATGAAGCTCCATCCCTTTACGAAGCGGTCCGTCATAGAGACAGGTTCCATCGCGTTGTAAAATAAACGCACGTTCTAATAAAGTCACCCAGTCGTCAAGCTGATGTTCAATGACAATCAGAGCGAAGTCCCTTTTGCGCTTCAAAGCGGATAATGTGACTACAAAGTCTTTTGAGGCAACTGGATCCAGGTTAGCTGTTGGTTCATCTAGTATAATTACTTCTGGCTCCATTGCTAATATACATGCCAAGGCCAGTTTTTGCTTTTGCCCGCCAGAAAGTTTGGAGATCTGTGCCGACTTGAATTCGAATAACCCTACTGAGTGTAAAACGTCATCGATTATAGCTTCCATCTCTTGCACAGGAATCCTTAGATTCTCTAGTCCAAAAGCAATTTCGTCTTCAACGGTCAGCATACAAAACTGGGTCTCGGGGTCCTGGAATACCACACCTACATGCTTACTTGCTGCGCCTGGTTGGAAATCTCGTGTGCTTTTTCCGTTAACGGTTACACTGCCTTTCATCGTCCCGTCCAGTTCTCTAGGGTAGAGACCGTTGAGACATTGGATCAATGAGCTTTTCCCCGAACCACTGGGGCCTAGAATCAGTACATTCTCGCATGCATGAATTTGAAAAGAAAGATTTATGAAAACCGGTCGTTCCATTTCCTCATAATAAAGGGAAAGGTTCTCGGCTCGAATAATTTCCTTGTTCATGCTGCATGCTTCCTTCGTTTTTCTTTTCCAAGAGCAAAGCTCGAAAGCACACCCGTTTTCGCTAGTGCATCACTCAGCCATTTCCCTAAAAGACCAGCTATCAAAGCACCACTAATCATACGGGTGAGAAGCATGGCGAATACGTAAGATGAGGTTAGTGCAGCGAACCCTGAAGTGAAATATCCCCAAACAAAGCTGAAAAGTGCAGCCATAATTCCCGCGAGCATGAGCACTTGTAGGTTGTAATATTTGTAACGGGTCAGTGCGAATGCCGATTCAGCCCCTAACCCCTGAATAATACCGCTTATGATCAACATAGGTCCTATAGCATTCCCGAGGAGTACTTCGACAGTGGCAGCAATCGTTTCTGATAAAAAAGCTGCTCCAGGTTTGCGTATGATATATGCAGCAATGATTGAGACGATAAACCAAATACCGAAAATCAAATCGTATCCGATAGGTCCAAATAAGCCGGCAAGAATTTTCCCTACAGGTAAAAAGGCTAGATAGACGACAGCAAAAACGACTGATAGCGCTGACATGACAACAATTTCTTTCAACCTCCATTGCTTCATGATGCATCCTCTTTATTCGATGGACTGTTCGCGGAAACCGTGACGGTCATGACCGTGTGAGACGAACCGCTCTTTTCCGTTTCTCTAAAAACATCTTCAAGCCCTGTGAAAATACTATGCGTATCGCCATCGAGACGAGTTGAATAGTGTGCTCTTGAAACGTCCACCCCGTTAGCTTCCATTCTCTCTATTTGACTGTAAATGGTGTCCATATAATCTCCGCCGCCCATTGGGTAGAGGGAGAACTTGGCTGCAATCTTTTGGTCAATTGAAATAGAATTGAGTTCATTCATCCGTTCTCTCGACTCCGTCATGAACGCATCACCCGAAGAATCTCCAGGACATCCTATCGAATACGTCCCTTGAAAAGCAACATGTACACCACGGTCCGCAATCGTAAGCAGGATAGCTTTAGTAACATCAAAAACATGCTCTATTCTTCCTCTTACGGTTGTGGTGACATCGTCGGTTTCCATCCATACTTTCGAAGTATCCACGTGTTCTAGACTTTCCAAAATATGTTCGATAAATTGATCGGACATCGGATGAACCGAAAACGAGCATCCGGCGATCCTTAAATTTCCACATTGTTCATTCATACTGAACCCTCCTTCGATTTTAAAACACAAAAAAACTGCACCCCATGGGAATGCAGTCTCCAATCGAAAAAGGTATAGACCTTCTTAGTTTCATTGAGAGTCGACTGCACTTCCCCACGCTAGTATTATCTAGTTCGGGTAGTAAGGGTCGGAGAATTCTCCTCTCAGCCGCATGATGCAGCTCCCCTAGTGCTTGACGTAACGTTATGCAGTTCGTGTTTCTTCACTATATCATAGAGTAAGTTTTTATTTTTGTAAACCGGTAGAAGGGGACTCATCTGAAGAATAGCCACGAGACATCACAACTAATGATGTTGTAATTTTCTGATTAATCCGTATAATTCTACTAAAATACAACTTGAAGGAGATAGACATATGAACACAACTGAAAACTTATATGAAGAATTACGAAATGCATTGAAGGAGCATCAAGTTTCTAAAAATGAGACTCTGATTGAACAACATAGTCATGATGAGTCTTACCATAAACCAAGTGCACCGGATCTTGTAATTTATCCTGAAAGTACAGAAGATGTCCAATTGGTTGTCAAAATTGCAAGCGTTTACGAAGTTCCTGTTGTGCCCTACGGACTAGGTACAAGCTTGGAAGGTCACACGATTCCATATGACCGCGGGATTACCATCGACTTTTCAGAGATGAATACTGTGATTGAGGTCCGTGAGAGTGATTTTCTCGTCAAAGTACAGCCGGGGGTGACAAGGTCACAGCTCAATAAAGAACTAAAAAAGTACGGCCTGTTTTTTTCTGTCGACCCAGGAGCAGACGCGACGCTCGGAGGGATGGCAGCTACAAATGCAAGTGGCACGACTTCAGTCAAGTATGGGGTCATGCGGGACCAGGTGCGAGATTTAGAGGTAGTTCTTGCTGATGGAGAGGTCATACATACAGGAAGTTTAGCTCAGAAATCTTCTTCCGGCTATAACCTGAATAGTTTGTTTGTTGGTTCTGAGGGCACTCTGGGCTGCATCACTGAATTAACTTTGAAGGTGTATGGCATTCCTGAGCATACAGTAGCGGCTAGGGCCTCCTTCCCGACCGTAGATGATGCTGTAGAAGCAGTGGTTTCCATACTGCAGGCTGGAGTTCCGGTGGCCCGGGTTGAACTTGTGGACGAGCCTTCGATGAAGCAGGCGAACATGTTCAGTGCTACCAATTACAAAGTGAAGCCTACGTTGTTTCTGGAGTTTCATGGCAACGAGCCCGGTCTAAAGCATGATGTTGAATTTACGAAAGAAATCGTTGAGGATCACCGTTGTGATGATATTCATTTTGAAGAAGATAACGCAGCGAGAAATAAGCTGTGGGAGGCGAGACATAATCTCGCTTATGCTTATGTACATGGCAACCCTGGCAAAAAGCTGATGGTGACCGATGTTTGTGTCCCGATTTCCGAGCTGGCTGGAGCTATTAAACACGCAAGGGAACAAGTAGACAAGCTTCAGCTGAACGGTGGAATCCTTGGCCATGTAGGGGATGGGAATTACCACATTCTACTTATGATGGACTTAAGTGACTCACAAGAAGTAAAGAATGCTGAGCATTTAAATGAGCAAATTGTAGAATATGCATTAGCGCGAGGAGGCACATGTACTGGAGAGCACGGTGTAGGGGTAGGCAAGATGAAATATCAGCAGAAGGAACATGGTCATGCTCTACAAATCATGGAAAAAATTAAACTGGCGCTTGATCCCGGCCAAATACTTAATCCGCACAAACTCGTCCATCAGAGGAGAGAAAAATCATGAAAATACTAGGGGCGGTCAGTAATGCAGCAGGCAAGTACTTTGCTTTCTGGGTTATTGGAGTTGCGGTTGTTGCTTATCTCATTCCTGATCCATTCCTGTTTTTAAATGGTTACATCACCATTTTATTAGGGGTTGTCATGTTCGGAATGGGGCTGACGTTAAAGCCGGTAGACTTCAAGTTGGTTCTTAGCAAACCACTTCCAGTCATTATCGGTGTACTGGCCCAATATTTGATTATGCCATTAATCGCCCTTGGTATTGCTTACGTATTAAGACTCCCTGGCGAACTAGCTGCTGGATTGGTATTACTAGGTTCAGTGCCGGGGGGGACCGCGTCAAACGTCATCGTATATTTGGCGAGAGGAAATCTGGCACTCTCTGTAGCGATGACCTCACTTTCTACTTTGCTCGCACCTATAGCAACGCCATTTATTCTACTGGCTCTTGCTGATCAGTGGCTGCCTGTTGACCCTTTAGCTATGTTCCTCTCTATTGTCAATGTCATTATTTTACCTATCACGCTGGGTATTATTATTAGAAGGTTATTTCCTGCAGCTGTTGATAAGAGCACTACGGCCATTCCCCTTATTTCTGTGGTGGCGATCATTGTCATCGTTTCAGCTGTAGTTTCAGCTAATGTTGAAAGCATCGCAACATCCGGGTTACTTATATTCACAGCGGTAATGCTTCATAATCTTTTAGGTCTGCTTCTTGGTTATACAGCGGCAATGCTGATGAGACTGGATGAGAGTAAACGCCGAGCTATATCAATTGAAGTCGGTATGCAGAATTCCGGACTTGGGGTAGCTTTGGCAACGGCTCATTTTGGTCCATTAGCAGCGCTGCCAAGTGTAATAGCGGCTGTCTGGCATAACATTTCAGGACCGATTTTAGCGACGATATGGTCAAAGAAACCTGTTGAAAAAGAGGAGGACACCCCGGTAAATCCGATTGTACCCAACGTCAGAAAAACTGGGAGTAAGTAAATTATATGACGCATCTTCTTATATGTGAGGAGATGGAGCTGTATTAATAATGCAGCAAAGTGACAGGAAATAAAAAAACAGACAAGTTTATACACTGTCTGAGGAAATTTAGCGAAATATAAGGAATGAGAGAAAAATCCCACAAAAAAAGACGGGGTTACCGTCTTGTTCTTACTAAAATTAGTAAGTAATTACCAATACTAATTCATCAATTTTCTGAAAAATGGAAATAATTACACATACTATAATGAACTTGTGCTATACTCTAATCGCAGGTCCTGTATCAGAATGAGTTAAACCTCTTAAAAGGAGGTGATCGCCTGTGAGCCCGTTTGAAGCAATAAGCGTAATGTTAAGCTTTGGAATGCTGATAGCGGTTTTAATTCACCACAAGCAATAGAAAGTATCAACTCATTCTGAATCATCCCAAGGTGTGAGGGCACCTTGGTTTTTATTTTTCATAACAATTATATCTTTAATTCTACATGATATCAAGTAGCTCAAAGTTCATAATTGAAATACATTGATCTATTCTGACTATTATTGAAGCTTGAAGTTGTGATGGATTCAGAGTCTTTGTCTACAGTAATAAGATATGAAAGAAAGTAAGAAAAATACCTATTGTACATAAAGTCTCGAAGAAAGGAGCTTTTTATGCAAGGGGTCATAGTTTCATGGAGCGGCGGAAAAGACAGTGCATTAGCTCTTTATAAGTTATTGAATTCCGATGAATATCGAGTGGAAGGTTTGCTATCCACTACTTCTTCAGAAAGTGAGCGGTTACCTGT
This sequence comes from Halobacillus campisalis, assembly GCF_030345335.1. Classification (GTDB taxonomy): domain Bacteria; phylum Bacillota; class Bacilli; order Bacillales; family Halobacillaceae; genus Halobacillus_A; species Halobacillus_A campisalis. The sequence continues at coordinate 7,289 of NZ_JAPVRC010000012.1, forward strand.
TCACGAAGTAAGAAGAGAATTGATTAAAAAGCAAGCAGAATCCTTAGATTTACCGCTTTTTGAGGTCCAATTACCATCAAACGCTGATAATGAAACATACGAACATACTCTTTCTCAACAGTTCGCTAAGTTTAAGGAACAAGACATAGAAATGATCGCTTTTGCCGATTTATTTTTGCAAGATATTAGAGAGTTTAGGGAAAAGCTTCTGGAGCGTTGCGGCATGAAGGGGGTCTTTCCTTTATGGGGGATTGATTCAAGCGACGCAGCTTCTGACATTATTGAAGTAGGAATTAAAACGGTAGTTATTACCGTGGACACAGAGAAGCTTTCACCGAAAATGTTGGGCAGGTCTTATAGCGCCGGTTTTCTTAAAGAGCTTCCTGATGATATCGATCCGTGCGGAGAGAATGGGGAATTTCACACGTTCGTTTATGATGGGCCACTGTTCAATGAGCAAATAAATGTTATTGCAGAAAGCGTGTTTGAAACAATGAACGGACGTTTTGCTCACATAGAATTAAGATACAGGAGTTGAGCTGACTATATCTTGTCTTCATACATTTAGTGTGGTAATATTTTTCCAATAGAGGTGTGTACATTATGAACAAATTGAGAAATTTATCCGTACAATCACATCATCATATCCATTAGCCTTGCTATCCGATTGAAATTGAATCGTTTATAGGAAGGCTATTTATAATGAACCGCATGAATGGAGTTTTAACTCTTAATTCGTGCGGTTCATTTTTTATTTGCAGAGCTCTGTTTAATGAAAGCTATTTTTAAGAGGAGGAATGGAAATGAAGAAGATGGACTATCAAAATGTAAAAGGGACTAAGGATTTTTTGCCGGGAGAAGAAATCGTAAGAAGAAAAGTAAGAAGAACACTGGAAGATGTGTTCATACAATATGGCTGTCAGCCGCTTGAAACACCGATCTTAAACTATACAGATCTCTTGGCTTCTAAATATGCTGGAGGGGCAGAGATTTTAGAAGAAATGTATCAACTGTCAGATCGAGGGGAGCGGGAATTGGCACTGCGATACGATTTGACCGTTCCTTTCGCAAAAGCAGCAGCCATGAATCCCTCTTTGAAGCTGCCGTTTAAGAGGTATGAGATAGGTAAAGTTTTCAGGGACGGCCCTATCAAAACGGGAAGACTTCGTGAATTCACTCAATGTGATGTAGATATAGTGGGAGTAGAAACACAAATGGGCGAAGCAGAGTTAATGATGATGGCTGCAGATTCATTTAAAAAATTGGAAATGAACGTAACGATCGAATATAACAACCGCAAGTTGCTCAATGGACTGCTGAGTTCTTTTGGAATCCAGGCAGACGATCGAGAATCCGTTATTCTCACGCTTGATAAATTGAACAAAATAGAAGTGAAAGGAGTAATAACTGAGTTAAAGGAAAAGCAGGTTTCACCACAGGCCATATCTAAAATTGAAAACTTCTTGAATACAGAAGATAATAAAGAGGTTGGCTACTTTGAGTCTTACACTGGTTTAAATGAAGAACTTGACCAAGGTATCAAAGAATTGAAGGAATTAAAAGGCTTTATCGAATATGCGGGCTTACAAGGGCAATGTATATTCAACCCTTTTTTAGCTAGAGGATTAGAAATTTATTCAGGGACCGTGTACGAAATCTTCATACAAGGTTCAGGATTCACCTCGAGTATAGGCGGAGGCGGCAGATATGATAATGCCATAGGTGGATTAATCGGTACAGAAGAGACTTTTTCTACAGTAGGAATTTCGTTCGGGTTAGATGCTGTTTGTGCCGCAATGAAAGAAGGAGCTTCTTCGGGTATCACGAATGTAGCAGTCATTGATAGTTATGTTATCCCTTTGAGCAGAGAGAAAGAAGCTTTGTTAGTCGGAAGGAATTTAAGAGAAAAAGGTGAAAATGTTGAAGTCGATCTATCAGGGAAAAAATTGAACAAAGCCATGAAAAGAGCGAACGAACTTAAGGTACGTAAAGTAGTAATCGTTGGGGACGATGAAGTACTTAAAAAGCAAATTAATATAAAGGATATGGAGAGTGGGGCAGAGAGAACTGAATCATTTTCCTTTTGAATGAGAGTGAAAGATTCAACAAACCAGAATAGGAAACTTTAGAAGTCCAAATTTTTGAATTTAATAAAAAGGCATGAACCTATAGGCTTCTCTTCATAATAAGAGGGAAGGGAGGCGTAGTTATGGGAAAAGACCGACAAGAGAAAAAGCTGAAGAAATCCAGAAAAGTGGAATCGGATCGCGACCAAAGTATAGCGTATCCAGGGGCCACTAAGATGGAGAGTTCTGATGAAGAGAGAAAAGAAAGGTAACTGAAAAGAGCGGCCTCTACATCACTAGAGGCCGCTCTTTTTAATTGTTTTGTATAGGACAAACTCGGGGCGGGAGATGCTAATGTGTAAGGAGGGATTTCTCATCATGATGGATATTTCTGATGCTTTAACGATAATGATTAATTTCAGCATATTAGTGATTGCCATTTTGAAGTTCCACGACCATGATCAAGGGTGATTAGTGAAACAGCCTGTGCTCCCCATTATCACATTATTATTTAGATTTCGTCCCACCATTTTATTGTTTTTAATTTTTTCTTCTTTGACGGTAAATGAAGTTAGCAATCAAATTAGCAGGTAATATGATATGGTTTCCTTGTAAATGAAAATGAGTCAATTGTGTTCCTAAGGGTTTATCATCATAATATTCCTGCTGGCTCTTCTCACCCACATCCTCCGATAGGTTTTTTTAGTAAATGTATTGTACTGGTATAAATACTAAATTAATAAACCCGAAGATCGCTAAGAGCATTCCGACGACAAGTAAAATAAATAACACTCCTTTTATTCTTAATATTCCCTACAGATGACCAGTATTGAACGTTTCGGTTTCTTATTTAAAGTTCCATTATATTGAACACTCAATTTCGAGACTTTTGCGTGCAGATATGGTGGCTTTAGGAACCGGATCGTTTTCCGTGAAAATGTGGTGAGATCCTGTAAAGCTAAGTCCGAGGAAGCTCACTGCATTTCCTAAAACCACTGTTCACTTATTACGATCACGAAGCTGGATATTATTGAATTTTAACCTTCAATTATTCGGTCGTATATTTGAAAACTCTTTTGTGAAGTCATCATCAACGATAAAAAAAGACCTCCCTGAAAACTTTCAAGGAGGTCTCTTACATTATTTATTCATCATCAACAATCGGGTAAACCCCGTTTTCATCATGAGTTTCTGTACCAGTGATCGGCGGATTGAATACGCAAACCATGCGCATGTCTGTATTTGCACGAAGAAGATGCTCATCATTTTCGTCCAAGGCATAGATTTCGTTGGCTTTGATCGGCCACACCTTTCCGTCTTTTACTGTTTCTACTTCGCCGTCACCCTCAATGCAGTACACAGCTTCAAGGTGGTTTTGATACCAAATGTGAGTTTCAGTTCCTGCTTTGATTGTTGTGTCATGGACGGAATATCCCATACCGTCTTTTTTAAGCAATAAGCGACGGGACGTCCAGTTATCGCCTTTAACTTCGTTCTCTGTACCTAGTACATCTTCTAGTTTTACGACTTTCATGAATATAGCCTCCAATTCCTGTTGTATGGTTTATTGTGATTTAAATTAGGATGATACTAAATCTTTTTCTTTTGCTATAGATTTTACAGATTCTTCAATGATGGTAAATCCTTGTTCTAATGCTTTTTCATCAATATTGATCGGTGGGAAAAGCTTGAATACTTCATCATCTGCTCCAGCTGTTTCCATAATCAAACCTTTTTCAAAGGCCAGCGCGGCTACCTTTTCTGAGAATCCTTCTACAGGAGAAGAAATTCCTTGCATGATCCCGCGTCCTTTACGGTACCCTTCCATTTCAGGATATTTTTTCACTAAACCCTCTAGAAATTCAGTGATTTTCTCTGCTTTATCCTTAATGCTTTTCTCGAAACTTGGATCATCCCAGTAGTTCAGAGCTTCAGTTGCTGTAACGAACGCCATATTGTTTCCGCGGAATGTTCCATTATGCTCACCAGGAGCCCATACATCATGCTCTGGCTTGATCAGTGTAATTGCAAATGGCAGTCCGTAACCTCCGATTGATTTGGATAGACAAACTACATCCGGAGTAATGCCAGCAGGTTCAAAGCTGAAGAACGTACCCGTACGGCCGACACCAGCTTGAACATCATCAATAATGAGGAAGATGCCCCAGCGTTTACAGATGGTATCAAGCTTCTTCAGCCATTCATTACTTGCTGTATTCAGGCCTCCTTCTCCTTGGACCGTTTCTAAAATTACAGCTGCTGGAATTTCCACACCGCTGCCGCCATCTTCAAGGTAACGTTCCAAATAATCGAGAGAGTCGGAAGTTTCATCCATATAATGGTCATAAGGCATAGTTACCGTATTGTGCAATGGTATCCCTGCGCCTTTACGCTTGAATGAGTTTCCTGTAACAGAGAGCGCACCGATCGTCATACCGTGGAACCCGTTCGTAAAGCTAATCACCTCGGTACGTCCAGTCACTTTACGTGCTAATTTAAGAGCTGATTCCACCGTATTTGTACCCGTCGGTCCAGGGAACATTACTTTATAATCCAAATTACGTGGTTTTAGAATGACTTCATTTAGTTTATTCAGAAAGTCTTTCTTGGCTGTAGAAGCCATATCAAGACTATGGGTAATGCCATCATCCGTAATATATTCAATCAGTTTCTTCTTCATGTTAGGGTCGTTATGGCCATAGTTCAATGCGCCAGCCCCACTGAAAAAGTCTAGATATTCTTTTCCATCTACGTCCCACATCTTATGGCCTTGAGCTTTGTTAAAGATGGTTGGAAAGCTGCGGCAATAAGAGCGTACCTCTGATTCAAGTTGTTCAAATACGGTTAAATCGTTTTTCATTTCAAAAAAGCCTCCTTGATTCATTAATTGAATTTTTCCGAAGTTCTATTTGGAAAATGGTCCGATTCTATACGTCAATTCTTCTTCATGTTCATCACCAGGGAAAAGGTCTTCTGAGAAACACTCAGAGACGTTACACTCTGTATCGTGGTCTCTGGCTAGTCGTTTAAATAGTTTTTGAGAAGCTTTATTGGTTGGTGTAACGGTTGCTTCTACATATTGGACATCATTACAGCTCTCTCGCTTCAACAGTTCATTCAATAAGCGAGAGGCAATGCCTTTTCCACGCTGTGATTCATCTGTACCAATCTGCCAAATAAACAATACATCACTTTTCTCAGGTGGAATAAATGCTGTTACAAACCCGACGACTTTCTCGTCTTCTTTGGCGACAATACATGTCTCTGCAAAGAATTCACACATCATTATATATTTATAGGGTGAATTTTGATCGAGGGATGAGTTGTCCACGAGCTCCCACATTGCAGAGCCGTCTTCAACTGTGGGTTTTTGGAAGGTTAACGTTTCATCAATTCTTGTGATTGTAGCTGTATTACGATTCATAGAAGATCACCTGTTTTATATTGAAAGTTTTGATGACAATGGCCTCCTTTTAATTTTCCAATCACATGACAATTATTCCAGACTCATTTTTAGCTAAATCTGGTAGTTGTCAATATTTATATAATAGTGTGGTCTGAGAATATTATCAAACCAGCTTAGTGTCTAAAAAACGGCTTTAAACCCGATAAATGGACTTAGCACACACTCTGCAGGTGTTCCTTCTAGTTTACTTAAGCATTGTTAAGTATCCATAAGATTTTAAATAAATTGGCAATTTTAATTTTTTCGAATTGTTCTACAACCCTATGTGTATCAACGGGTTTGGGAGATTGAGCGACAAAGCGCAGAATGAGAACATTGAAAGCGGTTTTTGGGCACATTCCAGTGTGAATTTAATTTTGGCAACATTCTCTGTGTCAAACATGCATTTAGATTGTATTGATAACAGGTCTGTAACCGCTTTATCATAGAGTTACACAAAGAAAAAACGAAACGAGGAGAGTTAACATGGCTGAACAAAGTCAAAAGTCAGGTGTGAGAGCCAAAAAGTTCGGTACTTTCCTTAGTAGAATGATTATGCCGAACATCGCGGCTTTCAATAGCATGGGGGATTATTACAGCATTATTTATAGAAACAGGCTGGCTGCCAAATGCCGATTTAGCTCAAATGGTTGAGCCGATTTTATTATATTTACTTCCTATTCTTATAGCTTTTACTGGTGAGGAACCGACTTACTTAGCAGAAGTAATAGCAGCAGCCCTGCAGTTTAATGATCCAAATGATGAAGAATCCCGTGAAATTCAGCAATCGATTCAGGAAATTGGTACGATTGATACATTGAAAAAAATCGCTGAACTGCCTGAAGGTCATGCAATTTTAAAACTTGTGGAAAAACAACTGAATTAGAATAGACAGCAAGGGCGGACTTCTCAGGCCCCCTTTGCTTTTTTATTATTTGCTCTATTAGTTGTGATTGTCGTTTTTCCTAAAAAAAGTTATTTAACAATATGGCAGGATAGTTGGAGACTTGAATTCGAGATATCCGGGGTTCGTTGCCATTTTGAGTCTTCAACATAAGGGAGGTTACGTGAATATCGAAAAGGGAAAATTATCAGAGCCTTATTATTTGAAATAGAAGGAAAATACATCATTTATAAAGAATGGTAGTAATAGAGAAGAAGGTAAGTCAATAGAATATAAATGTATAACAAGGTGGAGTACACGTGACAAAAATTGCAGTAATATCTGATATTCATGGAAACAAAACGGCATTAGACGAAGTCCTGAAAGATATTCGGAAAAGAGGAATACAGCGCATTTTCTGTTTGGGAGACTTGATAGGAAAGGGACCTCAAGGTTCGGAATGTATTCAAGCCGTAAAAAACAATTGCGATCATGTCGTCCGCGGAAATTGGGACGTCTTTATACAGGCACCGGCTGAAAATGATTTTATACAATGGTTTCAGGATCGACTGACTAAGGAGGATTATAAATACCTGGCTTCTCTTCCGTTCCATATCGATGTAGAACTAAATGACTGTTTAATACGACTGTTTCATGCTTCGCCCCGAAGTGAGTTTGAAAGGATCCTCCCTTTTCATCCTGTGGAGAAACAGCTCTCATTATTTGAAAATAGTGAACAGACAGGAAACACGAAGGCACCTGATATCGTTTTCTATGGAGACATTCATACGACATTTTTGCGCACCTATAGTCGCGGCATTTTGTGTAATCCTGGCAGTGTGGGAAATTCATTGGATTTAACTTCAGCTTCCTACGCCATTATAGATGCTTCATATGGCCATCCTGCAATTCAATTCATCAGGGTCGACTATGATCAGGACAAGGAACTGGAAATAGCCCGTAAAGCTGACTTACCCGACTATGAGAAATATAAAAATGAGATTGTACATGCTCAATACCGTAATGCTTGATTTCTTATTAAGAGAGCCAACAAATCTATCATATTCCATTCACTCTTATTCTTGGCAGGCACAGGACTTTTCATTGCTGCCATCAACCAGGATAATTTATTAATTATAATTTCGTCTATTTTGGTCATGCTGTCGGCCCTGAAAGACATTATTAGGAAATCGATTCAGAAAAAGGAACAGAACAACGAAGGAAATTATTCTTAGATTTCATTCAAATGGAGGGTGTTTCTATGAGGTTTGCCGTCAACTATTCACCAGAAGCCCAGCGACTAGCTGAAAAATCCTTGATTGATTTTGATCTCTTCAAATGCCCTGACTTTGATGACCAGCTTATTCAAACTGCTGAAAAAAGCAGGCCAGCTTATGTGCATTTTGACTTGAATGCAGGGGAAGATAAGTTAGGGTCGTCGGATTGGAATAAAGTAGAACGATTAGCTGAACAAACGAATACTCCATATATTAATTTACACTTGGTCGCTCATTCAAAAGATTTCCCATCCATTAGCAGCGGCAGTTTAAATAAGCAGGATACCAAAAAGATATTGAATCTAGTGACAAAAGATATAGGGCTGGCAGTAGATCGTTTTGGTGCAGAACGAATTATCCTTGAAAATGTGGTGTACCGCGATTTAAATAGTGATATGCTTCTTGCCATCGTCACTCCCGAGCTTATTTCTGACATCGTTTATGAAACAAAATGCGGCCTGCTTCTGGATATCGCCCACGCGCAAATGACCTGCCATTACTCAGGGGCAGATGTGTATGACTATCTTAGCCGTTTTCCTATGGATCGACTGAAAGAATTACATATTACAGGAATTCAAAAAAAGGACGGAAAATATAGAGATAGTATGCCGATGACAGAGGAGGACTGGAAGCTGGCTGAGTGGACTATGAAAAACATCAAACAAGGGTTGTGGGCGGAGCCATGGGCCGCCTCTTTCGAATATGGAGGGGTTGGTCCTATTTTTGAGTGGAGGACGAATGCAAAAGTCATAGAGGAACAAGTGCCGAGATTGTATGATGTGGTCAAAAAGTAAATCAACAAAATACCAAAAAACAAATACTCAAGTTGTATTTGTTTTTTTGGTATTTTGGTTTGAATGATCAAGATTTAGGGTTTAGTAAAGTATCTAGTTCAATCCCACTAGAAAACCGGTACATTCTTTCCATATTATTTGATGCATTAGTGGAGGAAGTTTGGTCTTATGGTGAAGAACGCGGCAAAGACTTTTTCTCAAATATCGTCGGTGATGCTGATTACCTGCAAAAAACAGGGAACCGTTTAATTACTTCCGGTCATGCATTTGAAGATGGAAACGAGCTGCACAGCCGTATCTTAGAAACGACAGATAATCAAGAAGCGGAAGTTGTTTATGAATTGAAGGTGACTGGTTTCAAAGAAGGTGAAAGCCGACAGGTGTATCGCTCGGAGCGTATGCCTCTTTATCCGGAAAATTGGGAGATCGAATGGAGTGAATGAATTATGTGAACGGAAACGGACGGAAACTTTACACCTTCCTGTTTCATGTAAATATTTACATGAAACAGGAAGGTGGTTAATAATGTGTTGTTAGTATATTTATGTAAGTTATTAACTGGAGGTGCAAATTTACATGAAAAATTGGCTGCTGAAACTAGGTACAATATTGTTTGCTATGAGTCTGCTTGCTGCTTGTGGGGGCGAAGATCAAGAAGATAATGATACGGAAGAAGATATGGAACAGGAAGACATGGAAGACAGCGAATCTGAAGAGGAGGAGGAAGAAGATTAATGATAAAGAAAAAGGACTTGAGCTTTGTATAGCTCAAGTCCTTTTTAATATTATTTGTTGTTCTCACGGTTATCCCATTCTTCATCGGTAGGAGGAGAGGTCCTCTTAATGAAGATGGATAGAATAATAGCGATGAATGAGAGAGCGGTTACGACTAGGAAAGCGACGTTGACACCGTGAATCTCAGGGTTTGAGACGCTTTGCTGCTGGGCAGTTGTTTGAGCGGTTGTCGTCATGACAGTCACTAAAATCGCTGTACCTATGGAAGCTGCGATTTGTCTCATCGTATTGCTCATAGCCGCTCCGTGAGGAATCAGCTTTTGCGGTAATTCATTCAAACCGGCTGTAGTAACCGGCATCATAACCATAGAAAGACCGAACATTCTAATAGCATACATTACGGTTAAGAAAGTCAGCGTTGTCGTCGTATCTAAAAATGAAAGTGCAAGTGACGCTCCCGTAATGAGAATCAGTCCGGTAATTGCCAGGAAACGGGCCCCTATCTTATCAAAAATACGGCCGGTAATCGGTGACATCAATCCTGAAATCACTGCACCGGGAAGTAGTACAAGCCCTGATTCAAACGCAGTGAAATCACGCATATTCTGCATATAGAGCGGAATCAGAGTTTCTGCACCAATCAATCCCATGAATACGATCATCGCTATAATCGTAGTAATCGTAAAGGTGCGTAATTTGAATACCCTGAATTCGAGCATAGGATGATGCATTTTCAGCTGGCGCAGGATGAAGAATAGCAATGTCACGATCCCGAGCAGAAGCACACTGACTGTTATTGGACTTCCCCACCCATTATTGCCGGCGCTTGTAAAACCGTAAAGCAGACTTCCAAAGCCAATAGAAGATAAAATAATCGAGAGAATATCCACTTTTGGTCGTTTCAGTTCAGTGACATTTTTCAAAATATAATAAGCCACGATGATAATGATAATAGCTAGCGGCAGTATAAACCAGAAGAGGTACCGCCACGTGTAATTAGCTGTCACCCAGCCGGATAGAGCAGGACCGATCGCTGGTGCAAAGGAAATAACCAGTCCAATATACCCCATTGCAGCCCCGCGTTTATGGACAGGGAATATCAATAGGAATACAGTTTGCATCAACGGGAGCATAACACCGGCTCCAGCAGATTGAATAACTCTTCCCAACAGTAAAAATTCGAAGTTAGGAGCGATCCCGCCAACAACAGTCCCTACCGCGAAAATACTCATTGCCGTCATAAATAACTGACGAGTGGTAAACCTTTCTATTAAAAAGGCACTGATAGGAATCATAATTCCATTAACAAGCATGAAAACAGTGGTCAGCCATTGACCTGTATTCGCAGATATATTCATTTCTTCCATAATAGGAGGGATTGCTGTAATCATTAAGGTCTGGTTCAGAATAGTGATAAATGACCCGGCAATAAGCAGCCCTGCTATTAGTACTTTATTGTAGTCTTGTGACATGAACAAACCTCCTTTTCAATGTATTCATTTATTGAATGTATTCTTAAATTTAGTTAGAAACCTAATGAAAAATTATACGCCTGCCATAAGCAGGATACAACTATGTTGATTAGAAAAATCATAGGTTCATAGATTAGGAGCTTGAGTGCAGGAATCGTAAAGCGCTGAAACGAATGTTTATATAAATAAGAGGTAGATAAGGAGTGTTCGTGTGGAGTTCTATGGACCAGCTGCATATGAAAATAATAATTTCTTTCAAAACTATTTAAGACGAAGGAATCGCAAAGAAAGTCCGAATAATGCAATAGAAAAACCGATCATTTTTGAGTTGATAAAAGATATTAAGAACAAGCACATATTGGATTTGGGGTGCGGTGACGGCCGTTTTGGAATCGAATTAATAGAAGAAGGGTGTCAAACGTTCAGAGGGATAGACGGTTCATTGAATATGATCGAAGAAGCATCAAATAACCTGAACGGGACGAATAGCATACTCGAAAATAAAAGACTGGAAGAATGGAGGTCTGATGGAAAGAAATACGACATAATCGTTTCAAGGATGGTTTTGCATTACATAGAAACGCTGCCCCTGCTTTCAAACGAAATTAACCGTGCTATGAAAAAAGATGGGATGTTCGTATTCAGTGTCCAGCATCCTACGCTGACAGCTTCCACGAAAAGCGCAAACGAAAACACCCAGCGCACAGACTGGGTGGTGGATGATTATTTTCTTCGAGGGAAACGGGAAGAAACGTGGATGGGCAAAAAAGTCATTAAATTTCATAGACCTTTTGAAGATTACTTCCAAATGCTTTGTAAAAACTGGTTTTAAAATAATAGATGTCAGAGAGGGGACGCCTGAAGCGAACTACTTTGATACCTTAGAAGAATACAAAAGACGAATGAGAGTACCGCTATTTTTAATATTTTCCTGTTCAATAGCATAGTAAATGGCAGGTAATGACTTGATAAGCTGAAGTCAGGGCGGACGGATATGTAGAGCTGGCGGCAGGGAGAGAATTAGTAGAGGAAACCGGATAATTGCAGGGAAGATGGATTTTGCAGGTTAATAGCCTGATAGAAAAAGGGATGTTATTGACTGAATTGTTGAAAATTGAATTTGCGTTTTACAAGAATGAATAAGGAATTTAGAATTTCTTGATAATCGCTTTTTCTAAACCATCTTCCATTAATAAGTGCTTGGCTAAAAAGATGATAGATGACTTACTTTCTTCGAAGATTTACTGCACTTCATTAACGGGCGGCTAAAAGCTGAGGCTGCTGACTGATCTTACGTAAAATATACAACTGTTCCTGCTTAGATAACATCCTCCAATTGCTTACTTTGATTTTCATTTTTAATCTCCTCCATGATGGATTTATTAACTCGTATAGTAGGGTATACCGTCATTTCGAAAAAAATAAACAACAAAAATATCTACATTCTTCTGAAGAAATCGAGTTTGCTTAAGCCTTTTTGTCTTTATAACGTCTGAGGGAATGGATATTGGAGTATTTTGAAAGATGTGAGACTTGAGTAGTGTGAGTGGGAATATACGGCGGTTTTCTTTAAAAGATGAAGGGTGGTGAACGGTTATTATAAGAACAGAAAGGATCATAGTTTTTCAATCATTTTTAACTGAGTTTATAACCTCCAGTAAATGAGGATGTTAACTTTTTGTATCCTTTAATATTGGAAATAGAGACTGTGGAAAAATGATCTTAAACAAACTGGCAGGATACTTTAAGACTCAGTTTCGAGATAACCAGGGTTCGTGTCCGCAATGAGAGTCTGGTGTGGTTGGGAAGCTACTCGCTTTCCTGTGGGGGAAGTGGCGAGCTTCCTCGGGCTTGCAGCCCTGTGGGATCTCGCCTACATCCTTCTCCCACGGGAGTCTCGCAGCTTCCCAACCACACTAGGAGATGAACGAACCCCCTTATACTGTTCTTTGAATTATTTTTATCTCCGCCATCTCAGTCCAGTCCATACGCCGCTGAACGAAGTGCTTCTGCTTTCAAAGATAGGAGCCTCGCAGATTCCTAAAACCCCTAACTTATATCACGGGACGGAACTATGAAATGAGAAGCAGAACCTCTCTTGTACCAACGTTTGCAGAATAATTCAACCGGTTGTTTTAGAAAAACTAACTATCCAATAGGCTTTTCATTTCTATGAAAGTAAGCTAGAAATGAACCTTTTTTGCAAGAAGGTGCGTTTTCTTTATCCATGTTCGTTTTTTGGTGAGCATTTGTTTATAGGGCTAAACCGCTCAATATCAAGTTTTTATCATAACGGTAGCGCAGCATCTGACATCCTGAAACCGGTGTTTCCGTACCCCCTAATCATCGCAAAGAGCTCCGGGAAATTGCGAGACTCCTGTGGGAAAAGAGTGCTTGGTGAGACCCCGGAGAGCGTTAGCTCGAGGAGACTCACTGCGCTCCCACGGAAAGCGAGTGATTTCCCGGAGCTCTAAACGCTGTCACTCATAACGGAAACAGCGCGAATACCTCGAACCTGAGCCTTCCACTAAAGGGAGCTTTAGTGGAGCAACTTGAATTGAACATTTAATAAGCTTGGTTGAAAAAAGGAATAAGCCTTTGAGTATTTTAAAACCAATTCTTCTTCAAAACTAAAAAATGACTATGCACCATAGTATTATTTCGAAAGTAATCCTAACCCGATAGAATTCATTTCCGTTTTTTTTGAGTTCCGGCCGTATATACCCGTATAAATTTCCCTCGCTGAAATGAGCACAGATCAGAAATAAAAACTTCAAGTGATACTCCCCTAAAGGACTGAAATACCTTTATAACCGCGTAAATCCATTAAAAACATAATCTTTGAAAAAAATAATTGCTACCCGTTGACTTCTAAAAATATCTATGTATAATTATAAACAATTAGTAATAAACATACAGTGACAATAAAAAAACAGATTCGAAGACGAAGAGAGTAAATGTGAAGAGAATGTAAGCGAGCCGGGAGTGGTGGAAGCCTGGTATTCAAAACGCATTGAACCGCACTTCAGAGAAGTTTTGGTGAATAAAGTAGCCAGAGCCGGGAGCCCCCGTTAACAGCATCGAGTTGGTCTATTTTCATAGACAATTAGAGTGGTACCGCGGACAAAGGTTATAAAGTCCGTCTCTTACATGGTAAGAGACGGACTTTTTTATTGGAAAATATACGGAAATTACACAAGGAGGCATTTACTATGACAAAACCAAAAGTAGTATTAGCATATTCAGGCGGACTGGACACATCGATTTCGGTGAAATGGATTCAAGAGAAATACGGGTATGATGTAATTGCTCTTGGACTCGATGTGGGCGAAGGGAAGGATCTTGAGACCATTCGCCAGAAAGCGCTGGATGTCGGGGCTATTAAGGCGATCATGGTAGATGCAAAAGAGATGCTTGCTAAAGATTATCTTATGCCAGCTTTAAAAGCGAACGCACTTTATGAAGGTAAATATCCTTTATCCTCAGCATTGTCTCGTCCTTTAATTTCAAAACTTCTTGTCGACGTAGCTGAACAGGAAGGCGCAGTAGCAGTGGCGCACGGATGTACTGGGAAAGGGAATGACCAGGTAAGATTCGAGGTTTCTATCCAGGCGTTAAATCCTGACTTAGAGGTCATCGCACCTGTTAGAGAATGGGGGATGACGCGTGATGAGCAGATCAAATATGCAGAGGAAAAAGGAATACCGATTCCTGTAAACCTTGAGAATCCTTTCTCTATTGATGCGAATATCTGGGGGCGTGCTTGTGAAGCAGGGGTTCTGGAAGATCCGTGGATGGAAGCACCGGAAGCTGCATATGCTTGGACGAATCCGATAGAAAAAACACCAGATACTCCAGATACTATTGAACTGGAATTTGAAAAAGGCGTGCCGGTCGCTCTTAATGGAAAGCCGATGGATCTTGTTGCTCTTATTGAGAAATTAAATGATTTAGGCGGGTTGCATGGAGTCGGCCGTATTGATCATACGGAAAATCGTCTAGTTGGCATCAAATCAAGAGAAGTTTATGAAAACCCTGCAGCGATGATTTTGATTAACGCTCATAAAGAACTTGAATTCCTAACATTAACGAGAGAAGTTTCTCAATATAAAGTCAATGTGGAACAGCAAATGTCCAAGATGATTTACGACGGCTTATGGTATTCACCATTGCAGCCAGCGCTGCAGGCTTTCATTGAAGAGACGCAGGATGTTGTGACTGGAACGGTCAAAGTGAAGCTTTTCAAAGGTCACTACAACGTTACTGGCAAAAAATCCCCTGTCAGTCTTTACAATGAAGAGCTTTCTACGTATTCTAAAGACGATGCCTTTGACCACAATGCAGCCGTAGGATTCATTAAACTATGGGGTCTGCCGACAAAGGTAAACGCTGATGTCCATAAGGCAGAAGCAATTAAAGCAAAGAAAGTGCCGGTGAGTATGAATGAGTAAGCTTTGGGGTGGAAGATTTACAAAACCGACGGATAAACTGGTCGAAGAGTATACCTCTTCGATCGGTTTTGACGTTAAATTAGCATTACAAGATATACAGGGCAGTCAGGCTCACGTGGAAATGCTTGGCAAGTGCGGCATCATCGCGGAAGAGGAAGCTGCTCAAATTAAAGAAGGCCTGCAGATTATACAAAAGAAAATCGAAAATGAGGAAGTTGAATTTTCGGTAGCTCATGAAGATATTCACATGAATATCGAAAAGCTTCTTATTGATGAAATTGGTCCTGTAGGAGGCAAGCTTCATACGGGAAGAAGCCGTAATGATCAAGTGGCTACTGATATGCATTTGTATTTAAAAGAAAAGACGAAGCACTTGATCAGTCTGCTTGAAGCGGTGCAGAAGTCGCTGACAGATCAGGCGGAGCAGCATGTGGATACGATCATCCCTGGTTATACCCATTTGCAGCGCGCCCAGCCGGTTTCCTTCGCGCACCATTTATTAGCCTATTTCTGGATGTTCGAGCGTGATAAGGAGCGTCTGCAGGATAGTATTAAACGGATCGATTGGTCCCCACTAGGGGCGGCGGCTCTTGCAGGAACGCCATATCCAGTCGATAGAAAAATGGCGGCTGAGTCGCTTGGATTTGAGAACGTTTATCCAAACTCATTAGACGCAGTCAGCGATCGTGATTTCATTTTGGAATTTTTGTCGATCTCGTCCATTTTAATCACCCATATTTCAAGACTTTCTGAAGAACTGATTCTTTGGGGAAGCCAGGAATTCAATTTTGTGGAGCTGGATGATGCGTTTTGTACGGGTTCCAGCATTATGCCTCAGAAGAAAAATCCGGATGTGCCTGAGCTGCTTCGTGGGAAAACGGGCCGTATCTATGGAAACCTGATGGGGCTGCTGACGTTGCTGAAAGGTCTTCCTCTTGCGTATAACAAAGATATGCAGGAAGATAAAGAAGGAATGTTTGATACGGTGGAAACACTTGATGGTGCGTTATCACTGCTGGCTCCGATGCTTGCATCTATGGAAGTCAAATCTGACAATATGCGTCAGGCGGTAAATGAAGATTATTCCAATGCGACGGATATCGCTGATTATTTAGCCGTAAAGGGCCTTCCATTCCGTCAAGCGCATGAGGTGATTGGACAGGTAGTACTTTACGCCATCGAGAACAAAAAATATTTGCTTGATTTATCGTTGGAAGAATACAAAAAGTTCTCGGATTTGTTTGAAAGTGATATATACGAAAAGTTAGCCCCAGACAATGTGGTGGCTGCTCGCTCAAGCGAGGGCGGCACTGGATTTGAACAGGTTAAGGAACAGCTTGCGCTTGCTAAAAAGCATTTATAACGATATGGGTCTTTTTGTGGAATAATCTAAATATTGTTGACTTTCCAATTCTTGGTTTGTATCATGACTAATAACTTCATACTCTTGATTTATCTACTCTTATTTAGAGCAGGCTGAGGGAATTGGCCCTTTGACGCCCGGCAACCGGTCTTTAGACACGGTGCTACTTCCAACGGACTTTGATCCGATAGATGAGAAGGTGAAGCATAATCTTCTGCCTCTTTCATGTTGAAAGAGGCTTTTGTGTGGAATGAAAGTTTTTGTTCAATAAGAGGAGGTACCTTTGATGAGTGTTGTTATTTTAGATGGTGTCAGAACGCCTTTTGGTAAATGGAAGGGCGCATTAACTAAATTAAGTGCAAAGGATTTGGGTGTCCAGGCAGTGAAAGAATTGGCTCAGCGTGTTCCGGAAACGAAAGAAGCGGATGGAGTGATTCTAGCTCAAGTTCTTCAAGCGGGGCAAGGGCAAAATCCTGCTCGTGCTGTTGCTGTGCAATCTGACATCTCAGGGTCCGTGCCCGCGATTACCATTAACAATGTATGTTTAGGGGGGCTGGCTTCTGTAGCTGATGCCACCAGAAGGATCCACTTAGGTGAAGGTGAGATATATGTTGTAGGCGGCTTTGACTCTATGACGAATGCTCCCCACGTAAGTACCATCAGAAATGGTTCAGGAGCTGGACCCGTTGAATTTACGGACTCATTAATAAATGACGGACTGTGGTGTTCCTTGACGGATTCGTCTATGGGAGAGCTGACGGATCAACAAAATGAAAAATATGCGGTCACACGTGAAGAACAAGATGAATTTGCTCTGAACTCTCACCTGAAAGCAGCTGATGCTCAGCAAAAAGGAAATTTTGAGGGAGAAATTATCAGTGTGCAAGCGGGGAAAGAGAAAATTTCTGAAGATGAAGGCATCCGCCCAAATTCCAGCTATGAAAAGTTGAGCACGTTGAAACCGGCTTTTCGTAAAAATGGAACGGTCACGGCAGGGAATGCTTCTCAAATGTCCGATGGGGCCAGTGTAGGTGTGGTGGCTTCTGAAGAGTATGCCAAGCAAATTGGAAGGACACCACTTGCTCGTATCATTGGGTGGTCAGAAACAGCGGGCCCGGATTCTAGTCTTCATACGAAACCGTCAGATGCTATTTCTAAGCTGTTAAGACGGAATGGGCTGGGTAAAGATGATATTGACCTTTACGAGATAAATGAAGCTTTTGCGAGTGTTGCCATTGCAAGCATGAAAGAGTTAGAGCTTGATCCTGGCAAAGTGAATGTCAACGGTGGTGCCATCGCTCTTGGACACCCTCTCGGAGGTACTGGTTTCAGGCTTGTGTTAACGGTGGTGCATGAATTAAAACGCCGTGGCGGAGGACGAGGCATCGCATCTCTATGCGGTGGAGGCGGCCAAGGATTCGCTGTGTTAGTAGAAGTGCCTTCGGAATGGAAGTAATATGAGGCTGTCTGTATTTTCCTAATAAGTTATAGTTATGGTGTTTTTGGGAATACGTACTATTAGAGGTATGAAACCTTACACTAACTTTTTTAGGAGAGGATTGAAGTAATGACTAAGCATATTGAAGCATTCTTTCGTACGGAAAATGATGCCGAAAGTGCAAAAGCTGAATTACAAAAGTTATCTACGCAAAACGAAATGGTAGAACCTATTCCTGAACAGTCGCGTTTAACTGGAGTCGTTCCTGTATTGAATCAAAGCCAATCAAGTGGGGGAGTAGCTGCCGGAGGAGTTGCGGGTTTCGGTGATTTTTTGAAATCTGATAAGAATACATCCAGAGAAGATACCCCTTCAGACGTTGAGCATTTGACCCATTTGCTTCATTTTGATGTGAAAGATGACGAGTATCAGGAAGCTCTTTCTATCCTGAAAAATCACGACGGTCATATGGATGAAGAAAAAATTTAAAGTTATTTACAGTGCTTTTAGGCACTATTGAAGCTTGTAGGGAAACTCCGGTTTTTCTATAAGCTTTTTTCTTGTTCCGGCGATCTTCATCGTTGTCATGGTATTTCATATCGCTAAATAAAAAAAGGCTGTCGAGAATTTACTCCACAGCCCGTGACGGTGCAGTAACACTTTTTGAAATGGTTGGGGCCAGTTAGTTCTTTAGTGCTCCATCGCTACATATACATACTTGCCAAAAAAATTCCCAGGGTTTTCTGGTAAATTTCATCGAACTGCCCGATGGGTAAGGGATTGATACCTTGCCCAAGCTCCACAGTGAAACCTGGTTCGCGGAAATCTTGAATGAACCAATCTTTATAACCTGCAAAACTGTCTACATACCGGATGGGTTCGTATCCGCTCACCCTGGAAAATTCATTGACAATCGTACGGGAACGAGGGGGTTCTAAATTTTCGAAGCCCCAAAAGATCACTTCACCTTGCGTATGGAAAGCAAGCATCTTCTCAAAAGAAAGTTCGCCTGCTAATTCTGCCATGGCAATGCTTTCAGGTTCTGTCAGGGGAGCGTAGCCCGGAAAATCACGAGGGGCGGGGGATTTAGGTTTGCGCTCTGCTTCTACTTCCCATTTGGCAGGGAATTGATTATTTAAGTCAACCCCGCGAATGTTCGCTTTCCAACCGCTGAAATCGAGGCTCCCCCCGTTGATATCCAGTGCTTCTTCTCCGAAATTACCTTCAGGTGGTCCATTAAGTACGAGGTCTACACCATCAGGATCTACCATTGGGACAACGGACAATGTGACTTGATCATAAAAAGGCAGCATAGCTCTTCCACGAATCGTTTCATTGTTAGTAAGAGCCAATAAATAAGAATTTACAAATTCCATAATGACAGAGGTAGTGATCCATTCATTGGCATGAAAAGATCCATTCCAGTGAACAATTCTTTCGCCGTTTCCAATTTGTACTTCTATAAGGTCTTTCCCCATCACACTATTGCCGATGGTCCTCCGCCTCATAAATGGATATAACGTGGCTAATGCCTCTAAGTCTGACGCAAGGATGCCAGAGTCGTAATTTTGCCTTGGGTCAATAATTGTCGTAGTGACTCTTCGTGGTATTCTTATCTGCTGACCTATTTGAAGGGCAGTTGGCACCATACCAGGGTTCACCAACATTAAACTGTCTACAGAAATTCTTTCTTTCGTAGCAATTTTGTAAAATGAATCCCCCGGCTTTATCGTATACGTCGTTATACGATAGCCAGGTATTTGTATCGTTTGGCCAATTGATAATGTGTTAGGATTGGCAGTTGGATTTGAGTGAATTATAAGGGGGAGGGGAACGTTGAATGTATTGGATATAGACCAGAGGGTGTCACCTCTACGTATCTGGATCTCCACGAATTGCCGACCTCCTCACGATCAGATTTCTATCTTATTGGCTTTGTTAAAGTCCCGTGTTGATAATCATATAAGCTCCCTCGTAGTGGAAGACTTAGTTTCAAGATGTTAGGGTTGTTTCTGTTACGTTTGACAGCGTTTGGAGGTCCGGGAAATCACTCTCTTCCCGTGGGAGAAGGATGTAGGCGAGATCCCACAGGGCTGCAAGCCCGAGGAAGCTTGCCACTTCCCCCACAGGAAAGCGAGTAGCTTCCCAACAACCCCTCACTCTCAATACGGCAACGAACCCAGACTATCTCGAAACCGAGTCTTCCGCTATCCTGCCATATTGTTGAATCACTCACTTATCAATATCAACAACCACCTTTAACATAGCCATCTTATTATATGGTTTTTAAAAAATAAAAATGTTCATAACATCATCGTTCAGTTACAATAAGAGGATATACGTATTTTTAGAAAGAAGTGAAGAAAATGAAGACATTTAGTGATTTAGGTATTATTGAAAGCTTACAAATAAAATTAAAAAAGCAAGGGATTGCCACGCCGACCCCTGTTCAGGAGCAGACGATCCCACTGTTGATTGATGGAAAAGACGTTATGGCTAAAGCTCAGACGGGCACAGGAAAGACGCTTGCGTTTCTACTTCCGCTGCTGCAAAAAATCGATACGAACAAGCCTGTAGTGCAAGGTTTGATTGTGACGCCTACGCGTGAGCTGGCTTTGCAGATTACAAATGAAGTTGAAAAGCTGCGCCCCGATGATGCAGGAGTGTTAGCAGTGTATGGCGGTCAGGACGTTGCGAAACAAGCGAAGAAATTAGACGGACAAACTCATATCGTCGTTGCCACGCCTGGCAGACTCTTAGATCATCTGCGAAGAGATACAATCTCATTAGAGCAGGTGGAGCATGTCGTTTTAGATGAAGCCGATCAAATGCTCGAGGCAGGATTTCTGCCCGATGTCGCAGACATACTATCTCAAACGCCACCAGATCGTCAGACCAGTGCTTTTTCTGCAACCATTTCGGATCAAGTGAAAAACTTATCTAATAAATATTTGAAAAACCCGGAGAAAATCAGTGTGAAAGCTGAAGCTGTGACATTAACTGAAATTAAACAGCTTGTCTATGAAACGACTGACCGGGCGAAGCAGGATACGTTAATCCAAATCATGAACGAGCATAGACCATTTCTGGCTGTCATCTTCTGCCGCACGAAGAGAAGAGCGATGAAGCTGCACGGGGCCTTGAAGAGTCATGGTTTTGAAGTGGACGAACTACACGGCGATCTGTCTCAAGCGAAGCGTGAAAAGGTCATGCAAAGTTTTCGTGATGCAAAAATTCAATATTTGGTAGCGACGGATGTTGCAGCTCGCGGCCTTGACGTTGAAGGGATCACTCATGTATTCAACTACGATATCCCGCAGGATGCGGAAAGCTATATCCACCGAATTGGCCGGACAGGCCGCGCCGGAGGTAAAGGGTTAGCGATCACTTTTGCCGCCCCTAAAGATAAACAGGCTTTACATGTGATTGAAAAAGGGATTGGTGAAAAGCTCAATCGCCGGTCGTTGGACAAGCTGGCTTCCGGAAAGAGAAATCGTGAGGAAGAACGACCACCGAAGAGATCAAAACCTGGAAATAGAAAAAGAAAAAGGTAGCGGGAAGCGAACTGAGTATAAAACACATATAGTATGTGAAAGCGTTCAGGGAAGACCCCTGGACGTTTTTTTATATTCTTTTATACGTATGTGTTACTAGGAAGATTGGAAAAAAATTACTTTCGCATGGGGGAGAGCAGCTAACGCGATGCAGGGTTCAGCACGTTCAACCTTTCCAGCATGAGCCTCGCCATTTCCAACTTGGATCTTGTGGTTTAAATTTAATGTAAGTATTGGAAATTCATGAACATTGAGCAAGGTTAAGAAATATGATATAGTAACAATGTAATTCCGAGTTTACAGATAGGAATTATTTACAATGAGGGGATGAGTAAAATGGGAGTTGAGTTTGTCGACCTATTTAATCAATGGGCGAGCTCTTATGATGATACGGTTTCTGGAAGTGACCCTGAATATAAGGAAGTATTTGAAGGGTACGATGCAATGCTTCAAGAATTAGCGGACCTTTCCATATCACCTGTACTTGAATTCGGAGTAGGTACAGCGAATTTGACACAGAAAACTGTTGCTCAAAACAAAGTAGTCGTGGGAATCGAACCTTCTGAGGAAATGAGAAGGATTGCCAATGTGAAATGTCCGGAAGCGGCAGTTTATGCAGGAGATTTTATTAATTTTCCTGAACTGGAGATGCCCGTACGATCGATCATCAGTTCATTTGCTTTCCACCATTTAAATGAACAGGAAAAACGATTAGCCTTAAAAAAATATTATGATAAACTGGATACAGATGGAGAAGTCATTTTTATAGATACTCTTTTCAAAGATGAAGTATATAAACAGCAATTGATTAAGGATGCTGAACAAAAGGGCTTTCTTAATTTAGCTCAGGATTTAAGCGAGGAGTATTATCCTTATTTAGAGGATCTAGAACAAATGTTTCTCCAGCTGGGTTTTGAGGTATCTTTTAAGCAACTCAACAAATTTGCTTGGTTGATTCAAGCTAAAAAAGGAGAATGATGTATGCCAAAAATGAACGTAGAAAGCTTTAATCTTGACCATACGAAAGTAAAGGCCCCTTATGTGAGACTAGTAGGTGTAACGGAAGGTCAGCACGGCGATAAAATTTATAAATATGATATCCGTGTAAAGCAGCCTAACAAAGAACACATGAATATGCCTGCGCTTCATTCCCTTGAGCATCTTATGGCTGAAAAAAGTCGTGATCACCACGATCGTATTATTGATATCGGCCCAATGGGGTGCCAGACAGGATTCTATTTAGCCATCCTGAATGATGATAGTTACGATAATGTACTACAAGTAGTAGAAAACACACTTAAAGATGTACTTGAAGCTGACGAAGTTCCTGCCTGCAATGAAGTTCAGTGCGGGTTTGCTGCCAGCCACAGCTTAGAAGGTGCGCAGGAGTTAGCGAAAGAGCTGCTTGATAAACGAGATGAATGGACAGAAGTCTTTTAATTTTAGAAGGCGGGGAAAATTTATGGGATACGTGAAAAATGTTCAATCTTTAGTCGGTCAAACCCCGATGATTGAACTTACTCATTCAGCGATTCCAAATCAAGTGCGGATTTTTGCGAAGCTTGAATTCATGAACCCAGGCGGCAGTGTTAAAGACCGGCTGGGTTTAAAACTGATTGAGGATGCTCAGGAACGCGGTTTATTGAAAGCTGGCGGTCACATCATTGAACCTACTGCCGGGAACACTGGTATTGGAATAGCTCTTGCGGCCATCGGAAAAGGTTTTAAAGTCACTTTTGTCATACCGGAAAAATTCAGCCAGGAAAAGCAGTCGCTTATGAAGGCTCTTGGTGCAGAGGTCATTCATACTCCAACTTCAAAAGGAATGCTTGGAGCAATAAAGAAAGCGAATGAGCTCTGTGAAGAAATTCCTGATGCATTCAGTCCCGAGCAGTTTAATAATATCGCAAACCCTGATACGTATTACGAGACGCTGGGTCCTGAAATCTATGAAGATCTAAACGGTGAAATTGACATATTTGTAGCTGGAGCTGGAACTGGAGGAACGTTCATGGGCACGGCTCGCTTCTTAAAAGAAAAAAACTCTGCGGTGAAAACAGTAATAGTGGAACCTGAAGGCTCTATTTTAAATGGAGGGGAATCAGGTCCGCACCGGACTGAAGGAATCGGCATGGAGTTTTTACCGTTTTACATGGATGAGAAATATTTTGATGCCATTCATACAGTTACAGATGCTGTAGCTTTTCAACGTTTAAAGGAGCTCGCATTAAACGAAGGACTACTGGTAGCGAGTTCATCTGGAGCTGCGTTTGAAGCGGCATTGCGAGAAGCGGAGCAAGCTAAACCTGGAACGAAAATAGTCACTGTTTTTCCAGATAGTAGTGAACGGTACTTAAGTCAAGGGATTTATGAGGAGTGGAATGAATGAGGAAAAAAACTCAATTGATTCATGGTGGTATTACTGGAGATGAGAAGACAGGGGCGGTTTCTGTCCCTATCTATCAAGTAAGTACGTACAAGCAAGAAGGCGTCGGAAAGCACTCTGGGTATGAATACTCCCGTACGGGTAATCCGACTCGGTTTGCTTTAGAAGAACTAATAAAAGAGCTTGAGGGCGGTCACTCTGGCTTCGCTTTTGGTTCGGGCATGGCAGCCATTACAGCCGTTCTTATGACATTTAATCATGGAGATCATGTCATATTTACTGATGATGTATATGGAGGAACGTACCGTCTCGTTTCCAAAGTCATTAACCGCTTTGGATTGGAGGCAAGCTTTGTCGATACAAGTGACGTGGAGAATATCGAAGCAGCTCTTACGGATCGAACCAAAGCGATTTATGTGGAGACACCTACGAACCCTTTATTAAAAATAACGGACATGAAAAAAGTCTCCGCACTTGCTAAAGAGAAAAACCTGACATTCATTGTAGACAATACATTCAGTACGCCTTACTGGCAGAATCCAATTGATTTTGGAGCTGATATTGTCCTGCATAGTGCGACTAAATATTTAGGTGGTCACAGTGATGTTGTGGCGGGCCTTGTTGTTGTGAACTCCGAGCAGCTTGCGGAAGATGTTCATTTTGTATTGAACTCATCGGGCGGAATCCTGGGACCGCAGGATTCCTGGTTATTGATGCGAGGAATTAAGACGCTAGGTATCCGCATGGAGGAAATCGAGAATAATACGAAAGAATTTGTAGAGTTTTTACAGGGACTGCCTGAAGTGAGCAACATCTACTACCCAGGTCTTAAAAGCCATAAAGGTCACGATGTTCATGCGAATCAGGCGCGTGGGAACGGAGGAATGATTTCTTTCGACGTAGGCAGCGGTGAAAAAGCGGATCAAGTGCTTCGTAATGTTAAGTATTTTACGCTTGCTGAGAGTCTTGGGGCCGTGGAAAGTTTGATTTCAGTTCCTGCCATGATGACCCATGCTTCGATTCCTGTTGATCGAAGAGGAGAGCTTGGGATTACAGATGGATTAGTACGTGTGTCCATCGGTCTTGAAGACATAGAGGATTTAAAAGAGGATTTTTTAGAAGCATTGCGGAAATAAGTTTGAAAAAGGCAGCCATAGGCTGTCTTTTTTTATGAATATCTTCAGCTGTGACGAGTTCCATATCACTTATGAATATATCCATCCATCATAGCCAAACTAAAATTAGAACAAAGTAATAGGAGGGAAATGCGATGGATTACGCTCATTTAAAGGCTCAGCTGGAAGAAAGAAAACGTGAAATTGAGCAGAAGTTGATTGATAATAATTCTTATGGAGTTAAGCAGGGTTTCGCCAGTGACATAGTATCTGGGGAATTATCACAGTATGATAATCATCCGGCCGACTCGGGAACAGAATTGTTTGAAAGAGAGAAAGACATGGCTTTGCTTGATCACACAGAGCAGGAGCTTGAAGATATCAATTCTGCGTTGAAGCGTTTAGAGCGCGGAACGTATGGTATTTGCGAAGTGTCGGGTAAACAAATTCCTAAAGAGCGGCTGGAAGCTGTACCGACAGCAAAGACTTTAAAGGAATACGCTGCACCCCGTTATGTACCAGAAGATCGCGGTGTTGAAGAAGAGGTTTTAGAGGAAATCGATTTAGAGGATAATGTGGAGAGAAGTGCTTATCAGCAAGTAGCTTCATTTAATGATAGCAGTATGACCTATGATGATTCTTCCATTCAGGAAGATGACGAAGGTTCAGGTTATACGGAAGAGTTTGAACCGTTTGTATCAACGAATATCCATGGATATACTGGACAGGATCATATTCAATTAGAACATAATATCCATTATAAAAAATATAAAGAAGAGCATGACGAATTAGATTCTTAAATAAAAGTCTGCCGGGATTCTGACTCCGGCAGACTTTTATTTTAATATCCTACTTCGACAGAAGCATTGACAATATACATTTGATCATTTTTATCGTTTTTATCTTCCAGCACTATGCCGCTTGTTGTAAGCATTCCACCCTGGACCTTTTCAATTTCTACCTCTCCATAAGGGATAACATTTTTAACTTCCTGCTCATCAAGTAAATCATGGTCCGTCGGCAGAGCAAGCTTCACTCGTACCTTCATATTGTTCAAGTCTTCCTCAGGGAGTGCTTCACGAATTCCTGGCATAGAGTTTGAGTTAATGGCATTTTGTGTAGCTCGCACTGATGCGTGAGTAATGTTTTGTCCGTGTACATCAATTCCCATACCTGTTTGGATAAACATCAATTTGTCCATAAAATAAACCCTCCTAAATCATGTTTATAGATCTATTCCCTAAATTTAACATTATTAAAAGTTTAATTCATTGAGGTTGCATGAATTATAAAATATAATTAACTTACTAAATGTAACCTTAGGAGGTTAAAATATGAACGCATCTACATCCGAATCCCCGTATATCAAATCTGTAACGATTTAAGTGACTGATTTAATGGCAGCTACATCTTTCTACACAGAGAATCTCGGTCTTTCAATCGTTAAGGAAGAACAGAATGAAATTCATTTAGGCGTCCAGCAAACCGTTCTCCTCATAGTAAAGGCGGGCGCAAAAATAGAAAAACAATCAGGTAGAGCGGGGTTGTACCATTTTGCACTTCTCGTCCCTGCTCGAAAGGACTTAGGAACTATACTTCAGCATTTGTTGGCTTCTAACACACAGATCCAAGGCGGTGCGGATCATTTATTCAGTGAAGCCGTTTATTTAAGTGATCCTGACGGAAATGGAATAGAAATTTACTGTGACCGCCCTATAGAGCGCTGGAACGTGGGAGAGGATGGTTCATTTCCTATGGTTTCTCACCCTCTGGATAAAGAAAGTTTGCTGAAGGAAGCTGGTGATTGGGAGGGACTTCCTGATCATACAGTCATGGGGCATATTCATTTGCACGTCAATAACTTAAAGCAGGCGGCTCATTTTTATTTAGATTTATTAGGATTTCTGAAAAAAATTGAATTTCGTAATCAGGCATTGTTCGTAGCTTCTGGTGATTATCATCACCATATCGGATTGAATACATGGGCGGGAGAAGGAGCGAGGCAGAGTGACCCTGAGGCATCGGGATTAGTTGAGTACGAATTGCAGGCGACAAAAGGTGAGGTAATGCAGATCATTCAACGGTTGGAGGAAGCTGATTATCCATTCAGTAAGAATATAAACAGGGTTTCTATCATGGATCCTGCAAAAAATAAATTGGTGCTAGTATACTGATGGTTCAGGAGCTGTTTCCCCTCAGGGAGCCAGCTCCTGATTTTATAGAGAGGAAGGCTGCGGTACATCTTCGTAAATATGCATCGTCCACATTCCGATATCTTCAAAACCGAGACGCTTATAAATAGTTCCAGCCTCAGGATTATCATAAAACAAACAAAGCATTTTCCCTTCCGCAAGTAAGTCATTGCACAATTGCTTCATGCACGCACTGGCATATCCCTTCTTTTTATAGCCGGGGTGCGTACAGACTCCTACAATCATGGCAGACATTGAATTTTCTGCAGTTGTCGAAGCGCTTGAAACCATCTCTCCATCTTTCTCAACAAAATAGATCCTTGCTGATTTTTGTTCAAGGCTTTTTCTGATACTGCTTTCCCTGCTGTCATCTTGCTCGAATTCCTCAATTTTGTCTTGAAGTGTCACTAACCGAGGAACATCATGGATTGAAGCCAGCTTAACTTTAGATGTATCTATATTTTGATCCAGCTTTCGGCTATCTTCACATTTCGCATAGTGTAAGGAGCGTGACTTTTTATGGGAATGAGCGATGAAAGGAAGGACTTGGTCTGTGATAGCTGCAATCCCTGAAAGTTGCTTAAATTCCCGGTCCGTGTTGATGATATTTGCGAATCCCTGTGCGTCAAATTCTTCCTCGGCAAATGCAATGTAATTATTATGATATTTCAGCAAAATAGCCTTTAAGCGTCCGTCCTCAGTGAAGTCTCCCCAAAGCTTTTGAAAATCCTGCTCGTAACCGAAATTTTCGATATCTCCTATGATGAATAAGTTTTCTGCTGGTTTTTTGGATAGCAGGATTTGGCAGGATGAGTCATCTTGTTCAGTCAACCTTCGTATCATTGCAATTGCCTCCTTTTAATAGAAATTGTACTAATTTTACCAAAATGAAAAAGGAAAGCAATGGATTTTATGAAAATTATTACAATAAAATAAAAAATATTTTCTTTCCCATAAGTTTGGTGGAAGTGGTCAAACTACAAAGGAGGCATGTTAAATGCCGGAGGAGGGGAACATTTGTGAAAAAGTTATTACTGTTAATATGTTTATTAGGATTATTGCCGACAATTACTTACGCAGACAGTGCATATAGTATCCGCCATAAGGATCACATACGGCAGGATTACGAAATACATGTAGATTTTCCTAATTTTGATGGATTAAAGAATAAACATCTGGAGGAAGAAGTCAACGAAGAAATCAAAAGCGTATTGGAGAAATCAATAAATCAAACACAAAAAGCAGGGGAAGAGTCAGTTGGGTTCCCTGTTTTGTACTATGGTGAATCCATTGTAGTAGAAGAAGAGCAATTCTATTCTGTTGTCATGACAGCGAATATTACACGAGGCAATCAATATCACTCGACTGTCCGATCGATCAACTTCGAAAATGAAAAGGATGGCGTGTTTCTGACCCTTGATGAAGTGGCACACTTGGATAAGCTGAACGAGCAGGTGAAGAAAAAATTAGTGAGTGATCCTGAAACTTTCAACGCCCAGGGTTTTCAAGGTATCCGTAAAGACACGGCTTTTTACATTAAAGGCAAGAAGCTCACATTAGTATTTGATAAGTATGAAATCGCTTCAGGAGTATTTGGTACTCCAGAGATTACAATCCCTTACGATTTAGTGGAAAAAGATAAACCTCTTCACAAAAAAACAGTTCCAGTCCCAAAAGTAGTATAAAAAAAGGAAGCATAATTATTATGCTTCCAATACTTCTTCTTCGGATGACTGATCTCCATAATAATGAAACATATATTGTTCTTTAGAAATCATGTAGAGGTCATAAATATCATCTTCACCGTTGATCCATTGGTGTACTTCGGGGTATAACTCATTTGCGTTTATTACATAAGGGATTTTCAATGCAGCCTTCAACGATCTTACGTTGGAGTGGCGAATTTTCATAAAGATCCCGTCAACATCTAAATGGAAAAACAATTCTTCAAAGAAAGCTTCTTTCGCAAGTTTATTATAACCTTTGCCAAAGTATGGCTGCCCAATCCAAGTGGCTAAAAACCCTTTGTTCTCCTGAATATCAAATAGGTTGATGGTGCCTATGGGCTGCCCCCACTCATCAAGGATCGTACGGGATATCAACTCACCGCGTTCTTCAGCTTCTAACGTTTGTTTAGTCACAAAGTAAAACTCGTCACTGGTCGACGCTTTATGGCGGATGTAAGGGAAAACTTCTGGGTGTATCATCAATTCAAACAAAGCTGGAACGTCATGCAAGTCACGCTTTTTCAGCATAAAAAATCCCTCCTTATGGGTAGAGGAGGGTAGTCTGACCGTAGGAAAACAAACCTCAGCAGATTCAAACCACCCTCGAATTTTCATCAATTACACACAAAAATTCGGGGTGGGAATCGAACCCACTAGAACCAGCCAAAACGGCTGGTGGCGCACCATTTGCCTTCCCTTTAACTTCAATCAATAGAACGTAAGATAATTTTAATTGATTTTTTCGTAAAAAGGAATAGGCATTTTGTAAATTTTTATTATTTAATTTTACAGTGATCATGCACCTTTGTGGTCGGTTAATTCTGTGTAAACAACGAGCCTGTCCTGATGAGTTTGGGCCTCAGAATCGAACAAGCCCGTACATGTGATCAAATTCAATGAACGAGAATCTGAGGAACCGAATATAGTTTCAATCGGTGCTTCATTTCTCGGGTAAGCTATCACTTCTCTTACTGTGAACGTAAGGACAGATCCGTCAGTCCCGGTGAGGATAACTTCATCACCAGCCTTCAGCTCATCCAATTCAAAAAACACGGCAGGACCTTGATAGCTGTCCACATGACCTGCCAGCACAGCATTTCCTTTGTTTCCTGGTTTCGTTCCTGGTTCAAACCAACCGACATCTACATCATTGTCAGGTACTTCCATGCCTCCGCTATTTGTTAGTCCTTCAGGGGTAATAGAAGCAGATACATTGATAGAAGGTATTTCCAGCGAGGCAGGCACAACCCCTTGAGCAGGCTGGTTATTAATATGTGGTTCAATATTTGTCGTTTCAATATTATCAACTACAGGCTCGTTCTTTTCCGCTTCGATTTTTGATGACTCTTCACTAGAAAGAACCCTGGCCCCCTCAGAGGGTTCATCCTGTAATAACTGATGACTAATGAAGAATACTAGGAGGCCTAGAGCTATAGATGCTAAAAATGGTTTCATTTTCTAAGCTTCTTGACGTTTGCGGAAAACGATGAAACCTGCACTCATGGCCATGATTCCTAAAATACTGGCATATAGAAGCGCATTCGTTCCTGATTCAGATGCTCCACCAAAACCGGTAGCTGGCATTTCACTAGGCATCGTTTGATTATCTTGAAGAAGTAAAATCTCCGGTGATTCAGCAGTACCTACGGCAAAAGCACTATAAACATTTCCTTCTTCAACTTCAGTCCCGGAAAGGTCGATCAACTGGTCTCCTTCAGTCGTACGAACCTCCAGGTCGTATGATCCGGCTTCCACACTTTCGTAGTCAGTGACCATCGGGAATTCGGCTCCAGAGAAAATGGCATCCCCTTCAATCGCTCCAACATCAACGGCTGGTCCATCAGGAATGAAATGTCCAACACGCAGGTCGGCCATGCCTTCTTCAGCTTCCATAGAATCCCCAAAAGCTTCCAACTGTAGGTTTTCTAATGTATTGACCGCAGCTACAGTATAAGCTTGTCCGCTTTCGACACTTACTTCACCGGAAAGCACAGGATCCTCATCTCCCATTGTTCCAGCAGCGTAAATATCAACTGTATGTTCTCCAGCAGGTAACTCCAAATAATCCGTAGCATCTTTAAACTCAGCACCTTCAACAACAGCTTCATCATTAACAAAAACATCGACTCCTGGCGCGTCAGGCGAGGCATGTAGTACACGGACCTTAGCCATTTCTTCATGATCATCTGCTAAAGCAACAGGAACAAATGCACCAAAAATTAAAACGGACATAGCCAGCAAAGAAAATAATTTTGACATGTTTCCACTCCTTTTGTAATTTTAAATTTATATAAATTGCTGAAGGTGACTTCAAGCAATAAATATCAAAGTATACAAGTTGTTTGAATTTTGTGTAAGTTTTGTATACCTCTAATATACACGATTTTAAGAAAGTGAAAACTCTTTTTACACATTGAATGTGTTGTGGTAAATATTAACTGTAATCTGTACATGGGAAATCGCGGTTATTAAATAAAAAAAGCTCGACATTAGTCGAACTTTTATCAAGTGGCTTCTATTGAGTATAGACTATTTCTCCATTGACCATTGTCCAGAGGGGGACTGACATGAATTCGAATGGATGGCCGCTCCATAACACTAAATCAGCATCTTTTCCTTTTTCTATAGATCCTACTCTGTCATCGACACCTAGATTCTTAGCTGGTGTAATCGTAATGCCTCTCATAGCATCATCGATAGGAAGACCTTCTCGAACGGTCAGCGCTGCGCAGATGTTTAAGTATTGTATAGGGGTGTAGGGGTGATCCGTCATAATAGAAACCTGTACACCATGTTCGTGCAATATTCGATAAGTCTGCCATGTTTTATTTCTCAACTCTATTTTAGACATGCGTGTAAATGTAGGACCAACAGATACTTGTAACCCTCTCCCTGCAAGTTGATCTGCAATTAAATGACCCTCTGTACAATGTTCAATCCGTAAATCAAGCTCGAACTCATCGGCGAACCTGAGTGCAGAAACGATATCGTCAGCACGATGAGCATGAATACGTACAGGGATTTCGCGATTCAATGCTTGTAATATCGGTTGTACACGCAAATCTTCAGGGTCTCCCTTTTTAGCCGCGTAGAAGGTTTCGCGTAAAGTCCCCATAATTCCTAAACGTGTAATCGAGGCATTTTTTGACTGAGAGTGAACACGCTTAGGGTTTTCTCCTAATGCCATTTTCAAACCTGCTGTTTCTTTGAGCAGCATCCCTCCAATGGAGTGACCTACTGTTTTAATCACTGCTGTTTTTCCTCCTATGATATTGGCGCTCCCAGGCATAATATGTGCGGTAGTGACACCAGCTTTTCTTGCATGATAAAAAGCCGGGTCAAACGGATGAGCTCCATCAATAGCCCGCAAATGAGGGGTAGTAGCTTCAATTGTTTCATTTGCATCACTTCCGGCCCATCCTGTTCCTTCATCGTATAAACCTATGTGGGTGTGCACGTCTACAAAACCGGGAAACAGCATTTTTCCTTCTCCGTCGATAATCTCTGCGTCAGGTGGAGTGGGCAAGTCTTTGCCGAAATCGTGAATTTTATGATCTTTGATATGAACACTCCCATGTTCGATGGGAGCAGAAGTAATTGGGTGAATTTTTACGTTAGTAACTACTGTATACATTGTATCTCGAACCCCTTTAAATAATCTTTATAGTTTATTATACTTCGAATCCAGAAATTGAGGGCAAAAAAATACGAAGAGTTTTTTAACTAGTTCCGTTTTTTTCTATTAAAAAATGTTCTTAAACAAACGGGCAGGATAGGGGAAGACTTGAATTCGAGATAGCCGGGGCTCGTTGCCTAAATGAGAGCCAGGGGGTTGTTGGGAAGCTACTCGATTTCCTGTGGGGGAAGTGGCGAGCTTCCTCGGGCTTGCAGCCCTGTGGGATCTCGCCTACATCCTTCTCCCACCTCTTACGCCTAAATAGTCTAGGGCGTGAATCAGTTCATAAACCTCATGGGCGACTATCCAGCTCCAGCGCTTAGCGGCTACTGAGACTTCCTTCACTTCTGTACGATAATGAAACATCGAATCCCTCCGCTCTTCGTGTTTCCTTTATCTCCACCAGCTCAGTCCTGCCCATACGCCACTGAACGAAGCGCTTCCCCTTTTACAAAAGGAGTCTCGCCCATTCCTAAAACCACCTAACTTATATGAAGGGACAGAACTAAGAAATGAGAAGCAAAAAACTCTCTTGTACTAACGTTTCTGCCGCCCCTTACTATAGATGTGCTTCTCGAAATCGATTGGATATGAACTTTCTTACTTATAGTGGGAGCATTAAACTTCAATTCTCACTCTGGTTATAGCATTTTAGTTTTAAAACTTCCTGCCCTTTGAGGTAGTTACAAGCGTTATCTTGCATACAGAAGTTCAGCTGGTTATCACTTAAAAGCAGTTATTTTTTATGTAAAGCACCGCATAAGATGTGTCCGTGATCCTCACAAAAGCAAGAAGGTCCGATAAATGGCGATTCTCATGGGATCCAAGGTATTTTCTAACACTTTCAAGCATTGGTTAATATTTCTTTGCTGGTAGTTTCGAGCACCGTCCGATTGGAGGGTGGCTTTAGAAAACGGTGAGACTCCTGTGGGATGTACATGGTAGGTGAGATCCCGGAAGGCGAAGCCTGAGGAAGCTCACCACATGCCCACGGAAAGCGATCCGTTTTCTAAAGCCACCATATCCTCATACAAAAGTCTCGAAACTGAGTACTCCACTAAAGGGGCAAAGATGGAACACATAAAATTAACATGTTTAAAGGCTCGGTCGAAAGACGACAGAGCCTTAAGTTATATTATGGTGAAAGCTTCCTCATATTTTAAAGCGGCTTACTCTACAAATCATACAAATGGATAATTAAATAGCAGTCACTATAAAAGGTAGTTAGGTAAGAGTTTGTTCGTCCCTTTCATTAATCCAGTATAGACTGTAAGGCAGGTTCTAATTCAGGGTATTTAAACTCATATCCATATTCTATCGCTTTTTTAGGCACGACAGATTGACCTCCTAACAGCATAATACTCATTTCACCTAAAGCGGTCTTCAAAGCAAAGGCAGGGGCAGGAATCCAGTGGGGACGATTGATCACATCTCCTAAAGTCTGTCCGAAATCCTTGTTACGCTTTGGGTTCGGAGCAGTACCGTTGACTGGGCCTTTAACATGTGAATGTTCGATAGCATATCGGATTAACCCGACTACATCATCAACGTGGATCCACGATATCCATTGTTCGCCTGAACCTATTCTGCCGCCGATCATCAATTTATAAGGAATCGCCATCTTAGGCAGTGCACCCTGTTCACCAAGTACAATCCCAAAACGGATATAAGCTGTACGTACACCGAGGTCAGCGGCCTTGGCTGCCCGCTTTTCCCATTCCACCACTACATTAGCTAGAAAATCGTCACCGGGTTCAACAGTTTCTTCAGTAAACGTTTTTGTTTTGGACTGACCATAATATCCGACAGCAGAAGCATTGATCAAAGCTTCTGGCTTTGTCTTTAGCTTCTGTATTAATTCAAGGACGCCTTCCGTCGCATCAATACGGCTCTGCATAATCGATTGCTTTTTTTCTTCAGTCCATCTGCCGCTGTTTAATGATTCACCAGCTAAATTGACGATAGCATCCACAGAAGGAAGCTCCTCCCAAGGAGAGAACTCATCTTTTAACCAGCCGACAAAAGTGGTAGAAGCCGTGTTTTCATGTCCGTCGGGGTTTCTCGTCAATATGTATACATGGTGTCCGCTTTGAACGAGCTCTTCCGTCAGCTTAGAGCCTACAAATCCAGTTCCGCCAGTCACAACTATATTCATTGGAATCCTCCTCATAAAATCTTAATGAAACGATTCTTAATCGTGACCGAATGATTGTAAGCCATGCTACAATATTGGAAAAGGGGTGAACGACATGGCAAAAATCACTCGGATCACGACGCAGAAGAAGCAAAAGAATCGGTATAATATCTTTTTAGATCGAGGTCAAGGGGAGGCCTACGGTTTCAGCGTAGATGAAGACATCTTAATTAAGTACAGGCTCCAGAAGTCGTTAGAGCTTGAAGAGTCTACCATCGAAGCTTTAATTCAAAAAGATACTATACATAAGACATATACCCAGACAATCAACTTTTTAAGCTATAGAATGCGTTCAGAGAAAGAAATCCGTGATTATTTATTTAAACATGAGGTGGACGAGGAGCATATAGATGAAATTGTACAACGCCTTTACAGAGAAAAATTATTAGATGATTTGGAGTTTGCAGTCGCTCTTGTGAGAACAAGAATTCAAACATCAAGCAAAGGGCCGCTTTTAGTAAAAAAAGAACTGGTTGAAAAAGGTGTAGATGCTCCTAAGATTGATGCGGCACTAGAACACTACAGCTTTGATGCCCAATTAGAGAAGGCTGTAAAATTAGCAGAAAAGAAATTAAAGAGCACCAGCAAAAAATCCCACAGAGAGCAAATTCAAACCATTCAGCAGAATTTGATGCAAAAAGGCTTTTATGGTGATGTTGTTAAAGAAGCGATCAGTCAGCTGCCGGAGGAGGAAGGCGATCAAGAGTGGGAAGCCGTAGTTTTCCAGGGGGAGAAGCTATTGCGTAAATTTGAGCGAAAGACGGAAGGCTATGAATTGAAACAAAAGCTGAAATCAGGACTATACCGTAAAGGGTTTCCTATTGATTTGATAGATCGCTTCATTGAAGAGTATTTAGTGGATGAGGGATAGTTACAGTGGAAATACTTATGCTATCTCACAAGCTAATGAAACAGAGGAAAAGGTTCATAAACTGTGCCGTGTTCATAAACCATTTTCGAATGTTCATAAGCAATTTTTCTAAAATAAATTCTCTAAATTATTTTGAAAACAAAAGATAAGCTATTATAATAATCCTTTATTTTTTAAGTCTTCGACAGCCTCATATACATGGTCCACTACGTATTCCGCCTTTTTCTGCACATCAGGGTGGGCTGTAGACATGGCATAACTGTGAGGAGTGACGGCAAACATCGGCAGGTCATTGAAGGAATCACCGACACATGCAACTTCATTAGGTTCCAGTCCAACTATTCCTAGTAAAGCTTTAATCCCATTTCCTTTGTTGATCATCTTCGGCATAATATCCACACAGGATTCATGGGAAATGAAACTGTCAAATTCCTCGTCGAACTTCTTACTGACACGGTTGTATGCAAGTACGACATCTTCTTCTTTCCCGTGTAAAGTGATTTTCGCTGGAGTGAGTGTATTTCCGAATTGTTCTATTAATTTTGGTTCAATGATGACGTCCTGAAATAACTGAGCTGAAATCAGGTCAACCCATTCGTTATGCTCAGAGGTGAATATCTTATCTTCCGTAGACACGGTTTTGACCATTGGCTCATCTTTTACGAATTCCATAACTTGTTTTGCATGTTCAGCATCAAAAAATTTTGAATGGATTCTTTGGTTATCCATTCCGTAAACAAAAGCACCATTTTGACTGATACGATGTCCATCTACTTGCATCTTACTTAATACTTGTTCGATATCATGATCCATTCGCCCGGAAGCTACAGCAAAATCTGTTTCGTTGCTTTTGAGTGTTTTAATTGCTTGTATATCTTCATCTTTTATAGAATGATTCATACCTAGAAGCGTTCCGTCCAGGTCACTGATAAAAAGTTTAATCATAATCGTATCCCCTTTCTTAAGGTCACGATAACGATTTTACACCTATCAATATCGTTAGACAAAGGAAATACCTATAAATTCCTTGTAGAACGGTTGTAAAAGTTAAAAGTGAATTATACGATAGGAGATACTAAGATGATGAAACCGTTTTTATTAAATGGGGTGCGCCATAAGTGGGGGAACATATATGGATGAAATGTTGACGATAGATAAAGTGTTGAATAATAATGTATTGATTGCTAAACACCCCTCCTACGAGGAAGTGGTTCTTATTGGAAAGGGGATAGGGTTCAGCAAGAAGAAAGGCGAATCAATTTCATTTAATAAAGCTGACAAAACGTTTTTGTTGAAAAACGAGAACGAAAAGGAGCAGTATGTGAATTTACTGCCTCATATTGAAGAAGGATTTATAGATTTTATGAATGACCTCCTTCACCATATTGAAAGCAGGATGGGACAGGGGTTGAATGAACACATTCATGTTGCCCTGACTGACCACCTGGCGTTCGCTTTAAAAAGAACCCAGAAAAATATGCAGTTCGCAAATCCTTTTCTTCCTGAAATTGAATCCCTCTATCCTAAGGAATATCAAATAGCTTTAGAGGTAGTGACCATGGTGTACGACCAACTGGGTGTTCAATTTCCTGAAGGGGAAGTCGGCTTTATTGCTCTGCATATCCATAGTTCCGTTACGGATAAGACACTTAGAGAAATAAACCGTCATAATCAGCTGATTACCCAATTAGTTGAAATTGTAGAAGAAACTATGCAGGTCAAAATAGATAAGCAAAGTGTGGACTATCATCGGCTTGTTCAACACTTGCACCGAGCGATCGACCGTGTCTATCAGGATGAAAATGTAGGGGATGAAATTCGTCTCGCAAAGATGTTGAAAGAAGAATATCCTGTGTGTTATAATTTATCATGGAAGTTAATCAAAGTGATGCAAAAACAACTTAATAAACCAGTAGATGAGTCCGAAGCTATTTATCTAACGATTCATTTACAACGACTAACTAATAAATCTTAACGTTACGTGTTACTGATACGATCAGGCATGAGTATCGAAGGAGTAATAGTTACGAAGTGGGTGAAGTATACCCATTAGTGCTATTGAACCTTTATACTCATGCCTTTTTTAGTGTCTTTTTTCGTAAAAATGTAACCGTTTTATTATTCTGAAAATTGTTGTTTTTGCATTGCTAATCTAAAATTAGGGAGGAATTACTTATGTTTAAGAATGCTTTTGGTACTTTACAAAAAGTCGGTAAAGCTTTGATGACACCAGTTGCTTTATTGCCAGCGGCGGGTATTTTGCTGGCATTCGGTACAAGTTTTGCTCAAGATGACTTTACTGATAGAGTACCGTTTTTTACAACTCCATGGATCATGACATTACTTGAAGTAATGGCCGAAGCCGGCGGAGTGGTCTTTGACAACTTACCTTTACTTTTTGCCGTAGGGGTTGCTATTGGTTTAGCTAAAGGTGACGGGGTTGCCGGTTTAGCTGCTATTATTGGTTACTTAATTATGAACGTAGTTATGGGTGTTTTAGGCAATGTTGATGCTGAAATGACCTCAGATCCAGCCTATGCGGAAGTTCTCGGGATACCTACACTTCAAACCGGAGTGTTTGGCGGTATTATAGTAGGTATAATGGCCGCGTCCTTATATAATAGATTCTTCAAAATCGAACTGCCTCAATTCTTAGGATTCTTTGCTGGAAAGCGATTTGTACCAATTGTTACAGCCTTTTCTGCGATTTTCTTAGGTATGGTCATGCTTGTATTGTGGCCTTTTGCACAAAATGGATTAAATGCACTTTCTCATTTGATGCTTGAAGGAAATCAAACGATTTCGGCTTTCTTCTTCGGTGTAATTGAAAGATCACTGATTCCATTTGGTTTGCACCATATCTTTTATTCTCCGTTCTGGTTCGAGTTTGGAACGTATGAGAATGCTGCGGGTGAGATCATTCGTGGCGACCAAACGATTTTCTTTGAACAGCTTTCTGATGGTGTTGAATTTACAGCGGGAACCTTCATGGTTGGTAAATTCCCATTCATGATGTTCGGGCTTCCAGCTGCAGCACTTGCGATATATCATACGGCTAAACCTGAACGTAAAAAAGTAGTCGGCGGAATTATGCTTTCAGCTGCTTTGACTTCTTTCCTTACAGGGATTACTGAGCCGCTTGAGTTCTCATTCTTATTCGTTGCACCAGTATTATTTGGAATTCATGCTGTATTTGCGGGATTATCATTTATGACGATGGAAATTCTGAATGTTAAGATTGGCCAAACCTTCTCAGGGGGTCTGATCGACTTCATCTTATTTGGTATTTTACCTAACCGTACCGAATGGTGGTGGGTAATCATCGTAGGTTTGATTTTCTCTGTTATTTACTACTTCGGTTTCCGCTGGGCTATTCTTAAGTTCAACCTTGCCACACCAGGTCGTGAAGATGAAGCAGCCGACGCAGGTGGCGATAGTGGAGAAGTGGATGATAAACCATTCGAAATTTTAGAAGCGATGGGTGGAGAAAAGAATATCAGCTACCTTGATGCTTGTATCACTCGTCTAAGAGTGTCTGTCCATGATAAAGAGAATGTTAATAAAGATCGTTTGAAGAAGTTAGGTGCTTCTGGAGTTATGGAAGTCGGAAATAATATTCAGGCAATTTTCGGACCGGTTTCTGATACATTACGCGGTCAAATGCAAGATATTATCGACGGAAAAACTCCTCGTAAACGTGAAGAGAAAGTTGATGAAAGTACGAAAGAAGCGGGTGCTGTAGCACCAGTTGCTGAAGGCGATTTGGAGTTTGTAAGTCCGATCAAAGGTAAAGTACTGCCAATCACTGAAGTGCCAGATCAAGTATTTTCAGGTAAAATGATGGGGGATGGCTTTGCAATTGAGCCGATTGATGGTAAAATTGTTTCGCCTATAAATGGTAAGGTACTTAATGTATTCCCAACTAAGCACGCCATCGGTCTTCAGGCGGATAATGGTATGGAGATTCTGATTCATATTGGAATTGATACGGTGAAGCTAAAAGGTGAAGGATTTACTTCTTATGTGGAAGAAGGATCTGAGGTAAAACAAGGACAAACTCTTATGGAAGTTGACCTTGATTACGTAAGCAAAAACGCTACGTCAATCATTACTCCAATCATCTTCACTAACCTGAATGAAGATCAAAAAGTAGAAGTGACTGCAGCGGGCGAAGTTGATCACAATACAGAAAATATTGTTACCATCACGAAATAAAAAGGAGAGATTCACTATGGCAGAACAAACAATGAAAATTACAGCTGCAGACGGCGTACACGCTCGTCCAGCAACAGCTCTTGTGCAAGTAGCTGGAAAGTACGAGGCTGACGTTAACATCGAGTACAAAGGTAAATCTGTGAACATGAAGTCCATCATGGGTGTCATGTCTCTAGGAATTCCAAATGGCGCTGAAATCAAATATACAGCTGAAGGTTCTGATGCTGATGAAGCTGTAGCGGCACTTGTAGCAAAAACTAAAGAAGAAGGTCTTGGTGAGTAATTTATCATCAGGAAAGGAGCAGGCTGTCACAGTCTGCTCCTTTTTTTGTGTCAAAAACACTTATTTTGAAACGGAGAATTGGATAGTTGTGCCATCCACAGGAAAACTGTGGCTTATAAGCTGGCTAGGTGGCAGTCTCATTAAATTCACCCCTAGGAAGGAGGGCCATAACACTGAATTTTCATAAGAGAGTTATTAAGTGATATGGCAGGACAGTGGAAGACTTGATTTCGAGACATAGGGTGAGTAGATCAGGGAGGCGGGGAATGGCTCGCTTTCCGTGGGAGTGCAGTGAGCTTCCTCGGGCTGTGGGTTACCTGCTGTTCCGTCATCATGATGAGTGGAAGGTGGTTTTAGGAATGGACTCGCTTTCCGTGGGAGTGCAGTGAGCTTCCTCAGGCTGCCGCCTTCCGGGATCTCACCAATCACTCTTATCCCACAGGAGTCTCGCCCATTCCTAAAACCACCTAACTAATATTAAGGGACGGAACTAAGACATGAGAAGCAAAAAACCCTCTTGTACTAACGTTTCCCAACCACCCTTTCATTATGAAGCGACTGCCGTGATCTCATCTCACCCGCGTATTTGAGCTTCGACGCTTAGCGGGTTAACGAGACTTCCTTCACTTCTGTACGATAAGTCAACATCGAATCATTCTGTTCTTCGTGTTTCCTTTGTCTCCGCCAGCTCAATCCAGCTGAACGAATCGCTTCCGCTTTTTACAAAAGAAGTCTCTAAAGCTTCCCAACAACCCCATTCGATGAAGGTGAGAAACGCCCCCCATAAGGAAAGGCTTCCGTCATTCCTGTCCTATAGTTAGAAAACGCTGTATAGCAAGTCTTTCGAACACATGCTTACATTGAGGTTGCTGCTTTCCTTGAAGCGGTTTCGAGACCTTATATGGAAAGGGGCGGAAGGAAACGGTGAGACTCCTGTGGGATGAGCGGGACAGGTGAGACCCCACAGAGCGAAGCTCGAGGAGGCTCAGCGCCCGCCCCACGGAAAGTGAATCGTTTCCTGCAGCCCCATACTCCCACTATGTCTCGAAACTGATTCTTCCTAAAGGGAGCTTTAGTTTAATAACTACAATAGGCTCAGTCGAAAGACGACTGAGCCCTTGTATAAAACATTTATAACTTTTACTTATCGATAAATATTTCCGGCCGGCCATCATCTTCGTCAAAAATCTGCTCAGCCACTCCTTCGGGTCCTTTTAGAGAAGCAGGGTCGCTGACATGGTCACTTTCATCCCAAAAAGGTGTATTCATTCCGCCCATGTACACAGCGGTTGCTTTCATCGGTTTGTTTTCCCACTCTTTGTGCAGACTTTCTGTGAAGCCTCGAACAGCAAACTTAGAAGCACAATATACGGCTTCATTGCTTTTGCCACGTAAACCTGCTGTGGAAATAATGTTCAGCACACGGCCATGCGATTGTTTAAGCAAAGTGGAAAATCGCTGTGTCATTAAAATAGTCCCTTTAACATTCGTGTTCATGATTTGCTCGATATCTTCCGGTGTATACGAACCTAGTTCTCCGAATATGCCAATACCTGCATTATTGATCAAAACATCAAGGTGATCCAGCTGTTTCAGCGCTTCATTGACAGAGGCTGGCTCAGTAACATCGCAAATAAGTATTTCTGCATCTCCGCCCCTTGCTTTAATTTCTTTTTGGACAAGTAGCAGCTTTTTCTCGGTTCTGCCAGTCAGAATAACGTTGTAGTCATATTTAGCATAATGTAACGCTAATGCCCGTCCAAGCCCGGTGCCTGCTCCTGTTATCAATACTTTTCTCAAAAAAATAACCTCCCCTGTCTTTATAATCATCGTCATATCTATTGTGACAAAAGACTGATAAAATGGAAACACATAAGATATACAAGAGGTGTTTGACAATGGAGAAAAGATACAGTGAATACAGCTATGGGGAGCTTCGCAGCGAAGTGGCCCTGCTGAAAGAAAAAGCGTTGAAAGCTGAACAATTAGGTATGGTCAATGAATACGCCGTGTACGAAAGAAAAATCACGATGGCTAAGGCCTACATGCTTGATCCTGAGGACTTTGATCCGCAAACGGAATATGAAATAGAGGGAGACCCTGCTCATACATTTTACATTGAATACTTAAATGGAGTATTCGCGTGGGGGTATAGAAAAGGAATTACTGGAGAGCGTGCCGGTAAGAAAGAAGAAGCTCTACCTATTTCTATGATTGGAAAGCGAATAAAAGAGTGAAAGAAGCGCAGCCATGAGCTGCGCTTTTTTAATTAAGACCTTTTTCTCGCTTGTACTTCCGTTATTTGTGCGGATTGAGTTTGTTCTGTTTCACCGTTTACTCGCTGATTGAGATGTTTCGACCCTCTGTGGAGGTTTTTTAAGGATTTATGTCCTTTACCCATTTAATATTTTCCTCCCTGGTTTACTTCTCTTTCTCTTGAGTGCAGCGCTCGTTCCTGTGGTTTAGAGTTGATTTTACCATCAGGTTTCAAGGCTAGATATTCACTTTGATCGTCTGGCGATGAAGTCATTTTTCTATTGGGAAATCCTTTTGCTTTATTTCGCATCCGTGACCCTCCTAAGCCCGGCTTTTTGCGGGCAAGTTTAGTATGTGTGTACGAGAAAAGTTTATGTGGTACACTAGGGTGAAATCATTCCCATACTTGGAGTTGATAAAAATGGACGGAATCCATCAGCGTCTGGCTGAGCAGTTATATGAAAAGAATGAACGATTGACGATCGATGAAGCACGAACGTGGGTAGAACTACTCTGGGAAGACTTTGAAGCGACTAGGGCAAAAGCAGGCCGCAAATATCAGGGCAAACAAGTGACTGAACAGATCGTCACTCAATGGATC
The DNA here is from genome assembly GCF_030345335.1 of Halobacillus campisalis. Lineage (GTDB taxonomy): Bacteria > Bacillota > Bacilli > Bacillales > Halobacillaceae > Halobacillus_A > Halobacillus_A campisalis. Next base: position 50,283 of record NZ_JAPVRC010000012.1, read on the forward strand.
AACCATTATGGTCCGAACTTACACGAATTCATTGCCACTAATCCCAAATTCAAAGAACTTCTTAAACGAAAAGGGTACTTGCATTAAAAAAGGATCCGTGCCACGTTAGCACGGATCCCTTTATTTTGTATCGGTGGCAATTGTCATTTTGTCTTGTAATTTCTCTTCTGTGAAAACCCAGCCCGTATACGAATTCAGTATAGTTAACTCTTCCCCATGTTCATCATCGATTTGCACAAGAGCAACAAAGGGGTAGCGGTCTTTTGAGTAATATCTTAAATCAGTGAAACGAACTTCTGTATATTCATCAAAGACATTGATATCATAACGATACACAGGTGAGAAAGACAAGAAAGCTTTGATATTGTGATCGGTCAATGCTTTTTGAACAACAGGATCTTCGTAATCAATGTCCTTATAGATATATTCATCTAAAATAGTGATATGTCCATCTTCAGCACGAGCAACGTAATAATTTGTTTTCGTTTCAATAGCAATTCTCCATACGTTTTGTTTCATGGTAGGAGAGGTTGCGACTTGGACGATGTCATCGAAATATTCATCGATCAGCTTAACAAGTTCACGTTTGTCAAAATATCGTTTAACATAGTATAAAGCGATGACGAAATAGATGAGAAGCCACATATATCCAGGGTTAGCCCCTAAGTTCCATGCGACAATCCCTGCGATATGCATCATAAAAATATACGGATCAAACGTATTGATGAACCCATAAGCTACCCATCTTTTTGTAAAAGGACGGTAGGCTTGAGTACCGTATGCATTAAACACATCAACAAAAACATGCAGGATGACTGCGAGAAATGTCCATAGCCAAAGATGCAGAAAGTTGACATCAGGGGTGAATAATTGAATGATCGAAGCAATTCCAATGCCCCATAAGATCACAGCAGGAATCGAGTGAGTGATTCCTCGGTGGTGACGGATATATACAGCGTTGTTTTTAAGTTTTAAGACGGTGTCAAAATCTGGTGCTTGGGATCCAGCTAATGTTCCTATAAGAACGGCATTGAACAATATAGGGTCAGACTGGACGACAGGATCTAACGTAGCTAGCCCGCCAAGTGCCACACCCATGACCACATGAGTGCCAGTATCCATGAATGCTTCCTCCTTTAGCCCGACAACAATTTTACAGATGATGAAGGATGATTGAAATTGAAAAGACAAGAACGTGCAGAAACTATATTAAACAATTTTAACAGAAATGCGTTTCAAAACCAGTTAATTGATTGGTTTAAGAAAGAGCAGCGAATCTTACCATGGAGAGAAAACCAGGACGCGTATCGTGTATGGGTCTCAGAAATAATGCTCCAACAAACTCGCGTGGATACGGTAATCCCTTACTTTAATAATTTTCTAGAAAAGTTCCCGACTCCTGAAGCTCTAGCCGAAGCGGAGGAGCAAGAGGTTTTAAAGGCGTGGGAAGGCTTAGGTTACTATTCCCGAGCACGCAATCTGCAAAACGCTGTTCGAGAGGTTGTGGAACAATATCAAGGAAAAGTTCCAGATAACAAAGAACAATTAGGAGCTTTAAAAGGGGTGGGCCCATATACGAAGGGAGCAATTCTCAGTATCGCCTTTGATCAGCCTGAACCAGCTGTAGATGGGAATGTAATGAGGGTGTTATCCAGAATTCTTCTAGTAGAAGATGATATAGCCAAAGCAAGCACAAAAAGCCTGTTCGAATCGCTGGTTTTAGAGCTGATATCAAAAGAAGACCCTTCCGCATTTAATCAGGGGCTGATGGAGCTTGGGGCCATTATTTGTACACCTAAATCCCCTTCCTGCTTATTGTGTCCGGTTCAAAGCGAATGCAGAGCATTCATGGAAGGGAAAGAAAGAGAACTGCCAGTGAAAGTTTCCAAAAAGAAACAAAGAAAACAACCCTTCATTTCCTTGTTTATTGAGAATGATAAAGGAGAAGTCCTTATTGAAAAGCGGCCTTCAGAAGGGCTGTTAGCTTCCTTGTGGCAATATCCAATGGTACCGCTGGATGCCATCGATGAACAAAATCTCCCTCACTGGTTCTTAGGTGAGTACGGTATAGAATTAGAATTAGGGTCTACTATTGACAGGGTAAGACACGTCTTTTCCCACTTGATTTGGGATATGGAAGTGAAAAAGGCAACTATCCAAAATGGTAAATTAGATAGGGAAAACGCCAGATTCGTCAAAAAAGAAGACGTTTCTTCATATCCTTTTTCAGTTTCTCATCAAAAAATCCATAAACACTTAAATTGATTACATCTCCCAGGAAGCTTCGCGCTGTTTCAAACCGCCGCGGAGCTTTATTTCATTATTGATCTCTCTCAATATGCTAACACCTTCCTGATTCAAGTAAGGTGCTATTTGTGATAATGAGAAGTGAAAATAACTTAACTCCAGATTTTCCCACTCTTCTTTTGACATCATATTCAGTTCTGATAAATCTCTTCCTGCATACATAAAAAACCTCCTATACCTTGTTATTATAGGCTTTCAAGCATTTTTTATGTATGGAAAAATCCATAAAAATCAGCTATTTTGAGCTTTTGTAACCGAACTGTAACCGAACTGTAACGAAGCATGGTGAAGCTTGTCATATCAATTGTTTTCATAGTTTCATAGGGCGGATTCTATGTTTAGCCATATAGACAACCTATCAGAAAATATGAATAATAGGAAACAGAGCAAACGACATACCAATCACATACTAATCATTACATTCATTTTTTACTACATAGATTTTTTTACAGACAAATTAATTTCACGTGATTCATAAAAAAATTAAAAAAGAGGGGTTACATACGATGAATAAGAAACAAATTGCAACTACGGTATTCGGTACGATTGTTGGTGCATCACTTTTTGGAAGTACAGCCATGGCAGATGAAGCACATAAGGTTAAATCCGGAGATTCTTTATGGGCATTAGGGAAAAAATATAACACAAGCGTATCTGACCTAAAATCATGGAACGATTTGAACAGCGACATAATCAGAGTGGGACAATCTCTAGTCGTCAACAAGGATAGTTCATCTAATAACTCTTCAAGCAGTTCAAGCAAAAGCAGTACATACAAAATCAAAAGCGGCGATACGCTATCTAAGATTGCGTCTAAACATGGTGTATCTGTAAGCAATTTAATGGACTGGAACAACTTGAAGTCTTCTTTGATCATTACTGGAAAAACCTTGAAGATTAATGGGTCAAGCAGTTCATCCAGTTCAAGTTCTTCTAAGTCAAGCAGCTCATCCAATTCCAGCTCTTCTAAGTCGAGTGCTTCCACCTACACTGTTAAATCCGGAGATACACTTTCTAAAATTGGAAGCAAGTATGGTGTGAGCGTTTCAAACCTTCAAAGCTGGAACGGGATTTCAGGTCACTTGATTTATGTAGGGCAAAAGCTGGATCTTAAAAAATCATCAAGTTCAAGCAGCAGTTCAAGCAAAAGCTCGAGCAGCAACTCCAGTTCAAGCAAGAGTTCAAACAGCAGCTCAAGCTCAAAAAAGGAATCTGTTAAAGGTACTTCCACATCTTCAAACAATTCAAACCTGGTTAGTGAAGCTAAAGATCATATCGGTACTCCATATAAGTGGGGAGGAACGTCTACATCTGGATTTGATTGCAGCGGCTATCTTCAGTATGTTTTCGCTGAAACAGGTACAGATCTTCCGCGTACTGTAGCTTCTATGTATGCTGACAGCCGTATGGATTCTGTAAGTCGTTCTAATCTGCAAAAAGGCGATTTGGTTTTCTTTGAAACGTATAAGCCTGGTGCTTCACATGCCGGAATTTATGTTGGGGACAACAAATTCATTCATGCAGGATCATCCCGTGGTGTAGAAATCAGTTCACTGTCAAACAGCTACTGGAACCCGCGTTACATCGGTGCGAAACGCATGTAAACTTGGAACAATAAAAGACGCTTCCTTTTTTAACAAGGAGGCGTCTTTTTGCTTGTTTTAGACTTTTAAAAATTTTAATAAAAACGATGAATGAAATTACGGAACCTGTGCAAAATAATCTTTGCGGAGGTGATATTGATGGCTAAGCAACCGAAACAAGGTAAAACTGCAGCTGGTACAGATATGAACAAAGTAAGACAACAAAACCAACAAGCTGCTCAGCAGAACGCTCAGCAAAATGCTCAACAATCTGCTAAAGGTCAGAACCAATACGGTACTGAATTTGGTCAGGAGCAAACTGACGCGCAACAAGTTCGTCAGCAAAACCAAAAATCTCAGGCTAAGAAAAAGTAGCATTTGATTGGTTAATCTGTACAGACTGTACAATTAGCCTGCATCAAACTCCCAGGAGCCGCCCGAATTCGGGCGGCTTCTTACATATTGAATACTATTGTTTTCATTCAGGCGGATAACTCGTTATAATAGGGAAAGATGATGAACGGGATATTGTAAGGGGAAGGGGAGATGAATATGCCCGGCCCGGAATCAGGATTACGTACAGAAATACAAAGTTATAAGCATAATGGAAAGCTGCATCGCGTTTGGGAAAGCACCACAGTGTTAAAAGGAACGAAAAATGTAATTATTGGTGCAAATGATCGGACGAGAGTGACAGAAAGTGATGGACGAACTTGGATAACAAGGGAGCCCGCCATTTGTTACTTTCATTCGAAACATTGGTTCAATGTTATCGGCATGTTAAGGATGGACGGAGTTTATTACTATTGTAATATTAGTTCTCCGTTTATATACGAAAACGGGATCATCAAATACATCGATTATGACTTGGATGTAAAAGTCTTTCCGGATATGACATATAAGCTGCTCGATGAAGATGAATATGAATTGCACAAAAAAATGATGAATTACCCTCACGTTTTGGATCGTATACTTTATAACAACGTAGAAACCTTACTTCGCTGGATCAGACAGCGAAAAGGACCTTTTTCACCGGAATTTATTGACCAATGGTATGAACGATTTTTGACTTATAGGTAATCGATCTTGCGCACCGACAGAGTGCGCTCGATTATTTTTTTGAGTTTTTTATTTGCAAAAGGGGAAGTAGGTGGTGCGTTTTGGGAAGTATTAAGCGTTATCTGAAGTTTGTTAAACCTTATAAAGGAAAAATCATTTTAACGATAATGATAGGGATTGTTAAGTTTTCAATTCCTCTATTAATGCCATTGATCATCAAATATGTCATTGATGATATCATCAATGCTGAGTCGTTGGCCCAGTCAGAGAAAATTGACCAGCTTCTATTATTGATGGGCGGAGCGTTTTTTATATTTATGATCTTGAGGCCGCCGGTTGAGTATGCTAGGCAGTATTTAGCTCAATGGATAGGAAGTAATATTTTATATGATATTAGGGATAAATTATTTGATCATATACAAAGACTGAGTCTCGGATTTTATTCTCGTACGAAAACAGGGGAAATCATTTCAAGAGTCATTCATGATGTTGAGCAGACGAAAACGTTTGTCATAACTGGCTTAATGAATATCTGGCTTGACATGTTTACTATTGTTATTGCAATTATAATTATGTTGACAATGGATCCTTGGCTTACATTAGTTGCTGTGGCATTATTCCCATTGTATGGTTTCGCGATAAAGTATTTTTATGTAAGGCTGAGGGATTTGACGAAAGACCGCTCCCAGGCTTTAGCAGAAGTTCAAGGTCACTTGCATGAAAGAGTACAGGGGGTGCCTGTAACTCGAAGTTTTGCTTTAGAAAACCATGAACAAGCCCAATTCGATACGAGGAATTCTAATTTCCTTGATAAAGCAATCAAGCATACGAATTGGAATGCTTATACGTATTCGATAACTAATACGATTACCGATCTTGCACCTTTGCTCGTTATCGGGGTTGCGGGGTATTTAGTTATTAACGGTTCCATGACAGTGGGGACCCTGGTTGCTTTCACAGGATATATGGATAGAGTTTATAGTCCTCTGCGTCGTCTGGTAAACTCCTCAACGGTGTTGACCCAGTCGATTGCTTCCATGGATCGAGTATTTGAATTTTTGGATGAGAAATATGACGTCATTGATAAAAAGAATGCAAAACCGCTTAAGGATGTAAAAGGCGATGTTACTTTAAACAACGTATCTTTCAGCTATGGTGAAAACGAGCCGGACGTACTGAAAAATGTTGATCTTCAGGTACAAAGAGGAGAAACGATCGCTTTTGTAGGTATGAGTGGAGGCGGAAAGTCTACATTGATCAGTCTGATTCCGCGTTTTTACGATGTGACGGGTGGAGAGATCTTGATTGACGGTACGGATATCAGAGATCTGGAAGCGAGAACTTTACGGGATAAAATAGGGATGGTGCTTCAAGATAACATCTTGTTCAGTGACTCCATCGAAATGAATATTAAGATGGGGAACCCTGAGGCATCTGATGAAGAAGTTATTGAAGCGGCCAAATCGGCGAATGCGCACGAATTTATCATGAGCCTGCCAGAAGGATATGACACCTTAGTAGGTGAGCGAGGAGTCAAGCTATCTGGAGGACAGAAGCAGCGTATTGCTATAGCTCGTGTTTTCCTGAAAAATCCTCCGCTGCTTATTCTGGATGAAGCAACATCAGCACTTGATTTAGAGAGTGAAAACCTTATTCAGAATGCCTTAGAGCGATTGGCACACGACCGTACGACTTTCATAGTAGCTCACCGGCTATCTACGATCACTCATGCAAACCGCATCGTTCACATTGAGAATGGAGAAATTGTAGAAGTCGGATCACATGACGAACTGATGCGTCAAAAAGGTCACTATTATGACTTATATCAAGTGCAGAAATTAGACGATACTCCGACTGAATATATGGGAACGTAAGAAGGAGTCCTATTAGTATAAGTTATTCAGGTATTTGGGTAAGAACGAATCACATGCAAAAATGCTTAGAGTGCCAGTACAGGGCTCTAAGCATTTTTTATGGAGAGAAGCCAGCTCCATACTTGTGTTGTCAGGTTCTAAGAAATGAGGGCGAGGTGATTGCAGGGAATGGATTCGTTTTTGTGTGAAACATATTTATTACTAAAAAAATCGAGTATGAAACCTTTGTGGTTCCACACTCGATTTCTCTTTTGGTTTTTTCTTTCTTCTGCCACGATATCTGAACAACTTGTCTTCAGCTATTTTTCAGTGGTTTGAATGTACGTGTTGGGATTATATTTTTGATAACTTTTTAACAGCCTTTTTAATTTTTCGAGCTGATAATAATACTCCATAAGTTGAGAAGCAAGCGGTAGGAAAACAAGTTTATCCGGGTTGTTGCTCTCTTCATACACTTTCATTAACCTTTCAACGAGCAGGGGAATATTAGGCTGTTCAATCTGCCGTAACGACTTTCTGTGAGTCTGTTTTATTCTGCCCTTTAAGCTGAGGACAAGTTTTTCATGAGCATTCACTAATTTATCCAGCTCGCTGACGAGTGTATCCTGGAATTCCTCTGGGATTTGTTCGATTTTTTTATCTAAGCGGTGAAATGCTTTAAGAACATCAAAAGACTTCTTCGTTGTCGTTATAAGCTGTCTGAATAGTACGAGTTTCCGCCCTTTGGAGAACCTTGACCCTTTCGTGTACGTTCTCTCTTCTGAATAAAGGAGGTACGTATGATCAAGCCATCTGATATTATCCTGGATGCGGATGATTTCATATTTTAATGCTGGTTCGTCTGATAATTGGCGAGTCGTAACGCGCAGCCATTGTAGAATATCGTTCGTTGCGGAATCGATTTTCGTAAAGAGTTTAGTTTCATATTTAGGCGGCATGAATAAGAAGTTCACAACAAAGGCTGCCAGTATACCTAAAATCATGGAAGAGAACCGTGAAGCAGCGAAATTGATAAACGTTTGGTCGGTTGAATCCATTAAAGCGATGACTGCCACAGCAGCAAGGGTTATCGTATTTTCGTTCATTTTTAAATTCATGGTAACACCGATAACAATAATAATTGCAAATGCCACTATGAATGGATCGTTGCCTAATGTGTAGACGGCTACGATGGCAATTAGTGCACCAATAATATTCGCCTGAATCTGCTCTACGATTGATTGATAAGATCGATAAATCGATGGCTGGATTGAAAATACGGCCGCTATAGCGGCAAGTAGTGGGCTGATAAATCCTAACAGGCTAGCTACGTACAAGGCAACAGCTACGGCTAAACCTGTTTTCATCATGCGAGCGCCGAGTTTCATGGGAGCATCATCCTTACCATTAGTAATGAAAAAACTGCATCTTAAGAAAAAGGTTTTTATTGCGACAGCGAGTGGTGTAGACCACTCGCTGCATATTTACATTAAAATTCTTTTGCCATCGTTTGGAATGTCCTGCTGATGGCTTGGAGGGTTTCATCAATATCCTGCTCTGAATGTGCAGTTGTCAAAAACCACGCTTCATATTTCGACGGAGCCAGATTGATGCCTTCTTCAAGCATAAGTTTGAAAAAGCGTGCGAACATTTCTCCGTCGGTGTTTTCGGCCTGCTCGTAATTTTCAACTTTTTCATCCGTGAAGAAAACGGTAAGCGCTCCTTTAAGCCGGTTAATAGTCATTTGGATACCATAAGTCTGAGCATGATGGATAATTCCCTCTTCAAGCCGTGCGCCTAAGCGGTCCATTTCTTCATATACACCGTCTTGCTGCAGTACTTCCAGACAAGCAATGCCCGAGGCCATAGAAGCAGGGTTTCCTGCCATTGTTCCTGCTTGATATGCAGGACCAAGAGGAGCAACTTGTTCCATTATATCTGCCCGTCCGCCATAAGCGCCAATTGGAAGTCCGCCTCCGATGATTTTACCCATAGCAGTCATGTCCGGTTCAATGCCAAGCAGCTGCTGGGCACTGCCATAAGTGAAACGGAACGCTGTGATGACCTCATCATAAATGACGAGTGCTCCAGCGTCGTGGGTAAGATCGTTCACTTGCTGTAAAAATCCTGGCTTCGGTTCGACAATACCAAAATTACCAACAATGGGTTCGACTAGAACACCGGCAATTTCATCTCCGTACTTTTCTATAGCTTGTTTGAATGGTTCAATATCATTGAATGGAACAGTGATGACGTCCTCGGCAATCGATGCAGGAACTCCCGCTGAATCCGGCGTTCCAAGTGTAGAGGGACCAGAGCCTGCCGCCACAAGAACGAGGTCAGAGTGGCCATGATAGCAGCCTGCGAATTTAATGATTTTATTTCGACCTGTGTAGGCACGCGCCACGCGGATCGTAGTCATCACTGCTTCCGTACCTGAGTTTACAAATCGTACTTTATCAAGGGAAGGAATCGCGTCCTTCAGCATTTTGGCAAATTGATTTTCAAGAGCCGTAGGGGTACCGTACAGCACACCGTTTTGAGCAGCTTTTGTTATTGCTTCTGTAATATGTGGATGAGCATGTCCGGTGATGATAGGACCGTATGCGCCTAAATAATCGATGTATTTCTGTCCGTCTACATCGTAGAAGTAAGCTCCTTCTCCGCGTTCCATATAGACGGGAGTACCTCCACCGACCCCTTTATAAGCACGGGAAGGAGAGTTGACTCCGCCCACGATATGTTCTTGAGCTTCTTTAAATAAAATTTCTGATTGGTTTTCCTTCAATGTGATTCCTCCAATAAGTGACATTCAATAGTCATTGTAGCACGATTTAAAAAAACAAGTGAGTGATGGCGATGATTCATATAAAGGAAAGTTCCCGCATATTAAGTCAGTAAGCCTGTCTACTTTTTAAAAAGGTCGTGGCCGCATGATAATGATAGGGATATCCTTATTTAGTCTGTTGATCATTGTAGGGAGCATTAGACATCTGTTTACTTCTATTGAAATAGAACACCATAGGTTTTCTTTCCAGGTTTTTGTGACTTTGATCCTCCTTTATACTGTAGTGACGATCGGATTTGGATTAGTCTATGCCACTTTGTCGATCAATGGGGTGGAAGTGTTTCTGCGAACCGTCCGTACTTACCCGCCCTCATGGCCGGATGAAATTACTAAAGGTATTTATTTCAGCGGGGTGACGTTATTCACTGTAGGGTATGGGGACCTGATGCCAATTGGATGGGGCCGCTGGATTGCGTTAATTGAAGCAATGATCGGTTATACAATTCCTGCAGCTTTAGTAGCTAAAGTATGGCAGTCTCAAAAAAAATAAAGCTGAGATTGGAACTTTGCCTTCATATACGATACTCTTGAAATAGAAATATTTTAGGAGGGATTCAAGTATGACAGTAGATGTAGGACAAAAAGCACCAGATTTCGAACTGAAAGCTCATACGGGTGAAACCGTTCAATTATCTGATTATCAAGGTCAAAACGTAGTATTATACTTTTATCCAAAAGACATGACACCAGGATGCACAACAGAAGCCTGTGATTTCCGTGACAAACATGAAAGCTTCGCTGATTTAGATGCAGTTGTTTTAGGGGTCAGTCCTGATCCTATTGAAAGTCACAAGAAATTCATTGATAAACATGACCTCCCTTTCTTGCTGCTGGCCGATGAAGATCATAAGGTAGCTGAAGAATATGGAGTATGGAAATTGAAAAAGAATTTCGGAAAAGAGTACTACGGGATAGAGCGTTCCACTTTCATTATCGATAAAGAAGGCAACTTAGCTGAAGATTATCGTAAGGTGAAAGTAGATGGACATGTTGAGACAGCTCTACAATTCATCCGCGAAAATTTAGCATAATTCAGAAGCCGTGGTAGTTTAACTATCACGGTTTTATTTTTAACTTATATAATCAAAGGTTAGGGAAAGATCTTTAAGCTGCGAATGGTTCCTTATACATAGTCAAAATAGGGCGGTGATTTGTTTTCATGATCCCTAAGAAAAAGAGCAGCATCTGCCTATACAAATAAAGCTTCAAAAGCCTTATCTATTCGCCAGGAGATATTTGTAAAAAAAGCGAAGCTTGCAGTTTGAGCAGTCGTACTATCATAATAGAAGAAACTAGGTTCAGGAGGGGACAGCATGATTGTATTATCAGCAATCAAAAGAGTACCGGAAAGTATAAAAAAGCATATCCAGCACACTTTCAAGGAAGCCGATTTCTTATGGTGCCACGGAATAGAAGAAGCAGAGCAGCACTTGAACAAGGCGGAAATATTCATTACATATGGGGAAGATCTGAATGACGCTCTCATCGATAAAGCCAAACATTTGAAATGGATTATGGTATTGTCTGCTGGAATGGACCGCATGCCATTTGAAGCTATAGGTGAAAGGGATATTCTCGTTACTAACGTAAGGGGGATACACGCTCAGCCAATGGCTGAATATGCTTTATCAATGATCTTACAAGTGGCTCGTAATGCTAAGGTTCTATACCAAAGAGAAAAGGAACACGCATGGGACCGCAGTGTCCCTATGGCAGAATTAAGTGGAAGTAATATGGTCTTGCTTGGTACAGGAGCCATCGCTCAAGAAACTGCCCGGCTGGCAAAAGCATTCAACATGAAAACGATAGGCGTGTCTAGATCAGGAAAATCAAAGTCCTACTTTGATGAGACCTGCACTGTCGAAGAAATGCACACAGTCCTCCCGGAAGCTGATTACGTTGTAGCGGCGTTACCGAGTACACCGGAAACGAGTTATCTATTAACAAAAGACCACTTTGCTCTCATGCCGGCTCGCTCTGTTTTCTTGAACATGGGGCGAGGGGATCTAGTGGAAAGCTCAGTCATACTAGAAGCGGTCCAGCAGGAAGAGATTTCTCATGCTGTTCTTGATGTCTTTGAACAAGAACCGCTGCCTAAAGACCACCCGTTCTGGAAAGAAGAAAAGGTTACGATTACATCACACCTTTCAGGAATTTCTCCTCAATATGTACCGAGAGCGTTTGAAGTATTTGAAAGAAATATGAATGCTTACCTTAATAACGGGGAAATGGAAAACATAATCGATACGAAAAGGGGATATTAACGTGCGCATTTATACAAGATCAGGGGACAAAGGGCAAACATCTTTGATTTATGGAGACCGTGTAGCAAAAAATGATTTACGAGTAGAAGCTTATGGAACTTGTGATGAAGCCAATTCTTCTATAGGTTCAGCATTAAGTCATTTGACTAGAGAAGATTGGTCTGAGAAAGAATCATTCTTAAAAGCGATGCATAAAATTCAAACGATCCTTTTTCATGTAGGTGCCGAACTTGCCACACCAAAGGGCAAAGAAGTATTGTGGGAATTGAAAAAAGAGCATATTGAAGAACTCGAAAGCTATATTGATCAGTGGGACGAACATTTAGCACCTCTAAAAAACTTCATTCTTCCTTCTGGACACGAGGCTTCAGCCGGTCTGCATATGGCGAGGACGATTGTAAGAAGAGCAGAAAGACTGGCTGTGGCATTGGAAGAAGAGCTGAATAATCCATTAGTCGTATCCTATTTGAACCGTCTTTCAGATCTATTGTTTGTAGCAGCTCGCTATATAAACCATCAATTAGGCGGGAAAGAAATTCCGTTAATGCCTGATGTGTAAAAAAAGGGGTCATTCCGCCCTATGCATTGATTGACAATTAATCGATTCACAGGTTAAACTATTTATAAGGATTCTAATTTGATAATATTCTAAATCAAGAATCAATTTACGAAAGAGAGGTGCATGACGGTGTCAAATAATCGACTTCAAGAAGCGATTGATACGTTAAAAGATTCTGGGGTACGTATAACACCACAACGTCATGCGGTGCTTGAATACCTCCTGAATTCTATGACTCACCCTACAGCTGATGATATTTATAAAGCATTGGAGAGTAAATTTCCTAACATGAGTGTTGCTACGGTTTATAACAACTTACGCGTGTTCAGAGAAATTGGTCTTGTAAGAGAGCTTACGTATGGAGATTCTTCCAGCCGTTTCGATTGTAATACAACTGATCATTATCATGCGATATGCGAATCATGCGGTAAAATAGTCGATTTCCATTATCCAAGTCTAAATGAAGTGGAATCATTAGCTGAGCAGGTGACTGGATTTGATGTAAGTCATCATCGCATGGAAGTGTATGGTACATGTTCACAATGCAAAGCTAAAGCTGCCCATTAATTTTATTCATAAAGAAAGGACCTGCTGAAATATCAGCGGGTCCTTTTTACGTACGTTGATCAGCTTCTTCTTTCTGATAACGTTTAGAATTATATTTCTCATCGAATTCTTTACCTTCAAGCGACTTATCCATCGTCAATGGCTGCTTGCAATGCATACATGCATCGACTCGTCCAAGCATTTTTGTCGGTTTCTCACAGCTGGGGCAGACTATTTGAATCGTTTTTGTTGAAAGCATGCCAATCCAAAAGTAAACGACCGTACTCAGACCGATGAATCCCATGCCTAAAATCATGAATATCGCCATGGCCCAGACCGTTTCTTTAAAGAGAAGGCCTATGTACATGACCCCAAAACCAACAAAAATCAACCAAAATGCAAACGACCGGATTTTGTTAATCTTACTCGTATATTTTAAAGCCAACAGAATTCCCTCCTACGTAGCTTACAAACGTAGTATAGCATTTTTTCAAAGAAAAATATATTTACGAAAAAGGAATTTGGCTATAAGTATCGAATAACTTTAGTGAACTGATTATCTATTTGGGGGAACTATAATGGAAGATTTATTAAGACCCATTTACCAAGAAAGAGCCAGCCAGGCCAATACACTTGGTGTGCTTATTTTAGAAAAAAAGAAACCGATCAGCCCGGTGACTGACAATTTTGATGTCATTCTATTCATCATTGTAAAAAATGCAGAAGACGACTGGTACGTGAAACACTATGAATTTGCGGATAAATCTGCTGCCATGCATATAGTAGATGAAACACTTCTTCAGCATTGGATTGATACTAGTTCTTATAGGAGATCTGTGGAATGGGTCATTAATGGATCCATTATTTTTGAAAGAAATGATTACATCTCTTCATTAAAAGAAAAGCTCCGTTCCTTTCCTACTGAAACGCGTGATTTGAAAAAAGCGATCGAGTTCGCTAAATTGATCCGCAGTTACAGCGAGTCTAAGGATTTGTATGAAAACGGCCATCACTTGGACGCATACAGTCGAATGGTCTCTTCTTTACACCACTTGGCAAGATTAGCGATTATTGAAAAAGGATTCCATCCTGAAGTTACGGTATGGAATCAGGTGAAAAAAATCGAACCTGAAATCTATAAGTACTATGAAGAGTTGATTATGAGTAAAGAATCTACAGAGAAAAGAGTTCAATTAATGACTTTGGCGGTAGAACACGCCATAAGTATTCGAGCCGGATCAAGTGCTAAGCATTTATTAGAGCTAATGAAACAAAAAGAACAACCATGGTCATTCGGTGAGTTGAAGGTCCACCCTGAAATCGAGGAATATGCACTGGATCTTTCATCTATGATCGAGTACTTAGTAGAGAAGGAACTGGTCGAAGTTGTTCTTCAGGATACTAAGGGATCCGGTATATATCACAGGACGTATAAAGCCGTTCATAACTGATCATACTTAATGAATGGAAAGAACCCTTTCTTTGCTTATATAAAAGAAAGGGTTTTTTATAAAAAACCTATTGACGTTCTATTGAATCCCGTGGTATATTATTAAGCGTCGCATCAAGAGCGGGCGGCAAACGAAAACATAATTAATAATTAAACGGAAAAAAGTTGTTGACTTAAAACTTACACCGTGATATATTAATTAAGTCGCTGTTTTGAAGCGGCAAACAACATTTGATCTTTGAAAACTGAACGAACCAACCAGTACGTCAAGTCTTCTTTCTACTAAAGAAGGAAGTAAAACAAGCACATTCGGTGTGCAAATGAG
>NZ_JAPVRC010000013.1 GCF_030345335.1 Halobacillus campisalis
AATCAACGATGTAGTGGCGACAGCGAAGAGGTCACACCTGTTCCCATGCCGAACACAGTAGTTAAGCTCTTCAGCGCCGATGGTAGTCGGGTTTACCCCCGTGAGAGTAGGACGCTGCTACGTCAATGTGAAAGTCGAAAGCATATGCTTTCGACTTTTTTAATATATTAATTTAGTGGCTTTTTCTGAGATAGGGGTGTGAATATGGACCAAGAATATGTATGGTTAGAAAACTTAGACATATTTTTAATTCGCTTAAGTTTAGCATTACTGCTGGCGGGAATGATTGGCTTTGAAAGAGAGCTGAAAAATCATGCCGCTGGTTTTCGTACACATATTCTAGTTGGGGTCAGCTCCTGTTTAATGATGCTTTTATCAATTTATGGATTTGAAAACTTCATAGAAGAATATGATAATATTCGCTTTGATCCATCTCGTATCCCCTCCTACGTAATTAGCGGAATAGGCTTCTTAGGGGCCGGGACGATCATTGTTAATGGTATGACGGTCAGAGGTTTAACTACAGCTGCTTCCATCTGGACTGTTGCAGGTTTAGGACTGGTGATCGGCGCTGGGATGTATGGAGTCGGGATTTTAGCGACTTTTCTCGTCTTATTGAGCTTGATCTTTTTAAATAAGATCGAGAGGAAATTCATGAGGCATTATTATAAGAATTCTTACAGCATTATGGTTAACGAAGCATATCAAATGAATGAAATATTTGAAATATTTGATAGGAGAAATGTTGCGGTAGAAAGAGTGGAAATAGAAAATGCGGGTAATCTGACAAAAAGTATTTTTATTCAAGTGAACCGTAATAACCATTTGACAGAAATAGATATAATAGATGAAATTTCTAAATTGGATTATGTAGAGCGCATCAGCCATAAAGAATAAAGAAAAACTATACGTTTTATTTCGTATAGTTTTTTTGTTTTAATCTTGGATTATTTAGGGAATGATTATTCATGTAGCTTGAAACAAATATGTTGCGAACACGTATAAAATCAGTATAATAAAGTTAAGGTCAAAGATAGTCAAAGTCAAAAGAGGAGGAGGGAAAATGAGGAATATCTCCGATGTAATCGAAGAATACCTTAAGAATATTCTTGATGAAAATAATAAGCACATCGCCGAAATTAAACGAAGTGAAATTGCGGATCAATTTCAGTGTGTCCCCTCTCAAATCAATTACGTGATTAAAACAAGGTTCACCGTGGAAAAGGGATATATAGTCGAAAGTAAACGCGGTGGCGGGGGATATATTCGTATACGCCGCGTCCAGCATCGTTCAGTATCTCAAATGATTGATGAGATTGTCAGTTTAATTCAGCCGAGAGTTTCTCAGCCTGTAGCGCTAGACGTCATTGATAGGTTACTTGAGGATGATAGTATTACAGAACGGGAAGCGCGGATGATGGCCAGTGTTATGGAACGTGAGGTTCTCGCTTTCCCTCTTCCGCTTAGAGACGAGGTTCGCTCCAGAATCCTTACGGCTATGTTGCTCACCCTTAAGTATAAAAATTAGCTGAGGAGGGAGACGGATACTATGGATTGCCAAAGATGCCATAAACGTCCTGCCACTGTTCACTTGACCCAAGTCATTAATGGTGAAAAGACAGAAGTGCATGTATGCGCGTATTGCGCAAAGGAACAAGGTTATATGTCTGACAACCAGGATTTTACTTTAAATGATTTGCTATCGGGTCTTTTCAATTATGATAAGAGCTCTTCTTATAAAGGAAAGCAATCCAAATCCTATCAATCCAACAAGCAGTTGAAATGCCCTGGCTGCGGATTAACCTATCAGGAATTTGCCCAGATAGGAAAATTCGGATGTGCGGATTGTTATAAAACGTTTGATGAGCGCTTGAATCCGATTTTCCGTCGTGTTCACAGTGGAAACATAAAACACGATGGAAAAATCCCGAAACGGGAAGGTGGAAACTTACACCTGAAAAAGCAAATGAATGAATATAAAACACAGCTTCAGCACCTTATAGAACAAGAGGAGTTTGAAGAAGCTGCTAAAATAAGAGATCAAATACGTTCTCTGGATGAACAGATTCACCACGGACAGGGCGGTGAGGAATAATGTCTTTACAACAATTCATTAACGAAGCCATAAGTCCCTGGATGAAAGAAGAAGGACCAGACAGTGATATCGTGATGAGCAGCCGGATCAGACTTGCTCGCAACTTTCAAAATTATCCTTTTCCCATAATTTCTTCTGAAGAACGCATGGAAGAGATTTTGCAGTTCTTCAAAGAAGAATATGCCGGGAAATCATTCAGGGATTATCATCATTTTGAAGTTGTTGAAATGGATAAGCTGCAGTCCGTTGAGAAAAGGGTACTGGTCGAGAAGCACTTGATCAGTCCTCATTTAACTGAACACTCAAAACATTCTGCGTCTTTAATATCGCAAAATGAGCAAGTATCCATTATGATTAATGAAGAAGACCATATTCGAATACAGCTTTACTTTCCGGGTTTTCAATTAGATCGTGCTTTAGAACAAGCTTCCCAGTTAGATGACTGGCTTGAAGAAAAAGTGGATTATGCTTTTGATGAAAATCGCGGATATTTAACGGCTTGTCCTACAAATGTCGGGACAGGGATGAGAGCATCGGTCATGATGCATCTGCCTGCATTAGCCATGACACAGCAGATCACGCGCATGACTCCTGCGATCAACCAGCTTGGCCTAGTGGTGAGAGGGATTTTCGGTGAGGGAAGCGATGCACTTGGAAACATTTTTCAAATATCCAATCAAATCACCTTAGGGAAGTCAGAAGAAGACATTGTCGAGGATTTGCACAGTATTGTAAAACAGTTGATCGACCAGGAACGTAAAGCCCGTCAAGCGTTAATGCATCGTTCAGGAGTCCAGCTGGAGGACAGAGTTTTTCGTTCCTATGGTGTTTTGAAGCACAGTCGTATCATAGAGTCTAAAGAGGCGGCAAAATGTTTATCAGATCTTCGCCTTGGAATCGACTTAGGTTTTATCGACCATATCCCTAAAACGATTCTAAATGAGCTCATGGTTTTAACACAGCCTGGTTTTCTGCAGCAATATGCGAAAGAATCTTTATCACCCTCTGAACGCGATGTTCGCAGGGCTTCATTAATTAGGGAAAGACTTCAATTAGAAAATAAAGAATAATTCGTAAGGAGGTCGTGTCCATGATGTTTGGACGATTTACAGAAAGAGCACAGAAGGTTCTAGCTTTAGCTCAAGAAGAAGCTGTACGCCTTGGTCATAATAACATTGGTACAGAACATATTTTATTAGGTCTTGTAAGTGAGGGAGAAGGTATTGCTGCTAAAGCTTTGACTGCTTTAGGCCTTGAATCAAGTAAAATTCAGCAGGAAGTCGAAAACTTAATCGGCAAAGGGGAGAAAGTCTCCCAGACGATTCATTATACACCTCGTGCTAAAAAAGTAATCGAGCTGTCAATGGATGAAGCTCGTAAATTAGGTCATTCTTATGTAGGTACTGAGCATATTCTTCTAGGTTTGATCCGTGAAGGCGAAGGAGTAGCTGCGCGTGTCCTGAATAACCTTGGTGTTAGCCTGAATAAAGCTCGTCAGCAAGTTCTGCAGCTTCTTGGAAACAATGAATCAACAGGCGGACAGAATCGCCGCGGCGGAAGTGGTGCCCAGGCAGCTAATGCCAGCACACCTACTTTAGATTCTTTAGCCAGAGACCTGACCGCTATAGCAAAAGAAGGCAATATCGATCCAGTAATTGGCCGAAGCAAAGAAATTCAGCGTGTGATCCAAGTGTTGAGCCGTCGTACGAAAAATAATCCAGTCCTCGTAGGGGAACCTGGTGTTGGTAAGACAGCTATTGCAGAAGGTTTAGCACAACAGATCATGAACAATGAAGTTCCGGAAATCCTGCGTGATAAGCGCGTCATGACCCTTGATATGGGTACAGTCGTTGCGGGTACTAAATACCGCGGTGAATTTGAAGATCGCTTGAAAAAAGTGATGGAAGAGATTCGTCAGGCCAACAACATTATCCTGTTCATCGATGAGCTGCACACACTGATTGGTGCAGGGGGTGCTGAAGGTGCAATTGATGCGTCGAACATTCTAAAACCTTCTCTTGCACGTGGAGAACTGCAGTGTATCGGTGCTACTACGCTTGATGAATACAAGAAATATATTGAAAAAGATGCTGCATTAGAGCGTCGTTTCCAGCCTATCCAGGTGGATGAACCGACCCTTGATGAATCGATCCAAATTTTAAAAGGGCTTCGTGACCGCTACGAAGCGCACCACAGAGTGACGATTACCGATGAATCAATAGATTCGGCCGTCCGCTTCTCTGACCGCTATATTTCAGATCGGTTCTTGCCGGATAAAGCGATCGATTTAATCGATGAAGCTGCTTCTAAGGTTCGTTTGCGTTCTTATACAGCTCCGCCAAACTTAAAAGAACTTGAACAAAAACTTGAAGAAGTTAGAAAAGAAAAGGACGCTGCTGTACAGAGCCAGGAATTCGAAAAGGCTGCATCTTTAAGAGATAGTGAACAGCGTTTGCGCGACGAGCTTGACGAGACGAAAGATCAGTGGAAAGAAAAGCAGGGGCAGGAGGATTCAGAGGTAACCGTTGAAGATATCGCCTCTATCGTGTCCACGTGGACGGGAGTTCCAGTTTCTAAAATGACGAAGGATGAAAGTGAACGTCTTCTGCATCTGGAAGATACGCTTCATAATCGAATCATAGGTCAAGAGGAAGCTGTTAAAGCGATATCTAAAGCGATCCGACGTGCTCGTGCCGGACTTAAAGATCCTAAGCGTCCTATCGGCTCATTCATTTTCCTTGGTCCTACAGGTGTCGGTAAGACAGAACTGGCTCGTGCACTAGCTGAAAGCATGTTCGGAGAAGAAGATGCCATGATCAGAATCGATATGTCTGAGTATATGGAAAAACACAGTACGTCCCGTCTAGTCGGATCTCCTCCTGGATATGTAGGATATGAGGAAGGCGGTCAGCTGACGGAGAAAGTACGGAACAAGCCATACTCTGTCATTCTATTGGATGAAATCGAGAAAGCTCACCCAGAAGTCTTCAACATTCTTTTGCAAGTGCTTGAAGATGGGCGCTTGACGGATTCTAAAGGCCGAGTTGTAGACTTCCGTAATACCGTATTGATCATGACGTCCAACGTTGGAGCTCAAGAACTGAAATCTAATAAATATCTTGGGTTCTCTATGGGAGAAGCTGATCAGGACTATAAAGATATGAAATCCAAAGTGACAGACGAATTGAAAAAAGCGTTCCGTCCTGAGTTCTTGAACCGTATTGATGAAACGATTGTGTTCCACTCTCTTGAGAGAAAACACATGAAGCATATCGTGACACTAATGTCAGAACAGCTTAGAAAACGTCTGCTTGATCAAGAGATAGACTTCACGCTGACTGAAAAAGCAATTGAGCATATTGCTGAAGAAGGCTTTGATCCTGAATACGGGGCTCGTCCACTACGCCGCTCCATTCAGAAGAACGTGGAAGATCTATTATCTGAAGAATTGCTGAAGGAAAATATCCAAAAAGGTCAAAAAGTTAAAATTGACCTGAATGATGATAAAGAATTTACAGTTCACACTCAGCAAGAAGCATAAATAAAGGGAAATATGAATAAAGTATGAAAATGTAGAATCGGAAGGTGTTTGCCTTCCGATTTTTTTCCGTTTCAGATATGATTTTAGTAAGAATAAATTAATCTAATTGACACTCTTGTGAAACTTTTTCACAAACAAAAGCGTATATAATAAGAGTAGAGGGAGAGGTTACCTTGGCAAAAAGAAAAATAAAGTTTGTTTGTCAGGAATGCGGGTATGAATCTCCTAAGTGGATGGGGAAGTGTCCAGGGTGTCATCAGTGGAATACACTTGTTGAAGAAGCTGCTATGACAGGCGGCGGAAACTCTCGACACATATTTCAAACGAATTCCCAGACATCTGCGAAGCCGGAGAAAATCACCGCAATAAAATCTGAAAAAGAACCAAGAATGACTACAGACATGCCGGAGTTGAACCGAGTTCTTGGAGGCGGTATAGTGCCTGGGTCTCTGGTTTTAATAGGGGGAGATCCGGGTATCGGGAAGTCAACCTTGCTCTTGCAAGTATCTGCCCAAATTGCGGACAAAGAATTACCGGTTTTATATATATCAGGTGAAGAATCTTCTAGACAGACGAAGCTTCGCGCTGAAAGGTTAGATATTAGATCCGACGAGCTATACGTGCTGTCTGAAACCAATTTACAGGATGTGATCACTCAAATCGAACAAATAGATCCCAAGTTCGTCGTGATCGACTCGATCCAAACGATTTTTAAAGAAGATATTACTTCAGCTCCCGGAAGTGTTTCACAGGTTCGGGAATGTACGAGCCAGCTGATGAGGATTGCTAAAAGTAAAGGCATTCCTATTTTTATAGTGGGCCACGTTACAAAAGAGGGTTCGATTGCAGGACCTCGGCTATTGGAACATATGGTGGATTCCGTTCTATATTTTGAGGGAGAGCGTCATCATACGTTTCGAATATTGAGAAGTGTGAAAAACAGATTCGGAAGCACTCATGAAATGGGTATCTTTGAAATGAAAGAGAAGGGTCTGGAAGAGGTGCTGAACCCTTCAGAGATCTTTTTGGAGGAACGGTCCCAGGGAGCTGCTGGATCGATTGTAGTCGCTTCTATGGAAGGCACAAGGCCTGTTCTAGTTGAGATTCAGGCACTTATATCTCCTACCTCTTTTGGAAACCCTAGACGTATGGCTACGGGTTTGGATACTAGCCGTGTTCCTCTTCTGATGGCCGTCCTCGAAAAGCGGGCTGGCTTACTCTTGCAGAATCAGGATGCCTATATTAAAGTGGCCGGCGGAGTGAAACTAGATGAACCTGCCATCGACTTAGCGGTCGCTTTGAGTATTGCCTCCAGTTTTAGGGAACAAGTATCAAACGGTGATGATGTCGTAGTAGGGGAAGTCGGCTTAACAGGCGAAGTCAGGCGGGTGGCTCGAATTGAGCAGCGTGTCCAGGAAGCTGCCAAGCTTGGTTTTAAGCGAGTCATTATCCCTAAGAAGAATTTAGAAGGCTGGACGCCGCCATCCTCTATTGAAGTGGTGGGTGTCAGTACAGTGCAGGAAGCTATGCAAGTAACATTGGGGGATCGATAGATAATGGAAGGTCATGAACGTAATGAAAACCGCATCGGAGATATGCTTCAATTCGTGGCTCCAGGTACTCCCCTTCGTGATGGCATCGATAACGTGCTGCGTGCGAAGACGGGTGGATTGATTGTCATCGGGTATGGGAAGGAAGTTCAGCAATTAGTGGATGGAGGTTTCCATATACAGTCTGAATTCACTCCAGCCCATTTATATGAACTGGCGAAAATGGATGGAGCTTTGATTCTTAACGATGAAGGTACAGAAATTTTATATGCTAATGCACAATTAATGCCGGACCCCGATATCATCTCGACTGAAACGGGGATGCGCCACCGAACAGCAGAACGAGTAGCCAAACAGACAGGTCACTTAGTTATTGCGATTTCACAAAGGCGAAACGTCATCACTTTATATAAAGGCCCGGTCCGTTATTCACTTCAAGATATCGGGGTCATTTTGACGAAAGCGAATCAAGCCATTCAAACGCTTGAAAAATATAAGCTCGTGCATGACCAAAGTATTACGAATCTTGGGGCGATGGAATTTGAGAATATGGTTTCATTTTCCGAAGTCATCCAAGTTATTCACCGTATCGAAATGGTATTGCGGATCAAAAGGGAAATTTTGAATTACGTAAATGAATTAGGAACAGAAGGCCGTTTGATTCAATTACAGCTCACCGAACTGGTGTCGAATATTGAAGAAGAAGCCTCCCTTCTTTTAAAAGACTACAGTAAGAAGCCGGATTACGAGCCTTACTATATTCTACGAAAAATGCAAGAGGAATCAGGGACAGAGCTCCTCGCGGATGAACAAGTGCTTAAGCTGCTCGGGTACGCATCAGGAACGAAACTTTCCGATATGATTTATCCAAGAGGCTACCGGATTATGCACCGCATCCCGCGCCTCCCTTCACTGATCATTGAACATTTGGTTGAAAGGTTCGGTACTTTGAACGATGTCGTACAGGCCTCTGTTAAAGAACTGGTAGAAGTGGACGGTGTCGGGGAAGTAAGAGCTAAGAAAATATGTGACGGTTTGGAACGAATTCAGGAACAGCTGTTTGTGGATCGACATTTATAGACGTTTCGTGTAGATAAAATAGGCACTTTTGCAAATTGAAAAATATTGGAATTTGTGCTAATTTTATAAACAATCATTTACACCGTTTTACGGTTAGCAGCTATTGAGGTTGGTCATAATGACACTAAGGAGGTGAAGCGAGTGCTTAAACGAATTGTTCAGTTATTTATTGTCATAACCGGCGGTACTGTAGGTTATCTTTATATCCCGGAATTATTTTCAATGATGGACGTGACCTGGCAGAGTTGGATTCAATCTGTAGCAGGAGCTATTATCGGAGCACTTATATTATTTTTATTGACATTTTGGGTTGTGGATTATATTGTCAACTTCCTGAGGTGGGTCGAGGACGCACTTGTACGAGCACCTGTTGCCGATTTGTTATTTGGGAGCCTTGGTTTAATCGTTGGTCTGATCATCGCTTATTTAGTAAATAACCTGCTGCAGGATATTGAAATAAAAGTGGTCAGTCAAATTTTACCGATATTCATTACTTTCCTGCTCGGTTATTTCGGTTTTCAAGTTGGTTTTAAGCGTAAGGATGAATTTTTGAATTTGTTGACGATTGCGAAACGAGACAAGAAGGCTATTGATGGTGAAGATGATCAGGGAGCGATGGTTGATGCTTCTTTAGTTCCAAAAGAAAAAATTCTTGATACGAGTGTTATTATTGATGGTCGTATCGCTGATATTTGTGAAACTCATTTTCTGGAAGGTACGATTGTCATTCCCCAGTTTGTGCTGGAGGAACTTCAGCATATTGCGGATTCCTCGGATGGATTGAAGCGTAATCGGGGACGACGTGGCCTTGATATTCTGAACCGTCTGCAAAAAGATCTGCCGGTGAAAGTAGAAATTTATGATGGCGATTTTGAAGAAGTTCAGGAAGTAGACAGCAAGCTTGTTAAACTGGCTAAATTGATGAATGGAATTGTTGTAACGAATGATTTCAACTTGAATAAAGTCTGCGAATTCCAAAATGTACAAGTGTTGAATATTAATGACCTGGCGAATGCTGTGAAACCTGTTGTGCTGCCAGGAGAAGAAATGTCCATCCAAGTCATTAAAGACGGGAAGGAACAGAGACAGGGCATAGGATATTTGGATGACGGTACGATGATCGTTGTAGAAGAAGGTAAAGATTATATTGGCAAAACGATCGAAGTCATTGTCACAAGTGTGCTTCAGACTTCAGCCGGACGAATGATTTTCGCGAGGCCGAAATCACTTGAAAAAGCATTGTAAAAACGGTATAACAAATAGAGATTAACAAAAGTGATAACGGTATGTTATCGCTTTTGTTGTTTCACTCTTCATCACTAAGTTTGATGATTTAGGATGGTTCTGATGATAAATTACACAGCAATAATATTAGCTGCAGGCCAGGGGAAAAGAATGCTGGCTGGTCAAAACAAACAGTTTCTCATGATTCATGATGTACCTTTGATCATACATACACTGACGGTTTTTGTTCAGGATACTTGGTGTAATGAGATTGTGCTCGTGACCAATGAACAAGAACATACGCAAATGAAGAATCTGCTCAAAGAGCATTCACTCATTCAAAAGGTCCAACTCGTTAATGGTGGGATAGAGCGTCAGGATAGCGTTTATGAAGGACTTCAAGCCATAAAGCTTAAACACCAGCCTGTGTTCATCCACGATGGCGCACGGCCGTTTGTGAAAACGGAACACCTTCATGAGCTTGCGGATCTCGTCGATAAGAAAAGAGCTGGTTTGCTCGCCGTACCGGTAACGGACACCATTAAACAAAAGGATAACGGACGATTGAATACGCTGGACCGGCACACGTTGTGGGCGGCTCAGACTCCACAGGGCTTCGCCTATGATCTGATTAAAGAAGCCCATAACTCGGCGAAAGACTCCGGGTATTATGGAACGGATGATGCTTCACTTGTGGAACGTTTACATTATAAAGTCGAGATCGTTGAAGGAAGCTACGATAATATAAAATTAACTACACCTGAAGATTTGGCAAAAGCCGAATCCTACGTCAAACAAGGTGAAACGAGAAAGGATGCGAATAAATCCATGATGAGGATCGGACAGGGGTTTGACGTTCATCAATTTGCAGACAATCGCCCATGTATCGTCGGAGGCATCACTATTCCGCATGACCAAGGACTTCTTGGCCACTCGGATGCGGACGTGTTACTGCATACGATAGCGGACGCTTGTTTAGGTGCTATCGGTGAGGGTGATATCGGCCGGCACTTCCCGGATACAGATGATTCTTTTAAAGATGCCGATTCCGGCGAGCTTTTGAAAAAAGTATGGGAATTTGTAACCGAGCAAGGATATGAACTCGGAAACCTGGATTGTACGGTCATCGCCCAGGCTCCTAAAATGGCTCCATACATTGAAGAAATCCGTCAGAACATCGCCTCATTGTTAGAAAGCGAACCTGAAAGAATCAATGTGAAAGCGACCACTACTGAAAAGCTGGGCTTTACCGGACGTAAGGAAGGAATGGCCTCTCAGGCTGTAGTGCTTCTGCAAAAGAATCCACAAGCTTAGGAAATTAATGATAGAATGAAAAAAGATGAAGAACGGAAAATGGAAGGGGTATAAAATTATGAGTAACGAAGTACGTGTGCGCTATGCGCCGAGCCCAACGGGGAACCTTCATATAGGGAATGCTCGTACAGCTTTATTTAACTATTTATTCGCAAGGAACGCTGGAGGGAAATTCATCATCCGTGTAGAGGACACTGACGCAAAGCGTAATGTTGCTGGCGGAGAAGAGAGTCAATTGAATTATTTGAAATGGCTTGGCATCGACTGGGATGAAGGGGCAGATATCGGTGGCGATTACGGACCATATCGCCAGATGGAACGTCTGGACCTGTATAAGAAATATGTAGACGAGCTGCTTGAACGCGGCTTGGCTTATAAATGCTATGTTACGGAAGAAGAGCTGGAAGCGGAACGGGAAGCACAAATCGCTCGTGGTGAAGCGCCTAAGTATTCAGGAGCCCATCGTGACCTGACTGCCGAGCAGATCAAACAGTTTGAAGAAGAAGGGCGTCAGCCAAGTATACGGATTCGTGTGCCGGAGAACTATACGTATGTATTTAACGATATTGTACGTGATAAAATCTCGTTTGAATCCAGTGATTTCGGTGACTGGGTCATCGTGAAGAAAAACGGAACGCCGACTTATAATTTTGCCGTAGCTGTAGATGATCATCTGATGGAAATCAGCCACGTACTGCGTGGTGAGGAGCATATTTCCAATACTCCAAAACAAATGATGGTGTATGAAGCGTTTGGATGGGAGCCGCCAAAGTTCGGTCATATGACATTGATTCTAAATGAAAACCGTAAAAAGCTCAGCAAGAGAGATGAGCATATCCTCCAGTTTATTGAACAATATAAGAACTTAGGATATTTACCTGAAGCTCTATTTAATTTTATTACGCTATTAGGATGGTCACCAGTAGGAGAGGAAGAGATCTTCACTCAAGACAAATTAGTGGATATCTTTGACGCAGAGCGTCTTTCCACGTCCCCGGCCATCTTTGATGCCGCCAAACTTAAATGGATGAACAATCAGTATATAAAAGCTTCGAGCTTAGAGCGTGTCGTTGATTTAGCCCTTCCTCATTTAATCGAAGCGGGCCGTGTCCCTGGGGAGATGAAGGAGGAAACGCGTGAATGGACGCATGAATTGATCTCCCTCTACCACGAACAGCTTAGCTACGGAGCAGAAATCGTGGAACTTACCGATCTCTTTTTCAGAAAAGAAATCCAGTACGACGAGGCTGCTCTGGAAGTTCTTCGCGGCGAGCAAGTCCCTGAAGTGCTGGAAGTATTCAAAACTAAGCTTGCTGAACTTGAGGAATGGACGCCTGAAAATATTAAAGCTCAGGTCAAAGCTGTGCAAAAAGAAACCGGCCACAAAGGGAAGAAGCTGTTCATGCCGATCCGAGTGGCAACGACAGGACAGACCCACGGGCCGGAACTTCCGAATGCGATTCGTCTATTAGGATTAGAAACTGTGACCATTCGTCTCAATGATGCCTTGAACCAAATCCAAGGCTAATGTGTTCACAAATTTCAGTTTTTATCATATAGTTAAGATACCAATATGAAACGTTGAAGAGGAGAAGTAAGAATTCTTTCCCTTACTTAGAGATAATCACCTGGGCTGAAAGTGATTTTAAGGGGCGATTCTGAAATGCACCTCTGAGTCCCTTGTCGAATTCAGTAGACTAGGGCGGCTCCTGCCGTTATCCAGGTCAAGATAGGAATGAAAGTAGTTCCTAAACAGAGTGGAACCGCGCTTAAACGCGCCTCTGTGCGATCAAGCACAGAGGCGCGTTTTTTTTCTATTTAGAAGGCATGGTTCTTATGACTACTCAAAGGAGGTAGACAAATGGGGCTTTTCAAGTTGTTTAAAGAAGATGTAGATGTCGTTTTTGACCAAGACCCGGCTGCGCGTTCCTATATTGAAGTCATTTTGACGTATTCGGGACTTCATGCCACTTGGGCACATCGGGTAGCTCATGCCATCTATAAAAGGAAATTTTTCTTTTTAGCACGACTAATATCACAAATCAGCCGCTTCTTTACAGGAATTGAAATCCATCCGGGAGCTAAAATCGGCCGGAGATTTTTCATAGATCATGGTATGGGAGTTGTCATTGGTGAAACTTGTGAAATCGGTGATAATGTAACGTTGTTTCAGGGGGTTACTCTTGGAGGCACAGGCAAAGAGAAAGGCAAACGTCACCCAACGTTAAAGGACAATTCCTTAGTCGCAACGGGAGCTAAAGTATTAGGTTCGATTACAATAGGGGCAAATTCCAAGATTGGTGCCGGTTCTGTCGTACTTAAGGATGTTCCGGATAATTCCACAGTCGTTGGGATCCCTGGTCATGTAGTCGTTCAGGATGGCAAGAAAATCCGCCAGAAGGACTTAGATCATCATAAACTTCCAGATCCCGTTTACGATCGGTTGAATGAAATGCAGGAAGAGATAAAGAATCTGTGTCTGCAGTTGGAAAAAGAGGAAAAAGGAGCGAAAGAGCATGAGCATAAAAGTTTATAATACACTCACACGAGCCAAAGAAACGTTTATCCCGTTAGAAGAAGGAAAAGTCAAGATGTACGTGTGCGGTCCTACCGTCTACAACTATATACACATCGGTAATGCCCGTCCTGCAATCGTATTTGATACGGTCAGAAGGTATTTTGAGTATCGAGGGTATGATGTACAGTACGTATTAAATTTTACAGATGTCGATGATAAGCTCATTAAAGCCGCTAACGAAATGGGGGAAGAGGTCCCGGATATCGCGAATCGCTTTATTGATGCTTATAAGGAAGATGTCGGGGCACTGGGAGTGAAGGAAGCCGTCCACCACCCGCGTGTCACTGAAAATATGAATGAAATCATTGAATTTATCCAGGGGCTGATCGACAAGGGATACGCTTATGAGTCGGAGGGGGATGTGTATTTCCGCACACGGTCCTTTGATCAGTATGGCAAGCTCTCCCACCAGTCGATAGATGAGCTGAGGTCAGGAGCTCGTATTGAAGTAGGCGAGAAAAAAGAAGACCCTTTGGATTTCACCTTATGGAAAGATGCGAAGCCTGAAGAGATCTCCTGGGAAAGTCCGTGGGGGAGCGGCCGTCCTGGCTGGCATATCGAATGCTCGGCGATGGCGAAGAAGTATCTCGGGGATACGATTGATATCCATGCGGGCGGTCAGGATTTGACCTTCCCTCACCACGAAAATGAAATTGCTCAATCCGAAGCGAATAATGGTTCTTCGTTTGCTCGTTATTGGCTTCATAATGGGTATATTAATATTGAGAACGAAAAAATGTCAAAATCACTCGGGAACTTTGTGCTGGCTCATGACCTCGTCAAAAAGCACGATCCGCAGGTCATCAGGTTCTTTATGCTCAGTGTCCATTATCGTCACCCAATCAATTTCAGTGATGAGCTTTTGGGAGGAGCCAAGAACAGCTTCGATCGTATCCGTAACGCATATGAAAACTTGAAGCACCGAGAAGCTTCTAGTCTGGATTTAACGGAAGACAACGATAAATGGCTCGAGGATATCGAAAAATACAAGCAGCAATTCATTGCTGAAATGGATGATGATTTCAATACTGCGAACGCGATATCTGTTTTATTTGATGTAACGAAGGCAGCTAACCTGTATCTCAAATCTGATCAAACCCATACCGAGGTGATTGAACGTTTCATCCAAACGATTGAAGAACTGACAGGAGTACTGGGGCTTGTCATAAAACAGGACGATGAATTGCTTGATGAAGAAATCGATGCGCTTATCGAAGAAAGAAAGCAGGCGCGTAAAGATAGGAACTTCGCACGAGCAGATGAGATTCGTGATGAATTGAAATCCCGTGATATCGTATTAGAAGATACAGCTCAAGGTACTCGCTGGAAACGAGGGTCCTGATGGAATTCACTAACGTTAAACAAATGAAAAGCCTCGCGCTCGCTTATATGGGGGACGGGGTTTATGAACTATATGTGCGCCGCCACCTATTAGCAAAAGGAGAAATCAAACCAGAGCAGCTGCATAGAGCAGCCGTCCAGTTTGTTTCCGCAAAATCACAGGCCAAAGTCGTACAAGCATGGAACGACCAGGGCATGCTGACCGAAGAAGAAGAAGGTGTCTTACGGCGAGGGCGTAACGCAAAATCAGGAACCATTCCTAAAAACACCGATGTACAGACTTATCGGTACTCGACAGCTTTTGAAGCGGTTCTTGGATTTCATTATTTATCCGGAAACGAGGAACGCTTGCAAGAGCTGATCGATTCCGCTATACAAATTGTCGAGGAAAGGAGAAGCAAATCATGAGTGATGAATGGATTATCGGTAAAAACCCAGTCCTCGAGGCGATGAGGTCAGGCCGCTCCATTAATAAAGTGTTTGTATCCGATCAGCTGCAGCCGCAAGCGTTACGGAAAATAGAACAAACGGCGAAAGAGAATGGGGTGCTTGTCCAGAAAGCCCCGAAGAAAAAGATTGATCAACTATCTGATGGCAACCATCAGGGAGTGATTGCCGCGGTAGCCGCTTATGAATACAGTGACATCGATGACCTTTTTGCACGAGCCGAGTCTAAAGGGGAAGAGCCGTTTTTTATTATTCTAGATGAAATCGAAGACCCTCATAACTTAGGTTCCATTTTGCGAACGGCTGACGCTAGCGGGGCTCATGGGGTGATTATTCCGAAGCGGCGCTCGGTAGGCTTGACTTCGACCGTCGCTAAGACATCCACAGGAGCGATTGAATATATTCCTGTAGCCAGAGTCACGAACCTGTCACGGACGATCGATGATCTGAAGGAGCGGTTTGTGTGGGTCGTCGGCACAGATGCAGAAGGCACCGAGGATTATCGTCAGCTTGATGGAAAAATGGCGATAGCCTTAGTGATTGGAAGCGAAGGTAAAGGAATGAGCCGTCTGACAAAAGATAAATGCGATTGGACTGTGAGTTTGCCGATGGCTGGACAAGTCACTTCGCTGAATGCATCAGTGGCTGCTTCATTACTGATGTATGAAGTCTACAGGAAGCGTCACCCTCTAGGGGATTAAGAGATGAATGTCTTATTAGTAGATGGCTATAATATCATTGGTGCTTGGCCGGATCTCAAAAAGATGAAAGATACAGACCTTGGACAAGCCAGACAGCTCCTTGTTGAAATGCTGGCTGAGTACCAGTCCTACACGGGCGTCCGCTTAATTATCGTGTTTGATGCCTACCACGTCAGAGGTCTTGAAAATAAACAAAAGAATTTCAATGTGGAAGTCATTTATACAAAAGAAAATGAAACAGCAGATGAGAGGATCGAAAAGCTGGCTGGTGAATTGAATGATGTGCGGACCCAAGTCTATGTAGCAACGTCTGATTATGCAGAACAGCGGACGATTTTTGCCCAGGGCGCTTTTAGGAAATCAGCAAGGGAATTGTACATTGAATTGACCAATATTCAACAAGAAATAAAAAAAGATGTTGAATCTCATAAACAATTAAAATATCAGTCTAAAATCCCGATGAATAAAGAAATACGTGATATTTTTGAGAAGTGGAGACGAGGCGATAAATAGCTTTCGCCTTATTGACGCTTTTGAAACGCTTACTGTATAATATTTCTATATTTAGGAATCTAAGTCGGAGGGATCCTGTGTGAGCATCGGACAAACGAAGACAGGCATCGAGAAGTTGGATTTTAGTAGACTTGATGACGAAGAAATAATAGAAAGAATCAATCTGGGACAAGTCCAGGCGCTTGATTTTTTGATTGATAAGTACAAAAATTTCGTTCGTGCCAAAGCCCGGACGTATTTCCTCATTGGCGCAGATCGGGAAGACATTGTGCAAGAAGGGATGATCGGTCTGTATAAGGCTATCCGTGATTATCAGGGGGACAAACTCTCTTCTTTCAAAGCTTTTGCTGAACTGTGTGTTACCCGTCAGATTATTACCGCTATTAAAACTGCCACTCGTCAAAAACACATTCCACTAAATTCATACGTCTCACTGGACAAGCCTATTTTTGATGAAGAAGCAGATCGCACCCTCCTTGATGTCATAGCCGGCTCGAAAGCTATCGACCCCCAGGAGTTGATGGTCAACAAAGAAAGATTTGGAGACATAGAAGAAAAAATCTCTGAGCTGTTAAGCGACCTCGAGCAGAAAGTATTGGCTCTATATTTAGATGGAAAGACGTATCAGGAGATTTCAATTGAGCTGAACCGGCATATCAAATCAATAGATAATGCACTGCAGCGGGTGAAACGTAAGCTTGAGAGGTATATAGAGTTCTCAGAAACTACTTAACAAAACGTGAATTGACACTAGATAGTAAGCGTGCTACATTAGTGAAAGTGAATATACCTCTGAAATGAGGTGACTGTCGTTGAGAAAAAAAGTTATTCTTGCCTGTACACAATGTTTAAGCCGTAATTATACTACAAATATAAATCGCTCGAATCAGTCCGAACGTTTAGAAGTTCGCAAGTTTTGCAAAACGTGTAGTGAACATACACTTCACCGTGAAACGAAATAGAGGATGAAGCCGGTGGGCGTAAGTTTGGGGGTAGTATCAGTATGATCAAGTTCTTTAAAAATGTATCTCGGGAAATGCGTAAAGTGAGCTGGCCTAAAGGGCAGGAATTAACGAGGTATACGATTACCGTACTTTTTACTGTAGCTTTTGTAGCCGTGTTTTTTGCGGTAGTAGACTTAGGCATTACACAAATACTTGAACTCATTCCGAGCTAATAGTACAGTCAAATTTGTGATATACTAGATAATAGTCTTGTTGCAAAAAACCCGTCTAACGGGTTTTTTCATGTTGGAAATCTTTTTAATACGATCGAAAAGGGAGGGAAGGGCAAGCCGCTTGTCCTGCATAAATGGAAAAAAGATGGTATGTGGTCCACACGTATTCAGGTTATGAAAACAAAGTGAAGACCAACTTAGAAAAACGAGTCGAGTCAATGGGAATGGAAGATAAGATCTTTCGTATCCTTGTTCCCGAAGATGAAGAAACTGAAATCAAAAATGGTAAACGTAAAGTGAATAAGAAAAAGGTGTTCCCGGGTTATGTCATCGCCGAAATGGTTATGACGGACGACTCCTGGTATGTCGTTCGAAATACTCCTGGAGTCACTGGCTTCGTTGGCTCGACTGGTTCCGGCTCAAAGCCAATCCCTCTCTTGCCTGAAGAAGCAGATACCGTGCTTAAACGCATGGGAATGAAGGAGCCTTCTAAAGCAGATATCGATTTTGATATAAAAGAGAGCGTCACTGTAAAAGAAGGGCCGTTCGCCAATTTTACTGGCACTATCGAATCGATTGATGTCGATAAGCAGAAAGTCAAAGTACATGTCAATATGTTCGGCCGTGAAACTCCGGTTGAATTAGATTTCTCACAAATAGAAAAATTATAAAATCTCTTCCTGCTCTTGCAATATGTTTGAATAGATGCTAAAATTCTTATGTTCATTATGTGCCTCGAGGAAGAGGCTTTAACGCATATTGTAATTGAGTGGGAGGGGCAAACCCTATTACCACATCACGGACTTTAAGGAGGTGTGTCTCGTGGCTAAAAAAGTTATTAAAGTTGTAAAGCTACAGATTCCAGCAGGTAAAGCGAACCCAGCTCCACCGGTAGGACCGGCACTAGGACAAGCGGGTATTAATATCATGGGCTTCTGTAAAGAATTTAACGCTAAAACACAAGATCAAGCAGGAATGATCATTCCCGTAGAGATCTCTGTTTTTGAAGATCGTTCTTTTACATTTGTTACAAAAACTCCACCAGCTGCTGTTCTGCTTAAGAAAGCAGCCGGAATCGAATCAGGTTCAGGTGAGCCAAACCGTAACAAGGTAGCTTCTGTTAAACGCGATCAAGTAAAAGAAATCGCTGAAACAAAAATGCCTGACTTGAATGCTGCTGACGTTGAAGCTGCAATGCGCATGGTTGAAGGTACAGCGCGCAGTATGGGAATCACAGTTGAAGACTAATCCCACAGCGTCACTCTAATGGAGTTAAAGGTTGCGAAACAGGAGTGATCCTAGGTTCGCAACCTTTATTCGTGGGAGGTTAATCCGTTAAAACCACAATGAGGAGGAAATAAAAAATGGCTAAAAAAAGCAAAAAGCAACAAGAACTGCAAAAACTTGTTGACCGTACAAAAGCTTATGAAGTACAAGAAGCAGTTAGTCTTGTGAAAGAAACATCAAAGGCGAGCTTTGATGAAACTGTTGAAGCGGCTTTCCGTCTTGGGGTTGACCCTAAGAAAGCAGACCAGCAAATCCGTGGAGCGATGGTGCTTCCACACGGTACAGGTAAAACTCAGCGCGTTCTAGTTTTCGCTAAAGGTGATAAAGCGAAAGAAGCAGAAGCTGCTGGAGCTGACTACGTAGGAGAACAAGACTTGATCAGCCAAATTAATCAAGGATGGTTCGATTTTGACGTAGTTGTTGCAACACCTGATATGATGGCTGAAGTTGGTAAGCTTGGCCGAGTACTTGGACCAAAAGGACTTATGCCGAACCCTAAAACAGGAACAGTTACTTTTGAAGTTGAAAAAGCAGTTAATGAAATTAAAGCAGGTAAAGTAGAATACCGCGTCGATAAAGCGGCTAACATCCATGTACCTATTGGAAAAGCTTCTTTCGATCAAGAAAAGCTTGTTGAGAACTTCAAAGCAATCACTGATCAGTTAGTGAAAGCTAAGCCTCAAGCTTCAAAAGGTACCTACATGCGTAATGCTGCCGTATCTTCTACAATGGGGCCTGGAATCAAAGTTGATGTATCCGGCTTCGTGAAGTAATAAATAATGGTTGACTTTCCGTTTTTAATTTCTTATAATTAGAAACGTTGTATAAATTGAATACGTTATACCGAAGACAGCAGGTGCGGTTCCCGCTTAATTTCCTGCCGAGGTGTGTGCATAAACAGGACAGCTTTTCATCGACCTGTTCTGACATACGTACCTCCATGTCTTGTGGAGGTACTTTTTATTTTGTGAAGCACGAACTCCCATCGGTATGATAAGTCATTAAGTTATTAGGAGGTGGAACGATGAGCAAAATTATTGAGCAAAAGCAGCAGGTTGTAACTGAAATTGCTGACAAATTCCGTAACAGTAAGTCTGCAGTACTTGTAGATTACCGCGGACTAAGTGTTGCTGAAGTAACAGAGCTTCGTACGCAGCTTCGTGAAGCAGGAGTTGAGTTCAAAGTGTATAAAAACACAATGACTCGCCGTGCGACTGCTGAAACAGATCTTACTGAACTGGATGAAGTTCTTGTTGGACCGACTGCTTTAGCATTCAGTGAAGACGACGCTGTATCCCCAGCGAAAGTTCTTAACAACTTTGCAAAAGATCACCAAAACCTTGAACTTAAAGGTGGAGTGATTGAAGGACAGGTTGCAACTCTTGATCAAATCAAGGAACTTGCTACTCTTCCAAGCTACGAAGGTCTTGTATCTATGTTCCTAAGCGTGATTCAAGCTCCAGTTCGCAACTTTGCTTATGCTACAAAAGCAATTGCAGAACAAAAAGAAGAAGAAGAAAGCGCGTAAGTTAACACCCATGTTTGAATGAATAAAAATTTATTTTAAAATCTAAGGAGGAAATTTCTCATGTCTAACGAACAAATTATCGAAGCGATTAAAGAAATGACTGTTCTTGAGCTTAACGACCTAGTTAAAGCAATTGAAGAAGAATTTGGTGTAACTGCTGCAGCTCCAGTTGCTGCTGGTGGTGCTGCTGCAGGTGGCGAAGCTGAAGAAGAGCAAACTGAATTTGATGTAGTACTAGAATCTGCTGGAAGCTCTAAGATCAAAGTAGTTAAAGCAGTTCGCGAAATCACTGGTCTTGGTCTTAAAGACGCAAAAGAGCTAGTTGATAACGCTCCTGGCGCTATCAAAGAAGGCGTTGCTAAAGAAGAAGCTGAAGAAGTTAAAGCTAAGCTAGAAGAAGCTGGAGCTTCTGTAGAAGTTAAGTAATTGCATGAAATAAGTTAAGCTCGCTGATTATCGGCGAGCTTTCTTTTTCTTATTTTTTTTCAAGAAGGTGTTCTTAATGGCTGAACATTATTATTCAAAAAAAACAGAGGCGAAAAGCGATGAACGCACATGGTCTTTCTCTTTGAAAGGGAATCCCTTTACTTTTACGACTGATCATGCCGTCTTCTCAAAATCTGAAGTAGATTTCGGGTCGCGTGTGTTAATTGAGGCTTTTACGCCGCCGGAAGTCGATGGTGATATTCTTGACCTGGGCTGCGGCTATGGGCCGATCGGCTTAGCCCTGGGGAAATCTTTTCATGATCGTCATATTGTGATGGTCGATGTAAATGAGAGGGCCCTGACCTTAGCAGAACGGAATGCTGAGCAAAACCACGTGAAGAATGTTTCTATTAAAGAGAGTGATCGATTTTCCAATATAGACGACCGTTCGTTTGCGGCGATCCTTACCAATCCTCCCATTCGCGCAGGTAAACAAGTAGTTCACAGCATGTTCACCGAAGCAGCAGAAGCTTTGCTTCCGGGCGGAGAGTTATGGGTGGTCATTCAAAAGAAACAAGGGGCTCCTTCAGCAAAGGAGAAGCTTGAAGAGTTGTTTGGTCACACGGAGGTAGTCGTTAAGAAAAAAGGCTATCACGTCTTAAAATCTATAAAAGTTTGACGCTCTATCTCATTTGTGCTATTATTGAAAAATGCCAATATGACCATTGGGTGTCAAGTCCTTTTTTAAAAAACAGTGTATATTTTTTTAAAAAGTGGATAGAATGGTAAATCGTACATGTAAATCGAAATGAGGTTTTTGGTTGAAAACCCTTTTTCTTTTTTGTCTAACGTTAGAGAGAAATGAAGAAACACCATCTGCCAACATGCGGATGTTTGATAAATAGCGCTTGTGGCAAGATCAACCGCAAGCCTGTTCGGCATGTCTTTGCCGAACCCTTTTTTCGTTATAAAAATGCTTGTTTGAAGGGGTGAATCAGTTGACAGGTCAACTAGTTCAATATGGACGACACCGCCAACGCAGAAGTTACGCACGTATCAGTGAGGTTTTAGAATTACCCAACTTAATCGAAATACAAACCGCTTCTTATGATTGGTTCTTAAAAGAAGGTTTGAAAGAGATGTTCAAAGACATCTCACCGATTGAGGATTTCACAGGTAATCTATCACTAGAATTTGTAGACTACAGCTTAGGCGAGCCAAAGTATCCAGTCGATGAGTCAAAAGATCGGGACGTAACGTATAATGCACCGCTTCGTGTGAAAGTTCGTCTACTAAATAATGAGACAGGCGAAGTGAAAGAGCAAGAGGTATTCATGGGAGATTTCCCACTGATGACCGATACTGGTACCTTCGTCATTAATGGTGCCGAACGTGTTATCGTTTCTCAGCTTGTTCGTTCACCAAGCGTGTATTTCAACAAAAAAATAGATAAGAACGGGAAGCGCGGTTATTCGGCTACTGTAATTCCGAACCGTGGGGCATGGTTAGAATTCGAAACGGACGCAAAAGATGTAGTCCATGTGCGAATCGACCGTACTCGTAAGCTCCCGATTACTGTATTGCTTCGTGCTCTAGGATTCGGGACAGATCAAGAAATTATTGATTTGATCGGCGAAAATGAGTATTTGAAAAATACACTGGAAAAAGATAACACAGAAAACAGCGAAAAAGCATTGCTTGAGATTTATGAGCGTCTACGCCCTGGCGAACCGCCGACAGTGGAAAATGCAAAAAGCTTACTAGTTTCTCGTTTCTTTGATCCTAAGCGTTACGACCTTGCTAGAGTAGGTCGTTATAAAATGAATAAAAAGCTTCACATTAAAGATCGTTTGTTCAACCAGACTCTTGCAGAGACGTTAGTAGACGAACAAACAGGTGAAGTGTTAGCAGAAAAAGGTTCGAAAATCGACCGTCGTTTGCTGGAT
Organism: Halobacillus campisalis; assembly: GCF_030345335.1. Taxonomy (GTDB): domain Bacteria; phylum Bacillota; class Bacilli; order Bacillales; family Halobacillaceae; genus Halobacillus_A; species Halobacillus_A campisalis. Next base: position 22,749 of record NZ_JAPVRC010000013.1, read on the forward strand.
AAATTAATTCCGCATTTCGATAACGAAGAAGAAACCACCAGCGAACGCTCGCTTGACCCTGTTGAGGGAGTGTTAGAAGAGCCGATTCGTGTTCAGTCTGTGAAAATAGTAGACCCTACTGATCCAGAAGGGGAACGCTCTATCAACGTAATCGGAAATGCTAATATTGATAAAGACGTGAAGAATATCACTCCAGCTGACATCTTGTCTTCAATCAGTTATTTCTTTAACTTGCTGCATGATGTAGGTGGAACAGATGATATTGACCACTTAGGCAACCGTCGTCTTCGTTCAGTAGGTGAATTACTGCAGAACCAATTCCGTATCGGTTTATCCCGTATGGAGCGTGTGGTACGTGAGCGTATGTCTATTCAAGATACGTCTTCAATTACACCACAGCAATTGATTAATATTCGCCCGGTTATTGCATCGATCAAAGAGTTCTTCGGAAGCTCTCAGCTTTCCCAGTTCATGGATCAGACGAACCCTCTTGCAGAATTGACGCACAAACGTCGTCTATCTGCGCTTGGACCCGGTGGTCTGACGCGTGAACGTGCCGGCTTTGAAGTTCGTGACGTACACTACTCCCACTATGGTCGTATGTGTCCGATCGAAACGCCTGAAGGACCAAACATCGGTCTGATCAACTCACTGTCTTCTTACGCTAAAGTTAACGAGTTTGGTTTCATCGAAACACCGTATCGTCGAGTGGATCCTGAAACGAGCAAAGTAACGGCTCAGATCGATTATTTAACGGCTGATGAAGAAGATAACTATGTTGTGGCGCAAGCGAACGCGAAACTTGAAGAAGATGGAGCCTTTACAGATCCAGAGGTTATCGCTCGTTTCCGCGGGGAAAACACCGTCGTTGCTCGCGATCGTTTAGACTACATGGACGTATCTCCTAAACAGGTAGTTTCCGCTGCGACAGCTTGTATTCCATTCTTGGAAAACGATGACTCCAACCGTTCCCTGATGGGTGCGAACATGCAGCGTCAAGCAGTACCTTTGCTTCAGCCGGATGCTCCGATTGTCGGAACTGGAATGGAGTATGTATCTGGTAAAGATTCAGGTGCAGCAGTCATTTGCCGTCATGACGGTATTGTTGAGCGCGTTGAAGCTAAAGAAGTGCTCGTGCGCCGTATTTCTGAAGTAGATGGAAGAGAAACAGAAGGTGACTTAGACCGTTACCGTCTTCAAAAGTTCATCCGCTCCAACCAGGGAAGCTGTTACAACCAGCGCCCGATTGTAGCAAAAGGTGACCGCGTCACTACTGGAGAAATCCTGGCTGACGGTCCATCTATGGATATGGGTGAATTAGCCCTCGGTCAAAACCCTCTTGTCGCCTTTATGACATGGGATGGTTATAACTACGAGGATGCTATCATCATGAGTGAACGCCTTGTGAAAGATGATGTATACACCTCTATTCATATAGAAGAATATGAGTCTGAAGCTCGTGATACGAAGCTGGGACCAGAAGAAATCACTCGTGATATCCCTAACGTAGGGGAAGATGCTTTACGTGATTTGGATGAACGGGGAATTATCCGAGTAGGTGCAGAAGTAAGTGATGGAGATCTTCTTGTTGGTAAAGTAACTCCTAAAGGGGTAACTGAACTTTCTGCAGAAGAACGTCTGCTTCATGCAATCTTTGGAGAAAAAGCTCGAGAAGTTCGTGATACTTCACTTCGTGTACCACACGGAGCAGGCGGAATTGTCCTCGATGTGAAGATTTTCAACCGTGAAGACGGCGATGAACTTCCACCAGGGGTCAACCAGCTGATTCGTGCGTATATCGTTCAGAAGCGTAAGATCTCTGAAGGGGATAAGATGGCAGGAAGACACGGTAACAAAGGTGTTATTTCTAAAATTCTACCTGAAGAAGATATGCCTTTCCTTCCTGACGGTACACCGGTAGATATCATGCTTAACCCATTAGGGGTACCTTCACGTATGAACATCGGACAAGTACTAGAACTACACTTAGGGATGGCTGCCCGCCAGCTTGGACTTCGTGTGGCGACGCCGGTATTCGATGGTGCCCGTGAGGAAGATGTTTGGGAAACTCTTGATGAAGCAGGAATGGCACGCGATGCAAAAACAATCCTTTACGATGGCCGTACAGGCGAACCTTTTGATAACCGTGTATCTGTAGGGGTTATGTATATGATTAAGTTAGCCCACATGGTTGATGATAAGCTGCACGCCCGTTCTACAGGACCTTATTCACTTGTTACCCAGCAGCCGCTTGGTGGTAAAGCACAGTTTGGTGGACAGCGTTTTGGTGAGATGGAGGTATGGGCACTTGAAGCTTATGGTGCTGCCTACACTTTACAAGAAATCTTGACCGTTAAATCCGATGATGTCGTTGGTCGTGTGAAAACATACGAAGCCATCGTCAAAGGTGATAACGTGCCTGAACCAGGCGTACCAGAATCATTCAAAGTTCTTATTAAAGAGCTACAAAGTTTAGGTATGGACGTTAAGATACTAGATGGTGATGACGAAGAGATTGAAATGAGAGACATTGAAGAAGAGCAAACCAAAGAATCCGACAGTATGAATCTAGAGGAACAATAAAAGATTTCCTGAAGCTAAGGGTAGAACCTGGATACTAAAAGGGAGGTAAGCCCCTTGATAGATGTTAATAGATTTGAATATATGAAAATTGGTCTTGCTTCACCAGACAAGATACGCTCTTGGTCTTATGGTGAGGTCAAGAAACCAGAAACAATCAATTATCGTACGTTGAAGCCAGAGAAAGACGGCTTGTTCTGTGAGAGAATTTTCGGTCCTCAAAAAGACTGGGAATGTCACTGTGGAAAATATAAGCGTGTACGTTACAAAGGTGTCGTATGTGACCGTTGTGGCGTAGAAGTAACAAAAGCGAAAGTACGTCGTGAGCGTATGGGGCACTTAGAATTAGCTGCCCCTGTCTCTCACATTTGGTACTTCAAAGGTATTCCGAGCCGTATGGGGCTTGTACTTGATATGTCTCCTCGTGCTTTAGAAGAAGTTATTTATTTTGCGGCTTATATAGTAACCGAACCTGGTGAAACTGCCCTTGATAAAAAGCAGCTTCTTTCTGAAAAAGAATATCGTTCTTACCGCGAGAAATTTGGGCAAGGCTTCCAGGCAGCTATGGGTGCTGAAGCCATTCGTAAACTCCTTTTCGATATCGATCTTGATGGTGAGGTAGATACGTTAAAAGAAGAGCTTAAAACAGCCCAGGGTCAGCGTCGTACTCGAGCGATCAAGCGTTTGGAAGTACTTGAGTCGTTCCGTAATTCAGGAAATGATCCATCATGGATGATTTTAGATGTTCTTCCTGTCATCCCGCCTGAGCTGCGCCCAATGGTTCAGCTTGACGGAGGACGTTTTGCAACATCTGACTTGAACGATTTATATCGTCGTGTCATTAACCGTAACAACCGTTTGAAGCGCCTGCTTGACCTTGGGGCTCCTACGATTATTGTTCAAAATGAAAAGCGTATGCTTCAAGAAGCAGTCGATGCTTTAATTGACAACGGCCGTCGCGGTCGTCCAGTTACCGGACCAGGAAACCGTCCGCTTAAATCTCTTTCTCATATGCTGAAAGGGAAGCAAGGGCGTTTCCGTCAAAACCTATTAGGTAAGCGTGTAGACTACTCCGGTCGTTCAGTAATCGTTGTAGGACCTAATTTGAAAATGTATCAGTGTGGTCTGCCAAAAGAGATGGCACTGGAATTATTTAAGCCATTCGTTATGAAAGAGCTTGTATCTCGAGGGTTGGCTCATAACATTAAATCAGCTAAACGTAAGATCGAGCGTGTGCACCCTGAAGTTTGGGACGTTCTAGAAGACGTCATTAAAGAACACCCAGTCTTGTTAAACCGTGCACCTACGTTACACCGTTTAGGTATTCAAGCCTTTGAACCGACATTGGTCGAAGGACGCGCCATTCGTCTTCACCCACTCGTATGTACAGCATATAACGCTGACTTCGATGGTGACCAAATGGCTGTCCACGTACCATTATCATCAGAAGCTCAGGCTGAAGCACGTATTTTAATGCTTGCTGCTCAAAACATCCTGAACCCTAAAGATGGTAAGCCAGTCGTAACGCCTTCACAGGATATGGTACTAGGTAACTATTACCTTACTTTAGAACGTATAGGCGCTGTTGGAGAAGGTATGGTTGTTAAAGACTTGAATGAAGCGCTTATGGCTTATCAAAATGGATATGTCCATCTGCATACTCGTGTAGCTGTTCAAGCCAGCTCTTTAAACAACGAAACCTTTACAGAAGCTCAGAATAATCAATTGCTGGTTACATCAATCGGTAAGTTGATTTTCAATGAAATGCTTCCTAACTCGTTCCCTTATATGAACGAACCAACGCAGGAAAACCTTGAAATTAAAACTCCAGACCACTACTTTATCGAGAAAGGTACGGACGTAAGAAAAGACATCGCCAGCCGCGATGAAGTCCTTCCATTCAAGAAAGGTATCCTTGGAGATATCATTGCGGAAGTATTTAAACGCTTCTCAATCAGTGAAACATCTAAAATGCTGGACCGTATGAAAGATCTAGGGTTTGCTTATTCTACAAAAGCAGGTATTACAGTCGGTGTATCTGACGTTGTTGTATTACCTGAAAAACAAGAAATCCTTGAAGAAGCTCAGGCTAAGGTCGATAAAGTTCTTAAGCAATTCCGTCGTGGTTTGATTACGGATGGAGAACGTTACGACCGCGTTATCGAAATTTGGTCAGCATGTAAAGATAATATCCAAAATCGATTGATGAATTCCTTGAATCCGCGTAACCCTATCTTCATGATGAGTGACTCTGGAGCTCGTGGTAACGCGTCCAACTTCACTCAGCTTGCTGGTATGCGTGGTTTGATGGCCAACCCGGCTGGACGAATCATTGAATTACCGATCAAATCAAGCTTCCGTGAAGGTCTAACTGTACTTGAGTACTTTATTTCTACTCACGGTGCACGTAAAGGTCTTGCCGATACGGCACTGAAGACAGCCGACTCAGGTTACTTGACTCGTCGTCTAGTGGATGTGGCTCAGGATGTAATCGTCCGTGAAGAAGATTGTGGAACCGATCGTGGATTACCAGTAAGTTCTCTAAGAGAAGGCACTGAAATGATTGAACCACTTATTGATCGCTTAATCGGACGTACCGCTTACCAGACAGTGAAACACCCTGAAACGGGCCAAATACTTGCTTCTCGTAATGAAGTAATCTTCGAAGATGCCGCTAAGCAGATCGTAGATGCGGGCGTCGAAAAAGTAGTGATACGTTCAGCCTTTACATGTAACACGAAACACGGTGTATGTAAGAAATGTTATGGCCGTAACTTAGCTACTGGAGATGAAGTAGAAGTAGGAGAAGCCGTCGGTATCATTGCAGCCCAGTCAATCGGTGAGCCGGGTACACAGTTAACCATGCGTACCTTCCACACAGGCGGGGTAGCAGGAGACGATATCACGCAAGGTCTTCCTCGTATCCAAGAGATCGTTGAAGCTCGTAATCCTAAAGGTCAAGCTGTTATTTCAGAGATCCAGGGTACAGTTCACGAAATCAAAGAAGTAAAAGAAAAACAAGAAATTGTTGTTCAAGGCGAAGTAGAAACTCGCTCTTACACAGCTCCTTATGGCTCAAGGATGAAAGTTTCCGAAGGCGATAAAGTAGAAGCTGGTGAACCACTTACAGAAGGTTCGATCGACCCTAAAGAGTTATTGACTGTTCAAGGGTTGGACGGAGTTCAAGAGTATCTGCTGAAAGAAGTTCAAAAAGTATACCGTATGCAAGGTGTTGAGATTTCCGATAAACACGTAGAGGTTATGGTCCGCCAGATGCTTCGTAAAGTTCGTGTTCTTGACTCTGGAGATACGGATGTACTTCCAGGTTCCTTGCTTGAAATTCACCAGTTCAAAGAAGCGAACCAAAAAGTTCTCATGGAAGGCGGCCAGCCGGCTGTCGGCCGACCAGTTATTCTCGGTATTACTAAAGCATCGCTTGAAACAGACAGCTTCTTGTCTGCAGCATCCTTCCAGGAGACGACTCGTGTCCTGACAGATGCAGCGATTAAAGGTAAACGTGATGAATTACTAGGACTTAAAGAAAATGTTATCATCGGTAAACTTGTTCCTGCTGGTACAGGAATGACGAGATACCGTAAAATTAAAGCAGAATCAGAACAAAAAGAAGTAAAAGCTGAAGCTGCTCAAGAAGTAACTCAGCCTTAATATAAAGCTGAAGGTAATTAGAGGATAATGTTCGGGAGTACCTTGAGATGAAACTATTTTCAATACCAGGTTGACATGAGTTTTCGGTAGTGATAATATAATCAAGGTGCTTCCGTTTATCCTTGTTACTTTGGAGGATATGAAGATGTCTTATGAAAAAGTAGCACAGGCTAAATCAGAGATAGTGATTGGGACCAAACAAACACTCAAAGCTATGAAAAGCGGCGAAGTGATTGAAGTCTTGACGGCTGACGATGCTGATCAGTCGATGACAATGAAAGTAGCTAATCTTGCTGCACAGCTGAACATTCCACATACAAGAGTTACATCTATGAAGGAATTAGGAAACGCATGCGGCATTGATGTTGGAGCTGCTACCGTGGCTATAAAGCAATAAAGTTTTGGCGAATCATCGCGAAAGCTTTGTTTTTTGCCTTTTTATGAACCACCTGGATGTGTGGTATTAAAAAAGTGGAAGGGAGGATAAATATTATGCCAACTATTAATCAATTAGTACGTAAAGGACGCGTAAGCAAAGGTAAGAAAACTGACTCTCCAGCTTTGAACAAAGGCTATAACAGCTATAAGAAGCGTATGACAGATCAGTCTTCTCCACAAAAACGTGGGGTTTGCACACGTGTAGGTACAATGACTCCGAAGAAACCGAACTCCGCACTACGTAAGTATGCTCGTGTTCGTTTGACTAACCAAATCGAAGTGAATGCCTACATTCCTGGAATCGGCCACAACTTGCAAGAGCACAGTGTTGTTCTTATCCGTGGCGGACGTGTTAAAGACTTACCTGGTGTGCGTTATCACATCGTTCGTGGTGCACTTGATACTGCAAGCGTGGATGGCCGTATGCAAGGTCGTTCTAAATACGGTACCAAGAAGCCTAAAAAATAATTAAACTTATTTATTCGTAAATAACAACAAGGAAGGGAGGGGAACATATGCCACGTAAAGGACCAGTAGCAAAACGTGATGTGTTACCAGATCCAATGTACAACTCTAAGCTTGTAACTCGCTTAATCAACCAAATCATGGTTGACGGACAGCGCGGTAAAGCTCAGAAAATTCTTTATAAAGCTTTTGAACTTGTTCAAGAACGTAGCGGAAATGAAGCTATGGAAGCTTTTGAACAAGCGATGAAGAACGTAGCGCCTGTACTAGAAGTACGCGCTCGTCGTGTGGGTGGTTCAAACTACCAAGTACCAGTTGAGGTACGCCCAGAACGTCGTCAAGCACTAGGACTGCGTTTCATTGTAAACTATGCGCGTCTACGCGGAGAAAAGACAATGGAAGAGCGCCTGGCTAATGAAATTCTAGATGCAGCAAACAACACAGGTGCAGCAGTTAAGCGCCGTGAAGATATGCACAAAATGGCGGAAGCTAACAAAGCATTCGCTCACTACCGTTGGTAATCATCAACGTAATAATCTTTCAACCAGGAAGGAGAAAAAATCATGCCTAGAGAGTTCTCCTTGGAAAGGACTCGTAATATCGGTGTCATGGCACACATTGACGCCGGTAAAACGACTGCCACCGAGCGTATTCTTTTCTACACAGGACGTATCCACAAAATTGGTGAAACACACGAAGGTGCTTCACAGATGGACTGGATGGAGCAGGAACAGGAGCGCGGAATCACAATCACTTCCGCTGCTACGACTGCTCAGTGGAGAGACCACCGTATTAACATCATTGATACTCCAGGACACGTAGACTTCACAGTAGAAGTTGAACGTTCCCTTCGTGTACTTGATGGTGCTGTAGCTGTACTGGATGCTCAGTCTGGTGTTGAACCACAAACTGAAACTGTATGGCGTCAAGCAACAACTTATGGCGTGCCACGTATTGTATTCATCAACAAAATGGATAAAATCGGCGCGGACTTCGTTTACTCCTTAGGTACTCTAAAAGACCGCCTTGGAGCAAATGCTGCGGCAGTTCAACTTCCAATCGGTGCAGAGGATGATTTCGAAGGAATCATCGATCTAGTAACTATGGAAGCATTCTATTACCTTGATGATCTAGGTACACGCGCAGAAGCTCGTCCAATTCCGGATGAGTACAAAGAACAAGCTGAAGAGTATCGTGGATTGCTTGTAGAAGCAGTTGCGGAACTTGATGAAGACTTGATGATGAAGTACCTAGAAGGTGAAGAAATCACTAATGAAGAGTTGAAAGTAGCCATTCGTACTGCCACTCTAACAGTAGATTTCTATCCTGTCTTCTGTGGTTCTGCTTTCAAAAACAAGGGTGTACAACTTTTGATTGATGGAGTTATTGATTATCTTCCATCTCCATTAGACGTACCTCCGATTGAAGGTCACGTACCACAAACAGAGGAACAAGTTGTTCGTAAGCCTGACGATAAAGAGCCGTTTTCTGCTTTAGCATTTAAAGTAGCAACCGACCCTTATGTTGGTAAACTTACATTCTTCCGTGTTTACTCTGGTACACTTAACTCTGGTTCATACGTGAAAAACGCTACTAAGGATAAGCGTGAGCGCGTAGGTCGTATCCTGCAAATGCACGCGAACTCCCGTGAAGAGATTTCCACTGTATATGCCGGAGATATCGCCGGTGCTGTTGGACTGAAAGACACTGGAACAGGTGATACTCTATGTGATGAGAAGAGTCTTGTTATTCTTGAGTCTATGGAATTCCCAGATCCAGTTATCTCTGTTGCGATCGAGCCTAAATCTAAAGCCGATCAAGACAAGATGTCTATCGCACTTGGTAAACTTGCTGAAGAGGATCCAACATTCCAGACTGAAACAAACGTAGAGACTGGTCAAACAATCATCGCTGGTATGGGTGAACTTCACCTTGACATCATCGTTGACCGTCTGCGCCGTGAGTTTAAAGTTGAAGCGAACATTGGTGCTCCGCAAGTTGCATACCGTGAAACTTTCCGCGGAAGTGCGGAAGTCGAAGGTAAATTCGTACGTCAGTCCGGTGGTCGTGGACAATTCGGTCACGTTTGGGTTAAATTCGAGCCAAACGATGAAGGTGCTGGATACGAATTCGTAAACAAAATCGTTGGTGGTGTAGTCCCTCGTGAATACATTCCATCTGTAGAAGCTGGTATTAGAGATTCTATGGAAAACGGAGTATTAGCAGGATACCCAATGGTAGACATTAAGGCTACTCTATACGATGGTTCTTACCACGATGTCGACTCCAACGAAATGGCCTTTAAAGTTGCAGCATCTATGGCACTTAAAGAAGCTAAAAACAAATGTAAACCAGTTCTTCTTGAACCAATGATGAAAGTAGAAGTCGTTATTCCTGAAGAATATATGGGTGATATCATGGGTGATGTAACTTCCCGTCGCGGACGTGTTGAAGGTATGGAAACTCGTGGTACAGCTCAGGTTGTTAAAGCATTTGTCCCACTATCTGAAATGTTCGGTTATGCCACTGCGCTTCGTTCAAACACTCAGGGACGTGGAACGTACACTATGCATTTCGATCACTATGAAGAAGTTCCGAAGAGCATCTCTGAGGAAATCATCAAGAAAAATGCTGGTGAGTAATTGATTTTTTTGCTAAGTTGAAGTATAACTTGTATTGTAAGCTTAGGAGTTTTTTGAAACTCCTTTGCTTCAAATAAATTATCAATTGAAAATAACTTTGTTTTTATTTAAAGGAGGAAATATAGAATGGGTAAAGAAAAATTCGACCGTTCCAAGTCCCACGTAAACATCGGGACTATTGGACACGTTGACCACGGTAAAACAACTCTAACTGCAGCTATCACGACTGTACTTCACAAAAGATCTGGTGAAGGTTCAGCAATGGCTTATGACATGATCGACGGTGCTCCTGAAGAGCGCGAGCGTGGAATCACTATCTCCACTGCACACGTTGAGTACGAAACTGAAAACCGTCACTATGCACACGTTGACTGCCCAGGTCACGCTGACTATGTTAAAAACATGATCACTGGTGCTGCACAAATGGACGGAGCTATCCTAGTTGTATCTGCAGCTGATGGCCCAATGCCACAAACTCGTGAGCACATCCTTCTTTCTCGTCAAGTTGGTGTACCTGCGATTGTTGTATTCCTTAACAAAGTTGACATGGTAGACGACGAAGAGCTACTTGAACTAGTTGAAATGGAAGTTCGCGACCTTCTTTCTGAGTATGACTTCGAAGGTGACGATGTACCAGTAGTAAGCGGTTCTGCTCTTAAAGCTCTTGAAGGTGAAGAAAAGTATGAGCAAGCGATCTATGACCTAATGGACGCTGTTGATGACTACATTCCAAACCCAGAGCGTGACGTTGACCAGCCATTCATGATGCCTGTTGAGGATGTATTCTCGATCACTGGTCGTGGTACAGTAGCAACTGGCCGTGTTGAGCGTGGTAAGATCAAAGTTGGAGACGAAATCGAAATCATCGGTCTTGCTCCAGAAGCTCGCAAAACTACAATCACTGGTGTTGAAATGTTCCGTAAGCTTCTTGACTATGCTGAAGCTGGCGACAACATTGGCGCACTTCTTCGTGGTGTTAACCGTGAAGATATCAACCGTGGACAAGTACTTGCTAAGCCTGGTACAATCACTCCACACACTAAGTTCCAAGCAGAAGTTTACGTTCTTTCAAAAGACGAAGGTGGACGTCACACTCCATTCTTCTCAAACTACCGTCCTCAGTTCTACTTCCGTACAACTGACGTAACTGGTGTTATTCAACTTCCAGAAGGCGTAGAGATGGTAATGCCTGGCGATAACGTAGAAATGACTGTAGAACTTATCTCTCCAATCGCGATCGAAGATGGAACTAAGTTCTCTATCCGTGAAGGTGGCCGTACAGTAGGCGCCGGCGTTGTAGCTAAAATTACTGAATAATAATAAGACATTTGTCTTTTAAGAAGCAGCAGCTCAATTGAGCTGCTGCTTTTTTATGTACTTTTTAACTGGTGCTGTTTTATATGTTACTGGTTTTAAAATCAGTTCCCTCTATTAATAATCTCAATTGCTAATCACTCAAATGTTCTCTTAAATGACATAGAGAGTAGTGTCAGGAAGGCAGATCATATGAATTGTGAGTACTTTATCAAAAGGCGTAGATAAGTTCCGTAATGATATTCATATAAGCTCCCTTTAGTGGAAGACTCAGATTCGAGATATCCGAGCTGTTTCCGTTATGAGTGACAGCGTTTAGAGCTCCGGGAAACCACTCGCTTTCCGTGGGAGCGCAGTGAGCCTCCTCGAGCTAAAGCTCTCCGGGGTCTCACCAAGCACTCTTTTCCCACAGGAGTCTCGCGATTTGCCGGAGCTCCTTACGATGATTAGTAGCTCGGAAACTCCTTTGATATAACATTATAATCTACGATCCGAGAACTGTCTCTCTCCTTAACTAATAAATCTAAACGCAAGAGGAAGCTCACTTCCCAACAACCCCTGACTCTCAATACGGTAACGATCCCAGACTTTCTTGAAACCGAGTCTTCCATTATCCTGACATATTGTTGAATAACTCACTTATCAATATCAACAACCACCTTTAGCATAGCCTATCCAAAATATATTCCACACGATTATGATTAGAACTTACTCAATTACATTTCATTCGCTAGGGCATTATTTGATTTAATACTTAAAATTTGTTAGCTTAAATAATGGTCAGAACGAAATATACAAAAAAGTAACGGTGAAAACAAAAACTTATAAGCAGTTATCTTTCAATAAAGAATTAAAAAGGCTTTTTAATTTAATGAAGACTACTAAAAAGTCTAATAACCTATTGAAATTCCTCATAAATCTTAGTATAATATCTTGAGGTGTTTATAAATGAAACTTTTATGAATAAACACTTGCATTGGCCGGACTTTTTCTTTATAATAAGGAATGTTGGTCATAAAAGGCGATGATGCGAAAGGTTGTTGACACACACGGCCCCTTTGCCATGGCTGGTGAGTCGAGGAATTTTCGCGGAGAATGTCTATTTTATAAAATGGGCGAAGAAGGAGGGAACATAATGGCAAAAGAAAAAATTCGTATTCGTTTAAAAGCGTATGATCATAGGGTTCTAGATCAGTCCGCTGAAAAGATCGTAGACACGGCGAAGCGCTCCGGAGCAAACGTATCTGGTCCGATCCCGCTTCCAACTGAAAAGTCTGTCTATACTGTACTTCGTGCAACTCATAAGTATAAAGATGCTCGTGAGCAGTTCGAAATGCGTACACACAAACGTCTAATCGACATTGTTAATCCAACGCCACAGACGGTCGACTCATTAATGAGACTTGATCTACCATCTGGTGTGGATATCGAAATTAAATTATAAAATAAAAATGAATGAATAATAGGAGGTGTAACGGATGACGAAAGGAATCTTAGGACGTAAAGTCGGTATGACTCAAATCTTCTCTGAAGATGGCGAGCTAATTCCAGTAACAGTTGTACAAGCTGAGCCAAACGTTGTTTTACAAAAGAAAACAGCTGAAAACGACGGCTATGAAGCTATTCAGCTAGGTTTTGCAGACCAAAAGTCTAACCGCTTGAAAAAAGCTGATGTAGGCCACGCTGAAAAAGCGAGTGCATCACCTAAGCGCTACATTCGTGAATTCCGTAATACTAACCTTGATGACTATGAATTAGGTCAAGAGGTTAAGGTGGATATTTTCGAAGCTGGAGACGTTATTGATGTAACAGGAACTTCTAAAGGGAAAGGTTTCTCAGGTGTAATTAAGCGCCATAACCAATCTCGCGGGCCAATGAGCCACGGTTCCCGTTTCCACCGTAGATCCGGTTCTATGGGACAGGGTGCTGACCCATCCAAAGTTTTCAAAGGTAAAGGCCTTGCAGGACAAATGGGTGGAGAAACAGTAACTCTACAAAACCTTGAAGTAGTAAGAGTTGACGCTGAGCGTAACTTGCTATTAATCAAAGGTAATGTACCTGGACCGAAGAAATCTTACGTTAAAGTAACGAGTGCAATAAAGGCTAGCAAATAATTTAAGGAAGGGAGGATATGTCATGCCTAAAGTAGCACTATTAAACCAAAGCGGCTCTAAAGTTGGAGATGTTGAACTGAATGACGCTGTTTTTGGTATCGAACCAAACACTCATGTTTTACATGAAGCAGTAGTGTCCCAGCGCGCAAATCTGCGTCAAGGTACACACAAAGTAAAAAACCGTGCGGAAGTACGCGGCGGCGGTCGTAAACCGTGGCGCCAAAAAGGTACAGGACGTGCGCGTCAAGGTACCATCCGTGCACCACAGTGGGTAGGCGGTGGGACTGTATTCGGTCCGACACCACGTAGCTACAGCTACAAGCTGCCTAGAAAAGTTCGTCGTCTAGCACTTCAATCAGCTTACTCTTCTAAAGTTCAAGAGAACAACGTTTTTGTACTTGAAAGTCTATCTTTCGATGCACCGAAAACTAAAGAAGTAGTAAACCTGCTTAAAGGACTAGAAGTGAACGAGAAAGCTCTTATTGTTACTGCAGACAAGAACGATAATGTAGTTCTTTCTTCTAACAATATCCCTACAGTGAAAGCAGTAACTGTAGACGAAGTAAGTGTGTTAGATATATTAACGCATGACAAGCTTATCCTAACGAAGGACGCAGCTGAAAAAGCAGGGGAGGTGCTCTCATAATGAAAGAACCACGCGATATTATCAAACGCCCTGTCATTACTGAACAATCTGCTGACCTTATGGGAGAAAAGAAATATACGTTTGAAGTGAGCACTAAAGCAAACAAAACCGAAATCAAAAGCGCAATTGAAGAGATTTTCGGAGTTAAAGTTGCTGGCGTGAACACAATGAACCTTAAAGGTAAATTCAAGCGTATGGGTCGTTACGGTGGATACCGTTCTGATCGTAAGAAAGCAGTTATTACGTTGACTGAAGACAGTGAAGAACTAGATTTCTTTGAAGCATAAATTATAAATCCAATAAGTGAAGGAGGGAAAAAAGATGGCGATTAAAAAGTTTCGACCAATTACAAATGGTCGTCGACACATGACAGTATCTGATTTCGCTGAGATCACTACTGACAAACCTGAACGCTCCCTATTGTCTCCACTACACAAACGCGGTGGACGTAACAACCAGGGTAAGCTGACAGTTCGTCATCAGGGCGGAGGTCACAAGCGTCATTACCGTATCATCGACTTCAAACGTGATAAAGATGGAATACCTGGACGCGTTGCTACGATCGAATACGATCCGAACCGCTCCGCTAACATTGCACTAATTAACTATGTTGATGGTGAAAAACGTTACATCCTTGCTCCAAAAGGGCTTAAAGTAGGTAACGAAATTATTTCAGGTCAAGGATCTGATATTAAAACAGGTAACTCTCTTCAATTGAAAGACATTCCTGTTGGTACAATCGTACACAACATCGAGCTTAAACCTGGCCGCGGTGGACAGTTAGTCCGTTCTGCTGGTGCTTCTGCTCAAATCCTTGGTCGTGAAGAAAAATATACCCTTGTACGCCTTGCTTCTGGTGAAGTTCGTTTAGTACTAAGCACTTGCCGTGCGACAATCGGTCAAGTTGGTAACTTAGAACACGAATTAATCAGCGTAGGTAAAGCTGGACGTTCTCGCTGGAAAGGCAAGCGCCCAACTGTACGTGGTTCCGTAATGAACCCTAGCGATCACCCACACGGTGGTGGTGAAGGACGTGCGCCAATCGGTAGACCTTCTCCAGTATCTCCATGGGGTAAACCAACTCTTGGGTACAAAACGCGTAAACGTAACAAACCGTCTGATAAATATATCGTTCGTAGAAGAGGTAAAGGTAAAAAATAACGGGATTGAACGACGGGCGATAAACCCCGTCTCTCAATCGCGAAGGGAGGTTTATGCATGGGCCGCAGCCTAAAAAAGGGACCTTTTGTAGATGACCATTTAATGAAAAAAGTTGAGAAGTTAAACGAAGACAGCAAAAACCAGGTAATTAAAACTTGGTCTCGCCGTTCAACAATCTTCCCTAACTTTGTAGGACACACAATTGCAGTTTATGACGGACGTAAACATGTACCTGTATATGTTACAGAAGACATGGTAGGTCATAAACTAGGTGAATTCGCGCCAACCCGTACGTTCAAGGGACACTCTGGCGATGACAAGAAAACAAAACGATAAGGTAGAGAGGAGGCACTCTAATGCAAGCTAAAGCAGTTGCTAAAACCGTTCGTATTGCTCCTCGTAAAGCTCGTTTAGTTATCGATTTAATTCGAGGAAAAAACGTAGGTGACGCGATCGCAACATTGCGCTTAACACAGCGCGGCGCTTCTCCAGTTATTGAGAAAGTGCTTAATTCTGCGATTGCTAATGCTGAACACAATTATGAAATGGATCCGGACAATCTATATGTTTCCGAAGCGTTTGTAAATGAAGGCGTAACTCTTAAAAGATTCCGCCCTCGCGCTATGGGACGTGCAAGCCAGATCAACAAACGCACCAGCCACATCACAGTGGTTGTATCAGAAAAGAAGGAGGGATAATCAGTGGGTCAAAAAATAAATCCGGTAGGTCTTCGTATTGGCGTCATCCGTGACTGGGAGTCTAAGTGGTACGCTGGTAAAGACTATGCTGACTTGTTGCATGAAGACATTAAAATTCGTGAATATACTGAAAAACGTCTAAAAGACGCAGCCGTATCTACGATCGAAATTGAACGCGCAGCTAACCGTGTAAATATTACAATTCACACTGGTAAACCAGGAATGGTTATCGGTAAAGGCGGTTCCGAAGTTGAAGCACTTCGTAAATCGTTGAATGAACTTACTGGTAAACGTGTTCACATCAACATCGTTGAGGTGAAGAAACCTGATCTTAGCGCTACGCTTGTAGCTGACAATATCGCACGTCAACTGGAAAACCGTGTATCTTTCCGTCGTGCTCAAAAACAAACGATCCAACGTGCTATGCGCGCAGGAGCTAAAGGTATTCGTACACAAGTATCTGGACGCCTAGGCGGTGCGGATATAGCTCGTGCAGAATATTACAGTGAAGGAACAGTACCACTTCACACACTTCGTGCAGATATCGATTACGGAACTGCAGAAGCTGACACAACTTACGGTAAACTTGGTGTTAAAGTGTGGATCTATCGTGGAGAAGTCCTTCCAACTAAATCTAACAAATAAGGAAGGGGGAACAGCATTATGTTAATGCCTAAACGTGTTAAATATCGTCGTCAACACCGTGCTAGTTTAAAAGGCCGTGCTAAAGGCGGAACATCCGTATCATTCGGTGAATACGGTTTACAAGCAATCGATCCTGCATGGATCACAGCTCGTCAAATCGAGGCAGCTCGTATTGCCATGACCCGTTACATGAAACGTGGCGGTAAAGTATGGATCAAAATCTTCCCAGACAAACCTTACACTGCTAAGCCCCTAGAAGTTCGAATGGGTTCAGGTAAAGGTGCTCCAGAAGGTTTCGTGGCTGTAGTAAAACCAGGAAAAATTTTGTTTGAGATTGCAGGTGTATCAGAAGAAGTTGCTCGCGAAGCGTTGCGTCTTGCTTCTCACAAGCTGCCGATCAGAACTAAATTTGTAAAACGTGAAGAAATTGGTGGTGAAATCAATGAAGGCTAATGAAATCCGTGAATTAACCACTGCCGAAATTGAACAAAAAGTTAAGTCTCTAAAAGAAGAACTTTTCAACCTACGTTTCCAGCTGGCAACAGGTCAACTTGAGAACACTGCGCGTATTCGCGAAGTTCGTAAGTCGATCGCTCGCATGAAAACTGTTGCTCGCGAACGCGAGCTAGGCGTAAATAACTAATAGTTGAGAGGAGGTCACCCTCACATGAGTGAAGAACGTAATAATCGTAAAGTTTATACTGGCCGTGTAGTATCTGATAAAATGGATAAAACAATCACTGTTTTAGTTGAAACTTATAAATTCCACAAACTTTATGGCAAGCGCGTAAAGTACTCTAAAAAATTCAAGACTCACGACGAAAACAACCAAGCCAAAAATGGTGATGTTGTACGTATTATGGAAACTCGTCCGCTATCAGCAACGAAGCGTTTCCGTCTTCTAGAAGTCGTAGAAGAGTCTGTTATTATCTAATATAGTTCGCTCGGAGAGATTCCGAAGGGAGGTTACAGTGTATGATTCAACAGGAGACTCGTTTGAAAGTAGCCGACAACTCTGGTGCACGTGAAATCCAAACCATCAAAGTTTTGGGTGGATCTGGTCGCAAGACTGCTAATATCGGTGATATCATCACCGCTACTGTGAAACAAGCAACACCAGGGGGCGTTGTTAAAAAAGGTGAAGTAGTAAAAGCCGTAATTGTACGTTCTAAGAGCGGCATGCGTCGTAAAGATGGTTCTTATATCCGTTTCGACGAAAACGCAGCCGTAATTGTCCGTGATGATAAAGGTCCACGTGGTACTCGTATCTTCGGACCAGTTGCTCGTGAACTTCGTGAAGCTAAATTCATGAAGATTGTATCACTAGCTCCAGAAGTATTATAAAAAATAATTGAAATGATAAGCCTTGTTAAGGAGGTGCGCGAAACATGCACGTGAAAAAAGGTGACAAAGTAATGGTTATTTCCGGCAAGGACAAAGGCAAGCAAGGTACGATCCTTGAAGCTTACCCTAAGAAGGACCGCGTCCTAGTCGAAGGAATTAACGAAATCAAGAAACACGCGAAGCCTTCACAAGATAACCCACAGGGTGGGATTCTTACTCAAGAAGCTCCAATTCACGTCTCAAACGTTATGCCTGTCGATCCTAAGTCTGGCGAACCAACTCGTGTTGGTTATAAAGTTGAAGACGGTAAGAAAGTTCGTATCGCGAAAAAATCTGGTGAAGCATTAGATAACTAATCCAGTGATGAAAGGAGGGCCACTTGATGAACGAACTTAAGAAAAGATATCAAGAAGAAATTGTGCCATCTATGATGAGCAAGTTTGAATACGATTCTGTAATGCAAGCACCTAAAGTTGAAAAGATTGTAATTAATATGGGTGTTGGTGATGCTGTACAAAATGCGAAAGCACTTGATTCAGCAGTTGAAGAACTATCAATGATCTCTGGTCAAAAACCTATGATCACTAAAGCTAAGAAATCAATCGCGGGATTCCGCCTGCGTGAAGGTATGCCAATCGGTGCGAAGGTAACACTTCGTGGAGAGCGTATGTACGAATTCTTCCAAAAACTGATTGCTGTGTCTTTACCACGTGTTCGTGACTTCCGTGGAATCTCAAAGAAAGCTTTTGACGGTCGTGGAAACTACACTCTAGGTGTAAAAGAACAGTTGATTTTCCCAGAAATTAATTATGACAAAGTAGATAAAGTACGTGGCATGGATATCGTTATTGTTACAACTGCTGACACTGACGAAGAATCACGTGAACTATTAGCTCAATTCGGTATGCCGTTTCAGAAGTAATGAGCTAACCATAAGGAGGGAAAATAGTGGCTAAAAAATCTATGGTTACTAAGCAACAGCGCAAACAAAAGTATGGAGTTCGCGAATATACTCGCTGTGAACGTTGCGGACGTCCTCACTCTGTACTACGCAAATTCAAACTTTGCCGTATTTGTTTCCGTGAACTTGCGCACAAAGGACAAATTCCTGGTGTTAAAAAAGCCAGCTGGTAAACCCGATATAGGGAAGGAGGTAAATTAGTTATGACTATGACAGATCCAATTGCAGATATGCTTACGCGTATTCGTAACGCGAATATGGTTCGTCACGAGAAGCTTGAACTTCCAGCTTCTACAGTGAAAAAAGAGATTGCTGACATTCTAAAGCGTGAAGGTTTCGTACGTGATTACGAGTTTGTAGAAGATAACAAACAAGGTGTTCTTCGCATTTTCCTGAAATACGGACAAAATGAAGAGCGTGTAATTACTGGCCTTAAGCGTATCAGTAAGCCAGGACTACGTGTTTATGCTAAAGCAGAAGAGATTCCAAAGGTTCTTAATGGCTTAGGCGTAGCCGTTGTTTCTACTTCAAAAGGTGTTTTAACAGATAAAGAAGCTCGTGAACAAGCCATCGGTGGCGAAGTACTTGCTTACGTTTGGTAATTGAAACAGAAAAGACAGGAGGTGCAAGTGAATGTCTCGCGTAGGATTAAAATCATTGGAAATTCCTGAAGGTGTTGAAATCATTCAGGATAACCATACAATTACAGTTAAAGGCCCAAAAGGTGAATTAACTCGTACGTTCCATGAGGATATGACAGTGAAGGTTGAAGATAACGTTCTTACCGTGGCTCGCCCAAGCGATCACAAAGAACATCGTGCTCTTCACGGTACTACTCGCAGCCTGATCGGTAATATGGTTGAGGGAGTATCCAAAGGATTCGAGAGAAACCTTGAAATTAACGGGGTTGGGTACCGTGCTCAGAAACAAGGAGAGAATGTAATCATCAACGCTGGTTACTCTCACCCTGTAGAAGTTGAAAAGCGCGAAGGTATCGAAATCGATGTCCCTTCAAACACAAAACTTACGGTTAAAGGAATCGACAAAGAGTTAGTCGGTGCTGTTGCAGCTAAAATCCGTGCTATCCGTCCTCCAGAGCCTTACAAAGGTAAAGGAATTCGTTTTGAAAACGAACATGTACGCAGAAAAGAAGGTAAGACAGCTAAATAAGGTTCTCAGGTAAGGAATAGAAAGGAGTGACCCAGATGATCACAAAGGCTGATAAGAATGTTGTTCGTAAAAAACGTCATGCGCGTGTTCGCTCAAGCGTAGTCGGAACAGCAGAACGCCCGCGTTTAAACGTTTATCGTTCTAACAAACACATCTATGCACAATTAATTAATGATGAATCACAACACACTGTGGCAAGTGCTTCTACTGTAGATAAAGATTTCGATCTTGATAATACAGGTAACGTTGAAGCAGCACAAAAAGTCGGTGAATTAGTCGCTAACCGTGCGAAAGAGAATGGCTATAAAGTAGTTGTGTTCGACCGTGGTGGTTACTTGTATCATGGACGTGTGAAAGCACTAGCAGATGCGGCTCGCGAAGCCGGTCTAGAATTTTAATCGTTAAAGGAGGGACATATATGCTAACTACAAACATTGACCCTAGTAAACTAGATCTTGAAGAACGCGTAGTTACGATCAACCGTGTTGCAAAGGTAGTTAAAGGTGGACGTCGCTTTCGTTTTGCTGCACTAGTTGTCGTAGGAGATAAAAACGGCCATGTAGGATTTGGTACAGGTAAAGCACAAGAAGTACCAGACGCTATTAAAAAGGCTATTGATGATGCGAAGAAGAATCTGATTACAGTACCAATTAAAGATACAACGATTCCTCACGAAATCACAGGACAGTTTGGTGCAGGCAGCATCCTTATGAAACCAGCTGCAGAAGGTACCGGAGTTATCGCAGGTGGTCCTGTACGTGCAGTCCTTGAGCTTGCAGGTGTTCAAGACATCCTATCTAAGTCACTTGGTTCAAACACACCAATCAACATGGTGCGTGCGACACTAAAAGGACTTGGTGAGCTTAAGCGCGCAGAAGACGTTGCTCGACTTCGTGGGAAGTCTGTAGAAGAACTGTAGGATAAGGAGGGAAATGAAATGGCTAAAAAGTTAGAAGTTACCCTCACGCGCAGTGTTATTGGCAGACCACAGGATCAGCGCTCAACCGTTAAAGCGCTAGGTCTAAACAAGATTCGTCAAACTGTCGTAGTTGAAGATAACCCGGCGATTCGAGGTATGACTGAAAAGGTATCTCACCTTGTATCGATTAAAGAAGTATAAGTAAAGAATCAATAATAAGGAGGTGCTCGTATGAAACTGCATGAACTGAAACCATCAGCTGGATCCAACAAAGAACGCAACCGCGTAGGACGCGGAATGTCTTCTGGTAATGGTAAGACTTCAGGCCGTGGCCACAAAGGTCAAGGACAACGATCTGGCAGTAAGACTCGTCCAGGTTTTGAAGGTGGTCAAATGCCACTATTCCAACGTCTGCCTAAACGTGGATTTACGAATATTCACCGTAAAGAATTTGCGATTGTTAATCTAGATGCTCTTAACCGTTTTGAAGAGGGCACTGAGGTTACTCCTGAGCTTCTGCTTGAAACTGGCGTAGTCAGCAAAGAAAAAGCTGGCATTAAAGTTCTAGCTAAAGGTTCTGTCGAAAAGAAACTTACTGTGAAAGCTCATAAGTTCTCTGCTTCAGCAAAAGAAGCTATCGAAGCAGCGGGCGGTCAAACTGAGGTGATTTAATGTTCCGGACAATCTCCAATTTTATGCGCGTGGGTGACATTCGACGGAAAATCATCTTCACTTTATTGATGCTCGTTGTTTTTCGCTTGGGAACATTCATCCCTGTACCTTTCTCTGATCGAGATGCCATTGACTTCATGGATGAACAGAATGCATTTGGCTTCTTGAATACTTTTGGAGGCGGTGCGCTGCAGAACTTCTCCATTTTCGCAATGGGAATTATGCCGTACATTACAGCCTCCATTATCATGCAATTGTTACAGATGGATGTAGTACCGAAGTTTGCGGAATGGAAAAAGCAGGGTGAAGTTGGCCGTCGGAAATTAGCTCAGTTTACCCGCTATGGAACGATCGTTCTTGCCTTCATACAAGCTATTGGGATGTCAATCGGCTTCAATGCGTTAGCAGGCGGTCAGCTTATCGCTGATCCAGGCCCTGTAAAGTTCGCTGTCATTGCGCTTGTATTGACAGGAGGTACGGCTTTCTTGATGTGGCTTGGTGAGCAAATCACGACTCACGGTGTTGGAAATGGTATTTCCATTTTGATTTTTGCCGGTATCGTTGCTGCGATTCCGACAGGAGCCAATCAACTGTATGATCAGTATATTACTGGCGCAGGAGATGAGCTTTTTATTAATTTAGTGATTATCGCACTTATTGCATTGGTTATCGTTGCGGTTGTTGTTGGGGTTATATTCATTCAGCAAGCCCTTCGTAAAATCCCGATTCAGTATGCGAAAAAACTTGTTAACCGTTCTCCAGTAGGTGGGCATTCTACTCACTTGCCGCTGAAGGTTAATGCAGCAGGGGTTATTCCGGTAATCTTTGCAATTTCATTCATTATTGCTCCTAGAACCGTAGCCGGTTTCTTTGAAGGTAATGAAGTAGCCTCTGTTATTCAATATATTTTTGATTATCAGAACTGGCCTGGAATGATCATCTATGTAGCGTTGATTATTGCATTCACTTACTTCTATACATTTGTTCAGGTAAACCCGGAACAAATGGCAGAGAACTTGAAAAAACAAGGCGGGTATATTCCTGGGATTCGTCCTGGGGCGAATACTGAAACGTATTTGACTCGTGTGATGTACCGATTAACGTTTGTAGGATCTATTTTCCTAGCAGCTGTATCTATCCTGCCGATCATTCTTGGTGCTGTAGCAGGTCTGCCGCCAAGTGTTCAAGTAGGAGGAACCGGTTTGCTCATCGTCGTCGGGGTTGCCCTTGAAATGATGAAGCAGCTGGAAAGTCAGTTAGTGAAACGCCATTACAAAGGCTTTATTAAATAGATTGTGAAAAAGCTAATGAATAAGAGAGCGGAGGGAAGACGTTGAATTTGATTCTGATGGGTCTTCCTGGTGCCGGCAAAGGTACTCAGGCAGAAAAGATTGTCGAAAAATATAACATCCCTCATATCTCAACAGGAGATATGTTCCGTTTAGCTATCAAAGAAGGAACAGCACTTGGTCAAGAAGCTAAATCATATATGGATAAAGGCGAATTAGTTCCAGATGAAGTAACGATTGGGATTGTTCGCGAGCGTCTAAGTAAACCAGATTGTCAAGAAGGCTTCTTGCTGGATGGCTTCCCGCGTACGATTGCCCAGGCAGACGCCCTTGAAAATCTGTTGGCAGATATGAACGAATCAGTCGATTATGTTCTTCATATTGATGTTCCAAAAGAGCAGCTTGTCGAGCGTCTAACTGGACGAAGAGTTTGCCCAACTTGTGGAGCAACCTATCATGTGATCTTCAATCCTCCTAAAGAGGAAGGGAAATGTGATCATGATGGAGCTGAACTGATTCAGCGTGAAGACGATCAGCCTGAAACCGTTAAGAAACGTTTAGAAGTTAATGTAGAGCAAGCTCAACCGCTTCTTGACTTCTACCAGGACAAAGGATATTTAGTCACATTTGATGGTGACCGAAATATCGATGATGTTTTCGTAGATATTGATAAAAAGCTCGGAGGCCTTGTTAAATGATTATTTGCAAAACACCACGGGAGTTAGACATCATGCGTGAAGCCGGCAGAATAGTCGCCTTGACGCACCAGGAAATGAAGAAGAACATCCGGCCAGGTATTACAACAGGAGAATTAGATCGGATCGCTGATCAGTTCATACGCAGCATGGATGCAATCCCTTCATTTAAAGGTTATAATGGATTCCGTGGTAGTATTTGTGCGTCGGTCAATGAAGAGCTCGTTCATGGCATCCCGGGAGATCGGGTGCTTAACGAGGGAGATATCATTAGTATCGATATTGGTGCGAAATACCAAGGTTATCATGGTGACTCGGCTTGGACTTATCCGGTCGGCACAGTTGATGAGAACACTGCGAGTTTGCTGAGAGTTACGGAAGAATGTTTATTCAAAGGACTTGATGAAGCAAAGCCGGGTGTCCGCCTTTCAAATATATCCCACGCCATTCAAAGCTTTGTCGAAGCTGAAGGTTTTTCGATTGTACGCGAATATGTAGGTCACGGAGTCGGGCAGGAGCTGCATGAGGATCCTCAAATTCCTCATTATGGACCGCCTAACAAAGGACCTCGCTTGAAACCTGGAATGGTGCTGGCTGTAGAGCCGATGGTCAATGCTGGATCTCGATACGTCAAGACACTGGCAGATCATTGGACGGTAGTGACAAAAGATGGTAGAATGTGTGCGCACTTTGAACACACCATCGCGATTACGGAAGAGGGTTACGAAGTATTAACTACAACCTAAGTGAAGGTGATCGTGTTTGAATGAATCTGAGTCGAGTCCACGAATAGGTCAAGTTGTTCGTATTGTACAGGGACGTGAGGCGGGACAGTATGCTGTAGTCATCGATATTTTGGATGGCCGCTTCCTGCTGCTTGCTGACGGAGAGAAACGTAAGTATGATCGACCAAAGAAAAAGAATCTGCAGCACGTAGAGCTTATGGATTTCGTCTCTCCGGAAGTCCAAAACAGCCTTCTAGAAACTGGTCGCGTCACGAATGGCAAGCTTCGCTTTGCCGTAGCAAAATATGTCAATGAAGAAGTGACTGATTTGAAGAAGGGAGATCAACTCGATGGCGAAAGACGATGTAATTGAGGTGGAAGGAACAGTCGTTGAAACTCTGCCTAATGCACAATTTAAAGTAGAGCTTGAAAACGGCCATACCGTTTTAGCCCACGTTTCCGGTAAAATTCGTATGCACTTTATCCGGATCTTACCTGGGGACAAAGTGACGGTGGAACTTTCTCCGTATGATCTGACAAGAGGACGTATTACGTACCGTTATAAATAATAAACACTGCTCCGTTATAAAAGGAGGTATGGATGATGAAGGTAAGGCCTTCTGTAAAACCAATTTGTGAGAAATGCAAAGTTATCCGTCGTAAAGGTAAAGTAATGGTTATCTGTGAAAACCCTAAACACAAACAAAAACAAGGTTAATCTAAAAGGAGGTGCACGTACCAAATGGCACGTATATCAGGTGTAGATATCCCTCGTGATAAGCGAGTAGTCGTATCTCTAACTTATATTTATGGTGTTGGAAAGTCATTGGCAAGCGATGTTCTTGCAGAAGCTGGCGTTTCTGAAAGCACTCGCGTTCGTGATCTTACCGAGGATGAATTAGGTAAGATTCGTAAAGCTCTAGACAACCACAACGTCGAAGGTGACCTTCGTCGTGAGAACTCATTAAACATCAAACGTTTAATTGAAATCGGTTCTTACCGTGGAATCCGTCACCGCCGCGGACTTCCAGCTCGCGGACAGAAAACTAAAAACAACTCTCGTACACGTAAAGGCCCACGTCGTACTGTGGCTAACAAACGTAAATAATTAGATAAGAAGGAGGTTTAATCTATATGGCACGTAAAGGAAACACTCGTAGTCGTAAACGTCGCGTGAAAAAGAATATAGAGAGTGGAGTAGCTCATATTCGCTCTACTTTTAACAATACGATCGTAACGGTCACCGACGTACAAGGGAACGTTATTACTTGGAGCAGTTCTGGATCACTTGGTTTCAAAGGATCCCGTAAATCTACTCCATTCGCTGCCCAAATGGCTTCTGAAGCCGCTGCGAAAGACGCTATGGATAACGGAATGAAAACTATTGAAGTTACTGTTAAAGGCCCTGGCGCTGGTCGTGAAGCAGCGATTCGTTCACTACAAGCCGTAGGTCTAGAGATCACTGCGATTCGTGACGTGACTCCAGTACCACACAACGGTTGCCGTCCACCAAAACGTCGTCGCGTATAATAATTCTGTATAGAATTTGTAACCCTGTCTATAATGGGGTATGATAGCTTGTAAATAGCACCGCCATAGACAGTCATATAGTAGTTGTCTTGTAATAGAGACTGCCTACCTGAGGAATTTCGGTTAGATCATATGTCTAACCGAGGTTTCGACGTTTTGAAGGAGGGTTTTGTTTAAATGATCGAAATTGAAAAGCCAAAAATTGAACCGGTTGAGATCAGCAGTGATTCCACATTCGGTAAATTCGTCGTTGAACCGCTTGAGCGTGGATATGGTACAACACTAGGTAACTCCTTACGTCGTATTTTACTATCCTCACTACCTGGTGCAGCCGTTACGTCTGTTCAAATTGATGGAGTTCTTCATGAATTCTCCACAATTGAAGGTGTTGTAGAAGATGTAACTACCGTTGTACTAAATCTAAAGAAACTAGCTTTGAAGATTTATTCTGATGAAGAAAAGACTTTAGAGATTGATGTGCAAACAGAAGGTAAGGTTACTGCAGCAGACATTACGCACGATAGTGATGTAGAAGTGCTTAACCCGGATCTTCACATCGCGACACTGGATAGTAAAACACCTCTTCGTATGCGTATTACTGCTGAGCGCGGTCGCGGATACCGTCCCGCTGAAGGTAATAATCATGATGATTTACCAATTGGTGTCATTCCAGTTGATTCGATTTTCACACCTGTTTCTCGTGTGACGTATCAAGTAGAAAACACGCGTATCGGACAAACTTCAAACTTTGATAAGCTTACTCTAGACGTTTGGACTGATGGCAGTACTCGTCCTGAAGAAGCGATCTCACTTGGAGCTAAAATCTATATGGAGCACCTCAACATCTTCGTAGGCCTGACAGATGAAGCTCAAAAAGCTGAAATCATGGTTGAAAAAGAAGAGGACCAAAAAGAAAAAGTTCTTGAGATGACGATCGAAGAGCTTGATTTGTCTGTCCGTTCTTATAACTGCTTGAAGCGTGCAGGTATTAACACTGTACAAGAGCTTGCGAATAAATCAGAGGACGATATGATGAAGGTTCGTAATCTAGGTCGTAAATCACTAGAAGAAGTGAAATACAAGCTGGACGAGCTCGGTTTAGGTTTAAGAAAAGAAGACTAATTGATCATCACATCTAAGAGATTCCTATAAGGGAGGGATATTTCATGGCTAGAAAGCTAGGACGTACGACAGACCAACGTATGGCACTTCTTCGCAACTTAGCGACAGATTTGATCATTCATGAACGTATTGAAACTACAGAAGCTAAAGCAAAAGAGCTTCGTTCTGTTGTTGAAAAAATGATTACACTAGGCAAGCGCGGCGATCTTCATGCACGTCGTCAAGCTGAGTCGTTCCTTTACAAAGCAGATGCGAATGAAGAAGGAGATCAAACAGCACTTCAAAAGCTGTTCTCTGACATCGCACCACGCTATGAGGAACGCCAAGGTGGTTACACTCGCGTGCTTAAATTAGGCGAGCGTAAAGGTGACGGAGCTAAAATGGCGATCATTGAACTAGTTTAATGTCACCATTTAAAATGGGTTAAAAGGGCAGGACGGAATCTCATCAGAGGTTGACTCCAGCCCTTTTTTTATTGCTTCAAATTAATTGCCTGGGAAATGTGTCGTATAGTATAAATAAATGGTGAAATATATTTCCCAGGAAATATGGAGAGCGGAGGACCCATTATGGAGAATAGTAAGATAGAGTTCAGAAATGTTTCTTTTCGTTATCAAGAGGATATGCCCTGGGTGTTGAAGAATGTCAGTTTTACGATATCTGCAGATGAATGGGTTGCTATTATTGGCCATAATGGTTCTGGAAAGTCTACCATCGCGAAACTCATGAACGGTCTGCTATTCCCCCAGGAGGGAGAAATCTATGTGAATGGCCAGAAAGTGAGCCGGGAAACCATTTGGGATGTCCGGGAAAAGGTAGGAATGGTCTTTCAGAACCCTGATAACCAATTCGTAGGGACTACTGTGAGAGATGATGTAGCGTTTGGCATGGAAAACCATGGAATGCCCCGTGAGTTAATGCTCGAACGGATCGAAACCAGTTTGGCTGCTGTAGGCATGCAGGGGTATGAAGAGCAGGAGCCGCACCGGCTGTCCGGCGGGCAGAAACAAAGAGTGGCTATTGCTAGTGTGCTAGCAGTTTCACCAAAGTATATAATATTGGATGAAGCCACGGCGATGCTCGATCCTAAAGGCAGGAAGGAAATCTTAAAAACTGTATTAGAAGTACAAGAACAAAGAAACCTTTGCTTGGTCACTATTACACACGATTTGCTGGAAGTTACCCAGGCTGATCGGGTAATGGTTATGAACGAAGGAGAAGTTTGGCTTGAGGCGAGTCCAAGAGAAGTGTTCTCGAAGCAGGAACAGCTGCAGGAAATTGGCTTAGATACTCCATTCATTACAAAACTAGCAGATGAATTGAAAGCTGCTGGTATCAGTCTTACCCGTGAGCCACTTAATCACCAGGAGTTGTTGGAGGAATTATGGACATTACGTTCGACCATGTAAGCTATACGTATCAGCCTAATAGTCCTTTTGAGCATCACGCTTTAAAAGACCTGTCTTTTCAATTTTCGTCAGGATCTTTTGTTGCTGTTATTGGACATACGGGTTCTGGTAAATCTACGTTGATTCAACATTTGAACGGCTTGGTTCAGCCGACAGAGGGTGCGGTGTCCATAGGTTCCTACCACCTTCAAGCAGGAAAAAAGAATAAGAAATTAAGAGAGCTTCGTGAAAAGGTGGGAGTGGTATTTCAATATCCTGAACATCAACTATTTGAAGAGACGGTAGAAAAAGATATTGCCTTCGGTCCTTCGAATTTCGGAGTAGGAGAAGAGGATATCAAACAACGTACGAAAGAAGCTATCTCTGCCGTTCATTTATCAGAGGATATGCTGCAGCGGTCTCCATTTGATTTAAGTGGAGGGCAAATGCGCAGAGTAGCGATTGCCGGAGTGTTAGCTATGGATCCTGATGTACTCGTATTAGATGAACCTACCGCAGGTCTGGACCCTCGAGGCCAAAAAGAGATTATGGATATGTTTGCTCGCCTGCATAAGCAAAAACAACTGACTACCGTTCTGGTGACGCACAGTATGGAAGACGCTCTGAATTATGCGGACCATGTGATTATTTTAAAAGACGGTGAAGTTTATAAAGAAGGGGCGCCTCTTGAAATCTTTAAGGAAAAAGAAGCGCTGCAAAGTGTTCAGTTAGATGTTCCTGAGGTTATCGAATTTCTCGGCGAAGTGGAAAGAACACTGGATGAAAAAATCTCCTATCAAGGTCAATCTATAGCTGAATTAGCAAAAGAACTGGCTCAAGTGGTAAAAGGGGGCCGCGATCATGAGTAGTTCTATGATGATCGGCCAATATATCCCGGCGGGTTCCTTTATTCATAAGCTTGATCCGCGGACGAAAATCGCTATTATCTTTTTCTTTGTTGTGATCGTATTTTTTGCTAATTCCGTTATGAGCTATGGACTGCTCACTTTATTTGCCGTAGGAAGCGCTTTTGCTACTAAAATACGCGTGCGTTATATATTAAAAGGGTTGAAACCTGTTTGGTTCCTTATCGCCTTTACATTTCTTCTTCATTTATTTGTAACAAGGGAGGGAGAAGTAATCGCCACAGTCTTCGGGTGGGAGCTTTATCGGGAGGCGCTTATCCAGGGGTCTACGATTTCCCTGCGCTTTTTCCTGCTGATCATGGTCACTTCACTGTTGACTTTGACGACCACGCCCATAGAGATCACAGATGCGATCGAGCAGCTGCTCGGGCCCTTTAAGAGGTTCCGTTTTCCAGCACATGAACTGGCTCTTATGATGTCGATCTCGCTTCGATTTATACCGACTTTGATGCAGGAAACGGAAAAAATCTCTAAAGCTCAAGCGTCCAGAGGTGTGGACTTCCGCACAGGCTCATTTAAAGACCGTATAAAGGCGGTTATCCCTCTTTTGGTACCTTTGTTTGTCAGCGCGTTCAAAAGAGCTGAGGAGCTCGCTATGGCCATGGAAGCAAGGGGGTATAAAGGCGGTGAAGGACGTACGAAGTTGAGAGAGCTGCACATTGGATGGAAGGATTATGTAGTGTACGGATTGTTTATTCTATTAATGGCTGGATTATTCTTAACTAGGAATTAGCTGGAGGATTAAGATATGAGATTAAAATGCAGAGTGGAATACGATGGGACACAGTATGCGGGATATCAGATTCAGCCTAACGGCAATACGGTCCAAGCTGAATTAGAAAAAGCACTGGCCAAGATGCATAAAGGCGAAAAGGTGAAAGTGACAGCCTCTGGGCGGACAGACTCCGGCGTCCACGCAAGAGGGCAGATCATCCATTTTGATACGAATCTATCTATCCCTCCACACAACTGGAAAAGAGCGCTGGATTCTATGCTTCCTCAAGACATCCATATCGCTGAAGCAGAGGAAGCTGCGGCTGACTTCCACGCCCGTTATGACACAATCGGAAAAGAGTATCGATATTTCGTTTGGAACAGCCGAGAGCCAGATATCTTCAAAAGACACTATACGACACACATAAAATTTCCGCTAAATGTAGAGGCAATGAAAAAAGCGTGTCGGCTGATTGAAGGAGAACATGATTTTACTTCCTTCTGTTCGTCCCGGACTGATTTGAAAGGAAGCAAAGTGAGAACGATCCACCGAGCTTCAATTGAGCAGGAGGGAGCCGAGCTGGTATTTATTTTTAAAGGAAGCGGCTTTTTATACAATATGGTTCGTATCCTGGTAGGAACTCTGCTAGAGGTAGGGCGGGGTGAACGCAACCCTGAGGAATTGCAGGCTGTGTTTGAAGCCCGTGAACGGAAAGCGGCTGGAAAAACGGCGCCCCCTCATGGGTTGTTTTTGTGGCAAGTTGATTACTGAGGGGTGCTGCAAGTGCACTCGTTTTTATTTGGAAAGATCGTCTGATTACGGAATTTTGTTTATGCGTGGCGTGTCTACCCGGCCACTTCCGCATTTCTGATGTCCAGCTGCGAAAGGCAAGCCTTCGCGACATAAGCAATCTACCTCCATCGGGAAAGGCCACCCGATTGCGGCATCTTGCTTATGCGTTTCAGGCTTAAACGCCTTTCTTCGCATTTCTTTTTAAAAAAACAACGTTTCCTTGCGTTTAGGCTCTTGACATTGGGGACAGGAGTGTTATATTATATTCTATGGCATTTTATTTCTATACCACGGTTAGCCCCGGAAACTAATCGTATTTGAGATAAATAATAATTGAAGCTTTGTGAAACTAACAATTCAGGAGGGAAACCAATATGCGCACAACTTTCATGGCAAATGAAAACAACGTGGAACGCAAATGGTTCGTCGTGGATGCTGCAGGGCAGACACTAGGCCGTTTGGCAAGCGAAGTTGCTGCGATCCTTCGCGGTAAAAATAAACCAACGTATACTCCGCATGTTGATACAGGTGACCATGTCATCATCATCAATGCTGGAGAAATCGAACTAACAGGTAACAAAATCAATGATAAGATTTATTACCGTCACTCAAATCACCCAGGTGGTTTGAAATCTCGTACAGCTAACGAAATGCGTACAAAATACCCTGAGCAAATGCTAGAACTTGCTGTTAAAGGTATGCTGCCTAAAGGAAGCCTAGGACGCAAAATGGGCAAGAAACTTCATGTATACGCTGGATCTGAGCATAAGCATGAAGCACAACAACCAGAAGTTTACGAACTTCGCGGATAATAAAAGGGAGGTAATCGAGTGGCACAAGTACAATACTCCGGTACTGGACGTCGTAAAAAGTCAACAGCTCGTGTACGTCTAGTTCCAGGAACTGGTCGTGTAGTAGTAAATAAGCGTGACGCTGAAGACTTTTTCCCATACGAAACTCTTCGTATGATTCTGAAGCAGCCTTTAGCTGTTACAGAGACTGAAGGAAACTATGATGTGTATGTTAATGTTGATGGTGGAGGTTTCACTGGTCAAGCTGGTGCGATCCGTCACGGAATCGCTCGTGCTCTGCTTCAAGCAGACCCAGAATACCGTACACCACTTAAGCGCGCAGGACTTCTAACGCGTGACGCACGTATGAAAGAGCGTAAGAAATACGGTCTTAAAGGTGCTCGTCGTGCTCCACAGTTCTCCAAGCGTTAATATTTTTTATCAAGAGAAGCTCTTTTCCTTTCATCGGGAAGAGAGCTTTTTTTATGCTGGCAGTTTTGTAAACTATCGATAAGCTCTGGCGCGGCTTGAAAAATCCCCCGGGCTGGATGAGAGCCCGGGGGATTCAAATTTACTTATAAAGCAAGTATTGTTTACGAACCTTCTCAAATTCTTTCAATTCATCTTCCCATTCAGCTTGCATGTCTTCTACGGATTCCCCGTTTTCAATAGCTTCACGAACCCATCCGTTTCCGATCAAGTTATCGAAAAAGGAAATACCGGCTGCATTTTCAGCGCGGAATTCGAAATCCTCTGGATACATGTCGTGAATGGTTTTTACGAGATGCAGTCCCGTTTCCACAGGCTGATAGGATTCTTTATGTGTGACATGTATTTCTACACCGTTGCTTAATTGACCCTGATGCTTGGAAAAGCTTGGGGTGAAGGAGGCGGCACGGAAAGTGACGCCTGGCAGCTGCAGGTTGTTCAGTTCAGCAGCCAGTTCTGTACTGTTAATGAAGGGAGCTCCAATCAACTCAAACGGCTGAGTTGTTCCTCGGCCCTCTGATACGTTGGTTCCTTCAATCAATGCAGCACCGGGATACACAAGGGCTGTTTCTGTCGTCGGCATGTTCGGCGATGGAGCGACGAAATCAAGAGGTGTATCGTCATAGTACATGTCACGCTTCCACTTATTCATTTCGACAACGGTTAAATCGGCACCAATTTCAAATTCCTCATTGAAAAGTTTTGCGAGTTCCCCAACTGTCATGCCATGGCGAAGCGGGATTTCATAATTTCCAACGAAAGATTTATATTCTTCTTCTAACACAGGGCCTTCTACTTTGTCACCGCTTAAAGGGTTTGGACGATCCAGTACGATGAATGGAATATCATTCTCTTCTGCAGCTTCCATTGCGTAAGCCATCGTGTAGATATAAGTATAGAAACGGGTACCGACATCCTGAATATCAAAAAGCAGGACATCAACATCTTCTAACATTTCTGGAGTAGGTTTACGAGTTTCTCCGTATAAGCTGTAAACAGGCAGGTCAGTTTGTTCATCGATATAATACTCTACATATTCTCCGGCTTGGGCGCTGCCTCGTACGCCATGCTCAGGTCCGTAAAGAGCGGTCAGATCTACGTCTGGATCTTCATCCAAAATGTCGACAATGCTGTTAAGGTCTTTATCAACACCTGTAGGGTTGGTGATTAAGCCTACGTTCTTACCTTCGATCAATTCTTTCTTATCATCAAGCAAAACTTCTACACCCAGCTGAAATTGTTTATGTTTACCCTTTTGCTTCCCATTGTTTCCGCCTTTCTCTGCAAAAACGACCGTAAAAGTGGAAAGAATGAGCACGAGCATGAGAATTCCGATCAATGGTTTTTTCAAGTGATCGACTCCTTTTTAAGTAGTAGGAGAAGGGGGAGGGCCCCTTCTTTATTCATAACTCAATCCATGGCCAAATTCATAAAGAGGTTCT
The DNA here is from genome assembly GCF_030345335.1 of Halobacillus campisalis. Taxonomy (GTDB): domain Bacteria; phylum Bacillota; class Bacilli; order Bacillales; family Halobacillaceae; genus Halobacillus_A; species Halobacillus_A campisalis. The sequence continues at coordinate 56,088 of NZ_JAPVRC010000013.1, forward strand.
CCATTTTCACCTGGTATCGTAACAGGGAGTGCGCCGGAAGGATTGATTTCTCCAAACAGTGCAGCTGCTGTTGCATCAAAGCTTGATTCATTAAACCCGTATTGAGCTAAATATCCATCAACCTCAGGGAAGGCCATAACATCGTAAGGATTACGGATACCTACGCCTATTACAGGAGTATCGACTTCATCTACGAGTTGATGAACGAGCTGCATCTGCGGGTGGCTGTCCGCACGGCCGGCTACATTGAAAGTGTAGGTTCCTACAATGATTTTGTCGGCGTCATCCAATTGAGCCAGCTGCTCATCATTTAAAGGGCCTGTAGCTTTTACCAGCTCAGTATTTTCATGTTGAGAGGTGATCGACTCGTACAAGCTGTCGATAAATGTGTTCCCAACAACGACCACTTTTTCATTCGCGTCCGCATTTAAAGGTAAAACGTCATCATTTTTCACAAGTGTAATGGATTGATTGGACGCTTCTGTTTCTACAGCTTTATGCGCGTCAGATCCGACCGTTTCTTCTGCATTCGCAATAATCTCGTCCATGTCCGGAGCGGATTCTGCTTTAATGATTCCGCGCTTCAACTTCAGAGTCAATATTCTTTCGACCGAATCTTCAATCCGTTCTTCACTGATTTCTTCGGTTTCCACAGCTTCTAATAGTCCTTCGGCCACTTCTTCAAGGCCGACCGGCATCAGTACGATATCTGTACCGGCTTTCACGCTTCGGATCACGGCATCTACGGATCCAAAGTGATCAGCGATAGCCTTCATATTCAATGCATCCGTAATGATCAGCCCTTCATATCCCATTTCCTCACGCATCAACCCTGTCAGTACTTTAGGAGAGAGTGTGGCTGGCAGGGAAATCTCTGTTCCGTCTTTTTGGGAAGTTACTTTAGTATCATCGATTTTAGGAAACGTGACGTGAGCGGTCATGATGGCGTCAATATCCGCTTCCATGGCTTGCTGGAAAGGGTGTAGTTCGACGTCCAATAATCGCTCCTTATCGTGTGGTACTTCAGGCAGGCCGAGGTGAGAGTCTACAGCTGTATCTCCGTGGCCTGGAAAGTGCTTCGCTGTAGCAGCTACGCCTGTGCTTTGTAATCCTTTCGTATAAGCGATTCCTAAATCAGCGACTAGATCAGGGTCTTCCCCAAACGAACGTGTACCAATAACGGGGTTATCCGGGTTATTATTCACGTCCAGTACAGGAGCCAGGTTCATATTAATTCCGAGTGATTCAAGTTCAGATCCAATGGCCTGTCCTACATCTTCGGTAATGTCTGTAGAGCGTGTGGCACCTAGCGCCATATTACCGGGCATATCGGTGCCGGATTGAAGCCGGGTGACTATGCCGCCTTCCTGGTCAATCGTCATTAATAGACCATATTTTTCAGAAGCTTCTTGATAGTCAGCGACTAATTCAGCCGTTTGAGCAGTGGTGACAACATTTTCACGGAAAAGAATGACACCACCGAGGTGATAATCCTTTACTGTCTGCTCAATTTCAGGCAGCATCTCTGTTACATTTTCACCGTCCCAGTTTCTAAAATCAGGCATGAGCATCTGACCGACTTTTTCTTCAACAGACATTCCTTCAATTGCATGGTCAACGACTTGATAGTGGTCTCCTTTTTGTTTTACAAGTTTTCCTTCAAAATTCGGTTTCCTTTTTTCACCTTTCACAGGTTTGTGATCTACGGCAATACGATCTTTATTCGTTCCATCGGAGACAGAAATGAAGGTGCGGCCGTTTTTCCCTGTAAGGGTGACGGTTCCTTCTTCATCTACTGAAGCGACATTTTTGTTGGAGGAGGACCAGCTAAGGTCTTTATCTGCTTCTGTAAAATGTCCATCTTCATACAAGTTGAGAGCAGTGAGGTCGAGCTCATCGTTCTCAAATTCGGCCTCCACTTGAGGTACATTCTCAAGTAATACGAGATCGTCCGGCTCCTTCTCGCTATTGGCTGAAGCTGTCTGCGGGGTTAGGGGACTAATGACAAGAGCGGCAATGATGGCCGTCATACCGTATCGATTTCTTAATCGCTTCATTTAGCTTTTCAACTCCCTTTATATTAATAAGATCTCTTTTCCCAATCATTTTCAATAATTTTTAAAGAAGCTGATGGATATATATTCAAGTTTGTGACGTACCAGCCTCTGCCATTCGTACTTCCATCGGTTTGATAGCGGAAGCGGACATATTCAGCATCCGCAGGAAGGGATATGGATTGGGTTTTCCAGGCTACACTGCTTCCGGTGAGCGGCTGGGAAACTTCCGTCCAGGTATCGCCATCCTCGGATATTTCTACAAGTCCGAAATCGTAGTCTTGCTCGATTCTGAACCATGTGTCAAAGGTCAAAGTGGCTGCTTCTTTGTTATCTATTTTAGCTGTTAACGTTCTATTCAGGTTATCTCCATAACCGGAGAACCAGGCTCCATCTTTCGCTGGCATATCGACAGGAATCGAATCAGCCACTTGTCTGGCGAACAATTTCCGTGTCGGGTTTGTAGAGACTGTTTCTCTTGTCGGGTGAACACGATTGGTCAATAAAATGGCGATGGTATGATTATCAGGATTAATAACAATCGACGTCCCGGTGAAACCAGTGTGGCCCATCGTGGAGGCTTCCGTTAAGGCGTCCATATACCATCCTTGAGACAGTTCCCAGCCAAGACCATGTTCATTGCCGGGAAACTCGGGGATTTGATTTTCAGTTAAAAGAGCCACAGTTTCCGGCTCCAGAATGCGTTTCCCACCGTAGCTTCCTTCGTTTAGATACATGTGTCCAAGCTTAGCGAGGTCTTCTGCGGTTGAGAAGACGCCGGCGTGACCACCGACACCATCGAGAGACCAGGCGTTTTCATCATGGACTTCACCCCATACTAAACCTCTGTTGAGGGGAGTTTGATCTTCGGTGGCTGCAATTCTTTTTTTAAGTTCAGGGGTTGGGTCGTACATTGTATCTTTCATGTTCAGTGGGGTAGTGATATGTTTTTTCACAAACTCATCGAGCCGTTGACCGGTGATGCGTTCAATAATGGAGGCGAGCGTAATCATGTTGAGATCACTGTACGTGTATGTAGTTCCTGGTGGGTTAGCGAGCGGATGTTCAAAAACGTATTGCAAACGATCTTCACGACTTTCTCCTTCTGCATATAGTGGTACCCAGGCGGTGAATCCTGAAGTGTGAGTCATTAATTGTTCAATCGTGACATCTTCTTTTCCGTTTTGAGCAAATTCGGGGATATGTTTAGCCACGGGATCATTTAGTTCAAAATGTCCCTCTTCATATAATTTCATAGCGGCTGTAGACGTAAATACTTTGCTGATTGATGCGACATCAAAAATAGTATCTTTCTGCATTTGAATAGGCTGTTCAGCTTTTGTTCCATTATCATCCTTGTAAAGCAGTGAGTGACCATAGGCTTCGTGCTGAGCAATATGTCCTTTACGAGCGACGAGTGTCACAGCGCCAGGCATCGCTCCTTCGGTTATTTTCGATTCAATGACTGAATCAATTTCTTTTAAAGGCTCCTTCATAAGTCCTGCTCCTTTCGCGGATCCGGGGTGAATGATGGGGGCGGATGGCCCCGGATCACTCCAAGAAAACACAGGATGCGGCTTTTCCTTAGTTTTTTTGTTGTGATGCGTCTCGATACTTGGCTGATTCCATTCGCTTGCTTTTACACTCCTTTCATCCAGAGTGGAAAAATAAATCGATGAGAATAGCAGCGCGGTAAGAGTGACGAATGTAGTTTTCTTTTTCATATATTCCTCCTTTATAAATTTAAATGTTCTATACACTACCTATGTTAAGTAACAATTATATAGATGTCTATACCACTTAAGTAGCAAAGATTTTAGAAAATTAAAAATTCAACGCAGGATATCTAGTCCAATCGATACATTTTCCTGCTGGTGCAATCACCTTTCACACATATTTTTAAGCCTTGTCCCATATATTGTGCTACAAGGGTAAGGGAGTGGAGTCGGATGGGGCGTCGATTAAAAACGATGGTCTGGTTTGCAATGGTTTTAACATGTGTAGGTCTTGTGTCTATACCTGTAGAAGAAGTAAAAGATACGTGGCAAGCATGGTCGTCACCACTATTCGGAAAAGTGATCATCATCGATCCTGGTCATGGAGGACCTGATGCAGGAGCGAGCGGCGCCAATGGTACAGAAGAAAAAGGAATTACCTTGAATCTTTCCAATTACTTAAGGGATTACTTGCAGGAAGCGGGAGCCATAGTTTATTTAACGAGAGAAGATGACCGAGATTTATCAGAAGCGCCTATATCTACAAAACGAGGGAGCTTATCTGCTCGTAAATCCGAAGATATTCGAAAACGAATTGATATTATAAATAAATCCGACGCGGACCTTTATATTAGTATGCATTTGAATGCCAGCACTTCTTCAAGCTGGAGAGGGGCTCAAACATTTTTCAACCCGAATAAAGAGGATAGTGAGAAGCTGGCGAAATACGTTCAAAAAGAAATGCAGGATAACTTAGAAAATACCACAAGGGAGCCGCTCGGACTAAGGAACATTTATATATTAAGTAATGGAGAACCGCCTGGTATTTTAGTGGAGGCAGGGTTTTTGTCAAATCCCGAAGAACGGGCTTTGTTAGAAGAAGAGAACTACCAAAGAAAAGTATCTGCCTCGATTTACAGGGGGGTCTTAAGATTTGTCACAGAGGAATAAATGAACGACAAAATGCAAATCACTTAGAAAGCGTTTCATGTATGTTATACTGGCACTGGTGAAACATTTCTAAGGAAGGTGAAGTACGTGCTTACACAAGAAAAAGTATTAGAAATCCTTCATTCCATCGAGGATCCGTTTTTACATAAAACGTTAGAAGAAACTGGTGGAATTCAGGAAATTAAGATAAAAGAAGAAAAAAATCATGTGAGTGTAAAGATTTTAATTGCTAAAACCAATACAGCTGAACAAATGGACCTTCAGCAAAAAATCGTCAACGAGCTGAAGAGCGGTGGAGCGGCAACAGTCGGACTTCGCTTTGATCAACTGCCAGACGATGTGATCCAGAAATTCCAGCCGGCTGCTGAGGAAGAGCAGGAAGCTACTTTACTAGGCGGACAGACAGGAACGAAGTTTATCTCTATAGCAAGTGGTAAGGGAGGCGTAGGAAAATCTACTGTCACTGTTAACCTTGCTGTCGCTCTTACTCGTTTAGGGAAAAAGGTAGGAATTATAGACGCTGATATTTACGGCTTTAGTGTACCCGATATGATGGGGGTTGAAGAGCGCCCGGTCGTACGCGGTGAAAAGATAATTCCTGTAGAACGCTTCGGTGTGAAACTAGTCTCTATGGGATTCTTTGTAGAGGATAACTCCCCGATTGTATGGCGTGGACCTATGCTTGGTAAGATGTTGACTAGCTTCTTTAAAGAAGTAGAGTGGGGCGATCTTGACTACTTGCTTCTCGACTTACCACCAGGTACAGGAGATATTGCAATGGACGTACATTCTCTGCTGCCATCCTCCAAGGAAATCATTGTTACAACCCCTCATCCGACAGCAGCCTTTGTTGCTGCACGTGCCGGGCAAATGGCTATTAAAATGGAGCATGATATCCTTGGAATCGTTGAGAACATGGCTTACTTTGAAAGTAAAGAAACAGGGAACAAGGAATTCGTTTTCGGCCGCGGTGGCGGTGTGAAACTAGCTGAAGAACTGAAGACAGATGTCCTTGGACACATTCCGCTTCAACAGCCATATGAAGATGAAGATGTGTTCGCACCGTCTGTTTACCAGGAAGACCACCCGATTGGAGTCGTATATCGTAATATGGCTGCAAAAGTCATTGATAAATTTTCTAATTAAATAGCTATGTTAAACGTCATTGTTGATTTTCATGCTGAGACAGCTCATCACATGCCCACGGAAAGCGATCCGTTTTCCCGTCCGTTGTCTCCGCATGCAAAAGTTTCGAAATTGAATATTCAAGAAATGGGAGCTTATATGAAGGTCAACACGAGAATTTAACAGAGCCAATTAAATGAAAAACACGCAGTCGGTAGGTGGCTGCGTGTTTTTATTATGATGAGGAACCTTTTGTTCCTTCCTGGCTTCCGCTTTCTTCATTCGACTGCTGCTGGTCTCCACTTTCACTCTCAGACCCACCGCCGCTGCTTTGCATTTCTTCAGCAGCTCTCAAGAGCGTTTCACTCATTTTAGCTTGGAAAACAGGGTTGTTTAATGTTTCTTCGATTGTTTTCTCCAAATGAGCCCGAAACTTCTGGCCTTGCATGACTTCAAGCATTTTTTCCATCATCTCAGGGTTTTGATAAATTTCAATGAGAGAGGACTGATATTCAGAATCCTTCATCAAGCCTTTCATTAAGTCTTTCTGTTCCTCTTGAACGACTTTACTGAACTCCGGAACGAAGGAAGGGTCAGAAAAAAGCTTGCTCCAAAAGTCTTTACCTTCTTCTGATAAAAGAGTTTCATTAACAGCGGTCGACACTTCTTCAGATTCAAGTGCCAATTCCTGTTTCATCTTTTCATCAGATAAAACTTCGATCAGAGCCTGCTGCCCTTCGTCAGTCTTTAATATATCAACCATCATTTTTTTAGAGGTATCGTAATCTGCTTGCTCGCTGGCACCTGAACTGCCGTTACATGCTGCCAGGAAAACAACGAGTATGATGGGGCAGATCCATCGAAATTTGGACATGATAATTGTCCCCTTTCCTTTGTTTTCCCTTACGTTTAATATGTGCTTCGGAGAAAAAATTATGCGACCATGAACAAAAAATGAAGGGTTCGTGATAAAATACGATAGGGAACTGTTAAGCAATTAGGGGGAAAAGTCCGTGAATAGTCGAAAATGGGTGCGATTATTTTTAACGACGCTCGTCATTGGCGGCGTTTTAACATTGTTATCCAGTTTTATTATTAAGAGTGATTCATATGCCGAAGTTTTTCAGCCTTTCCAGATGTTTGAACTGCTTGGGCTGTTGTTATTTTTCTCAGGTTTAGGTTTTATTTTCAGCGTAATCAGTCAAATGGGCTTCTTTGCGTATTTGACGATCCACCAGTTTGGACGAGGGATTTTTAAAGGAAGCTGGACGTCCATCCAACTTTTCTTAATAGCTTTTACAATATTTGATTTGATTTATTTTCGCTACCAGGCAGCAGAAGATAGCTCAATTTGGCCTTATATTTTCACTGCCCTTGGATTATTACTCGTCTCCCTTGTGATCGCCTACTTAAAAGCGAAGGAAACAAACAAGCAAGCATTTGTCCCTGCGCTGTTTTTCATGGTCGTCGTTACTTCTGTAGAATGGGTGCCGGCATTAAGAGCAGCTTCCAGTGACTACGTATGGCTGATGATTATTCCATTAGTGGTATGTAATGCGTATCAGCTCATGCTGCTTCATCGGTTAACAGCAGAGAAATAAGAAAAAGAGCTGGGCCTTCAGCTCTTTTTCTTATTCCACTTGAGTTATTTTTGCTTTGCTTCCATTTACCAATTCGGTGATGGTTGAAAACTCCAAACCTTTTTGTTTAAGTCCAGGCAATACTACTTCTAAAGCTTTATCAGTCTGCTTTACGGAGTCTGAGGCATGCATAAGTACGATGTCACCCTTATCTGTTTCTTCTAATATTGCATCAATAATCTGGTTGGTCCCGGGATTCTCCCAATCACGAGGATTTACACTCCATTGAATCGCTTCTAAATTCTCTTCTTCCACTACTTTTAAAACTTCACCGTTAAATTGCCCGTGAGGAGCGCGAAACCAATCGACATCTTCAAAACTGAGTTTTTCAAAAGCTTCACGTGCTTTTTGGATGTCTTGTTTTATTTCTTGTGGTTCTAAATCCATATAACTGTTATAAGAATATCCCATCATTGCAATCTCATGTTTACCATCGTGTATTTCTTTTACAATATCGGGGTGGCGCTCTGCCCATTCACCACTTAGAAAAAATGTCGCTTTCGCTTCATGTGCTTCAAGCACCTTTATAATGTCATGAACCTTACTGTTGCCCCAGCTGATATTGAAAGTGAGAGCGACGAACGGCTGGTCTTCGCTTCCCTGGGATAAGGCACGAGGCTCACCTTTATTAGAAAAAACAGCAATTTGGCTTTGTTGCCCAATCCACATTAATATTGCGCAAAATAATGCAATGACGACTATGACACCGTATCGTTTGATTAATTCTAATTTATTTTGGAAAATCCTCACGAGTCAGCCCCCTTTACTCCCTCTTATAATTTATACCTATGAAAAAATGGACAACCTATGCTATAAATCCAGAAAAAAGGGTAAAAATAAAAACAAGCTGGTTTTTTGAGGGAGGGTTATTAATGTTTGGACTTATGATTTCCAAGCAGGAACATCAAGAAATTGAGTATTTATTAAAGAGAGAAATGGAAGAAATCACACTCGACCTGGGGGATCATAGAATTGATCCATCCATTAAAGAAGCTATGGAAGAAAGGTATTCTGTTTTATTTCAACTTTTTAGAAGATTTGCAACGGGTGAAGAATGTCTTCAATACATGCCAAAAAAGAAAAAACGAACGAATTAATGTTCAAAAAGCCTGACGTTCACTCAGGCTTTTTACTATTCTTGAGGCAGCTTTTATTGAAAGTAAGCAGAGGGAAAAAGAAAAAAATAATAAATTAGCAAAAAGTTATTGCGTTCGCTTAAAACTTTATGCTATATTATTAAACGTTGTCAGTTAAGGCAATGACGAGCCAATAAATGACTCGCCAAAAAGATTTGAACTTTTTTCATAAAACTTGTTGACTTAAATGAGTATGCATGGTAAATTAGTTCTTGTCGCCAAAACGACAAAATGAATTTTTGATCTTTGAAAACTGAACGAACCAACCAGTACGTCAAGTCTTCTTTCTACTAAAGAAGGAAGTAAAACAAGCACATTCGGTGTGCAAATGAGCAAGTCAAACTAACTTTTATGGAGAGTTTGAT
>NZ_JAPVRC010000014.1 GCF_030345335.1 Halobacillus campisalis
TGACGTACTGGTTGGTTCGTTCAGTTTTCAAAGATCAAATGTTGTTTGCCGCTTCAAAACAGCGACTTAATTAATATATCACGGTGTAAGTTTTAAGTCAACAACTTTTTTCCGTTTAATTATTAATGATGTGTTTCGTTTGCCGCCCGCTCTTTATGCGACGCTTATTAATATATCACGCATCCAAGGGCACATCAAGACTTTATTAATTAAAAGTTTTTTCTGACATTTGTTCATTAAAAAACAACTCCCTTCCTAATGGAAAGAGACCGTCAGGAAGGGAGTTTGAGCTTTTTATTATTTGTTTCTCATTTGTGGGAAAAGGAGAACATCACGTATCGAAGCTGAGTTTGTTAACAGCATGACGAGACGATCGACTCCTATACCTAAGCCCCCTGTTGGCGGCATTCCGTATTCCAGGGACTCCAGGAAATCGTCGTCCATCAGATGTGCTTCGTCATTTCCTTCTTCGCGTTCTTTCAATTGACCTTCAAAACGTTCACGTTGATCTATCGGATCATTAAGCTCAGAGAATGCGTTAGCATGTTCTCTTCCTACAATGAATAACTCAAAGCGGTCAGTAAACCGGGCATCTTCCGGATTCTTTTTCGCTAGAGGTGAAATTTCGATAGGGTGGCCATACACAAAAGTAGGCTGGATTAGTTTCTCTTCTACCTTTTGCTCAAAAAATTCATTCACGATATGACCAAATGTCATAGTTTCCTGAATCTCGATGCCGTGATCTTTAGCGAGAGCTTTCGCTTCTTCATCACTCATCTCTTTCCAGAAATCTACACCAGTGTACTCTTTGACCGCATCAACCATATGGAGACGTGTCCACTCAGGCTCTAGATCGATTTCCTGATCATCATACTGTACTTTTGCCGTACCAAGGACCTCTTTAGCAATATGAGCAATCAAATGCTCAGTCAAGCTCATGATATCGTGGTAATCTGCATAGGCTTCATACAGCTCGATCATTGTAAACTCAGGGTTATGACGTGTGGAAATTCCTTCATTACGGAAAACTCGTCCAATTTCATACACCTTTTCCATGCCCCCGACGATCAGCCGCTTCAAGTGAAGCTCAATCGCAATCCTCATATAGAGTTCCATATCCAGAGCGTTATGGTGAGTGACAAAAGGACGTGCAGACGCTCCGCCAGGGATGCTGTGCATCATTGGAGTTTCTACTTCTAAGAAACCAAGGTTATCTAAGTACCTGCGCATGGATTGAATGATCTTACTGCGCATCACAAAAGTATCTCGGCTTTCAGGATTAGTGATTAAATCCAAATAACGCTGACGATAGCGCTGCTCAACATCTTTCAAACCGTGGAACTTCTCAGGTAAAGGACGAAGAGATTTCGTTAAAATCTCGAATTCATTCGCTTTTACAGAAAGTTCTCCTACATTCGTTTTAAACATTTCTCCCGTTACTCCAACGATATCTCCAATATCTGCTGATTTGAAGATTTCGTAAGCCTCTTCTCCAATTGCATCTTTACGAACATACAATTGAATTTGCCCGCTTAAATCCTGGACATGCGCAAAGCCGGCTTTACCTTTTCCTCGCTTCGTCATAATTCGACCAGCAATAGTGGCAGGAATCTGCTTCTCCTCTAACTCTTCTTTAGTAAATTCATCATATTGAGCAGTCAATTCTTCAGCTAAAGCTGTTCGTTCGAATTTACTTCCAAAAGGATCGAGTCCCTTCTCACGATATGAATTCAACTTCTCCCGTCTCACCTGCATTTGGTCATTGAGTTCTTCGGACATGATCATCACTCCATTCTTATAAAAGTTTTTATATAAAACGCTGGTTCCGAAAATAAAAACTGCCAGCAGACCACTGGCAGTATTCTAACTATCGTTTAGTATAGAAAAGTCCTTCATAGGTGTCAACGGCCAGCTCGCTTATGATACCTTCATGCTCTCTTCTACATAGTCAAAGAATTCATACAGAATTCCGAGCATTACTTCTCTAGTTTCCACTGCATTGATGCAATTACGTAGAAGACCGTTGTCTTTTAGACCTTTTACATACCATAATGTGTGCTTACGCACCTCTATGATCGCTACTCAATTCCCCTATCACTGAACATTTCGGTACAAACTAACTATCTCCAAATTCTTTAACCGTCAGGCAAAAGTTAAATTACAAGCACCGGTCACTGATCCAATACGACCTGGTTCGAAAATTCGACATCCTCCATTGAAACATGACTCATCCCTTAAAAGTAGTATTAGTCTCAAACCTTTATGCTACATGACTATATAAAAATGATTGCTGTCAGTCTCGCTTCCAAATCCGAACGTTTTCCAGTTCATCCTTCGGCATTCGGGCCACAATTTCCTGCGCCTGTTGATTGACCGATGTAATATGGACGCCGGGATTCAATTCTGCTAAAGGTACCATCACAAATGCTCTTTCATGCATATGGGGGTGCGGGATTGTTAAACGGTCATCTTTAATATTTTCTTGATTATAGAGTAAAATGTCAAGGTCTATTGTTCTCGGCCCCCATTTAACCACTCGTTTTCTCCCTAATTCCCGTTCAATGCCCTGACAGTAATCAAGCAGGTCCAGAGGACTGAGCTCCGTTTCTGCCTCAACTACCATATTTAAAAAGTCATTTTGATCCGTATATCCGACAGGGGCGGTCTCATAGATTTCTGATTGAAGGGTGATTATAATTTCTTTGTGCCGTTTCAATTCTTCAATAGCGTCGACTAAGTACTGGTGACGTTCATCTAAATTTGATCCTAATGCAATATAGACCTTAGTCATCTTTTCGACTCCTGTATATATCGATAGCCACTGATTTATAATGTCCGGGAATCGGAGGGTCGGGCTTAGTGACTTTAACACGACAAGCATCTAATAAATGAAATTGCTGAAGCAGCTCGCCAGCCAGATTCTCAGCTACCGTTTCAACTAAATTCTTCGGCTCGCCTTCAACTATAGATTTAGCCGCTTCGTAAACATCCCCATAATTGATCGACTTGTCCATATCGTCTGATTCACCTGCTGGTTTTAAATCAAGTTCCAACTCCAGGTCCACATAAAATCTCTGCCCTAATTTATTTTCCTCAGGAAAAAGCCCGTGATACCCCCAAAATTCCATTCCATTTAAGTTGATTTGATCCATTTATATTGTCCTCCCTATCATGGCATCCATCATTTTAGTCATACGGGTGATCGCTTTAACATCGTGCACCCTTACGATGTGGACACCTTTCGCTATACCTAGACAAACCGTTGCTCCTGTCCCTTCCATTCGCTCCTCTACAGGCAGATCAAGAACTTTCCCTATAAAAGACTTCCGTGACGTGCCTAATAATAAAGGGTAGCCTAACTCCTGAAACTGATCGAGTTCTCTCATTACAAGTAAATTATCTTCTGCAGTCTTTGCAAATCCTACCCCAGGATCAAGGATAATATGTTCATCCTGGACTCCTGCTTGCTTAGCGATCTCAATGCTTTCGCGCAAATCCTGTTTCATATCTGGAATCAACGAGTTGTAATCTTTATTATTCCGATTATGCATTAAGATAATCGGAACATTATGACGCGCGGCCACTTTTGCGATGTCAGGGTCTGCTTTTGCTCCCCATACATCATTGATGATCTCTGCCCCGGCTTCAATTGCCTTTTCTGCCACATCCGACTTGAACGTATCAATAGAAATAGGGATTGAAATTCGTTCTTTGAGGGCATCAATGACAGGCAGGACTCTATCCAGTTCCTCTTTTGCAGAAACGGGCTTATGACCAGGTCGGGTAGATTCTCCGCCGATATCAATAATATGCGCCCCATCCTTTTCCATTTGCACAGCCTGCTCAACAGCCGCCTCCAAATGTGTAAATCTTCCTCCATCTGAAAAAGAATCCGGAGTGATATTTAAAATTCCCATCACTACACTTTCTTCTTCCAATCTATACGTTTTACTTTGAGTCACTAGTTTAAAACACATAAAAATCCTCTTTTCGCACAATGATTATTTCCTTATTTTACACCATCCTCCCTTTAAAAAACAAAAAAAGCCGTGCCCTTATAAGAGCACGGCCTTTCTTTATCTCATTATTCTTCTTCGAATTGGTAAAGAGGTGTCGACAAGTATCTTTCTCCATTACTAGGAATGATCGCTACCACTTTTTTACCTTTTCCTAATTCCTTAGCTATCTTTTTAGCCGCGTGGATGGCAGCACCTGAAGAAACTCCTCCAAGAATTCCGTCTTTTCTGGCTGCCTCACGAGCAGCCGCGTAGGCTTCTTCTGTAGACACTTGCTCAACTGCATCATAAATTTCTGTATTCAGAATTCCCGGTACGAATCCAGCACCGATGCCCTGGATTTTATGAGGACCAGGATCTCCGCCGGATAGGACCGGGGAAGCGTCCGGTTCCACAGCGTAAATTTTAATTTCTGGATACTTTTCTTTTAGAACTTTACCAGCCCCGGTAATGGTTCCACCTGTACCGATTCCTGATACAAAAGCATCCAGCTGATCGCCCATTTGTTCAACGATTTCAGGACCTGTCGTTTTTTCGTGTACAGCCACGTTCGCCTGATTATTGAACTGCTGAGGCATATAGTAACCATGCTGCGTTTGCAGCTCTGAAGCTTTTTTGATTGCGCCCTTCATACCATCCGCACCTGGCGTTAGTACAAGCTCTGCTCCATAAGCACGGAGTAAGTTCCGACGCTCCTGGCTCATCGTATCCGGCATGACAAGCACTGTACGATAACCTTTAGAGGCAGCGATCATAGCAAGACCAATTCCTGTATTCCCACTTGTCGGCTCAACGATCGTATCTCCATCTTTCAAGTCACCAGATTCTTCGGCAGCTTCAATCATAGATAAAGCGATACGGTCTTTAACAGAGCTTCCCGGGTTCATAAATTCCAATTTCAAATAAATGTCCGCACTGTTTTCATCTGCGCTTTTGTTCAGTTTCACCATAGGGGTTTGCCCTACTAATTCACTTACATTATTAGCTATTCTCATCATTTCACTCCTAAAACCAAGTATTTTTATAGGATTTAACTCTAATGTACGCAATCAGGACAATATTGTCAAACGATTCTTTCTATTTAAAACGTTTCCCCGACAAAAGAAGAGCGAAACAAGTGGGGACTGGATTCGCTCTTCGGAGAATGGGTTATTTTATTGCTGTGAGCTCGATTGCAGCTCTTTTAAATCTTTTTCATCAAAGTTATAGGCTTCGTTGCAGAAATGGCATTTCGCCTCTGCGCCTTGATCTTCTTCAATCATTCGTTGTATTTCTTCGTCTCCGAGGCTTGAAATTGCCATTTCCACTCGCTCTCTTGAACAATGACAATTGAACTCTACAGGCATAGTATCAAGAATTTTCAGTTGATCCTTGCCGACAAGAGCTTCCAATATCTCTTCGGGTGATTTACCGTCACGGACCATTGTTGAAATCGGCGGGATTTCCGTTAACCGTTTTTCTATGGCACTCGTTGTTTCATCATCAGCTCCAGGCATCATTTGAATAATGAAACCGCCTGCTGCAAGAATGGTATGGTCTGTATTTACGAGCACCCCTGCTCCTACTGCAGAAGGCACTTGCTCTGAATTTGCAAAATAGTACGTGAAATCTTCGCTGATTTCACCGGATACGATCGGCACTTGCCCTGTAAAATGATCTCTCATCCCTAAATCCTTTACAATGCTGAGAGTTCCGCTTGTACCTACCGCTTGAGCTACATCCAATTTTCCTTGGTCGTTTAAATCAAAATCGACATGAGGATTTTTCAAGTAGCCCCGCACCTGCCCTTTAGAGTTCGCATCAGCGATGATCGCTCCGATAGGTCCATCACCTTCTACTTTTACCGTAAGTTTATCTTCTCCTTTCAGCATAGCACCCATCATTGTGCTGATCGTAAGAGTACGACCTAATGCTGCAGATGCTGTAGCCCAGGAGTCCTGTCTTCTTCTAGCTTCTTCCACAGTTTCAGTTGATTGGATAGCATAGGCACGAACTTGACCTTCATACCCGATAGCACGCACTAAATAGTCTGACATAAATCATCCTTCTCCTTTGAATGCTTGATTATCTTTGTTGTTTTGATATATTTTGTTCAACCCTTTTAACGTCAAATAAGGATCCACCACATCAATTGTTCTGGACTCATCCGCAATCAGTGTAGATAACCCTCCAGTAGCAATGACTGTCGGAGTTGAACTCGAGTTCTCTTTCATTCTCCGAACCACTTCATCGACTTGACCGACATATCCATAATATACACCAGATTGCATAGCTTCAACCGTGGAAGAGCCTATTACATTATCCGGGTTCTTGATTTCGATCTTTGGAAGCTTAGCTGCTTTAGCATATAAGGCTTCCATTGAAATATTGATCCCGGGCGCAATCGCTCCTCCTACATACTCCCCGTTTTCATTTACATAGCAATAGGTAGTAGCTGTACCAAAATCTATGATGACGAGGGGTGTACCATATTCTTCAATCGCTCCTACGGCGTTTACAATCCGGTCCGCACCAATCTCATTAGGATGAGGATATTTCATAGCCAGCCCGGCATCAACTTTATGCTCACCGATAATCATCGGAGACTTCTTAAAATAGTAACGGGACATCCGCTCAAGAGAAAACATGATAGGAGGTACAACAGAAGAAATAATGACTCCGTCTATATCTTGAAAAGATAAACCCTCATGCTCGAACAAGGACTTGATCAGCATTCCATACTCATCTTCGGTTTTATATCGATCTGTTTTAATTCGCCATTGATAGTTCAATTCATTGTTGTCGAAAACGCCCAGCACTGTATTTGTGTTTCCCACATCAAGTACAAAAATCATACATAGAGCCCCCTGTTTCATTTCCTTCGGCTTCCATCATATCACATGTGAGTGTAACGATGGGAAACCAAACGCTTGGTTCAGGAAAGGTAATAGCAGCCCCAACAGCATTTTCAAATGTGACTACCCCAGGAAAAATTAAGGGCTATACTTGTCTTGAGTCACGTTTATTAAAACACTTAAAAATCAATAAAACCACTCTGAACTCCCGCTGGTTTCTCAACCATCCAAGTGTAAAAGTTATGGAAGCTTTCGTGATGATGGATCCATCTAATGGGCCTGCCCATGATGTAAAACCAAAAAAAGGCTGTCCATAAAAGTCTGTTTTTAGACTTTTAGGACAACCCCTTTTAATCATTCATTACGTGCGTTTATTGTCGTCTGACTCGTCCTTATCCTCTTTTTGAGAATCCGGAGTTTTTTCTTCTGAATCTTTATCTTTACTTGCAGACGACTCATTTTCGTTATTTTCATCTTTCGCTTTCATATTGACACGTACAAGATTATCGTTGTTCTCTTGACGCTCATCAATTTCTTTTTGTTCCTGTTGATTAGCTTTAAGCTGCTTATTGTTTTCAATAGCAATTTCTTCAAGCTCTTCGTCCGTCGGCAGGCGTCCTTTATTGAAAAGAGATTCAATTTGAGTAGCATCCAGCGTTTCCACTTCTAACAGTGTATTTGCTACTAGCTCAAGCTTATCTTTGTTTTCAGTCAGGATTTCCTTCGCACGAGCATAGCTGTCCGTGATGAACTTCTGTACTTCTGTATCAATATCGTAAGCGATCTGATCACTGTAATTTTGTTCGTTTTGAATATCGCGGCCTAAGAAAACTTGTCCGCCGGAATTTTGACCGAATTGAAGCGGTCCGAGCTTCTCACTCATTCCATATTCAGTCACCATCTTACGAGCGATGGACGTGGCACGCTGGAAGTCATTGTGAGCACCAGTCGATACTTCGCCGAACATGATCTCCTCAGCTACACGGCCACCGAGTAAACCGGTGATCTTATCAAGCAATTCTGGTTTTGTCATGAAGTAACGATCTTCACGAGGAAGCATGACTGCGTATCCGCCTGCTTGTCCACGTGGAACGATGGTCACTTTATGAACCATATCTGCATCGTCAAGTACCATACCGATGATCGTATGACCACTCTCGTGGTGCGCCACGATATTGCGTTCTTTCTTCGATATGACACGACTCTTCTTCGCAGGTCCTGCAATGACACGGTCAATGGCTTCATCCACATGTTCCATTTCAATGCTCTTACTGTCAGAACGCGCAGCAACTAGCGCCGCTTCGTTCAGCAAGTTCTCAAGATCCGCTCCTGAAAAACCAGGTGTACGAAGAGCGATCGTTTTAAGATCGACATTATCAGATAGAGGTTTATCTCTAGCATGAACTCCAAGCACAGCTTGACGTCCTTTCACATCTGGACGGTCCACAGTGATTTGACGGTCGAAACGTCCCGGACGCAATAAGGCCGGGTCAAGAATATCAGGACGGTTAGTTGCGGCAATCATAATGATTCCTTCATTAGCACCGAAACCATCCATTTCTACAAGAAGCTGGTTCAGCGTCTGTTCACGTTCATCGTGACCTCCGCCTAAACCTGCGCCACGCTGACGTCCTACAGCATCGATCTCATCGATAAAGATGATACATGGAGCGTTCTTTTTCGCATTTTCGAAAAGGTCACGTACACGAGAGGCACCGACACCTACGAACATTTCCACGAAGTCTGAACCACTGATGGAGAAGAACGGTACGCCTGCTTCTCCGGCGACAGCTCTCGCAAGTAGTGTCTTACCTGTACCTGGTGGTCCTACAAGCAGAACCCCTTTAGGAATACGGGCACCAACAGCTGAGAATTTACGAGGGTCTTTCAGGAAGTCAACGACCTCCACAAGCTCTTGTTTCTCCTCATCTGCACCTGCCACGTCTTTGAAACGAACTTTCTTCTTCTCTTCGCTGTACATCTTAGCTTTACTCTTACCAAAGTTCATGACACGACTACCGCCGCCCTGAGCCTGGTTAAGTAAGAAGATGAACAGGATGAATATAATTACAAAAGGAATAATGGATGTCAGTACAGTCACCCAAACACTCGGCTGCTCTTCTTCTTCAACGGTTAAAATACTTTGTTCTTGAGCCAGCTGGCTCACGTCTGTAACAATTTGATCGTTAGCAGGAATTTTTGCTGTGAATTGTTCTCCTTCTTCACTTCCAGCTTCGGAACCTGTGATACGAATTACTCCATTGACAGGCTGCATCGTCATTTCTTCGATTTCACCGTTGTTCAATTTATCGTAAAATTCGTTCACATTCAATGTTTGTTCTGGCTCACCTTGACCTCTGAATAGACCGACTACGCCGATTACTACGAGGAAGATCAGTAAGTAAAATATGGTGTTACGAAATATCCGGTTCATTGCCTACCTCCTCCCAAGCGAGAAAAACTATAGTAAATGTTATCACACGAAAAACGGAACACACAACTAATTAACCTTGCGATTGACACGTTTCTAGAAAGTCCTAGTAATGATTGCATCAGCCACCATACACTTCTGGTTTCAGCACACCGATATACGGCAGATTACGGTACTTTTCATTATAATCCAAACCGTAGCCCACAACGAATTCGTCAGGAACTTCAAAACCGATCGTATCCGCTTTGATATGGGAAGTTCTGCCTTCCGGCTTATCCAGTAATGTTACAATTTTGATCGATTTAGCTTTACGGTACTTAAATAAGTCCACTAAATAACTCAAAGTCAATCCACTATCAATGATATCCTCGACGATGATCAAATCTCTGCCTTCCACTTGCGTATCAAGGTCTTTGACGATCTTAACCTCACCTGTCGACCTCATACCGCCATCGTAACTGGAAACGTCCATAAAATCCATTTCCAGGTGCGTTTCCATTCGCTTTAAAAGATCTCCCATGAAAGGCATTGCCCCTTTTAGGACACCGATAGCCAAAGGAAAGCGACCATCATATTCTTTTGTGAGCTGCTCTCCCAGCTCCTTACATTTCTGTTGAATCTCATCTTCAGAAATTAAGATCTTCTCAATTTCGTTGTGCATGAAAGCTCCTCCTACGTACTCTGTTATTTTTTATATTGTAATCGAAGCCATGTACCAGAAGGGTCGCCAGTACATCCCTCACCTTTTTTCAAACCAGCCAGCCATAGGATCCGGCCCTCTTGATCCGTTACAAGAGGCCATGTGTCACGCAATTGTGCAGGGATCTTTTCATCGATAAAAATATCTTTTACCTTCTTGGACCCATTCATTCCTCTAAGTATCATTCGATCACCAGGTTTTCGAGTACGTACGATCAGCGGCAAGGTTACGTGATTAGAATCACAAACGTAGACATGTTTACCTTGCTCACTGAAGCACTCTCCCGCTTCTAATGAGATAATTGAACCATCAGGAAGTGAAACTTGCTGCCCTATGTAAAGTGTTTTTGAAAACGCCGAATTTCCTTTAGTTGATGAAAAAGTAAAAGTGATTTCATCATAAGCACGAATTACTTTTAACCCCTGTGGAAAATCCAGACTTGCGTTTGGTTTTTGCTCTTGTAAAAGGTGAAAAAACATCTCTTCATGTAAATAAGAGATCTCTTCAATTTGATTACCATACAGATAGTTTAATATTAGATGAAAGGACTTCCTTTGTAAAGCAAGGGGATACTTTTGAAAAGATGATTTTAAAAACTGCGCAGATCCGCCTTTCCCATCCGATAAAACCACTTGATCAAGCACTCGTTTTGCTTCATTTTCAATAAAAGTTCGGTCTTCTGTCACACGTTCACTCATATGCTGCATATGTTCATGCAGTTTAGGATTCATCGATTTCATAAATGGCATGATATGTTGACGAACCGAATTCCTCGTGTAATCCGTCTGTTCGTTAGACGGATCGAAACGGGGCTGCAGCTTATGACTCGAACAATAATCAATCAGATCCTGCTTTTCTAAACATAGAAATGGCCGGATTATGGAGCCGGTCGCAAATGGACGCTTTACAGGCATGCCATGAATGGATTCAGGCATTACGCTTCTAGTGAATTGCATCAGCATAGTTTCTGCCTGATCATCTCCATGATGCCCAAATGCCAGCTTGTCAGCATTTACTTCTTCCATCACCCGGGCAAAAAATTGATACCTCAGCTCACGGGCAGCTTCCTGTGTCCCCAAACCGTTCGCCTTCTTATACGAGGACACATCTACTGACGTCCCCTTAAATTCAATATTCCATTGGTGTGCCAAGGATTCCACGTACTCCAAGTCCTGTTTCGATTCGTCTCCCCGCAGACCATGGTCGACCGAGGCGACAATCAGTTTTAGATTATCATGACGTTTCAAATGATGAAAATAATGAAGGAGAGCAAGGGAATCAGGCCCGCCAGATACCGCAAGAACAACTGTATCATGCGTCTGGATGAGATTATGTTTTTTTATGAATGTATTCACGGCTCTCAAAAGACTGCTCTCCCCCTTCACATCTCCACTCATCGTATCACTGTAGTCATGCCAATAGCAACGTATTCACTTACAGCCACAAGTTCCAGGCGGAAATGCCGTAGAAGGCAAGCACAATGGCGCTCACACCAATCATTTCTCCCCACTCTGAAGCATCGGTCTGCACACTTTTTCGTGAAGAACGTTTGGGAGGCTGAGCCCTTTTCATCAACACTTGCCCAAGAGCTTCCTTCATTTCTGTGGCAGAATGGTATTTTCCTCTCCAGCATTCTGCGATGATTTTTTTATATTCGGACGGCAAAGGAGCCGATTTGAGTTTGTCCTGCAACGTTTTTTTAGGATCTTTTTGCGCATCGAACCGATTCGGGTAAACCGTCTCCATCATGATCATCGTAACAGCAAAAAGATCATACAAAGGGTCGGCGCGACGGGACCCATAGCCCCAGTATCCACGGTCATAAAATTCGGTATACTCTTTGATCGCGCGTCCGATCGCCGTGACTCCTCCTACATCAATCCATTGGACTTTGGAGTCGGCGACTAACAGATTATCCGTTTTCAAATCTCCAAATACGTAGCCGGAACGATGCAGATGCTCTAAATCACTTAATAGCTGCATCGCACATATCCCGACCCACTCTTTCTTTTTCCCTTTAAGAAATACAGAAAAAGGCTGACCTTCAATGAATTCCATCACATAAAAAGGATACGTCTCGTTGTTGACGATCCAATCGTCAACATCAACAAAAGAAGGCCCAAGCTTCACTCCCTGGACCTTACTGAATTTCTTAAGCATATTCACTTCAAGCATAAGCCTGGAGCTTTCGGTCCCTACTTTCAGTGCATATAACACTCCATTCTTTTGACACAGATAAACAACTCCGCACGCCCCTTCTCCCAATTTTCGAACGACGTGATAGACATGGTGGCCCCATTTTCCGCGGATTGTCGTTCCAGCAGCTAAATTAAAATCCGGTTTCTTCATAAGGATCCACAACCCCCTGCTCGTCTCTCACTATCGCTTTCTTTGAAAACGCGTAGAGAGCTTCTTTCAATGCTGGACCCGTCGGCGTGTAGCCCCCACTAGACAGCTTCTGGAAAATTCCATGCATTGCGCTCAATTCTGATGTCCATGCCACTTTTTGTGTAATTGTATGTTTTGAATCCGGAAATGAATATACACTAAACTCATTAGACCCTGTGCGCGCATTTAAACTCAGTGATAAATCCGCCAGAGCCTCTTTAACTGTAGGAAGCTTATGGTGCATACTCGCGCTTGAATCAACGAGGACAAGCACTTCCAACTGACAAGTTTCTCCTAGATCATCAACGATCTCCACTACTTCTCCTCGTTGTTCAGGCGGGAGCTCTTCGATAGTTTTACGTTCTCCCAAAATGTGCTGAAGTTCTTGATTAATCACACCTTGAATCGTTTGATTCATAGCTTGCTTCGTCACCATCTGAACCGTTTCTGATAGATTCTTCTGGTAGACAATCTGGCTGACGCCCCCTCCAGCATCGGCGATAGCCTCTACCTCCTGCAGTCCTTGTGGTTCCCCCCTCTGCTGATCATCGAGTACTCCGATCACATTGACAGTGACCCCCTGATTTCTAGCTAATGCCGCTACAGCTACAGGATCCTCTCCGTAGTTGGAGCAACCATCCGTCAATAATAAGATTTGTTTTAAACGACCTGCTTTCATCGAATTTCCCTCCTCATTTCTTACGACCATTTTCGCCGAAAATGAAAAGGAATATACCTTACGCGAGGTTTTGTTTTTTTAGAAACGGAATGGCTGACCATTCGGGCATATAATGATCGATGCGAGCCACGAGTACGGTCATGTCATCATGAATATCACCTGATTTTGTACGGATGACTTCATCCAATAATATATCTGCCATTAATTGTGGATCGTCCACATTAATTTCGCGGATTTTTCTCTTAATCCACATTTCCACGTTTTCTACGTGTTTTGGCCCTTCGAGTATCCCGTCACTGACCATTATTAAGAGATCTCCGGCTTTAAGCTGCTCGCTCGTTGTATCAACATCTACATCCTCGATGATGCCCATAGGTAAATTACTCGATTCCACTGAATATATTTGATCTCCCCGTTTGATGAAGCTTGGGGTGCTTCCTATTTTTATAAACTTAGACGTGGCAAAGTGAAGATCTATGATAGCCAAGTCTAACGTTGAAAAAATTTCATCGTTGCTCCGTAACGCCAGAATCGAGTTAATCGATTGAATCGCTACGGATTCCTGGATGCCCGATTGCAGAATCTGCTTCAATAATCGCAGAGTCTCTACACTTTCCTCATGAGCACGTTCCCCGTTGCCCATTCCATCACTGATCGCAAGGGCATATTTCCCCCGACCCAGTTCCATCATCGAGTAACTGTCACCTGAAATAAATCCTCCTCCTTTGGCAGCATGAGCTACCCCTGATTCAATCGTGTAATGTTTGGCCGAACCAAATGTCATGAGACAGCGTCCATTCGGATAAGGTGAGATATCCTCCATCGTCACGACAATCGTTTCTTGTAAAATATCAGATAATAGCGGTGCTATTAATTTTTCTCCTTCCCCTCTATATTGATCAATCTCGATTACTACTTCCAAATCGATATTCCCCGTATCAAGCGTATATATTTCAAGCTTGGCCACGTTTATACCAAGCCTCTCTAACGCCTCATGAATGATTCTTTCTTTTTGTTCGTGGTGCTCCCGTTCCTTTACAATCTCCTTTGCAAAATTATTCATGACTTCAGAAACACCATGGAGCTGCTGTGCGACGAAGCGACGACTCTCCTGGACTTGCTGCTTCAGCTGTTTATTCGCATGATAGAATGAAAGTTCCTGCTTCATCGTATCCACCACTTTTTGGGATTTTACGCAGTACTGATCCAGGCTATTACGCATAACTCTCCCTACATCCCCCTTTTGATCGATGTCTTCCATCAAATCTGTCATTAAATTATGCGTTTCATCAAACTGGTTAATCCAGCACTTCTCCTTTCTAAAACAAGCCTGGCACGTCTTTTCGGTGACATGGCTTAAAAAATAATCCACCTCCTGCGTATTATCTTCCTCCTGTTTGCTCAAACCATTATGATGGAAACTCTTAGCCAGCGCTTCGAACACATCTGAAAATTTCCCTACACGCACCGCCGTAACGTCTCTAACCTTTTGTAAATACTTCTGCTGCTCCTGACCATGTTCATCCGTCCCAGGCACGAAGCGCGACAGCCTCTTCACCCAGCGATCCGGCGTCAAAAAGAACAGAATGATAGCAAAAAGAGATGCCGTCAATGATGCCGACATACTCCCTCCTGTGTACACCCCCATTAGAATGGTACTTACAAAAAGTCCAGCGCTCACCCCAAGTTTATTGCCCTCTCTTAATAATCCTCCCAGTAAGCCGGAAAAGGCCAGCAAACTCATCTGATAAAGGTGTTCAACTTGGGACAAGCTTAAAACGAGGCCGGTGACCACCCCCACCGTCGACCCGATGGCCGCTCCAGCAATATAGGCAAGTAAGACGACGAGGTAACGGGCAAAAACATCGACCATAGCCACCCCTTGAAATTCAAAACCGATCATCCCCGTCAAAACGGAGGCCAACAATATGATGAAACAAACGATTTCTTCATTTTTTAATGTAGGATGATAACGTTGTGGTGATAAAAGCGGTAAACTTTGCATAAATATGAGAACAAGGATAAAGGTGAGGATCCCCTCGGCTGCGAGCAGAAAGATCTCGTATAACTGCCAGCGATCTAAAAAAGCCAGACTCAAGGTTCTCGGAATCATACTCGCGACAGCCGCCATGACCGGCAGCCATTTCTGAGGCTGATTCAACCGATTCAATAATCCACTTAATAGGAGAATTGAAACGGCGGCCCCCGCGATAAACCCAGCGTGCCCATAGCTATATGTGGATGCCCCTACAGCCATCATCACCGTAGCCGGAATCATCAGTGGACGTTTGAACCACCAGATCACAGCCAGGAACGCAACACCAAACGGGGCCATAGATGATAAAATCACAGCTCGTCCAAGTAATAAACTAAGAGCCATATGAAAGACACCTTTATTCGCTAAAAACGTAAACGCGTTTAAAGCCATTCTCTCTATCCCCCGATTAAACGAAATTTCTCTCCACATAGCCTGTCTACTTGCTCGCTTCATTACAGTCCCCAACATAATCTTCATCACTCCTTTATTAGTAAACTCATTAAACCATACGAAAGCGAATCATTTTGTCAAAACAACAGAAGAAGAACAACAAAAACTTCGATCAATTTCCTACATTGTGAGTCATATTCTACAAATTCACCCCCACCCACTACGTCACTCAACCAAAATATCCAAAAATACCCTATCGAAATTAACAGAGTAAACACATAATATTTTTTATTGTTGACATGTTTTTTTTCATAGTGTACTATAAATCTTGTGCCTAAAAGGCAAACCACATGGCGGTGTAGCTCAGCTGGCTAGAGCGTACGGTTCATACCCGTGAGGTCGGGGGTTCGATCCCCTCCGCCGCTACTAACAAGTGCTGAAGGGGCTTGCTCAGATACGAAACGTACAAGGCAGGCGCTGCAATGTTCCCGAACTTTGGAACATGGAAGTGACTGACTTATATCGCGAGTATCTAGCCCCTGATGCCGGATAAACAAGTGCTGAATGGCTTTGACAGATGCGAAACGCATAAGACAAGCATTAAATTACATACTAGGCCCGTTGGTCAAGTGGTTAAGACACCGCCCTTTCACGGCGGTATCACGGGTTCGAATCCCGTACGGGTCACTCACAAAAAAACAGGGCGGTTCTAAAAGTCTAAAAATGACTTTTGGAACCGCCCTGTTTTTTTGTATGTATTTCTTTGTTAAATCCCTGAGTTTTATATATGTTCCCTTGTCAAAAAGATTGGTTTTGTTATTTTTGCTTAGAGAAATGAGGTCTTAGAAATGGATTACTTTCCGTGGGGATGACGGCTAGCCTCCTCGAGCTAAAGCTCTCCGGTGTCTTGCCTGTCTATCCATTCCCGCAGGAGTCTCACCATTTCTAAGACCCTATTACCATGATGTGAAGAACAAAACCCATATTCTCTATTTTTAAGAGAGAATTAATCACCATATTAAAATTACAAACTCAATACGTCAATAATGTGAGAGTTTTAAATCATTCGTTCATTAATTATAATTGGGTAGTTTTAGGAATAGGCAAGACTCCTAGCGTAGAAAGCGAAAGCCCTTTGTTCACCTGGGTAGGAACTGGACTGAGCGGGAGAAGGGGCTAGGCGAGATCCCGGAGGGCGTAGCCCGAGGGAGCTTGCCAGGTCCCCCGCAGGAAAGTGAGTTGTCTCCCAACCATCACAAAGTTTTATAACGTAACGAACCCCTACCCTCTTGGACCCCAAAGCATGACAGAAACGCCCACCAGACATATCCCAGCCCCAAGCCAGTCATAAAAATCAGGCGTTTCCCTATCTATACCCCACCCCCAAACCACAGACATTATAATAAAAACGCCACCATAAGCAGCATACACCCGTCCGAACGTAGGAAAGGCTTGAAATGTCGCAATGATTCCATATGCAGTTAACAGGAGAGCACCTGACACACCTAAATAAAAAGGCTTTCCATCTCGCAGCCACAGCCAAATGAGATAGCCTCCTCCAATTTCAGCTAATCCAGCTAATAAAAACAAAAAAATAGACGACATGCTCAGCCTCCTGTCCTTATAAAAAAAACAGACCTGCTATTTAAGCAGGTCTGCTTCTATATAAACGCGCATCTTTTACTCATTGTCCTAGACAGCAAGCTATCCTCTTTTAGCACCTCGACCTCCACGTTTGGTCTCAGTCTGCTTTTTCAGTGATGCAAGGCGGTCTTCGCTGTCCTTAAGAAAGTTGTTCATCTTCTGTTCGAATGACTCAACAGGTTTACGAGGTTTCTTAGGCGCAGTACGACGACCATAATTTTCTTTTGCTTTTTTGATGGACAAACCAATCTTTCCATCATCTCCAACATTAATGACTTTTACCTCTACCTCGTCGCCTTGGCTTAGGTGTTCATTAATATCTTTGACATAGTTGTCGGCAACTTCACTAATGTGAACGAGACCTGTCTTGCCGTCCGGGAGCTCAACAAATGCTCCGAAATTAGTGATACCAGTTACCTTACCCTGTAGCTTGCTGCCTACTTCAATTGACATAAAAAAAATGCTCCTCCTTAGAATTCGATAAAAATATCCTTCTTACCTATTATATATATGCTTTGAAAAGGGTGTCAATACGAAGGGTCCTCATTTGGCATTTTAAATATGATTTCTCCATCTTTTGAGAAGAAATAATTCGATCGCGCAATCTGCAGAACATAATCTTCATTATTGAGCAGCTCAATCTCCTCTTTCAAGTTCTTTTCTTCTTTAACTAGTGTATCCATCTCTGTCTGCAATTGTTTGTACTCTTCGACTTTTTCTGCATGTAAAGAGCGCTGTTGAAAATGGTACACGGCCATTGAACCTGCAACAATTGCAATTAAAAGGCAAAATAGCATAATCCGACGTACCAAACGTTTCTTTTTCTTCGCATGACGTTCCATGTGTGCATCGTAATTTTTCATGTATGTAGAATCCATGCGAGTTACCGATGATTTGTCTGCCATTGGCGTTAGGCCCCCTTTTTAATCGTTTGCAGCTCAGGCAAATCTTATTCCTATGCACTATTCTTTTTTGCTGCCTGTCCAATTCTTGATTATATTCTTTATTGTAACGTAAAATCCTCCTATTTTGTGTAAGAATTTTTTCGTATTTATCGGTAATAGCTTCCAAACGATACGAAAAATGAACAAAAAAGGAGAGAAAGCAACAATAAACACTATATAAATACCCTTATAAAGAACTCGATAAACTAAAAAAAGAACATTTTTCGATAAAACCACCACTGCCATTAGAGGCCAAACGACAAGCACATTAAATAGGCGCTTCATAAAGCGTAAAATACGGAGGATGACGCGGATCCAAAACTCCAGCCATCTATGGTATAGCTCTTGCAGCAGAGCACGATAAGCCGCATATCCACAAAGCAGGGCGACAGCTATATAAACTCTCATTTCCCCGTAATTGACCTTATATAATATATAAAAAAGAAAAGCAGCCTGAGTGATCCAAAAGGCAGACTGCCAGACAAACTCAAGCCAGCTTTTTTTGTTGCGTTTATAAAACAGACGCTCGAATGTATCTGCGGCCATTCCTATATATATTCCACCCGCTATCATCGAAATCATGGTCATAAATTGAGTCGTCAGGGTCATTTGAACAGCTTGCTAAACAACCCTTTAGCCTTCTCCCCGTGGTTTTCGTCCAAATACGTCATCTCAAACACACGGCCTTTGATTGACACTTCACCGTCGTCCACATTTAAATTTTTCATTTGCAGATTTTCGCCGCGGATGACTAGATACCCCATACTCGTCTGCAGTAGAAATTCCTCACTATCGAAGCTGTCCACTTCTTTTACTCCTGTAATTTCCAGAGTTTTTCGATTTAATATTCTCATATTATGTTCAGGTTGGTTATTCTGACTTTGACTGCGGCCATTTATATTCTTATCGAAACTATCCATTTTCACAGCCTCCTTCTCTAGTACAAGCTATGAAAAAAGAAGCCCGAATAGAACGAAAACCACTACTTTACCAAGCAGTGGTTTACCAATTATTTATTAACAGGCTCTTCCTTCTTGATTTCGTACAAAGTGGCAGCCTCATCTTTTTTCACGTTTTCTCTTAACGACTTCACTTCAAGAGTCAAAATCTTCTGCCCGAATTGTATCGTCAGAACATCACCGACGGCCACCTTTGTTGCCGCTTTACTCGGTGTACCATTGATGTTAATTCTTCCTTGATCCGCCACTTCTTTTGCTAACGTGCGACGCTTGATCAAACGGGATATTTTCAAGAATTTATCCAATCTCATTCTTTATTGTCCTCCTTCTCCTGTTTAGCATTGACCCATAATTCTTCCAGCTCTTCTAAAGAATAGTCAGCCAAGTCACGATCAACCTTCGAAGCCTGAGTTTCCATCGAAGAGAATCGATCTCTGAATTTCTGATTCGTTCGCTGCAGGGCAGTTTCCCCGTTAATTTTATAATGACGGGCTGCGTTGGCAATTGCAAATAACCAGTCTCCAAACTCTTTTTCCATTTCTTCTGTATCCTGATTTTTTTTCGCTTCTAAAAATTCCTGCCATTCTTCTTCAACCTTTGCTAATACTAATTCGACGTCGTCCCAGTCAAATCCTACTTTAGCTGCTTTCTTTTGTAAATCTTCAGCCTGGAGCAGTGCAGGAAAGCTGGCAGGAACACCATCCAATAGTGAATTTGGAGCTCCTCCTTTTTCCTGCTTTTTAATGTCATCCCAGTTACTCAAGACATCATCCGAATTTTCGACGTGAACGTCACCGAACACGTGAGGGTGACGGCGGATCATTTTATCCGTAACCGACTGAATCACATCATTCACTGAGAAGAATCCGTCATCTTCCCCGATTTGACTGTGAAGCATGACTTGAAGAAGCACATCGCCAAGCTCTTCCACCATATGGTCGTCATCCTTGCGATTAACAGCATCGATAAACTCATAGGCCTCTTCTATTAAATACTTCCTAAGAGATTCATGTGTTTGTTTTTGATCCCATGGACAGCCACCAGGACCACGCAGATCCCGGATCACTTCCCTGAGACGGAAAAATTGGTGGTTGAGCTGTCCCTTTTCCGCAGGAGGGATGTACACACTCGTCAAGTTATTCAAGTCGACTGCACGATCCAGTTCTTCTAAAGGCACGGTTACCAGTCTCTCCTCCTTGCTCCCGGCAGCCGAGACGATCGTAACATCATAATCAGCAGGTAAATCCTCTAACAGGACAAGCTTTACCTCCGAAGCCATCATCGCATCATATACCTGACAAAATACGAGGTGGTTCCGAAGCTGCAGTTCACTTCTTTCAAACGAAGTCGCGTCTATGAATTGGAACCCTTCAATCGGATCGATGTGCAGTGAATTAAACAAATCATCCAAATAACTTTGTCCACCTTTTATCTCTACATTCACGTCTTCACGGTCGAGCAATAACTGGACTGTACGCTCGGCAAGCATAGGGTGCCCTGGCACAACGTACGTCACATCTTGATCATTTGCAGCTGTCACAAGACCCGTGACGATCGCTTTATAAACATCGTCAAACTGATCGAATGCCTCATACGTTTCATCAAAGCTCTCAAAGGTCAGTCCCTCTTTTTGCAATTCCGAAATCACGGGATGATCCAATGTCCGCGCGTATATGACATCCGATAGTGAAGTTAATTCCTTATATACACCCAAAGAAAGCTGATCAAGATCCCCAGCTCCAAGACCGTAAATTTTAATAGTATTCATACATTCCTTCCTCCCGGTATTAATTTAACGAGCCAGTCTCCAAAAGGGAGCGGCTCTAATTCCTTTTGTTGTAGTGCCCCTAAGCGAATGAGAAGAATAAGGTAGATAGCCGCTCCAAGCGCTATAATAACCAGTGCATAAACGAGTAAAGCAAGCCGACCGTCTATTTCCGCTCTCAGCGCCTCGATTGCGAACAGGACGGCTGCCATGCTCACAGCTGCTCCTATAGTTGCAAACCATGGAAGACGTGCCCACTCTTTCAGCGAAAAGTCGGTATGAAGCAAAAGAACGTGACAAAGCACGACGAACGCGACGGCTACAACAGATGCTGCCGCAGCACCGTACATTCCAAACTCCCCTACCCACCACACGTTTAAGAGGTATTTCATGACTACTGCCCCAATGATAACGAAGGCGGTATGCACCACCTTTTCTAATCCTTGAAGGACAGAAGACATCGTTATTGCCAGAGAGCTGAATAAGATAACAATCATTAATATACGTAAGTATCCTGTTCCGTCTGCATTTTGAAAAAACAGCTCATTGACGAGGGGAAAAAGGGTGATGAGCCCGGCAGCTGCTCCAACAGCTATCAAAAAGCTGTACTTGACTGCTCCAAAAATATACTGGTGGACCTGGTCCGGGTTTTTGTCTTTGCGTTTCCTTGTAACAGAAGGCACAAGCGCAAGGGCAAGTGAGGATGCCAGCACTGTTCCAAGCTGGATGAGCGGCTGGCCGCGGTCAAACACTCCCTTTGTTCCTTTCGCATCCTCCGGTATGTAACCGACTTCTACTAATTGGGGGACAATCGTTAGCGAATCGACGAGCTGAATGAGGAGCAACAGCATATAGTTCAAACAGATAAACAACCCATAAAAAAAGATCGTTTTTGAAAACGAAATAGCGGGCAAAGGGGCAGCCCCTTGTTCAAATCTTGAATGTCGACGCCATAAGACCAACAAAACAATTGAAGCCGTAATCGTGCCTAGAATTGAAGATAAAGCTCCGCCGACGCCAATTTGATAAATATCCCCTATCCGGGTTACATAGAGGGCAGTACCAATGATCATGACCACTCGAACCAATTGTTCGGCCACCTGTGAAACAGCTGTAGGTTCCATACGTCCCTGCCCCTGGAATACTCCGCGGATTAAGGAGGTGACGGGCAGCAGCAGAAATACAAAAAACGCGGCCTGCAAAGAAGGAGTAAGGGCTTCATCTCCCATGACACGCGCAAGGTGATGAGCCTGCGTGAATCCGAACAAAAAGATGGCTCCGCAAATGCCAAGCAGCCAAGTAAAAGCTGGTATGTAAAAAGAACGAAGTGTCAGTGTAACCCCCTGGTCCTTTAACTCGGAAACGAGTTTTGAAATGGCGACCGGAAATCCATAAAGAGCGAGCATCATCGCCATGCCTAAAATTGGGTAGACTTGCTGATAAATATAGAATCCGATGTCACCGGCGATATTTTGTAAAGGTATGCGATAGCCCGCACTTAATACTTTACCGATCAAGCCTGATAAAGTGAGCAGGAACGCACCTTTGATTAACCGATGTGACGAGTGAGTATGATCCATAGTTTTCCCTTTCTGACTAGCATTTGAAGTGTCCCCATTATAGCACAAAATAAGCCAGGTCTCTTGGTAGACCTGGCTTACACTCTACTCCATCTGCTTCGCTAAAAAGTTAGCGGCGGTATGGACTGCTTTTTCGGAACCTTCGTCAATCGGTGAGCCTTCTTTATTAAAGACAGCTACACAGCCAATCGGATCCCCTTGAGCAATGATAGGATGTATAATATAAGAAATAACGTCCTCTTCTAAATCTCTGACGATCTCCACCGGCTGAGGGTGTTTTTCAGATTGAACGGTTCTTTTGTCCAAAACTTGCTCAATAATACTTCCAATTTGGCGGTTCATATAAGACTTCTTCGATTCACCAGCTACAGCGATAAACTCATCACGGTCGCAAATAAGTACAGGAACTTTTAAAGAATCGTGCAGAGCCTCCGCGTATTCTTTGGCGAAATCGCCCAGCTCGCTGATCGGAGAATATTTCTTCAAAATTACTTCTCCTTCACGGTCTACGAAAATTTCCAACGGGTCCCCTTCTCTGATCCGTAACGTGCGGCGAATCTCTTTAGGTATGACAACCCGTCCCAAATCATCAATACGACGTACAATACCAGTTGCTTTCATTCTAACACTTCCTCCCATTCCAAAGTTCTCCATCTATCCTGATGCTGTTCAACCTACACCAAAAATTTATAAGTGATAAATATAGTATGATACACCAGAAAAAACCTATGCATAAAAATATAAACTAAAGAAAAGTGCGGAATGGGCGGGAGCTTTTAAACTAACATCTTTACAAGCCCAATTAAAAAATGCCCTCCACGCCGTTATGGAGGGCCTCCGACATTTAAGCGCTTGTTGCCTCGCGCGTCAACTGCGGCAAACGTTCTAAAAATTCTTCTATGACTTCATACCGTTTGCCTGCAGAACTTCGGTCCCAGGCAACGGTTACTTTCAATCGACTATCTTCCGTTCCGAGCTGAATCATCCGGCCGTATTCATTAGCCACTTCAAACAACTTCGCACCGTCAATTTGCTGACTTTGGCTCATTTCCATAACCATAACGATCTTTTTCTTTTTCTCAGAAATCGACTCTATGCGAGCTCGTTTCGCATAGTGCTTAATGGAAGAGACTCGGAATAAATTCTCGACCTCCTCTGGATAATCGCCAAAGCGGTCGATCATTTCATCCCGGAGGTCATGAATGTCTTCCACCGATTCAATGGCCTGGAACTGTTTATACATATCGATTTTTTGCTTTTCATCGGATATATACTCGTCTGGAATATAAGCATCGATATTTAAATCAAGCTCTGGCTGGAAAGGCTGTATGGCTTCTGGCTCTTTCCCTTGGCGTTTCGCTTCGATAGCGTCCTTAAGCATTTGCGAGTACATGTCGAAACCAACGGAGTCAATGAACCCGTGCTGCTGTGAACCTAATAAGTTGCCGGCGCCTCGAATCGATAAGTCGCGCATTGCGATCTTAAAACCGGACCCGAGTTCTGTAAATTCTTTAATGGCTTGAAGCCGCTTTTCAGCAACCTCAGTGAGCACTTTATCCTTTTGATAAGTGAAATAGGCATAAGCAACCCGGTTGGATCTCCCTACTCTTCCTCGGAGTTGGTAAAGCTGGCTGAGCCCCATTCGGTCGGCATCATAAACAATCAGTGTATTTACATTCGGAATATCGACACCCGTTTCAATGATCGTTGTACTCACCAGCACATCGAATTCCCCTTCTAAAAAGGAAAACATCACGTTCTCAAGCTCGGTCTCGTTCATTTGGCCGTGAGCGAAAGCCACTCTCGCTTCTGGGACAAGAGCTGAAATCTCCTGGGCCATCCGTTCAATATTCTCTACACGGTTGAACAGGAAAAAGACTTGGCCGTCTCTCGCCATTTCTCTTTCCACCGCTTCGCGCATGAAAACAGGATTGTACTCCAGCACATACGTCTGGATTGGAAACCGGTTCTCAGGCGGTGTTTCAATGACCGATAAGTCACGCACCCCGAGCATCGACATATGAAGAGTCCGCGGAATAGGAGTCGCTGTCAAAGTCAATACATCTACATTGGATTTCAGCTGTTTGATTTTTTCTTTATGCTTCACTCCGAAACGCTGTTCTTCATCGACTACTAACAACCCTAAGTCTTTGAACTTTATATCTTTTGATAAAATGCGGTGCGTGCCGACAACGATGTCGAGGAGACCTTTTCTTAAACGATCCGTCGTTTCCTTCTGTTGTTTTTTCGTCCTGAAACGACTGAGCAGGCCAATATTGACACCGAAATCCTGAAATCTTTCCTGCATCGTTTCGAAATGCTGCTGTGCTAATATCGTCGTCGGAACAAGGATCGCTACCTGTTTTCCGTTTTCAACCGCTTTAAAAGCTGCGCGAATCGCCACTTCTGTTTTTCCATAGCCTACATCTCCGCATAGAAGACGATCCATCGGTCGGATTCTTTGCATATCCTCTTTAATTTCATCAATACAACGAATCTGGTCTTCCGTTTCTTCATATGGGAACGCCGTTTCAAAATCACGCTGCATTTCTCCATCTTCTGAGAAAGCGTGACCTTTGGACGCTTCTCTATCTGCATACAGCTGAATTAAATCGTCAGCTATATCTTCTACGGAGGACTGGACGCGGCTTTTCACCTTCGTCCACTCACTGCCACCCAGCTTATAAACTTTCGGCTCCTTGCCTTCTGAACCGACATACTTTTGAATTAAATCAATTTGATCGATCGGAACGAAAAGCTTGTCGTTGCCTGAGTACTTCACCATTAAGAAATCTTTATGGCTGTCTCCCACTTTCAGCGTCTCAATACCGATGTATTTACCGATCCCGTGATTAGCGTGAACGACATAGTCGCCCACTTTCAGCTCTTGATAGTTTTTGATACGCTCGGCATTCGTCATTTTTTGCCTGCGTTTTGGCTTCGCCGTCCGTTTTTTGAACAATTCGTTTTCTGTAAGTACAGCTAACTTGTGCATCGGCCATTCAAATCCACTGCTAATGTTCCCTTTAATAATGGTCGGGATATTAACGGGCAGTGCCGGTGATTTTTTGGCGACTACGGCTTCCATCTGATAATCCTGAAGTACAGATTGGATCTTATCCGCTCTCGAATCATCTGGAGCAAGGATGATCACACTGTATCCCTGCTTCATCCACCGATCCATCTCTGTTTTCAATAAATTCATTTGACCGTGGAATTGCTGCATTTGACGGCTGGAAATATTAACGATATTCTGCGGCTGTGTATTTGGAATGTGGCGCATAAACACGGATAAGTAAAGCTTCGTCTGCTTCATCTTCTCCCACGTATCGTGCCAATCAAACGAGATACGTAAATCTCGTACCATCTGGTTCACTTCCAGCAGACTGTTATACCATTCGGCTTCTTCCTGATCAAGGCGGCCTGCTGTTTCTTGAATACGACTCATTTCATCAAGGACGATCAATCCATTGTCCGGTAAATAGTCTAGTAAACTGACAGGTTCTTCATAGAAATACCCGATATATTTGTACAGTTCCTGGAAACGTTCACGGTGATGCAACTGATCGATGTCATGTTCGATATAAGTATTAAGTGTTTCCTTCGCTTCTTTCTTCGTAAGCTTTTGCAGGGAATGGCTGAGTGCCTCCTCAAGCCTGTGAGCAGCTCTTGTAAAATCTTCGTCCGTTAATAATAGTTCAGTCGCTGGGCCGACTTGTACGAAGTCAAATTTTGAATGAGATCGCTGCGATTCCGAATCGAATGAACGAATCGAGTCCACTTCGGTATCGAATAGTTCGATGCGGTAAGGATATTCTGCAGTAAGAGGATACGCGTCAATAATCCCTCCACGTACAGAGAATTCTCCTGGGCTCGACACCATATCTACTCGTTCATACCCCATGCTTACGAAACGATTGAGGTAAAGGTCAACATCGATTTCTTCTCCAACGCGAAAAGGGAGCATGTTGTGCTCCCAGTAAGACTTAGGCGGCATAATCCGTTTCAGTGCTGACACTGGAGCAATCAGGACCCCTGACTTCTGATTAAGCCACTGCGAGAGTGCCTCGATACGCTGACTGCGCAACTCAGGACTGGCTACCGCTATTTCTGAAGCAATCAGCTCATTGACGGGATAAAGGTGTACCTGGTCGCTGTCAGCCAGTTCTGTCATATCATCGTAAATTTGCTGAGCTTGTATAAGCTGGTGAGTAATAATGATGACAGGACGGTTTAAAGATTCTTTCAAAAGCGAAATCATCAAGCTTCTGGATGCTCCCGAAAGCCCGGCAATCATTTGTTCCTGCATCCCCGCTTCAAAACCATCAACTACCGACTTTATATCGTCTTGCGGATATAAATAATTTTTTATTCCTTGCATAACAAACTCCTCCATAACCGTGAGAGCTCTTAAAGAGGAGCCTCCAGGTTTAATGAATAAAAAAATCCAACTCATGATAGTGAGGATTTTGTTGAAGAGACCGTTCACATGAATCGCAAATCGTTCGGATATTCATATTCCCTTCACGATCATACGTAACCATCTCTTTATGGTCATCCTCGGTCAAACACTCTAAGCCAAGCTCAGAAATTTCGACCCGTTCACGATCTAATTTTCCGACTTGGCGCTGACAATGCCGGCATATATAGTGGATATTCATAGATACACTCTCCTTTATAGAAGTACATGTATCTATTGTTGCCGGCCATGGTGCTGCTTATACGATTTTCAATTCGCATTGAATTCATTCATGACTTCATTAAACGGCCTCTCCATCCAGCTTTCGCATGCTTTCACCGATTGTGTGACCGCTTCTGATACAGGCCCTTGTTGATCTTTATCAAACGTGCCGAGCACATAATCGACCACTGACATCGGGACAGAAGCTCGTCCTACCCCTACACGAAGCCGTTTGAAATCTTTTGTCCCTAGTTGGTCAATGATGCTTCGGATGCCATTATGACCGCCATGGCCGCCTTTTTGACGAAGACGGATTTTCCCTGGAGGCAGATCCAAGTCATCGTAAATGACCAGTACGTCTTCTTCATCTATGTCATAATAATCCATGAACATACGAAGAGAATCACCAGACAGATTCATGTAAGTCTGTGGCTTTAGCAAAAGAATTTTTTCACCATTTACATGTTCTATCGTAAATAATCCCTTAAACTTCTCTTGCGACACTGTCCAATGGTTTTGTTTCGCTAATTCATCGATAATCATGAAACCTACATTGTGACGGGTCTTTTCATATTTTTTCCCGGGGTTCCCGAGCCCAACTATACACTTCATGTGAGATCTTCCTTTGTCTGCGTCATTCTTGATACGTATTATTATATCAAATGTATGGTAAGAAATATGTCTTGTACTGTATGCTTTTTATAGTTTTTACAGCCTAAAAATAGGACGTAACCAACGGCTACGTCCTATTTTCTTATTAAGAAAGATTATTTATTTTCACTTTCTTCTTTAGCTTCATCTTCTTGAGACTCATCATCTTCATCTTTGTTCTCACCGATGACTTCTGGTTCAGCGTCCGCATTTTCAGTATCTGGCTCTTCAGGCATTTCTTCTGGTGGAGTTACAGATACGATCGTCGTATTCTCATCTTCAGTAATCTCATAGTTGCGTCCTTCTTTAAGATCGCCAACCATGATGCTGTCTCCGATATTCAGCTCGGAAATATCAACGAGAATTTCCTCTGGAATGTCAGCAGGCTTCGCACGGACAGCAAGCTCATATAATGGCTGCTGCACGACACCGTCTTCTTTAGCGCCCGGTGCTTCGCCATCTAAACGGACTGGTACTTCTACGTCCATCTCTTCAGACATGTTGACGATGTAAAAGTCCGCGTGGATCAGCTCGTCCTTTAAAGGATCTACTTGATATTCATGAAGCATGACATCCACGGTGGATCCGTCTTTAATATCGAGTGAGATAATTGCGTTTTTACCTTCATCACGTACTGTCTTTAAAAGTTCAATACTATTTACAGCTACATTAATTGGTTCTTTATCTTTACCATATACGACACTCGGAACATTACCTTCTTGTCGCAATTCACGTGTCACTGATTGTTTTAAGTCTTTTCTTTGATTTGCTTTTAATGTAATTGCCAAAATAATCTCCTCCAGTTAATTAACCATTCATTATATTCAGGTTCCCTTTTCTAGCAGAAGTTAAACATTTTTCATTACAATAATTCATTTTAATCAAATAAAATGCTTACGGATTGACGTTCGTGAACTCTAATAATCGCTTCACTGATCAGCGGTGCTACAGATAACTGAGTAATCTTATCAATAATTTTCTCTTCACCTAACGGAATGGTGTTCGTAACAACCAGCTCTTTGATTTTCGAGTTATCAATACGTTCAAGTGCGGGTCCTGAGAGAACAGGGTGTGTACAACAAGCATACACGTTTTTAGCACCGTTTTCTACTAAGGCATTAGCCGCAAGTGTAATCGTGCCAGCTGTATCGATAATATCATCAATCATAATAGCCGTTTTGCCTTCTATATTACCTACAATATTCATGACTTCAGCAACATTCGGTTTAGGCCGTCGTTTGTCGATGATGGCGATTGGAGCTTTTAAGCGATCAGCCATTTTTCTCGCTCGAGTTACCCCGCCATGGTCAGGTGAAACGATGACAACATCTTCGAAATTCTTGGATTTGAAATAGTCGGAGAGAATAGGTACACCTACAAGGTGATCGATCGGCATATCGAAGAACCCTTGTATTTGCGGTGCATGAAGATCCAACATAATGACTCGGGACGCTCCGGCAGTTTCAAGTAAATTAGCAATCAGTTTCGCAGTAATCGGTTCTCTCGCCCGAGCTTTACGATCCTGTCTCGCATAGCCGTAATAAGGCATGACGATATTGATCGTACGAGCAGATGCTCGTTTTAAAGCATCAATCATAATCAGCAATTCCATTAAGTGCTGATTGACGGGGGCACAAGTAGATTGAACAACATACACGTCACATCCGCGGATACTCTCATCTATGTTAATTTGAATTTCGCCATCACTAAAGCTTGTAACCGTACACTTCCCTAGTTCTGTCCCGATATTCTCAGCAATTTCTCTTGCAAGCTCAGGGTTTGAATTGAGTGAGAACACTTTTAAAGTTGAATCCTTGTATCCAGTTGCCATGGATTTGAACCCTCCGTTAGTCTTTTTTATTCGATTGAATTTTGTTTGCGTAGCCTTCTTTATTCGTTTGACGAGCCCGGGCGATGGACAGCGCCTCAGCTGGTACATCTTTGTTGATCGTTGATCCAGCTGCTACGTAAGCACCTTTTCCGACCGTGACAGGAGCTATCAAGTTAGAATTACACCCGATGAACGCATCGTCTTCGATCGTCGTCAGAAATTTATTCTTGCCATCGTAATTCACTGTAATTGTACCACAACCTACGTTCACACCGCTTCCGACATGAGCATCTCCGATGTAGCTTAAGTGGGAAGCTTTACTTCCTTCACCGAATTCAGCTTTTTTCACTTCTACAAAATTACCGATTTTCACATCGTTGCCTAATGATGAATCAGGGCGGATGTGGGCAAATGGTCCAACTTGCACACGAGCACCGATGCGGCTGTCAGTGGCCACACTTTGCTTCACCGTTGTTTCAGCTCCGATATGGCAGTTTTCAATTGTGGAATGCGGCCCGATGACTGCATCATTTTCAATAGAAGTGCTTCCATTTAAGATTGATCCTGGATAGATCGTAACGTCCTGCCCGATCGTGACATCAGGACCGATATACGTGTTGTCCGGATCCACGAGTGAAACTCCGTTACGCATATGTTGTTCATTAATCCGCTGCTTCATTAATTTTTCTGCTTTAGATAGAGCGACTCTGTCGTTGACTCCTAGAGATTCTGAAAAATCGGGTGTTTGATAAGCGCTGATCACTTCTCCCTGGTTTTTCAGGATTTCTATGACGTCCGGCAGGTAATATTCTCCTTGAACGTTATCATTTGAAACATTTTTTAATGATTCAAATAAATATTTATTATCGAAGCAGTACGTTCCCGTATTAATTTCTTGTACAGCCTGCTCCTCTTTAGAGGCGTCCTTTTGTTCAACGATACGCTCTACCTGACCATTGCCGCCGCGGATTACACGCCCATACCCTGAAGGATCTTCAGCATGAGCCGTTAAAATCGTGGCCTTCGCTTCCGTTTCAATATGATGATCCATCATATTCTGCAAGGTCTCCTCGGTCAGTAAAGGGGTGTCTCCGCATGCTACGACCGTGATCCCTTCTCGTTCAGCCAAAATATCGTCCGCTTGCTGAACAGCATGTCCGGTTCCCAGCTGTTCTTTCTGGACCACGTAGTGACTATCTTCTCCCAGCTGATCCTGGACTTTTTCAGCTCCGAACCCTACCACGGTAATTAATTCATTCAACTCTAATTTATTTAATTGATCCACCACATGTTGAACCATTGGTTTCCCGCAAACAGGGTGCAGAACTTTATATAATTTGGACTTCATTCGAGTGCCTTGTCCTGCAGCTAATACCACAGCATATTTTTCGGTCATGACGCAACCTCCATCCTATTTATCCATTATGAATAATATCTTAAAATCCGCTTAATTTCAACAGACACCCTTTACATGTCAACAGTATTTCACCGATCGCAAAAAAAAGAAGCCAGACCCCCCCTTGAAGGTCAGACTTCTTTTCGAACGCACCTTTTACGATGCTCCAGCTTCTTCGTATTCGACTTCTGATTCAGCTTCACCGACATTATGGTATTCTTCAAGAACAGCATCTTGAATCTTCCCACGCGTTCCCGAATTGATCGGGTGCGCGATGTCACGGAATTCCCCGTCAGGTGTACGTTTGCTTGGCATGGCTACAAATAAGCCATTATTGCCGTCAATCACCCTAATGTCATGGACAACAAACTCCTGATCCAAGGTAATAGAAGCAATTGCTCGCATTCTTCCTTCGGTATTTACGCGTCGCAGTCTTACGTCAGTTACTTCCATTAAGTTCACCACCTTTTCCCAAAAAGAACTTAATAAAACAATTCCACAAATTCCTAGAAATTCCTGCCTGTTTTCCAAAAAAAATAAAAAATCTATTTTTTTCTAATTTATCATGACTTTAGACATACAAAAAAATAAGGCCACTACATTAGCTAGTAGAAGCCTTATTTACCGTTCCATCTCTTTTATTCTTTTATGACAATCGATCTAGAAAGTTTCCAGGGTGCACCTCAATTTTCGACTGGCGATCATCGACATTCATGATCTGCACAAGGGAAACATGATCGTCTACGATACGATCCTCTTCCTCATCTTCCGCTTCAGCTAACACTCCAATGCCGGCTAACTCGGCATTGAATTCCTTCAGCAGACTCTTCATCCCATTAATAGTTCCGCCTGCTTTCATGAAATCATCAATGATGCAAACTCTAGACCCTTCCGATAAGGAGCGCTTCGTCAGCACCATCGTTTGAATTTTCCTTGTAGACCCGGATACGTAATTAATACTGACAGTGGATCCTTCTGTTACTTTAGGATCACGTCGGACGATGACAACAGGAACATTTAAATAAGATGCCACTGCATAGGCAAG
Organism: Halobacillus campisalis; assembly: GCF_030345335.1. GTDB lineage: Bacteria > Bacillota > Bacilli > Bacillales > Halobacillaceae > Halobacillus_A > Halobacillus_A campisalis. Next base: position 31,973 of record NZ_JAPVRC010000014.1, read on the forward strand.
CGGTATACCTTTTGTAGCTACTGTCATCACAGCATCAATTTCCTTACCTGCAAACGATGAAGCTAAGAGACGCCCGATGTTCCGGATCGTATCAGGTTCACCGAGGAGATCACTCATAAACAGGTAACCTCCAGGCAGAAGACGATCAGGATCTTCTAAACGCCCACATAATTCTTTGACGAATTGTTCACTATACTCACGGGAAAAGGTGGGAATGTACTTCACACCGCCCGCAGCTCCAGATACCGTTTCTAAATAACCGATTCCTTCATGCCGGAACATTTTGTTGATGATCCCTAAATCTTCGCTTACTGAAGATTTAGCCGCTTCATATTTATCTGATAAAAAAGGCAGAGAAATTAATTCACGAGGCCGATCTAACACATAATGCGTCATGGCAACTAGTCGTTCACTTCTTTTCATGGAAAGACACCTCAAAATCCGAATATTACTAATAAATATATCAGATTTGTACGGATTTTATCAAGTGTTTTCTCGACTTCCCAGCATTCTGACGATATAGACCTCCGGACAAAAACCTTTCAAGCTGTTGTATATTCGTTGTACCCGTCCGTCCTGAGCGACAAGCGCAAAAACAGTCGGCCCGCTTCCGCTCATGAGAACGGCATCGGCTCCTGCCTGCTGCATTTTTTCTTTAATTTGATTGACTTCAGGATGGAGTCTTGTAGTTACACCTTCCAGCGTATTTCCCACTTGGGCACATATCTTCTCAAAGCTTTGTTCTTCTAATGCCGCGATCATCGACTGTGTATCCGGATGCTCCGCCTGCTTAATGTTCAGCTTTTGATAGACCGTCTGAGTGGATACGCCGATAGCAGGCTTAGCCAGCACTACCCAGCATGGAGGCGGAGCCGGCAATTCCAATATCTGCTCACCGCGGCCTTTAGCCAGAGCAGTCCCTCCATAGACACAAAAAGAAACATCCGAACCGATTTTTGCTCCCAGTTCCGCCAATTCATCTAAGCTTGCTCCAATCTTCCAAAGCTTATTGACTCCACGAAGTACAGCAGCGGCATCGCTGCTCCCTCCCGCAAGGCCGGCAGCTACAGGAATGTTCTTCTCAATGAAGATCCTTACGCCTTTTTTAATTTTAAAATGGTCCTTCATTAGTTTCGCCGCGCGGTAAGCCAGATTCCTCTCATCATTCGGAACGAACCTGCTTTCTGACTCCACTTTAATTTTGTCGTACGGCAATAACTTCAATTCAATGCGGTCGGCAAGATCGACAGTAGTCATCACCATTTCCACCTCATGAAATCCATCATTGCGTTTATGTAAAACATCAAGAGACAAATTAATTTTGGCCGGTGCCTTCTCTAAAACAACCACATCTACACCTCCCTTCCTCATAATCCCTCCAAGCATTGTACCATAAAATACATGCATATGGAGAACTTATACAGACGGGAAAGCGGTCGTTTCAGTAACTCTAAACGAAAAATCCTCCCCGCATGGTAAATCATACGGAGAGGTACACCTTACTTATTGCCGGTCTTTGAGCATCTGCTCTTCAGCCATCTGGATCGCACGCTTAACCATGTTTCCAGCCTCACGGGTTGTAATACCGCCCCAGCCGTCTTTCTGCACTTTGTCGTAAAATCCAAGTTCTTTTGCGATTTCTTCTTTAAACGAATCGGACATGATACTTCTGCGCCCCATCGCTTTCAGCTCCTTTCGCCATCACTTAGCTACGACAAGCTTAGTATGAAACAGGACGCGCATTTCATTCCGGCAACTGCAGGAAGCTTTAGTAACTTTGACCAGCAGGGAACCGATAAAGTTTATGTAAAATAAAAAAGCAGCAACCCTAAGGGGTCTACTGCTCCATAGCCATTGTTGATAGGTCGTCGAAGCTTAATTCGACTGTCTCTGTGAGTACATCTGCATAACTATATGATACACGTTCGAAAGCATTTTCTTCTTGGTCTAATTCAACAATAAAAACAGCTGGATATGTCTCAGCAAGCACACCTGAACGTTCAATGGTCTTACGGCGTCCGCCGTTTGCCTTTAATGTTAAACGTTTGCCAATCTGTCCCTCAAGGGATTGTTTGATTTCTACTAACGTTTTAGCCACTATACTCCACCTCACTAATGATTATAATATCATCATTCTCGGTCAAAGTCAAATAAAATATTCAATTATACCAGTAGGGCAAAATCAATGTCAATATAATAACTCATAGATTAGAGGTTATTTTAGATTTTTTAATTATTTGCATTCGTCAGCAGGCAAAACTTGATATGCCCCTCTATAATCAACAATGAGACGCTAATTTTCGACATCCTCAGAGTAAGGCATTCCGATTCTTAATAATCCTCGCGTCTGTAAACCACCCAAACCCTTTTCTCCACTGATCGTATTTCGCACAACATCCCATATGTTAATATGGTCCATAAACGACGTATAAGCTATCCTGGCGGCCACGTAAACTGGATCGATGGCGTGGATGTTCACTCGTGCTGGGGAGCTTGCAAAGTTGGCTCCTGCCTTAATGAGGGACTCGAAATGAGACTGGCAGGCTCCGGCGAATATAACCAATTGGTCAAAATGAGGATAGTGCTGTCTAAGATTCCTTACAGCCTCAACAAAATAGCGCGAATGACGATAGGACTCTAGATCTTTGGTGGAACCTTTCGATTTCGAGTATGCATCATGTCCGGTCAGCACTACGATTTCAGGCTGAATTTTTTTAACGAGCGCCACCACCTCGAGCGGCATATTTTTTTCTTGAATGTATTGTCCGTGCACCTGTAAACCTAACTGTTCATACAACTGGACGCATTTTTTCAAAAACAAAGGATCGCCGTCAATATGGAGTATCCTGGGTGATATTTGAAAATAATTAGATTTCTCATCCGAATCCTGATAACTTCCTCCAGCTTCTACCTCACGTTTCTCTTTAAGCAGTCGGTAATCCTGGCGAAATAAGCGGTATGAACAAGCCTCTTGTTTATTTATATGTGTTTTTCTTTCAAGATATTCAGAACCGGACACTTTATTTAAATCTTCCAGAGGGGCATCCGCTTCAAGACGGACGTGTTCACCGATTAATTTAACCAAGGAGCCCTCTATAGATTTAACTCTGAACAAAACGTCATGATTATATGATGTTCTTGTAACTAAGTCTCCATGTGTTAACACTAGCATCCCACCTCGCAACAAGCACTACAGTAGTCTATGTAGGAATTTCTCACCTGTTACTTGTGAAGAAGCTAAGTAAAAATCATTGGTTCGTTTATTTTTCAATTTGAAAATGGAAGTGTGGTGGAGGGGAGGGATATACTTAGGGAATAGTTGGTATCCTTCAATAGACAGGAGGCGTTGATCAAGAAGATGGGGATTATGACTTTAGAGATACGAGTAGACCATTAGTTTTGAGAAATCTATGTATAACGCTATGGATTATTTTTCATAGGAGAGTTATTCAATGAAATGGAAGAATTGTGGAATACTCTGCTTCAATACCTTCTGGCTGTTCCGTCTACTTAATTGAGTGGAAGGTGGTTTCAGGAATGGGATCGCTTTCCGTGGGAGTGCAGTGAGCTTCCTCAGGCTGACGCCTTCCGGGATCTCACCAATCACTCTCATCCCACAGGAGTCTCCCCCATTCCTAAAACCACCTAATTTTAAAAGAGACGGAACACTGACATTAGAAGAAAAAAAGACCTCATGTTCCAACATTCGTAGAAAGGGTATAAGCCAAATTAGTAAACCATTGCATAAACAAAATAAGTGCTATCTAACTCCAGTGTCAGTGGCAAACGAGACTTCTTTCACGTCTGTACGATAAGTCAACAGCAGATCACTACGTTCTTCGTGTTCCCTTTACCTCCGACAGCTCCTTACAGTAAAATTTTCTACACGGAACCCAAGTTAAAAGAATCATCATACAACATCAACGTTTGCTTTTCCTAAAAGTGGTTTCGAGATACTTACCAGGTGGAGGGGCGGAGGGAAACGGTGAGACTCCTGTGGGATTAGCGGGACAGGTGAGACCCCGGAGAGCGAAGCTCGAGGTGGCTCAGCGTCCACCCCCACGGAAAGCGAACCGTTTCCTGCAGCCCCTAAGTTCACACGATATCTCGAAACTGAGGACCCTAGAATATCAACACGGAAATTTAATGCAGCTTTTGATAAAAATGATGAGCGAGTGTGGCGAACTCCTGCATGGATAAAGATTCCCCTCTGCGCTTAGGGTCTATTTCTGCCGCTTCAAGCTTCGCTCGAATCTCTTCTTTTTCCAGTGAACCTTTAAAGTGACGGGCCAAATTGTTCATCAAAGTTTTTCTCCGCTGGCCGAACGTAGCCTGCACTAAATTAAAGAAAAATTCCTCATCATCGACTTCAACGGGCGGTTGTTTCCGCATTTCCAAATGAAGGACCGAAGAATCTACATTGGGCTGAGGCATGAAGACCGTCTTTGGAACATTCATGACGACAGCAGCCTCTGTATAATATTGAACGGCGATTGATAAAGACCCATAGCTCTTAGAATTAGGCTTGGCCGCCATACGTTCAGCTACTTCCTTCTGAATCATAACCGTAATGCTGTCCACGGGAAGGCGATCCATCAACAGCTTCATCAATATTGGAGTCGTAATATAGTATGGAAGGTTGGCAACGACACGGATCGGCTGCCCTTCCTTGAAATGTTCAGCGATGACATTTTCCACATCAGCTTGTAAAATATCCTCATTGATAATGGTGACATTGCTGTAGTCCTGAAGAGTTTCATCCAATATCGGGACAAGACGCTGATCGATTTCAAATGCCACTACGCGGTCGGCATGCTGGGCTAACTGCTCAGTCAAAGCGCCGATGCCCGGCCCGATTTCAATTGCGGCCGCTTCCTCGTCGATCCCTGCATGTTCTATGATGTTTCTAAGTATATTGACATCAATCAGAAAGTTCTGACCTAAGCTTTTCTTAAAAGAAAATCCGTAGGTCTCTAGTATTTCCTTTGTTCGTTTCGGTGTAGCTACCGCTTTACTTTTCATTTTCTTCCTCCTGAACGATTTGGTCCATCGCTTCTTCTAACTGCTTTTGGGTGATTTGAAACATATTCAACCGCTTGAGCAGCTGTTTGCCGTTCGTTTTGCCTATTTTCAGAGCCAGTCCCAGCTTCTCTCTGCGCTGATTGGCCATAGCCCCTCCTATCAGCCCGTAAGACAACAATTCTTCCTTTGTAATGCTGTTATATGTCGATTCGGTCAGCTCATATACACTGGATAAAGCTTGTCTAATGTCCTCAAGAGAGGAGTGCTCCACACCAATCCCTTTATTTCTTTTGGCTCTTGCTGATTCTTTTGGCAGAAACGCATGTTTACAGCCAGGCACATGTTCAGTAACGATGTGCCTGATGCGCTCTCCTGGAGAATCCGGATCTGTAAAAATAATCACGCCGCGTTTTTGCTGGGCATGAGAAATGCGCTTCAGTACTTCTTCATCAATAGCTGAGCCGTTCGTTTCGATCGTATCTGCATCGACGGCCTGCCGGATTCTCGCTGTATCATCTCGACCTTCAACTACAATCACTTCTTTAATTCTCACACGTCTTTCCTCCACTGATTGAATTCTTCCATAGCATACCACGACTTGAATAGGCGGGACAAAAGCCAGTCGTCCTTTTCCCCTCAATCTCTGCTTTGATTTTCCATGGAAACGAGGTCGGTTTCGCAGTCTTGCAGTGGAATATCATAAGATCTCATCAAAAAAAGCAGAGGGACTCCCCTCCGCTTTTCTTTAATCCAGTACTTTCACTTCCACAGTCTTATTCCCAAAACTGTACGCTTCACTTTTAGAAGGGACATGGACGTCGATTTTCTTTCCTTGTATCGCTCCACCGGTATCACCTGCAATAGCATTACCGTACCCTTCAACCCACACTTCACTCCCAAGAGGAATGATGCTTGGATCTACAGCGATGACTTTTTTGTTCGGGTCTGCTTTTAAATTGATTCCTGTTGCCGTTTTCCCAGAGCACCCTGTACAGTCAGCTGTATACGCCGTAGCTTTCATCTTCAGTGTTTTCCCGTTCTTCTTCTCCTGGCTGCCTTTTGAGGTAGTCTTCGTTTTGGAAGAGGCTGAAGCTACAGCTTTCGGCTCTGATTTGGAATCTTTCTTTTTGGAGTCTGCCACAGACCTTGAACTCTTCTCAGATGGCTTCTGTTTTGATCCAATTGCAATAATTCTATCTTTACTCTCTTTGATCACATCTTCATGAACGAGTTCACGCTTTATCTCTTCACCGTTTTCAATGATGATTTCATATTCTTTGACGACTTTCCCCTCTGTTCCAGTAGAAACCACTTTCTCTTCGCCTTCAGGTAAGGATGGGTCTTTTTCTGTGATGACGGAATAACCAAGGTTTTCTTCGACTTCTTCCGTAGCCTTCTCGAGGCGGGTGATCGAGATTTGTTCGCCTTGCTTCAAGCCTTGCTCTTTACCAAGATTAAGCTTGTCCATTTCATCTAACGTTATATTTTCTTCATTCAAAAAATCTCCTACAGTAGAAGCTGTTGTCCAAACGTCTTGAACATCGCCTCCATCATCCACGGTGATTTGCACCGCTTTTTGTATATTAATATCCATATTTGAGTGAATCGTCTCTGAGGATTTATGAGAAACTTTATCTTGCTCTTTTACTTGAAGGTCGTGATCCTCAAAAAATTCACCAACGGTGTTTGCTGTCGTATAGAATCTCTTCGTATTATCCCCAATAGTTACGTTTAAAGCTTGTGACTCTATGTATGCTACATCCATACCGAATTGAAGCGGGTCCTCCAACTCATGGGACATTTCATCATATGACTGCGGGCTGATTCCAAGTTCATTCAATAGTTCTCCAAAAGTCCCGGCATGCGTACGAACCACTTCGGTCCCCTCATCACTTGTCACTTTTACAGAAGCCTTTGTTGCTTCATACGTGATAAAACCAAGAAAGGTAATAGAAACGATGGATGTTATGAAAGTCCACAAAATAACAGAGCTTAGCACTGTCCTCACATTATTTATTAGTTTCATAGTTCCATCTTCCTTTCCTATCCCCATGTTTTTCTAGTAATATGACAAATCATTTTCATCAAGTTTATTGAAATAAAGCTCGTCCGGGAGTCCCGTCAACGTAATAAGTGGAAGGCGTTTATAGGAATGGGCTCGCTTTCCTGGAGCCCTAAATTCCCACTATGGCTCGAAACTAAGTTTTAAAAACAAGTAACTTATATGTATACCCATTTAAAATAAAAAAAGGAGCCAGCTTAACGTCAGCTGACTCTTCATATTATGCACTTTTACCTATACAATTAACATAACAAGGATGTTACAGTTCCTATACATATAGACAACATTTTTGTAACATTAGTGCTAAAGTCCTCCAATTTATGAATTAATACGGAAAAACTTGAAAGCATTCTCAGTAGTTCGTTGAGTTACTTCTTCGTAAGTTAGTCCCTTTAATTCAGCTATTTGTTCAGCCACCAGCTTCACGTAAGCAGGCTCGTTACGCTTGCCACGATTAGGGTGTGGTGCTAAAAATGGACAATCCGTTTCGACAAGTAAATGCTCTAAATCAATGGCCTTCGCTACTTCTTTAGGCAGCTTTGCGTTTTTGAAAGTGACAGGACCTCCTAAGGAAATCATGAAGTTCATATCCACACACTCTTTAGCCGTTTCTACAGGCCCACTGTAACAGTGCATGATTCCTCCTACCTCAGCAGCATTTTCTTCTTTTAAAATCTCGACGATATCGTCCGTTGCTTCCCGATTATGAATGATAATCGGCATCTTCACTTTTTTAGCCAGACGAATTTGTTTGCGGAACACTTCTTTCTGCACGTCTGCAGGAGACTTATCCCAGTGGTAATCAAGTCCCATTTCACCTATAGCCACAACTTTAGGATGAGAAGACAGCTCTTCTATCCACTGAAGATCTTCTTCTGTCATGTCGATAGCGTCCACAGGATGCCAGCCGACCGCTGCATACATGTGGTCATAATCTTCAGCTATTTGAATAGCCAGAGGGATGGTTTTACGGTCAAAGCCGACGACTGTCATATATTGAACACCCGCCTCGCGAGCGCGCGCGATCGTTTCTTCTCGGTCTTCGTTGAATTGATCAGCATTCAAATGTACGTGAGTATCAAATAACATGGTGAGTCCTCCTTCTGATTAACGGAAAAGGGGAAAAGCCTCGTAGTGCTTTTCCCCTTTATAATTTATTTAACTTTGGAACCGTTCGCAAGTGTTTGATCAATGGAGGCCAGAGCCAGTTTGCCTTGGTCATCTTCACCAGCCAAAATCATTCCTTGAGATAGTTCGCCTTTTAATTTAACAGGCTTAAGATTTGTTACACAAATCACTTTCTTGCCGGTAAGTTCCTCTTCACCATAGTGCTCAGCGATTCCCGAAACCACTTGACGTTTCTCTTCTCCTAAGTCGAGCTGAAGCTTCAGCAGCTTGTCTGCTTTTTTCACTTTTTCGACCTTAGTGACTTCTGCTACTCGGAAATCGAGCTTCATAAAATCATCGATCGTGACTTCTTCCGGTTGATTGTTTTTCTCTTCCGGCTTCTTCTCAGGCGCTGGGGCTGGCTTTTTCATCATATCTTTAATGATCTGCACCTCTTCCTCTGCATCGAGACGAGGGAAGATAGGGTCATCCTTTTGTACAGTCGTTCCTTCAGGAAGACCTTTAAATTCTGAAATACTGCTCCAGGATTTGTACTCATCTTCTTGAGAAACCCCTAACTGTTGAAAGATTTTCTCAGGAGTACCTGTTAAAAACGGCTGAAGCATAACAGCGGTATGACGCAGTGATTCCGTCAGGTGAGCCATCACGTTACCTAAACGTTCCTTCTTAGCTTCATCTTTTGCTAATACCCATGGCTGAGTTTCATCAATATACTTGTTCGTGCGGCTGATGAATTTCCACAAGTCTGCTAAGGCAACAGAAAACTCCATGTTTTCAAGCGCCTCTTCCACAGAAGTTTTTGTTTCTGCAGCCAGCGTTTCCAACTGCTTATCAAATTCATCCTCTGAAAGGGTCAGTTTAGGTATCTCTCCATCAAAATACTTGCTCACCATCGCGACCGTCCGATTGAGAAGGTTGCCTAAGTCATTCGCAAGGTCGTAGTTTGTCCGCTCCACGAAAGCTTCTGGCGTGAACACTCCATCAGAACCGAATGGTACTTCTCTTAGCAAGTAATAACGAAGTGCATCTAAACCATAGCGGTCACTTAATTGTACAGGATCCACTACGTTTCCTTTGGACTTGGACATTTTCCCGTCTTTCATCAAAATCCATCCATGCGCGAATACTTTTTTCGGCAGAGGCAGATCCAGGGCCATCAGCATGATCGGCCAATAAATCGTGTGGAAACGCACAATTTCCTTCCCGACGAGGTGAACATCCGCCGGCCAATATTTTTGATACAGTTCATCGTTTTCACTGTCGAAGCCTAAAGCTGAAATGTAATTACTCAGTGCATCGATCCATACGTAAACGACATGTTTTTCATTAGAAGGAACTTTTACTCCCCAATCAAATGTCGTTCTTGAAACCGCTAAGTCTTCAAGCCCAGGTTTGATGAAATTATTGATCATTTCATTTTTACGGCTTTCCGGCTGGATAAACGTTGGATTGTTTTCGTAAAATTCAAGCAGCTGATCTACATACTTGCTCATTTTAAAGAAGTAAGATTCTTCTTTCACTTTTTCAACGTCGCCACCGCAGTCTGGACAGTGCCCGTTATCAAGCTGACGTTCTGTAAAGAATGATTCACACGGAGTGCAGTACCATCCCTCATATTCATCAAGGTAAATGTCACCTTTTTTTAATAGATAGTCGAATATTTTAGCGACGACTTTCTTGTGACGATCCTGAGTGGTACGAATGAAATCATCATAAGAGATATCAAGCTTATCCCATAAATCATTAATTCCAGACACAATATCGTCCACATACGCTTGAGGAGTGACGCCTGCATCCTCTGCCTTACGCTGAATCTTCTGTCCGTGCTCGTCCGTTCCGGTCAGATACATGACATCGTATCCTTGCAGACGCTTATATCGTGCCATCGCATCTCCTGCTACTGTGGTATAAGCATGTCCTATATGCAAATTACCGCTTGGGTAATAAATGGGTGTACTAATGTAAAAGGTCTTTTTCTCTTCCGACATCATGTGCCCTCCTTAATTTCAACATTCATACAGAGTATTGTACCATTCTTTTTCTTTAATTTCTTTATAACCATTTCTAACTCTAAAATATACCGAATACTTCACTGAAATGTCAAAAAAATCATATAATCTTGAAGCTGAAATTGTTTATCGGCAAGGTATAATCTGGTAAAATTCAATAGTATAACACGTTGGATAATTGAACCAATTTTGGAATGACGAATTTTGTCGAAGATTGTTCTTAAAAGTGGAAGGTCAGTCATAACCACTTCTATATACCCATATAGGTATGATGAATTTTGGTCCTTTTGGAAATTAAGTGAATTGACAGGTTTGGGAAACGTTGGTACTATTATTAGCGAGACATATGTCGATTTTTGACGAATAACTTTGATTGAGGGGAGATAAACAAATGAAATCTACAGGTATTGTACGTAAAGTTGACGAACTAGGAAGGGTAGTTATTCCAATTGAACTTCGTCGTACTCTAGGAATCAATGAAAAAGACGCGCTTGAAATCTATGTGGATGATGATCGCATCGTTCTAAAGAAATACAAGCCGAACATGACATGCCATGTAACCGGGGAAGTTTCTGATGATAATATGAAACTTGCAAATGGCAATTTGGTATTGAGCCAAGAAGGAGCACAAATGCTTCTTAAAGAAATTCAAGGTCAAATCGACAAGTAACATAAAAAATAGAGATACCGTTACACAACTGGTTAATTAAAACACTCATAACTTTTTGACATATGTTCTAGCTAAGAAGAGCCCTTACTGTCCAGGCAGTAAGGGCTCTAATTTTTATTCTTCTACGTGGTACGCCTGGTACACATCCCGCTTTTGCATCTTTCGGTCAACCGCCGTATTTTTAATAGCCTGCTTCGATTTCAATCCTTGTTCGTCAATATAATAATCGACATGTTCGACTGTCGATAAATGACTCCACCAGAATTGGTCCGTTTCTGTTTCTTCTTCGGTCCCCTCAACAACGATACAGAATTCCCCCCGCAGTTCCTGCTCGTCAGCCCAGGATATCAATTCTTGTAAAGAGCCCCTGATGTATTCTTCGTATTTCTTTGTAAGTTCTCTAGCTAAAGCTGCCTGCCGGTTTCCTAACTGCTGATAAGTATCAGCCAGCATGTCTTTTAACCGGTGGGGAGATTCGTAAAATATGAGGGTAGCCGAATCATTTTCTAACGTCTGAAGTTCAGCCAGCCTTTCTTTTTTCTTTCGTGGCAAAAAGCCACAAAAATAAAACTTATCCGTCGAAAGTCCTGAACCGATTAAGGCAGGAAGGGCCGCATTCGACCCGGGAAGAACGACGACAGGAATGCTTTCTTCTTGAGCTGATTTAACGAGATCCGCTCCAGGATCCGAAATCCCGGGCATACCGGCATCGCTGACGACCGCTAAGCTTTCCCCAGCAAGTAGGCTTGATATCAGCTGCTCGCCCCGGGTATGTTTATTATGCTCGTGATAACTAATTAACGGGGTATGGATTTCAAAATGATTTAACAGCTTTTTCGTGTTTCTCGTATCCTCAGCAGCTATCCGGTCGACATCATGAAGGACCGAAACTGCCCGGTACGTCATATCCTCCAAATTTCCGATCGGGGTAGGCACAATATACAGCGTTCCTAAACCATCATGAGGAATATAGCTCTTTTGAATATGCATCGCGTTCGCCTCCATTCTTAAGCACAATCCATTCTTCTTTTTTTACACGCGGCCATTGCTTAATCTGATACTCTTGCTGCATCGCTTCCGTCTTACTTGCAAAGGTTTGACAGTACTCTAACGTAAATGGACCACGCCCTCTAGTGTACTTGGCCCCTTTGCCGTCCGCATGCTTTTGTAACCGGGCGTTCAGGTCATTCGTGTAGCCTGTGTACAATGAACCGTCCTTACATCGAATCATGTATACAGCATGTTTACTTTCCATATAAAATCTCCCGGAACTCGTGACTGTATTCCCCGTTTTCATTATGAGTATAAAGGGGCGGAAGGATTTTCAAGTCCGGCTTCCCATCACGGGACGCCTCAATCAATAAGACATTCGCTTCCTTCCCTTTTTTCGGATGTACAAACTGCAGACGCTTTGGTTCCAACTGATACTTACGGAATAATGTGATGATATCTGCGAGACGTCCAGGGCGATGTACCATAGACACCTTTCCTCCCGATTTCGTCAATCGGCTGCAGGACTTCACTACATCCTCTAAAGAACAGTAGATTTCATGGCGTGCAATAGCTAAATGCTCATTCAGATTTCTTTTGTCATGAGCCGGAGTGGGAAAATAAGGGGGGTTACACGTCACCAAATCAAAACGTCCATTCCCTAAGTGAGAGGGCATGTCTTTTAGATCCCCATGAACCATATGTAATCGTTCATGTAAGTTATTCAATTTTATATTCCTAAGAGCCATATCATACAATCTTTCTTGAATTTCCACTCCTGTTATATCCACTTTAGATCGGCGTGAGAGGAACAGAGGAATCACACCATTCCCTGTACATAAATCGAGGATCCTTCCCCTTGTCCGCGGTACGGAGGTGAACCTGGCCAATAAGACGGCATCTATAGAGAAAGCGAACACCTGATCACTCTGGATAATCCTCATATTTTCTTCTGCTAGTAAAAAATCAATCCGTTCGTCACCTTTTAACTGAACCATACGCTTGCACTTCCTTTTATAAAATGAAACCAGATAACCTTAAGGTTCCCGTTAACTGCTGATAAAAAGAGAGCCCTTCCTCGGCTGAGCAAGGAAAGGCTTGGACCAAAAATCTATTTCTTATTTAGAAATGAGAGGCAAAACAAACAATCTTCATCACGTGGACTGCCAAAATGCAGATTACAAATATGGAACCCTTCTTCGTATAAACGGGCTAGATTGTCATATCCTTCCCCGACAACTGCGCCTTTTTCATTCTTACTCCGAGATTTTTGCTCACTTTCATTCTCGTGGTCTAATCTCTGACGTAAATGATGGTTTTCAAGCGACAAGTGCTGGTTTTCCTCTAATAAATAAGCAAGCTGTGCTTTTAAGTCACCTAATTGCTCATAAAGCTCGCCGATTTGCGTTTCTAAATGCGATACTTGTTCAAATATAGCTTTCTTGTTCACGCTTGATTCCACCCCGTCATTCTGTGGCTTCAGTTTGAACGACTCCCTCATCGATCAGCTCCTGCAAGGAATATTCAAGCGTCCTTTCTTGTTCACGGAATTCTACCTGTACCAGGCGCTCTAACATGTTAAGGCCTACTACTTTACCTTTTCCGTAAGATGTCGCTATGCGTTCCCCTACGTCTGGAAGCTCTCGTTTTGCGGATTCGTAATCATCATTTTCGTACTTAAGGCAGCACATTAAACGGCCGCACAATCCGGAAATCTTCGCCGGATTCAAAGATAAATTCTGATCTTTTGCCATCTTAATCGAAACCGGTTCAAAATCACCTAAAAATGTGGAGCAGCAAAGCATACGCCCACAAGGTCCTATACCACCTAGCATCTTCGCTTCATCTCGTACGCCAATTTGACGAAGTTCAATCCGCGTCTTAAATACGGAAGCTAAGTCTTTTACTAGCGTACGGAAATCCACCCGGCCATCGGCTGTAAAATAAAAAATGACTTTTTTTCGATCAAATGTATATTCCACATCCACTAAGTTCATATCTAATTTATGTTCACGTATCTTCATCCCACAAACGCGGTAAGCTTCTTCGGAAATTTCGGTATTTTCGTCGACCGATATTTTATCTTTTTCATCGGCTAAACGCATCACCTTTTTCAAAGGAAGGACAACATCCTCTTCGTCGACCGTCCTATTGGCAATCACTACTTTTCCAAATTCAATCCCTCGGACCGTTTCTACAATGACGTAATCTTCCGTCGTCATTTTCAAATCGCCTGGATCAAAATAATAGATCTTCCCCGCCTGTTTGAATCGGACACCTACAACTTCGATCACTATAAAATCACCTCTGCAGTTGAAGTGTAAGCTGTTCCATCACTAACGTCGGATGGACATTCTGATTTATTTTTCGCTTCGCCTCTAAAATCAATGATAAAGATTGAGCAGCGGATTGACGTGACCATCTTAATACTGCCTGGTCCCTTTTTTCTCTTTCTTGGGTAAACACAATCGCTTGTTCTCGGTCCAAATCTTGATGAATCAAATCTTGGAACCAGAGCATAAGTACATCTAATCCGATTTGAAGCTGCTTTCTTTCTTTAAAATGAGGCATCCACTGATGGTTGATAAATAAAAGTCCTTCGTTTGGTTTGTTGAGAAGCACTTCAACTAATTGTATCACTAATTTTCGCACATTAGCAAACCAGTCTTCATCATTTAATTCCTGTGCTTCCTGGAGGTTATTCGTAAGAGAGGCGAGAATTTTGGCGTTTGATGTCGAAACTCCGAGATCCTCTAATTCCTTTTCAACCCTTTCCGGATTCAACGGTTGAAAAGCGAGCAATTGACACCTGGAACGAATCGTATCCAGCATAGATTGACTATTTTCTGTCAGTAGCATAGCTGTCGTCTGCTGGTTCGGCTCCTCAAGGAATTTCAGCAGACGGTTTGACGCATTTGTCGTCATTTTATCCGCATCGACGATAATATAGACTTTGAGATTCGACTCCATCCCTGTATACGTAAATTCTTTTTGTAAGTTAAGGATTTGTTCTTTTTTAATAGACTGCCCGTCAGGCGAAACCCAGTGCAGGTCAGGGTGATTGCCGGAATCGATTCGTTTGCAATTCACACACGTCTGACAAGGTTCAGCACCTTCTCTTTCTTTACAAAAAATACTCTTCGCAAATAACGTGCTCATTTCCCGTTTGCCTGTTCCCTTATCCCCTTGAAAAAGATAAGCATGGGAAATTCGGTCTTTTTTAAAGCTGTTGACCAGCATCTGAGCCACGAGCGGCTGCGTTTCTTTCATATCCGTCCATGATGGCATAATGTTTCCGTCCTTAAGTATATAAATTAATTAATAATCCTTTGATTTCACCGATAATGCCGAGCAAATCGATGGACTGCTTTTCCTGATCCATGACGGCTTCCGTCAGCTCAGCCAAGCGTTCATCGACCGCTTCTACAATCGTTAACTTTCGGCTGCGTCCATCCAAATCAAAACTATGGGTCTGCTTTACATTCAGACCGTATTTAACAGACTCCTCCAGAAAATCTTTGATCAGCCGCTTGTATTTCGCAAGATCCCGAAACGACCGAAAACGAGCAACCTTCTCCCCTTGAGCAGAAATGCTTTTCATCAATTGATTTAACTGCGCTTCCTGAAGCTGACGGGATTGGGACTGCACCATGGAATCGAAACTCTGTTTACCCCTGGTATTTACCTGGGCCTGCTGTTTCGTTCCTTCTAATTGAGTTCGGACGTCCTGCGTAATTTTCATGAGGCAAGCTCCTTTTTAAAACTGAAAAAATGAATCAATGGGCAGAACGAATACGGTCGCACCGCCTACTTCTACTTTAACTGGCTTTGGTATATAAGAGTCGGCATTCCCGCCCATTGGTGAAATAGGGGCAACCATCTGCTCTCTTTGACTGCAGTTTTTGCGGATGATGCCAAGTGCATCATCAACTTCATCATCATCACAGCCGATCATAAAGGTTGTATTCCCTTCACGCAAAAACCCGCCTGTCGTGGATAACTTGGTCGTTTTCAAATTATTTTCTGCTAATGCGTCCGTCAGGCGATTGCTATCCTTATCTTGAACGATGGCAATGATCATTTTCATTGGAAAATACCTCCCAATTGATTTTTTATTATTATATCAAACTTTATGTCTGTTTATTAAATAAGGTTGCAGAGATTGTCTGGCAGCCTGATAAACACTCTCTATATTTTGATCCGCATCAATTGAATGAATCCGGTCGGGATAACGCTGGCGTAATAGAAGGTAAGCTTCATATACTTTCTTATGAAAATCTAACGCCTCAAGGTCCAGCCTGTTTTTTTCACGTTCATCATTTTTGGCGATTCGTTCTAATCCTTTTTCTGGCGGGATATCAAAAAATAATGTCACGTCCGGCATCCGGTTTTCAATCGCGAATTGGTTAATCTTAAAAACATCATCCATTCCTAAGCCGCGTGCATGTCCTTGATACGCTAAACTCGAATCAACAAAACGATCGCATAACACGATGGTCCCTTCGCTCAAAGCAGGAATCACTTTTTCCACTAAATGCTGTCTTCTCGCAGCTGCATACAATAATGCTTCTGTTCGCCCATCCATACTCGTATGGGTTTTATCTAAAATGACTTGGCGAATGCTTTCCGCAATTTGTATTCCTCCAGGCTCCCGTGTTTCTATCACCGAATACCCTTCAGCTTTCAACTGCTCTCCTACCATTTTTAAAATAGAAGATTTACCAGCACCGTCGCCGCCCTCAAATGTCACAAAAAGTCCGTCCACAAAACCATTCTCCTTTAATATACCCAAATCCCCTCACCAATTCTTTCATTTTGAAACCGAGCGTTTTGCCTAAGCAGCACATGGACGTAATCGATCGATTCCGGCTTAATCCGTTCTCCCTTCATAATTAAAGGGATACCGGGTGGGTACGGAATGACCGACTCCGCACATATACGACCAGAAGCGTCTCTCCAGTCTATGAATGCAGGGGTTTTATGTTGTAAGTCTTCATACTGTATATCTAACGTCTGCAGCTTTTTAAATTTCAGCGCTTCTGCCTCTATTGTACCATGCGGGAGCTCATTTTTTAATTGCCATTTCACCCTTTCGAGACGTTCCTTCAATATCCCGCTCTTTATATGAGACCGCAGTCCGACCGTTAACAAAACTTGATCAGAGGTAGCCAGTTCCGGATGAATTTCCTGCTCTTCTAACTCCTTAGCCACTTCAAACCCCGTCCACGGAGCAAAAGTTTGAAGCGTAATTTTTAACGGATCATCCACGTTTTGAGCGGGAAGAACCTCGAATGGATACGACGAATCCTTTAATACTTCTTTTACCTCTGACACATGCTCCAGTATTTCTTTTTTATGGTGGGTACCAAACGCACTCAGGAAGTGGCGGGCCAGGTCCAGACTTGCTAGTAAGGGATACGACGGGCTGCTTGATTGAAACAGCTGCAAGTAATAAGACAGTCTCGTCTTATCCACCCTGTTGTCCCTACTATGTAAAAAAGAAGCCATCGTCATCGCAGGGGCCATCTTATGAGCGGATTGAATGACCACGTCTGCTCCCGCATCTAAAGAACTGATAGGAAACGGGGACCCTAAAGTAAAATGAACCCCATGAGCTTCGTCAACTATGACAGGGATCTCGTAACGGTGAACAACTTCGATAATTTTCTGAATGTCGTAGGCACGTCCGAAATAATCGGGGTAGGTCAAAATCACAGCCTTCGCCTCAGGGAATGCGGAGAGCGCTTCTTGAACTAAATCAACTGTCACACGGCTATATCGCTGAGTCTCCTCCTCATGCTCTGGCATCAAAAAGACGGGCTGAGCATTTGCCAGCTCTATCCCGTGAAGAATCGATTTATGACTATTCCTTTGGACGATTACTTTATCTCCCGGGCGGCATACGGCCATAATAGATGCTAAATTGCCAGAAGTACTCCCATTCACTAAAAAGCGAGTATCGTCAGAATTAAAAAAAGCAGACGCCAATTTTTGAGCTTCTTCAATGACCCCATCTGCTCCATGTAAATCATCAAGGCCCGTGATTTCCGTCGCGTCTATGGATAGTATATTTTTAAAAGTATCAAGGCCCCTGGAGTTGAAAACCTCTCCAAATTTGTGTCCGGGCACATGAAAAGATATCGGTTCATTATGAAAATGTTTAAGTAACGCATCATAGAGCGGCGTTTTATTTTGTTCGTTCTCCATGTCAGTGATCCCTCATTAATGTGTACTTTATCTCTCATGCTACATGAAATAGAAGAAAAAAAGCCACTCCTTTGCAGAAGCGGCCTCTATATTTTATGAATAAATCATCGTGCGGTGTGCTTTATTCATTTGCTCGATAAAAAACTGATATTTAGGATCGTCAGCTGATGTTTGAATCATTTCTTTTTCACATGCCTGGCAAATATAGATACGTAGAAGATAAAGGCCGTCATCCGTTTTCTTTGAACAAATACTGCAGCATTCCTTTTCTTTCATAAGGTTCATAGCCTCCCTGCTCACCCTTTCATAAAGGGACAAGCTTGATTTACTTCTAGTATCTCCTAATCTATGAATCCTATACTATATTTTTTAAGAAATATTTTTGTTAATGATTATTTCTATGGCTGGCCAGGAGTGCCAATGCTTTTCCAAGTCTAAACAACAAGCTGATTCTATCTCTTAATTAATTGAACGCTGGCTATTAATATAATCCATCGAGACGGAGATCTTACCAAAGGTAAGAAAAAAGATAGAGTAGATTTTTATTTCCATAGAAAAAACCTTAGAAGCAATAGCTTCTAAGGTTTCTAATTGACGTAGCAGCGTCCTACTCTCACGGGGGTAAACCCGACTACCATCGGCGCTGAAGAGCTTAACTACTGTGTTCGGCATGGGAACAGG
>NZ_JAPVRC010000015.1 GCF_030345335.1 Halobacillus campisalis
CGTACCACCTAATCATCGCAAAGAGCTCCGGGAAATTGCGAGACTCCTGTGGGAAAAGAGTGCTTGGTGAGACCCCGGAGAGCGTTAGCTCGAGGAGGCTCACTGCGCTCCCACGGAAAGCGAGTGAATTCCCGGAGCTCTAAACGCTGTCACTCATAACGGAAACAGCGCGAATATCTCGAATCTGAGTCTTCCACTAAAGGGAGCTTATGTGAAACACTGTAATTTAACAGAACATGAAATGGAAAAAGGGCTGTCCATCAAAGTCTTATTCTTAGACTTTGAGGACAGCCCTTCAATTTAATTTTCATATCCAGATTAACTCGCTTCCATTTCTTCAAGATAATCAAGAGCATCCTGGAAATTATCCACCGGAACAATTTCCATCTCAGTTCCTATATCTTCTGCAGCTTCCTTAGCGATCTCGTAATTCGATCCCTCAACTCCACCTTCGTTAGGAGCAAAAAACACGTCACTTCCCTCTCGATGAGCGGCTACTACCTTTTTATCAATTCCGCCTATCCTGCCAACTCTTCCATCGTAGTCTATTTCGCCTGTACCAGCAATTTGTTTACCTTTCGTTATATCCTCTTCCGTCAAACGGTCGTACATTTCCAGGGAGAACATTAACCCCGCACTCGGTCCTCCAATTTCTCCGCTTTTAATTTCAGCTTCAGGATTGACTTCAACCGAACGATCTGTAACTAATGAGATGCCGACGCCGACTCTATCTGGTTCATTCGGGAAAGGGGCGACTTCAATTTCTTTCTCTAGTGTTTCATCTTCTCTTTTTATCGAAAGGGTTACACTTTCGCCTTCCTCCAGATCTTCCACATAATCAACCAGTTCGGCAGATTCATTTATTTCCTGGTTATTGATACTAACTATTTGATCTCCAGGCTGCAATTCTTCTTCTGCAGGCATCCCCTCAAGCGTATTAACGACGAACACACCCTCATAATCAATAGTAATATCACGATCAGCTGTTTCATAGGCTACGACCTTGGCCGCTTCCTGTGAAGATTCCATAAGCTGAAGCTGTGCGTGGAAATATTCTTCTTGTGAAATACCTTCAGGTCTTACCTGTTCAATAGGAACGACTTCATAATAGGGTCGTATTTTAGCGATCACCCATTGAAGCGGGGTAGCTTGTCCACCTCTCACTGTAACCAAATGCATATCTCCCTCACTAGGAAATGAACCTTCGATTTCAACGAATGGCTCAAGAGCATCAGCTGTCCCTGGCTTATATATATAGAATGGCAAGCGATATGCACCGATAAAAGCTACAATCAGCACAGCTATAATACCGGTGATTATCATTCTTTTGTTGGACTTCATACTTATGTTGACTCCTTCCAATCCCTAATCTTATTCAGGATGCTGTCTATCTCATTCTCTGCTGCTTTTTCTCCTTCTTTTACAATCTCTTGAAGGTCTGTAAATGCTCGTGAGCTGAATTTCGTTACATCTGGTCGAATCATAATATCAGTGAAGGAAGAGCGCTCAGTCACTGAAGCCAATTCATCTTGCATAATATCGATGCTTTGTATAATGACGTCATATATCGAGTGAATCGTAGGCTCTGCATCTGTATGAGAACAGTCAACTGCGATGATAATGTCGGCACCCATGTCTTTCACCACAGAGACAGGGACACGATCGATCACCCCTCCATCAATGTATAGACGCCCGTCAATTTTTTCGGGTACGAAGATGCCAGGAATCGATATACTCGCCCTTACCGCATCACATGCAGGCCCTTTATGAAATATTTTCTTACCACCAGTTGTTAAATCAGTAGCTACAATAGACATAGGAATGGTGAAATCTTCTATAGTTTTCCCAAACGTAAATAAACGGATATACTCTTTAATTCTACGCCCCTGAACAAACCCCATTTTAGGAACGGTAAAATCAAGGTAGTATTTCCGTTTAAATGTAAAGGCTAACTTGTACAAGTCGTCGATTTTTTGCCCAGCTGCATACAAGGAGCCTACCAAAGCCCCCATACTGCTTCCCGCAATCATATGTACAGGAATCTGATTTTCATGCAGTACTTTCAGCACACCTAAATGAGCGAATCCACGTGCACCGCCTGACCCAAGAGCCAGTCCGATCTTAGGCTGTTTCAATCCGCATCTCCCCCTGGGTAACAATAAGTCAGTTGACCAGTTCGTAATTTCATGACCTTTTCCCTTTTATTTTATGGAATATGATCCGCACTTATGAGCGTACTAATAAGTAATCGTTACAAAATCTATCCCTATTTTACTATGGATGATTTTAGAAGTACAGAAATCGAGAAATCTTTGAGGTGATCGTACTGTCGTATTTCAAGACATTATTTTTTACAATTTCATCCCTTTATTTGACCATCTCTCTTATTCAAATGCCAGATGTAGCTTTTGAGGCCAGCACGCGCGGCTTGAACCTATGGTGGACAATCGTTTTCCCCTCCCTGCTCCCTTTCTTCATAATAGCCGAGCTGTTATTCGGTCTTGGTGTTGTCCATGGAGTAGGGATATTATCTGAGAAAATAATGAAACCTTTGTTTAATGTACCGGGAGCAGGCGGATTTGTCTGGGTGATGGGCATGGCCAGCGGTTATCCTGCTGGAGCTAAATGGACAGCAGAATTGCGTAAAAGAGGACAAGTCACCCAAATCGAAGCTGAACGATTAGTTGCCTTTACCAACGCTTCAAGCCCTTTGTTCATTTTAAGCGCTGTTGCTGTAGGTTTTTTCGGTGACCCGGCGTTAGGGGTGTTTTTAGCGGTGGCACATTACGGTGGAAGTTTAATCGTCGGTGTCTGTATGAGATTCTATGGGTTTTCCGACCAAGGTTCTAATGACCGTTCGTCAGATTTTTCATTTAAACAAGCATTTTTAGCGATCCATCTAGCTCGATTAGAAGATAAAAGACCCTTCGGCCAATTACTGGGCGATGCAGTAATTAAATCAGTACAAACCCTTCTTTTAGTGGGGGGATTTATCATATTATTCTCCGTCTTAACCGGTTTATTACAAGACGGTATTCTTTTTTCATCCGCCTCTAACATTCTGTCGCTAGTCCATGTTCCACCAGATCTTCAAACTCCAATATTGACGGGGATGCTCGAGATGACAAACGGTATTGGGGAAATTACTTCATCAAACGCCTCACTCGTCACGCAACTCTCGATTGTCAGCTTCATGTTAGGGTTTCACGGTTTCTCTATTCAGGCACAAATTGCAAGTATACTTGCCGATACTGATATTAGATTTACTCCTTACTTCATAGCTAGAATCATCCACGGTTGTTCAGCTGTCTTGATCATGCTTATGATTTTCAAATGGAGCAGCATGACCAGCCTTCAAGCTGTCAAAATATTTAATGAACCGTCAGTCTATAACTACTCCTACTTTGATTTCATGTTCGTTGTTGGCCCGATACTAACCCTAAGCGCTATAGTCCTGGCGTTGATATTAGAATTCAAAAAAATAAAGCAGACCTGAGAGGCTGCTTTATTTTTGATATTTCTTTTTTAAAGCTTCTTCGACAGGAGGAGGTACTAAATCGGAAATATTCGCTCGATATTTAGCCACCTCTTTGACAATACTTGAACTTAGAAAAGAATATTGGTTATTTGTCATCATAAAAAATGTTTCGATCTGCTGATTCAATTTTCTGTTCATTGATGTGATTTGCATTTCGTATTCAAAATCACTGACAGCACGCAAACCGCGAATAATAGCCTGAGCATTTTTTTCTTCTGCATAATCCATCAATAATCCATTACAAGAATCTACAGAAACGTTATCAAAATATTTAGTAACTTCCCTAAGCAGAGCCACTCTTTCATCTACATCGAATAAAGGAGCTTTACTTTGATTATTAAAAACGGCTACCGTCACGTGGTCAAAAACTTGAGCACCGCGCTGAATTATATCTAAGTGGCCGTAAGTCACTGGATCAAAACTTCCTGGACATATCGCTAATCTTGTCATTTATAGCTAACCTCCTACTGAAAAATGGACACGCCTATGTTACTCCCATATTTTTCTGATTTCATAAGTTTGAGATGCATGACTTTATCAGGTACTTCTTCTGAAGCATCATGTTCACAAACGATAATAACATTTTCAGCCAAGAGGTCGTATTGTACAAGCTTCTCTATTAACTCCTTATAAGAGAATTTTTTGTAAGGAGGGTCGAGAAATATGTAATTGAATTTCAAACCTCTTTTGCTTGCTGCCTTCATGGCCACATAAGCATCTGTTTTAAAGACTTCTGCTCTATCTTTCAAACGCAGCATTTCTAAATTCTGATGGATAACCTGTACGGCTTTCTGCTGCTGGTCAATAAAAATGCAATCGTTTACACCACGACTTAAAGCTTCTATCCCAAGACCACCGCTGCCGGCAAACAAGTCCAAAGCTGATCCTCCATCAAAAAAAGGTCCAATCATCTGGAACAAGGATTCTTTAGCTTTATCTGTTGTCGGTCTTGTCTTATGGTTTGGTACAGGCTTAAGCTGACGCCCTTTGTGCTCACCTGAAATCACTCTCATTGTGGGCCCCCTCTCTACATTCACAATAATCCTACCATAATTAAGCGCCCACTGGAAATTTTTAATTAAGAACAGAAAAATCAGTATAAAAAATTCCTTTTAGGTCATACTGTTAACAGAAGCAGCGACTTTTGCTTCTGGAAACGGTGAAGACTTATTTCCCCATAAGTTTTTCGACCGGTTTCTCCTCTCCCTTTGCTTTTTGCTTTTCTATTGAAAGCAGAAAGAAGGGCTGTCCCATTATGGACAGCCCTATTTTTTTATCCTTTTTTAAACCTCGTTTTTAACTTATCATTAAAATCAAGTGGTGCACAAACTATAAAAAATGGTAAAGTAACAAAAGATGAAAAACGGGAGGCTTATTATGAGACAAAAGTTCATTGAATTAGGGGAAGGTTACGCAGATATCTATGAATTGTTAGAATTAGGAGAACAAATGACCGAACGAATTGATTATGCTATTGCTTTTTATTGTGAAAAATCTAGTCAGGCTGTCTCTTCGCTGGCTTTCATTATGAAACCGACCTCGCAGCAAAAATTTCAACCTATTTATATATGCCGGGAAGGGATACCGAATCCCCACGAGAAACCAAACAAGCGCTTCGATTTATTTCAAGCCGTGGCTGAAAGTGCTGGGAAGACAGTGACTGAATTCACAGTAAAGCCTTCTACTATGTTTCCAGAAACTGAACTTTATTATAACTATTTAATAGGCATCTTAAGAACAAACCGTATCTTGTCCCCATTAAGTTAAAACAAAAGCGGCCGTTTTTTAACGGCCGCTTTTCTATATACCCATTTTATAATCGTATTGTTTCGCTTTATCAGGCTTTGCATTTTCGAAGTCTGTCCTAATGTCAGGCTTATGGGAAATAAGAACTTTAGAGACGAATGGAAGCCTTTCCAGTTTGTCCATTTTAAAATCGACTTCGTCCTGATTAACATAAATCAAAGCATACTTATGCTTTTTTGAAGCGTGAATCAAATGCCCTTGTTTCTTGATTTGTCTTATATTTTTCATATGTTGAAAATAAACAATCAGACCTTGTCTTTTTGTTCTCATGACGTTCCCTACTTTTTAAGAGTTTAGACTTAGTTTATCAGAGGATAAGTATTCCATCAATCATACTCATATAAATAAACTACGAGGCACAGCCGCAGCCTCCTCCGCTGCCACATCCGCATCCAGAATCAAATACCATTCCGTTACGAGGCACTTTGATTTGTTCGCTCACACTAAAGGCAACACTTTGACTGATTTCATCAAGTAACTTTTGCACTTCTCTTTCCGCTCTCTTATATTGAACGACTTTCTCATGCATATCCATTTCACGTTTCACACTGCGAACGCGCTTCATGATATCATTGTAATCTGGATGATAACGACCGAATCGTTGAACATCCTCGTACTGATCTTTTATATTTTTAAAATTACGGATTAAAGTTTGAGCTTCCTCATCAGTTTCCATATCTAATTTAGCCTGATGATACTGCGCCATGACTTCTGAATCCATAATCATCTGTCCGATGGTTTCTGAACGGTCTATAAGATCGACAATTTCCATTGTTGCTAACATGGTTTGCGTTCACCTCCACCTTTATCATAACAAAATCCAAGGCAGATTGAAATATACTTCCATCTGCCTCTTTTTTTTAATAGTAAGGGTATTCAACTGGGGGTCTTCTCTCTTGTTTATCTTGCTGAACATTTGAAATGATCTGCTGAATCTGTCCGATGGCGCCATTAAGATCATCAATGTGCTTTGAAACATCTTCCCAGTCAATCTCTTGAAGTAAAACACCGAACTGCTTCATCCACTCTTTTTTGGACATTTTCCCTTCATTTTTCACGTCGGGCAGTGTATCCCAAAAAGGATCATCTTCCCCGAGGATCATCCACTTTTCATAATAACTTTGAATCAGCCCGTGATTTTTTCTTAGATGATCTTTAATATGTGGATGCTGCTTAACGAATGCCTTGAATTTCTGAACACTCGGATGTAAATTGTGTCCACTCATGATTCTCACACCTCACTACTCTTATCTACAATACAGCCTATGCATTTTTTTTCAGTTCGTTCATCACTTGTTAATACAAAAGCTAAGTTTAACGTCATTGTTGATCTTTCATGAAAAGTTATTCAACGGTATGGCAGGATCGTTGAAGACTTGGGTTTCGAGTTTACAGGGCAAAATAAAAAACGGCCTCCCATAAGGAGACCGTTTTTTAGCTTAGTGAAGTTCAGGACGTTCTGAAATTTCTTGCAGTGCAACTCCAGCTGCCTGATCCGATTTTTCTTCTGTCGAAAGATCACCTAGTGAAATTATACCAGTAAGTTTGCCATTTTCCACGACAGGCAGACGGCGCACCTGGTGTTCAGCCATCATTTGGCTGGCTTCTTCCAGGCTAGCTTCTGGGCTGATATTATAAACTTTGTCACTCATCACTTGTTGAACAGGTGTTGAGTCAGGGCTGTGACCTGCATAACCGCGAACGGCTAAGTCACGATCTGTAACCATCCCCATTATTTGACCATTGCCGTCACAGATAGGGATAGCCCCTACACCCTGCTGTTTCATCATATTAGCTGCGTCATATAAGCTGCTGTTCGTCTGACACACCGATAAATCAGTGCTCATGATGTCTCTAACCTTTTTCATGAAAAAATCCTCCTCATTTATTCAAATTTCACTGGTTAGTATCCCCGAATCAGAACGATTAAATCATGCAAACACCATTAATTTATAGTATAATTAAATGGCGCGATACGAGGAATTCAAAAATTGCTACTTCCTCTGTTTCATATTAGAATGAATGCATATACATAAAATTTGCGAGGTGACAGGAATGAAACTTGAAGGTACTGGGATCGAGGGACTAGTCTGTGATTTAAAACCTTTGACCCACATTATGGAAAGCAATGGATTTATTTTAGGCGGTTCTTGGGACTACGAACGAGTGACTTATGATTATAAGGTAGACTCTCCAGAAAAAAACGTCACGTACTACATTCGAATTCAAGGTTATGCTATAGAAGGGGACGTAGACCGTGGGAACGCTGTCATTCAATTAGTTACCCCTTTGCTAGGAAAACATTATTATCCACACGGTGTTGAGTATGGCGAACAAGAGGAATTCACCTCAAGTTTAATCGAAAGAGCGAATAAAGCCGTTCAAAACCTACAAGAAGCTGTAGTTCAGCATCAAAAATCATAGTCATCAGCATACAGAATAAGTCGCACACCTTGTTTGGTGAGCGGCTTTTTTAGAGTATTGTCAACGAATTAATATAGAGGGGGATTTACAAAATTGTTCCGCTACCTTAGTAAACGTCAGTGGATACTGATTTTCTTAGCTCTTTTATTCATCATAGCGGGTTATTTTATACTTCCCGTATCTGTTCCACTAATCATCGCCTTTGTTACTGCATTATTCTTAAACCCAGCAGTACGCTGGATGCAGTTTAAATTCAGACTTAATCGAAAAATGGCTGCAACGATTGCATTTTTATTATTTTTAGTGATGATATCTATGCTCGGCGCCTATACGGTTACACGTGCAGTGACCCAAATAGTTGAATTAGCAGACAATACACCGATGTACATCAACCAGATCAACAACGTCCTGCTAAATTGGCAAAATGATATGAACAGCTTTACACAGAATATGCCCCAGGAGTTCGTCGATAAAGTATCCATAGAACTTATGAATACGATCGACTCGACAACACAAACGCTGAGCCAGAAGCTACAGCTCAGCAACATAGCTGCTTTTGCGGCAAAAATTCCAGAATACTTAGTGAGCTTCCTTGTTTATTTAATTGCATTATTTCTATTTATGCTGGAACTGCCGCGTCTTAAAGATAAAATGCATAGTAATTTCACGGAAGCCACTTCAGAAAAAGTAAAATTTATGAATGCACGTCTTTCTTATGTTGTTTTCGGCTTTTTAAAGGCACAGTTTTTAGTAAGCATCATTATATTCTTCGTCTGCGTCATCGGATTATTATTTATATCGCCTGAAGTAGCTATTGTCATGTCTCTGATCGTATGGATCGTTGATTTCATCCCTATCATCGGATCTATCGTGATTTTAGGGCCATGGGCACTTTATATGTTCATTACAGGAGATTTTACTATGGGGGGACAATTAGCCGTGCTGGCTATTGTTTTACTGGCTATCCGCAGAACAGTTGAACCGAAAGTAATGGGAAGACATATAGGATTGTCTCCTCTTGCCACGCTCATTGCTATGTATATCGGCCTTAAGCTTATAGGAATTTTAGGTTTTATATTGGGGCCTCTACTTGTCATCGCGTTCAATTCAGCTAAAGAAGCAGGGATCATTAAATTGAACTTCAAATTATAAAATAAACCGAAGAAAAACCTTTCTCCATACTCAGAATGGAGAAAGGTTTTTTACATTTCTTGATTAAACTCTGATTTTTTATTGTTTCTCTTTTGTTTCTTCTTCTCAAAAGTGAACATATCTCGATTCACTAAAGTTTGGGAAAAGCCATTATTAATCAAAACCTTTTGAGAGGGAACATTCCGCTTACCGCATTGAGCCTCGATGCTACATACTTTATCGTGTGAGAATCCCCATTCACACATCGCTCTAACAGCTTCTGTAGCGTAGCCCTTGTTTCGCTCATTTTCTACTACATGATACCCCACTTCGATCACCCCTTCTTCATCTGGGGGACCCTTAAAGCCTATATCTCCTATCACTAGTTCTTGATCAACATCAATCATAATCCACGGCCCGAAACCCAGCATTTGAGAATCTTTTTCTAAAGCTTCTGCATAAAAAGGCAGCATCGCCTTCAAACCATCGTGCGGCCAGCTTTTATTCCAGGGAAGCCGGTATTTGTAATAAAATCCCAGAGGATTCTTCATTATCGTTTGAGCCAACTCTACTGTTATCGGGACGAATTTAATTCGAGCGGATGAGAATTCCATCTACTTTCTTACTCCCTTTCCTTTATGTAATATATTAGTCATAGTCACCTGTATACCTGTTTCCTATACTTATTAAACAAAATCATAAAAAAAACAGCCAGATGATTCTGACTGTCTCTAGAAGCCGAAAATAGCTTTAAGCATACTCGTTGTTGTTCCCCCATCATAAATAATGTATAGCAATAAATAAACCATGACGCCTGTAATAGCTGTACAGAACCAAATGACACTAGTGACAGGGCCGATTTTTCTATGTTTAGGGAGCTTCCTTTTTAAAGCCAAATTCAATGTGACTAATCCGAACACTCCGCCCGTGGTAGCCAAAATGATGTGAAAGATTAAAAAGATCGTATAGTAAGTTTTTATTTGGTCGGGACCTCCGAAGCTTGTGTTCCCGACAAAAATTGTACGACTTACGTATATGATAAAAAAAGTAAGAGCGCTGATTGAAGCAGCTACCATAGTTCGTTTGTGGGCTTTTCTTTTATCTTTAGCTATAAACACCCAACCGAAAGCTACGAGAATTGCGCTTACTACTATAAAAAATGTACTTAATGTCGGCAATAAAGGCATAGATGTTTTCTCCTCTTTAAAAGCTTACAGAATAAGGAGCCGAAATATCGTTAATAAATGAATTATTTCCGTCCTATGATTCTGTTTGAATGTTTGCAGGAAGTGGATCGATCGTGTCTCTTTCTCGATTGAACCATGTAAAGAATATCCTGGCGATCATTACACCGAAGATAATCTCCTGTGTAATTTTCATTATAATTCCACCAAGCTGCTGGTCTTCTACTAAAGGCATAGGAGTAAAATATTCTGGACCACTAAGTGAGCTGGAAATACCATTCAATACATCTGCAGGAACGCATAAACTCATCGCCTGCATCCAGGCGCCAGATTGCGTATACGTTTCATATAAAGGAGTACCAGCAAAAATGATCAAACCGCATGCAGGTGTAATTAATATCCCATTAGCAAAAATAAAACCTATCTTTAATATCGGACTTAAGCGATCCATTTCCTTCAATGGTGTGAAAACGGACCACCACATAAAGAATGCCGTAAGTAAAATAAGTGTTGTAATTATGGTATGGGCGGCTTCATTAGACTTTGCGTAATCAAATAAAACAGGCATGTGATAAATGGAGAACGCTCCATTAAATACAATCAAAGCTAATAAAGGTTTGGTAACGATACGCAGGATGCTGCTCAGAATAGGCACGCTAAATACTTTTCTCCAAATCCATACAGGGATACCTTTAATGATCAATATAGGGAAAAGTAAATAGTATAACGCCATTTGCGTCATGTGAGCTGTAAACATGATATGGGACAATAAATCTACAGGCGACCCTTTGATAATATACAGTAAAAAAAGTCCAGAATAAAACATCAGTTGCTGACTAATGGTAGGACGTTCTTCTCCCTTTTTACGTTTAGGCCCAGTGACATAAAAATAAATAGCAGCTAAAGCTATAATGAATACTAAATAATAAGGACTCCATAATGCACGAAATCCAAAAATTTGAAGTTCTAACCACATTTGTAGCTCACCCCAGTTTCCTATACTTGTTCTACTCTATTCTAACGAATATCAGGATAAAAAACGAGCCTTGCTTAAGACATTTTTTATTGTTCATAAATTGGACATAAAGTGCGGCCTTCCATAAATGCAAACAAAAAAGACCGGAAATTCCGGTCTTTTTGCTCTCTACCACCAAATGATCGTAGTGAATGCGATTATCGTTAATATCGCTACAGCTAACCCACCATACATCATAACGGCAACCATGTCATGTCCCTTATTTTTCATATGCATGAAATAATAAAGCTGGAAAAGAACTTGAACTACTGCAAGCAGCAGCAAAGTTGGAACTAAAAATACAGAGCCAATATCTAGTAAAACCATCCCGAAAGCAATGAATGTGAAAAGAATCATTAAAGCGAAGCTAATGACTTGCTGCTTCATTTCTTCTTTATGCTGCTTTCGTTCAAATTCGACTTTCTGCTGTGGTGTTTGTGATTGATTGTCCACTATTTAGCCCACCTTTCCCATCAAGTAAACGACAGTAAAGATAAATACCCATACAACATCAATAAAGTGCCAGTAGAGACTTGCAATATAAAACTTCGGCGCATTATATAGGTTCAAGCCCCGTTTAGAGTTACGAATCATTAAAGTTACAATCCAGCATAATCCGAACAATACGTGCCCGCCATGAAAACCAACCAAGGTATAAAAGGCAGAACCAAATGCTGAAGATCTGAATGTAAATTCGTACTCATGTATATAATGCACAAACTCATAAATTTCAAATCCTAAGAAGGCTAACCCTAATGCTACGGTTATACCTAACCAAAGCTGCATCTTTTTGAAATCATGGTTTTTCATGTGATACATCGCATAAACACTAGTGAGTGAACTAGTTAATAGCAGCATCGTCATAATGAATACTAACTCTAACCCAAATAGGTTTTCTGGCGTATTCTCACCAGCTGTGGAGCGGTTCAAAGCCAGATAAGTACCGAATAAACTGGCGAAAAGTACTGTTTCTCCTCCCAGGAAAAACCAGAAGGCTAAAAATTTATTTTTACCCTCGAGGGTGGCTTTCTCGGGATCATGTGGCATTTGCTTAGGATTGAGTACGTCATCATGACTCATTATTCACCAGCCCCCTTTTCAAGATCTTTTTCAAGCTCTTCTTTATGAATGTGATGCCCAAGATCATCTTTCAATGATCGGGTCAGCATAGAACCTAGCGTAAGACCCATACCAAGGAATACGAGGATTAACCAAGCTTTATTATCTACCTGGTAGATAAATCCAAAACCTGCTATAAATAACCCCAGGGAAATTAGAAACGGTAATATCGATGCGTTAGGCATGTGTATATCACCTAATGGCTCGGCAGGTGTCATACCTTTCTTGCCTTCACTCTTCTCAACCCAAAGCGGATCAAGACCGCGTACAAGTGGAGTTTGAGTGAAGTTATAGTGAGGCGGTGGAGATGGAATAGACCATTCCAAAGTGCGACCATCCCAAGGATCTCCGCTTACTTTTTTAGCTTTAACACTTGTATAGACAACATTCACTAGGAAAATTACAGTTCCGATAGCCATTAAGAAAGCACCGATCGTACTGATCAAGTTTCCTGCTTCAAGCCCCTGACCTTCTAAAAATACCCAATAACGTCGTGGCATTCCCATAAGACCAAGAAAGTGTTGTATAAAGAATGTCAGGTGAAAACCGATAAAGAATGGCCAGAAGGCTAACTTTCCTAGCTTTTCATTCAATATTTTTCCAAACATTTTCGGCCACCAGTAGTGAAGAGCTGCAAACAGACCGAATACTACCCCGCCTACAATAACATAGTGGAAGTGCCCGACTACAAAGTAAGTATCGTGATACTGGTAATCTGCTGCAGCTGCAGCTAACATAACACCTGTCATACCACCAATAGTAAAGGATGGGATAAAAGCGACAGACCAGAGCATAGCTGCTGTCATTCTAATGTTTCCTCCCCACATGGTGAACATCCAGTTGAATATTTTAATTCCTGTAGGAACCGCGATAGCCATAGTAGCTACGGCGAAAATCGAGTTAGCGATTGGCCCCATACCTACCGTAAACATATGGTGAGCCCATACCATGAACCCAAGAAAACCAATCAATACAGTTGCAAAAACCATTGCGGAGTACCCGAATAGTCTCTTCTTAGAAAAAGTTGAGAATATATCGCTGAAAGCCCCAAATAAAGGCAGAATGAGAATATATACTTCGGGGTGACCGAATATCCAGAATAGGTGTTCCCAAATAATAGCGTTTCCACCAGCGGCCGTGTCAAAAAATACCGATCCGAACATACGGTCGAACATCATTAAGAATAGTCCAACTGTAAGAGCCGGGAACGCAAATAAAATTAAAGCACTAGTTACGAAAACAGCCCACGTAAATAGCGGCATACGCATATAAGTCATACCAGGAGCGCGCATGTTCACGATCGTAACAAGGAAGTTAATCCCTCCGATTAATGTACCGGCACCTGATATCTGAAGGCCCATAACATAATAATCGACACCGTGACCTGGTGAAACGGTAGATAAAGGCGCGTAGTTCGTCCATCCTGCATCAGGAGCTCCTCCTGTGAACCAGGAAACATTTAAAATAACGCCGCCGAATAAAAACAACCAGAATCCAAGTGAATTCAAAAATGGAAAAGCTACATCCCGTGCTCCAATTTGTAATGGAACCACGGCATTCATCAAAGCAAATATAAGTGGCATGGCAGCCAGGAATATCATCGTTGTACCATGCATGGTAATCATTTCATTGTACAGACCAGCAGAGATGAAATCATTATCTGGTTTCATTAGCTGTATACGGATTAACATCGCTTCAAGCCCGCCGATTAGGAAGAAGAAACCACCAGCGACCAAATAAAGATGGGCAATCTTTTTATGGTCAACAGTTGTTAAGTAATCCCAAATCATAGCGCCGAGTCCACGATTCTGTGCAAGTGCAGTACTCACGCTTTAACCTCCCTTTAAAACCTCAACATTTATTTATTCTTCTTCAACTTCTGCCTCTGAAGCACTAGCACCTACATCTGAATGGTCCAGTTCCATTAGGTAGTCAGCAATTTGACTCGCCTCATCTTCAGAAACAAGATTTGCAGGCATTTGGTTTCCTGGTTTGAATTGCTCAGGATTTACGATCCAATCAACTAAATTTTCTTTTGATGGTTCAATGACTCCTGCAATCTTTGTACGATTAGCAAAGTTAGTCATATTAGGACCTTGTCCTGCTGCCCCGTCTCCGATAGCATGACAGCCCATGCAATTATTTTCGTAAAGATCTTGACCTTCTTGGGCTTCAGCAGTTGCTTCAGGGTCGACATTCTGCATGTCTTCTTTCCACTGGTCATATTCTTCAGGGCTTACTGCGATGACGCGAAAGTCCATGAGCGAGTGTGATGGACCGCATAGTTCTGCGCAATGTCCCCAGTAGACTCCTTCTTCATAAGCTTCTAAGTACATCGTATTGTCATTGTCCCCAGGGTTGGTATCCATTTTACCAGCAATGGATGGAACCCAGAATGAGTGAATGACATCGCTTGATTTCATATCTAAGTATACTCTTTCACCAGTAGGAATATATAAATCCTGACTAGTAGAAATCTCGTCATCCGGGTAACCGAAATGCCACCAATATTGATTCCCGGTAACTTCAATCGTAGTTACACCTTCGTCACCTTTTGTAGATTCGTCAGCTAAATCAAATGTAGCTTGAACTGTTGGTACAGCTAATACAAGCAGCAATATAATAGGTATAACTGTCCAAATCACTTCCAAAGCCTTGTTACCTTCAGTTTGTTTAGGTATGAAATCTTCCTGGCCTTTCCTCTGACGATAACGAATAAGTACAAACGTATAGATGGCCATAACGATAATAAATACAAATAGCATTATCGCAATACTGATCATCATAAGATCAAACAATAAATCCGAGCCGTATCCTTTTGGCTTTAGAGCACTAAGATTATCAACACCACAGCCTGTTAATAGAAGGGTAAGTGCACTAAAAATGAAGAATGCCCGAAGCTTTCCCATCCAACCTCTCATTGAGTAATACCTCTCTTTCTTTTTTGGAATTATAACAATATATATAGGAACTAGCTCATAAAAAGATATGAGCTAGTTTCACTAATAAGGGAAAGGCAAAGTAACTAACACCATCGTTAAGAACATGATGGTCAAATAATTAAGAGAATAAACAAACATCCACGTTGCCCACTTATAATCATCCTTCATGAAAAACCCTGCAATCCCAAGGATCAGCCATCCAAGAGAAAGGGCAAAAGCTATTGATAGAAATATACTGCCGAGTGACGCTAAATATATCGGCAATGGCAGCAGGCAGGCTACATATATAACTATCTGCCTTTTAGTCATGCGAAAGCCATGGACAACAGGCAGCATAGGTATCCCTGCCGCTTTATAATCGTCTCTCTTTTTCATAGCTAAAGCCAGAAAGTGTGGTGTCTGCCAGATAAACATTATCAGGAATAAAATGACCGCTTCCAATTGTAAACCTGGGTCGATTGCTGCCCAGCCTATTAAGGGCGGTACAGCTCCTGAGAAACTTCCAATTACTGTATTAATAGTATACTTCCTCTTTGACCACATCGTATACAGAACAACATAAGTGAACCATCCGAAAGCGCCGAAGAGAGCCGCCGGAATTGTCGTAAAGGATAATATGATGATCCCAAGAACAGAGACAATGACTCCCATCCATTTAATAACGTTAATTGGTATGGAGCCCGTCACGGTTGGTCGGCTGTCTGTTCGAGCCATCAAATGGTCTATATCTCTATCATACCAGTTATTTAAAATACATCCACCGGCAATTACGAAAGCGGTTCCGAACATTGTCAGTAAGAAGGTTAGCCACTGATCAGTAAAGCTGGCACCTGTAAAATAAACAGCGAGCCAAAAGCCAGTAAAAGTAGTAATTAAATTGGAGTTTATGATCCCGACTTTAATTAAGCTTTTAATGTCAGCTAAAAATGAAGTTTCCCGGACAGTCGATTTGATGACTTGGGGTGCTGGTGATTCAGCTGTTCTAGGATTGTCCATTGAAATATCTTCCCTCCTTCTCCTGCTTCACAGTTTCATCTTTATAAAGCAGTCTTAGTTCCTTGTAAAAAAGTAACATTCTCAAGAAACATCAAAATAATTGTATCATGTAATCAAGTTTCTATCTATTTCTACATTACAATTTTATTTTTTTGTGTCAAAATTGTGAAGGTTGAAGGGATACAGATTTCAAGTTTTACAATTGAATAGACATCCTGCCGAATCTGTTAATAAATAAAATGAAATAGTGAACTAACCCACTGTCTTTACAAAAATAAAACCCGGCATTATACGCCAGGTTTCATTATCTCCTAACACTACACTAGCATTTTCCTTCATTTTTAGTTATTCAAATTCTATCAACAAATCTCCTACATGTATTGCCTCATTATTTTTAATATATATGGCTTTGATTACACCATCAAAAGGTGCTTGAACAGTTGTTTCCATTTTCATCGCTTCTGTGATCATCAAATGATCTCCTTTTTTTACTCTTTCGCCACTTTCTGATAAAACTTTGATAACCGTTCCAGGCATACTCGCTCCGATGTGTTTTTCATTCGATTTATCGGCTTGAGGGCGCTCCTCTACGGTGGAAGCAACATTTTGGTCTTTTATGACTACTTCCCTCGGCTGCCCGTTCAGTTCAAAATAAACAGTGCGATTTCCGTCTTCCTGGGCTTCACCGATGGAAACGAGCTTGACAATAAGAGTTTTCCCTTGTTCAATTTCCACCTCTATTTCTTCACCCAGTCGCATACCATAGAAAAATGTCGGTGTATCCAAAACGGACATATCTCCATATTGTTCAGTAAACTTTTGGAAATCCATAAAAACTTTAGGATAAAGTGCATGGCTTATTAAATCGAAGCTTGTAATCTGTCTGCCCAGCTTATGAAATAAGGTCCCTTGTAACTCTTTAAAATCGACAGGGTCCAGCAGTTCACCGGGACGTACCTGTAAAGGTTCTCTTCCTCTTAATATAATGCGTTGCAATTCTGGAGGAAATCCTTCGTGAGCTTGGCCTAAATACCCCTGGAACAACTCTACGACACTGTCAGGAAAAGATAACGAGTCACCACGCTCATATATATCGTCTTCGTTCAAATCATTCTGAACCATAAATAAGGCCATATCTCCAACGACTTTCGAAGAAGGTGTGACTTTCACTATATCACCGAACATATCGTTTACACGACGGTACATCCTTTTAACTTCATCCCAGCGAGAAGCGAGACCCACAGCGCGTGCCTGCTGTTGAAGGTTACTATATTGACCGCCTGGCATTTCATGAATGTAAACCTCTGAATGGGGTGCCATCATTCCACTTTCGAAATCTTTATAATTTTTACGAATATCTTCCCAATAAAGCCCTAACTTTTCATATGCGGATATGTCCATTCTCGGTTTGCGTTCATTATGTTCCATTGCGTAGTAAAGACTATTAGCACTTGGCTGTGAGGTAAGACCTGCCATTGAACCTGCTGCCACATCCACTACGTCCACTCCAGCTTCAATAGCACGAGCATATGTAAATATGCCATTTCCGCTCGTATCATGGGTGTGTAAATGAATCGGTATGTCAATTGTCTCTTTCAGCTGGGAAATAAGCTGATAAGCCGCTTCCGGCTTAAGCAATCCCGCCATATCTTTAATACCTAGAATATGAGCACCTGAGTCCTGTAATTCTTTAGCCAAGCGTTGATAATATTTCAAGTCATATTTCGGTCTTGAGGAGTCGAGGATATCGCCGGTATAACATATAGCAGCTTCAGCTACTTTATTATTTTCCCTGACAGCATCAATTGTAAGCTTCATGCCTTCAACCCAATTTAAACTATCGAATATACGGAATACATCGATACCCGCATTCGAGCTTTTTTCGACGAACTCATTGATCAAGTTATCAGGATAATTCTTATAACCAACAGCGTTTGAAGCTCTTAAGAGCATCTGAAATAAAACATTCGGCGCATCCTTACGCAGTTTAAGAAGTCTTTCCCACGGGTCTTCGTTCAAAAAACGATAAGCGACATCAAAGGTTGCCCCGCCCCACATCTCTAAAGAGAAAAGATCTGGTAATAATCTAGCGGTAGGTTCTGCAATAGTATGAAGATCTTTTGTCCTTACACGTGTAGCTAATAATGATTGGTGTGCATCACGAAAAGTTGTATCAGTTAAGAGAACATCCTGCTGGTCGATCAACCAATTGGCTAAACCTTCAGGTCCTTTTTCGTCTAAAATTTGTTTTGTACCCGAAGGCATTTCCTCGAGAGTATTGATATGAGGAACCCTTGGAGAAGGAAGTGTCGGCTTTTTCCTATTACCCTGCCCTTCAAAGCCGTTTATAGTACGATCGGCGATGTAGGACAACATCTTCGTTCCGCGGTCTTTTCTTTTTGGGAAAACAAACAATTCTGGAGAACGATCGATAAATGTTGTATTATATTCCCCTGTTTTGAACTGCGTATGCTGAATTACGTTTTCTAAAAACGGAATGTTTGTTTTAATTCCTCGAATTCTGAACTCCTTGAGGTTCCTGACCATTTTCTGAGCTGCTTGATCAAAGCTTAAAGCCCAAGTGGAAAGTTTGACGAGGAGGGAATCGTAAAACGGTGAAATGACTGCTCCTTGAAATCCATTTCCTGCGTCTAATCGCACTCCAAAGCCTCCGCCTGATCTATAAGCCATTATTTTTCCTGTGTCAGGCATGAAATTATTTAAAGGATCTTCAGTAGTAACCCTTGATTGGATTGCATATCCGTGAGTTTTTATTTCAGCTTGTTTTGGTATCGATAACGGTTTTTCATGAAGGGCATACCCTTCAGCAATCATGATTTGCGATTGAACGATATCAATTCCTGTAATCATTTCGGTGATCGTATGCTCTACTTGCACTCGTGGGTTTACTTCAATGAAGAAGAATTCTTCCCCTGTAACTAGGAATTCTACAGTTCCAGCATTCAGATAATTGATATTTTTCATCAATTGAACAGCCGCAGCGCAAATCTCTTCTCGTAAATCATCAGTCAAAGAAACACTCGGAGCAACTTCGACAACTTTCTGGTGACGACGCTGTACAGAGCAATCGCGTTCGTATAAGTGAACGATATTTCCTTTTGAATCACCTAGGATCTGAACTTCAATGTGCTTCGGTTCTTCGATGAGTTTCTCAACGTACATTTCAGAACTTCCGAAAGCCGCCTTCGCCTCTGACCGTGCCCTATCATAACTATCTTTTAAGGTTTCTTCACTTCTTACAATTCTCATACCGCGGCCCCCGCCGCCCATCGCAGCTTTGATCATTAACGGATAACCATGTTGATTGCCAAAGTCACGGATCTCATTTAAACCGCTTACAGGACCGTCCGTACCAGGTATGACAGGAATGTTGGCTGCCACCGCCTGATCTCTTGCTTTTACTTTATCGCCAAACATATTCAGATGTTCACTGCTAGGGCCTATAAATACGATTCCCTCTTCTTCACAGCGTCTGGCAAAATTGATATTCTCAGACAGAAATCCATAACCAGGGTGGATCGCATCCACCCCGACACTTTTTGCAATTTCAATAATACCTTCAATATCGAGATAAGCATCAATGGGTTTTTTACCTTCTCCAACAAGGTATGCCTCATCAGCTTTGTATCTGTGAAATGAACCTGTATCTTCTTGAGAGTAGACGGCGACTGTACGAATATTCAATTCTGTACAAGCACGAAAGACTCTAATGGCGATTTCTCCCCTGTTTGCTACAAGAACTTTTTTGATCTGTTTTAATTCTGCCATGATCTCACTCCTTGTTTATCAGCACGATGAACGGGCTGTCTAAGTGGTTCATACGTTTGTTGTTTCTCAGATTCTTTCACTTTTACATTTCTAGCTACATTGTTTAGAACGCCTAATGCCAGCATCATGATAAGCAGCGATGATCCTCCGTAACTGACTAAGGGCAGCGGCACTCCAGTGATTGGCAGTAGTCCGCTCATTGCTCCAAGGTTTATTACCGATTGGATAGCAAACATCGAAGAAATTCCCAATGCTAATAATGCTCCGAATGGATCTTTACATTTCCACGAAACATACAGCCCTCTTAAAACGATGAGAGAGAGTAGACCAATCGTTATGATCACCCCAAGAAAACCTAGTTCTTCTGCTATAACAGCCATAATGAAATCAGTATGCGGCTCAGGAAGATAGCCTAATTTTTGTACTCCCTGACCTAATCCTTCACCTAAAATCCCTCCCGTACCAATCGCTACATAGGACTGGATCAAGTGATATCCATCAGCATCAGGAGCACTGAATGGTTCATAAGCTCCTGTGAAACGTTCAACACGTTCATCCGTGACCATTTGTGTCGCTGCCAATATCAAGACTAGTCCTGTAACTGAAACAAGAACCAAAATATGTTTCCACTTGATTCCTGAACTCATAATTAAAAGGCTGGCAATCATACCGATAACTGCAGCCGTACCGATATCAGGTTGTAATACAATAAGCGCAAGCAAAAATCCTGTAACGATTAAAGGAGGAAGCACAGCTTTAGCAAAATTTTCTATATAATCTTGTTTTTTTGCATAAACAGAAGAAAGGTATATAATCAGCCCGAGTTTTGCTAATTCTGCAGGTTGAAAATTCATAAAACCTAAATTATACCAGGATTGCGCATTATTTACACTCGTTCCAAAAAAGAATAATCCAACGAGGGAAATCACCATGATAAGTACGATTAACTTGGACATTTTTTTGAAATGTCTGTACGGAAAGATTGAGGCTAATACCATCAGTATTATACCGATGAACCCCCATTGTAATTGCTTGAATAAATAGTGGCTGCTAGATACATCGTAGCGCACTGGTCCATATACCATACTGGCGCTGTAAACCATGACTGTCCCAAACGCCACTAAAGCGATCGGAGCAAATAATAAGGTGAAGTCATAGCTCTTTAATCGTTTTATCATAATATTCATCCCTACTATACTTATATTTTCTTGTTGTACATTTCATTTTCCTGCTTTTTTTATGTAAATAGATGAAATTCGTTTAAAATCAACACATATCCTTACAAAAAAACTCAAATCACAACATAAAATGTCGTAATTTGAGTTTGTCTGTCACGAATTTTGCGCTGCTTCATGTAAGACATTTAGTTGTTTTTCTAAATTATCTAATATCGACTTTCCTTCTTCTTCGCTAATTAAGTCCAATCGAACTGCAAAATGAATTTCTCGTGAGAGCCCGAACATTTGTGTATCTAAAACTTCCTCATATAATGGACATTGAGGCATGGTCAAATTGTCCATTTGAACTTTTATTAGTCGCAGTATTTTATCAGCATCAGCCTTCAGAAGGGCATAGGCCTTTTCCTGGTGATCCACAGCCACATCAGACAACATCAAGATCCCCTCCATTTACAGTCTATCTTCTATTAATAGTATCGTCTTGGACCAAAAAATGCAACAATGGAATTGCAGTTATACTAAAATATCGATAGATCGTAACGATTCGATAAAATCTCCAATAGTTTTGTTCCAACAACACTATTCCCCTTCTCATCCAGGGCTGGACCATAGACTGCAATTCCGCCAAAACCATTCAATGATGCCATGACACCACCAGAAACTCCACTTTTGGCAGGAACTCCTATTTTTATCGCAAAAGCCCCTGAAGCATCATACATTCCGCAAGTGACCATAAACGTTTTACATATTCTCGCAAAATGTTTTGAAATAATTCTCCTCCCGGATTTTATATCCCTTCCTTCATTCGCGAATAATGCGCCAATCCTTGAGAGCTGCTTGACGTTTACGTCTATTGAACATTGCTTCGTATAAACATCCAACGTCTCTTCCACACTGCCGTTAATTACATCATGCTGCTTTAAATAATATAATAAGGATCGATTTAAATAAGCGGATTGAAATTC
The DNA here is from genome assembly GCF_030345335.1 of Halobacillus campisalis. Lineage (GTDB taxonomy): Bacteria > Bacillota > Bacilli > Bacillales > Halobacillaceae > Halobacillus_A > Halobacillus_A campisalis. The sequence goes on from NZ_JAPVRC010000015.1 coordinate 22,088, forward strand.
TGATGCAGCCACCTCTTCATTCACTCCTATTGAGTGATCGTCTGTCATTTCATGTATAAAGCTCAGCAGCCTTCCTACTTTCTCAGCAGGATTATCTCCGTGAATCATATTGGATACAGCTAAGGCTCCTGCATTGATCATCGGGTTCAGCGGTTTGGAGGGGCGGTACTGTTCTAAACGGTATATAGAGTGGAACGGGTCTCCAGTCGGCTCCATTCCTACCCTGTTAAAAACATACTCTTCCCCATTGTCCATAAGTGCAAGTGCCAGCGCGATCACTTTTGAAATACTTTGAAGCGTAAAACAGGTTTCTACTTCACCAGCATGAATACAATCATCATCTAAATAATAAATAGCAGCTGACAAATCGTCTGGGTTTTGCTGGGATAATGCCGGGATATAATCAGCCACTTTTCCATCATGTGCATAGGGACGTACGTTGTCCAGCCAGCTTTCCAGTGTATCTTTTGTAATTTTATCTTTCATACAATCTCCTCCTAGTGAAATCGTCTACATTTTTTGCTATGCTTTGAGTGTAGTTATTTAATTGAGAAAGGTGGCTGTTCCATTTGATCGTTCAAATACAAGGGGATGTGAAATTCCCAATAACTTTAGATCCTACTGTATGGATTTTTGATGATAGAAAACGCAGTTACGATGAAATATTCAATCCTTCTTCTGTACCAAGTCCTGAAGATAAAGATGAAGAACTAAAAAAGCAGTCCAAACGATTTGATAGAGAAGTCTATCAACAAAAAATCAATCCACCTGTAAACAGGAGTCTGCACCGTCGAGAAAAAGAGCGCATTTTAGAAGAATCATTCTTAATGCCGATCCAGCCTTTCATCCATACAAGTGAGCCAAAAAGCCACGTCGAAAGTGTAACTCTAATTACTGACTCCGGAGAACATAAACTGGATGCCGACCGATTTGCAGAAGGATTATTCTTATTTTCCAAAGACGGTAAACCTTTAAAGGAAGACGGCCCGGTACATTTATATTTTGCCGATAAAAGTAAAGAACAAACACCCGTTAAAGGAATTAAAAAAATCATTTTTCAATAATAATGAGTAAAGGCAGCTTTCAAAGGCTGCCTTTTTGCATAATAATGGCTGGACCTTCGCACACTATAGAAAAAGAAGCGAGGGTCCCAAATGAAGCCTATCTTAATTATTGGAGGTTTACTCTTTTTAATAGCATGTCAGCAGCAGGAAAGTGATTCCTTGTTACAGGAAAAGTCGAACACCAATACAAATATGCAATATGTAAGCAACTCTGACCCCGTTCCAAGGGAAGATAAAACGAATCAAGAAACGGCCCGTCACCTTGCTAAACTTGCTGTCGAGATACCTGATGTCCATGACGCAACTGCAGTAGTCATCGGCAAATTTACTGTGGTTGGCATCGATGTCGACAAAGACCTGGATAGGTCTCGCGTCGGCATAATTAAATATTCTGTTGCCGAATCTCTCAAAGATGACCCTTATGGAAGAGAAGCCTTAATTGTGGCCGATGCAGATGGTGTTGAACGCATTAGGGATTTAGGTTCTAAAATGGCTGAAGGGCATCCTGTAGAAGCAGTCACCGATGAATTGAGCCAAATCGTGGCAAGATATTTACCCGAAGGCCCTGTCGAACATGTACCTGAAGAAACCGATCAAAACAAAGAAAAAATACCTGAAAATGAAGAGAAAGAAATCGACGAAATCCAAGAGGAACAGTCGACGGATCAATAAAAATTCTCTCGCATATATGCCCATGCCGGCCACATTAAAACAGCTAAACCCCTTGGGATTTAGCTGTTACTTTTTTCAATGATTTCTCTTTCTTTTTCAGTTAAATCATTGTAGTACTGAACACCAAACTGAGAACCTTCTGAAACCATTTTTGCGTTTTCACTGTCAGCCAATTCAGGGTTTCCAGCTTCTTCTATCGGCATATCTTCCTCTTTAGAGAACTTCCCTTGTATCGACTTAGCTTTATCTACTACTTGCTGCCTCTTAGTTTCATCTTTCAATAAATATGCAGCCACTCCGCTTGTCGCGGCTCCCACTGCTGTAAAAATCCAACGCTTCTTCACACTATCATCCTTTCTAAACATCTTAAAATTTTCTGTATGTAAAGTGTTCCCTTTCGAATTTTATTTAAACCACAAAATGCGAGAGATTCTGAATCATGATATGATGTAAATTAAAGAAACCTTTTGTAAGAAAAAATCAATATAAGCAGAAAAAAATATATGTTCTATTAAAGGAATTCATTTTAAAAGAGGTGACCAAGATGAAAGTGAAATGTGTATTATGTGATTCAATTAATACAATCGACAGCTATTGCTTACAAGCTAAAAGGCTCCGGAACCGCAGAATCACGACTTACATGTGTCCTGACTGTCATGAAAGAATAAAAAAGAACACAGAAAAACGAGTAAATTCAGGACACTTCACCTTTAATCGCGAAAGGAAACGTGAGAAGCATCTGCCTTAAATAAAGAATCCCCCTGACATTTTTACAAGCCAGGGGGATTCTTTATGACTGATGCTGCTCATTACTGCGTTCTTTATGAAGTCTGAACCGATAAATCCCAAGAATTAATGCTGCTACGACAAGGCTTTCTGCTAAAGGTAAATTTAATCCTAAAATCAAAGTTAAAAGAAACGTACCTATGATGAGAACACTATAGACGACTATATTTTTCATTAAAGGTAATTTCCTCGCGAACCCCAATTTGAACGTTATGATTGCCAGGATTACTGTGACTAAGTATAAAAAGAAAAATGAACGAAAAAGCAGCGCTACTTCACTCTCATCATTCATATTAACTTCACTGCCCATGCCCTTGAAAAAGAAATCTGCTATCGGCCACAAGTCTGTTGGTACTTCTAAAGTCGACATAATTGTCTTGATGCCTCCCTACCCTTCATTACTCTCCATATCATACTAAATCTTAGAATTTTACGCCACCACATTCGCCAGGATAAATTTCAACCGTTTTCATCTATAGTTATTTGTTTTATAATGAATACTGACTTTACTAGGAAAAAGCTTTATAAACACGTCTCTCAAACATTTAGGAGTGGAATGATGAAAAATATTAACTGGAACTCAATACTTCTCGCTTTTTTTGTCATATTAGCATTTATATCTGTAGGTTTCGCCCTCGGGCAAGAAGTTTTTTGGCTTGCAGGCGCTTTTCTTTTAATTGGATTTGGATTGATGGGTTTCGGGATATCAAAGAAAAAGAGAGAAAGTGCTCATTAAAAAACGCAGCTTCCTCGCAAGGTAATTCTGATACTGTGCAGAAAATGCCATAAAGACTTAATGTTCACAAAGACGCTAGGATATTATCCCAGCGTCTTTGTTTGTAAAATTTTCTTATTAAACTAAAGCTCCTTTTAGTGGAAGACTCAGATTCGAGATATTCGGGCTGTTTCCGTTATGATTGACAGCGTTTAGAGCTCCGGGAAATCACTCACTTTCCGTGGGAGCGCAGTGAGTCTCCTCGAGCTAACGCTCTCCGGGGTCTCACCAAGCACTCTTTTCCCACAGGAGTCTCGAAATTTCCCGGAGCTCTTTGCGATGATTAGGTGGTACGGAAACACCGATTTCAGGATGTCAGATGCTGCGCTACAGTTATGATAAAAATTTGATATTGAGCGGTTTATCCCTATAAACAAACGCTCAACAAAAAACGAACATGGATAAAGAAGACGCACCTTCTTGCAAAAAAGGTTCATTTCTAGCTTACTTTCACGGAAATGAAAAGCCTATTGGATAGTTAGTTTTTCTAAAACAACCGGTTTAAATATAGTTTAAGAACAATCCTTCACAGACTCCACCATACTATGTCTGTAAAAATCAACATAGACATTAGCACGTTAACAACAGTTATTGTCACTCTATTACTAAGATTCGACTTTGTATGCTAATTCAAATGATGGTATCAATAATCGTAGGTCTGCGAGCAAAAAAACAGCAGACCAAATCATATGCGACTTGGTCTGCTAATTAGTATGTTATTTTGTATGTTTCTCCACAAACGCGGAACTACTTACTTTCACGCTGCGAATTTTTAATGGGTTATTTTTTTAATGTGACAAATTCCTCTATGACGCCTGAATGTATTTGGGGGTGGCTAGCCATCATACTCGTTCGGTTCAGCATGTCCAGCTCAAGCCCGTCTGCAGTAGTAACGATGCCCCCCACTTCTTCAATGATGATTCGGCCGGCTGCAATATCCCAAGGCATTAGACTCATCGTTAAATAACCATCCAAAATTCCTTCAGCTACATAAACTAATTCAAGAGCCGCAGAACCATAGGATCTGGTGCTTCGGATTGTCTTCACTAAATTCCCTACTCCTATATGGTCGATGTGAGGGTTTTCAGGAAGCAGCCAAGTGGTGTTTAACGCAATAATAGACTCTTCAATAGGTTTTTTATAGGTTAGTTCAGCTAACTTCTCTCCGTTCTTGTAAGCCCCTCCCTCACGTAAAGCAGTATACATAACATCTTGCATCACGTCATAAATAATTCCAACTTCACCTATTCCGTCCGTGTATATACCAACAGAAATCGCAAAATTTCTTTTCTGATGCACAAAATTCATCGTTCCATCAATAGGATCCACAATCCAAACCGTTCCTGTTAAATCTTTTATATCGTCTCCAAAACCTTCTTCACCAAATAAAAGATGCTCTGGAAATTCTTCCTTAATTTTCTCAGCAAAGAACTTTTCAGTGTTTTGATCCATTTCAGTGACAAGATCATTACGATTAGATTTGGTTTCGATTGTTCTCGGATCATCAATTTTCTTCCTGATACGTTCACCCGCTTCATGTACAAATTCTTTAGCTTTATTAAAAATTAATGTTCGTTCAGTATTATCCATAAACAAAAATTACTCCTTCGCGTAAGATTATCTGTTAATTATATCAAATATAATTCAATTCCGATAAAAAAAGAGCACCTCTTAAGGTTGCTCTTCTTTACTCAGACCATTCCAAGAGTTGCTTATGAAGATCCTTCAGACGAGTTTTGCATAATTCAATTTGCTCCTTGTCCCCAACTACCATAGCGTCATGCAGGGCTACTAATTCATAGTCGATTTCCATGCGGATTACGGGGAGCCTTTCTTCAGCTTCTCTTTTACGTAATGCCTCCATTACATGTTTCACTGTTCTTTCCTCCCTTTTTCCTTCTTTAATTATATATATGACCATAAGCTTCTAAAGTTTCGATAAGATTACTAGTTTATAACCTATTTTCTCACTTATAAAACCTTTCAAACACATTACTTAAGGAAAGTGATCTGTTGTGGTAGAATTTTTTATAGTTTAGAACTGTTGTGTCTCTTGTCGATTTTTCTTTAACGTTTCCACACTTGGAAAAATTTGAATATTCATTCTCTATTTGCTGTGCGGGAGATAAGGCTCTACAAGATCCGGTGAACAAATAGGATCAATAAACTTTCATCACGCTGACAGTAAAGTCTATATTGACGACACTTAGGCTGTCCCACAAGAACTTATTTTCAAAGGTGATTTACAACAAATGAAAACATAACATTAGTAAAGATAGGAGTTGAGTTAATGAGTGACTTTACGGGATTTACACAAGAAGATTTTGACGTTTTCACTATTCCTGGACTCGAAAATAGAATGGAAGCCCTCAGAGAAAAGATTTCACCGAAATTAGAAGCTATCGCTACTGAGTTGGAACCAGATCTTACAGCAATGACTGGAGATGAAATGTTTGTTCATGTAGCAAAGCATTTAAGAAGAAAAACGAATCCACCAAATGATACGTGGGCTGCTCTTGCTTCAAATAAAAGAGGATATAAAAAGCTGCCTCATTTCCAAATTGGCATGTGGGAATCTCATGTATTCATTTGGTTTGCCGTAATATACGAAAGTCCAATCAAAGAAGAATATGCTCAAACTTTGCTTAATAATAAAAAAGAAGTACTTTCTCTAGTGCCTAACGATTTCGTATGGTCTATCGACCATACGAAACCTGATGCCATCCCTCATTCAGAAGTAGATGAAGAAAAATTAGAGAAGATACTGGATAGGCTGAAAAATGTCAAAAAAGCTGAAATCCTTTGCGGCCGTACGATTTCCCGGGAGGATGACATTCTTAAAGACCCTGAAAAATTCTTGGAATTCTGTCGCAGCAGTTTTCAAACTCTCCAACCGCTATATCAATATACGAAATAAGAGTCGTCTAAAAAGACGACTCTTATTTTTTCATTCTGATAAGCTGACCTGATTGGGATTCTTTTGCTTGCCTGACCGTACGATAAAACGAATACCCGGACTCTTTCTCGAATTTCGCCCCCAATTGCTTCTCTTCACTTTTAGAAGGGACTATTTGCTTGAATCTAGTATATGCTATAAGCAAATCTTCTTTTTTCACACTATTCTCATACGCTTTCTCGACTAGCGAATAAAAGTTAACGACATCTATAATTTCTTCTTTTGACCAAAAAACTTCGTCGATCGGGTAATTATAACTCATTGTTTTCCACCTTTTTGTTTATTTCCAATTAGAGCGGATGCTTTCAGCTTCATGTAATACACGCTCAAATAGCTCTTTTACAGATGGTACATCGTGTATTCTTGCTGCTACTTGCCCGGCCCAAGCAAAGCCTTCCTTTTCTTTTCCTTCATAAATATACTTTCTATTTGTATCACCACTAATAAGCGGCTTAAGTTTTTCATATCCAGGTTCGGTGCTCTCGAAACTTATTATCTGGTCCGTCCAATCATTTTTAAGAGCTCTGGCAGGAGCTCCGAGAGAACGTTTGATTACAACCGTGGAGTTCTCATCAGCTTCAATAAGAGATTGTTTATAGAGATCATGTGCGTGCACACATTCTTTCGTAGCAATAAACCGTGTACCCATCTCAATCCCTTCCGCACCCAAAGCTAAAGCAGCCATCAAGCCTTTACCATCCGCAATTCCTCCTGAAGCTATAACAGGTATATTTACCGCTTCGACTACTTGAGGGGTCAGTACCATTGTTCCGACATCCTCTCTGCCTATATGGCCGCCGCCTTCTTGTCCTACAACCATAATCGCGTCAGCACCTAGAGCTTCAGCTTTGATAGCCTGCCGCTTTGCTGCCACAAGAACTAGGGTTTTTATTCCTTTGCCCTGAACCATTTCCAGAATCGGCTGGGGGTTGCCTCCCGTAACCGAAATGACAGGGACTTCTGCATCGATAGCCGTCTGAACCATAGACTTAAAGGGTCTACCATGCTGTCCTATGGCAAAATTAACTCCGAAAGGATTAGGAGTCAACACTTTCATTTTATGTATTTCCGCTTCAAGCTGGTTTTCATCATCCATACTCATAGCAGTAATCTGACCTAGTCCACCAGCATTAGAAACTGCGGAAGCTAACTCAGAATATGCCAAATGGGCTAAACCTCCCTGGACGATAGGATATTGGATGTGTAACAGGTCCGTTACCCGAGTTGACCATTTCATGGCAAAACCTCCTCACGTAATCATTTTACCACGAAGTAATGCATTTTATAAAACTAGCCAATACCTGATAACTTTGCTATAATTCACTTGCTTTTACGATGATTAAGAGGTGTTACAATATGGACCAAAATCAAACCCCGTTATTTACTGGACTTAAGAAACACGTTTCGAATGACCCCATTCAATTTCATATACCCGGTCATAAACAAGGGAAAGGAATGGATAATGAATTTTCAGAATTTATAGGGCCACAGGCTTTATCCATTGATTTAATAAATATTCAACCGCTTGATGACCTCCACCATCCACACGGAATGATCAAAGAGGCACAACAGCTTGCAGCCGAGGCTTATGGAGCCGACTATACTTTCTTTTCCATACAAGGCACCTCTGGAGCGATCATGACGATGGTAATGAGTGTATGTCATCCAGGAGATAAAATAATTGTTCCTAGAAATGTTCACAAATCTGTAACGACAGCGATCATTTTTTCTGGAGCTATTCCTATTTTCATTCATCCTGAACTAGACGACTCTTTAGGAATATCTCACGGCATTACTCCTGAGTCTGTAAAAAAAGCCTGCCAGGCTCATCCTGATGCGAAAGCTGTACTCGTCATTAATCCCACTTACTTTGGCGTAACAGCAGATTTGACCCAAATCGTTCAAATCGCTCACGATTATGACATGCCCGTACTCGTGGATGAAGCTCATGGCGTGCATATACATTTCCATGACAGGCTGCCCGTTTCTGCTATGCAGGCCGGAGCTGACCTTGCAGCAACGAGCGTGCATAAATTAGGAGGGGCGCTTACTCAGAGCTCTGTACTTAATTTAAAAGAAGGTCTAGTGTCTCATGAGAAAGTACAATCCGTCCTTTCTATGCTGACTACAACTTCCACCTCATACATTCTGCTCGCTTCTCTTGATACAGCAAGAAGAAACCTCGCGATACATGGAAAAGATTTATTAGAATCAACCATACAGCTAGCCGATTATGCAAGAGACCACATCAATAAGCTTCCACGACTTTACTGTGCAGGTGAAGAAATCTTAGGAAGTTCAGCAACCTATGATTATGACCCTACGAAATTGATTGTCTCTGTGAAAAGCCTGGGTATTACAGGCTACGATGCTGAAGTATGGCTCAGAGACAATTATCATCTAGAAGTGGAATTGTCCGATTTATACAATATCCTTTGCATCGTCACACCGGGTGACTCGGAAAAAGAAATCGACTTACTAATAAATGCTTTGAAGGATTTGTCCAATACATTAGGAAGCAGAGAGGCTATCCAGGAGACAAAAGTGTACGTTCCGGAAATTCCTTTGTTAGCCCTAACACCTAGAGAAGCATTCTACTCTGAAACCGAAACAGTATCCTTTAAATCCTCGGTAGGTAGAATCAGTGCAGAGTTTATAATGGTTTATCCGCCAGGGATTCCTATCTTTATCCCAGGAGAAATAATCACTGCCGAAAACATTAACTATATCCATGAAAATGTAGCCGCCGGACTTCCGGTACAGGGTCCAGAAGACGACACTTTAGAAACTATACGTGTCATTAAAGAACATCGTGCTTTTAAATAAAGAAATTAAACGTTAAGGGGCGTCATCCAAATTTGGATGACGCCCCTTCATTTTTTCAAAGTTATTTACTTGGCTGGTTACAGGATGGACATTTGCTGTAAATAGTCGATACTTTTTCATTCTCGTAATGCTCGATTACTTTTTGACAATCTTGGCAAATAATTGTTCCCATTTTCATTATCCCACCTTAGTAAGTATTTGAAATCGCTTTCAATGTAATTTTTATTTTAATATGACACATTTAAAATTTCAAGCCCTTTAGTATAACTTTTTTTAAATGTGCCATACTAATAAGTCACCATTACATGTATATGCGCTTATAACTAAAAAATGAACGGTGAGCTCTGCTCACCGTTCATTTTTTTCATCCAGCTTTATCGTAGAAGGATCAATGAAACCATAACTTTTTTCCTCAAACCCTTCAATGATTTGAGGGATAGCTTCAGCAGTCCATTCTCTGTCGTGCATTAATAAATTAGCCCCCGGTACTAACAACTCTGTATTGACCATGATATCCGCTAAACTTTCAGCATCCTGATATTCAGCTTCCCAATCATAACCATATGTCCAGTTCATTAACAGCATACCTTCGTCTTTTGCTAATTGTTCTGTATACTCAGTGTTTTGACCAAATGGAGCTCTGAAAAATTCAGGACGTTCCCCTGTTATCTCTTCGATCTGATCATTTAAATCCACAATTTCATCTTTCTGTTCTTCTACTGAAATTTTTTGCAAAGAAGGATGCGACATCGTATGATTGCCAATTGCAAACCCCATATCATAAATTTTCTTCAATATTTCTTCTTTTTCAGGAGTGTTGATAAAATGGCCGTTCACGAAAAATATTGCAGGTGCATTCAATTCTTTTAATTTTTTCGCCATTTCCAGCCCAAACTGGTCAGGAGCGTCGTCAAATGTTAATAATACGACCTCTTCCTTTGCATCTTCAATTGGCTCAAACGTCCAAATGTTGTTCATTATGTATTGGGGTTCTACACTCTCTTTCTCTTCCGCAGCTGCGCCTTCCTTCTTTTCTTTCTCCTCTCCCTTAGCTGAAGAGTCTTCTGACGGTTCCTCTACTTCTTTTTCCACCGTAACTGACTTGCTGTCACCATTAGACTCCTCTGCTTGCTTCACTGCTTTCTCATCACCGCAAGCAGCCAGTAAACATAACGAAATAACCACTAAAACCCAATACTTCATATTTGCCCCCCTATTTACTATATATGTATATTCATATTATAGGCTATTTGATCATCACTTTTCACTATAGTCATTTAAAGTTTTTTGAGAAATAAACAAATGAGACTTTTGATTCATAATTAATTGTCTGTTATTTCTGAATGGAACGTAGGAAGTTGACACAATTCGATATTCGTTTTATTCTTTATAAAAGCCCAAAAATATTGGGCTTTTTCTTATGTCTTTAGTAGTTGTAAAAAATTGCGGATATGAATTTCATCCCTGTTCTCAACATACTTCGACAGCTTTTTTGTTTCGTTCACTGGGAAGTTGGGTAATATACTGATTGGTACTATCATCTCAATTCTTAAAAGTTATCTTATGATATTCTCCTCAACATAACTCAATTTTCATCTATGTTTAAGCTCTCCCCATTTTAAACATGGATTCATGAAAAGTTTTGAGTAGCCAACAAAAAAGTTAGACCTCTAAGAAGTTACATTTTAATGTGAACATACGGGTAAAATAAGTTGCGGGACTTATTTTAATTTTAACCTTTTGTAAGTTGTTCACATGCATGATTTTTTAATACTCCATTAGTACTTTTAAGAATTGAGATGACACTATGGAAAAACTTATATTTTTTAAAGATCATGCAGGACTATCATGCATTGGATTCTCTTACTATTTCTCGTAAATTTATTGGAAAGGATGTTTGATATGCAACAAGTTTCAAAAGTCTTTTACATCTCATTAGTTGTAGCAGTTCTATTTATTGCTTGGGGCGCATGGCCCAATTCGAATATCTCAGAGGTAACTACAAACATCCAGGGTTTTATAACGGATAAATTCGGATGGTTCTACTTACTTTCTGCAACAGGATTCCTCATATTTGCTATTTATTTAGTCTTTTCTAAATACGGAAAGCTTAAACTCGGTAAAGAAGATGATGAACCAGAGTATCCTTACATCACCTGGTTCGCCATGTTGTTCAGTGCCGGAATGGGGATCGGCCTTGTGTTCTGGGGAGCCGGAGAACCAATTTCTCACTTTAATGCACCACCTGGCTTAGATACTGAAGCCCAAAGCCAAACCGCCGCACAAGAAGCTATGAAGTACAGCTTTTTCCACTGGGGATTACATCCTTGGGGAATTTATGCAGTAGTCGCTTTGGCATTAGCTTATTTTAAATTTAGAAAAGGAGCTCCCGGTGTTATTAGTGCCGTTCTCGTGCCATTGATCGGTGAAAAGAGGGTCAAAGGACCAATTGGTACGACAGTAGATTTTATTGCAGTGTTCGCCACGATATTCGGAGTAGCCACTTCATTAGGTTTTGGCGCACTGCAGATTGCTGGTGGCCTAGCCTTTCAGTTTGATGGAATTGAAAACACAGTAACACTCCAATTCATTATTATCGCAGCCGTAACTATACTCTTTATGACTTCCGCAATGACAGGATTAAATAAAGGAATTAAATATTTGAGTAATACAAACATCGTCTTAGCCTTATTGCTCATGTTCTTCCTGCTATTTGCAGGTCCAACTAACTTTATTATGGATTATTTCACTTCTACCTTCGGCTCATATGTCCGGGATTTACCATACATGAGCTTCAGAATGACACCATTCTCAGAAGATAGCACGTGGGTCGGAGACTGGACTATTTTCTATTGGGCCTGGTGGATCTCATGGTCTCCTTTCGTAGGTACTTTTATTGCCCGCGTTTCAAAAGGTCGTACCATCCGTGAATTTATTCTTGGAGTACTCCTAGTCCCAACAATATTTGGCGCCCTATGGTTCTCTGTATTCGGCGGAACGGCTATTAACCTTGAATACTTCCAAGGACAAGATATTTATTCAGATGTAACTGGAATAGGTGAAGAAGTAGCTCTCTTCTCAGCATTACAACACGTACCATTAGGCGGCATTATGTCCATCATAGCATTACTGCTGATCAGTACTTTCTTTATTACTTCTGCAGACTCGGCTACATTCGTTCTAGGAATGCAGACGACGAACGGCAGTTTGAATCCTGATCTTAAAGTTAAGTTTATATGGGGTGTTTTGCAAGCAGGTACTGCTTCTATCCTTCTTGCTACTGGCGGTTTGACTGCATTACAAACCGTTTCAATAATAACCTCATTACCTTTTACAGTCTTATTAATCCTAATGTGTATTTCCCTATTTAAAGAATTTCAAAATGAAGGAAAAAAAGTCGGGATTAAAAAGAAAAATAGTGCAAAATAATAAAAAGAGGACTTCCTATACGGAAGTCCTCTTTTTTGGCTCTAAAATATATGTTGGGGTTTTAGAAAATTCGGCATAAAAAATACACGCAAACTTCAAAGATAAGGCGGCCCAGTTTCGTACTTCTCAAAACACAGCGATGCGTAAGTTTGACACGATATCAAGCCCTACTCTAAAGGAAGTGGAAAGCTTTCCTAAAGTTACTGCCATAGATGAGTATAAAGAAGATACCACCGAAGGAAAATATCAGGTTATCATCGCAGATGGTGAAATAGGAAAACCTCTAGATATCCTCCCCAACCGTCCCTTAGAAACGGTAAAGAGTTACCTTCGTGAAAAAGGGGCAAAAGGGGAAATAGTCATTATGGATATGAGTCATGCCTTTAAATCGGCTGTTCGTAAAGCTTTAGGAAAACCAATTATTGTAGACGATGGGTTTCATTTTTGTCGTTACATCTATTGGGCTGTAGAGCGCGTGCGAAGAAGAGTGCAGAAAGATGCTCATGACTATGACCGTCGAAAGTGTAAGCGTATGAAGCATGTCTTCTATAAGCGTTATGAGGATCTTAGTAAGAAGCAGCACTGGTGGTCTAAAAGAGGCGTTCAGAGAGTGGTTTACTAAAGCTAAAGAGATAGGTGAAAAACAGCCGGGCACAGTGAAATCTTTACTCAAGGATTTTTATCACAGAAGGTAGAAAAGACGGGAATGAAAGAGTTTATTCAAGCCATAAAAACGTTGAAGAACTGGCAGGTTGACGTGCTGAATAGCTTTGCCTTTAATTATAGTAATGGCTTTATTGAAGGTTTGAATAACCAAACAAAAGTGATTAAGCGTAACGCCTTTGGAATTAAGCGTTATGATCGATTAGGGTTGAAAGTACTATTACATCATCAATACAAAGCATTTAGTGATTTTCAAGTTGGTTAAGGAGTAGGAGAATTTCTCCTCCACCAACAATTGACTAGAACCTCTTTTTTACATAAAAAAGTCTTTATAACAATCTTATTAAACACAAAACATAGATTTATCATCTTCATGACAGTTATATAACAACAGCTGTTTTTGAACTTCTGTCTGATACACTTTGTATAGAGAAGAAGGAGTGAAAAAGTATGCTGAAATCTTTCATGACTATACTTATAGCTGGCTTATTAGCATGTACGCTTTCAAGCTGCGAAGCAAATGATGAAACAATCAAACTAATAAGCGCTGAGCCTTCCGGATATAAAATTAACTTATACAGCCACCCTGATGATCAGGAACAGGCTAATGATTACATGTCTGCCCTTTTAAACTGGAAAACCGCTCAAGAGGATGATAGGTTCCTGTCATTTAAAGAATCTACACTAAGTTCTGACGATATTAACATTTCTGCAGATCAACTGCCAGCTCTTGTTATTTATAAGGATGGGGAACTGGTTCAATCAATTAGTGGAAACAATAGTGACCCTAGCGAAATAAAAAGCACTTTAGATAATACAGTCGCTCTATCCAATAACAAAAACTCCTAAGCCGGAAACGGCTTAGGAGTTTTTTTAATGAAATTCATCATTATTTTACAATATGAATAGGCTGTCCCATAGCTACTTCAGCAGCTTCCATCGTAATCTCACCTAATGTTGGGTGAGCGTGGATTGTTAAGGCTAGATCTTCTGCTGTCATTCCAGATTCAATGGCTAAACCAAGTTCAGCAATCATATCACTAGCATTCGGTCCAGCAATTTGCGCGCCGATAACAAGGCCATCATCTTTACGAGTAATCAGTTTCAAGAAACCATCACTATCGTTAAGAGATAGGGCACGACCGTTAGCTCCGAATGGGAATTTTGAAGCATTCACTTCGTATCCTGCATCTTTAGCTTCTTGTTCAGTATACCCAACTGAAGCAAGCTCTGGATCTGAGAATACTACCGCAGGAATACCGAGATAATCAACTTCAGATTTCTCGCCTGAGATAACTTCAGCAGCGATCTTTCCTTCATAAGAAGCTTTGTGAGCCAATGGAGGACCATCGACGATGTCACCAATCGCAAAGATGTTATCTACGCTTGTACGACACTGTTTGTCCGTTTTAATAACACCTTTATCACTCATCTCGATGCCTAACTCTTCAAGTCCGATTTCATCAGTGTTCGGACGGCGCCCTACAGTTACTAATACGTAGTCAGCGTCAATTGTTTTTTCTTCGCCTTTAACTTCATACTTAACTGTAACACCATCTTTTGTTTCCTCTACTCCTTTGGCCATCGCATTTGTAACGACGTCCACACCTTTCTTCTTCAAGCGGCGTTTGACTAGAGAAGACATTTGTTTTTCAAATCCTCCTAGGATATCTTTCATTCCTTCAAGGATTGTAACCTCTGTATCGAAGTTAGCGTAAGCAGTACCAAGCTCTGTACCGATATAGCCGCCTCCGATGACAACCATTTTCTTAGGTACTTCTTGTAAAGCTAAAGCACCTGTAGAATCGATGACACGGTCAGAGAATTTGAAATCAGGAATTTCAATAGGGCGGGAACCTGTCGCAATAATACAGTTATTGAACGTGTAAGTTTGAGAATTTTTGTCATCCATTACACGAACAGTGTTTTTATCTACGAAATAAACTTCACCCTTAACGATGTCAACTTTATTTCCTTTAAGAAGTCCTTCAACACCGCCAGTAAGTTTATCTACAACTGATCCTTTCCATTCTTGTACTTTAGAAAAATCAACAGTCGTATTTTCAGACTTGATGCCCATGTCTTCAGAACCTTTTGCATGCTCATAACGGTGACCTGCTTGAATAAGGGCTTTGGAAGGTACGCAGCCTACGTTAAGACATACGCCTCCAAGATTTCCTTTATCAACAATTGTAACCTTTTGACCAGTTTGTGCAGCACGGATGGCAGCTACATAGCCGCCGGGTCCTGCACCTACTACTAATGTGTCTAACTCAATTGGAAAATCTCCTACTACCATACTTTACGCCTCCATCATAATTAGTTGTGGATCGTTCAGTAAACGCTTGATGTTATTCATTGCATGTTGAGCTGTTGCACCGTCAATCATACGGTGGTCAAAGCTTAATGAAATTGCAAGAACTGGAGCTACAACTATTTCACCATCACGAACTACTGGTTTTTCAGCGATACGGCCGATACCTAGAATCGCAACTTCTGGGTGATTGATTACTGGAGTGAACCACTGTCCGCCAGCAGACCCAATATTAGTTATTGTTGTAGAAGCGCCTTTCATATCATCAGACCCTAATTTACCATCGCGAGCTTTTACAGCTAGTTCATTAACTTCACTTGAGATAGAGAAGATGGATTTACGATCAGCATCTTTTACTACAGGTACAAGTAAGCCTTTATCTGTATCAGCCGCAATACCAATATTATAGTAGTGTTTCTGAATAATTTCATCCGTATTGTCATCTAAAGATGTATTTAATACTGGATATTTCTTCAGAGTTGAAACAAGTGCTTTCACTACGTAAGGAAGATAAGTCAATTTGATATCTTGCTCAGCCGCAACTGCTTTGAATTTCTTACGGTGGGAAACCAATTCAGAAACATCCACTTCATCCATAAGCGTAACATGAGGAGCAGTGTGCTTGGAATTAACCATCGCTTTAGCAATTGCTTTACGTATTCCACTCATTTTTTCGCGGGTTTCCGGATATGCTTCTCCTGCTGCAGGGGCAGATTGTGAAGAAGTTTCTTCAGTTGCTTTTTCTTCACCAGCGTCCTCAGTAGTTTGCTCGGAAGTTGCTGATGCTTGATCTCCGCTCAAGAATTGATCGACATCTTCTTTTAGGACACGGCCGTTTTTGCCTGAACCTTGAACTTTCCGGATGTCAACTTCGTTATCACGGGCATACTTCCTAACTGAAGGCATAGCGATGACACGTTTATCATCATCCTCTGCATCTTCCTCAGAGTCTGCTGCAGGTTTTTCTTCTTTAGACTCACTTTTTGCTTCTTCCTGCTTTTCTTCTTTCGGCTCTTCTTTGGAGTCTTCAGCTGATTCTTCCGGGGCATCTTCAGAACCATCATCAATAGTGATAATTACTGTACCCACTGTTGTCGTTTCACCTTCATCAACGTGAATGTCTTTTACAGTACCATCCACTTGAGAAGGAATTTCTACGACTGCTTTATCATTTTGTACTTCACAAAGTACATCATCTTCTTTTACTTCATCACCAGGTTTAACAAACCACTTTGCGATTTCACCTTCATGGATACCTTCACCGATATCAGGGAGTTTGAATTCGAACGCCACGATAATTACCTCCTGTAATTAGGATTTAAAAATTCATTACTTTATTAGCTTTTTCAACAATATCTTTATGGTTAGGAAGCCAAATTTCTTCAGCTTGTGTGAACGCATATACTGTGTCCGGTGCTGCTACACGTAGTACTGGCGCTTCAAGATGAAGGATCGCTTTCTCCTGGATCTCAGAAACTACACTAGCTGCGATACCGGCTTGTTTCTGTGCTTCTTGAACCATAACCGCACGATTTGTTTTTTCAACAGAAGCGAGAATTGTTTCATAATCGACCGGGCTTACTGTGCGCAAGTCGATTACTTCTGCACTTATTCCGTCCTGTTCAAGTTCTTCAGCCGCTTTCAGGCAAGAATGGACCATAGCACCATAAGCAATTAAAGTCACATCTGATCCTTCACGCTTCACTTCTGCTTTCCCTAGTTCAATAGTATATTCCTCTTCAGGAACCTCTTCACGGAATGAACGGTAAAGCTTCATGTGTTCTAAGAAAATGACCGGGTCATTGTCACGAATCGACTGGATAAGAAGTCCTTTTGCATCATAAGGATTAGAAGGAATAACGACTTTAAGTCCTGGTTGCTGTGCCATAAGACCTTCCAGACTGTCTGCATGGAGTTCAGGAGTGTGAACACCGCCGCCGAAAGGAGAACGGATTGTAATAGGCATGCTGCGAGTGTTACCTGTACGGTAACGATAGCGAGCCATCTGTCCGCTGATTGCGTCCATAGTTTCGTACACAAACCCAAAGAATTGGATTTCAGGTACAGGACGGAAATCAGTTAGTGCAAGCCCGATGGACAAACCACCGATTCCAGATTCAGCAAGAGGGGTGTCAAATACACGCTCTTCTCCGAATTCATCTTGAAGACCTTCTGTTGCACGGAATACGCCGCCGTTTTGGCCAACATCTTCACCAAATACGAGCACGTTTTCGTCATTCTTAAGTTCAGTGCGCATCGCGTCTGTGATGGCTTGAATCATTGTCATTTGTGCCATGATTTACTTCGACTCCTTTTCCTTATATTCTTCCATTTGCTCTTGAAGGTTGGAAGGAAGTTCTTCGTACATGTTCTCGATAAGATCAGTTACTTTTTGCTTTGGTGTATTATCTGCTTCTTTAACTGCAGCTTTTATTTCTTCTTTAGCTTTTTCAATCAATTCGTTTTCTTCCTCTTCAGACCAAAGATCTTTAGATTCAAGGAATGTGCGGAAGCGAACAATTGGGTCCTGCTTTTCCCATTCATTATCCATATCTTCCGTACGGTAACGTGTAGGGTCATCACCAGCCATAGTGTGAGGTCCATAACGATAAGTGAGTGTTTCAATCAATGTAGGTCCTTCACCGTCTACAGCACGTTGACGAGCTTCCTTAGTCGCTGCATATACTGCAAGCACGTCCATACCATCTACTTGAATGCCTTCGATACCAGCAGCAACTGCTTTTTGAGCAATTGTTTGAGCAGCAGACTGCTTCTCTACTGGAACAGAAATAGCAAAACGGTTATTTTGAACGACAAAAATGGATTGGGCACCAAACGCACCCGCAAAGTTAATTCCTTCATAGAAGTCACCTTGAGAGGCGCCGCCATCACCTGTATAAGTAATCGCTACTGCGTCTTCTTTACGCTTCTTAAAACCTAGTCCGACGCCGGCAGCTTGTGTAATTTGAGCACCAATGATGATTTGTGGGCTTACTGCATTCACACCCTCTGGCATTTGGTTCCCTTTAAAGTGACCACGTGAGAAAAGAAACGCCTGGTACAACGGAAGGCCGTGCCAAATCAATTGTGGTACATCACGATATCCAGGCAAAATGAAGTCAGCTTTTTCTAAAGCGAACTGACTCCCTAGCTGGGAAGCCTCCTGCCCTGCTGTAGGAGCATAGAACCCTAAGCGTCCTTGTCTATTTAGTGCAATTGAACGTTGATCCAAAATTCTTGTGTAGACCATACGCTTCATTATTTCTTTAAGCTCTTCATCTGAAAGATCAGGCATAGCATCTTCATTGACGATTTTGCCTTCTTCATTAAGGATTTGAAACATTTCAAACTGATTTTCGATATTCTCGAGAACTCGTTTCAAAGTAATCCACCTCTTCCTTTCTTCTTTTAAAATTGGATGCTAGTTTTAGCCTTCCCAAAATTGTAAAAAAACTGTACCGATTACCTCTTAAGAATTTACCCTCAACTGTTATTTATTAATCATTGAAGTATTTGTAAGTGTAACTGTTACAATTTTAGTAAGTTCTTAATTAGTACAATACATTTCCCTACTGTAGTTTAGCTTAATCTATAGGAGTCGTCAATCTCTCATTATTAAAATAAACTTTGTATTGATTAGTTCCTATAGCGGTAAAAGGCATCCCAGAATTAAAGTGTTACTTTCCAATTCTGTACTAATGAAATTATTAGCCTGTATTAATTTTACGATTTTTCAATTTCAGATGCAAATAAAAGAGCCGACTATGAGTAAGTCGGCTCTTTTATTGGGCTAATCATGCCTTCAATCTGGAATAAGAAACATAAGGAGCTTTTTTACGATTCATCATAATTTATCTGTAGATCAGTTGATTCGTAAAAAGATTTCTTTTGTTCATTGTACTCTTTTGTAAATGCATTAAATTCGTCATTTGCTTCAATTACTTCATTATAACTTTCATTGATTTCATCAACTTTTGCTTGTAAATCATCTTTTACCAAGTCTTCGTCCTGCATCATCTCATACAACTCTGAGTCTAAACTAAGCGCTGTCTGATAAGCTTCGTATAAACTGTTATATGCTTCATAGCGCTTATCCATTGTTTCAATCAATTGATTAGCTTCTTCTTGAGCTTCATCTGATTCTAAATCTTCTACAGGAGATTCAATCTCGTCAAATTCTTCTTTTGCTTCATCAATACTCTCTTTTTCAGTATCAATAAGTTCCTTGCGTTCTTCCACAATTTCCGCAGCTTCTTTGGATTGTTCTTGAATCTCATCAAGCTGCTCTGCATCCATCTCAATAATCTCATTATAAATTTCTTTTTCTTCGGCTTCCAGTTCTTGCAAAGGCTGTTGCTGTTCCTGGAAAGTCTCTTCAAGCGAAACGGCTTCTTCTAAATGTTCATGGATCTGTTCTTCAGGTGTTTGGTTAGAACATCCTACCATCAAAAAAGCCGCAGCAGACAGAGACGTCACAATTTTTAAATACCGCACTTCTTCCCCCCCTTTTTTGCGTAAGAATTATATGTATATATTAAATCGCTATTTTAATATTAAAGTAAGTTGACAAAAATTAAAAGGCTCGGCTTAAGCATATGCAATTTTTGTTCAACAAATCACTTGAAGTCATTTATGTGTTAGAATAATGTGTAATGTGTGCTTATATATAGAAAGGATGTCATAGGATGATTACGATGGAAGATATCGTTCGTGAAGGTCACCCCGCACTAAGAAAAGTAACGGACGAAGTAGAATTACCACCTTCTGAACAAGATGTTAAAACGTTAGAAGCGATGCTTGAATACTTGAAAAACAGCCAGGATGAACAAGTATGTGACAGATATGGCTTACGCCCTGGTGTAGGTCTTGCCGCTCCTCAGATCAATGTGAATAAACGGATGCTTGCTGTACACTTTATTGACCTCAATGACAAATTATACAGTTACGGTATTTTCAACCCTAAAATAGTCAGTCATTCCGTAGAACGTACATATCTATCGACAGGAGAAGGCTGCCTTTCTGTTGATCGTGAAGTACCTGGTTATGTAGGAAGGTACCGTCGCATCACTGTTAAAGGCACTGACTTGGAAGGCAACGACCTGAAACTGAGATTGAAGGACTATGCCTCTATTGTATTTCAACATGAAATCGATCATTTAAATGGCGTGATGTTTTACGATCACATCGATCCCGATAATCCTTTCAAGGAACCTGAGGGTGCAAAACCAGTTGATCGGTAAGAAATGAAAATAAACTGTACGTAAAGTTCTTAAAACGAAAAAACTAACAAGAACATTAAGGTAGCTGAAAGTTACTTATAAAAATCGCTCCATTCGTTGTTTGTTAAGTGTAGTCACTAACATTTCAACGAGTGGAGCGATTTTTTATGAGCAATTAAAAGTTGTTTTTTTATAAATGAGTAATCAATGATATGGCAAAGATATTAAGAATTCATCTTTAAAACTTTTGGCTGGGCTGTCAACTTGATTATGTGGGAGATTGTAATTATATGGATTAAATCACTTTACACGGGAGGGCGGTGAGCCTCCTAAAGCTACTCTCTTTTAGAAACTCACCTGTCACTCTATTCTCAAAAGAGTCTAGCCATTTCCTGAAACAAACCGTTAAAATTCAGGAATGGAACTTCTCACTATCACAGCAATTTCAATTCATAAATTGCTTTGGCAAGACCATCTTCTGCTACGTCGGCCGTCACATAATCACTCACTTGCTTAGCAGCGTCTACAGCATTTCCCATGGCCACACCTGTACCTACTTCGCTTAACATTTCTATATCATTTAAACCATCACCGAAGGCATAAGTATCTTTCAGATCTAAGTTTGCAGCTTTGATCATTTGTTTAATACCCTCCGCTTTAGAGCCCCCCGAAGGTAAAACGTCGCAGGAAAGTTCATGCCAGCGTATATAATCGAACTTTTGATGACAGTCCCTGTAATAGTCTATTTCATTCCCCTCACAAAAAAGTAAGGATTGATAAATTTCAGTCTGGTGATAAAACTTATGATCGACCGCAGGATACTGAAAATGGAGGGAGCTTAAGCTTTCTTTAATAAAATGATCTTCCTCGGTGGTCGCTCTCATTCCCTTTTCATTCATAAAAACCATCGGGTGATTATTTTTGTGGGCATCCTGATGAAGCTCTTCTAAATGTTCATAGGATAGCGGATTTTTATAAATCGGTTTGCCTTCAAATACTACATATTGTCCATTAAAACTAACGTAGGAATCGATTCCAAGGGTCTCTCTGATTTGTTCATACATAAAAGGCGCTCTTCCAGTAGCTATGGCACAAAACACACCATTGTTCTGCAGGTCTTTTATTGCTTGAATCGTAGAAACCGGAAGCTCTTTATCATGATTAAGGAGAGTTCCATCAATATCAAAAAATGCAATTTTTTCAGCCAATATTTTTTCCTCCAAACTCTGTTTACTCATCAATTTTATAAAGTATACATGTGCTGGCTATACTTTAGCATGAGAGGATATATTTGAGAAGTTTTACGAATGATAAAACAAATTGATTGAACCAAAATGTTTCTTTCTTACGCAATCCGTATTATACTATAGATAACAGGGATTGGGCGGTTTAGCGTTTTTAGTGTCTTTCTTCATCGGTGAAAGGAGATGGATGCACATGATGAAGCGTCTAAGAAGAAGGCTTCGAAAACGTTGGAAAAAAATCATGGAACGTAAGAGCTATGCTTAAAAAGTACTGTCATATAGCGGAGTATGACAATTTCACCTTTATTTTTTAATGACTAACTAAATTAAAACGTGCTATCATTACATTTAGAAAAATTCATGGAAATTATATCTAGTAAGGAGAGATTGATGAATGGTATTTAAAGTTTTATATCAGGAGCTGTCTAAAGAAGTTCCTGTACGCGAACGTACGAATGCTATGTACGTTGAAGCGGAATCAGAGAGAGATGTACGTCAGAAATTAATTGAAAAAGAGCTTAATATTGAATTTATTCA
Organism: Halobacillus campisalis; assembly: GCF_030345335.1. Classification (GTDB taxonomy): domain Bacteria; phylum Bacillota; class Bacilli; order Bacillales; family Halobacillaceae; genus Halobacillus_A; species Halobacillus_A campisalis. Next base: position 44,573 of record NZ_JAPVRC010000015.1, read on the forward strand.
AGTGTTAAATGAGGAACATTTGGATTATGAAAAACAAAACGAAGATTTTCAATTGGAGAATGTATAAAGTATGAAGTTTGTAAAAAATGATCAAACCGCTGTCTTTGCACTAGGCGGCTTAGGTGAGATCGGTAAAAACACATACGCTGTGCAATTCCAGGACGAAATCATCCTCATTGATGCTGGTATTAAATTCCCTGAAGACGAACTTCTCGGAATCGATTATGTCATTCCTGATTACACTTATCTTATTCAGAATGAAGATAAAATCAAAGGTTTGTTTATTACACATGGTCACGAAGATCATATAGGTGGAATACCTTATCTTCTTCGAGAAATTAACATTCCCATTTATGCTGGTAAACTAGCTGCGGGTCTTTTAAGAAACAAGTTGGATGAGCACGGATTACTCCGCAGTACGAAGATGCATACAATTCAAGAAGACGATGTAATTAAATTCCGCAAAACATCGGTTTCTTTCTTCCGTACTACACATAGTATCCCTGATTCTTTTGGGATCGTTGTAAAAACACCTCCTGGCAACATTGTTCATACAGGAGATTTTAAATTCGATTTCACCCCTGTTGGAGAACCAGCTGACCTTGCTCGCATGGCGGAAATAGGTAAAGAAGGAGTACTTGCACTATTATCTGATAGCACGAATAGTGAAGTTCCTGGATTTACTAAGTCAGAACGAGTGGTCGGACAAAATATAGCCGATATCTTCACAAGAGTTGATGGGCGTCTTATATTCGCAACATTCGCGTCGAATATATACCGTCTTCAGCAAGTAATAGAATCTGCAGTTAAATACAACCGTAAAGTTGCTGTATTCGGAAGAAGCATGGAGAATTCCATCCGTATTGGTCAAGAACTAGGGTATATCCATGCACCTAAGGATACTTTTATCGAAGCCAACCAAATCAATAAGTTTCCTGCACATGAAGTAACAATTTTATGTACAGGTTCACAAGGTGAACCGATGGCGGCTCTTTCAAGAATTGCTAACGGCACTCACCGTCAAATTCAGATCCAGCCTAAAGATACTGTCGTGTTCTCCTCTTCCCCAATCCCTGGTAACACGATCAGTGTAAGTCGTACAATCAATAAGCTTTACCGTGCGGGGGCTGATGTTATTCACGGGCCGTTAAACGATATTCACACTTCCGGGCACGGCAGCCAAGAAGAAATGAAATTGATGCTTCGTTTGATTCAACCTAAATTTTTCATGCCGATTCACGGAGAATACCGTATGTTGAAAGAACACGTTAAGCTAAGCGAAGATTGTGGTCTTGATCCAGAGAATTGTTTCGTGATGGATAACGGTGATGTCCTTGCCTTGGGCAAAGATGAAGCTATGATTGCTGGTAAAGTACCGTCCGGATCTGTTTACGTTGATGGAAGCGGAATTGGAGATATCGGTAATATTGTACTGAGAGATAGACGCATACTTTCTGAAGAAGGTCTTGTCATCGTAGTTGTCAGTATTAATATGAAGGAATTCAAAATCGCCTCCGGTCCGGATATAATCTCTCGCGGGTTTGTGTACATGAGAGAATCCGAAGACTTAATAAAAGAAGCTCAAAAGCTTGTAAATACACACGTCAACAAGGTTATGCAGCGTAAAACGACCCAGTGGTCTGAAATAAAGAATGAAATTACAGATACGATTGCTCCCTTCTTATTTGAAAAGACAAAGCGTCGTCCAATGATTCTTCCAATCATAATGGAAGTATAATATAAAAAATCTCGCTCATTTTACATGAGCGAGATTTTTTGTTTGATTAAATTTTTATTGGTTTTTTAAAAGATATCAGAAATTGTTAAATATCCCATGATTTTAGTCTCATGATGAAATAATGACTAAGTGGAATTAGTGTGATCAGACCTCTTTCCATGCATGTCTAACTCTGCTTTATTATTATCATGTCAAACGTTTAATGGACTCTTTTACATCTGGAATATCCAAGTCACCACTTTCAAAGAAATTCTTGACGATATACTTCGAGAAGTTAACAGCTGACTGATAATCGATGTGTCCAGGTAAAGGAGCTTTATCCTCTATAACAACGTCGATGATCGCTGGTTTGTCGGATAGAAAAGCTTGTTTCAATTTTATAGATAAATCATCGTAAGAATCTATACGATAACCTTCTCCTCCACAGGACTCAGCAAACTTCGCAAAATCCATTTCCCCAAGATCTGTTTTGTAATTGAGGTGTCCCATTTGTTCTTGTTCATATTTTATCATTCCAATTTTACTATTATTAAGAATGATCATTTTAATTGGTAATTGATATTTGACGGCCGTTGAAAAATCCTGCATAACCATAGAAAAACCGCCATCTCCACTAATTCCGATAACTTGACGGTCAGGGTAAGCAATTTGGGCAGCAATGGCGCCCGGGAGACCGCTCCCCATTGTAGCAAGCCAGCCTGAAATAAGAAAGCTTTGATCAACAAACGGCAAATAACGTGAAACCCATACTGTTACGTTGCCTACATCAGCTGAAACTATAGCACTTGGTTTCATGACGTCCTCTAAATGATACATAACCTGGGGAGCGTGAAGAGGTTCTTCTGTAGATCTTTTCTCTTCTTGCATAGCGATGCTCCATCGTTTCATTTTTTCTTGGTATTTTATAAGATATTCATCATTTTGATTTTCCTTGATTTGATCTGTAAGAAGCTCTAACGTTTCTTTAGCATCTCCAGCCAAACCAACCGATATTGGATAATACTTTCCTAAATGATCGGGCTGATTATCGATTTGAACTGCAGGTACGTTATCAGGCAGGAAATCCCTGTACGGAAACTGGGTTCCGATCAATATTAAAGCATCGCATTCTTTCATGGCATGATAAGCTGGTTTCGTTCCTATCTGGCCGTGTTGCCCTAAACAATAAGGGTGGTGGTCGGGCAGCACACCTTTTCCTAATAAACTTAAGATAATTGGTGATTTGAGTTTCTCAGCAAATGTGACTAGCTCGGCTTTCGCATTGGCAGCACCCTGACCAGCAAGAATCAATGGTTTTTCCGATTTTTCCAGAAGGTTAACAGCTTCTTCTATATGATTGTTTTTCGGGCTGATCTGCGGTCGATAATAATCAGATGAAGTTAAATATACATCTTGCTGGTGCTTTTTACTGAAGAGATCATCTGGAACAACAAGAACTGATACACCTTTATGTGTATAGGCTTCTCTTATAGCCTGATTCAGTAAATCGGGTAATTGACTTTCCGTTTGCGCCCGTTCACAATAAACAGCTACATCGTCAAACATTTTCACCAAATCAATTTCCTGAAATGCTCCAGTCCCTACTTGTTCACTGTTCACCTGCCCGACGATTGCCAGCACCGGTGCACTGTCGCTTTTGGCATCATATAAGCCATTCAGCAAGTGGATCCCTCCAGGCCCTGCGATCGATAAGCAGACACCAAGTTTGCCTGTCAGCTTTGCATAGGAGGCAGCTGCAAGCGCACCGGTTTCTTCATGTCTGACCTGGAAGAATTTAATTTCTTCTTGTCTTTTTCTAAGATCATCAATCAATTCATTTATGGAGTCACCTGGAAGACCATATACGTGGTCCACTCCCCAATCTATTAATAAATCCACGAGAACTTGTCCCGTTCTTTTATCAGCCATTTTCATCAACCTTTCTATTATGAACCTATATCCTTTTTTATCCTTAAAATGGGGAAAGTAAACTTTCTAATTATTATTTTTCTTTCTTTGTTCGTATGTATGCAAAAAATGAACCCCTTATAAAATAAATGGTACCGCCCCCAATCGTACACTTGAAAATGTAGTCTTGAATGTCTATCAATTTGTTTGCTGATTTGTTAAACATTTTCTCTTGGTATAAAGATTACCAACAGCTGTTAGTGCTAAAACTTACTACTGAAGTTGCGTAGTAAATTGTGTATTTTAGGATACATAACTCCGTGTACCCATTTATTTTGTTGTACATCTCCACCTACAAATGAACGTACAGCGACTTAATAATTTTGGAATCAGAAAAGGCACATGAAAATTTATGTTTAAATTGCTATAGAAACTGTGTAAGATTGTTCTTGAACAAACTGGCAGGATAGTGGAAGACTTGATTTCGAGACATTTGGTGAGTGGATCAGGGCGGCGGGGAATGACTCGCTTTCCGTGGGAGCGCGGTGAGCTTCCTCGGACGTCCCGTCCTGCGGGATCTCAC
>NZ_JAPVRC010000016.1 GCF_030345335.1 Halobacillus campisalis
CTCAGAGACGATGAGGTCAATAGGTCCGAGGTGGAAGCGTGGTGACACGTGCAGCTGACGGATACTAATCAATCGAGGACTTAACTATATCAACCTTCGTGAAAAGGTTACGTTTGTGAACATGTCCGATGTCTTATCCAGTTTTGAGGGTTCACCTCAATGAATGATGTAGTGGCGACAGCGAAGAGGTCACACCTGTTCCCATGCCGAACACAGTAGTTAAGCTCTTCAGCGCCGATGGTAGTCGGGTTTACCCCCGTGAGAGTAGGACGCTGCTACGTCGATTTCTACTATTACTTCTTTATATTGATCCATCGTAGCTCAGTGGTAGAGCAATCGGCTGTTAACCGATCGGTCGTAGGTTCGAATCCTACCGATGGAGCCACTTGCTTCCATAGCTCAGTGGTAGAGCACTTCCATGGTAAGGAAGGGGTCGCCGGTTCAAATCCGGCTGGAAGCTCTGGAAGAAATAGTTTTTCTGGCCCGTTGGTCAAGTGGTTAAGACACCGCCCTTTCACGGCGGTATCACGGGTTCGAATCCCGTACGGGTCACCAATGGAGGATTAGCTCAGCTGGGAGAGCACTTGCCTTACAAGCAAGGGGTCGCAGGTTCGAGCCCTGCATCCTCCACCATATTGCCGGCCTAGCTCAACTGGTAGAGCAACTGACTTGTAATCAGTAGGTTGGGGGTTCAAGTCCTCTGGCCGGCACCATTTCCATGTTTAATGTGGAGGGATAGCGAAGTTGGCCAAACGCGGCGGACTGTAAATCCGCTCCCATCGGGTTCGTAGGTTCGAGTCCTACTCCCTCCACCATTTTTTATTTTTAAACATTGGAATAAAAATGTTATATAAGGAAACAATACTTAATGTACAATTGGGCCATAGCCAAGCGGTAAGGCAACGGTTTTTGGTACCGTCATGCGCTGGTTCGAATCCAGCTGGCCCAGCCATTTAAACTTTTATTTAAAAAGCTTTAGCTTTTTTTTATTTGTCTTAAATTGTACGGTAAATATATGAACCATTAGGAATGCGGCGTCACTGAAACAGCTTTCAACACGACGAGCATCATATACGAAAGTACCAGAACACTTTATTATTGTGAGCCATTAGCTCAGCTGGTAGAGCATCTGACTTTTAATCAGAGGGTCGGAGGTTCGAGCCCTCCATGGCTCATTCAACAGGCGGATATTGCTTTTTAGCATCATCCGCTTTATTGTTATATTATCGATTATATGGATTCCTTTTCGCAGGCGGGAGTAGTTCAGTGGTAGAACACCACCTTGCCAAGGTGGGGGTCGCGGGTTCGAATCCCGTCTCCCGCTCCATATTTTTTAACAAGGGGCCTTAGCTCAGCTGGGAGAGCGCCTGCTTTGCACGCAGGAGGTCAGCGGTTCGATCCCGCTAGGCTCCACCATACATATTAATAATAACTGACTATCCAAAGCTGACATCATGAATCGATGTCAGCTTTTTTATTGTATGTTTTTAATTGAGGAGGCGGTTAAATGAAAGCTTTGTTTCTAGACCGGGATGGTACTTTAGGTGGTTCAGATGAAATAAAATATCCTGGTGAATTTGAGTTGTACTCTGGTGTTCCTTCTTCCATTCGTCGATTAAAACAACAAGGTGTCCTTTTGTTTTCATTTACGAACCAGCCAGGTATCTCAAAGGGATTGTCTACGTTAGAAGATTTTGGTGAGGAATTGAGGGGGTTCGGTTTAGATGATGTGTATGTGTGTCCGCATTCACCGGCAGCTGCCTGCACTTGCAGGAAGCCGCGCACGGGCATGATTGAACAAGCCTGTGAAAAGTACAATCTTTCCCCCGGTGAATGTGTTGTCATTGGAGACCGGGTGAAAGATATGGAAGCTGCATATACTGCTGGATGCCTGGCCATTTTAGTTTTAACCGGATCAGGAGAAGACTCCTATGCTTATCTATTGAAAAATGGCGGGTCACCCGTCGATTATGTTGCTGAAGATGTTAATCATGCAGTAAATTGGCTGTTATCCTTCAAATAACGTATATATATACATATCTATGTCTGGTTGAGTCATCTGTATGAAACCGTATACAATTATAGAAGACAGACAAAGGAGGAATTATAGATGAATCAACAACTATCCATCATAGGTGTACCAATGGATTTAGGTCAGAATCGTCGAGGTGTAGACATGGGGCCCAGTGCTATCCGATATGCCGGTGTTCTGGAACGTCTTGAGGATTTGAAATTACGTATAGAGGATCTGGGAGATATAGATATTTCCCGTCCTGACCGACATAACACTCAAAAGGTGGATAACCTGCGAAATTTACAGGAAGTGGCTGAAGGAAGCATTCGTTTAGCAGAAAAAGTAGATGAAGTAGTGAATAAAGGGAGTTTCCCACTAGTATTGGGTGGAGACCATAGTATTGCTATGGGGACTTTAGCGGGGATAGCGAAACATTACGAGAATCTCGGAGTCATTTGGTATGATGCGCATGGTGACCTTAATACTGGGGATAGTTCTCCATCCGGTAATATCCACGGAATGCCTTTGGCTGTAAGTCTTGGAATCGGCCATGAAAAGTTGACGAATATTTTAGGCTATTCGCCTAAAATCAGACCGGAAAATATAGTAATCATCGGTGCTAGATCCCTGGATGAAGGTGAGCGAGTACTGATTAAAGAAAAGGGGATTAAAGTCTATACTATGCATGAAGTTGATAAGATGGGCATGCCTGCGGTGATGGAGGAAACGATTGAGTATTTAAAAGATCATACAGATGGTGTACACTTAAGTTTAGATTTAGATGGTCTTGATCCGAATGAAGCGCCTGGTGTAGGAACCCCTGTTATGGGCGGTTTAAGCTACAGAGAGAGCCACTTGGCTATGGAGATGCTTTATCAGTCACAATTAATCACTTCTGCGGAATTCGTTGAAGTAAATCCTATACTCGATGAAAAAAATAAAACGGCAAGCATGGCTGTTGGATTAATGGGGTCATTGTTTGGAGAGAGTTTAAAATAGTAGAGTAGCAATGATCAGCAGCTGACCTTGCCCAAGGTGGGTTGCTGATGCTTTTGTTTCAATGTTTCGTATTCGTTCAATAAAAAATCTAGTTTAGCACTTACATATACGACTCTTTCAGATGTTAAAGAGTGGCTTTTAGCTAATCGATTCATTTCGTTTCGACATTCTTCTATCTCTTTTAACAGCTTAAACTCTACATTCATGACGTCTACCTCCAAAAAAGATTTTTTAAACTCTAGTATCTATATCCACTTTTATTATAATATAAACATTATTTTACAAAAACAAAAATATTTTTGAAACCTTTTTGCGGGCGTGAACGTAGATAATAGCAGCCGCACGATAGCGGAGGTATAGCAGATGGAAACCATGATAAAGAAAAAAATCAAAGAGGTCAAAAAAGGGGATCAATCCGCTTATGAAGATATCGTTTCCTTTTATCAGAACAAGGTCTACCATATTTGTTACCGGATGATAGGGAATTCTTATGAAGCTGAAGATCTTGCTCAGGAAGCTTTTATTCGTGCGTACACGAATTTGTCCAGCTTCGATGAGCGACGGAAGTTTTCCACTTGGCTTTATAGGATTGCAACGAACTTGACGATTGATCGAATACGAAAGAAAAAGCCGGACTACTACCTCGATGCTGAAGTAAAAGGGACGGAAGGGTTAGATATGTACTCACAACTGGCTGCTGAGCAAGCGCTGCCGGAGGAAGAAGTGGAGAGCTTAGAATTACAGAGCTACATTCATCGAGAAATTTTGGCTCTTCCCCCTAAATATAGAAGCGTCATAGTTTTAAGGTATTTAGATGAGTTAGCTCTCCAAGAAATATCTGATGTATTGGATATTCCTATTGGAACAGTAAAGACGAGAATACATCGTGGCAGGGAGGCCTTGAGAAAGAGGCTTCGACATGTGTAAAGGAGTTGAGAGGGAATGAAATGCAATAAAGAAGCTGTGATGCTTATGCATAAGTATCTAGATGGCGAATTAGATAGAGAAGAAGAAAGACGACTGCGTGACCATCTTCAAGCTTGCCCATCCTGCCAAAACCATTTTCACGAATTGAAAAGATCGATTACATTGATAAAAAATACAGGACCAGTTGCAGCTCCAGAAGGATTTACGTCCAATGTCATGGCGAATCTTCCAAAAGAGAGAAAAAGGAAGAATTATACCAGAATGCTGCAGCGTCATCCTATATTAACGTCAGCTGCTATATTTTTCATATTAATGTTCAGTGGAATCTTCTCTGCTTGGAACCAGGACCACCAGGTGACAGTCTCTAAGCAGGAGAATCTCATCATTCAGAGTAATACAGTGATTGTACCTGAAGATGTCACAGTGAACGGAGATTTAGTCGTAAGAAATGGTGACTTGAAAGTCGAAGGAAAGATTGATGGGGACATCACATTAATTAACGGAGATTTTGTAACCGATAATCCAGAAAATGAACTGGCTAACGGTGAGAATTATCAAGCTTATGCAAGTGGTGAAGTCCATGAAGTTAATCAAGTATTCGAGTGGATGTGGTACAATACGAAGAAATTCGTATCCGATGTCTTTTCTATGGATTCTAACTAGATATAAACCACTATATTAATCATAGTGGTTTATTTTTTTGTGGTTGGGTTTTAATATATGTAAAAAGTGAAGTGTGATATAATAATACAGGTTATGGCGTTTTTTTAGTCGATCAATTTCTTCAAAAGGAAGTGTAAGCATGCTTGATGGGGGACTGGATGTATTAGATGTATTATTGATTGCTATTGATATCGCCCTTGTCTGGTTTGTTGTATATAAATTAATCATGCTGATCCAGGGAACGAAGGCCGTCCAGTTATTAAAAGGGATCTTCGTTGTATTAGGTATATGGTTATTGAGTAATTTATTCGGACTAACCACACTAAGATGGCTGATGTCACAAGCTATTACCTGGGGTTTCCTCGCCATTATCATCCTCTTTCAACCTGAATTGAGGAGGGCTTTAGAGCAATTAGGCCGCGGAAGTTTCTTTAGCCGCACAACGGCTGAAGATGAAGGGATTGAGAAATCGATCCAGGCGATTATAAAGTCTTGTAACTATATGGCGAAACGTCGAATCGGCGCCTTGATTACGATTGAAAGAGAGACCGGAATGGGAGATTATGTAGAAACAGGTATTCCAGTAGACGGTCATTTGACTAGTGAATTATTGACGAACATATTTATACCGAATACACCACTACATGATGGTGCGGTCATACTTAAGGATGATAAGATTATAGCTGCGGCCTGTTATCTTCCACTATCAGAGAGTCCGTTCATCTCAAAAGAATTAGGGACGAGACACAGGGCAGCGATGGGAATCAGTGAAGTTACGGATGCCGTGACCATCATTGTATCTGAAGAAACTGGAGCTGTATCCTGTACTAAGAACGGAGAGCTGCACAGACAACTTGATCAAGAGAAATTAGAAGAGATTTTAAGAAGCGAGCTTGATCATACCTCAAAAACCCCTGCCACTAAAACATGGAATTGGAGGGGGAAGAAGAATGGATAATTTATTCAGAAACAAGTGGTTTATTCGAATTATCTCATTGCTTTTAGCTTTGCTCCTCTGGGTATCGATTAACGTGGACGATAACATGGACAGTGATTCCCAGTGGTTCAATGATACTTCTTCTGAATCTGAAGTGATGAATGATATCCCCCTGGAAGTCCAATTCGACAGTGAACAATATGTTGTGAGCGGGCTGCCACAGAATGTTACGGTTGCTGTAGAGGGGCCAAACGGAGCTTTAGCTCCCGTGATACGACAACAGAACTTCAATGTATTTGTTGATTTGAATGACCTGGGTCCAGGAACACATGAGGTCAATGTCCAACATTCAGGAATCTCTAATCAGTTATCCGTCAGTATTGAGCCTAGACAAGTAGAAGTAACCATCGAAGAAAAAGAAAATCAAGACTTTGAAGTCGATGTGGATTACATTAATGAAAATCAAATTGAAAATGAATACTCTATCGGGGAAGCCCAAATAGATCCTGAACAAGTGACCATTACTGGTTCATCGGCAGCAGTAGACCGAGTGGCTTCCGTAAAAGCGATGATCGATGTAGGAGAGGCTGAGGATACGCTTGAGGACATTGAAGCACCTGTGAAGGTCTACGATGCCCAAGGCAATGAGCTGAATGTTCTCTTGGATCCAACTAGTGTAGAGGTAACAGTACCTATAAGCAAAGCAGAAAAAGAGGTCCCTATCTCTTTTGAAGCTGAAGGAGAGTCTTCAGCAGGAGTTGCGATCGATTCTATTAATTCGGAAACAGAAAGCGTAACGATTCGTGGTCCGAATGACGTGTTAGAAGAGATTGAGAACCTTGAAGGTATACCAGTAGACGTAACTGAAATAGAAAGTGATGAAACGGTAGAGGTAGAGGTTCCTCTTCCAGATGAGGTGACTGCGGTTGAGCCCGAAACTGTTGAGGTCGAGGTGCAAACCGAAGAGAACGTTGAATCAGCTACACAATAAATAGAGCGTCACGGTCTATGAGCCAACAACGAAAGAGAGGTCAATTTATAAATGGGAAAATATTTCGGAACAGATGGGGTTCGTGGTGTAGCGAATAAGGAATTGACACCAGAACTTGCCTTCAAATTAGGCCGTTATGGCGGCTATGTATTGACAAAAGAAGTACAGAGGCCAAAAATATTGATCGGCCGCGACACCCGTATTTCTGGAGAAATGCTGGAGGGTGCTTTAGCAGCTGGATTACTATCCATCGGCGCGGAAGTTATGCGTCTAGGCGTGATTTCTACTCCAGGGGTGGCTTTTTTAACAAAGGCTCTTCAAGCAGAAGCGGGAATTATGATTTCTGCTTCCCACAATCCTGTAGAAGACAACGGTATTAAATTTTTCGGTCCTGATGGTTTCAAGCTTACCGACGCGCAAGAAGATGAGATAGAGCAGCTGATCGATGCAGAAGAAGATACGCTGCCACGTCCTTCAGGTGCGGACCTAGGACAGATCAATGACTACTTCGAGGGTGGTCAAAAGTATATGCAGCATTTGAAGCAGACAGTGGACTATGATTTTGAAGGTCTGCATATTGCTCTTGACTGTGCAAATGGGGCGACGTCATCGCACGCATCTCATTTGTTCGCCGACTTAGAAGCAGATATTACATCCATTGGTTCATCTCCGGATGGGTTGAATATTAATAAGGATGTAGGTTCGACGCATCCTGAAGCGTTACAGAAGGTCGTCCGTGAAAAGAATGCTGATATCGGTTTAGCGTTTGACGGCGACGGAGATCGCCTGATCGCTGTTGATGAAAAAGGCGAAATCGTGGATGGCGACAGAATTATGTACATTTGCGCCAAGCATATGAACGAAAAAGGGCTGCTTAAACATTCTACAGTTGTATCGACAGTTATGAGCAACCTCGGCTTTTATAAAGCGGTAGAAGCTCAAGGAATCAAGAGTGATAAAACCGCAGTAGGAGACCGTTACGTGATGGAAGAGATGCGCCGTGGAGGCTACAACTTAGGCGGAGAACAGTCGGGTCATATCATTTTCCTGGATCATAATACAACTGGCGATGGTTTGTTAAGCGCGCTTCAGCTCGTAAACGTAATAAAAGAAACTGGAAAACCATTATCTGATCTTGCTGCAGAAATGGAGAAATTCCCTCAGGTGCTTAAGAATATTCGTGTAATCGATAAACAAGCCGTGCAGACCCATCCTCGCATTCAAGAAGTGATTCAAGCGGTAGAAGAGGAAATGGGAGGAAGCGGGCGAGTACTCGTACGCCCTTCCGGTACAGAGCCGCTTGTTAGAATCATGGTAGAAGCGCCGACGGAAGAGCAGTGTGAAACGTATGTCAATAAAGTGGTACAAGTCGTCGAGGAAGAATTAGGGATGAAAGAATAATACAATGTGTATGCGCAGGTGGAGCACAATTGGCTCTCCTGCGCATATTTTAATAGTAAGCTATGTTAAAAAGCTCCGTGTTGATATTCATATAAGCTCCCTATAGTGGAAAACTCAGTTTCGAGATGTTTGGACGGTTTCCGTTATGTTTAACAGCGGGAAGAGCTCCGGGAAATCACTCCCTTTCCGTGGGAGCGCAGTGAGCCTCCTCGAGCTTCGCTCTCCGGGGTCTCACCAAGCACTCTCTTCCCACAGGAGTCTCGCGATTTCCCGGAGCTCTTTGCCGATCATTAGTAGAACGGAAACTGTTATGACAGTACTTCAACAAAGAAAAATTAGTTATGGAGTTTTCACTAAGAATATGGCTGTTGGTAGTGAAATGCATCCACTCTATCCATGTAGTGTGCCAGTCAAAATGGGAAGTGGTTTCCCTCTTTAATTAATCCAATCGTTGGAGATCGGTACACGCATGCTCACTTATCAATATCAATAACCATCTTTAACATAGCCTGAAAGTAAGGAAGTGACTATAAAAGTCATTGACCCTTAAGCTTGTTTTCAGGTAAAATGAGGAATAGCCTTGAAAAAAATGGCGAATACGGTCACGACACCGTAACTCTCGCTATTGAAGTAAAGGTTTTTATTCGAAGATAGAAAAGGAGGAAAGGGACCAGTCATTTTAAGAAAGCGCCAGGGCTGTACACAACGAAAAATGTACAGTTGACGAGGAGGAGGTTCATCGAGCGTTCGGCGGATGCCTCCCGGTTGCCACACTTCAACTGATCGTCTGTATGAGAAACCAAAGAGGCGACTCTTTGTCCAACGCATACGGATAAAGTGCTTATAAATTATAAATGTTAACGGGAAAGGGGCAAATAACGGCCCCTGTTGATGATTTTAGACCGTTGTTTGCTCCTTTTTTGATTATTAGGAGGAAAACGACTATGTGTGGAATTGTAGGATATATTGGACTTGAAGATACGAAAGAAATTTTATTAACTGGCTTAGAGAAGCTTGAATATAGAGGGTACGACTCTGCTGGTATTGCTACACTAAATGGCGGTGTGAAAGTTTCTAAAGTAAAAGGACGTATTGCGGCCCTGAGAGAAGCAGTGGACGCTAACGTTCATTCCACTCTTGGCATCGGACACACTCGGTGGGCGACACACGGTGCTCCAAGTGTAGATAACGCTCACCCTCACCAGAGTCGCACGGAACGTTTTACAATCGTTCATAATGGTGTCATTGAGAACTATCTTGATATTAAAAATGACTATCTTGAAAATGTTGAGATGAATAGTGAAACTGATACAGAAATCATTGTCCAGCTGATTGAAGTGTTGAACAACGAACTTCAGGACGTGGCTGCTGCTTTCCGTAAAGCCGTAAATCTTCTTACAGGTTCATATGCTATCGCCTTGATCGATGCAGAAGATGAGGATACGATCTATGTCGCTAAAAACAAAAGCCCTCTGCTTGTAGGCCTTGGAAAGGATTTCAATGCGGTTGCAAGTGACTCTATGGCTGCACTGCATGTGACTGATCAATTCCTGGAGCTTATGGATAAAGAAACTGTATTACTTCGCCGTAACGAAGTAATTATCCAGTCTCCTGACGGCGAGGTTGTAAACCGTGAGCCGTTCACAGCAGAACTTGACGCGACGGATATCGAAAAAGGAACATACCCTCATTTTATGCTTAAAGAAATTGATGAACAGCCATTTGTTATTCGTAAAATCATCCAAAAATATCAAAATGAAAATGATGAAATTAAATTGGAGCCTGAAATTCGTGAAGCTATGAAGAACTGTGACCGCATATATATTATCGCAGCGGGCACGAGTTACCATGCCGGACTTCTAGGTAAACAATTCATTGAAAAGCTAGCGAACATTCCAGTAGAAGTCCATGTGGCAAGTGAGTTTTCTTATAATATGCCACTGCTCTCTGAGAAGCCATTATTCGTATATATTTCACAAAGTGGCGAGACGGCAGACAGCCGCTCTGTACTCGTCCAAACGAAAAAACTCGGTCATCCGGCACTTACTGTTACGAATGTGCCTGGATCCACCCTTTCCCGGGAAGCTGATTACACGATGCACCTGCACGCCGGTCCAGAAATTGCTGTCGCGTCCACAAAGGCTTATACAGCTCAAATGGCCGTTCTAGCTATCTTAGCAGTAGATACCGCACGCGCTAAAGGCATAGAGCTGGACTTTGATCCAATGCAGGAACTAGGTATTGTAGCAACTGCTATGGAAGCCTTGACGGATCAAAAAGAAGAGCTTGAGCAGCTGGCTCGCGAGTACCTGCCGACGACACGCAATTGTTTCTTCATCGGGCGCGGAATCGACTTTTATGTCGGCTTAGAAGGTTCATTGAAATTAAAAGAAATCTCTTATATCCAGGCAGAAGGTTTCGCTGGCGGAGAACTGAAACACGGAACAATAGCACTTATTGAAGAAGGAACTCCGGTCGTTGCTCTTGCTACACAAGCGAGCGTGAACTATTCCATCCGCGGAAATGTCCAGGAAGTTGAAGCACGTGGTGCTAACAGCATGATTATCAGTATGAAAGGTCTTGAAAAGGATGGGGATGCTTTTATCCTTCCACACGTCCATGACCTGCTGACACCGCTCGTATCAGTGGTGCCGCTTCAGCTGATTTCTTACTACGCTGCTCTTCACCGTGATTGTGACGTTGATAAGCCTCGTAATCTAGCTAAAAGTGTGACAGTTGAATAATCAAATACAGCCAGAAGCGGAACCCTGCTTCTGGCTTTCTATTTATGAGCGAATGATTACCTAAGATCATGCATTGCAAAATCATATAGGCGTAAAGTCAAGGATTGAGTTATTGATGATAATTTGAAATAATTGTAACTAATGAATAGAATCTATTTAATGAGTGCTTGCATATGGATAAAATAAAGGAGGGCTCGAAGTGTTTGAAAATGAGCAATTGAGAAAAGGCGATCTTCCAGAGAAGGCAGGAAAGTCAGCATTTCGGGCCTTTCACGATGCGAGGGACTTCAGGCTGGATTAGTAAGAAAGAACTTTTCAAGGGAGATAATTAAGCTCCTTTTGCAGGAGAGAACTATACATGACGGTCAATGAAGGGGGAAAAGGTAATGGAGAAAAATCGGAAATTAACTATTCTGTTCATTATGCTCGGTTCCTCATGTATATCAGGCGGAATGGCATTACATGAACTTGCTGCGTATTCAACATTGACCGGATGGGTTATGGGGCTGGCCTGCCAACTGACAGCTTTAAGGTTCGCCATTAAATCCTTTCACCTTCCAAAAAGTTCAGTGAGCTGATGGACCTAATTGTACGAACGGGTCGACCACTAAAAGGCGGTTGTCTCTTACGGAGAAATGTTTTATAGTTACAAAGTTTTATAGAGGTAGCAGTTGAAAATAAGTGCGAGCTCTTATATCATTATGGTAATACAGTTTTTAGACTTTGATGTCCCTAGAGGAGTGAACATATGTTAAAGGAATCCGACTTTCACACAGAAGAATCCAAAAAAGAATGGATTAAAGTACGGAACAGAAAACTGGAAGAAATGGCGCAATATTTCAGAAGATATTTTCACCTTACTAAAGTTAGGGAGAATAAAAATAGCTACGAAGTCCAGGGCTATTTTTACCAGCCAGGTTTTGGCGAGATAAAAATGGCATTTGAATTCAGTTATGAGAACGTGGCTAAATTCACAGATTTATTTGATGACCCAAAAGAAGATTAATAATGTTTAGTAAAAATGAACCCGTTTCAATCAACGGGTTCATTTTTAATGCCCTGCCTTATACGACAATACCCTGCATAATCGTGCAATAATAAAGGGGTCGGATGGTTTATAACCTGCTAATCTTTAGTTGGAAGGGAGGTCATTGAATGGATTCTCTTAAAAAAATGAATGAGGCCATGGAATTTATTGAAGCTCACCTGTCGGAGGATATTGATCGTAAAGAAGTAGCGAAACGTGCGTACTGTTCAGAATATCACTTTCAAAGAATGTTTTCTTTTCTATCAGGAATTACGTTGTCTGACTACATTCGCCGGCGGCGCCTCACATGTGCGGCTTTAGAATTGAAGAACAGCAACGTGAAGGTGATTGATGCAGCGGTTCAATATGGGTACCGTTCACCCGATGCTTTTACAAGAGCGTTCAAGGAGTTCCATGGGATAACGCCATCTGAAGCTAGAAAAAACGGCCAGTATTTGAACGCTTATCCAAAAATGACCTTTCAATTAACGATTAATGGAGGGGTAGAAATGAAGTATAGAATTGAAGAAAAAGATGCTTTTCGAATTGTCGGAACAAAGAAGAGGGTGCCTATTATTTTTGATGGAGTCAATCCAGACATCGCATCCATGTGGAATAGTTTAGATGAAGAAACGATCCACCTGATGAAGAATCTTTCCGACATTGAGCCAATGGGATTGATCAGCGCATCAACAAACTTTTCAGAAGGCCGGATGGAAGAGAGGGGAGAGCTTGACCATTATATTGGTGCAGCTACAACTCAAAACTCTCCTCCTCAATTGACAACGCTTGAGGTTCCAGCAGGCACTTGGGCAGTATTTGAAGCGGTCGGCCCGTTCCCTGACACCCTTCAAAATGTGTGGGGGCGCATTTATTCAGAGTGGTTCCCTGCATCGAACTTTGAACAAAGGGAAGGTCCGGAAATCTTATGGAATGAGGATAAGGATGTGACCCTAACAAACTTCAAAAGTGAAATATGGATCCCAATCGTAAAAAACTAAAAACTGTTTCTGGGCGAAGGGATCAAATGGTAAGTTCACTTGAAAAAGATGATGTAATGAAAGGACGAGCTTGGTTATCCAAGCCGTCCTTTTTAAATGAGATTCAGACCATGCTTAGAAAGGTATTGAACTTATGAAAATGCTCTATGCCAGGCTTGAATGCCTTTTTTTAAAAAATCCCACAAATTTTACACATTTGGCGCTATAAAGAGGTATAAAAGACGATGAGGACCGTCATGGCAGAGGTTAGAGACAGTATAGAGTACATATTCTGGACTTTATATAAAATAGGTAAGTATATACAACTGCCTAAGACATGTTACAATGGCTTACACGATGGTTAGGAAAGGAGAATGACATTGAATAAAAAATGGTTGTTAAGTTTATTACTGGTCGGTTTCGTACTGCTATTAGCTGCTTGTAATAATGATGACGAAGCTGGTGAAGATAATGGTAATGGTGAAGGTGAAGAGGCTAAGCAGGAAGAAACGGAAGGTGGCGAAGGTGAAGGCGGAGAACAGGCAGAGCAGCCTGAGATGCCTGAACCAGATTTAGAAGGCATTCCTGATGTAGTCGCAGAGGTCAATGGTGAAGAAATAGCAAAAGACGAGTTCGAACAGACGTATGAAGGTCAATTTCAGCAAATGGCTATGCAATCTCAAATGAGCGGTCAAGAAGTTGATCAAGATCAATTGAAGCAACAGGTTGCAGAAAGTTTAGTTGGTCAAGAGCTGCTCATACAGGAAGCAAACAATCAAGGTATTGAAGCTTCACAAGAAGAGATGGACGAATTGCTGGACGAATTGGCTCAGCAGCAGCAATTAGAATCTAAAGACGAATTTCTAGCTGCTTTAGAAGAGCAGGGCATGAGTGAAGATGAAGTCATGTCTCAAGTGGAAACTCAGGTGAAAGTAAATCAATTAATAGCAAGTGAAACTGGGGACACTGAAGCCTCAGAGGAAGAAATGGAAGAAATGTATGAACAAATGAAAGCTCAGCAAGAAGAAATGGGTGGAGAGCAAGAAGTACCATCTTATGATGAACTGAAGCCAGATCTTGAAGAACAGATTAAGAGTCAAAAAGAATCTGAACAAACACAACAGCTTGTCGACCAATTACGTGAAGACGGAGACGTAACGGTTAACCTATAATTTCTTTCGAAACCAGGTCCTTTATCAGGCCTGGTTTTTTTATTAGAAAAAACATGCGTAAAACTCATGCCGCTTGATAATCTATCTCGTTTAAACTATCCCAAGGTCATATGCCCTTATGTAAAAGTCTACGAAATGAAAGGTCAAAGTGCTTACAAGACTAAGATTAAACAATATATAATGAACTTAGTACTAACGAACAGCACCTTTTTCAAGGACAGGAGGCGTACATATGTTAATTAAACCAAAGAAATTGCAGCCAGGAGATAAAGTAGCGACGATCAGTCCTTCATGGGGTGGAGCTGGCGAGCCTGAGCTTCGCTGGCGCTACGAGCAGGGGGTGCGGAGGCTGGAAGAAGTGTTTGGCCTTAAAGTGGTTACGATGCCAAATAGTTTAAAAGGTGGAGACTATCTCTACCAAAATCCGAAGGCAAGGGCCGAAGATTTAATGTCAGCTTTTCAGAATAAGAGTATCAAAGCTATTTTTGCCAATATCGGCGGTGATGATAGCCTGCGTTTACTGCCATATATTGATTTTGATGTGATTCATAAGAATCCTAAAATTCTCATGGGCTATTCAGACGTTACAATGTGTCATTTGTTTTGTCATAAGGCAGGGATTGCTTCTTTCTACGGACCAGCTGTATTAGTAGATTTTGCGGAAAACGTGGAAATGGACCCCTATACAATTGAGATGGTAAAGCGTACGCTTTTTAATGATGAAGAGATTGGAGAGATCCGCCCCTCTGAACAATGGACGAGTGAATACTTAGAGTGGGAGGAAGCGAATAAAACTAAAAGGCGCGGCATGCAGGAAAATTCAGGTTATGAGCTACTTCAAGGCTCAGGTGTCGTTCAGGGGCAGTTAATTGGCGGCTGCATCGAAGTGCTTGAATTCGCCAAGGGCACTATGATTTGGCCGGAAAGAAAACATTGGAAGAATAGTATCATGTTTTTTGAAACTTCCGAAGAGAAGCCCGATCCTTCATTTATAAAATACTGGCTCAGGAATTATGCGGCACAAGGCATTCTTCACCAAACAAAGGGAATCATTTTTGGTAAGCCGCAGGATGAAAAATATTATGATGAATACAAAAGAGAAATTCTAACCGTTATGAAGGAGTATGGACTAGAGGAGCTCCCAATCTTATACAACATGAATTTTGGTCATACTGAACCGAAAATTGTATTGCCTTATGGTGCGGTTGCTCAAATAGATTGCAGTGACCGTTCTTTCCGTATTGTAGAGAGTGGTGTAGAGAGCTGAGGTTTTATTAAATAAGAGAGCTATGTTCAATATCGTGGTTATAAAAAGTATTCAACAATATGGCAGGGTAGTTTAAGACTTGATTTCGAGATAATCTGGGTTAGTTGTCCTATTAAGAGTCAGGGGTTGTTCGGAAGCTACTCGCTTTCCTGTGGGGGAAGCGGTAGTTTCTATTCTGATAAAGGTTCGCAATGGCCAGGTGGTATATTTATCAAGGTACGACAATGATTTGGAACAGGCCTTAGCTGACGCTGATTTGACGTTCGAAAATAAATTGTAGTGCAACGAATACAAAAAAAGGAGCGGTGGTCTACACCTGCTCCTTCATATCCGTGATTTTAGTTTTTGTCTATCTGCTTGCGTTTTGAAGCTTTTCTAAAGCAGGGTTCATTGTATTTTTAAGTGTTTCAATGCTGTGATCGAATTGCTGCTGCTCTTTGTCCGTCAACCTCATTTCTAACACTTCACGGACCCCCTGGCGGTTTACAATTGTAGGTACACCGGCATAAACATCGGTCGCGCCATATTCACCGTTAAGGTAAGAGCTGACGGTTAAAATACTGTTTTCATTACCTAGAATTGCTTTAGTTACACGGACGAGGCTCATCGCAATACCATAATGGGTGGCCCCTTTTTTCTGGATGATCTGGTAGGCTGCATCCCGTACATTTTCAAAGATAGGATCAAGATCTTCTTGATGACAGCCTTCTTTCGTATCTATATAATTTGAAATCGGTACGCCGCCAATCGTGGCGTTGCTCCATACGGGCAGTTCTGTATCTCCGTGTTCTCCGATAATATAAGCGTGGACGTTTTGAGTAGCCACGTTGAAGTAATCACTGAGCAAGAAGCGGAATCTTGCGGTATCTAAAGTCGTTCCACTTCCGATGACGCGTTCTTTAGGAAGACCACTGAACACTTGAGTAGCTTGAGTTAAAATATCCACAGGGTTCGTGGCAATTAAGAAAATCCCATCAAAGCCACTGTCCATGACATCACCAACGATCCCCTTGAAAATTTTCATGTTTTTTTCAACTAAATCCAATCGGGTTTCACCTGGCTTTTGGTTCGCGCCGGCACAAATACATACGATATCTGCATCTGAGCAGTCGTTATAATCTCCATACCAAGTATTGGTGTAAGAAGGAGAGAAGGCCTTCCCATGATTTAAGTCCATAGCGTCTCCCATAGCTTTTTCCTTATCGAGGTCAATAATGACCAGCTCTTGCGTAACGGCTTGGTTAATTAAAGCAAAGGCGTAGCTGCTTCCTACGAGTCCTGCACCTATTAAAACGACACGGTTCACTTTTTCTTTTCTTGTGGTGTTCATGTAAAACACTCCTACGTCAAAGAATATTTGTGAATCACTTCACATTCTTATTGTGCACTATTTCACAAACTTTTTCAAGGGGTTTATTATTTTTATTTTACTATTTGGTTATTATTTAATCAACTTCCAGAAGTTAGTAGATGGAGGGGCTGTCAGCAGGTAGCTAACCTCAAGGGCGATAGCTAAAGGAAGCTTGCCAGCTCCCCCGCAGGAAAGCGAGTTGTTTTTCGACCAACCCAGCACTCTTTATCATAACGAACCCTTTTATCTCAGTCTCGAGTCTTCAATAATCCTGCCATATTACTGCTGATTTTTCTTTAAGAAAAATCAGCAGTAACGGTTAACATACCTAAATAATAGAATTCACGTGATTTGAAAGCTGCTAAAAACAGAACGCACGTTCTTATTTTTAGTGGGATTGTAACGAATAGTGTGGTACAATTAATTCCAGATAATGTTCCTTTTAGGGTGGTCGGCTAACCCCAGAGAGTAAGGGGGTGATGCCTATTAGCATGTATGAAGTTCTGACTGTATTGTTTACTTTTGGAACATTTCTCATTGCATTGCTTGCGTTGATCATAGAAATGATCAATAAAAAATAGACCTCCCTATTAACCTGACAGTTGATCGGGAGAGGCCTATTTTATGTGAATAGCTGATCCCCTGGGGGAATCATTATCGAGAGGTCGCAGTTGCAGCTGCGACCTTTTTATTGTATGTCTTTCTAATTCTTATCATACCAGCTTTGTTACTTTTATACCACTTTGGAGCAGCAATAAACCTAATTTATTTACGGCAAACCGCTACCCCGATGGGATAATAAACTTCTTTACGAGGAGGTTCAATGGTTACGCCATTTTGGTAAAAAAGTTCAACCTCGCTGAATTTCGTGAATAGTCCTTTAAACTCTTCAGGAGTCATTTGAAAATGATGAAAAGGAGAACCGCTTGGATGATTTAAACCTTTCCCAAAAGGAGTAGATAACACGAGGGTGCCTCCTGGTTTAAGAAGCATGTGCATGTGTTCCATAAATACTTGGACATCAGGGATATGCTCAATCGTTTCAAAGCTGAGCACCGTATCAAACCTGCCGATTTCCTCTACCCAATTGTCATTCATGATGTCACCCGTCTGGAAGTTGAGGAGAGGGTGGTAGTAATTTTGGATGGCGTAATTGATCGTATCTTCACAAATGTCCGCACCTATGATTTCATCGATTTGCTTTTTTTTCTTTTTCGCAAGATGTGCTGCCCCATAACCTACGCCACAAGCTATATCTAGAACCCTTCCTTTAGAATAGGGTTCAGAAAAGTGATAGCGAGCTACATGTTCCAAGAGTAAGTTATTCATTGGATCCATGTTTTTAGGAATGACACGCTCTCCTGTATCATCTAACATGAAAATTTCACCGCTTTTGTTTAGTTTTGTTCTATTATAACAGATTTAAGTTTATTTATAATAAATTTGACCGATATATTGAAAAGAAGCTATATTTTAGATATATTGAGTATAGTCCTTGAAATTTGCCCAATCCCTAATGAAGGACATTAGTAGAGATTATCCATAGTCTTTACTAAAAAAGATCCGGCCAAGAGGAACTTGGCCGGATCTTTTTTTATTTGGCTCTGTTAAAATTCAATGTTGATATTTGCTCAAATGGAACAAATGTTCTTGAATAGTTGAAGAAGGAATGAGTTACCAACACACAATTGACTGATATTATGTGATAATCAAAAGGTATCAAGACTCTGCAAGTAAGGGGTAAAAGATGAAGAAATATATTTCGTTAAACTTAGTTTTACATATTGTATTTTGAGTAGGAACTATACTTACGGTATTTATAATATATAAGGATATTGATACTTCGCTTTCATTTAAATTTATTATTGGATATGTAATTTATCTCCTTCTCTTTGCCTTGTTCTCCACATTTATAGCGATTGTGAATACAAGGAAGTTAAATTGGATTCAAATAAAAAAAGGCTTTTTACGTTTATTGCATGGTTTATCTCTTTAAGCGCTGCACAGTATCTTATTGATTATTTTTTAAGAAGCTCGGCAATAGATGTTTGGGATTTTGGTCTTCCGTTAGGTTTATCACTTGGAATGACTTTTTCAGATTTAATGACTTGGAAAAAGAAAGACTAAAGCATAAACGTTTTTGCAAAAGAAGTTCTTTATTGAACTAAGGGTTAATGTCTTTTTATTCTTTCACTAATGAGAGCATTAGTGTAGGGTGGACAACATCAAGTTATCTCGAAATCAAGTCTTACGGAATTGGGGGCGTTAGTTTAATAAGCGAATATATATAAAGAAGACTTCCATAAAACTGGAAGTCTTCTTTAATAGGCAATATCAACACTAGACTTTAACATAGCCTTTTATTTAATAATCATTACAGGTGACTTAATATATTTTACGATTTTGTGGCTTACGCTACCTAAGATTAAAGTTTGAAACTTATTTCTTCCGCGGCTGCCTGTTACTACACAATCGAAATTGTTTTCGTTAGCGTACTCAATGATTGATTCGGCAGGTTCACCATGCAAAATAGTTATATCGGCTTTAACTCCTTGATTCTCAATACTTTGAATCGTATCTAGAAATTTTTCTTTTCTTTTGGCTGTTGCCGTATGGGAATCTCCATAAGTTAATACATCTTCTTTGGACTTGTCACCATCTACGGCATAAACCAGCTCAATTCGAGCTTCATCCTTGTAAGACGATACCATTTTAATCGTTTGTTCAATAGCTCTTACGGAGTGATCAGAACCATCGGTTGCTAGTAAAATATTCTTAAACATTGGTTAGCTCCTTTATAAAAAAGATTATTTAGTGACCTGCACTCTTAGAAACTCCACCAAGGCGATTTAAAAGCCTGGAGCTTTCTCCATTCAGTCCTTTGAAGTGTACTCGAATACCATTTTGCTCGAATTTCGTTTCTAAGTTATCAAGTGCTCCAATGGCTGAATCGTCCCAAAGGTGGGATTCCGTTAAGTCTATTATAACTTCTTCAATGTTTTCTTTGAAATCGATTGAATCTATGAAGTCTGTTACAGAAGCAAAGAATAATTGTCCTTGCACGTAGTATATTTTTTTTCGTCCTTCGTTGACGTATAGCGGAAGCACTCGGACTTTCGAAATTTTAACAGCGAAGAAGATCATGCTGAGCACAACTCCAGCTAAAACACCATATGCCAAATTATGGGTGATTACTACAGTTAATACTGTAACGACCATAACAGATGCATCTGTTTTAGGTACACGATGTATGTTTCTTAAAGAACTCCAATCAAACGTTCCAATAGAAACCATGATCATTACCCCGGCAAGTGCGGCCATTGGGATTTGAACAACAACCCCGCCTAATACGATAATAAGGAACATTAGTACTATTCCGGATACAAGGGAAGACAACCTTCCATTTCCTCCAGATTTAACATTGATAACCGATTGACCGATCATTGCACAGCCTGCCATACCGCCAAAGCAGCCAGTGACAATATTTGCAATTCCTTGTCCGCGGCTTTCTTTGTTTTTATCACTATCTGTATCTGTCATATCGTCTACAATCGAAGCAGTTAATAGTGATTCTAACAAACCAACGATGGTTAAAGCTAAAGCATAAGGGAAAATAATCATTAATGTTTCCATATTTAAAGGCATATCTGGAAGTGCAAATAAAGGAAGTGATTGTGTAAGCTCTCCCATATCCCCAACATTACGAACACCAAAATTCATAGATATAGCTATAGCAGAGACTACTACGATGGCTACTAATGTGGATGGGACGGCCTTTGTAACGTATGGGAATAAATAAATGATTGCTAATGTTAAACCTACAAGTGCGTACATAATCCAAGCTTCATCTACGAAATGTTGAAACTGAGATGTGAAAATCATTATAGCAAGGGCATTCACAAACCCTACCATGACCGATCTTGGAATAAATTTCATAAACCGGGCAAGTTTAAACACTCCGAAAATAATTTGAAGAATTCCTGTTAGTATTGTTGTAGCTAATAAATATTCGATACCATGCTGGGATACTAAAGTAACCATTAACAGGGCCATGGCACCTGTGGCACCTGATATCATACCAGGTCGACCTCCGACAAATGCGATCACTACGGCGATACAAAATGAAGCGTAAAGTCCGACCATAGGATCGACTCCTGCGATAATGGAGAAGGCAATCGCCTCTGGAATAAGTGCTAGCGCAACTACGATTCCAGCAAGTACATCTCCCCTGACATTGCCAAACCATTGTTGTTTAATTGCTGAAATTGACATGATTTACCTCTTTCTATAGTTATTTTTTGGACTATTGATTCTCACAATAGTCAAGTTAGTTTATAATTTCGCACCGTTCTTTAAATTTTCAATATAATCGTGAAGGTCCGTTTTTTTAACTCTCCAGTGACTTCCTATCTTAAAAGCAGGGATACGTCCTTCTTGTGCTAATTTATAAGTAGTCATTTCACTTAACTGCAAATAATCAGCAACTTGAGATATTGTCATAATATCTCTTTCCATCTTCATTCCTCCATCCAGAAAAAACTTTACTTCGTTAGGAAATTTTATAAGTCTTTATAACTGACTATAATAGAGTATAAGATAATGAGATCAATTGCAATGGCTATTTTCATAGTAAGCGCTTACTATGAAAAATAAAACGTTTACAATATAGGGAATGCTAAAAAGGTGAGTCATGTAAGTAAAATATTTATCTTGCGTTAGTATTAAGAGCGATGGGAATTGTGAGGGCGAGATTAACTGACTAGAGGATGGTCAAGTGACTAAGTGTAATGTTTCTCCAGTTCATTGGTCATAAACAGGATACGTTTTCCTGCAAAAAAAAAAGAAACTCCCGACTAGGAGCTTCTTTTAGGAACTTGGGTCGCAAGTCTATTTAAATAATCGACGTTCTTACAAATATCGCAAGGAGAAGGTCTTCCAAATGGGGCCGATTGTTTTTGTTGATAAAGTAGAATACCGTCTTGATTAACAATAAAATGAGCTGGTTCATGATGTGGGCAGTGGTTGTTATAGGGATCTTCACCAGTGTTTTGAAAAACGTCAAATGCTTCTCCGATGGTGAAGAATTCGTCGCTTAATACTGGAAATGTTAAATGATATTTTTCTACAAAAAGCTCTAAATTTTGAAGTGAATCAGTAGAGATGGCCGTAATTAATAAGTTATGGTTTTTTAATTCCTCTTTTTCACTTTCCAGCTTTTGCAGTTCTTCCGTGCAGGCGAGAGACCAGCTTCCACGGAAAAATACGATCAAGTGCCAATAGTTTTTATGCTTCAGCCGGTAGTCTTCAAATGCATATTTATCTTTATGTGCAGAAGGAAGCCGAAAACTGGGAACGGAACTTCCAATATTCAAACGAGGCATTGGATTTATCCTCCTTTCTTGTTAAGAGTTTCATTGAAAAATGGAGAGTTTGTTTCTTCTAATAAAAAACCCTCTCTTGACGTGCCGACTAAATATAGCTGGTGAAGAGGTCTCGTCATAGCTACATATAGAAGCTTTGCATCCAATTCTTTATGAAAATAGGATTCGCTTAGGTTCATAAGGATTACTGCGTCAAATTCTAAACCTTTAGCTAAATGAGAAGGCACGATAGCTATTTTGTCGTCCTCTATGGCATTGTTTTCTTCAAGCAGTTGAAAAGAATAGTCACTTGAATTTTCCATTAATTTAAGGATGTTCTTAGCTTCTTTTTTAGTTTTACTTATGATTGATATGGTTTCCATTTCATCCGATTTTACCTGAGCCAATACATTTATTAGTTTCTCTTTTGCCTCTTCTTCGTTCTTTATTTGTATGAAAGAGGGTAAAGGGCCATGACGTACAACAGGTTCCGCTGTATCTAAATGAGGCTGGGTATTTTCTAGTAATGAGTTAGCCAGGTTCATAATTTCTATCGTCGTTCGATAACTCTTTTTCAATGTTCGATATAAGGCTCGTGGAAATACCTGCTCGATGAGTTGTTCCCAGCTGGTAAGCCCTCGATAGGAATGGATTCCCTGAGAAAGGTCTCCCAGCACGGTAAACAGGTCAGTTTCAGTACTCATTCGAAGGGCATACATCTGAAAAATACTGTAATCCTGAGCTTCGTCAATAACCACATTTTTAGCTTTGTTTTCTTTTTTGATCCCATATAAACGATATTGCAGGTAAAGAAGAGGGGCGAGGTCCTCTAATTCATATTTTTTCTTTTTTATGTGCTGGTTAAACGATTCTACTAAATATTTCTGCTGCTCATCGGTTAATGAATCGTTGGTAAATACTTTCATTTGGTCACTGTTGCTCATTAATTTATGGTAATAGTCCCAAGGTTTCTTCAGTTCATACTGTTTTAAAAAGTCGCTTACTACTTTGATACTAGTTTTTTTAATTCTGGCAATTCTTTTGTCTTTTTCCTCATTCAATTTAATGACTTTTTTTCTTCGTTCCTCCGTATAGTTTGGGGAATAATAAAGTCGGTCAAATTGATCATCAAATTTATTTTCGATCAGTTTGATCATTTCCTTTTTCTTCTTCTTAAAAGTAGCCTGGAGAACCCCTTTGATTTTTTTGATTCTTTTGTCTATAGGTAAATATCGATACTCCTCGAAAAAGAGTTGGTTGATTTTATTAGCTTTATAGAGAGTGAATCCCTCAACTTTGAAATGCTCATTTATTGTGAAGGATTTTTCAATATCCAGAATGAACTGGTCGATCAAGTTCTTGAATTCCATCGATCCTTTAAACTCTGAAGACCATTTAGAAAGGTCGTGGTGTCCTGGTTCTAATAATTGTAAGAGTTTTTCATCAGGATGGATCAGCTTTAATTTTTTCTTAATACTTTTTTCGACATAATCAATAAAAGTAGTTTGGCGTATCTGCTCCACTCCGAGTTCGGGAAGAGCTTCTGAAATATAATTTATAAACAGGCGATTAGGTGCTAAAATCATCATCTCACTAGGGGAGACTCGGTCAGCATAACTATAGATGAACATGGAAAGGCGGTGAAGCGCAATGGTTGTTTTGCCACTTCCTGCTACCCCTTGAACGATAACGGGTTTTGATAAATCTG
Organism: Halobacillus campisalis; assembly: GCF_030345335.1. Taxonomy (GTDB): domain Bacteria; phylum Bacillota; class Bacilli; order Bacillales; family Halobacillaceae; genus Halobacillus_A; species Halobacillus_A campisalis. The sequence goes on from NZ_JAPVRC010000016.1 coordinate 23,542, forward strand.
ACCGAATGACTTCGTTTTGTTCTGCTTGAATGGTAGAGACAATCTCTGTTAATCGGTTGTTAGAGCTGCCCGTCAAAGATGACTGCAGTAACTCATCACGTGTCGTAATATCAATATCTCTAATTTCTTCAAGTTCACCATCTTCAATAACATACTGTCTTTTTAAAGAGAGGTTCCCTGAATGAACTTGGTCTTCGGTTTCGTACTCCACTTCCCCAAGCCTTCCATCATAATATAGACTTGCCACAGGCGAACGCCAGTCCACGATGATCGACTCCTGAGTATCTTTCTTGAACAAGGACACTTTTCCGATATAGTAGGAGGAAGGGTGATCGGTTTCATCGTTTTGAAAGTCAATTCTTCCAAAATACGGTTTGCTTGCGACTCGCTTCAAATGATCAAGCTCAGAGGAGGTCATTTCAAAGAACTTAGCGTTTACCAGAATATTTATATAGCTCAAACTGCTGTCAAGGTAGTCTAGGTTCACAAACGCATCTTTAATATTATCCTTATAGGATTCTTGCATATGTTCTGAAGCTTCTAGAATTTTGACAATATAATCTTTCGTATAGTTAAGTCGTTGTACTTCCTGCTGGTAATCTGGGTGGTTAATAGTCATTAAGCATAAGCCTCCGTCAGTAATTAAGGTCTATGTAATAAAATTTAAATGAGTTCGTGGAATCAGTCAATTGTAATCAGTTATAAATAAAACAATTAAATTATAATCAATTTAAAAATACGGTGTTATGTCGAGTTATTCAATGCTATGGCTATTGTTAGTCACGGTCTTACGAAGCTGAAAAATTGGCTGTAAGAAAACAAAGCAACTAGCAATGTGCCCAGAACATTGTCGTATTGTCTATTTTTACGATGTTGTAAAACATGTAAATGAAAAGAAAAAGAAAAGAAAAACCTTTGCGATATAAATTTAATTGTTATCTATTTATTAAACCTTTACACTAAACATAAAGACTTTATTAAAGGGAAGGTCATAAGTATGGAACAAGAACGAGAGATCTTAACTATTGCCCAGGTCGCTGAATTTTTACAAATAAGTGAAGTGACCACTTATAAACTTGTCCAAGAAGGAAGAATTCCAGGTTTTAAGATCGGACGTCACTGGAGAGTAAAAAAAGAAGATTTACGTGAGCATATTTCTAAATTGCAGCACGGAGATCAGTTATAAACACTACCAGAAGCTGCCTATCAAACAGCTTCTTTTAATTAGGTTCTGTTAGTTGTAAGTGTTGATTTTTTAATAAGATTCCTTATAGGGGAGGAACAATTCTGTTGCTCTTATTAGGGATTGACTAAGGATGGAAATGACTTGCTGTGCGTGAGGAGGACGGCAAAGCCCCTCGAGCGAAAGCTTTACGGTGTATCGCCACTCATGCCATTAGCGAAGTTAAGTATTTCAATTTTCTATATCCAGTTATTAAGATAAAAAAGACAAAAAGAGAGGGGCTTCCCTCTCTAAAAATTATTAATAATAAGGATAATACGGATAGTAAGGGTATGGGGCGAAATATGGGTAAAGCAGCAGTGAAGTCAGCCCGGCCAGAGGTAAGACCCTTCTGCGGAAACGACGGGCCCTTCTTCGCCCAAAGCCCCCATATCCTCCGTATCCCCATTGTCTGCTCTCATTTTCTTCATTCCCGTTTTCATCCACCATCACATCTTCGCCCATCAGCATCGTGACTTCATTATCATTAGCGTCCATTACGATGCCGTCAAAGGAAGACCCATCCTCCATCGTACCCATTACGTGGTAGTTCATTAATTGTTTACAATACTGTTTTGTAGGTTTCATTTGCTGCTGGTTTCCGCTCATATTTCGCATGTATGTCATGTTCATCACTCCTCAAAAACATGATACGCACCCAGCCTATAAGTGTGACAAATTAAGAAGGCAGAATTATTTTACTATAATTACCATCCAGTATTTAGTAAAATAAAGCTAAGTCATATTCATGAGGTGATTGTAATTGAAAAAGAAAGCGCCGATCGACCTTGGTCATCGTATACATTTGATTGATGGTTTTGATTTAGGGTTTCCTGGACGGACAGGTACATATGTGTTGAATGATGAACAGCTGACGCTTGTAGAAACAGGGCCGAGCCTCTCTGTTCCTAGAATAATAGAAGGATTAGAGGAATTGGATCTTGATCCTAAGGACATCCGATATGTCATTTTGACTCACATTCATTTGGATCATGCCGGGGGAGCGGGGCTTTTGCTTCGGGAATGTCCGGAAGCAAAAGTTATCGTCCATAAAAAGGGGAAACGTCATATGGCTGACCCCTCAAGACTTATAGATGGAGCGCGGGCCGTATACGGTGATTCTTTTGATGAACTGTTTGATCCGGTCCTTCCAATTGCGGAAGAACAGTTACTCGTTAAGGGAGAAGGCGATACACTTGAGATCGGATCAGAATGCAAGTTGGAGTTTTATGATACGCCTGGTCATGCGAATCACCATTTAGGAATTTACGATCCTGTAAGTAATGGAATTTTTACGGGGGACACGGCAGGCATTCGCTACCATCAAACCGAGGATAAAGGGATTACGTTTTACCTGCCTTCAACTTCACCGAACCAATTCGATCCTGAAGCGATGAAGCAGTCGATTGAAAAGTTTAAATCAATGGATGTTGATCGTATTTATTTCGGCCATTTCGGAATGTCGGAGGAGCCTGAAGCGGCCTTCGACCAAGTGCTGGAGTGGATTCCTGAATTTATGGAAGCGGGTGAGACCGCCTTTTCCAATGGGGAAGGGTTGGAAGGAATTAAAAAACGCCTGCACGATAAAGTTTCCGCTTATTTAAAAGGTTTCAGCGTCCATGAAGATCATCATGTGTTTGAAATACTGCCTCTCGATTTTGAGGTGTGTGCGATGGGCCTGCTGGATTATTTAAGAAAAAGGGAGAAATAAACTATGAATAGAGTAAATTTGATTACCCTTGGAGTCAAAGATATGAGAAGATCTGTCAAATTTTATCGGGATGAACTCGGTTTTCCTACAAATGAAAAGTCTGATGATCCTGAGATTATCTTTTTTAACACTCCTGGGTCTAAGGTTTCCCTTTACCCTCTAGAGTCTCTGGCAGAAGACATAAATAAAGCTGACCCTCCAGAAAGAGGCAGGTTTCCAGGTATAACGCTGGCCTTCAATGCCAAATCAGAACAAGAAGTCGACGAGGTGATGGAGCGAGCGGAAGCGGCTGGGGCAAAAATCGTAAAAGCTCCTGAAAAAGTGTTTTGGGGAGGATACAGCGGTTACTTCACTGATCCGGACGGTTACTACTGGGAGGTCGCTTACGGGGAAATGTGGGAGTTTGATGAGAACGATATGTTAATCATTAGTTAAATGGATTTCCAAAGCTAGAGCAGAGGAGGGATAGCATCACACATGAGTACAAAAACTTCCCTTATACTTCTCAAAAAAGCTGGCTGAAAAAAGGGCTGGGCTCTTTATTCAATGTGGTGGTAAGTACTGTTTTTTTAGTGCTTCCAAGTATAACAGATAACCGAATCCCTCCTTATCTTGTCGTACTGGCTGTGCTGCTTTTTCTCTTTGGTATAATACGGTTGGTTCATAACGTGCGAAAGCTGGAAAAAGATTATGTAAGGATCTCGGATAGTTATATCTCGCTGGATAGGGGGTTGGCACTTCCTAGAATAGAAATTCCTTTTGATCGTATAGAAAGTATTGTACCGATGGAGAAAGTAATATTATTGAAGCTTGAGTATGGGGAGGAGAAAGAGATATATAAAGAACTACTGGAGCCGGAAGATATAAATGAGTTACAAGAAGCACTTGCGGCCCAGCGTGAACGGGGCTTGGGCTGATCCATCACAGGGTTGATTTGAAGGTGGAAACCGGCTGTATAAGTGATTTTTTTGCTGAAAAGGACTGTTGAACCTCGATTTTAACTGAGTTGCAAGGATCAGAGCATTAATACAAAAGATAAAAAGAAGGTGGATGTACGTGATTCGAGTGGCCTTACTTAGTAAATGGCATGTGCACGCGGTAGATTATGCAAGAGAAGCAATGGAAAATGAAAGAATCTCGATTGAAGTTGTGTGGGACGAGGATCAGGAACGCGGGGAAGCCTGGGGGGAAGAATTAGGGGTTCCTTTTGAAGTAGATCTTACTCAGGTTTTGACTAATTCGAATATTGACGGTGTCATAGTGACGACCCCAACAAGCGACCATACTCACGTCTTGATGGAAGCGGCGAGGTATGGCAAACATATTTTCACAGAAAAAGTGCTGGCTTTAACGATGGAAGAGTGTGACAGCATTCTAATGGAAGTTGAAAAAGCAGACGTGGAGTTTATGATTTCTCTTCCACGTTTAATCGAGGATTATTATTTATATACACAAAAGGCTGTAGATCAAGGCTGGCTCGGTAAAGTCACGATGGTTCGATGTCGGGTTGCGCACAACGGGGCGGTTTCTACAAATGATCATCCGGATGGCTGGCTTCCGCATCATTTTTATGAAAAAGAGAAGACTGGCGGGGGAGCTCTTATCGACCTTGGAGCCCACCCTATTTATTTAGCTAATCGATTGGCTGGCGTCCCTAAAGCAGTGACAGCTCGTATGCCTTCTGTGTTTAACACGGAAGTGGATGACCAGGCTGCAGCTATGGTTGAGTATGATTCGGGTGTGCTTGCAGTTCTTGAAACTAGTTTCGTTTCGGCAGGAAGTCCATTTCAGCTGCAGGTCTATGGTACTGAAGGGGCGATTTTGATTGAACAGAATCAATTGCGGATCAAAAGCTCCCAGCTTGGTTCCGAAGGATGGGTGATTCCAGAAGATCTTCCTGATAAATTGCCTATGCCTATGGAGCAGTGGGTCAGAGCTATAGAAGATGGTACAGCATCGGCGATTACGAAGGATGATGCACTGCAGTTGACCCTCGTAAATGAGGGAGCGGCTGTATCTCACCAAGAGGGTCGAAGGGTTGAATTGGCTTCACATTAGAGAAGAATAAAAAGAAACGCAATTCCTGAGGGGTTGCGTTTTTCTTTTTGAAATTTTTATAAAGGTGCTCCCGCAGATCGATGAAATCGTATTGTATTTATTAAACTGTCGTGTTGATATTCATATAAAATTCTTTATTTTGAAGACTCAGTTTCGAGACTTTTGTTTGCGGAGAGGTGGCTTTAGAAAACGGATCGCTTTCCGTGGGCATGTGGTGAGCTTCCTCAGGCTTCGCCTTCCGGGATCTCACCTACCATGTACATCCCACCTCTTACACCATTATAGGTATTAATATAAACAATTGCATAAACAATAAGGGGCTATATCCAGCTCCAGCGCTTAGCGGCTACTGAGACTTCCTTCACTTCTGTACGATAAGTCAACATCGACTCACTCCGTTCTTCGTGTTTCCTTTATCTCCGCCAGCTCAGTCCAGTCCATACGCCGCTGATCAAAGCGCTTCCGCTTTCAAAAGGCAGGAGGCTCACCGTTTTCTAAAGCCACTATACAATTGGAAGATGCTCGAAACTACCTTTAAGCGTTTTCTAGCAGTACAGATAGTAAGGGACGACGAGGATATTGGAGCGTCCTAGCTTCAGATGGAATTTACCTAATCCGCGTATTCCAGCTTTCACATTTATATCCCATTACCCTATCCAGCTCCTGAGCTTAGCGCTAATGAGAGTTCCTTCTCTTCTGAACGGATAAATCAACAACTAATCACTTCTTTCTCCTTGTTTCCTTTTCCTCACCATTTACAAGACCCCATCACCATGTAGTGAGAAACCAAGCATCTGCCAAGAGAGTTTGGATTTTTTCGAGAAGAGGGTCAGTGCTCCCTTCTCTATAGTATTGGATGGACCTGTAAGTTAGTTTTTCTGAATTAGCAGTTTTATATATTCTACAAACATCGGTACTTGAGAGCATTTTGCTTCCATTCTTAAAACCACCTTTCACTCATTACGGTGGCGGAACTGCAGAAAGTCTTGAAGCTGTCTTATTTAAGATTTACTCCAACTGCATACATCATCAGTATTTTTGATAGAATGGATAAAAGCGAATCAAATTGATTCACAGCAGTGAAGGAAGTATAATATAATCACTATGTGAAATATTTCACTAATTGAAAATCCAGATAGGAGCTACTTTTTATGAAGCACCTAAAACAAATCGCCTTTTCCCAGCGGTCGGTTGTTGTATCACTTGTAATCATTTCCCTGGCGATCGGGGCGGCCATCATTGGCCAGGCTTATTATTTTGTTGCGATCGTTGAGGGGGTATTTTTAAATAACGAACCGTTCCAGTCGATTGTTCCATTGTTGGTCGGCTTACTCGTCGTGCTCATAGTACGAGCCTTATTTACGTATTTGTCTGGGCGCATGGGAGTGAAGATGGCGGCGAAGGCAAAGAGAGGTTTCAGAAAATCACTTTTAAATAAATATGCAAAGAACCCTGTAGAAGCATCGATGCAGGGCCAGTCGGGCCGGAAAATCAGTATATTAATGGATGCTACCGATGATGTCGACAGTTATTTCAGCAGTTATATCCCTCAGATGATTCAGACATCGATCGTGCCGGTTATGATTTTGATTGCTGTGTTTACTCAGCATTTATATTCGGGATTGCTCATGGTAATAACTGCTCCCTTCATTCCGTTTTTTATGGCGCTTATAGGTGTGATGACAAAAAAGAAATCTGAAGAGCAATTGGAGAAAATGACGGCTTTCTCAGGAAGATTTCTCGATACGCTGCAAGGACTTACGACACTTAAGTTGTTTGGCCGTGCGCAAAAGCAAAGGCAATTAATCAAGGAAAGCAGTCTCGGTTTCCGTGACGCTACTATGGAAGTGTTAAAGGTCGCATTTGTTTCCTCCTTGATGCTTGAATTCATTTCAATGCTGAGTATCGGGCTCATTGCGATGGAAATTGCCATCCGTCTCGTTGTTTATGAAAATATTACGTTTTTTTCCGCATTTTTTATATTAATATTAGCCCCTGAGTTTTATCAATTTTTAAAAGATGCAGGAAGTGCGTTTCATGCGGGGCGGGGCAGCAGCGTAGCTGCCCAGAAGATTACGGATGAATTAGAAGAGGATACTCCGAATGTTGATTGGGGAAGTGCGCCGCTGGTCTTGAATAATCAACCCCCGGCTATAGAACTTGAAGGGGCAAGTTTCCGATACAGAGAAGAGGGGTTTGCTCTGGATCGTATTCATGCCAGCTTTCCACCCTACAGCCAGGTGGCGATTGTCGGGCGGACAGGTTCTGGTAAAACGACATTACTTCATATCATTGCTGGATTGTTAGCCCCGTCTAAAGGTGGGATAAAAGTGAATGGTGAGCCACTCTCTGATTATAAGGAACAGGATTGGTTCGACCAGTTAAGTTATATCTCCCAGCAGCCTTACCTGTTTTCAGGAACGATCGCTGATAACATTGCCGTCGGAGCACGAGATGTAAGTCGCTCGCAAATTGAGGAAGCCGCTCAAAAATCGGGCATTGCCTCATTTATCGAAGCTCTTGAACATGGTTATGATACACCTGTAGGTGAAGCAGGGCGAGGACTTTCTGGAGGAGAGAAACAGCGAGTGGCCATTGCGAGGGCTTTCTTGAAACGGCCGTCGATCATTCTGTTCGACGAGCCTACTACAGGGCTTGATCTCCAAACGGAAAAAATTCTGCAAAAGTCTCTGCAGGAGCTGGCCCAATCCTCGACCGTCATCACCGTGGCTCACCGTCTGCATACGATTCAGACAGCCGATCAGATTCTGCTGTTAGACAATGGCAGGCTTATCGGCCAAGGGAAACATGAAGAGATGATCCGCACGATACCCGAATACCGCGACATGGTTACTGTACAGCAAGGAGGGGAGGCGCGATGAAGGATCTGGGAATTGTCCTCAAGCTTGTTATGATTGAGAAAAAAGATATTCTGCTCTCTATTTTCTTCGGGTTTTTAGCTGGAATTACAGCGGTAGGCTTATTCGCTTCAAGTGGGTATTTAATTTCGCGAGCGGCCTTAATTCCGCCGCTTTACGCCTTAACGGTCGTCATCGCTGTTTTGAAGATGTTCGGGTTCATAAGAGCTGCCAGCCGATATGCCGAGCGCTATTTTTCTCATCGAGCTACTTTTACAATCTTAAGTGAATTACGTGTTTCCTTTTATGAAAAAATCGAGCCTCTTGCTCCGCGTATTTTTCAAAAGTATCGAAGCGGTGATTTGCTCTCCAGGATTGTAGGTGATGTGGAGAGCTTACAAAACTTCTTCCTGCGGGTCTTTTACCCGCCGATTGTACTAGTCATTGTTTTCCTGAGTACGATCTTTTTTACTTCGTTTTACTCGCTTTCGGTCGCCATTGTGTTACTTATCGGCCTTGTGCTGACAGGGTTCGTCGTTCCCGCTCTGTTTGCACTGCACCAAAGACGGATCGACAGCGAGGTGCGTGAAAGCCGGGGTCTCTTATCTACGGAAGCTGCTGAGCTGCTTTATGGGTACCGTGATTTGAAGATTTATCAAAAGCTTGAACAAAAAGAAAAGCAGCTTCTCGATGCGTCAGATGAATATGTAGGCGAGCAGGAACGGGATGGTCTGCATTCTATGTTCAGCTTTTCTATGAATACGATGGTATCGCTTGTGATTTCCTGGTTTGTGCTTGGTTTAGGAGCCTGGCTCGTTGCTGAAGGTGAACTCGACGGCCTCTACCTTGCCATGCTCGTTATGATTTCGTTGACGGTTTTTGAGAACTCTACACCAATGGCTGTATTCCCGGTCCACTTAGAAGACAACCGTCATGCCTCCCGCCGTCTGTTTTCTGTTGTCCGGGAGGAACCAGAAAAAGAACCTGAGACTCCAGTAAAGCTGGCAGTAGGTCAGGCGCCTTCTATTGAAGTGGATGGTCTAACCTTTTCGTTCCCTGAAGAAGAGCGACTGGCTCTTCGTAACGTAAGCCTTGAGCTTCCGGCAGGTTCAAAAACAGCCATCGTCGGGGCGAGCGGATCTGGAAAATCGACACTCCTCCAAATGCTGTTGAAAATTCTCCCAAACGAAAAGGGAGCGATTCGGCTTGGAGGGTTGAACTTCGAGCAGATAGAAAGCGAAGATCTCTGGACCCGCTCTAACGTCGTATTGCAGGAGAATCATTTTTTCTACGGCAGCATACGGCACAACTTAGAGGTCGCTGAAGAAGGGTTGTCCGACGAGGTTCTCAACGAAGCGCTTCGAAAAGTGAAGCTCGAACATTTTTCCCTGGAAGATGAAGTGTTTGAACGTGGTGAGAATCTTTCTGGTGGTGAGAAGCAGCGGTTAGCGATTGCTCGTGCGATGTTGAAAGGGGAGCATCTGTGGCTGCTTGATGAGCCGACGTCTTCTGTGGATGCTCTGACGGAGCGTGCGTTGTATGATGCCATTTTTGCTCAAGCGCTTGAAGATACGGTAGTTCTAGTGAGCCACCGCCTGGCTGGACTGGAGAAAATGGATCAGATTGTTGTAATGGAACAGGGGGAAGTCGTTGAAGCTGGTACGTTCGATGAGCTGATGGCTCGCCGTGGATATTTTTACGAGATGAAGCAGATTGAAAAGAGTGTGTTTATGTAAGAGGGCAGAACGGCTTTGGTCGTTCTGCTTTTTTTTGTGATGAATAGATTGTTAGGAGTGGTTGTTTGCCTGCTTACGACATGCATGAAGTGATAGAAAGGAAGGGGTCTATGTATCCTCAAACTAAAGCTATGCAGCATCGCCTGATGACGGTGAGTGGTTCGGGCAAGGTCGCTGCTCAGCCGAATGTAGTGAATATTCAGCTTGGTGTCGTTACCGAAGGACAGAGTCTTACGCAAGTCCAGGAGGAGAATGCTCGTGTGATGGAGCGGGTGATTGGATCGATTGTGAACCTTGGAGTGCAGAGGGGATCGATTCAAACGGCCGATTATTCGATTCTTCCCCAATATAATTATGACAGTGGATCACAGGTGTTTCAGGGGTATCAAGTCAATCATATGATTTCGGTTACGAGTGAGGATATTCGTCTTGCCGGGGAAATCATAGATACGGCGGTACAAAACGGAGCTAACCAAGTTATAGGGGTTCAGTTTTCGATAAAACAATCTGAAATGCTGTACCAACAATCGTTATCGATCGCGCTCCGTGACGCTTACATGAAAGCTCGCTCGATGGCACAAACGATGGGTTTGACTCTTGATCCAGCACCTGTAAAGGTCCTTGAGCGTATGCCGGGCGGTGCCTTTCCATTAGCGAGAGGCGAGGCGTTTGCTACGGTGACTCCGATTGAACCAGGACAGCTTGAGATCGAGGCGTTTGTCGAGGTTCAGTTCCAATTCTACGCATAATAAAAGCCACAGAGCGATAGTCTGTGGCTTACCGTTTGGCTGTGTTGATATTCATATAAGCTCCCTTTAGTGGAAGGCTCGGTTTCGAGACATCATGAGAATTGAGCGGCTCCGGGAAACGGATCGCTTTCCGGGGGGCGGGCGCTGAGCCTCCTCGAGCTTTGCTCTCCGGGGTCTCACCTGTCCCGCTCCTCCCCCAGGAGTCTCACCGTTTCCCTCCGCCCCTTTGCCTAATAAGTAACACGAAACCACTTCCAGAAAAAGCAAACTGATTCTCATAGCAAGTTCTCAGAAAACCTTTCTATAGAGCTCTATATTCTCAAAGGACAGAGATGAAAGACGCTTTCTCCTGAGTGAACATGGTTCTTTTTCTCTCTTCCTTCGCATGGGGGGAATGGGGCCCCTCCATTTTATAAGCGATAGCGCTTCGTTCAGCAGCTCATGGACTGAACTGTCGGAGATAAAGTGAACACGAAGACTATAGTGATTCGATGTTATCTTATAAAACTCGTTAGTCGCTAAGCGCTATAGCTGAAATAAGTGGCTTAGATGAGAGCGCGAAAGTCTTTTCTATTCCAATGCCAAAGGGGTACGTTAATTACATTCCGCATGGGGTTGTTGGGAAGCTGGGAGACTCCCGTGGGAGAAGGATGTAGGCGAGATCCCACAGGGCTGCAAGCCCGAGGAAGCTCGCCACTTCCCCCACAGGAAAGCGAGTAGCTTCCCGACCACCCCTGACTCTTAATAAGGCAACGAACCCAGTAATAATCTCGAAATCAAGTCTTCCACTATCCTGCCTTATTGTTGAATAACTTACTTTCAATATCAACAATCACCTTTAACAAAGCCTACCGTCTAAATAGAATCTCCAGGTTCAAGGGTTGGAACTTCAAAGTTGACGGTGTCCGGATATTTGATGCCGGCGCCTGTGTTCAATACGACGACCTGCTCGTCTTCTTTGATCCAATCCTTCTCCCTCAGTTTTCGTGCTGCAAGGAAAGAAGCGGCACCTTCAGGGCAGACAAACGCGCCTTCCAACTCGGCGGTTCGTTGCTGCTCTTGTAAAAGGGAATCATCATCAACGGCGATAGCGCAGCCATTTGTTTCGTAAAGGGCGTCCAATACGAGGAAATCTCCGATCGCTTTTGGTACGTTGATTCCAAATGCAATGGTTTCGGAGTTCTCCCAAAAACTCGATTCATGTAAGCCTTGTTCCCAGGCTTCGACAATCGGGGCGCAGCCTTCGGACTGTACGGCAACAAGCCGGGGCATTTGTTCATCAGACTCGATCCAGCCTAATTCCTTAAGTTCCTGCAGTGCTTTATATATGCCGATTAAGCCTACACCTCCACCTGTAGGGTACAGAATGACGTCTGGAAGCTTCCAGTTTAGCTGTTCAGCAATTTCCAGTCCCATCGTTTTTTTGCCTTCAATCCGGTACGGTTCTTTTAGTGTGGAGACATCGTATAGCCCTTTCTCTTTCACGGCTTCAGCAACAATTTTCCCAGCGTCGCTGATCAGTCCGTTTACTAAAAATAAGTTGGCACCGGATAAGGCGCATTCATTTCTAGTGATGCTAGGGGCGTCTACTGGCATAATAATCGTCGAGCTCATTTGGGCTCTTGCGGCGTACAGCGACCAAGCGGCGCCTGCATTGCCGTTCGTTGGCATTGCCAATTCTTTGACACCAAGCTCTTTCGCTTTAGACACGCCAACGGCTGCGCCTCTAGCTTTAAAAGCGCCAGTAGGGATAACTCCTTCATCTTTCATAAGAAGGCGGGGGATGCTCATGTCTTTACCGAGAGCAGGCAAATCTACTAATGGAGTCATCCCTTCTCCCAGGCTGATGACATTGTTGTTCTGTCGGACAGGCAGCAACTCATGGTAGCGCCATAAGTCAGGAGCCCTTTTTAAAAGGTCGTCGGCTGTGAATTTTCCGCGGAGTTCGTCCAGGTTGTAAGTAACTAGCAGAGGGGAGCCGCATGCACATAAGTGGTTCTCCTCTTCTGTGGAGTAGGTTTTGGAACATTTCGGACAGTATAGGTGAGATACATAACTGAACTTCATTTAATCGTCCTCCTCATATGTAAAAAGTAATTTCAGCGTATCATAGATGCTTTTCCTATGTATGTTCAAACGTCCGTTCTATTTGAAAAGGCTTTGTTAAAGTTCCGTGTTGATATGCATATAAGCTCCCTTTAGTGGAATACTCAGATTCGAGATAATCGGGCTGTTTCCGTTATGACTGACAGCGTTTAGAGCTCCGGGAAATCACTCGCTTTCCGTGGGAGCGCAGTGAGCCTCCTCGAGCTAACGCTCTCCGGGGTCTCACCAAGCACTCTCTTCCCACAGGAGTCTCGCGATTTCCCGGAGCTCTTTGCGATGATTAGATGGTACGGAAACACCGATTTCAGGATGTCAGATGCTGCGCTACCGTTATGATAAAAACTTGATATTGTGCGGTTTATCCCTATAAACAAACGCTCGCCAAATAACGAACATGGATAAAGAAGACGCGCCTTCTTGCAAAAAGGGTTCATTTCTAGCTTACTTTCACGGAAATGAAAAGCCTATTGGATAGTTAGTTTTTCTAAAACAACCGGTTTAATTTTTCTGCAAACGTTGGTACAAGAGAGTTTCTCATTTCATAGTTCCGTCCCGTAATATAAGTTAGGGGTTTTAGGAATGTGCGAGGCTCCTACCTTTGAAAGCGGCAGCACTTCGTTCAGCGGCGTATGGACTGGACTGAGCTGGAGGAGATAAAGGAAACACGAAGAACGAAGAGATTCGATGTTGACTTATCGTACAGAAGTGAAGGAAGTCTCAGTAGCCGCTAAGCGCTGGAGCTGGATAGTCCCCCATAAGGTTTATGATTGGAACCACGCCCTAGACTAATATAAGTGTAAGAAGTGGGAGAAGGATGTAGGCGAGATCCCACAGGGCTGCAAGCCCGAGGAAGCTCGCCACTTCCCCCACAGGAAAGCGAGTAGCTTCCCAGTCACACCAGACTCTCATTGCAGCTACGAACCCTGGTTATCTCGAAACTGAGTCTTAAAGTATCCTGCCATATTGTTGAATAACTCAGCTATCAATTCAACAACCACCTTTAACATAGCATTTAAAACCAATGGTGTTTCACAACTGCTTATGAAAAGTTGGTGATTTACAAAGAATTTACACTCCTTCTCTATACATTGCCATATAAGTATATTATTATATGCAATGGACGTAATCAGAAAAAGACATGGAACTTTCCACTTGCATATATAAGCATATGCTTATATTATAATAAGCGAGGTGAGAGCATGGAAAAAACAATGATCGATATAGACACAGCTGCCCAATCACTCAAACTCCTGGGCGATAAAACACGGTTGACCATTATCGGTTTAATCAGTGAAGGGGAGTGCTGTGTGTGTGAATTTGTTGAGGTGCTTCAAATGAGCCAGCCTTCGGTCAGTCAGCATTTGCGTAAACTTCGGGATGCGGGGCTTGTGAAGGAGAAGCGAAAAGGACAGTGGATTTTTTATTCTTTGAATAAAGATCACGAGACCTATCCCATCACTAAGCAGATCTTAGCGCAAATTCCAGATCAAATAGAAAAATTAAGGGCATTGGAGCGAGCAGGTTTACGCATTCAATGCGATTAGTAGGGGGATTATTTTGAATTTAGCAATTTTAGCCACGCTCATATTTATACTTACATTAGTTTTAGTCATCTGGCAGCCGAAAAATTTAGGCATTGGCTGGTCAGCCTGTGGAGGAGCAATTCTGGCTTTAATTGTCGGGGTCGTTGATTTTCAAGACGTAATTGCCGTGACCGACATCGTGTGGAATGCGACATTAGCCTTTATTGCAATTATAATTATTTCACTCATTCTTGACGAGATCGGTTTCTTTGAATGGGCCGCTCTTCATATGGCGAGAATAGCAAAAGGCAATGGAAAGAAAATGTTCATTTATGTGACTTTACTTGGAGCGGTCGTTGCTGCACTGTTTGCTAATGATGGGGCTGCATTGATTTTAACGCCGATCGTACTCGCGATGGTCAGAAATTTGAATTTCAAAGAAACGATGATTTTACCTTTTATTATGGCGAGTGGATTTATTGCTGATACGACATCCTTGCCGCTGGTAGTCAGTAACCTAGTAAACATCGTTTCAGCCGACTTCTTTGGTATCGGCTTTGCGGAATACGCTTCACGGATGATTGTGCCGAACTTCTTTTCCTTAGGCGCCAGTATTCTTGTGCTTTATATCTTTTTCCGAAAGGATATTCCGGCCGACTACAATTTAAATGATTTGAAAGAACCGAAGGAAGCATTGCTGGATCACAAAATGTTCCGCTTGTCATGGGGAGTGCTGGCTGTACTTCTTGTCGGATATTTTGCCAGCGAACCACTGGATATCCCAGTGTCAATCATTGCAGGCATTGTAGCGATTTTCTTCTTGATCATGGCTCGCCGAAGTCCGGCTGTAGAGACCGCTGTCGTTATAAAAGGGGCTCCATGGGCCATTGTATTTTTCTCCATCGGAATGTATGTCGTCGTTTATGGATTGCGGAATGTCGGTTTTACTGATGTCCTGGCAGACGTCATTCAATATACGGCGGATCAGGGGATGTTCGTGGCGACGGTTTCCATGGGATTCATCGCAGCGATTTTATCTTCTATCATGAATAATATGCCTACAGTCATGATTGATGCGTTAGCCATCGCGGAAACGAATACGTCCGGTACGATGCGGGAAGCCCTTATATATGCCAATGTCATCGGATCCGATTTAGGACCGAAGATTACGCCGATCGGATCTCTTGCCACATTATTATGGCTGCACGTCCTTTCAACGAAAGGCGTCAAAATTTCCTGGGGATACTACTTCAAAGTCGGTGTCATCCTCACAGTTCCAACCTTGTTCATTACATTAGTCGGTCTATATTTGTGGCTGCTAATTATATAAAAATATTTCAATAAAAAGGGGAAATGTATCATGTCTAACAAACCAGTAATTTACTTTCTATGCACAGGGAACTCTTGCCGCAGTCAAATCGCTGAAGGGTTCGGGAAAAAATATCTAGGAGATGAGTTCGAAGTTCTTTCAGCTGGAATCGAAGCTCACGGACTGAATCCTAATGCTGTAAAAGCTATGAATGAAGTAGGGATTGATATTAGTGACCAGACTTCTGACATTATTGATTCTGATATTCTGAACAATGCTGAATATGCGATTACACTTTGTGGTGATGCCAACGATAAGTGCCCGATGACTCCTTCTCATGTTACGCGTTTCCATTGGGGATTTGACGATCCAGCAAAAGCGGAAGGCACAGAAGAAGAAAAATGGGCTGTATTCCAAAGAGTGCGTGATCAAATCAGTGAGCGCATCCAGCAGTTCGCAAAAGATAAAGAATAGTAAAGAAAAAAGCCGGGAGATGCTCTCGGCTTTTCTTTAAAATAGACGAAGGAGAATTCTTATGTATGAAGTTTTCGATCCAGCAAAACTAGATGATCCTCCGTTTCTCTTTTTTACAGGGAAAGGAGGAGTCGGAAAAACGTCGACAGCTTGTGCTACAGCAGTATCCCTTGCAGATCAAGGCAAACATGTTCTGCTAATTAGTACAGATCCCGCCTCGAATCTGCAAGATATTTTCGACGAAGAACTGACGAACGAATGGAAATTCCTCGATGATGTACCAAACCTTGCAGTGGCTAACCTTGACCCGGAAGAAGCGGCCAGGGAACATCGTGAGAAATCGATCGCCCCTTACAAAGGGAAGCTTCCAGATTCAATTATCGCTTCCATGGAGGAGCAAATGTCAGGAGCCTGTACAACAGAAATTGCGGCGTTTGATTCTTTTACTGCTTTTTTAAGCGACCACAAGCTTCATAATCAATTCGATCATATTATATTTGATACCGCCCCGACTGGTCATACGCTTCGTTTACTGCAGCTGCCGCAAGCTTGGTCAGGGTTTATGGAGGATAATCCGAATGGAGCTTCCTGTCTTGGACCGATGTCTTCACTTGCAGAAAAAAAGCATGTGTATGAGCAGGCTATGAATAGTTTAAATGATAGAGAGAAAACGGTATTGTATCTTGTCAGCCGCCCAGAGGAGTCCGCGCTTTTTGAAGCTGCTCGTTCTTCTAAAGAGCTCATGGAGATTGGTATAACGAATCAACGTCTGATTATCAACGGTCTGATTTCCCGGCCTGTCACAAAAGGAGATGAGGTCTCCATCGGTTTTCGTAATAACCAACAGCTTGCTTTGCAGCAGCTGTCGGATTATTTGAAAGAAATCGAAACCTTTGAACTCCCTTTTGCCCCGTTATCTTTAACAGGAATCGATTCATTAAGAGAGTGGATGCAGGGAAGAGCGAATGTCGATCGTTTGGAACATGAAAGTGTAGAGCTGGATGCCCCTTCCCTTGAACAGGTGATTGATGACTTTGCGAAAATGGAGAGCGGACTGCTTTTTACTATGGGAAAAGGCGGTGTCGGAAAAACAACCGTGGCTTCATCGATTGCACTTGGACTTATGGAAAAAGGATTTCGGGTAAGATTGACTACTACGGATCCAGCTGATCACGTAAGCCGGACCTTTGAAGGCTATGAGAATGATCGGCTCTCTATCAGTCATATCGACCCCAAAGCAGAAACTGAACGGTATAAAGAGCAAGTTCTGCATGAGACAGGGAGTACGCTAAGTGAAGAGGAACAAAATTTTTTAAAGGAAGATTTAGACTCGCCTTGCACGGAAGAAATAGCGGTGTTTCGTGCATTTGCAGATGTGGTAGAGCATTCTAAGGAGGATTTTATCGTAATTGATACTGCTCCGACTGGGCATACTTTATTATTATTAGATGCAGCACAGTCTTATCATAGAGAGTTGGAACGCACTACCGGGCATGTGCCTGATTCTGTAAGGAATCTGCTGCCTACTCTTCAAGATCCGAATTACACGAAAATGTGTATCGTCACTCTTCCTGAAGCGACTCCTGTATATGAAGCAGAACGATTGCAGGCAGACTTGGAAAGAGCCGGTCTGCAGCCAAGCTGGTGGATTATGAATCAGTGTTTATCAGCTGCTCAAACAGAGGACCCCTTACTTAAGGCGAAAGCGCAGGCAGAAGTTAAATGGATTGAACGAGTGTTAAAAGACAGAGAAGAAGCAGCGGTAGTACCGTGGGAACAGCGTGCTGCTAAACCAGTAGTTTTTAAAGGAGGAATTTAAATGACACACCAGGCTATTATTTTAGGTACAGGGCCAGCAGGATTGACAGCTGCCGTCTACTTAGCAAGAGCGAATATGGAGCCGCTAGTGATCGAAGGACCAGAACCCGGCGGGCAGCTTACGCTGACGACGGAAGTTGAGAATTTCCCTGGATTTCCTGATGGGATCATGGGTCCTGAACTGATGGATAATATGAAAAAGCAGGCAGAACGTTTTGGAGCTACCTTCAAAAGAGGCTGGGTGACCGATGTGAACGTCGATCAGCGCCCATTTAATCTGTCTGTCGATGGTTTAGGCGAGCTTGAGACACAATCCCTCATCATCTCTACAGGTGCGTCAGCTAAGCTGTTAGATATCCCTGGAGAGAAGGACAATATTGGAAAAGGGGTAAGCACATGTGCCACATGCGACGGCTTCTTTTTCCGCGGTAAGAAAGTACTTATCATCGGTGGCGGAGACTCAGCGATGGAAGAGGCGAACTTTCTTACTAAATTTGCAGATGAGGTTCAAGTCGTTCATCGCCGCCACGAACTTCGTGCATCTAAAATTATGCAGGATCGGGCAAGGGCCAACGACAAAATTACATGGGCGCTTAATAAAACACCTGTGGAAATGGTATCTGACGGAATGAAGATTTCAGGGCTCAAGGTGAAAGATTCGGATTCCGGGGAAGAAGAGTTGATTGAAGCGGATGGGATTTTTGTTGCTATCGGGCACAACCCGAATACAGAGTTCCTTAAAGGGAAACTCGATATGGATGAAAAAGGTTATCTGCTCGTGGAACCAGGCACAACTAATACGAACATTCCAGGGGTCTTCGCTTGTGGAGACGTCCAGGATCAGAAGTATCGTCAGGCGATTACTGCTGCAGGTACTGGATGCATGTCAGCCATGGATGCTGAGCGTTTCTTAGAAGGTGAAGCGACGATTGACTGGAGTCAAAGCTTATCTTAAAACCATCGCCAAAAACCCTTTTTCTTGGGGGTTTTTGGTTTTTTAATACGCTGTAATTAAAGAAAAATGGATAATTGTCAGAAAATTCATCGTTTTTTGTATACATATTTTGTTAATTGATGTAAAATGTACCACACATAGGGATGGAAGAAAATACTTAATAGGGAGATGGAAATCTTGAAGAAGCTTTTGATGGTTTTGTGCAGTGTCGGTTTCTTTGCAGGTATTTTTCTAGGTTCGGGTGTGGCTTTTGCGGAGCATGGGGATGAAGACAAGAATTGTGATGATTTTGATAATAAGCAAGAGGTTATGGAATTTTGGGACTCACACGGGTATGATGAGAACAACGATCCATCTGATCTAGATAGGGATAACGATAACCTTCCGTGTGAAACGACACAAGGTGATTGGGATAGCTATAATGAAAACAAAGAAGAAACTTCCGAAGAATCAGATGAAGGTTCCGAAGACACTTCTTCTGAAGAGGAAAGCAGTGAGGATACAGATGAATCTGCCGGATCCGATGGGGACGACAGTGATTCAGCTGAAGAAGAAGGTGGAGAGCTTCCCGACACGGCGACCAATAGTCCATTTATGATGATGATGGGTGCTCTATTCGTCGGAGCAGGCGGCCTGCTGATTATTCGTAAAAAATCATTGAACTAAAGAACGGTTGCAATCACCATCCCTGATGAAGGCAGGCTGCCAATAGCCTGCCTTCATTTCCATGGAGGTAGGTAAAGATATGAGAAGAAAAATAGGAATTCTATTCATAATCGCAGGGCTTTCCATTGTTGCGTACTTCGGGTATGGGTGGTGGGAGCAGCGGCAAGTCATCCAATCGATGAGCGCAAGTGAGCTCAATGATTATTTAGATTATGATGATAAGGTATTAGACTCAACGAATGTATCAGAGGAAGAGGAAAGCCATGATTTCAAGAAAGGCGAAGAAATGGCTGAATTGAAGCTTCCTTCTGTCGAACAAAAGTATCCCGTTTTCTGGGGAACGGATGATGATACGCTCACTCAGGGAGTAGGGATGCATGATAGTGAATGGACCGTAACGCCGGATGTGAATGGACATACGCTCATATCAGGCCACCGGGACACGGTGTTTTCAGAGATGGGTGATCTTGTGATTGGCGACCTCGTTTACTTAGAGTACGAGGGAAAAGAATATGCGTATCAAATTCGACAATTGTACGTGGTAGAGGAAGATGATAAAAGCGTCGTAGTAGAAAAAGATAAACCGACTTTGACGATATCCACTTGCTACCCATTTCAGTTTGTCGGAGATGCTCCGTACCGCTATATTGTGGAAGCAGATTTGGTGGAAGTAGAGTAAACAGCATGGAAGCCCGTGCTGTTTTTTTAATTGCTCTTTTAAATTTCAGTATTGAAACTCATATAAGCTCCCAGTTTCAAGATGTTCGGATTGATTCCGTTATGTTTAACAGTGTTTAGATCTCCGGGAAATCACTCGCTTTCCGTGGGAGCGCGGTGAGCTTCCTCGGACGTCCCGTCCTGCGGGATCTCACTAAGCACTCTCTTCCCACAAGAGTCTCGCAATTTCCCGGAGCTCTTTGCAATGATTAGTAGAACGGAAACTCCTATGTGATGTAAAAGTTTAAGAACCATGAAAACAGCTTAATCATAATTATTATTTATTCAGTACATGTCTATTGAAAAACGGTGCCGCTCTCATCACTGTAGCTTGCCAAACCTTTCAATTGGAGGCAGCTGTCTCATTTAGTAATAAACATAAAAGGGTTCGTTTCTCTAATTCTAAATGGGATGGTGGGAAGCTAGGAGACTCCCGTGGGAGAAGGTGCTAGGCGAGATCGAACAGGGCTTCAGCCCGAGGAAGCTCGCCAGTTCCCCCACAGGAAAGCGAGTAGCTTCCCAGCCACCCCTGACACTTCATACGGCAACGAAGCCTGGAGATATCATAATCGAGTCTTCCACAATCCTGCTAATTTGTAAAATAACTTATGAACATAGGTATCTGCTCCGACAATTAGAAAAAGCCTCTTATTTCTTGTAGAATGAGAATTGGACTATAAATCATAAGAGAAAAGGTGTTATTCCATTGAAATCATATATTGTCGTTGGAGCCGGTGTATTAGGTGTTTCGACCGCCTATCATCTGGCTAAAGCTGGAGCGAAGGTAACAGTAGTGGATCGGAAAGATATCGGTCAAGCGACCGATGCAGCAGCCGGAATTATCTGCCCATGGTTATCGCAGCGTAAAAATAAAGCCTGGTATGAACTTGCTAAAGGCGGAGCACGGTATTATCCCGCTCTCATTGAAGAACTCGAAGCTGATGGGGAAACAAATACAGGTTATAAGCGAGTAGGTGCGCTGCGTCTTCATAAGGAAGATGAGAAGCTTGAGGAAATGCTGGAACGGGCGCTCGAACGTCGTGAAGCGGCACCAGAAATGGGAGAAATCAAACGTCTCACTAAAAAAGAGACGAAAGAAATGTTTCCTCCATTAGATGAAGAGTACGGTTCAATTTTCATTAGTGGAGCGGCGAGAGTTGATGGACGTGCGCTGCGTGATGCATTGATCAGGGCATGTGAACGAAAAGGTGTAGAGTTTGTTCAAGCAGATGCGCAGTTAGATGTGAATAGGTATCAAATTACTGGAGTTAAGACGAAAGAAGGTACGATAAAAGCCGATCAGGTTATTGTGACTGCAGGAGCCTGGGCTAAAGAAATGGTGCTTCCTCTAGGCGAGGAATTTCTCGTGCATCCGCAAAAAGCTCAAATTGTCCACCTGGAACTGCCAGATACGAATACAGAGGAATGGCCCGTAGTCATGCCTCCTACTAATAAGTATTTGCTCTCTTTTGACGGGGGCCGGGTGGTTATCGGGGCTACCCATGAAACGAAGGAAAAGTTCGACTCGCGTGTTACGGTCGGAGGACTTCATGAAATTTTTCATAAAGTGCTGGGAGTAGCACCTGGTTTAGATAAGGGGACTATGGTAGAAACAAGAGTAGGATTTCGTCCATTCACTCCCAACTCTTTACCAGTGTTCGGCCCTTTGAGGAATTATGAAGGACTTTATTTAGCGAATGGTCTGGGAGCTTCCGGCTTAACGTCAGGACCTTATATAGGTGCGGAATTAGCCCGTTTAGTTCTAGGACAGAATACAGAGCTGGACTCGCACAATTACCGGATAGATTTAGCCTTATCTGATAAATAAACAGGCCGGCGTTTAAGCCGGCCTGTTTATTTTTTTACGAAATGGTACCCGATTTTATTCAGAGCTTGTTCAAGAGTAGTCGATATTACTATATCTTTGAATTTGGATCCAATCTTTACTTGGGCCATGGCCATATCCGGGCGGACACCTGTCAGTACTGGCTTAACCCCCATAAGTTCTAAAGAGTGGATGACATCAAATAAATGATTGGAGAACAGATCGTCAAAGCTGACAAGGCCTGATAAATCAAATATGAAGTAATCTACTTCTTCTGTATGAACTTGCTGGAGTACGGAAGGAAGTAATTTGTCAGCTCGGTCTTCATTCACAATGCCGACAAGCGGTAAAACGACAACCCCTTCTGTAATCGGGACGATAGGTGTTGAAAGCAGCTCTACCTGCTGCTGGGTTTGGTCGAGATTGACAATGAAACTAAAAACCTTAGCTATAGATTTAAGAAAAGCTATTTGCTCCTTTGTAAATTCAATGTTGTCAGGGTCCATTACACATAATGTACCGAATACATGGTTGCTCTTATCGTATATTTTAACTCCGAGGAAAGATTTCACACCTAATTCTTGCGCCAGGTTCATATGGGCGGTGGCTTCTTCTTCGCTCAGGTTGGATGTGTTGAATTGCTGTTCCCCTGTTTCCATGACAAATTGACAATAAGAGTCTTCGTAGTTGACTTGCAGGGCATTATCGACAATCGGTTGAGAACGATTATATGATTTCAGGACCTGCATGTATTGAGGCTCTTTTTTGGCTATGTAAACTGTATTTACTCCTAAAAAAAAGCTGATTTGATATAGAATATCATCTGCCGCTTCCTCCAGGGATCTGTACTGCAGGTCGTTTGCGAATGTGTTCATTAGCTTCTGCCCCTCATTAAATCATGTAGTTCCACTATAACGAGTCACATGAAATTTTTATAATATAATATAATTTTAACAAACAATAAATTACTTTCAAAAATTTTGTACTATATCAAAACTATGCTCAATGAAATTAAAGAATTATATGAACATGTCTATGAAAAACTATGTTAAAGACCGTAGTTGGTTTTAATATGAGAGTTATTAAACTATATGACAGGATAGTGGAAGACTTCATTTCTAGACATTTGGTGAGTGGATCAGGGCGGCGGGGAATGACTCGCTTTCCGTGGGAGCGCGGTGAGCTTCCTCGGACGTCCCGTCCTGCGGGATCTCACCAAGCACTCTCTTCCCACAGGAGTCTCCCCA
>NZ_JAPVRC010000017.1 GCF_030345335.1 Halobacillus campisalis
TGTGAACCTTGAAAACTGGATAAGATAATCACTACGCATTCCATGCGTAGATGATGACAAGACATCAAACAAACGAAACGTCTTTTCACGAAGAAAGTTAAGTGAATAAGGGCGCACGGTGGATGCCTTGGCACTAGGAGCCGATGAAGGACGGGACTAACACCGATATGCTTTGGGGAGCCGTAAGCAGGCTTTGATCCAAAGATTTCCGAATGGGGGAACCCATGGTTCGTAATGGAACCATGTCGTTATCTGAATTCATAGGATAACGACGGCAGACCCGGGGAACTGAAACATCTTAGTACCCGGAGGAAGAGAAAGCAAATGCGATTTCCCAAGTAGCGGCGAGCGAAACGGAAACAGCCCAAACCAGAAAGCTTGCTTTCTGGGGTTGTAGGACACTCCTTTGGAGTTATCAAGAAAGAAGATAGATGAATCGGTCTGGAACGATCAGCCAGAGCAGGTAAGAGCCCTGTAGTCGACATCTTCTTTCCTCCGGAGTGGATCCTGAGTACGGCGGAACACGAGGAATTCCGTCGGAATCCGGGAGGACCATCTCCCAAGGCTAAATACTCCCTAGTGACCGATAGTGAACCAGTACCGTGAGGGAAAGGTGAAAAGCACCCCGGAAGGGGAGTGAAATAGATCCTGAAACCGTGTGCCTACAAGTAGTCGGAGCCCATTGATGGGTGACGGCGTGCCTTTTGTAGAATGAACCGGCGAGTTACGACCGTATGCGAGGTTAAGCTTACAGAAGCGGAGCCGCAGCGAAAGCGAGTCTGAATAGGGCGCATTCAGTATGCGGTCGTAGACCCGAAACCGTGTGATCTACCCATGTCCAGGGTGAAGGTCAGGTAACACTGACTGGAGGCCCGAACCCACGCAAGTTGAAAATTGCGGGGATGAGGTGTGGGTAGGGGTGAAATGCCAATCGAACACGGAGATAGCTGGTTCTCTCCGAAATAGCTTTAGGGCTAGCCTCAGAATAGAAAGTCCTGGAGGTAGAGCACTGATTGGACGAGGGGCCCCTACCGGGTTACCGAATTCAGTCAAACTCCGAATGCCAGAGACTTTGTTCTGGGAGTCAGACCATGGGTGATAAGGTTCATGGTCGAGAGGGAAACAGCCCAGACCGCCAGCTAAGGTCCCAAAGTGTGTGTTAAGTGGAAAAGGATGTGGAGTTGCTTAGACAACCAGGATGTTGGCTTAGAAGCAGCCATCATTGAAAGAGTGCGTAATAGCTCACTGGTCGAGTGACTCTGCGCCGAAAATGTACCGGGGCTAAACACACCACCGAAGCTGCGGATTGATCCAATGGATCAGTGGTAGGAGAGCGTTCTAAGGGCTGTGAAGTCAGACCGTAAGGACTGGTGGAGCGCTTAGAAGTGAGAATGCCGGTATGAGTAGCGAAAAAAGAGTGAGAATCTCTTTCACCGAAAGCCCAAGGTTTCCTGAGGAAGGCTCGTCCTCTCAGGGTTAGTCGGGACCTAAGTCGAGGCCGAACGGCGTAGACGATGGACAACAGGTTGATATTCCTGTACCGCCTCCTTTCCGTTTGAACAACGGGGGGACGCAGGAGGATAAGGAGAGCGCACGATTGGAAGAGTGCGTCTAAGCTGTGAGACGGTCGGATAGGTAAATCCGTCCGGCATAACGTCAAGCAGTGACAGGGAGGGAAATATAGTACCGAAGCTCTGGATTTCACACTGCCAAGAAAATCCTCTAGTGAGGAAAGAGGCGCCCGTACCGTAAACCAACACAGGTAGGCGAGGAGAGAATCCTAAGGTGAGCGGGAGAACTCTCGTTAAGGAACTCGGCAAAATGACCCCGTAACTTCGGGAGAAGGGGTGCTCCTCTGCCGAGGAGCCGCAGTGAAAAGGCCCAAGCGACTGTTTACCAAAAACACAGGTCTCTGCGAAGCCGTAAGGCGAAGTATAGGGGCTGACACCTGCCCGGTGCTGGAAGGTTAAGGGGATGCGTTAGCCGTAAGGCGAAGCGTTGAACCGAAGCCCCAGTAAACGGCGGCCGTAACTATAACGGTCCTAAGGTAGCGAAATTCCTTGTCGGGTAAGTTCCGACCCGCACGAAAGGTGCAACGACTTGGGCACTGTCTCAACGAGAGACCCGGTGAAATTATACTATGTGTGAAGATGCACATTACCCGCGACAGGACGGAAAGACCCCGTGGAGCTTTACTGTAGCCTGATATTGAATGTTGGTACAGCTTGTACAGGATAGGTGGGAGCCTGAGAAACCGGAGCGCTAGCTTCGGTGGAGGCGCTGGTGGGATACCACCCTGGCTGTACGGACATTCTAACCCAGGACCGTGATCCGGTCCGGAGACAGTGTCAGGTGGGCAGTTTGACTGGGGCGGTCGCCTCCTAAAGAGTAACGGAGGCGCCCAAAGGTTCCCTCAGAATGGTTGGAAATCATTCGCAGAGTGTAAAGGCACAAGGGAGCTTGACTGCGAGACCTACAAGTCGAGCAGGGACGAAAGTCGGGCTTAGTGATCCGGCGGTACCGCATGGAAGGGCCGTCGCTCAACGGATAAAAGCTACCCCGGGGATAACAGGCTTATCTCCCCCAAGAGTCCACATCGACGGGGAGGTTTGGCACCTCGATGTCGGCTCATCGCATCCTGGGGCTGTAGTCGGTCCCAAGGGTTGGGCTGTTCGCCCATTAAAGCGGTACGCGAGCTGGGTTCAGAACGTCGTGAGACAGTTCGGTCCCTATCCGTCGTGGGCGTTGGAAATTTGAAAGGAGCTGTCCTTAGTACGAGAGGACCGGGATGGACACACCGCTGGTGTACCAGTTGTTCCGCCAGGAGCATCGCTGGGTAGCTACGTGTGGACGGGATAAGTGCTGAAAGCATCTAAGCATGAAGCCCCCCTTGAGATGAAATTTCCCCTTACGCCAAGTAAGTAAGATTCCTCAGAGACGATGAGGTCAATAGGTCCGAGGTGGAAGCGTGGTGACACGTGCAGCTGACGGATACTAATCAATCGAGGACTTAACTATAT
>NZ_JAPVRC010000018.1 GCF_030345335.1 Halobacillus campisalis
CAATAAATTGATAAGCAGAAAGGTCCACATCCTTAAAATCGAACGCAATATCCACCCTATTGACCTTAGGGTACTTCATAGTCGATAAAACCTTCTCAGCACCCTCTATGTCGCATTTACTAGGATTAAAATCAAATCGTATAGGTTTTACGTTGTGTTCATCAGTCCACTGAAGGAACGAACCATCTTCACAATGAAATGATTTTCGATAAGGAAAAGCACTAGGTGTAACTTTTTCGATATACGAAAACGAATAATTATTTACTCTGTTTGCAAACTTTCCAGAATCTTCACCAACAACAACTAAATTATCAATCAAAACATTTTCAACGAGCAATATTTTTCCCCCTAAAAGGTAAAAGGTTTTTACCCATAACCCGGTGTTACAGAGACCGGGTAAATTTTAACGATTTTTTCAGCTTGTCCCACCGTTCCCAGTCGGCATTGACATGGAACCTTTGCCCCCTAGTAACCCCAATCCTTAGAAGGCAAGGAAAAGCACCTTACCTTCCACCGCTGCGCTAGGATATACTAGGGGACTTTTCCACGTAAATGCACCGCTGCGCTCTCCTTTTCACTGGCATGACTTCACTACCTCAATATCTTTCCATACAGCGTAAAACTCTAAGTATTTAAGGTGTCTCTCTAATCCATCCATTGTCGAAAACTCTTTTTTGAACTCCCTGGTTGGCAACTTAGTAAGAACCTCATATCCCCCACTCACGTTTTCTTGAATATCAACCTCTATCATTTAAATTAACCCCCTGTCTCTCCAACTCACTCACTATTTTCGGCAAGTTCTGAACTACTTCCTTTTCTTTGATATAATTCTCGATAGCCAAATTGATCAAAGCGCTTTTAGTAAGAGCCATTTCCTCTGATTTTTTATCTAACCATTCGTTAGAACTATCAGATATCCTTGAATTTACTCGAACAGGCATTTTGTTTTCCTCCTTGTTGTAGGACTTTTGAAGGGAAGGTCTCGGCGTAATCATGGGCACATAATTATTTATCGCTACTTCCCTAATAAACTTAAACATCATTTTAACATCAATTTGCATCATTTTGCAACACATTAAAATAGCGCAGTTACCTAGCAGGTGCTACGAGGTGCCACAAGGGAACTCTCGTTAAGCACCTGCAAAGGTAATACTGCGCTTAAACTTTAATAAATATGTTATTATGCTTGTATGACATCATTTTTCTTGGCTATACGGAGCCATTTTTGAACATCATACATAATGTCGTTTCTCTTTTTGGCGAAGAGTTTCGATAAGTCTATTTCCTCGTTGGATTCCATTCTGGCGAGGATTTTTTTATATTTTAACCTGGAGGGCTTTGATAACTCATTCCACGATTCAGGAAAAGTAACTAAATAGTGAATTAACGCCTTTTCTTGCAGTGTCACACCGTCTTTTTGCAAATCAGGAACTTTGATACTCAATCCTTCAAATGGATCCATTAGAAATGGTTTAATATTAAAATTACCGCCTTTTTCATCTCTGAACTCACCATTTATTGATTTAACCCATTCTCCACGCATTTGAGCTTCCACACGCCACCAGTTACCCTCTTGGCCTTGTTCCCTAGCTTTATCATATATCCTTATCCTAAGACCGCTCTGAGGTGCTCCTATGTATAAAGTTTCTAGTCTCAAGGCTCCATCTGACCAGCTGTTTCTTTTTCTTCCTAGTTGGTCAATAAATTGATAAGCAGAAAGGTCCACATCCTTAAAATCGAACGCAATATCCACCCTATTGACCTTAGGGTACTTCATAGTCGATAAAACCTTCTCAGCACCCTCTATGTCGCATTTACTAGGATT
>NZ_JAPVRC010000001.1 GCF_030345335.1 Halobacillus campisalis
TCCTACCTTTGAAAGCGGAAGCACTTCGTTCAGCGGCGTATGGACTGGACTGAGATGGCGGAGATAAAAATAATTCAAAGAACAGTATAAGGGGGTTCGTTCATCTCATATCGATTGGTGTGGTTGGGAAGCTGCGAGACTCCCGTGGGAGAAGGATGTAGGCGAGATCCCACAGGGCTGCAAGCCCGAGGAAGCTCGCCACTTCCCCCGCAGGAAAGCGAGTAGCTTCCCAACCACACCAGACTCTCATTGCGGCCACGAACCCTGGTTATCTCGAAACTGAGTCTTAAAGTATCCTGCCAAATAGTTTAAAAACTACCACAAGGTGCACAGCTTTATACAAAAAACGCTACATTCGTTACAATATTAACGATTAAACTAGATGAAGGAAAACAAGCAATAATTTTTATGAGCACTTCTAATTTTAAAGTGTTTTTTCTCAATAAGGGTTTTGGTAAGTCATCCTTCAATAAATTTAAATCCGAACAGGAGCACCGAATTCCCTATGATAGTGATTGTTTCTGCGGTCATTAGGAAGCGGATTATAGTAAGCAGCTGAAGCTCTTTCTTCTATATCAAGCATAAGATGATTAGCCTTTTGCGGCTGCGTAATGAGAGGAACGTCCATTTTTTTCTTGCGTTGACCAAGGTAATCTTGACCCGTTTGGTTCATGCCGAGGACGCGCACATACGGAACGGTGTTCTGATCTAAGTATAGGTCAGCTTCTACTTTTGTGAAATTTGTTAGAATGTGTGTACACACACGCTGAATTCTTGTCCACGTATATCGCTTCGTCTTAACTTTTTCCATGAAGTCGAAAAAAGAGACCGATGTCTTAATGGCTTGTTTCAATCGGTATTCCAATCCTTCGTCTACTCCGTGAATAGCATGGAGTTCTTTTAGAGAGCTAACCGATAGCTTATAGTGGAGCAGGGGGAAATACAGATTCCAATTATGCCATAAATCCGCTCTTTCGCGATAATGTGTTAATTGGTCAATGGTTTCTTGAGGAAGAGCCTGTCTGGCATGTTCAGAAAGCCCATCTTCTTTTAATATTTCTTTACGTATACTAGTTGCGCTTGCCATCCGTCCTGAAAGATGTTCATCATGAAATTCACTTTCCTGACGTTTTATAGTCAAAGGCTTGATCGATTCATCGTATGTCAAAATTTGTTTTATATAGCTGAAACCTAAAATATTATTAGGGGCGGAAAAGTCGAATGAAGCTGTCGATATTCCGATCGCCTCGTTGGCTATTCGAGCAGCATCAGGATAGGAATGCCCAAGGTCCAGAGCTTGTCTTATTTTTACTTCATAGGAAGTTTTATTTTCTTTTAAATCATCGTAAGCCTTCATGAACGGAGGGATTTTTCCGTTTTCACTGCCAAAAC
Source organism: Halobacillus campisalis (assembly GCF_030345335.1). Lineage (GTDB taxonomy): Bacteria > Bacillota > Bacilli > Bacillales > Halobacillaceae > Halobacillus_A > Halobacillus_A campisalis. The sequence goes on from NZ_JAPVRC010000001.1 coordinate 1,393, forward strand.
ATAACGAATCAATGCCTAAAGCTGACAGAGAAAGGACCGCCCCTTTACTGAAATAGTCGCTATGCTGTACCGCGTAGACATAGGGAAGTTCTAAAACCAAATCAACTCCGGATTGTAAAGCAGCTTTTGTACGGTGCCACTTATCGATTATGGCCGGTTCTCCTCTTTGGAGAAAATGTCCGCTCATCACAGCAATCATGCAGTCTGCACCTGACTGTTCTCTGCTTTTTGATACGTGGTATTTATGACCGTTGTGAAACGGATTATATTCCACTACTATACCGCAAGCATTCATCTTTAGTTACCTCCTTGCCGCATTAAAAAGCGGCATGATAATTAATACTGTTCTCCATATTTTATCATGATGGTAGCAGTTAGTTGAGATTCTGTTCAATTTTATATAAAATATAAGTATTGGAATTCGTGAGTCAGTGTGTGTAAAGAAAATATATTGACAAAACACGAAAATCCTTTTACAATAACTCTTGTTGCCATGAGGTGAAAAAATGAAATTTCCTCTACAAAAACTTAATCAATCCGGTGATCAGCCGTTTGAATTTGAAGAAGATGTAGATATCCGCGAATTAGAGAACATGAACAACGACATCCGAAGAATTTCTGATGTGCATGTGCAAGGTCAAGCTACTAAGCGTGGTGACGACATTACTGTCACTTTTACAGCTGAAGGTGAAATGATTCTTCCATGTGCGAGAACACTTGTTGATGTTCCTTACCCTTTTCAAATTGAAGGACTTGAGCAATTTAATGTGTCTTCCTTCTATAAAGAAGAAGATGAGAGCGAGATTCATCCGGTTCGTGGAGAAATCCTTGACTTAACCCCCTTTATAAAGGAAAATGTTCTATTAGAGGTTCCAACTCGTGTGTTTTGTAAGGACGATGAGGTACACGCTCAAGCTCTAACTGAAGGAAAAGGGTGGCAGGTGGTTACAGAAGAACCGGAGGAAAACAAAGTAGATCCTCGCATGGCTAAACTGCAATCATTATTAGATGAAAAAGAAAATAACGATTAAGGAAACAATCTGATTTCCTCTCGTAAAATAAAAGGAGGTGTACAACATGGCAGTACCTAAGCGCAGAACTTCAAAAAAGGTTAAAAACCAACGCCGTACTCACAAAAAACTACATGTACCTGGCATGGTAGAATGTCAGAACTGTGGGGAGTACTCAAAACCACACCATGTTTGCAAATCTTGTGGACAGTATAATGGAAAGCAAGTTATTGCAAAGTAAATCTAAGTGTTAAAGGAGCCTGAATTCCATTCAGGCTCCTTTTTTACATCCGATAGCAGTACTTAGCAGTAGAAAGGAAGAAGTGGATATGGAACAGGTTAGCATCGAACAGACCAAAAGTGGACTGGCTAAGGTAACATTAGACCGAAGCGAAAAGATGAATGCGGTTACTCAACAAATGAGTGGTGAGCTATTACAAACGCTCCAAAAGCTAAAAAAAGATTCGAGGGTCAAGTGTCTAGTCATAACGGGAGCTGGTCACCGAGCCTTTTGTTCGGGGGGCGATTTGACGGAATTCCACGGAGAGTTAAATGAGCAGGAAGCTTACGCGAAGTTGAGTCTGATGAAAGAGGTTTTGTATGAGTTGTTCACATTTCCAATGCCGACTGTTGCTCTTCTTAACGGGCAGGCCCGGGGTGGTGGATGTGAGATAGCTACAGCATGTGATTTTCGTTATGGGAGATGTGACGCACAGTTCGGATTTGTACAAGCAAGTTTAGGAATTATCCCTGGATGGGGAGGGGGCGAACTGTTATATAGACGTATAAGAGCGGAAGCAGCTTCTCAGTGGTTGATGGATGCGTCGATGTATGGAGTTGAGGAAGCACTTCGAATAGGCTGGTTACATAAAATTATAGAAACTGAAGATCTTCAGGACGAGGGTATATTTAGTTCCTTTTTAAACAAATCCAATGAGCAGTTACGATGGCTTAAGAAACAATACTTAAGCAAACTATCTATTGAAGAATTATTGGAAGACATGGAACTTGAAGTTGAGAATTGCGCTCGTCTTTGGGAGTCGTCTGAACATAAAGAAGCTTTGAAGAGATTCAAGGAATCACGAAAAAAATAATGAAGTATAGTCTATCAACCTCCACATTTGCATAACTATAAGCAAACTATAGAGGAGGGATAGAATGGATGCTCCAAGACAAGATGCTTGGAAGATAGATGAAGATGAATTATTAGCACACACTGTCTTGCAATACATTAAAGAAGGCCATACCCAATTGGAAGCTTTTCAAGAAGTTGCGAGACAATTGAACCGAACCCCTGCTGCTTGCGGATTCCGTTGGAACGCCACGGTTAGAAAAAATTATCAAAACGATATCCGTGAAGCTAAGCAGGAGCGTACGTCTTACCGAAACACGGTAAACACGGCCGCATTGCAAAAGAACTCATCTATATCTCTTGATGATGCCATTCTCTTTTTAAAAGAGATGAAGCAGCATTCCCAGCATGATCAGGAAGAGTTACAATCTAAGCTTTATCAGCTGAGCGAAGAGAATGTACGCTTGAAAAATCAAATCAAACAATGGGAAGATGCCTGGTCAGAGATTGATAAATTAACGAATTGGGTGAAGAATCGTTATCAGACGTCTTCTTAAATAAAAAAGGCCCTACACATAAATGTAGCGGCCTTGTGTTATTTTATTCACTTATATCTCTTTCCTCGACTCCCGAAGGCAGCCAAATGAGAGGGTTTTCTCCCCGGTCACGTTCTACCTCATAGTGAGCTTTATGGAAATCCATTCTTTCCCAGAACCCATGAGAGTTAATTCTTGGGTTTGTTTTTATGGGTAACTTGAAGCTTTTAGCGAAATCCACTAAAGCTTTTCCATATCCCTGATTGCGATAGTCTGGGAGAACTTCCAATTTCCAAAGTTCTAAATAGTCTTGAGGAGGTGTGAAATAATAATCGTATTTTTTTGAGACGCGATATAAACTCATTCTTGCCACTAAAGCGTTTCCAAAATAGATTCCAAAAAAAGGTGACTCACTGTCATTCTCAACGATGTTACTTTCTAAATCCTCAAACATAGCTAATTCTTGATTCCCATATTCTTTAAATCGTTTGAATTCCTCTAGCGTTTTATAATTTACCAAGAGAGGCTGAACCTTTATTTTTGTCATCATTCCAGATTCCCCTTTCAAATATCTATCTAATTTACCATTATAATATAAAAATATTCAGAAAGAAATAACTATTACCTATGGAAAAATCTTCTCCCTTATCTTTTTAAATTTTGCTACAATAATAAAAAAGGCTTTAGACCGGAGGTGTAAAATACTTGAGAATAGGAATTATAGGCGGAGGTTCTATAGGGTTACTTCTTGCATCTCATTTAGGGGCTGTCCACAAAGTTTCACTTTATGTCAGAACGGAAAAGCAAAAGAAGGCAGTGAATGAAAATGGGGTTATTTGCGACGGAATGATGCGGGAGATTAAAGCTTATTCTAATAATGAGCAGATGAAGGAACAAGATCTTTTGATTGTGGCTGTAAAACAGTATCACCTGCAAAGTTTAACGCTGCCTTCAAACCCGGATTTGTTATTTCTTCAAAATGGAATGACCCACTTATCCTTCATTCAGCATTTGCCCAATAATTGTGCCCTTGGCATTGTAGAGCACGGAGCAATGAAAGCCTCCGAATATGAAGTCTTTCACACGGGCAATGGTTCTATTCGGCTTGCAAATCATCATGGAAAGGAAATGGCAAGTCAGCTTGTTGATCTTCTTGGATCAGAAAAGTTCCCAATTTACTTTCATGATGATTACTGGAACATGCTTTCTGAAAAATTGATTATTAATACAGTGATAAATCCGTTAACAGCAATATTTAAAGTAAATAATAAATACATTTTAGAAAATGACCATATCAGGAAACTGGCAGAACTATTATGTGAAGAGGGTTCAAGAGCTTTGGGACTTATCCATGAAGAACAATGGCAACGAATCTGCCGAATTGCACAGTCTACTGGTGAAAATCAATCCTCTATGTTAAAAGATCTCAATGAGGAACGGAAAACAGAAATAGATGCGATCTGTGGATTTATCCTTAAAAAACTGGAAGGGGAGGCTCCATACCATAATTTTGTCATTGAATCCGTTCATGCATTGGAGGCAATAAATTATAAAGGAGAGGCTATATGAGTGAGGTATTTGTTTATATTTTAGCTTTTATAGTCACCGTACCTTTTTTATTTTTATTTCTGCTTTATTTTATAACGCGTAAGCTGTATCGAAATAAGAGGAAAGCCGTTCATCAGACGGCTCAGCTTATGGTGCCGATTCTAATTACAGCTGTACATACCCTTTTGATCGTGTTGTTCGATTTAAACGCTTTAGCATGGATCATTGTATCTCTTCTGTTTTTACTGAGCGTAGCTATTATCATTCAATATAAAATATCTGAAGAAATACTCTTGTTCAAAGCCTTTAAAAGCTTTCTGCGATTAAGTTTCCTAGTATTTACAACCGTTTATATAGGGTTGACCGCTTTTGGGATTGTGGACCGGCTATTTCTGTAACAAACAGATTAGGTGAACTTCGCGGCTGTTTTTTGTACAATACATAGTGGTACATAACAACCTATGTATAGAAGGAGAAGTTCATAAATGCGCATCGATCCAATTAATTTTTCGGATGCTAACCCTCTCGTTGCTGATTATAAAGCGGATAACAAAAGCGTGCACGATAAATTCGATTTTAATCCTAACAATGAAAGTGATTGGCTTAAACGAGCTGAGGACATTCAAGGTAACCATTATAAAAGGGAAGAATTAACTGAAGTACTTACACAGTTGAATGATCGCTGGAATGCTTCAGCACCAACTTTTCAAAACATTAAAAAATTAGAAGATAAACGCACGACAGCTATAGTAGCTGGCCAGCAGGCAGGGCTTCTAACAGGCCCTTTATATACTGTGCATAAAATCATCTCTGTCTTACAGATGACGAAATTGAAAGAGAAGGAATTAGGGAGTCCTGTTGTACCTGTGTTTTGGATCGCAGGGGAGGATCATGACTTTGCGGAAATCAATCATATTTACATGGAAAACAATCAGGCTATGGAAAAACTACAGGTGGATACTGACGTGAATGAAAAGTCTTCTGTTTCAGATTTAATATTTGATGAGCACGCTGTGAAAGAATGGCTGGATAAGATCTTTAATCACCTCCAGGAAACGGAGTATACCTCTAGTATTTATTCAAGCTTTAAAGATGCCATTAAAACGTCGAGCAGCTTTACGGACTTTTTTGCAAAAGTGATTCATAAATTGTTTCCTCGTGAAGGTTTGATTTTACTCGATGCTCATGACCGTGAAATTCGCAAGTTAGAAGGTTCCTACTTCAAGGAAATGGTTGACCATAATGAGCAGATTGCCCAGGGTGTATATTCTTCCGAGCAGAAAATCAAACAGGAAGGCTACCCGATATCTCTGTTCAGCTCAGCAGATGACGCAAACTTGTTCCTTCATAAAGACGGGGAGCGCGTTCTGTTAGTTAGGGATGAAGATGGGTTCTTCAAAGGGAAAAAAGGAGAAGTTAGCTTAAGTAAAGATGACCTGCTTTCCGTTGCCGAACAAGAGCCATGGCGGCTTAGTAATAACGTAGTTACTCGACCGCTTATGCAGGAACTTCTTCTTCCCGTTCTCGGCTTCGTCGGAGGTCCTGGAGAAATAAATTATTGGGCAGCGCTTAAACCAGCTTTTCATACTTTAAATTTACGAATGCCTCCAGTAGTTCCAAGGTTATCATTTACATTACTGGATCGTGCATCCGACAAAAGACTTCGTGATTACGAAATTGATGTAGGGGCTGGAGTCCAGCAAGGCACGGGTCCTAATAAATTGAACTGGATAGCGACATTAGGTGAACAGCCAATAGATAAGCTGGCAGAAGAAATGAAAAAAGAAATAGAAAACATCCACAAGCCTCTTAGAAATAAAGCTGCGGATCTGGGGCCGGATATGAAAGCATTAGCAGACAAAAACTTAGAGTATATTCATCAGTCAATAGGTTTCCTTCAAAAACGAATGCTGAAATCGACCGAAGAAAATTACGAACGGGAGTTGCGAGTATTCGATGAATTGAACCTATTGCTGCGCCCAGGCGGAGCTCTGCAGGAAAGAATGTGGAGTATAGTACCATGGGTTAATATGCACGGTATAGACGTCTTTGAAAGAATGTGCAGCAGAGAATTATCATTTGATCACACCCATTTTGTCGTTAGGTTGTAAATAATCCCCCACCATCTCCCACTATAAAAAATAGTAAGAATCCTGCTTAAATAAGCAGGATTTTTTGTGTGTCAGTAGAATATTTAAAAATGAGTGGTGAAAAGTGGAGCGATGTGGTAGTCTGAAAATAGAAGGTGGGGTAAACTCTATGTTCATGGGCGAATTTCAGCATAACATCGATACGAAAGGACGGATCATCGTCCCTTCGAAATTTCGTGAAGAACTTCAAGAAGGCTTTGTGCTGACAAGAGGTTTAGATCAATGTTTATTCGCTTATCCTATGAACGAGTGGAAATTATTAGAGGAAAAGCTGAAAAAGCTTCCCCTTACTAAAAAAGATGCGCGAGCCTTCACTAGATTTTTCTTTTCTGGAGCTGTTGAATGTGAAGTAGATAAGCAAGGAAGAGTAAACATTCCCCCGCCGCTAAGAAACCATGCGAAGTTAGATAAGGAATGTGTAGTTATTGGCGTATCAAATCGTATTGAATTTTGGAGTAAAGATCTATGGGAAAGCTACTTCGAAGAATCAGAAGAGTCTTTCTCAGAGATTGCTGAAAATATGTTGGATTTCGATATTTGATAGGTAGAGAAACGGGTGAAGAAATGTTCGAACATTATAGTGTATTAAAATCAGAAACAATAAAGCAGCTGCATATTAAGCCTGATGGTGTATATGTGGATTGCACTTTAGGAGGTGGAGGGCATTCCATTGAGATCGCTTCAAGACTCGATAAAGGAAAGCTCATAGCCTTTGATCAAGATGAACATGCGTTAGAAGCAGCAAAAGAAAGGTTAGCTCCCTACGCAGACAAAGTTACATTAGTACATGCTAATTTCCGCCAATTAGAAGAAAAACTCAACGAGCTTAAAATCGAGCGCGTAGATGGGATTCTTTACGACTTAGGTGTTTCAAGTCCTCAGCTCGACGTAGCTGAGAGAGGGTTCAGCTACCATAACGATGCTCCTCTGGACATGAGGATGGACCAGTCGAATGAAACGTCAGCATGGAACGTGTTAAATGAGTGGGCATATGAAGACCTTGTCCGAATATTTTTCAAATACGGGGAAGAGAAATTTTCAAAGCAAATCGCAAGGAAAATTGAGGTTGCGCGAGAGGTACAATCGATTGAAACAACGGGACATCTCGTTGAACTGATAAAGGATGCCATACCCGCTCCAGCGAGAAGAAAAGGTGGCCATCCTGCAAAAAGGATCTTTCAAGCGATCAGAATTGCTGTCAATGATGAGCTAGGAGCATTTCAAGACACTCTCCATCAAGCGGCCAGAACGGTAGCTGTAGATGGGAGAATAGCGGTGATCACCTTTCATTCATTAGAGGATCGACTATGTAAGCAGGCATTTAAAAAATGGAGTACGAATCCGCCTCTTCCGAAAAACATCCCAATGATTCCTGAAGATAAGCAGCCACCATTTAAAATGGTTACACGCAAGCCTATTGTTGCAGAAGAAGAAGAGTTAGAAGACAACCGACGTTCAAGGTCAGCAAAATTAAGAGTGGTAGAGAAAATCAAACCATGGTCAGATTCATTCACATTTGAAGAAGGGTGGAAGCAAACGTGAGTACAGAGAGAGTAAAAAAAATGCAGCAGCCAATCGAACACCAACAGCAGCAAAAGCAAGTCAAAGTTAAAATCCAAAAAAAGCAATGGGTAAGTACAGGGGAGAAAGTTTTATATTCTGCAGCTACAGGCGTCATAGCGTTGGCTTCAGTTTTTATGGTGCATTTTTCTTCAACTACGGATACACTGAACCGTGATATTCAACAAGCTGAACAGAAAATCAGTCAACAAGAGGCTGTTAACGACAGTTTGGCTTATGATGCTAAAGAACTAAGTAACCCCGACCGTATTCTTCAAATTGCAAAAGACAATGGCTTGGAAATGCAAAACGCAGAAGTCAAACAAGCTGGCTATGTTGGAAACTAAGAGAAACTAGGTGAACTTCTTATGAAAAGCTCAAATACACATAAGGGTGCCGCGATCCTGATTTTGCTTTTTTCGGCATTCTTCCTCATCATCACTGGACGGTTCCTATATATTCAGTCCACTGCTGAAATTGAGGGTGTGAATTTGAATGAATGGGCGGAAAAAGCCAGAACTAGTTCCTATTCTTTAGACGCGGATAGAGGGAACATTTATGACAAAAATGGAATGCTCTTAGCGTACGACCGCCCTACATACAAGCTGTATGCGGTGGTGGACCCGGAATTTTCTCAATCTGAAGAGGAGCCAGCACATGTGACGAGTCCGGATGAAACGGCGTCTGCGCTGGCTCCTTTGTTAGATATGGAGACATCTGAAATCGAAACTCAAATAAACGACGCTCAAGAAGACGGAAGATTCCAAGTCGAGTTTGGCAGTAAGGGAGCAAATCTTTCAAAAGATAAAATGGAAGAGATTGAGGAACTTGATTTGCCCGGGATCGATTTCGAGGAACAATCCAAACGCTACTATCCAAACGGCACATTCGCTTCTCACATTATCGGCTTCGCTCGTAATGATGATGGGCTTATTACGGGAGTGACCGGTGTTGAGAAACAGATGGAAGAATACTTGCAAGAGCAAAAGGGTGAAATCTCTTATGAAAGAGATAAATATGGCTCTAAATTATTGAACCCTAATGAAGTACTGACTGAACCTGATAATGGAGATAATGTCCATCTTTCCATCGACCAAAAGATACAGACATTTTTAGAAGATGCTATGGCAACAGTCGATGAGAAATATGAACCGGAAAAGATCATGGCAGCGGTTATGAATCCTAAGACAGGAGAAGTCGTAGCTTTGGGGAACAGGCCAAGCTACAACCCTAACGATCTAGGCGAAGTGGATAATTGGTATAACGACATTATTGCTGACTCTTTTGAACCTGGGTCTACTATGAAAATGTTCACATGGGCCTCGGCCATAGAAGATGGAGTATATAATGGGAAGGGTACGTTTGAATCGGGTTCATATGAGGTTTCTGGGAGTACAATAAGGGATCACAACCGGGAAGGATGGGGAGAAATCACGTATGATGAGGGGTTCGAAAGGTCATCTAACGTGGCGGCTTCCAAACTTGGTTACGAACTGCTTGGCCCTGAAAAATTCAGAGAGTACCTTTCAGATTTTAATCTCGATGAAAAGTCAGGAATAGATCTTCCTGGAGAGGGTCAAGGCAAGATTCTTTATGATTATCCGATTGAAAAAGTGACAACTGCGTTTGGTCAAGGTTCAACAACTACTCCATTGCAGCTTATGACAGCAGCGACTGCAATAGCAAATGATGGTAAAATGATGCGGCCTTACACGTTGTCAAAGGTGACTTCCAGCGAAAACGGGGAAGTCATAAGTGAAAAAGAGCCAGAAGTTATTGGTGAACCAATCTCTGAGGATACAGCAGAAAAAATGCGTGATTTATTAGGACGAGTCGTTTCAGGTGAACATGGAACGGGTGCTCCTTTTGAACTTAAAGACTACTCTCTTGGAGGAAAAACTGGAACAGCACAAATACCGAAAGAAGGTGGGGGCTACCTTACTGGAAAGGGCAACCATATTTTTTCTTTCCTCGGCATGGCTCCAGTGGAAGACCCGGAGTTACTTATGTATGTTGCAGTAAAGCAGCCGAATCTTGAAGTAACTGAAACTGGATCAGAACCTACTTCTTTTATCGTTAAATCGGTAATGGAGAACAGCCTTCACTATTTGAATATCGATCCAGATCAGGAGAAAGAACCTGAAGTAAAAGAAAAAGAAGTGCAAGATTACGTTGGAAAATCTACGGAAAAGGCTGAAAAAGACTTGAAGAAAGATTTCAAAAACGTAACTGTAGTAGGAGCAGGGAGTGAAGTGACTGCTACTATACCCGAAGCAGGCACAAACGTTATGACAGAGCAGAGGATGATTCTGATTACAGATGAACCTGTGATGCCTGATATCCAGGGTTGGTCTCTGCGTGATGTACAGAAGCTGGCCGAACATTTTAATCTTGAACTAGAAACCATGGGGGATGGTTATGTGAGTAACCAGAACATGGAAGAAGGTACGGCGCTAAGAGAAGGCGGCTACCTGGTAGTGGAACTTACTAAGCCAGAGTGATCAAAACCAACAGTGTTCTAATCGTTTTCCGATTGCATATAGTGATACAAGCTTACTCTATCGACTTTAAAGGAGTTATGGATATGAGAAGGGTATCACAAGTAATCGTAAGAAAGCGGTTAGTCGCTGTTTTTTTTGTAGGGTTAATTATCTTTACTGTAATCATTGGCCGTCTCGGCTATGTTCAATTCGTGTTGAGTGACTTCCTAGTGGACAAGGCTGAACAATCCTGGGGGAGAGATATAACATTCGAGCCGGAACGAGGGAAAATTCTAGATACGAATGGAGAAGTTTTAGTTGGAAATCAATCGGCACCAACTGTTATGGTCGTCCCAAGACAAATAAAAGAACCTGAGAAAACAGCAAAACAGCTTTCTGACATTTTGGAGATGAGTGTAGATAAAGCATTCTCACACCTTACAAAGCAAGTATCAATTGAAAAAATTCATCCTGAAGGACGAAAGATTTCGGACGAGCAAGCGAATGCTATTCAGATGCTCGATATGCCTGGGGTTTACGTAGCAGAAGATTCATTGAGATATTACCCGAATGGTTCTTTTCTTTCTCATGTACTTGGTTTCAGCGGAATTGATAATCAGGGACTCCTTGGCCTTGAATCGGTGTATGACGATCAACTAAAAGGAGAGCAGGGTGCACTGTCTTTTTTTTCTGATGCAAAAGGGAAGAGGATGCCTGATATAGCAGATACTTATACCCCTCCTGTTGATGGGAAAGACCTTCAGCTTACGATTGATTATAACGTTCAATCGATCGTGGAAAGGGAATTGGATATGGCGGAAGCTAAATATAACCCTGATGGAGCAGTAGCTATTGCAGTCGATCCGAAAACGGGACAGGTCAAAGCGATGGCTTCAAGGCCGAATTTCCATCCAGGAAATTATCAGGAAGTGGATGCATCCACCTATAACCGAAATTTGCCTGTATGGAGCACCTACGAGCCAGGATCCACTTTCAAAATTATTACGTTAGCCGCTGCTTTAGAGGAGGGGCTGGTAAATTTGGATGATGAACATTTCCATGACTCGGGTTCAGTTAAAGTTGGAGGAGCAACACTTAGATGTTGGAAAAGGGGCGGCCATGGTGATCAAACTTTTCTAGAAGTCGTGCAAAACTCTTGTAACCCAGGTTTCGTGCAATTAGGTGAACGATTAGGCAAAGAAAAATTATTTGAATACATTGATCTTTTCGGGTTTGGTGAGAAAACAGGGATTGATTTAGAAGGTGAAGGCAGCGGGATTTTATTCAGACCTGAACAAGTTGGACCGGTAGAACAAGCGACAACTGCATTTGGACAGGGCGTTTCAGTCACGCCGATTCAACAAGTTATGGCAGTAGCTGCTGCTGTGAACGGTGGTTATTACTATGAACCTTATGTACAGGAAGCATGGCTGGACCCTGTGGACGGTGAAGTATTAGAGAAGAAAGAGCCAAATTTAATTAAGAGAGTGATATCAGAAAAGACTTCAAAGGAAGTAAGTAAGGCTTTGGAAAGTGTGGTAGCGAAAGGTACAGGTCGCGGCGCTTACGTGGAAGGGTATCGTGTAGGTGGAAAAACAGGAACAGCACAGAAAGTGGGCAAAGACGGAAAGTATATGACGGATAATCATATTGTGTCTTTCATCGGGTTCGCCCCTGCAGATGATCCAGAATTGGTCGTTTACTTAGCGATTGACAACCCAAAAGGGACTGTGCAGTTTGGTGGTGTAGTAGCAGCTCCCATTGTTGGTTCGATTATGGAAGATAGTCTCCGTTCACTCGGTGTAAAACCTCGTAAAGACGGATTAGATAAAGAATATTCCTGGCCTGAAGAACCACTTGTAGAAGTGCCGGACGTCACGGGGATGGAGAAAAAAGATATCAATAAGCTAATGACGACATTAAAAGTAGAAGTAAGTGGAAAAGGAGAAGCTGTCGTCGCTCAAGCTCCTAAAGCAGGAGTGAAAGTGCCTAGTGGATCAACCATCCGTATTTATTTAAATAATGATTGAGTTTTCTAAATTTATGTCAAAACCATACAGTGGGCTTGATTTTTGCTATAATAGTAGAGAATGTCGACAGTTAGGATGGTATGTATGAAATTAAATAAACTATTAGAACTAATTCCTTTTTACAAAACAAATCAAAATGTGGATGATATAGAAATCACTGGTGTGTCCATGGATTCTAGATCTGTGGGTCTGGGTGAAGCTTTTGTATGTATCATAGGCAGTGAATCTGATGGACACGACTTTGTAAATTCAGCCATAGATCAAGGGGCAGCATTGATTATTGCTGAGAAAGAATTGTCAATTGATTTTCCTGTAATAACTGTTAATGATACGACGAAAGCATTAGCTATGATTTCGTCGACTTTTTACAATTACCCAACCGAGAAAATCCATACCATAGGCGTGACAGGTACAAATGGTAAAACGACAATTACTTATTTACTTGATGAAATTTTCACTCTTGAACAACACATAACCGCAACAATTGGAACGATTCAAATGAATATCGCAGGAAGATCATATCCTGTGAAAAACACAACACCTGATGCTCTTTCGCTTCAGCAAAGTTTTCAACAAATGGTGGAATATGGAGTGGATACAGCCATAATGGAAGTGTCATCCCATGCATTGGATCAAGGCCGTGTCTATGGCTGTGATTTTGATGTGGCCGTTTTCACCAATTTGACCCAGGATCATTTGGATTATCATGAAAGCATGGGCGACTATCTTCATGCTAAGTCCCTATTGTTTGCCCAACTAGGAAATGGGTATAATTTGAAACGGGAGAAGTTTGCTATTATCAACGGTGATTCACCGGTAGCTGGGAAACTCATCCGTGCAACTTCCCAACCCGTATTGACTTATGGTATAAATAAGCCGGCTGATATCATGGCAAGAGAGATCAGACTTCACGAGAAAGGGAGTTCTTTTGTATTAAGCACCCCTAAAGGTGAGATTACCATCGAAAGTCCTTTAATGGGATTGTTCAGTGTCTATAATATGATGGCCTCTGCAGGCGCTGCTCTGGTTTCAGGAATAGATCTTTCCGTTATCCAAAAATCTTTCAAACATACGAAAGGGGTGCGTGGAAGATTTGAACCTGTATTAGAAGGGCAGCCATTTGGAGTGGTCGTCGATTACGCGCACACACCTGACTCACTAGAGAATGTGCTGAAAACTATGAGCGAATTTTGTAAAGGTGAAATCCGGGTAGTGGTTGGATGCGGAGGCGATAGAGATCGCAAGAAACGACCACTGATGGCGGATGTAGCTATGAAATACGCTGATCAATCAATTTTTACATCTGATAACCCAAGAACAGAGGACCCAACTGTAATTTTAAATGATATGACTTCCCACTTGAATGGCAACTTCGTAATAGAAGAAGACCGCAAATCAGCGATCGACCTTGCGATTTCCAATTCTGAAGAAGGGGATATGGTTCTCATTGCAGGCAAAGGACATGAAACATATCAGGAAATTAATGGCGTGCGTTATGAGTTTGATGATTGTGAGGTAGCGAGAAATATCTTATCGAAGGTTAAGGGGAGTCGCACGTAATGTTTACAATAAATGAATTAACATCAATTTTCCCATCTTACAGAGGTACCGCTGATGCCCAAATCTTAATCCGCGGAGCCATGACGGATACTCGTGTGGAAAATAAGCAAAGCTTATTTGTACCGATAGTCGGTGAAAATCACGATGCACATAAGTTTATTAACGAAGCAATAAAAAAAGGCGCTGTAGCTGCATTGTGGCAGAAAGATCACGAATTACCCAGGGAAATTCCTACTGAGTTTCCTGTTTTTTTCGTCGAGGATACTCTCCAGGCACTTCAGGAGACATCCTCGTTTTACTTAAAAAAAGTAAATCCCACCGTTATCGGAATCACAGGGTCTAATGGAAAGACGACAACTAAAGATCTCGTTGCTTCTATTCTTCAAGTGAAATTTCGCACTCATAAAACGGCTGGGAATTATAACAATCATATCGGTTTACCTTTAACGATATTATCTATGCCGAGTAATACAGAGGTGGCTGTCCTTGAAATGGGGATGAGTCAAGCGGGAGAAATTTCTTTATTATCTAAATTAGCAGAGCCTTCTCATGTTATTATCACGAACATTGGTGAGTCTCATATTGAATATTTAGGGTCGCGTGAGGGGATTGCTAAAGCAAAGCTGGAAATTCTTAACGGATGGCATGATGGTACGTTCATATTTGACGGGGATGAAGAACTGCTAAACTCGTATCTTGGGACAGATCGGTCTGTATCATGCGGCTTTCTAAGTCAATCTTCTGTCGTCATTAAAGTCCATGAACTTCTAGAGGATCGAAGTCATTTCGAAGTGCTTGCTCACAATTACACGTTACCTATTGCAGGCAGGCATAATGTTAAGAATGCTGCTTATGCCATCTCTTTAGCCCAAACACTAGGTTTGACTCCAGGTGAAATACAGAGTGGGTTTGATAATCTAGAACTCTCAGGTATGAGGTTTGAAAAAGTAGACGGTATAAATGGTTCTCTTCTTATCAACGATGCCTATAATGCTTCGCCCACTTCAATGAAAGCAACCATTGGAATAATCGAAGAATTGCAATCGAGATCCCATAAAATACTTGTTTTAGGTGATATGTTTGAATTGGGCGAATTTGCAGGTGAGCTTCATGAAGATGTGGCCACTGTAATTTCGGATCAAATCAGCTCTGTGTATACGATCGGGGAGCATGCAAATAGAATAGTGGAGTCTGTAAAGGTTAAACATCCAAATATAGAAAGTATTCATTTTAAAGATAAAGAATCATTGAGTGATCACCTAAAAAAGAAATTAACTGCCAATACGGTCGTTTTAATCAAAGCCTCCAGAGGGATGAAGCTTGAACAATTATTAAACGATCTTACAGAGAAATAAACAGGCGATGACAATCATGATTGCACATAAGGAGGAATTTCATTGAACGACTATATCTTGCTGCTAACTATGGCGCTATCTTTCATACTAACAGTCGTAATTTCGCCTATTACGATCCCTTTTCTTAGAAGGTTGAAATTTGGCCAAAGTATTCGTGAGGAAGGACCAAAATCACATCAGAAAAAATCAGGTACACCGACCATGGGCGGTGTCATGATCCTGATCGCTATCACATTGACTACGATTATTTCATCTATATGGTTTATCCCGAACCCCAGTCAAGTCCACCTGTTCATTGTTTTATTTGTACTGGTTGGATATGGACTGTTAGGTTTTTTAGATGATTACATTAAGGTAGCACTGAAAAGAAACATGGGTTTAAATTCTAAACAGAAGATGCTCGGACAAATTATTATTGCAGTTATCGTCTATTTCATTCTGGAGCAAAATGGTTTTTCTACATACATAGAGATTCCAGGAACCTCGATGGAACTTGAACTTGGATTCGGCTATGCCCTTCTAATCCTTGTGATGCTGGTTGGCGGTTCAAATGCTGTAAACCTGACGGATGGTTTGGATGGTTTATTAGCAGGTACAGCTGCGATTGCGTTCGGAGCATTTGGAATATTAGCTTGGATGGAGGAAGGCAACGTAGAGGTAGCCGTTTTTTCTTTGGCTGTTGTTGGTTCATTATTAGGCTTTCTTGTTTTCAACGCACATCCGGCTAAAGTATTCATGGGTGATACTGGCTCATTGGCATTGGGCGGCGCTATCGCAATGGTAGCCATTCTGACAAAGTTGGAATTACTGCTTGTTATTATTGGAGGGGTTTTCGTTATTGAAACCCTGTCTGTCATCCTTCAAGTTGCTTCTTTTAAGACGACAGGAAAACGCATTTTCAAAATGAGTCCGCTTCACCATCACTATGAATTGAAGGGATGGACTGAATGGAAAGTTGTCACAACCTTTTGGACGGTCGGCTTCCTATTTGCGGTTCTCGGAATTTATATAGAGGTGATGTTCGGATGAAATCTTTAGACCCAAAGACTTTCCAATATAGAAATGTCCTTGTGCTAGGCCTGGCTAAAAGCGGGAAAGCAGCTGCCGAACTTTTATTAGATAGTGGTATTAAAGTTACCATAAATGATTTAAAAGCAGATGAAAATAGTGTAGACATTAAGAAGTTCAAAGAGCGAGGCGCTCGTGTAGTGACGGGGAGCCATCCTTTAGAACTGCTCAACGATATTGATCTGCTTGTGAAAAATCCAGGGATTCCTTATGAGAACCCGATGGTGGCCGAAGCGGAAAAACGACAGATCCCTATCGTGACCGAAATCGAGTTATCCGGATTTCTTCATGACGGCAATTTAATTGGAGTGACAGGGTCCAATGGAAAAACGACCACAACAACTTTAATCCATGAGTTTTTGAAAGAAGACGAACAACCTGCTTCTATTGCAGGGAATATTGGGGAAGTCGCTTGTGAGGTGGCTCGAAGTACTGCAGATGAAGAGACAATGGTTGTAGAGCTCTCATCTTTCCAACTGTTGGGGACTGAAACGTTCAGCCCTAATGTAGCGGTATGGCTCAATTTATTTGATGCGCATCTTGATTATCATCACACAGCTGCAAATTATCATAAAGCTAAAGCAAAAATTGCTGCAAACCAAAGTGAGAGGGATTATCTAGTTTACAATGCTGACGATAGTGCAATCTTGAACTTCCTTCCTTCGTTTGCTTCTCAGTTGGTTCCCTTTTCACTTCAAGGAAAAGTCGAGGGAGCCTGGAGTGATGAGGAATGGGTTTATTTTAAGGATGAACCCGTCGTAAAAAGACGTGACATTGTATTAGTGGGTGAGCATAATCTTGCGAATATTTTAGCTGCCGTAGCCGCTGTGAAAGTGAGCGGAATTACAAACGAAGCGATTGTTAAAGTCTTAACTTCGTTTGGCGGGGTGGAGCATCGTTTAGAATTTGTAACGAAAAAAAATGGTGTCTACTTTTATAATGATTCAAAGGCTACTAATATTCTAGCGACTTCCTATGCTTTGAAAGCTTTTGACCAGCCGATCATCCTTCTTGCAGGAGGACTTGATCGTGGCAATCAGTTTGATGAGCTGGTTGAAAAGCTCGGGAATGTTAAAGCAATGGTTCTATTCGGGGAAACAGCTGAGAAAATTAGTTTAGCCGGCATGCAGGCAGGGGTCCAGCACATTTCAACTGTGAATAACATGAAGGAAGCTGTCGAAGAAGCTTATCAAATATCTACAAGTGAGGATGTTATCTTGCTTTCTCCTGCATGTGCAAGCTGGGATCAGTATCGCACGTTTGAAGAAAGAGGTCATATGTTTAAAGAGGCTGTGCATAAGCTGTAGTAGGGGCATATGTACAAGCATTCAAAGCCCTGGTTTCCAATATTAATGGAAGGTAGGGCTTTTTTATGCGGACTAATGAACAAAAACCTGATATATGGTTGACTTCAGCGATTCTCTGCTTACTACTCATTGGAATTGTAATGGTGTACAGTTCATCAAGTATATGGTCAGAGTATAAATTCGATGATCCCTGGTTTTTTGCAAAACGACAAATACTTTTTGCTACTTTAGGTTTGATCGCTATGTTTACACTCTCGAATATTCCATATTATGTATGGTTCAAATACGCAAAAGTGATTGTACTCATTTGTTTGGTTTTTCTCCTTCTCGTGTTAATACCCGGGGTAGGCATGGTACGAGGGGGAGCGCAAAGCTGGATAGGTATCGGTATGTTCAGTATTCAGCCCTCTGAGTTCATGAAGTTGGGATTAATCATTTTCTTAGCTAAATTTTTTTCGCAGAGGCAGAAGAGAATGGCATCATTTCAAGAAGGTTTCCTTCCAGGACTTTCCATCATCCTTGTTCCATTCGCGTTGATTATGCTTCAACCAGATTTGGGTACAGGGGTCGTCATGGTCAGTACTTGTCTTTTGATGATGTTTGTGGCAGGAGCGAGAGTTGCTCATTTCATGCTGATCATTGCAGGAGGAATCGCGGGTATGGCAGGCCTCATTGCATCAGCTCCCTATAGGATACAAAGAATCACTGCTTTTCTGCATCCA
This sequence comes from Halobacillus campisalis, assembly GCF_030345335.1. Lineage (GTDB taxonomy): Bacteria > Bacillota > Bacilli > Bacillales > Halobacillaceae > Halobacillus_A > Halobacillus_A campisalis. The sequence goes on from NZ_JAPVRC010000001.1 coordinate 19,791, forward strand.
TGGGAAGATCCACTTGGGAGCGGGTTTCAGATCATCCAATCGCTCTATGCTATTGGCCCGGGAGGATTGCTAGGTTTAGGGTTAGGCAAAAGTATGCAAAAGTTCTTCTACCTGCCTGAACCACAGACCGATTTCATTTATTCTGTACTAGCTGAAGAGCTCGGATTCATAGGCGGTACTATTGTGTTAATCCTCTTTTTTGTCATATTATGGCGAGGTGTACGAACAAGTCTGCATGCTACCGATTTGTTTGGAAGTTTACTTGCGCTAGGAATTGTAGGGATGATATCCATCCAGGTTATGATTAATGTGAGTGTAGTCACGGGTCTTATTCCTGTAACTGGAATCACGCTTCCACTTATAAGTTATGGGGGTTCCTCCCTGACTTTGACCTTAGGAGCTTTAGGCTTGTTGCTGAGTGTGAGCAGATATTCAAATGAATAAGTTAATCAACCGTACAAACCGAGTGTGCGGTTTTTTTGTGACTATAAAAAGTAAAGGTGTTTGGGTTAGATTTATATGTTTTATTTAAACAATAACGTGGTATAATTTACAGGGTTCTTTATAATATGACTTAGACCTTTTGAACTCTTTTGATTTTATAAGTAATAACTTGATAAACAATTGAATTCTTGTACATAAATGGCGCAATATCTATGATATAATAGGAGATATGTAAAATCCTATATTTGTTTGCGTAACTTAATATTTTAAAGTAGATGAAATGGAAATGGCAACAAGGAGAATTGATGACTATGCAAGAAAAGAAAGTTGTTTCCATAGAGGATCGAATACCAAAGTTAAAACAAATACGAAAGAAAAAAGCGAACAGAAGATTAATACAATATTTATCTATCCTTTTTTTGTTAATTGCAGTCGTAGTATATTTACAGTCCCCTTTAAGTCATGTTAATGAAGTAAAGGTGGAAGGCGGCACATTTGTCAGCTCTGCAGAAATTGAAGAATTGTCGGAAATCGAGTCGAATACGAATATTTGGCAGGTGGAGGCTGGAGCTGTTGAAGATAGGGTGTCCACTCATCCGCAGGTCATGAGTGCAGATGTAAAAAGATCACTGCCAAGTACCATTGTGGTAGAAATTGAGGAAGCTGAACGTATCGGTTACATACAGACAGAAGGTCAATTTCAACCTATATTAGAAAATGGATCCCTAATCGACGCCACGACAGAGCTTCCTGGCGGTGATGCTCCTATTTTAAAAGAATTCAGTGATTCAAGCTACTTGGAAGAAATGTCTAAGCAGCTGAAGGAAGTACCTGACAGTATTTCACGCCTGATTTCCGAAATTCACTATACCCCTGACGAAGATAATCCATATCTCATTACCTTATACATGAATGATGGATACGAGGTTCAAGCCTCGATCCGCACTTTTTCTGAGAAAATCACAGCTTATCCTTCTATAACTTCCCAAATTGAAGAGGGAGAAAGAGGGATTATTCATATTGATGTGGGAGCCTATTTCGAAGCTTACCCGAAATCAGAAGATGAAAGCGAAGATGGTGAAGATGAATCGGATGCGGTAGGGGAAGAAACTGAAGAGAGTGAAAGCATCATAGAGGATGAAGGTGGAGTTGTAGAAGATGAGAATGAAGGTTAGAATGTGAATGTAATGATTCTTGGTAAGAAGCAGTGGGATTCCTATAGATGAACAATTCAAAACAGGGACTCCATAAGCAAAATGCGGAAACTCACAAATATTAAAAAAACAAAGGAAATAACCATGTCACGTTGAAAAACTAGTTAGTAGGAAAAATATCATGTGACTAATTAACTAAGTTTATCAATTCATTTACGTTTTTATTGCAAAGATTGTTTTTTAATAGTAAAAACGATATGATTTCAGTACTTATATGGTTTGTTACAGGAGGTGCGTCACAGGTGAATCAGAACGAAATTTTAGTAAGTTTGGATATAGGTACGAGCAGAATCAAAGTAATTATCGGTGAAATAATAAATGACTCATTAAATATAATAGGTGTTGGGTCAGCTAAGTCTAATGGTATGAAAAAAGGTGCCATTGTTGATATTGACCAAACCGTCCACTCAATAAAATCTGCTGTGGAACAGGCAGAACGTATGGTAGATATGAAAATCGAACGTGTCGTAGTCGGAGTAAACGGAAATCATATACAACTTCAGCCTTGCCATGGAGTTGTGGCGGTTTCTAGTGAAACGCGTGAGATCGGAAATGAAGATATTTCAAGAGTGATTGATGCAGCGCAAGTAGTGTCTGTGCCGCCAGAACGCGAGATTGTAGATGTCATCCCAGAACAATTCATCGTAGATGGTCAGGATGAAATCACTGATCCTCGTGGTATGATCGGGGTTCGTCTAGAGATGGAAGGTATGATCATTACATGTGCCAGAACTGTTTTACATAACACACTGAAATGTGTTGAGCGAGCTGGGTTGGAAGTGCTGGATGTTTGCCTCCAGCCTTTAGCTGCGGGAACAGTTTCTCTCTCTAATGATGAAACCAACTTAGGTGTAGCCCTTGTAGATGTAGGGGGAGGTTCTACAACTGTTTCCATTTTTGAAGAAGGATATTTGAAAGGTACAAGCATGTTACCTTATGGTGGTGACAATATTACTAAAGACCTTTCGATTGGTATGAGAACTTCAACTGAAGAAGCAGAAAATATAAAAGTAGAATATGGTCATGCGTTTTTCGATGACGCAAGCGAAGAAGAAACATTTTCTGTTACTATTATAGGAAGTAATCGGCAACAATCATTCAATCAGTTGCAAATCTCTGATATGATTGAAGCAAGACTAGAAGAGGTCTTTGTGTTTGCTGCAAAAGAATTACAACGAATGGGAGTAAAGGATTTGCCAGGCGGCTTCGTTTTGACAGGAGGAGCAATGAACATGCCTGGAGTACTTGAGTTAGCTCAAGATGTATTCCATTCAAATGTCAGACTAGCTATACCGGATTACTTGGGTGTTCGAGAACCGCAATATACTAGTGGAGTAGGAATATTGCAATTTGCCTACCGTAATGCGAAAATACAAGGAAAAGAATTATTTCCGTCTATTACAACTCAATACGAACAGTCGACTCAGCCAAAACAAAAGCGAGTCTCCAAGCAGTCAAACGAACAATCCAGTAAATCAAAAGAGAAGAAAGAATCAGGTTTTTCTAACTTATTAAAGTACTTTTTTGATTGATAGTTCAATCATGAAATTGTAATCTTGTAATCTTGTAGAAATAGGAGGAACGGATGATGTTAGATTTTGATACGAGCATGGATCAATTAGCAACGATTAAAGTAATAGGTGTTGGCGGGGGCGGAAGCAACGCAGTCAACCGTATGATCGAGCACGGAGTACAAGGGGTAGAATTCATCGCAGTGAATACAGATGCTCAGGCATTGAATCTATCGAAAGCTGAAGTGAAGATGCAAATCGGAGGTAAGCTAACTCGCGGTTTAGGTGCAGGTGCTAACCCGGAAGTAGGGCGGAAAGCTGCGGAAGAAAGCAAAGAGCAGATTGAAGAAGCATTACAAGGTGCGGATATGGTTTTCGTTACTGCAGGAATGGGCGGTGGAACAGGTACCGGAGCTGCACCTGTCATTGCTAACGTTGCAAAAGAATTAGGCGCGCTTACTGTAGGTGTTGTAACAAGACCATTCACGTTCGAAGGCAGAAAGCGTTCCACACAAGCTGCTACTGGAACAGACAGTTTAAAAGGCAGTGTAGATACTTTAATTGTCATTCCTAATGACCGCCTGCTTGAAATTGTTGATAAGAATACACCAATGCTAGAAGCTTTCCGTGAAGCGGATAACGTATTGCGCCAAGGTGTACAGGGAATCTCTGATTTAATTGCTGTGCCTGGTCTGATTAACGTCGACTTCGCTGACGTGAAGACGATCATGGTCGATAAAGGTTCTGCATTGATGGGGATCGGTATCGCTACAGGTGAAAGCCGTGCAGCTGAAGCAGCTAAGAAAGCTATCTCATCTCCATTGCTGGAAACATCTATTGATGGGGCGCACGGGGTACTAATGAACATCAGTGGCGGATCAAACTTGAGCCTTTATGAAGTTCAAGAGGCTGCCGATATTGTAACATCAGCTGCTGATCAGGAAGTAAACGTAATCTTTGGTTCAGTAATCAATGAGAACCTAAAAGATGAAATTGTCGTAACCGTTATTGCTACAGGGTTTGATGAAGCTCAAATTGCTCAAGGCAAACAGAAGCCTCGTCAAAATCCTGTCAATCAAATGAAGCCTAACCACGTGGAGAGAACTCGCGAAGAACAGCCGCAGTCCACTAGAGAGCATAAAGCACCTCATTCACAGCCAAAACCTAATGCTGGTAATGAAGAAGATACGCTAGACATTCCGACGTTCTTAAGAAACAGAAATCGTCGCAGATAATTATTAAAGTCTTTTATCCCAATGGATAGGAGTTGCACCCCAAAAGTTAGAGTAAAACTAACTTTTGGGGTCTTTTTTTGGGGCGAAATACAGTGGCTAATAATTGTGAAGGAATACCTTAATAGCTTCCTATCATGTTAACTATAGGCTAATAAATATGGAAATTTGAGCAGTACTCCAAGTACTCCAAAAAAAGTATGTCGAGGAAAAACACCTTGTACAGAAAGTGCCTCTACAGTGAACTTTTTCGGACATATGAAATAAGGTGTATTATGGTGAGAAATTATTATTTTAAGAGGAATTGGAACAAAAGTTTGATATTAAAATTGGCTGGTTTCAGTTCAATGCAATACCGAACTAAAGCCAGCCAAACAGGTGAAGGAAACTCTAGTTTATAGGGAGCCCAACCTTTCTTCCGCCTTTTTTATAAAAAGTAATGTTGTCTACTTTTTTTAGCATTCATCAACGTTTTAAAAGATTGTTTAGAAAACCTTTTGAAATCAAGAGCAGGAAGTTTGGTTTTTTATGCCCACCCCTTAGTATGCCCATGCGATCAAGACATTTTGCTCTGTGATAATTTAAAGAGCATGTGGACATGCAGGAGTCGTTATTCACAGTAAATGTTTTCAATCCGTTAGATTGTATTGCTTCTTTCTATTCCATATGTGTGTGCTTCAAAATTAAAATTGATTCAGCTTTTAGCTTCGTACTTAATATTCATTATGATTCCTTGCTCGTAGTTACCGAATTTTGAACCGAATAAATTCATGCCGCCCTTATTCTGGGCATCTTCTTTAATGCCTAATTTAAATGCAACGTAGGGATGCTCGCTTAAATGAAGGTCTCCTATGGTTACGTCAGAAGCTTTTTCATTGTCTATAAAACAACCATCTTCATTGATTTTCCATTGTTTCAGTAAACCAAACTGGGTCAGGTTTGTACGCCACCAATCCGGAGTAAGGGACCCTCGCTCCCCTCCGAAGTCACCTGGAGAAGTCCAAGTGGAAGTTTCTGTATGATTAATCCAAGTTGTTATATCAGATGGCCAGTCGAGCTTATAGTTGGGAGCTTCGGAACACACTTCTGCACTAAACGAGATTTCCTTTACTTTGTATCCATAAGGAATGCGGTTAGGAAATCTGTATTCTACATAGCCATCTCTAAAGAATAAGAGTTGAGCATTCTTTCGGCCTGTTTCATAGAAAGAACGAGGGTCGTCCTGGATGCCAATGTATTCCCGTTCGCTAACGAGTCCGCAGTTCGGATAAACATGACAATCAAGATAATCCCCAATATGCATTTCAATAGAAAGTTCATGTTCATTAGTCTGCTCTTCTATATTGAATAAGTCGATGATGATTCTATCGTAGTTAATAGCACTTACTTTCTGAGTACCTCTCCCAGGAACTAGTTCCGTCACAATGAGATCGACATTCTCTAACTTATTTACGTGAGAGGCGGTAGTGGAAAAAGGAAGTTTCAATTTCTCAGATAACTCGTTGACATTGTGCGGCTTTTCACTTAATAAATCCAATATTTTAACACGGGTCGGATTAGATAGTGCTTTATTGATTGGGAGCATATTTTCAAAAGTTAATGGTAATTTTTTCACAAGGGAAGCCTCCGTATAAGAGTGTGTCTTTTATTTAAGTATAACAAATTACTGCAAAAATAAGGGACGTAAGCATGACTGTTGTAATTTTGTAATGAAAAAACGAGCAGGCACAGTTCATGTGCTTTCATATGGGTAAGGTGTGCACGAGGCCTTTTTCTTCGTGTTTATATTTTATATTAGCTCCCTTTAGTTGAAGACTCAGTTTCAAGATGTTAGAGCTGTTTCCGGTACGTTTTACAGCGTTTGGAGGTCCGGGAAATCACTCGCTTTCCGTGGGAGCGCGGGGAGCCTCCTCGGACGTCCCGTCCTGCGGGGTCTCACCAAGCACTCTTTTCCCACAGGAGTCTCGCAATTTCCCGGACCTCCTTTAAGTTTGTCAGGTTCACGGAAACATCTGAGACAGTGCTTTAAGTGTAGTACAGCTCTTTTCGAGTGGCAACGACATGTCCCCCCATTTCCAATAACCCATTACAACTAATTGATCTTTTCACGGCTATATGATTATTGTCTAATAGGCTATATCACAGGCGGTTAATCACTTATTGTCTTGTTGGATAAGTTAATTGCAATCCATTTCAAAAGAATGTATATGGACTGAACTAAGCTGGCAGAAATAAAAGAAACCAGAACAAAATGCCTCGGTGTTGATTTGCCAGTCTCTTTAGACGTTAAGCTCTATAGCCGGAATACGCAGCTTAGATGAGAAATCAGAAATCTTTTCCAATGCCAGGGGGTTCGTTCAATCCATTTCGTACGGGGTTGTTGGAAAGCTGCGAGACTCCCGTGGGAGAAGGATGTAGGCGAGATCCCACAGGGCTGCAAGCCCGAGGAAGCTCGCCACTTCCCCCCGCAGGAAAGCGAGTAGCTTCCCAACCACACCAGACTCTCATTGCGGCCACGAACCCTGGTTATCTCGAAACTGAGTCTTAAAGTATCCTGCCATATTGTTTAATAACTATTTATGACATTGAACTTTAAAATAGCTTTCAAAAAGGAGTGCAAACCTTATTTGGCTTTGCACTCCTCAATAACCTATTGTGTTTTCAGTTTACTGTATTTGTTCGTTCCGATCAGCACGTTTATTATTAGAATTAACTTTGAGGAGCCGCTTCCTCTTTTTGTTTTCTAACTTGGATCTTCTCGACAGTTTCCTTGTACTCTTTCTCAGTATAAGAATAGAAATACATGATAATGAAGCGAATGATCGACCCGAGTGCAGGAAGCAAGGCAATTACGAAAAATAGCATGTTCAGTGTAAACTCAGTTTGGGCCTGATTTGATTGATAGTTAATTGCGGTTAAGATCAGTCCCGTAGCACCTCCAGAAACAGCCACAGACAGCTTTCCTGTAAAAGTTTGTCCTGAGAAGATAACAGCTTCATTACGTTTTCCAGTTTTCCATTCTGTATATTCAATCGTTTCTGCCAGCATTCCAGAGATTAAAGGTCCCGTAGTTGTGTACAATAGCATTGTGATTCCTATGAAAATGAATGAAACAACAACACTAGAGTAACCAAGACTAAACCAAATGATCCTAATGACTACATCTGCAGCTACAATCACCATCAGCATATGCTTTTTCTTATACTTCAAGTTTAGTTTAGGGATAATGAAAAAGCCGATACAGCTGGCAAAACTAATGATCCCAAAAATGGTCATGAATGAAGCGCTTCCAAGATTATACGTAAAGAAGTAAATGTTCAAGGCTTGCGTGATGTTCATAAAGACATTGCAAAAGAAAACAACCAGTATAGCAAACATCGGCTTGTTGGCTCTAATCGCCCGCACGCCATCTGAAAATTTTACTTTTGTTTTAGGCGGTTTGACTCGTTCTTTCGTGTTTTTGAACCCATTTAACATGATAGGGAGTGCGATGGCCATTAATACAATAGTAGCTAGCAAGTAACCTTGTCCCAAATCATCTCCGCCGAGCCATTCGGTTAGCGGGATGAAAATGGTTGGAGATAATGCGATGCCTGTAAACACACCCATGTTAGCGAAAGTAATTAATTTTGTTCTCTGTTGTGCCTGCTGACTCATAACGGATGACAGGGACCAAAATGGAACATCAGAGGCTGTATAAATCATGCCCCATAAAACATAAGTAACCCCGGCATAAATGAGTTTTCCTGTCATACTAAGTCCGTCTAAAGGCAGAAAACAAGCGATCGTAGATATCACGATAAGGAAGGGCATGTATTTAAGGTAAGGTCTAAATTTCCCGTGTTTTGAATTTAACGTATCCATAATCGAGGCCATAAGCGGATCATTTACAGCATCCCACGTCCTTGCGATAAGAAAGATGATACTTGCCGCAGCCGCAGAAATTCCCAAGATGTCTGTATAGAAAAATAAGATATATGAACCTATTAACCCGAAGCTGATACATTGGGCAAAACCATAACCAAAATAGGAAGCAATCTCTTTTTTTCGAATGTCCTCTTTCAATTCCAAATCAGTTTGTGATTGATTTTTAGCTGGTTCCATTTTTTCTCCTCCTCCTGTTATTCAAAAATAAACCCATCAGATTTCATAGCTGATAAAACTTTACAGATTTGACTTGTATCAAATTTTTCCTCATGGTCATGATTTAAAAGGCCATTAACCTCTTGCTCCACGTCAGATAGTTGAGTGTAACAAAAGCCTTGAATAGAATCAGTGTCCATAATGGCTTTCATTAATTTCTCAAAACGTATTAATGCATCCTCTTTCGTTTGAGGTCTAGATCCATAACCCCAATCATCTTCATGTAAATCAGGAGCAAAAGCGATTCCCCCAAATTCACTCATTATAATGGGTTCTCCACTGTATCGATAACCTCGGGCAAAATTTTGTTTTCTGCTTGTTTTAGAAGGGCTTCCATTTACGTACTTTTCTTTGTTTACATAACTTTTTGCAAGTTCATCTGCATTGGAATTGTAATCATGGATCGTAAGAATATCTGTTAATGTGTGTTCCCATCCATCATTTCCAACGATGAGACGAGAGGGGTCCAGTGCTTTCGTTTGATAATAGAGAGCGTTTACAAAATTCTGCTGATCTTTTCGATGGTAGATTTCATTAACTCCCCATGACTCATTCATTAATGTATAAATAATAACGGATGGATGATTAATATGTTTATGGACCATTTCTCTGCTTTCTTGGAGCATTGCATTCATTGATTGATCAGTAAATCGGAAAATGCTCGGCATTTCAGCCCACATGACTAGTCCGAGTTGATCGCATAGTTGCATATATCTGCGATCGGCAATGGTTTGATGACGTCTCACTCCGTTAAAGCCCATTTCTTTGACTTTTGTGAGATCATTTTTCATTTGTTCGTAGTCAGCAGTCATCAATGAGTCTTTATAATATCCTTGATCGAGAATCAATTTTTGATAAAAAGTTTCACGATTTAGTAGTATTTTGTCATCATTTACCTCAATGCTGCGCATGCCGAAGTAGCTGTTTACCTCGTCCATTACTTCTTCCTCACTTCGTAAGACAAAAGAAATGTCATACAACTGTGGTGAATCCGGACTCCAGTAAAATACCCGGAAGTCAGCTTGATCCGATTCAACATCCACCGTCATCTCAACGCTGGTTTGATTTTTTTTCACCGCGGCTCCTACGGTATTGATCCAATCTCCCTGAAAATAGACATGAGCTTCTACATAAGCTTTCGATTCATGAGGAGGAAGCAAGGTTTCAAGTTGAAGAGTAGACTGCTCAATATTTGGTGTCATTTTTACATGTTTGATATGAAGAGGTGAAACTTCTTCAAGCCATACCGGCTGCCAAATGCCTGTTGTGCGTGTGTACCAGCATAAAAAGTTAGAAGATTTCCAGGATTGTTTACCTATAGGCTGCTCTACACTGTTTCGATCTTCCACTCTTATTACAATGGAATTTTCCCCGTGTTGAACAGCTGAAGCGATTGAGAAGCTGAACGGCGTGTGCCCACCTGCATGATCCCCTATAAATTGACCATTGACCCAAACTTTGGTGTAATAATCAACTGCTTCAAAATGAAGGAGTAAATCCTTATCCATATGTTTCTCCCAATAAAAATTTCTTTTGTACCATACAATTTCATGATTCTCATTTACATGGATGCCAGACTTTTTACTTTGGTAAGCATAAGGAACTTGAATTTTTTGTGAAAGCTTATCCGAAGAGTTATGCCACCCTTTTTGTTCGCCAATATCTCGATCATCAAACGTGAACTCCCATTCTCCGTTTAAGTCGTACCATTCACCTCTTTTGAACTGTGGTCTAGGGTATTCCATTTCCGTAGATTTCTTTTTTACTAATCGAGATGCAGATCTCACGACCATTTCTATCGCTCCTTTTTCATTAAAAAGTAAGGGCTTTCATTTGTTGGTTACTATTATTACATATAAATATGTTTCGTTACAATAAAAATAGTAATAAAATTTAAAAAAGTATTATCAAAACAAAAACCCAGTTGTTTGACTGGGTTTTTAACTTATAGTGAGAGTTCTTACCTAAAAGGTTTTACTCCTGTTATATGGAATAGATGATATTCAGCCTTTTCCAATAGCAGGATATTTACTTGTAAAAAGAGTGTTGGCAAGCTGATCAAAAGATTGAATAAGCTTTTTGTTAAGATGCTGCGCTGAATATTCCATTTCGTCATTTTGAAAACATTTGGAAAGCTTAATAAAACCTATCCTCTTTCCGACAAAAATAGCTTCTTAGCGGCTCACGTTTTGACAGACTTTTTAATGGTACACACTTATACTGATTAATAAATACTAAAGAGAGGTGGGGAGAATTTATCTAGATGCTGTTTGGATGCTGAATTTATTGATGGATGGTATGATTCTATATTTAACACAAGGGTTGACGAGAGCTAAAACTTCAAATTTTAGAATCTTTGCAGCAGCATTGGTAGCTTCAAGTATTGTTCCCATTACAGTACTGCATCCCGATTTATGGCTGACTTCGACTTTAGGCAAAACGTGCTTCTCCATCCTCATAATTTTTGCAGCTTTCTCTTTTGTTTCTTTTCGATCCTTACTTATCCAATGGCTGACTTTTTATTTCGTGACTTTTGCAATTGGAGGAACTTTAGTAGGCATTCATTTTCTCCTCAGCACCCCTATTGAGGTGAATGGGGGTGAAGTCATAACGTATTCCACAGGTTTCGGTGATCCATTCAGCTGGCTGTTTGTATGTATCGGTTTCCCAGTGTCCTGGTTATTCACGAAATGGAGAATGGAACAAATTCAGGCTCATCGTCTAAAAACGGAAGATCTTTATCGTGTGAAAGTTGTTTTCAACCATAACTCTGTAACGTGTACAGGCTTAGTCGATAGTGGCAATCATCTTTTCGATCCTATTAGCAAGAGAATGGTTTTTTTAGCAGACCGTAACTTATGGAGAAATTTTTTACCTGATGAAACTTTGAATCAGCTCGTTGGCGAAGAAATGTTAGACGCCTTAGAGCAGCTGCCTGATCCATTTAAATCCTCAGTTCAGCTTATACCTTTTCAAGGTGCCGGCAGCGGGGGGCAGCTTATGGTTACCTTTTTAGTGGATTCTATTATTGTGTTTACGGAAGAAGGGGAATTGCGAATCGAGAAACCGTTAGTGGGGATTCAGGATCATGATCTTACCTTTGATCGTATGTATCAAATATTGATCCACCCGCACGCTTCTTTAAAAGGGATTTCTGCATAGTCGAGGGGGAAGATAGCGATGAAGTTGTCATTTAAGTTGAAGTTTTGGCTTTACAAAATAGCCATTAAATTAGGAATTAAGCAAAAAGAAATTTATTATATTGGCGGAAGTGAAGCTCTGCCCCCGCCATTATCAAGAGAAGAAGAAAAAGACCTCCTGGAGCGGCTGCCTACTGGAGATAAAGCAGCAAGAGCGATGCTCATCGAAAGAAACTTACGCCTGGTTGTTTACATTGCTCGTAAGTTCGAAAACACCGGGTTGAACATAGAAGACTTAATAAGCATCGGCACCATTGGATTGATTAAGGCCGTGAATACATTTGACCCTGAGAAGAAGATTAAACTAGCCACCTATGCTTCAAGATGTATTGAAAATGAAATACTGATGCATTTAAGGAAAAGCAATAAACTGAAAACAGAAGTTTCTTTTGACGAACCTTTAAACGTGGACTGGGATGGAAATGAGCTGCTTCTCTCAGATATTCTTGGTACAGAAGAAGACCTCATTACGAAAGGAATCGAAAAGAAGGTAGACAAAAAGCTTCTGAAATCGGCGTTGGAACAGTTAAATGATCGGGAAAAAGAAATCATGGAGCTCCGATTCGGTTTAATAGGAAAAAAAGAAAAAACTCAAAAAGATGTGGCGGACATGTTAGGGATCTCACAGTCTTATATATCAAGGCTTGAAAAGAAAATAATTCGTCGATTACAAAGAGAATTTGATAAAATGGTGTAATTTTTTAATGACAATTTATGCATAATTTTACCTTCCAAGGAGATACTGAAAATGGATTAAAGCTTCTTGGGAGGGTCTTACGTTGACACGACATAAAGTAGAAATATGCGGTGTAGATACATCAAAGCTTCCTGTACTCAAAAATAAGGAAATGAGGACCCTATTTGAGCAACTGCAATCAGGAGATCGAGAAGCAAGAGAGGTCTTAGTCAATGGAAACCTCAGGCTCGTTCTTTCTGTGATACAGCGATTTAATAACCGCGGAGAATACGGAGACGACTTGTTCCAGGTCGGCTGTATCGGTTTAATGAAGTCGATTGATAATTTTGATTTAAGTCATAATGTTAAATTTTCAACTTATGCCGTACCTATGATCATTGGAGAAATACGGCGGTATCTAAGAGACAACAATCCGATACGGGTCTCAAGATCGCTTAGAGATACAGCTTACAAAGCTTTACAAATGCGTGAGAAAATTATCAGTGAAACATCCAAGGACCCAGCACCTCATGAGATAGCTGACAAAATGGGGATCCCCCATGAAGACGTGGTTTTCGCTATGGATGCCATACAAGATCCAGTCTCATTATTTGAGCCTATATATAATGATGGAGGCGATCCTATCTTCGTGGTCGATCAGTTGAAGGATGATCGTGAGAAAGATTCGAATTGGCTGGATGAACTTTCTTTGCGTGAAGGAATGAAAAAATTAAACGAACGCGAGAAAATGATTCTGACTAAACGATTTTTTCAAGGGAAAACCCAAATGGAAGTCGCTGAAGAAATCGGAATTTCTCAAGCACAGGTTTCACGGTTAGAAAAAGCAGCTATTAAAGAAATGAATTCATCCATGTTCCAATAATATGAAAAAACATCACTGACTATTCAGTGGTGTTTTTTTGTGTTTAGAAATGGTTGTCAATTTTGTGCATATACATAAAAGGAGGAGGGATCTTTAAATGAAAATTTCTGAACTTCAGGTGAAGGATGTCATTGCAATGGAAACGGGAGAAAGGTTAGGATATATTACTGATTTAGATATAGATAGTCAGCGTGGTCAGCTTAAAGGGCTGGTATTGACATTGAAAGGCAAGGCAATGGGTCTTTTTGGAAAAGATGAGGAAATGGTGATTCCATGGAACCAGATCGTGAATATCGGAGCCGATGTCATACTAGTCAAAAAAACAGGGTTTAGTAGTAAAAGTGAGGACCAAAAGTTCGAATAACAGGATAAGGTTAGGAAAAAAGGTGAATCATGTGGTAAAATGAAGGGAAATTGAGGTGTTATTATGACCGAACCCTTCCAACGCAAGTCGAAGAAATATTATACCTGCGTCGATGCTAATCAAGTCATTGCTGGAATATCAAGCAGGGAAGACGGATACAGCGAAGTTCCGTTTTCATCATTGAATATGGGACTTCATGTATCAGACGATGAGAACAGTGTCATTCAAAATAGAAAAGCTTTAGCAGAAGAACTCTCTATTCCTTTAGAGAACTGGGTTATGGGTGAACAGGTTCACGGAACTAGTGTTGCCGTCATCACACCAGAAGATAAGGGGAAAGGGGCCTTATCTCAAGGCTCAGCAATCAGTGGTACAGACGGAATGATTACGCACCACAAAGATATTTTATTAACGGCTTTTTATGCTGACTGTGTCCCTTTACTATTCGTGGAACCAGACAGCGGATGGATTGGTATAGCGCACGCAGGTTGGAAAGGCAGCGTCCATGAGATAGCCAGGAAAATGGTGGAAAAATTATCTGAACAGGGTGTCGCACCAACACAAATTCATTTAACGATTGGTCCAAGCATTAGCCAAAAGAATTATGAAGTTGACGACCACGTTATGAGTCATGTGAAAGACGAGTTCAAATCCAAGGTCTCTGAACAAATTTCTAAAAATAAGTTTAAACTCGACTTAAAAGAGCTAAACAGACAAATAGCGATCAATGCTGGTATCTTAAATGAAAATATAAGACTCACAAATTACTGTACGTACGAAGATCAAGCATCATTTTTCTCCCATCGACGTGACCATGGGCAAACGGGTAGAATGCTTGCTTTTATTGGTCGTAAAAGTTGAGTAAGGAGGTTACATATGAGTGTTTCAAGTCAACTATCTAGAATAAAGGAAACCATAAATGAAGCTTGCGAGGAATGCGGCAGAGACGCTGAAAACATTACGATTATAGGTGTGACCAAATATGTTTCCATCGATCGTGCAAAAGAAACTCTTGCCGCCGGGGTTACAAATCTTGGTGAAAATCGAAAAGAAGAATTCCTTGAAAAATATGAAGCGATAGGTAAGGAAGCTATTTGGCACTTTATCGGGTCCTTGCAGTCCAGAAAAGTGAGGGATGTAATCAATGAAGTAGATTACATCCATTCGTTGGACAGGAAGTCGCTGGCGAAAGAAATAAATAAACGTGCTGAACGCATTGTTCCCTGCTTCGTACAGGTGAATATAAGCGGAGAGGAATCCAAACACGGTCTTGCCCCGGACGAGGTTGAAACATTCATTGAGTCCATGGCAAACTATGAAAATATTAAGGTGGTAGGCCTTATGACCATGGCGCCTCATGAAGAAGAGGAAGAAGCGCTGAGAGCGGTATTCAGAAAGCTGAGAGCTTTACGGGATATCATCAGGGATAAACAAGAATCCCATGCACCTTGTGAGTGGCTGTCCATGGGGATGAGCAATGACTATCGGCTGGCGATTGAAGAAGGTGCGACTCACATCAGAGTAGGCTCAAGTCTAGTGGGTTAAAAAATAGGACAATGAGGTGAGTGGAATGAGTATGAAAAATAAATTTAAATCGTTTTTTACTTTGGAAGATGAATATGAATATATGGATGAAGATACAATGGATGATAAGCAGGAAGAAACCACTCCTCCAGCATATAGAAACAAACAGCAGCAGCCATCTGAGCATCAAAATGTTGTGAGCTTAAAGAGTGCGAAGAGCTCCTCAAAAATGGTGCTTAGTGAACCGAAGAATTATAATGAAGCTCAGGAAATCGCCGATCAGCTAGTGAATCGTAAAGCGGTAGTCATCAATTTACAGCGTGTTGATCATCAGCAGGCAAAGAGAATTGTGGATTTTTTAAGTGGAACCGTTTATGCTATAGGTGGTGATATTCAAAAGCTGGGTTCTCAAACATTCTTATGTACACCAGAGAACGTTGAAATTTCAGGATCCATTTCTGAAATGCTGATGAATGAAGAAGAAGATATAAACAGAAGGTGGTAACTGATGGGGTTTTTGTTTCAGATTTTATTTACGGCACTTAATATTTACAGTTGGATACTAATCATTTACATTTTACTTTCATGGTTTCCGGGCGCTAGAGAATCAAGTTTCGGCGAAGTTTTATCGAAACTGGCTGAGCCATTCTTAGAGCCTTTCCGCAAAATTATCCCCCCGCTTGGCATGATAGATATTTCACCTATCGTCGCCATTTTGGTTTTACGTTTTGCGGCCTCAGGCTTGCAGGAGCTCTATCGTATAATTATTACATTATAAGTCAGAAGAACAGATCAGAAGCAGCAAGCGTCTTGTCTGTTCTTTTTTATCTGTAACTAATAATCATGAAATGATCGTTTCGTTCCCCTAATTGTCGTAATGGGAACTCGGAAATGGTAAAGGGTATTTGGGCAAGGCCTCGAGAGGTTCAGCTTAGGGAATGCTGCCGTTTTCCGAGTAGGAATTGAGCTATTTCCAAGCTCCCAATTCCTTACGCAAAAGCTGCGAAACGATCTCCAAAAAGGGAGCTCTTATGAAATAGGAAGTATAACAGGTTTTTTTAAGAAAAATGATTTAAGAAGTTATGCATGCATATTGGAGGAAGAATGATGGAGATTTATCAGCATTTCAGAGAGGAAGAACGTCCTTTTATCGATCAGGTTCTTTCCATGCAGGAAGAAGTGAACATTCGGTACGAAAGGAAAGAAACGGATTTTCTGGATCCTCGGGAGATATTTATTTTTACGAGCTTAATGGGAGCACAGCCAGATCTCATATGGGATACTTTCGGAGGATCTGAGAAGTCTGAGAGAAAGCGTGCCATTCTGGCTCCTGAGTATGAGGAAATCGACCAGCAGGACTTTTCTCTAACCTTATTGCAAGCTTCTTACCCTGATAAATTCATCACTCTGGAACATAGGGATGTTCTGGGGGCATTCATGTCATTAGGGATTAAACGTGAAAAGCTGGGTGATCTTGTCGTTCAAGATGGAACCATTCAAATCATTGTAGCCGAAGAAATCAGTGATTACATAAGAATGAATTTTACTAGTGTTAAGAAGACTAACGTCCAATTCGAAGAAAAGTCGTTAACTCATTTAATTGCAAGCAATGAAACGTGGAAAGTGAATGAAACGACTTTATCTTCTTTAAGGCTTGATGTCCTCGTTAAAGAAATTTATGGAATCTCAAGGAAAAAGGCAGGAATGCACATTGATGCGGGCCATGTTAAAGTGAATTTCAGAACGGTAGAGAATCCTTCTTTTCAACTGCAGGAAGGAGACTTATTATCTGTGAGAGGCAAGGGACGAAGCCGCTTGATGGAAATCCGTGGTATGACAAAAAAAGAAAAATTCAGAGTTACGATTTCGAAGCTTAATTAACAATCGGCAGGATTAGCTCGCTATATGACGAAACTAGTAATATTGGAAATTTAAATAATGATGATCAGGGAGGTGGACGGTGTGCCTTTAACACCATTGGATATCCACAATAAAGAATTTACTCGCGGTTTTAGAGGATATGATGAAGACGAAGTAAATGAATTTCTTGAACAGGTAATTAAAGACTATGAAATTGTGATTCGTAAAAAGAAAGAATTAGAACGTGAGGTCGAGCACTTAAATGAACGCGTCGGTCACTTCAACAACATTGAAACGACATTGAATAAGTCTATACTTGTTGCTCAAGAAACAGCAGAAGGCGTGAAGACGAGTGCTGACAAAGAAGCAGAATTGATTGTGAAGGAAGCCGAGAAAAACGCTGACCGCATAATCAATGAAGCTTTGGAAACGTCCCGCCGGCTTTCCTCGGAAGTTGAAGAAATGAAAAAGCAGGCGAAAGTATTCAAAATGAGATTAAGAATGCTCGTCCAAGCTCAAGTGGATATGATCGACAATGATGACTGGGATCATTTACTCGATACCCAGTTCCCCCATGGCGAAAGTACAGCAGAGGAAATACAAACTGAAAAAGATGCAGAGAAGGACTATGTAGAAAATAAGTCTTGACTAAATGACTAAAATTACATTTAATTCATAAACACATATGAATATTTACATGCGTTGATAGGGAAAGTACTCAATGAACTAGTCAGTAACAAGCGATTCGGTGATGGTGAAAGACCGAAGCTGGTCATTGTAGGAAAATCACCCTGGAGCAGCTATGTTGAACTTGGAGTAAATATAGCCGAGTCGTTCACGATACGAATAAGATAAGTGAATCAGTTTCTTTACTGATTGATTAGGGTGGTAACGCGAGACCTTCTCGTCCCTTTAGGGATGAGAAGGTCTTTTTGTATAGATTTTAAAGGAGGAATGGCAATGGATTATAAAGACACGTTATTAATGCCAAAGACAGAGTTTCCAATGCGAGGGAACCTACCGAACCGCGAACCTGAGATGCAAAAATCCTGGGAGGAAGAGAACATATATAAGCAAGTTCAAGAACGTACAGAAGGGCGTCCTTTATTTGTACTGCATGACGGACCTCCATATGCAAACGGAAGCTTGCACATGGGTCACGCACTGAACAAAACGTTAAAGGACTTCATCGTTCGATATAAATCCATGTCCGGCTATCATGCCCCTTATGTACCTGGATGGGATACGCATGGTCTGCCGATCGAGTCTGCACTGGCTAAGAAAAAAGTGGATCGCAAAAAGATGTCTTTAGCTGAATTCCGTGAAAAGTGTGCGGAATATGCGTTAGGACAAATCGATAACCAAAGAAATGAGTTTAAACGTATGGGTGTGCGCGGAGACTGGGACGATCCGTACATCACACTGGATAAAGATTTTGAAGCTGAACAAATCAAGGTTTTTGGTGATATGGCGAAAAAGGGCTATATCTATAAAGGGTTGAAACCTGTATTTTGGTCTCCGTCCAGTGAATCAGCTCTAGCTGAGGCTGAGATCGAATACCAGGATAAACGTTCGCCTTCGATCTATGTAAGTTTTGAAGTGAAAGACGGAAAGGACCTGCTTGAAGGCGGTGAGAAGTTCATCATCTGGACGACTACACCTTGGACTATTCCTTCTAATCTGGGGATAGCTTTAAACCCGGGGTATGATTATGCCGTTGTTAAGGTAGAACAGGAGAAATTCATCGTTGCGCATGATCTTCTTGAAAATGTCGCCTCTTCTCTTGAATGGGAGAACTATGAGGTAGCTCAAGTATTTAAAGGAAAGGAAGCAGATCGAATTACGGCTAAGCACCCATTATATGATCGTGATTCTCTGGTAGTCCTTGGCGACCACGTCACTGTAGATGGAGGCACGGGGTGTGTACACACTGCTCCTGGTCACGGGGAAGATGACTTCTGGATCGGGCAGCAGTATGGTCTTGATGTTTTGTGTCCAGTAAATAACAAAGGTGTGTTTACTGAAGAAGCACCAGGTTACGAAGGGTTATTTTATGATAAAGCCAACAAGCCTATAACAGATAATCTAAAAGAAGCAGGAGCGTTACTACATTTAGAGTTCATCACCCACTCCTACCCTCATGATTGGAGAACGAAGAAACCGACGATTTTCCGTGCAACGGATCAGTGGTTCGCTTCTATCAAAGATTTCCGTGAGCAGCTTTTAAGTGAAATCAATCGTATCGAATGGACGCCAAAGTGGGGCGAAACACGTCTTTATAACATGGTTCGCGACCGTCAAGATTGGTGTATTTCCAGACAGCGTACTTGGGGTGTACCTATTCCTGTGTTTTATGGAGAAGATGGGACTCCGATTATTACAGATGAAACAATCGATCATGTAGCTGGTCTATTTAGAGAGCATGGATCTAATGTATGGTTCGAACGTGAAGCTAAGGACTTGCTTCCAGAGGGATTCTCTTCGGAACACAGCCCTAATGGACAGTTCACGAAAGAGACGGATATTATGGACGTATGGTTCGATTCTGGTTCTACACACCAGGCAGTCCTTCATCAGCGAAAAGAACTTCAACGTCCGGCGGATCTATATTTGGAAGGATCCGATCAGTATCGAGGCTGGTTCAATTCTTCCCTATCAACGGCTGTAGCTGTTACAGGCAAGGCTCCGTTTAATGGAATCTTAAGCCATGGTTTCGCTTTAGATGGAAATGGGCGTAAAATGAGTAAATCATTAGGGAATGTTATGGTCCCTGATAAAATTATGAAACAGCTTGGTGCTGACATCATTAGACTTTGGGTTTCTTCTGCTGACTATCAGGCCGATGTACGTATTTCGGATAAAATCCTAAAACAAGTGGCTGAAGTGTACCGGAAAATCCGTAATACGTTCCGTTTCTTATTAGGAAACCTTCACGATTTTGATCCGAAAAAGGATCGTGTAGCTGTTCAAGATCTCCAGGAAGTGGATCAGTATATGCTGCATCGTCTCAACAGCTTAGTAAAAGATGTGCATACTGCTTATGAGTCTTACGAATTCTCTACAGTCTATAACAAAGTTCATAACTTCTGTACTATCGATCTAAGCTCATTTTATCTTGATTTTGCTAAGGATATATTGTATATCGAAGGCGAGGACCATCCTCACCGCCGGAGCATTCAAACGGTTTATTATGAAATCATCACATCACTTGTCAAACTGATGTCTCCAATTCTCCCTCATACGACGGAAGAGGCTTGGAAGTTCATTCCTGGAGTGGAAGCGCATAGTGTTCAATTGACTGATATGCCGGAAGCTTCTGACAAAGCTGATACGAACCTCGTTGAGAAGTGGGATCATTTCATGGAAGTTCGTGATGATGTATTGAAGGCTCTTGAAGAAGCTCGTAATGAAAAAGTAATCGGTAAATCGTTAGACGCAAAAATCTCAATTGTTCCTAGAGATGAAAAAACAAAAAATGTTTTGAATTCAATCGAGGGTCTTCACCAGCTTCTTATCGTGTCAGAAGCAGAATTGAGTGAAGAAGCATCTAATGCGAAAGAATATGATTATGTAAACGTTGAAGTAACGAAGCATTCAGGAGAAAAATGTGAGCGCTGCTGGGTTTCTTCTCATGAAATAGGGAAAGATCCAAACCACCCTGATTTGTGTGCGCGATGTGCTGCAGTTGTTGAAAAACATTATGTCTCGTAATTATGAAGTGCCGACCTTTATAAATAGGTAGTTTCTACTCTGCGGACACTAGCGAAGTATGTTCAATAGAATAAATAACAGTGTAAATAGCAAACAAAAACGCTTGGATTTTTATATCCAAGCGTTTTTGTTTGTTAAATGGTCTAGTTAATCAATATCTCTCTATTCTTGAAGACTCAGTTTCGAGACATAATGAGGCTTTAGGGGCTCCGGGAAACGGATCGCTTTCCGGGGGGCGGGCGCTGAGCCTCCTCGAGCTTCGCTCTCCGGGGTCTCACCTGTCCCGCTCCTCACCCAGGAGTCTCACCGTTTCCCTCCTCCCCTCTGCCAAACATAGTATCTCGAAACCGCTTCAAGAAAAAGCAAACATTTGCTGATTTTCATAACAAGTGTCCTATGTTAAAAACCTTGATGTAATACGCTATCTTCTCACGCGACAGTCATATAGAAGACCCTCTTTGTTGATAGAAGGGTTCGTTTCTAACTTTCATCGAATGGGTTGGTGGGAAAGCTGCAGGACTCCCTTTGTAAAAGCGGAAGCACTTTGCTCAGCGGCGTATGGTATGGATCCAACTGCCGGAGAAAAGGAAACACGAAGAACGAAGTGCTTTCAATGTTGGCTAATAAGGCTCGTTAGCGCTATAACCGGTATACTCGGCTTAGATGAGAACTTAAAGTCTTTTCTATACCAATGCCAGGGGGTTCGTTTATTCCATTTCGTACGGGGTTGTTGGGAAGCTGCGAGACTCCCGTGGTAAAAGCGGAAGCGCTTTGGTCAGCGACGTATGGACTGGACTGAGTTGCCGGAGATAAAGGAAACACGAAGAACGGAGTGATTCGATGTTAACTTATCGTACAGATGTGAAGGAAGTCTCGTTAACCCGCTAAGCGTCGAGGCTCGAATGCGCGGGTGAGATGAGATCACGGCAGTCGTTTCATAATGGAAGGGTGGTTGGGAAACGTTGGTACAAGAGAGTTTTTGCTTCTCATGTCTTAGTACCGTCTCTTAATATAAGTTAGGTGGTTTTAGGAATGGGCGAGACTCCTGTGGGATGAGAGTGATTGGTGAGATCCCGGAAGGCCACAGCCTGAGGAAGCTCACCGCACTCCCACGGAAAGCGAGTCCATTCCTAAAACCACCTTCCACTCATCATGATGACGGAACAGCAAAGCTCCCACAGGAAAGCGAGTAGCTTCCCAACAACCCCTGACTCTTAATAGGGCAACGAACCCGATTATCTCGAAACCTAGTCTTAAACTATCCTGCCAGTTAGTTAAAGTGAAACCCTTCATAAGTTGTATCTTTTTCCATCTCTCGTATAAATAACAGCTTAAAACTTTTACGGAAGCGCCATTCTCCGAGATATGGTACAATAGCAGAGGAAAATGATACGTGGAGGATCAGTTATGTTTGTATATTATCTCTTTGCAGCAGCCTTGATTATTATTGATCAAATCACCAAGTGGCTCGTAGTCGAGCGCATGGAGCTGCGGGAATCTATATCAGTCATCGAAAACTTCTTTTACATAACGTCGCATCGCAATACAGGAGCAGCGTGGGGGATCCTTCCAGGCCAAATGTGGTTTTTCTATATTGTGACCGTCATCGTTATTGGAGTCATCATTTATTACATGAAACAATATGCGAAAAGCAGTCGTTTTGTAGGCTTCGCATTAGCTCTTATATTAGCTGGAGCGATCGGGAATTTCATAGATCGTCTTTTTCGTAAAGAAGTCGTCGATTTTTTTAATTTTTATCTCGGTTCTTACAATTATCCGATTTTCAACATCGCGGATTCTGCCTTAGTAGTAGGAGTTATTTTTGTCATGATTGCTACTTTTGTAGATGAGCGTAGAAAGAAAGGAAGTACAACGCAGTGAATGAAACTTATTTAGTAGAAGAAACGGACCAATCAAAAAGAATCGATAAACTTTTATCAGATGTGATTGAGGACGCTTCCAGATCTCAAATTCAGGGATGGTTAAAAGAAGATTACGTGCTCGTCAATGGTAAAGCTGTAAAAAGCAATTATAAAGTCCAAGCTGGTGATGAAATCAACTGGACCATACCAGAAACTAAACCGCTGGAACTTGAACCTGAAAATATTGCTCTGGAAATTGTTTATGAGGATTCTGATGTAATCGTTGTAAATAAACCTTCCGGGATGGTTGTTCATCCAGCTGCCGGTCATGAAGATGGAACTTTAGTGAATGCCCTGCTCTATCATTGTAATGATTTGTCAGGAATTAATGGAGTTGAACGTCCGGGGATCGTTCATCGGATTGATAAAGATACGAGCGGATTACTGATGGTGGCGAAAAATGATAAGGCTCATGAATCACTTGTAAAGCAACTTATGGATAAAACTGTAGAGCGTAAGTATCTAGCTATCGTACACGGTACAATACCACACGAATATGGTACGATCGAAGCTCCTATAGGAAGGGATCCTAAAGATCGTCAGCGGATGGCTGTAGTAGACTCAGGCCGCGATGCTGTCACTCATTTTCAAGTATTAGAGCAATTTGAGGATTTTTCTTTTGTTGAATGTAAGCTGGAGACGGGCCGTACGCATCAAATTCGTGTGCATATGAGATATATCCATCATCCACTGGCCGGGGACCCTAAATATGGTCCTCGTAAGACGCTGGAACTTGACGGGCAGGCGCTTCACGCGAAGTCTATCGGCTTTGAACACCCAAGATCAGGAGAATGGCTCAAGTTCGAAGTGGATCCTCCTGAGGAGTTTACAGAAACCCTGGAATATCTTCGAAGTAAAAGTTGACAAAAGCATGGAAGTCTGTGATAATCGTTAACAGAATTAAATAGTCCTTTAACCCAGTCCCGTGAGGCTGAAAAGGTAGTCGGTTTACACAACGAGAGTCTGTGTACATTAAGCCCTTTTCTGCCTTTATGCGGAAAAGGGCTTTTCGTTTGGAGGTTTATTAATGGAAAGAAAAGCAACAGTTTTAGACGATGCAGCGATACGCAGAGCTCTTACTAGAATCTCCCACGAAATCATTGAAAAGAATAAGGGAGTCGAGGATCTTGTGCTTGTAGGAATTAAGACAAGAGGGGTACCGATTGCAGATCGTCTCAAAGATAAAATCGAAAGCATTGAAGGCCAGGAGATCTCTGGCGGTGAACTTGACATAACGCTATATCGTGATGACTTGAAGAATAAAAGTTATGATGAAGAGCCAGATGTTAAGGAAACGAATATTTCAGTGGATATCACCCATAAAAAAGTCATACTAGTGGATGATGTATTATACACAGGCCGGACGGTGCGTGCCGCAATGGACGCCCTTATGGATCTTGGCCGTCCTTCACAAATTCAATTAGCTGTCCTTGTGGATCGAGGTCACAGAGAACTACCGATAACCGCAGATTACGTCGGTAAAAATATTCCGACTTCCCAAAATGAAGTCGTGACTGTCGGCCTATCCGAGACGGACAAATTAGATGAAGTCGTCATTTTTGAAAATTGAACATACGAACCCTTTAATAAAGTCCGGTGAGGCTTAAAAGGTCGAAAGTAATCTCGTATCCAGGTGATACGTGTACCTCTTTGCGAACCTTTAAGCAAAGAGGTTTTTTTTATGCGAAAAGGAGGAACTTATTATGAAATCAACAGAAGCAGAAGTAGGCATTAGAGAAATACCAAAAGCACCAAAATGGCTTGCTTTAAGCTTTCAACACTTATTTGCAATGTTTGGAGCAACCATCCTCGTACCATTCTTAACCGGTTTACCGCCAGCAGTCGCATTAGTTTCAAGTGGGTTCGGAACACTTGCTTACTTGCTTATTACGAGAGGAAGAATCCCTGCTTATTTAGGATCCAGTTTCGCTTTTATCTATCCGATCATGCAAGTTTCTGAAACTCACGGTGTCGCCGGTGCTATGATAGGGAGTTTTCTTGCTGGGCTGGTATACGGGGCAACCGCCCTGCTGATCACTATCTTCGGCATGAAATGGATTATGAAATTACTCCCTCCTGTCGTCGTTGGGCCAGTGATTATTGTTATCGGTTTAGGGTTAGCTTCTACTGCAATTGATATGGCCATGTATTTACCAGGCGATGAGCAGGTGTACAGTGCTACTCACTTCACAGTCGCTCTCGTGACGTTAGGGATTACCATTCTGGCCACGATATTCTTAAGGGGATTTTTAGGACTGCTTCCCATTTTGATCGGAATTCTAGGGGGGTATGGCTTTGCACTAAGCCAGGGAATTGTAGACACAAGTGAAATAACAGCAGAATGGTCAAGTATCATGTCTGCCAGTTCTTTAGGAGCAACATTTCAAGCCATTTTCCAAATGCCCGAATTTCTAATTCCATTCAGGGATTTTTCACCACTATCTGTTTTTAGCTGGCAAATTGTTTTCCTTATGGTTCCGTTCGCCCTAGTGACCATTACAGAGCATATCGGTGATCAGATGGTTCTTTCAAAAGTAGTGGGACGCAACTTTTTGAAAAATCCAGGGTTGAACCGTTCAATCCTCGGTGATGGCGTAGCTACGGTTATCGCCTCATTTCTCGGAGGGCCTCCAAATACGACCTATGGAGAGAATATCGGAGTACTTGCCATAACGAGAGTCTATAGCGTGTTCGTAATTGGAGGAGCAGCCGTCATTGCTATTTTCTTCGGATTCGTAGGTATGAGTACAGCAGTGATTGGATCAATTCCTTCCGCAGTTATGGGAGGGGTGTCCATATTATTATTCGGAACCATCGCATCCAGTGGTTTACGAATGCTGATCGATAATCAAGTAGACTTCGGGGAGAAGCGCAACTTAATTATCTCTTCTGTCATTCTTGTCATCGGAGTAGGCGGAGCTTTTGTTCAATTGACAGACGATGTTCAAGTACAGGGGATGGCTCTTGCAGCTATATTAGGTGTCCTTCTGAACCTGCTTCTTCCTGGAAAAGAGAAAAGCCAGGGTAATGGAAGCATGTTTGAAGAGCCTGAAGTAGAAGACAATCAATCGAATGGAGCAGCATAACTAAAACCAGCACACGTTTTAACAAAGTCCTGTGAGGCTTTGAAAGGTGTGGCTAGGGCTTAGCTAATTCGTTATGAAACGAATGAAGCACCCCCGGTCACTCCGGGGGTGCTTTTTTTATAGCTATCGATAAAAAGGAGATGAACCCATGCAGCATTTACTATCTATGAACGAAGTGACACACTCACATTTAAACAGCATATTCACAAGAGCTAATGAAATTAAAGATGGAACTGTGGACTGGGCAGCAAAAGGAACGTTTGCAGCTAACATTTTCCTTGAAGCAAGCACACGGACGAAAAACAGCTTTTATATTGCTGAGAGGAGACTCGGCATCGATGTAGTGGATGTCAATGGTTCAGACTCCAGCCTGACGAAAGGTGAAAGTTTAAAAGATACATTAAAAGCGCTCGAGTCCATTGGAGTTCAATTAGTGGTTCTTCGTCAGCCTGAGCAGGGAGTTCTTCAAGATCTTTCTGAAGGGTTGAACTTATCTATCATAAATGCAGGTGATGGGACAGGAGAGCACCCAACGCAAAGCTTACTCGACCTTTACACGATTTCACAAGAATTCTCTTCATTTAAAGATCTTCATGTCACAATTGCCGGTGATATTAAACACAGCAGAGTTGCTCGATCTAATGCACATGCGTTGAAGAAGCTTGGTGCAAAAGTATCGTTCGCAGCTCCTGTAGAGTGGCAGGATGAGTCTTTATCTAGTGAGTACATATCAATGGATGAAGCGGTAGAGGTGAGTGATGTCCTCATGCTGCTTAGAGTGCAATGCGAAAGACATGAAGAACAGCATGTATCCAATAAGGACTACTTGAGTCTATACGGTCTGACTGTGGAGCGTGAAGCGAGGATGAAACGAGGCAGTATCATTCTCCACCCAGCGCCTGTCAATCGAGGTATTGAAATTGATGATGTTCTAGTAGAATGTGAGCGCTCAAGAATTTTTGACCAAATGTCAAACGGAGTTGCCGTAAGAATGGCGATTATCCAAAAATTGTTAGAGGGGGATTTATAAATGTCCATAAAAATAAGAAATGCTAAACGAGTAGTCGAAGGTGAGCTTATAGATTGTGAGCTTTTCATTGAAAATGGGGTCATTCAAGAATGTTCTAAAAAAGTAGCGGGAGAAGCCGACAGGACAATAGATGCAGAAGGGCAGCTGCTCTCTCCAGGTTTTGTCGACCTTCACATCCATTTAAGAGAGCCTGGTGGAGAAAGTAAAGAAACGATCGCTACAGGAACGGAAGCAGCAGCCCGCGGAGGTTTTACTACAGTATGTGCGATGCCTAATACCCGTCCAGTTCCTGATTGTCAAGAAACGATGGAACAATTAAACGATAAGATTAAAAACGATGCAGTTGTCCGCGTCCTTCCTTATGCTTCCATTACAACTCGTCAGCTTGGGAAAGAATTAGTGGATTTTGATACATTGAATCGCGCGGGTGCCGTAGCTTTCACTGATGATGGAGTAGGCGTACAGACCGCTGGTGTCATGTATGAGGCTATGGTAGAAGCCGCCCGCTTAGGACAAACGATTGTGGCTCACTGTGAAGATAATTCACTTATCTATAACGGTGTAGTGCACAAAGGGAACGTAAGTAAAAGGTTGAATGTTCCTGGTATTCCTAACATTGCAGAATCAGTCCACATCGCGAGGGATGTTCTACTTGCAGAAGCTGCTGATTGTCATTACCACGTCTGTCATGTATCAACAAAAGAGTCTGTACGCGTCATCCGTGATGCAAAGAAAGCAGGTATTCATGTAACTGCTGAAGTAACCCCCCACCACTTACTATTAACAGAAGATGATATTACAGAAAACGATGCCTTTTTCAAAATGAATCCACCTCTTCGTTCTAAAGAAGATCAGCTAGCGCTGATCGAGGGGCTGCTGGATGGAACGATTGATTGTATTGCTACAGACCATGCTCCCCATACAGAGGAAGAAAAATCAGAAGGTCTGGTTAAAGCTCCTTTTGGAATTACAGGACTTGAAACTGCATTTCCATTACTGTACACCCAGTTGGTTCAAAAGGATGTTATTACATTGGAACAACTGATTAATTGGTTGACCTCAGCACCTAGCCAATTGTTTCGATTACCTTATGGATCGCTGGAAGCAGGTGCGCCTGCAGATATCACATTAGTCAATATCGACGATGAAAAACAAATAAACCGTCATGATTTCGCTTCAAAAGGAAAGAACACACCATTTCATAATCATGAAGTAAAGGGATGGCCGGTACTTACAATCGTCAATGGAAAAATTGTCTGGGAGGGAACTACAAATGAAACAACTCGTACTTGAAGACGGCACTACATTTATCGGAAAAGGATTCGGCAGTGACCGGGAAAGCTTTGGAGAAGTAGTTTTCAACACTGGGATGACCGGATATCAGGAAGTTATTTCAGATCCTTCTTATTGCGGACAGATTGTGACCTTTACGTACCCTTTAGTAGGGAATTACGGCATAAATCGTGATGACTTTGAGACTGTGAACCCGGCTATTTTAGGGGTGGTCGTGAAAGAGCATTGTGAACAACCTTCTAATTTCAGAAGTGAAGAAACGCTTGATGAGTTCCTTAAGGCTAAAGGGATACCTGGTATCAGCGGAATCGATACAAGGAAATTGACAAAAATCATTCGACAGCACGGAACGATGAAGGCAGTGATTACGTCTGCAGACCGTTCTGTAAGTCAAATATTGAATATGATGAAGGATACACCACTCCCTACAGATCAAGTAAGGCAGGTATCAACGGTTAAGCCATATGTCGTTCCGGGACGTGGTTATCGTATAGTCCTGGTGGATTATGGAATGAAGCATGGAATTTTAAGAGAGTTTACGAAGCGCAATTGTCATATAACCGTAGTCCCTTATCATACATCCGCTGAAGAAATTTTACGATTGAAGCCTGATGGCGTCATGCTGTCTAACGGGCCGGGAGACCCGAAAGACGTCCCTGAATCCATTCAAACGATTCGTTTATTAATGGGACAAGTACCTATCTTTGGAATTTGCTTAGGTCACCAGCTGATCGCGTTGGCTGCTGGGGCCGATACGAGTAAGATGAAGTTCGGACACCGTGGCTCTAATCAACCTGTCAAAGATATAAAATCCAACAGGACGAAAATCACTTCACAAAACCATGGCTATGCGGTCGATACTCAATCGGTTCAAGCTACCAAGCTCAGGTTGACTCAAGTTTCTTTGAATGACGATACCGTGGAAGGTCTTGAGCATAGTACACATAATGTGTTTAGTGTCCAATACCATCCGGAAAGCTCACCTGGACCAGACGACACATCGTATTTGTTTGACGATTTTCTACTTCGTATAAAACAATCTCAACAAAAGAACAAGGAGGCTAATTATGTCTAAGCGTACAGATATCCAGAGAATACTTGTGATCGGATCAGGTCCGATCGTCATAGGGCAGGCTGCTGAATTTGATTATTCCGGCACCCAGGCATGTCAGGCACTGAAAGAAGAAGGTTATGAGGTGATCCTGGCGAATTCAAATCCAGCTACGATAATGACAGACCATACATTCGCGGATAAAGTGTATATGGAGCCTCTCACGTTGGAATTTTTAATGAAAATCGTCCGTAAAGAACGTCCTGATGCTATTTTACCAACATTAGGCGGACAGACAGGCTTGAACTTAGCGGTTGAATTGAGTGATTCAGGAATTCTTGAGCGTTACAGCGTAGACTTGCTGGGAACTCCACTCGAAGCCATTCAAAAAGCGGAAGACCGTGAAAAATTTCGTTCCCTTATGCATCAGTTGGGCCAGCCTGTACCAGATAGTGAAATTGTGAATTCAGTTGATCAAGCGGTGGATTTCGCTGACAAAATCGGTTATCCCGTCATCGTTCGTCCAGCATATACAATGGGAGGCGCAGGAGGCGGCATGTGTGACGACGAAGAGCAGCTTCGTGAAATTGCAAGGAGCGGCATCTACCTTTCACCAGTTAGTCAATGCTTAATTGAAAAGAACATTGCAGGTTTTAAAGAAGTAGAGTATGAAGTTATGCGTGATTCTAATGATCAGGCTATCGTTGTATGTAATATGGAGAACTTCGATCCGGTCGGGATTCATACCGGAGATTCCATCGTTTTTGCTCCGTCCCAAACGTTGAGTGACCGAGAATATCAAATGTTACGTAATGCTTCCTTGGAAATCATCAGAGCGTTAGAGATCGAAGGGGGATGTAACGTCCAGCTCGCTTTGGATCCGAACAGCTTCCAATACTACGTAATTGAAGTAAACCCGAGAGTCAGCCGTTCATCGGCTTTAGCCTCTAAAGCCACAGGCTATCCGATTGCAAAAATGGCAGCGAAAATTGCGGTAGGTATGACCCTTGATGAAATAAGAAATCCGATAACTGGAACCACATACGCTTGTTTCGAGCCCGCTTTGGATTATGTAGTGGCAAAAATTCCGAGATGGCCATTCGATAAGTTCGCCAAAGGAAATCGTAAACTGGGTACTCAGATGAAGGCGACGGGCGAAGTAATGTCGATAGGACGTACAATCGAGGAGTCGCTGCTTAAAGGAATTCGTTCACTTGAAGGTGAAAAAGAGGATTTATATGTCGACTCAGTTGCTGAGTTAAGTCTCGAAGAACTATTTCTCCGCATGAAAAAAGCAGATGATGAACGGATTTACATTTTAGCAGAAGCATTGCGTAGAGAAGTTTCTTTAGAAGATATTCACCACACGACGCAGATTGATTTCTTCTTCTTAAACAAATTACAACGGATCATTAGTCTGGAGCGAAGAGTAACGGAGAAAAAATGGGATATTGATGTTATTAGAGAAGCGAAAGAAAGCGGGCTTTCTGATACCCAGATGGCACGTCTACTATCTGTACCTGAGATGGATGTAATGGAATTCCGAAATAAACATGACATCACACCTGTTTATAAAATGGTCGACACTTGCGCGGGCGAATTCGTGTCAGAAACTCCATACTTCTACAGCACTTATGAGGAAGAGAATGAATCAGTCGTTTCGGAAAACAACAAAGTGTTAGTCATTGGCTCTGGTCCTATACGCATCGGCCAGGGTGTGGAATTCGACTATGCAACCGTCCACTCTGTACTAGCGTTAAAAGAATTAGGATACGAAGCTATCATCATGAACAATAACCCGGAAACGGTATCTACCGATTTCAGTGTCTCAGACAAGCTATATTTCGAGCCGCTGACCCTGGAAGATGTAATGCACGTCGTAAATTTAGAAAAACCGGCAGGAGTCATTGTTCAATTCGGCGGTCAAACGGCAATTAATCTTGTTGAGGGGCTAAGCCGCTGTGGAGTAGAGATCCTTGGCACAACTATGGATGCAATTAACCAGACGGAGGACCGGGATCTTTTTGAGCAGTTGTTAAATAAACTCGATATTGCGAAACCAGGCGGCGAAAGTGTAATCAGTGAAAGTGAAGCTATTCACGCTGCCAAAGAGATCGGCTATCCAGTGGTCGTTAGACCATCCTATGTCCTCGGCGGCAGAGCAATGGAAATTGTCTATTCTGAAGATGAACTAAAAACCTATATGAAAGAAAATGTTCGTGTTCATAACGGTCACCCTATTTTAATCGATAAGTATTTGACAGGTATGGAAATTGAAGTCGACGCGATCACGGACGGAGACGATGTTGTAATACCAGGTGTTATGGAGCATATCGAGCGAGCTGGAGTACACTCTGGAGACTCGATGGCCGTATATCCGACCCAGCGTCTAACAAAGGCTCTCGAACAGCAGTGTGTAGATGCTACCGTGAAGATTGCGAGAGAGCTCAATATGAAAGGGTTAATCAATATCCAGTTCGTCGTATTGGATGATACAGCCTACGTATTGGAAGTCAATCCCCGGGCAAGCAGAACCGTTCCTTTCCTAAGCAAAATAACTGGGGTTACGATGGCACAGATCGCTACAAAAGTCATTATGGGGGAAAGCTTACAATCATTGGGTTATACCTCAGGGATGGCAGAGAAGCCAGATGGCGTCTATGTGAAAGTCCCCGTCTTTTCTTTTGAGAAGCTTAGAAGTGTAGATACGACGCTTGGACCAGAAATGAAGTCTACCGGTGAAGTTATCGGATATGATCAAAGTTTAGAGAAAGCTCTGTTTAAAGGAATGACAGCTGCAGGTTTGAAAATTCCAACTGAAGGCTCTGTACTATTAACCGTAGCAGATAAAGATAAGGATGAGATGCTTGGGATTGCGAAGGTCTTCCATCAGCTTGGTTTCCATCTCTACGCGACGAAAGGAACTGCGAAAACGATTGAGGCAGCGGATTTACCCGTTGAAACTGTAGGTAAACTGGGTTCAGATCAACTAGATATTATTGATCTAATAAGAAACGGTGACGTACAATTCGTAGTCAACACCCTTAACAAAGGTCTTCGCTCTCGTTCAGACGGATTTCTTATTAGAAGGGAAGCTGTGGAACGTGGAATTGCCTGCTTAACGAGTCTCGATACTGCAAAAACAATTGTAGAAGTCATTGATGCTATGACATTTACAGCACGTACGATTGATAAAAAAGAGGCGGTGTTATCTTAATGCTCAGAGAATGGATGACGATTGTAACCCATCAGCAGATCGCTCACCAAACGTATCTATTAGAGCTGCAAGGAGAAATCGCAGGACTAGTCGATAATCCAGGCCAATTTGTACATCTTCAAATCAGCGAACAATACTTCCTGCGCCGCCCCGTCTCTATAGCAGATGTAAGTCCTATCAAAGGGACCATCACCTTACTTTATAAGGTGATGGGGGAGGGGACAGAGGCTTTGACCAAGAAAGGTGCAGGCGAAAAGATAGATGTAGTAGGGCCGGGTGGGAAAGGGTTCCCTATGGATGAAATAAACTCCAAGAAAGCCCTCCTTATTGGAGGGGGGATCGGCATCCCTCCGCTATATTATCTGGCCAAGGAACTGACTGCAAAAGGCATCGAAGTGGTGAGCGTATTAGGTTTTCGATCTGAAAATGACCTCTTTTATTTAGAAGAGTTTAAATCCTTAGGAGAGGTTCATATTACCACAAATGATGGAAGCGTCGGTACGCAAGGTTTTGTTACCGATGCCCTCCCCGCCTTAGATACGATTGAAACTTACTTTACGTGCGGACCGACCGTCATGTTGAAAAATGTAAAAGAAAAGCTGGACGGAATTCCAGGATATATTTCGATAGAGGAAAGAATGGGATGTGGAATAGGAGCCTGTTTTGCGTGTGTACTTGAAACGCCTGGCGGATGTGGAAAGGGATACGTTAAAGTGTGCAGCGATGGCCCGGTTTTCCGCCCGGAGGAGGTCATCTTATGATAGATACTACTGTAAAACTGCCAGGCATCCACATGAAAAATCCGATTATGCCGGCGTCAGGATGTTTTGGCTTCGGGAAAGAATTTTCACAGTTTTATGATTTATCTTTGCTTGGAGCGATTATTATCAAAGCATCGACTGGGGAGCGGCGCTTCGGTAATCAGACCCCGAGGGTTGCAGAAACTTCAAGCGGGATGTTGAATGCAATCGGGCTGCAAAATCCTGGAGTAGACGGCGTGATAGCGGATGAGCTCCCGTTTCTTTATCCTTACAAAACCCCGATCATCGCTAATGTAGCAGGAAGTACACTGGAGGAATATTCACTAGTTGCTGAAAAGTTGTCAAAAAGTGGTGTACATGCTCTGGAAATTAATATTTCCTGTCCGAACGTTAAGGAAGGCGGCGTGCAATTCGGCACGGATCCTGAACTAGCTTACGAAGTCACAAAGCAAGTGAAAAAAGTCAGTAGTCTTCCCGTTTATATTAAGTTGTCACCTAATGTCACTGATATCGTAGGGTTAGCTAAAGCGGTCGAAAAAGCGGGGGCTGACGGCCTTTCCATGATCAATACGCTGACAGGGATGAGAATTGATCCTCACACTCGAAAACCAATTATAGCTAATCAAACGGGAGGGTTATCTGGACCTGCTATAAAACCTGTGGCCATAAGGATGATTCATCAAGTATATCAAGAGGTTGACCTGCCGATTATCGGCATGGGAGGCATTGAAACCACAGACGATATTGTTGAATATTTACTTGCCGGGGCTAGTGCGGTAGCTATTGGCAGTGCGAACTTCAAAAATCCTAACATTTGTAAAGAATTGATTCATGAACTGCCTGAGACATTGCAAAAGTTTGGGTTTAACTCGGTAAAAGAAGCGGTAGGAGGGGCTCATCATTAACCAATTGGAAGAAATTTATGTGGCGCTTGATTTCGAAAGTAAAATGCAAGCTATAGCATTTTTAGATGAACATAAGCTTGATGGAGTACCCGTGAAGGTAGGTATGGAACTTTTTTATAAAGAGGGGCCATCTATGATCCTCGAACTGAAAAAAAGAAACCATCCTCTGTTTCTTGATTTGAAATTACACGACATACCAGCTACGGTCAAACGAGCGATGAGAAGTGTATCCTCTCTTGGGGTGGATGTTGTAAATGTCCATGCCGCTGGAGGAAGCCGTATGATCGAAGCGGCAAAAGAAGGATTAGCTCAGGAAAATGGCTGTGATACTAAATTATTGGCTGTTACTCAGTTGACGTCTACAGACCAGAATACTCTCACCTCTGAACTTCTGATCGATCGTCCGCTGAATGACGTTGTGGCTGAGTATTCTAAGCTTTCCAAGCGCAGCGGGGCTGATGGAGTCGTTTGTTCAGTGAAAGAAGTAGAAGCCATCAAAAAAGCTTGCGGCAGGGACTTTTTAGCTTTGACCCCGGGAATCAGGCAGGCAGAAGATGAACGGCATGATCAAAAAAGGATAGCTACTCCTTTTGATGCTGGATTTCAGGGAAGCGACTCGATTGTAGTTGGAAGAAGTATTACGCATTCAAACAAACCACGGGATACATACGAACGATTCAAGGAGGCTTTCAGTAATGGAAAACAACAAAATTGAAGATTACTTGCTTGAGATTGGAGCCGTGCAAATTCAGCCGAACGACTTATTCACATGGACTTCCGGATTGAAATCCCCGATATATTGCGATAATCGCCTGACTATGTCTTATCCTCATGTAAGAAAACACATCATTGACGAAATGGTAAGATACATCGACCAGCTCGATGAAGAGGTCGATATGATTGCTGGCTGCGCCACGGCTGGAATCCCTCATGCAGCGTGGGTTGCAGATCGACTGAACCTGCCCTTAGTATATGTAAGGGGAGAAGCCAAAAAGCACGGAAAAGGAAATCAGGTGGAAGGCGACTTAAGTCAAGGCAGCCATGTGGTAGTCATCGAAGATCTCATATCTACAGGAAAGTCTTCGATCGCATCCAGTGAAGCCTTAAGAGAAAGTAATAAAAAAGTAGTGTGTATTTTATCTATTTTTAATTATAATTTACATGCAGCTGAAGAGGCATTTGAAGCTAAGAGGTATAAAACACATTCCTTAGCGACTTATAATGAATTGATCCATATCATGAAAGAAAAAGATCAATTAAATGAAGAAGAATATGGAAAACTTCAAAAGTGGAGTGCTGACCCTCAAATCTTCACAAAAAATTAAAACACATTATATTGCGCTTCATGTAAATGGTTAGTACCATAAGAGTAGATACGGAAAGCTATGGTGATGAAATGAAATCAAGAAAGCATTCTTTTTTCATTCTAATTAATGCAGGCTTAGGGTTAATCACTTGTATGGTTTTTCTATATACTTGGATGGCTTTCACATTTATGGAGCCGATATGGTCATTTGAACCCTTACTAAGCTTAGCTGGGTGTTTGACTTTCTTTATATTATGGAATAAATGGTTCCTTAGAAAAGAAAAGCCAAGATACTGGGCGCAGGCTATATTTTCTTATGTTGCAGCAATTATTCTTTTCGTATATTTTTTGAGCAGATAAAAAATCCACTATTTAATATAGTGGATTTTTTCTGCTCATTTAACTTTTCAATTTCTTTATTTCCTCTTTGTCGGGAGTTACGAACAAGGTTTGCTGCTGATCGTAGGTCACGTATCCCGGTTTAGCACCAGAAGGTTTTTTTACATTTTTAATGAGTGTATAATCGACCGGTACAGAGGAGGACTGACTATATTTGCTATAATAAGCTGCAAGTCTTGCCGCTTCAAAAAGAGTATCTTCTGACGGTTTTTCACTTTTTATGACAACGTGGGAGCCGGGAATATCTTTTGCGTGAAGCCAAATATCTTTTTTACTTGCAAGGCGATTGGTCAAGTATTCGTTTTGTTTATTGTTTCTGCCGACATAAATAGTAGTGCCGTCCGTGGAAGTGAATGATTCCGGCGATGGCTTAGAAGATTGGTTCTTTTTCTTGCGAGACGCCGGTTTTTTCTTCATATATCCTTGCTCTCTTAGCTCATCGCGAATATCTTCAATGTCTTCTTCACGTGCTGTTTCAACTTGCTGGATCAATCGTTCGAAATATTCGATTTCGTCTTTTGCCTTCTCAATTTCGATTAGTACGACTTGTTTGGACTTTTTTAACTTCTGATACGTCTGAAAATAGTTTTGAGCATTCTCGCTGGGTGTTTTATTTGGGTTCAATTCAATCGTCATTTCAGATTGATCTGGGTCGTAATAGTCTGCGACAGTTACATTTGAATCTCCCAGCTTCACTAGATGCATATGGGCAGTGAGAAGCTCCCCCATTTTTTGATAATCATCTGCTGCATCGGATTTTTTTAAAGTAGTTTCATGCTTTTTAATTTTTCGTTTGTTCTTATCACGTTCGTTTTTTAAGAATCGATATAAGTCACCAGCCTGCTGTTTTACGCGGTCGCGCTCAGCTTTGCCCGAATAGTAGCTGTCCAGCATTTCACTGACAGTGGAGAAGTTTTTAGTCTCCTCATTCTTATGCTGTAGGTTGAATACATAAAACTGTTCGCGATCCCCAAGGAATAAGGTTGGCTGATAATTATGCTGTAAAATGCTTTGTCTGAAGTTCTCGTACTCTTCTTTATAATTAGCAGCTGAACCTAAACTTGCCCGATAAGCGATTTCTTTAGTGATCATTGGGGAAAAGCCCATCACTTTTTTCAGTATCTGCTGGTCAAGTTTACCGGAATTGAAATCCAATTTCGCGATAAGAGCTTCTCCAGTAAGTTCGATCGGACTAGTTTTGCCTTGTTCAGGAGGCAGGATATACGGCTGTCCCGGCATTACCGTCCGGTGACGGTTTTGAGAAGGAGGCAGGTGCTTGATACTGTCTAAGATATGACCGGCCTCCTCATCTACGAGAAGGATATTGGAGTGTTTTCCCATTACTTCTATAATTAAGGTTTTAACTGTTTCATCACCAATTTCGTTTCTGGACCGAATGTGGAATTTTACAATTCGCTCCATTTCCACCTGCTCGATATTTTCGATGAAGCCTCCAACGAGATGCTTTCTTAAAAGCATGCATAGCATCGGAGGCTCTTTCGGATTGGAATATTGATCTTCGGTCAAATGAAAACGCGCATAAGTTGGGTGTGCTGATAATACGAGCGTATGCTTTGTTCGGTTTTTTCTAATTGTAAAAACTAATTCTGTATCTGTAGGTTGATAAATTTTCATAATTCTCCCGGATTGGATAGGCTCATGGAGTTCATGAGTAATCGCCCGGGTCACAATACCATCAAATGACATGGTTCTCACCTCTCTAGTCTTGTCAGTATAGCAATGATTCGCACGGTTGTGAACATTTTTGGTACACTTAAGACCGGTTAAAAAATATAAATGGACGTGGTAACGATGATAAAAAGCATGACGGGTTATGGTCGAAAGACGATTGCAGGAGAACAGCTTAAAGTGACGGTCGAAATTAAGAGTGTCAATCACCGATTTCTTGATTTCTCTCCAAAGGTACCTCGATCGTTTTTGTATATGGAAGATATAATGAAAAAGAAAGTTGCCGAATACATTCACCGCGGGCATATTGATCTGTTCATAAATCTTGAAGGAAACAACGCTTTAAACAAGAAGCTTCGGGTCGAAGATGATTTACTCGGCCAATACATAGATGCCCTTCACTCACTTAAGACTAAGCATGAGTTGACGGGAGATATCTCTATTGATATGGTTACTAAGTTAGAGGATATTTTTTCGGTAGTCGAGAGTGACGATCCTTCTCCCGAGATCGAATCAGCTGTACTTACAGCCTTAGAAGAGGCTCTTGAAACCCTTGTATGTATGCGTTCAGCAGAGGGAGAGAAGTTAGACAGCGATTTACGCAAACGTCTTGAAAGCCTTTCTGTTCTTATTGATGAGGCAGAGTCCAGGCGAATTCAGGTAATCGACGAACATAAAGAAAAAATTATCTCAAGAATACAGGAAACTATGAAGGATCAATTTGAGTATGATGATCAAAGGCTTCTTCAAGAAGTTGCCCTTTTAGCTGAAAAGGGTGACATTACGGAAGAGATCGTACGTTTTCGCTCCCACTTAAAGCAATTCCAGTCTACTATTGAAAGTCATGGAGCTGTTGGAAGAACATTAGATTTCATCGTACAAGAGTTTCATCGTGAAATTAATACGATCGGGTCTAAGTCAAATGATCCATTTCTCTCAAATAATGTAGTAAAATTAAAAAGTGAGATAGAAAAAATGAAGGAGCAAATACAAAATATCGAATAACGATTGAGATTAGCTCTAGTTTTTTCATATAATAAAGGAAGATAAGGGTATTAGAAGGAGGAAGTGTAGTTGAGTTTAAAGTTAATCAATATAGGGTTCGGTAATGTGGTTTCCGCTAACCGGATCATATCCATCGTCTCTCCAGAATCTGCACCGATCAAACGTATTATTACTGTTGCGAGAGACAATAATAAATTAGTAGATGCTACATACGGACGAAGAACTCGTGCCGTTATCATAACAGATAGTGACCACGTTGTACTATCTGCTGTTCAGCCGGAAACGGTAGGTCAGCGAGTGTTGAGCAATGATGAAATTTCAGATGATAACTAGGAGGATCCACTGGTGATAAAGGAAAAAGGTATTTTATTTATTTTATCCGGACCCTCTGGTGTCGGTAAAGGAACTGTTAGGAAAGCCTTGTTTGACCAATCCACTGACTTAAGGTATTCCATTTCCATGACTACTAGAGATCCGAGAGAAGGTGAAGTGGATGGTGTAGACTACTTCTTTAAATCGAGGGAAGAATTTGAACGTTTAATCGAACAGGGACAATTGATTGAGCATGCTGAGTATGTCGGCAATTATTATGGCACACCAAAAGAATATGTCGAACATACACTAGAACAAGGGAAAGACGTCTTTCTTGAGATTGAAGTACAAGGGGCTTTAAAAGTACGTGAGAATTTTCCGCAAGGTGTATTTGTTTTCCTAATCCCTCCTTCTCTTGAAGAATTAAAGGATCGGATTGTCAGCCGCGGCACAGAAACAGAAGAAAAAGTAAAAAACAGATTATTGGCCGCAAAAGAAGAAATTGAAATGATGGACGCTTATGACTATGTAGTCGTCAATGATCAAGTTGATTCTGCCGTTAAAAAGGTACAGGCGATCGTAGCAAGTGAACATTGTAAACGTGAACGCGTTTCTAATCAATACAAAAAAGCATTGGAGGCTGATCAATCATGATGTTAGAACCATCAATTGATTCACTGCAGCAGCAAATTAAATCAAAGTATACTTTAGTAACTCTTTCAGCAAGACGCGCCCGTGAGCTGAAACAGGGGAGCGCCCCTATGATCGATAAACCTACTTCCAGTCAGCAAGTCGGGGTGGCTTTAGAAGAAATCGATTGTGGCAAGCTGACTTTTTCAGAGTCAGATGTCATCCAATCCAGAACTGAAACTACGTAAACAAGTATAATATACCATCATCAAAGCCGCGCTAACTTAGTCATAAGGCGCGGCTTTTCCTTATCATCGTCGGGAAAGGATAGGATTCTATGCTTACAAATAAAAAGATTGTGCTCGGCGTATCCGGTGGGATAGCTGCGTACAAAGCGGCTGCCCTGACTAGTAAATTAGTTCAGGCTGGAGCAGTCGTCAAAGTGATTATGACAGAAAATGCTCAAAACTTTGTAGCACCTACGACATTTCAAGCTTTATCTCGTCAACCGATTTATACCAACACATTTAAGGAGCAGAATCCCTCTCAAATCCAGCACATTGACGTAGCCGATTGGGCTGAC
Source organism: Halobacillus campisalis (assembly GCF_030345335.1). Classification (GTDB taxonomy): domain Bacteria; phylum Bacillota; class Bacilli; order Bacillales; family Halobacillaceae; genus Halobacillus_A; species Halobacillus_A campisalis. The sequence goes on from NZ_JAPVRC010000001.1 coordinate 59,742, forward strand.
TTGTTTCTTATAGCGCCGGCAAGCGCCAATACAATCGGAAAATTAGCTAATGGAATTGCGGATGATATGCTTTCAACAACCCTGTTAGCGACAGAAGCACCTGTTTATATTGCACCAGCTATGAATGTCCATATGTACAGCCACCCTTCCGTCATGAAGAACCTTAAACAGCTGGACGAGTGGGGATTCAAATTCATCGAGCCTGGTGAAGGCTATTTGGCGTGTGGTTATGTAGGCAAAGGAAGACTAGAGAATCCAGAAACGATAGTCGAGCTTTTACAGAAGGAATCAAATAGATCAGCTGTCTTAAAAGGAAAGAGAGTTTTAATCACTGCTGGACCGACCCACGAAAAGATCGATCCTGTTCGGTACTTCACGAATCCATCTTCAGGAAAAATGGGGTTTGCGCTGGCACGTCAGGCTTCTCTCATGGGGGCAGACGTGACTTTAATTGCCGGACCTGTCCAATTGGACACGCCTCAACATGTCAAAAGAATTGACGTCACTACAGCAGAAGACATGTACGAAGCTGTCCTGTCTAATTATGAAAACAACGACATTATCATAAAGTCTGCGGCAGTGGCTGATTATCGACCAAAATATCAATTCGATCAAAAAATGAAAAAGTCTCCTGGGGATTATTCAGTTGAAATGGAACGTACGCGAGACATACTGCAGGAATTGGGAAATCGCAAAACTTCGCAGTATTTAATAGGCTTTGCCGCTGAAACAAATGACCTCGAACATTATGGAGAAGATAAATTGCGCAGAAAAAATTTAGATGCAATCGTCATGAACAATGTTGCAAAAGAAGGGACAGGTTTTGCTCATGACACGAATTCCTCCATTTATTTGACTAAAGAAGGAAAAAGAGTAGAGCTTCCTTTAATGACTAAAGATGAATTAGCTGAAAAAATTCTATTAGATGTGGCTCATAATGTAAGTGGTGGCGTGTTTTGAATATTGCAAAAGTAATAGTGGATGTACCTTCTCAAAACACAAATAGACTTTTTGATTATGGCATCCCATCTAAATATTTACATGTTGTCCAGCCTGGTGTTAGAGTGATTGTTCCATTTGGACCGAGGAAAATTTTAGGTTATGTCATCTCCATGACCGACCATAGTGAATTTAATAAGCTGCGAAATATAGAGGATGTTCTTGACATTACGCCAGCTCTTACTCCTGAACTTTTACAAGTTGGAAAATGGTTATCCAATCAAACGCTCAGCTATTATGTTTCTTGTCTACAAGTTATGCTGCCTCAAGTGTTAAAAGCTAAATACCGTAAAGAGCTGTGGAAACTGAATGAAGAAGACTTTCCAGAAGAGCTTGAACAGTTATTCGCTGGACGCGGTGTCATCGATTATTCAGAATTTGAGAATTCCGGTATCACTTATCAACAGTTGAGAAAATACGTGGATGAAGGCGTAGTCGATGTTCATTACGAAGTGAAGAGCAGAGAGACGAAAAAAACGACGACAATCGTTGAGCCTTTGTTAGACCCTTTGCAGCTTGAAGAATCATTAGAGGATTTGCCTAAACAGGCGACTAAGCAGCGTGTCATCGTCGGATATTTTGTAGAACATCAGGAGCCTTTACCTAAAAAGAATCTCCTCTCTTTAACGAACACGTCAGCAGCATCACTGAAACCGCTAGTGGAGCAAGGGATTTTGAAAGAGTACAAACAGGAGGTTCTTCGCGATCCCTATGGACATCGTGAGTTTGAGAGGTCCGCTCCATTTCCGCTGACTGAAGAACAGCAAGAAGCAATACATCCGATCCTACATAGTCTTGCCGATCGAAAACACGATGTATTCCTTCTTCACGGAGTAACAGGCAGTGGAAAGACGGAGATTTATCTGCAGTCAATCCAGAAAGTATTGGATGAAGATAAAGAAGCTATAATGCTCGTTCCTGAAATTGCTTTAACTCCGCAGATGGTCGAGCGGTTCAAAGGCCGCTTCGGTTCAAAGGTCGCTGTACTGCACAGCGGGTTGTCGGCTGGAGAAAAATATGATGAATGGCGTAAAATTCAAAGAGAAGAAGTTCATGTTGTCGTAGGCGCACGATCAGCCATATTTGCTCCTTTCAAAAATCTTGGAATCATTATAATAGATGAAGAGCATGAATCCAGTTATAAGCAGGAAGACAGGACGAGGTACCACGCTCGTGATGTAGCTATAGAAAGAGGGAAGATCCATTCTTGTCCTGTCGTACTCGGAAGTGCTACTCCTGCTTTAGAAACTTACGCACGTGCAGTCAAAGGCAATTACCATATGCTCACTCTTTCAAAGAGAATGAATAATGCTTCGATGCCTAGTACAGAATTAATAGATATGAGAGATGAACTGCATCAAGGAAACCGCTCGATGTTTTCCCGTGTCCTTCTTGATAAACTCAAAGATAGAATAGACCGTGGAGAACAAGCAGTTTTGTTTCTTAATCGAAGGGGCTATGCAACGTTTGTTATGTGTCGTGACTGTGGCCATGTAAAAGAGTGTCCGCACTGTGATATTGCTTTGACTTATCATAGAAGACAAGAGAGATTGAAATGTCATTACTGCTCACATGAAGAGCCTATGCCAAATCAATGTCCAGAATGTGAAAGCAAGACAATCAGGTATTTTGGAACGGGTACTCAAAAGGTAGAGGAAGTACTGCAGGAGTTGATCCCTGAGGCCCGCGTAATCCGGATGGATGTGGATACAACAAGGAAAAAAGGGGCACATGAACGCCTTTTAAATGATTTTGGAGATAAAAAAGCGGACATCCTTTTAGGTACGCAGATGATTGCTAAGGGACTCGATTTCGGTAACGTAACCCTCGTCGGTATCCTGGCAGCCGATGCATTGTTGAATCTTCCCGATTTCCGGGCTTCAGAAAAAACATTTCAGCTGATTACACAAGTAAGCGGCAGAGCAGGAAGACATAAATTAGCTGGAGAAGTAGTTGTTCAAACATACACACCTGAACATTACAGTATTCAGTTAGCAAGCGAGTATGATTATGAAAGCTTCTTCCAAGAAGAAATGAAACTGAGAAAAGGATTCCATTATCCTCCTTACTACTTTTTGACTCTATTTACTGTGTCTCATCCTAATCAGCTTAAAGTTCAGGAAGTGACTCAGAAGATCGTCCAGTTTATGAGAAAGAAGTTATCCGAAGAGGCTGATGTGTTAGGGCCTACCCCTTCCGCACTGACCCGGATCAATAATAGATATCGCTATCAATGCATGGTAAAATATAAAGATGAGCCAGAACAGCGGAAATTAATTCAACGAATCCTTCATTATTATGAGGATGAAATGAAAGAAGAAAATGGATTACAAATAACGGTAGATTTTCAACCGTATCAGTTAATGTAAGGAAGGAGTTCATTCCATGACAAGAATCGTATTTATGGGAACACCAGATTTTGCAGTTCCTGTACTCGAACAACTGGTTAGCCACAATTATGATGTGGTCCTAGCCGTTACGCAGCCCGACCGTCCTAAAGGTCGAAAGAAGGTATTGACTCCTCCTCCCGTAAAACAGGCAGCAGAGCGACTTAATATCCCTGTATTCCAGCCTGAAAAAATTAAATCTGAATATCATAAAGTGCTAGAATATCAACCTGACTTGATTGTCACTGCTGCCTTTGGACAAATACTGCCTGAAGGCCTGTTATCTTCTCCCAGCTATGGCTGTATAAATGTGCATGCTTCTTTACTGCCGGAGCTTAGAGGGGGCGCTCCAATCCACTATTCCATTATCCAAGGAAAGAAAGAGACAGGTGTCACTATCATGTATATGGTGAAAAGACTGGATGCTGGAGATATCCTGAGCCAGGTTAAAGTATCGATAGACGATGACGACCATGTGGGAACGCTTCATGATAAACTGTCAAAGGCAGGTTCGCAGTTGCTCCTCGAAACATTGCCAAGACTTTTATCTTCAGAAATTACACCAATCAAGCAAAATGAGGAAGAAGCTACGTTCGCCTCTAATATCAAGCGTGAACAGGAACTTTTAGACTGGGATAAAGATCAACAGTCCATTTATGATCATGTCCGGGGTATGCACCCCTGGCCGGTGGCTTTTACTTTTTGGAAAGGCAAGCCTCTAAAAGTTTGGTGGAGTGTTAAAGTGGAAGGCACTTACGATCAAAATCCAGGGACTATTGTAGGGTTTCATGAAGATGGATTTTTAGTAGCGACCGGTGATAAAAAGGCTATAAAAATAACTGATCTGCAGCCCTCCGGCAAGAAGAGAATGGATGGACAGGCCTTCCTAAATGGTTCAGGCCAGTCAATGCAGCTTAATGAACGGCTTGGTGAACAAAATGGCTAAATATGAATTAAGAGAAGCAGCGCTTGAGTTATTGACCCGGATAGGAGAGCAAGGCGGCTACAGCCACGTGCTTTTAGACCAGGAAATGAAAAAACGCAGCCTATCACCAAAAGATGGCGGTTTATTGACTGAAATTGTTTATGGGACTCTGCAAAACAAACTGAAGATTGATTATCAAATCGCACCGAATATTTCTAAACAAAAAAAACTCAAGCCCTGGGTGAAATGGCTGTTGTATATGTCTGTGTATCAAATGTTATATCTGGAACGAGTGCCGGATCATGCGGTCATACATGAAGCAGCAGAAATTGCCAAAAAGAGAGGCCATAAGGGCATCTCTGGTCTCGTCAATGGAGTTTTAAGAAATATTCAAAGAAATGGTGTTCAGGATCCTTCAGAAATTGAGGATCCAGCTAAAAAATTGTCGGTTGAGACCAGTCATCCCCAATGGCTGATCCACCGCTGGATCGATCAATACGGTTTTGAAGTGACCAAAGGGATTTGTTTTCAAAACCTTAAACACCTGCCTATGTCTGTCAGGGTACAGCCGCTTCGAATATCCAGAGATAAAGCGGCTGCGGAACTTGCTGAACGAGGGATTCAAACAGAGAATAGCGAATTCTCCTCTCAAGGCCTTATAATAACGGAAGGCAATATCTTAAACGACCCTCTTTTTAAGAACGGTCAGCTGACTGTGCAGGACCAAAGTTCTATGCTAGTAGCAGAAATGATGAGTCTAAAACCTGGGCAGGATGTACTGGATGCCTGCAGCGCTCCAGGAGGGAAAACCACTCATATCGCAGAAAAAATGGAGGATCAAGGCACCGTTTACGCTTATGATTTACATAAGAAGAAAGCGAACTTGGTCAATGAAAAAGCGAAATTGCTGCACCTGCAATCTATTGAAACTAAACAAGCCGATTCCAGACTTTTAAGTGACGTCCATGAAAAGGAATCGTTCGACCGTATTCTTCTCGATGCGCCTTGTTCAGGTTTAGGTGTTTTAAGAGGGAAACCGGATATTAAATACCACAAAAAAGAAGAAGATATCTATGCGTTACGAGGCATTCAAGATGATCTGCTGGAAAGCTTGGCTCCTTTATTGAAAGTGAATGGGAAGATCGTATACAGTACTTGTACCATAGATAAACATGAGAATATGCAAGCAGTACAGCACTTTTTAGAGAAGCATTCAGAATTTGAAATTGATGAAGAATTTCACAACGAACTTCCAGCGCACCTTCAGAATTCACAGGGTTGGAGTGAGTATGGACTCCAAATATTCCCGCAAGATTGGGATACGGACGGTTTTTTCTTAACTAGAATGGTGAAACGTAAGCCATCGTTTTAGAAAAAATGATGTACAGAAAACTATCATCTAGGCAGTGTAATGAAGAGACGGGGTGATGACCATGAAAGGCAGCTTTTTAACAGATCAAGGGAAAGTACGACAGCATAATGAAGATGCAGGCGGCGTTTATTTGAATGAGCAGAACCAATTGCTCGCTGTTGTAGCTGATGGGATGGGAGGACACCAGGCAGGTGATATAGCTAGTCAATTAGCTGTATCAACCTTACATAATCAATGGGAGGAAACGTCAGCAATACAAGGTCCTAAAGCAGCGGAGAATTGGCTGAGAGAAGCAATCCTCGAAGTTAATCAAGTCATACTACAGCATTCCAGGGATCATGAGGAATGTCGGGGAATGGGGACGACAGTGGTGGCCGCTGTATGTGACGATCAATTTGCAACGGTCGGGCATATCGGGGACAGCCGCGTGTATATTGCTAATCATTACGGATTCAAACGTGTAACTGAAGACCATTCATTGGTCAATGAGCTAGTAAGATCTGGTCAAATCTCTGAAGAACAGGCGGAATCACATCCGAGGAAAAATGTCTTATTAAAAGCTCTTGGAACAGATGAGAATATTTCTCCTGATATCGTAACCTTTGAATTTGAGGAAGACGATCGATTGCTGCTATGCTCAGACGGATTGACGAACAAAGTTAATGAAGACGAACTTTCAAGAATCAAAGAGTACGATGGAGAGTGGCAGGAACTCTGTCAATCTTTAGTCGATCTCGCCAACGAACGCGGTGGGGAAGATAACATAACTTTGGCTATTGTCCACCATTACGAAGACCCAAATGTGAAAGAGGGTGCTGATTAATGTTGAATAATCGTCTCCTCAACGATCGCTATCAAGTGAAAGACACGATCGGCGGAGGAGGGATGGCCAACGTTTACCTTGCCCATGATAATATTCTTGATCGTGAAGTGGCTATCAAAGTGTTACGACTTGAATACGGGAATGATGAAGAGTTCATAGCAAGGTTCCATCGAGAAGCACACTCAGCCACAAGTTTATCCCATCCGAACATTGTAAATATCTATGATGTTGGAGAAGAAGACGAAATTTATTATATGGTGATGGAGTACGTCGATGGTATGACCTTAAAACAATACATCCAGCAGAAAAGTCCAGTTGATGTCGCGGATGCTATTGATATCATGAGGCAAGTAACCTCTGCAATATCATTGGCCCACCACAATGAAATCGTTCACAGGGATATCAAACCTCAAAACATATTGATCGACCATTACGGCCATGTAAAAGTAACAGACTTCGGCATAGCCATGGCATTAAGTGCAACAGCACTCACCCAAACCAACTCAGTGCTTGGCTCAGTTCATTATTTATCACCTGAACAGGCTCGTGGGGGCATGGCTACAAAAAAATCTGACATTTACTCGATGGGGATCGTGTTTTTTGAATTACTGACGGGCCGGCTGCCGTTCTCAGGTGAATCGCCGGTTTCTATAGCATTGAAACATTTACAGCACGATACACCTTCATTAAAAAGATGGATACCGGACCTCCCCCAAAGTGTTGAAAATATCGTACTTAAGTCGACAGCGAAAGATCCTTTCCATAGATATGAATCTGTCATTGAAATGGAACATGATTTAGAAACGTCGTTAGAACCGTATCGTTTGAATGAGTCTGTTTTTGCTATTCCTGATGAAGAAGACGAAAAGACAAAGGCGATTCCAGTCATTACCGAAGAAGATTTCGACGGTCAGGACGAAGATGCTACCATTGTCCACGATACCAACCATCATCACGACAGCAAAGCTTTAGAAGAAACTAAAAAAGGCGTCCCCACTAAAAAAGAGAATAAAAAGGCTAAAAAACAAGCAAAGAAAAAAAGTAAAGGTAAATCAAATAAGAAGAATAAATGGCTTATTTGGCTTACGATCATCTTTTTGCTTCTTGCTTCTGCAGGGGTGGCTGCAGTCTTCGTCGTTCCTATTATGCTGCAGCCTGATGATGTGGAAATGATTGATGTTGAAGGTATGGAATACGGAGAAGCTTATACTGAATTGTCCGATTTGAATCTTAATGTAAGCCGTGAACAAATATTTTCGGACACGGTTGAGGAAGGTTTAGTTGTACGCTCAGATCCTGAAGCAGGTGACACCATAAAGGAAGAATCGGAAGTCACTGTATACACTTCACAAGGAAAAGAGAGAGTAGAATTCGAGGAATACATTGGTCAGAATTATGATAGCGTCAAAGAGGAATTAGATAATGAAGGTTATTCTACCGTCCTGGCGATTGAACAAACCTCCGAGAGACCTAGAGGGGAAATCATTGAGCAAATACAGCCGCAGCCAGGAGATCAAGTAATTGTCGACGAGACTCGCGTCATTTTTCAAGTAAGTACAGGACCTCCTACAATAACGCTGAGACCTTTAGAAGGACAAACGGTGGAAGAGGCTGAAAATTACTTGAGCGATAATGACTTGGAATCTTCTATTTCGGAAGAACATTCAAACGAAGTACCAGAAGGTCAAGTAATCAGTCAGGATCCGGAATCCCTTAGTGAGGTTGAAGAAGGTTCTACAGTTAACCTCGTTGTATCTCTTGGTCCTGAAGAATTACAGCCTCGTGAGGAAACCGTTCAAGTTGAGGTCCCTTTCAATGAAGAATTGGGTCAAGAAGAACAGCGGGTTATCGTTTATGTGGATGATCTAAATAATAGAATTTCAGATGTGTTTTTAGAAGAAACCATCACTGAAGACACAGTTATTGATATAGACTTAACGGTTCCTCCTGAAAACGATGCCACCTATAAAGTTTTACTTGAAGATGAAGTAATTGAAGAAGAGAATGTTCCCTATGAAGCAGGTGATTAAATGCCAACAGGAAAAATAATCAAATCATTAAGCGGATTTTATTACGTTCTTCACGAAGGAACGGTTTACCAGTGTCGTGGCCGAGGCAACTTTCGTAAAAGAAAAATAACCCCCCTTGTTGGTGATGTTGTAGAGTTTCAAGCCGAAACCATCAAAGAGGGATATATTTTATCTATTGAGGAGCGCACGAATGAATTTGTTCGTCCCCCGATTGCTAACGTGGATCAGGCCTTAATTGTAACGTCTGGAGCTCATCCGGACTTCAATCCGCTCCTTCTCGATCGATTTTTAGTTTTAGTCGAAGCTAAACGTCTGCAGCCGATCATAGTAATCTCTAAAATGGATCAGATAGATGAACAGACGGTTATTCGCATGAATGAATACAAGGATATTTATGAAAAAATCGGGTATACCGTACTTTTGACTTCTGTTTTTGATAAACACGCATTGGATCGTATCCAGTCCCACCTGGCTGACCGAACAACTGTCATCGCCGGGCAGTCGGGTGTAGGCAAGTCTTCGATTTTGAATTCCATCAATCCTATGCTGAATTTGGATACCGATGAAATTTCGGAAAGCCTTGGTCGAGGTAAACATACAACAAGACATGTCGAGCTTTATGAAATTGCCGGCGGGCTGGTCGCGGACACTCCGGGCTTCAGTTCGCTGGAGTTCAATGATCTGGAGCTGGATCAATTAAGCGAATGCTTTCCTGAATTTGTAGAAGTTCAGGACTATTGTAAATTCAGAGGTTGTCAGCATGATAAGGAACCTAAATGCGCGGTGAAAACAGAAGTTGAGAAAGGTACAATATCTAACCAACGATACCAACATTATTTACATTTTGTTGAAGAAATCAAGAATCGAAAGCCGAGGTATTAAATTATGACGAAAATTGCACCATCCATACTCGCTTCAGATTTTTCCAAATTGGGTGAAGAAATAAAAGACGTGGAAGCAGCAGGGGCTGATTATATTCATGTAGATGTGATGGACGGCCATTTTGTCCCTAATATTACAATCGGACCTTTGATCGTGGAAAGCATCCGGCCGAAAACCGAATTACCATTAGATGTACATTTGATGATAGAACACCCCGATCAGTATATTGAACAATTTGCTAAAGCGGGATCTGATATCATAACAGTGCACCAGGAAGCATGTCCTCATTTGCATCGGACGATCCAGCTCATCAAAAGTTTCGGTGTTAAAGCTGGAGTCGTTCTTAACCCCGCTACGCCGATTGAGTCGATCGCACCCATTTTAGGTGATGTAGATCTCGTGCTGCTCATGACGGTGAATCCAGGTTTTGGAGGACAGTCTTTCATTGACTCTGTACTTCCAAAAATAGAAAAGGCAGCGCAACTAAGACGAGAAAACAAGTACAACTTTGAAATTGAAGTGGATGGCGGAGTGAACAAAGAGACGGCAAGACTTTGTACACAAGCTGGTGCAGATGTTTTAGTTGCAGGCAGTGCTATCTTTAATGAAACCAATCGTAAGACAGCAATAGATCAGATCAAAGACTCGATTTAGTTAAAAAGGGCTCAAATAGTAAACCTATTTGTCAGCCCTTTTTTTATAAGGTGAACGATGTAATTGCCTTTTACTAATAGAGTGATTCTCTGTTATATGTAGGATTTGATCCGTGTGGGAGAAGGGGCGTTTGGGGAAGACCCGCTTTCCGCGGGAGTCGCGCTGAGTCTCCTTCCCCGCGGAAAGCGAGTTGTTTTCAAGACCCCATTTTTCAAAACAAAAACAACGAAACCGATTTTACAAGAAGGAATCTTATATAAAAATTAGAACTGAATAGACGTAACGAAGTCATAATTGATATTACTTTTTACTTGTTAAGGGGTGGGATTGGATGAGGAAGAAATATGCTATAGTCGGCGGTGGACCTAAGCGTTATATACCTGATTTAACAGAATATCAAGGAGACGTCATGAACTGGGTAGGTGCAGATCAAGGAGCTGAGGTCATATTAGAAAATACTATGCCTTTACACAAAGCCATCGGGGATTTCGATTCGGTTGATGAACATTCTTTGCAGCGCATTAAAGAAGAAGCGAAAGACTTCAGTATCTATCCTAATGAAAAGGATGAAACAGATTTAGAACTAGCTCTCCAATATGTGAAAAGTTTTCAAGCATCAGAACTGTTCCTGTTTGGTGTAACCGGAGGCAGACTTGACCATGCTCTTATTAATATCCAATTACTATATCCTTTATGGAAAGAGGGGGTAAAAGCTACGGTCATCGACGCTCAAAATAAGGTGGAATTAGTTGGGGCAGGCTCGCATAAGATACATAAGGACAGCGACTACCAATACGTATCGTTCCTCCCCGTGACCTTAGACATCCGGAAGTTAAGTTTATCAGGCTTTTCATATCCACTGAATGAGGCTGATTTATCCTATGGATCTACGAGGTGTATTTCAAACTATTTGATTGAAGATGAAGGTACTTTTTCATTTACCGAAGGCATACTGTTAGTAATAAGAAGTAAAGATATTAATTACTAGAGGGATTCTGGCACTCATAGTTTTATATGTTGAGGAGGAGGCTCATGAAATTTTATACGATCAAACTTCCCCGTTTTCTTGGCGGCATGGTACGGGCTCTCATTGGAACATTCAAGAAAGATTAACAAAAAAAGCACCCAGCTGTGGGTGCTTTTTTTGTAACGCTTATACGCGTTCGACTTTGCCTGATTTTAATTCGCGAGCAGATACATAAACTTTTTTAGGTTTGCCATCCACTAGAATACGTACTTTTTGTACGTTAGCTTTAAATTTACGTTTATTAGCATTCATCGCGTGGGAACGGTGATTACCACTGCTTGTGCTGCGACCTGATACGACACATTTACGTGACATGTAAATCCCTCCTGTTACATACATAGATCTTAAAATACTTAATTAATGTACCATATAGAGCGTTCAATTGCAATAAACACCTATCAATAATATCAAGAATTTTCTCTTGACAGATAAGAGGAATTGATACAAAGTATATGAAGGGTTTCTGTGTCAGCGGAAAGCTCTGATTATTCTATGTTATAATAAATTCACGAATAAGACGAGTTTAAAGGAGGATTCTTATGTCTATTGATCTTCAAAATAAATATGGTCATATTACAATTAACAATGATGTTATTTCCACCATAGCCGGCGGGGCAGCTGTCGAATGTTATGGTATAGTAGGAATGGCTTCTAAGAATCAACTTCGTGATGGCTTAGCAGAAATGCTGAGACGTGAAAACTTCTCAAAAGGTGTAGTCGTTCGACAAGAAGAGGAACTTCTGCACATAGATATGTATATCATTGTAAGTTATGGCACAAAAATCTCTGAAGTGGCGCATAACGTGCAATCCCAGGTGAAATATACATTGAACAAAAATGTCGGGTTATCCGTTAACTCCGTGAATATCTTTATTCAAGGTGTGCGAGTAACGAACGAATAGAGCCCGTTATGCAGTCAAAGGAGGAAAATAGAGTGACGTTAAGTAATGTAAACGGTTCAAAATTAGCTGAGATGGTGTTACAAGGCGCCCATCATTTAAAAAATAATTCTCAAATGATCGATGCCTTGAATGTTTTTCCCGTCCCTGATGGAGACACCGGTACAAATATGAATTTATCTATGACTTCAGGCGCAGAAGAAGTCAAAAAGATAAGCGAGGATCATGCAGGCGTTGTGGCACAGGCCCTCGCTAAAGGTCTGCTTATGGGGGCTCGTGGTAACTCCGGAGTCATCTTATCTCAATTGTTCCGAGGTTTCTCAAAAGCAATCGAAGATAAACAAGTCTTGACTACTAAAGATTTAGCTCAAGCCTTTCAGGGTGGTGTAAATACTGCTTATAAAGCTGTAATGAAGCCTGTAGAAGGTACTATTTTGACGGTAGCCCGCGAGTCTGCTGAAGAAGCAGTGCAAATCGCTGAGCGAGAAGAAGATGTAGTGGCCTTTATGGAAGGCGTTACAAAAGCTGCACATGATTCATTAAAAAGGACTCCGGATTTGCTTCCCGTCTTAAAAGAGGTGGGCGTAGTGGACAGCGGTGGTCAAGGTCTCCTTACCATTTATGAAGGATTTTTGGCCAACTTAAAAGGGGAAAAAGCCCCTGAAGCCGCCTCGCATGTTTCCATGGATGATATGGTTAATGCGGAACACCATAAGTCTGCTCAGGATTTTATGAACACTGAAGATATTGAGTTTGGGTACTGCACGGAATTTATGGTTAAATTTGAGGAAGATAAATTAAAGGAAAACCCTTATGATGAGGAAAGCTTTCGTGAAGAATTAAGTAATCACGGGGATTCGCTGCTCGTCGTATCAGACGAAGATTTAATTAAAGTCCATATACATGCTGAATACCCGGGAGATACGATGACACTTGGACAAAGATATGGAAGCTTAATTAACATGAAGATTGAAAATATGAGAGAACAGCATACTTCAATCGTTGGTGACAAGAAAACGGAGAAGTCAAAAGAAAAATCGAACTATGGTATCGTAACGGTCGCGATGGGTGATGGAATAAAGAAATTGTTTGAGAGTCTTGGCGCCAATATCGTCATTCAAGGCGGTCAAACGATGAATCCAAGTACAAAGGATATTTCAGACGCCATCGTTCAAGCTCATGCTGAACAAGTTCTCATTCTGCCGAATAATAAAAACATTACAATGGCGGCTGAACAAGCTGCTGAATTAGCAGATGTAGACGTTAGAGTAGTCCCTTCAAAAACAATTCCTCAAGGAATAAGCGCCCTATTAGGGTTCAATCCTGAAGCGGCTCTATCTGAAAATGAAAAAGAAATGACCGACCTAATGAGCCAAGTGAAAAGCGGTCAGGTCACTTATGCTGTACGCGATACGCAGATAGATGGAATGACGATTGAAAAAGGTCATTTTATGGGGATTTTAGAAGGAGATATCACTTCTACTCAAAAAGACCAATTAGAGACGGCAAAAGAACTTTTAAAAGCTATGATAGATGAGGAAGAAGACGAAATCATTACTATTATCAGCGGCGAAGAAACTTCTCAAGAAGAACTGGATAAGCTTGAGGCTTTCTTGGAAGACCAATACGAGGATCTTGAAATTGAAATTCATAACGGTGGACAGCCTATCTACTCTTATATTTTTTCAGTGGAATAAATAATTTAAAAAAGCACTTCCTTTTGTTAAAAAGGAAGTGCTTTTTTGATTTCTAGAACCAAGCTTCAGCTTACAAGATCTAGCGGCTTAGCTATCAGAATACATGGCGTGATAAACGCAGGACATTTTCGTATTGCTAATGCGTATCCTCCAGATCTTCGCTTTCGCTTTTCTAGTGACCGATTGAGCGGATGATAAGTTCAACGAGAAAAACCATGGCAATTAATACGACTGGCGTTGATAGCTCTCGTTGTTTCCCTAACGCAAATTTAACGATTGGATAGGCGATGAAACCAAACGCCATACCGTCTGCAATCGAATACGTGAACGGAATCATTACAATGATTAGAAAAGCTGGCATGGCTTCAGATAAATTATCCAAAGGGATTTCTTTAATGTTTTGAACCATAAGAGCTCCAACTATAATTAAAATCGGGCTTATTGCCGTGGAAGGCACCATTGAAATCCAAGGAATCAATAAAATGGTCGAAAGAAAAAGGCCTGCCATCAAAAGACTAGCTCTCCCTGTTTTTCCACCTGAAGCAATAACGGCTGCGCTTTCAGCTGATGATACAGTGGGGGACGTACCGAAAAAGCCGCTGGTCAATGCAGTGAAAGCAGACGCTTGATAAGACTTTTTGAATTTACCCCGCTGCTCCAACATATCGAGCTGGCCATGGATCAGTCCCATATTTTCAAATATAAGGACAATGGCTAAAGGGAAGACAGCCATCCAAAAGCTGAATTCAGTGACTCCTTCAAAGGAAGGCAGGAAAACCCATTGTTGTTCTGTCACGTTAATGGACTGTCCTGGTACGTCCAAAAGTCCGGTGAAATGGGCTATGATTGTCCCCACGATCATCGTAATCAAAAAGTTGCCTGGTACATTTTTTGCGAATAAGAAGATAGCCACAAATAACGTAAGCAGACTAGTGATCACAAGAGCTGAGGAAGGATTCCCTAAGGCAATCAAAGAATGTTCTCCCTTTACGACAATTCCGCCTTTCTCAAGTCCGATCAGAGTAAGGAACATTCCGAGCCCGACGGTTATCGCTATTTTTAACGATTCTGGGATGGCTTGTTTAAGCCAATCACCTAGTTTGGTGAACGCCGTAATTAAAAAAAGAATCGCAGCGATAATGACGACCGCCAATCCTTCTTGAAATTCCATTCCTTTTCCTTCCACTATGGAATAAGCGAAAAGTGCGTTCACTCCCATTCCAGGAATCAGAACCATTGGAGCGTTCGCGTAAAGAGCCATGATCAAACAGCCAACGGCACTGGCAAGGATAGTTGCAATCATTCCGTTTTCCAACGGAAGACCTGCATCTTCTAGGATTTGACTATTGACGGCTACAATATATACAGTCGTAAAGTAGCCGATCAGCCCTGCAACTAGATCCTTGCGTAAGCTATGCTGAGAATTGTGCTGGTTAAGCATCGTATTCTCCTCTATGAAATTATCCCTCTCCCACCCGGTTATCCGATAACCCACAAGTCTTAATTCTACTCGGAATCGACCATATAATCAATACAGAAGATAAATATTGATATTAATTTAAAATAAATATGGTAAAATATAATCGGTAATAGAAGAATAAGAAAGCGGTTACGTTTTTGAACGCTTTCATGGGATGGTGATCTTAATGAAATATAGATCGGTTTTCGATATTATAGGTCCGGTCATGATTGGACCTTCAAGTTCACATACAGCTGGTGCGGCGCGGATAGGACGGGCGGCCAGACATTTATTCGGAAGAGAACCTAAGTATGCGCATGTCTATTTATATGGTTCATTTGCTGAAACATATAAAGGACACGGAACTGACGTCGCTATTATTGGCGGATTATTAGATTATGACACGGATGATACTAGGATCAGGTCTTCGCTTGAGACTGCGAGCAGCCGCGGCATTGACGTGAAGTTTTATGAAGAGGCTGCCCAGACGGACCACCCGAACACTGCTCGTATTGTTATAGGGGATGATGATAGAGAAATCGAGCTGGTCGGAATATCGATCGGCGGCGGAAAAGTAGAAATAACTGAGCTTGATGGATTTGAATTGAGACTGTCGGGAAGTCACCCGGCCATCCTGCTTATTCATAACGACCGTTATGGCGCCATAGCATCTGCGACAGCTATTTTAGCTAGTCATGAAATCAACATAGGACGAATGGAAGTGTCTCGAAAAGCTCAGGGTGAACAAGCATTAATGGTAATTGAAGTCGATCAAAACATTGAAGATTATGTATTAAATGAACTGGAACGAGCAGATCATATCACTCAAGTTGCTCGGATTTCCGATTAGATAGAAGAAAGGGGCGCGCTTATGTTTAAAAATGTAGCTGAATTAGTAGAGCTTGCAGAAAAAGGTAACATCCCCATCTCTGAAGTGATGATTCGCCAGGAAATGGAAGTCAAGCAAGTGACAAGAGAGCAAGTCTATACACAAATGGAGCGCAATTTAGATGTAATGGAAAAAGCTGTTGAAGATGGTTTAAAGGGTGTGAAATCGCACAGTGGACTTACAGGGGGAGACGCTGTGCTGATTCAAACATACATGAGAAATCATGAACCATTATCCGGCCACTTGTTAATGGATGCCGTCAGTAAAGCTGTTGCCACTAACGAAGTGAATGCCGCAATGGGAACTATATGCGCTACGCCTACAGCAGGCAGTGCAGGTTGTGTACCGGGAACACTCTTTGCTGTGAAAAACCAGTTGAATCCTACTCGGGATCAGATGGTCCGTTACTTGTTTACCTCAGGGGCTTTCGGGTTTGTTGTAGCGAATAATGCCTCCATTTCCGGTGCAGCAGGTGGTTGTCAAGCCGAGGTAGGATCTGCCGCAGCCATGGCTGCGGCGGCGATTGTAGAAATGGCGGGAGGTTCACCTTCTCAATCGGCTGAAGCTATGGCCATCACTTTAAAAAATATGCTCGGATTAATCTGCGATCCAGTGGCTGGATTGGTAGAAGTACCTTGTGTAAAGAGAAATGCGATGGGAGCTTCTAATGCGGTAGTTGCTGCCGATATGGCGCTTGCTGGAGTCACGAGCAGAATACCATGCGATGAGGTTATCGATGCGATGTATAAAGTAGGTCAAAGAATGCCTACTGACTTCAGGGAAACAGCTAAAGGCGGACTTGCAGCTACAGCGACGGGCAAGAAGCTCGAAGCACAAGTTTATGGGAATGTGCAGAAATCATAATGAATCAGCGATTGAAACTTCCGATCAGTCAAGTGACAGGTATTGGCGAAAAGCTTCAAGCTCACTTAAATGAGCTGGGGCTTTTTGATGTTGAAGATCTATTATTCTATTTCCCTCATCGCTATGATTCTTACGAAGTAAAGCCGTTAACTGAGTTAGAGCACCAAGAAAAAGCAACAATTGAAGGTCAACTTACCGCAGATCCTACGGTTCAATTTTACGGTAAAAAGAAATCCCGATTGACGATGATGCTTCAGGTCGGCCAATTTAGTGTGAAAGCAGTCATGTTCAATCGGCCATTTGCGAAGAAACAATTGAAGGCTGGTGATACGGTCACTGTCACTGGGAAGTGGGATCAGCATCGTCTGCAAATTACAGTCAGCCAATATAAAAAAGGGGAAGCCAAAAGCCAGGAACCCATTCAACCCGTCTATACCCTTAAAGAAAGCGTAACACTTGTAACTTTAAGAAAAGTGATTAAGGCTGCTCTGGAGGAATATATAACTGACGTGGAGGAGATCCTCCCCGAACATATGACCGTTTCCTACAAACTCCCTGGTCGACAGCAGGCTCTTCACCAAATGCATTATCCAGAGAGTCGTGTTTTACTAAAGCATGCCAAGCGCCGTTTTATATACGAGGAATTTTTGATTTTTCAGCTGAAGATGCAGCTGCTAAGAAAATTACAAAGAGAGTCAACGACTGGCAACGCTCAAAATTATGATAACGATCAATTGACGAATTTTGTACAAACGCTTCCCTTTGAGTTGACAGGAGCACAAAAAAGGTCGCTTGCAGAAATCTTGAAAGATATGAAGAACCCTTATCGGATGAATCGCTTGCTGCAAGGGGATGTAGGTTCAGGTAAAACCGCCGTAGCTGCTATCGCGTTGTATGCCTCGATTACAACAGGGAAACAGGCTGCGTTGATGGTACCGACAGAGATTCTTGCTGAACAGCACGCAGCTTCACTTAAAGAGCTTTTTGGTGATTTATTATCTATCGTGTTATTAACCGGTTCTGTCAAAGGTAAAAAAAGAAAAGAAATGCTCGAGCAGATTAAAAATAACCAAGTCGATTTGATTATAGGGACCCACGCGCTCATTCAGGATGAAGTCGATTTCAATAATCTCGGTTTTGTCATTGTTGATGAACAGCACAGGTTCGGTGTGAATCAAAGAAGAACCTTACGAGATAAAGGGCTGAATCCTGATGTGTTATTCATGACCGCAACACCTATTCCTCGGACATTGGCTATTACTGCGTTCGGAGATATGGATGTGTCGGTCATTGATGAAATGCCTGCGGGACGAAAACCTGTAGATACGTACTGGGTAAAAGGCCAAATTACAGATAAAGTTCTCAGTTTCATCCAAAAAGAAATCAATCTTGGCCACCAGGCTTATGTCATTTGTCCTTTAATCGAAGAATCAGACGAACTCGACATTCAAAATGCGATCGATCTTTATCATCAACTGGCTCAAGTTTATAAACCTAAGGTCCACGTTGGTCTTATGCATGGACGTTTGTCCAATGAAGAAAAAGAAGAAGTGATGCAGAAATACGCTGCCAACGAAATACAAATCCTCGTCTCGACGACAGTTGTAGAAGTCGGTGTCAACGTCCCTAATGCTACCGTCATGCTCATCCATGATGCTGAACGGTTCGGGCTTTCTCAACTTCATCAATTAAGAGGTCGTGTCGGGAGAGGACAGCATCAAAGCTATTGTATTCTACTTGCTGACCCGAAAAATGATGTAGGAAAAGAACGAATGAGAATTATGACCGAAACGACGGATGGTTTTGAACTATCTGAACAGGATTTGAAATTGCGTGGCCCAGGAGATTTTTTCGGGAGAAAGCAAAGTGGTATGCCTGAATTCAAAGTAGGGGATATGGTCCACGATTACCGGGCCTTAGAAACTGCCAGACAGGATGCTGCAGACATTATTTCTAATAATGCGCTTGAGACAGATGATCGATATAAGAGCTTGAAAGAAATCATAGAACAAGATGAGCACATTTTAGGGAAAGTACTTGATTGACACAAGCCTGCTCAGTCAGCAGGCTTGCTTACTTTTCTACTGGACTCTTTTCTTGCGTAATTGATAAAGGTATTATATATTACTGTTAGTACCTAGTCTTAATTCGTGTGGACAGAGGATCGGTGGGAAGATAAATGAAGCTATCTAAACAAGCTAGACAACATGAGCTGAAAAACACCATTGAAGATACACCTTTTATAAGAGATGAAGAACTGGCCCGGAGGTTTGGGGTTAGCATCCAAACGATTCGGCTGGACCGCATGGAACTATCTATTCCTGAACTTAGGGAGCGTATCAAATCCGTTGCGACGCAAGAATGGAACGAAACGGTCAAAGCGCTGCCCATAGAAGAAGTCATAGGTGAAGTCGTTGATTTGGAGCTTGATGTTCGAGCGATTTCAATATTAGATATAAAACCTGAACATGTATTTTCAAGAAATAATATTGCGAGAGGTCATCACTTGTTTGCTCAGGCCAACTCCTTAGCTGTAGCTGTTATTAATGAGGATTTAGCCTTGACGGCTGGTTCGACTATCCGATTCACCCGTCCAGTCAAGTTGGGAGAGCGTGTCATAGCCAAAGCACGGGTGAAAGGTGATGACAGCAAAGGGAGAACAATCGTTGACGTTCACAGTTATGTGGACAACGATGAAGTATTTGCGGGTTCGTTTGAAATGTTCCGGGAAAATGAACCAAAGGAGGTGGGAGAGAAATGAAATTAGCCATTGATGCTATGGGAGGAGATCATGCTCCTGAAGCAATCGTTAAAGGTGCCTTACTCGCTGTGTCTTCCATAAAAGATCTTGAAATCACACTCGTGGGAGATGAAGAAAAGATCTCTCCTTTCTTAAATGATAACTCCGCTAAAATAAACGTTTTACATACAACGGAAGTCATCACTGCGGATGATGAGCCCGTGCGTGCTGTGCGAAAGAAAAAACAGGCGTCGATGGTACTCATGGCCAAAGAAGTGAAAGATGGAAGGGCAGATGGATGTATATCTGCTGGCAATACGGGGGCTTTAATGAGCGCAGGGTTATTTGGAGTCGGCCGTTTAGATGGCGTGGAGCGGCCAGCATTAAGTCCTACTCTGCCGACAGAAGACGGCAGAGGCTTTTTAATGCTTGATGTAGGCGCTAATGTAGACGCAAAACCTAGTCATTTGCTGCAATATGCTATTATAGGATCGATATATTGTGAAAAGGTAAGAGGAATTACTTCCCCGAGGGTAGGTCTTTTAAATGTAGGGACGGAAGACGGAAAAGGCAGCGAGCTTACGAAGAAGGCTTTTGAATTGATGAATGACGCTCCTATACAATTTATTGGCAATGTAGAGTCTCGCGATTTACTAAACGGTGTTGCAGATGTCGTCGTCACCGATGGTTTTACAGGGAACATCGCCCTAAAAACTATAGAAGGCACAGCCATGACGATGTTTTCTATGATAAAATCAACGTTCATGTCGAATTTGAAAACAAAGTTGGCTGCAGTTTTAGTGAAAAATGATCTTAAAGGCCTAAAAAGTAAATTAGATTATTCTGAGTATGGTGGCGCAGGGTTATTCGGGCTGTCAGCACCGGTGATCAAAGCTCACGGATCCTCAAACGAACGAGCGATTCACAGTGCGATCAAACAAGCGTGCCATATGATAGAAAAAGATGTCACTTCAACGATTCAAAGTACATTAAATGAAATGAAAAACGAAGGAGGAGAATCATGAAGAGAGTAGCGTTTATTTTTCCAGGACAAGGCTCTCAGGCTGTCGGAATGGGACATGAGATGTATGAAGCGTATCCTGTCGTTAAAGAATTATTTGACAAAGCCGATCAGACTCTTGGATACTCATTAACGTCCCTGATGTTTGAAGGACCTGCAGAAGAGCTTACAAAAACTGAAAATGCCCAGCCTGCTTTATTGTTGAACAGCGCGGCACTTACTGAGGTTTTAAAAAATGAAGGCATTAAACCTGAGATGACTGCAGGACACAGTCTGGGAGAGTATAGCGCACTAGTGGCAGCGGAAGCGCTTCATCTGAATGATGGGCTTCACCTTGTGCACCATCGAGGTAAACTCATGGAAGAAGCAGTACCTCACGGGCAGGGCGCTATGGCAGCAGTACTAGGGCTGTCGAAAGAGGAGATTGAAAAAGTTTTACAAAAATGTGATGAGAACGAGCCTGTAGACTTAGCTAATATTAACTGTCCAGGGCAAATTGTCATCTCGGGAACTGCCCGAGGTGTTGAACAAGCTTCCAAGGATTTGAAAGAAGCTGGGGCAAAAAGGGTTATGCCTTTGAATGTCAGCGGCCCATTCCATTCGCGTCTCATGAAACCGGCAAGTGAAAAATTCAATGGTTACTTGAAGGAAGTCGTAATAAACCCTGCTGACTGCCCGGTGTATGCGAATGTAACAGCTGAACCGGTAAAAGACGCAGCACATATTGAACAGCTGTTAATTGAACAACTATATTCGCCTGTTAGGTTTCAGGAAATTCTAGAAGAGTTTGTACAAGCTGATTTAGATGCAATCGTCGAAGTCGGACATGGGAAAGTATTGAGCGGACTCGTGAAAAAAGTGGACAGACGAACAAAGACCTTTTCGGTGCAAGATCCGAAAACACTTAACAGCTTCATACAATGGTTCAAGGAGGGTTCTTAATGTTGAACGAAAATGTCGCGCTTGTGACTGGTGCTTCAAGGGGAATCGGCAGAGCGATCGCTTTAGAATTAGCAGCACAGGGAGCGAAAGTCGCTGTGAATTACGCAGGCAGTGAGGATAAAGCAGAAGCCGTAGTTCAGGAAATCAAAGAAAGTGGCGGCGAGGCTATTAAAATCCAGGCCAATGTCTCAAATTCAGGCGAAGTGAAAGATATGGTAAAAGAAGTTGTTGAAACATTTGGTAAACTTGATATTCTAGTTAATAATGCTGGAATCACCCGCGATAATTTATTGATGAGAATGAAAGAAGAAGAGTTTGACGATGTCATTGATACGAACTTAAAAGGTGTGTTTGTCTGTACGAAAGGTGTAACCCGTCAGATGATGAAGCAGAAGTTCGGACGTATTATAAACATTTCATCAATTGTGGGAGTTTCAGGTAACCCAGGCCAAGCCAATTACGTAGCTGCTAAAGCAGGAGTGATCGGTTTGACGAAATCCAACGCAAAAGAGCTTGCAGCGAGGAATATCACGGTGAATGCGGTCGCGCCAGGATATATTACAACGGATATGACCGATCAGTTGACCGAGGAACAGCGTGAGCAAATGCTTGCTATGATTCCTCTCGGGCGTCTTGGAGAGGGCGAGGATATTGCTCGTGTCGTTCGTTTTCTCGCTACTAAAGATGCAGATTATATTACCGGGCAGACCATTCACGTCGATGGCGGAATGGTAATGTAAAATTAATCTGGTTTTCCCTATTGAAATTTACTATAATTATTGAAGGGAGGTGAAGTTCCTATGGCAGATACATTTGAACGTGTAAAACAAATCATTGTCGATCGTCTTGATGCAGACGAATCAAAAGTAACAATGGAAGCTTCCTTCAAAGAAGACCTTGAAGCAGATTCTCTTGACGTTGTAGAATTAGTAATGGAGCTTGAGGACGAGTTTGATACGGAAATTTCTGACGAAGAAGCTGAAAAAATTAATACAGTTGGCGACGCTGTTAACTACATAAACAGCCAGTCGTAAACCTAGGATTGCTGTCTGTTATATACAGGCAGCCTTTCCTATATTGCAGATTAAAAGTAAAGGATTAGGTGAATTATGGAGGATTTTTCCAGTTTCCAAGAAAAAGTCAATATACATTTCAAAGACGTTTCGTTACTGGAACAAGCTTTTACCCATTCATCATATGTGAATGAGCATCGAAAGACAGATCGCGATGATAACGAACGCCTTGAATTCTTAGGTGACGCTGTTCTTGAATTGGGAGTATCTCAATACCTTTACCGCGAGTTTCCTAAAATGGCCGAAGGGGAATTGACAAAATTCCGTGCTTCCATCGTTTGTGAAGTATCCTTAGTGAAATTTGCGAACGATTTGAACTTCCAGGATTTAATTCTGCTTGGAAAAGGAGAAGAAATGACGGGAGGGCGCAATCGTCCAGCTTTATTAGCTGATGTATTCGAGGCATTTATCGGTGCGATCTATCTTGATAAAGGTTTTGATGAAGTGGTGCAATTTCTGCGGAAATATGTGTACCCTAAAATTAAAAGTGGTGCTTTTTCTCATGCGATGGATTTTAAAAGCCAGTTGCAGGAATACATTCAACGGGACAGAAACAGCAGGATTGAGTACGAGATTGTTGAAGAGAGAGGACCAGCCCATAGCCGGGAGTTTATTGCCCATGTAAGTGTGCAGCAGGCGACAGTCGGTATAGGGATTGGAAGAACTAAAAAAGAAGCAGAACAAAAAGCGGCTCAGCAGGCACTCATTAATCAAGGAGCTATATAAAAAGGACCGTATAGATGGTAAGGAAACATCTGTACGGTCCTTTTTGTTATGGCTATTTACGATAGGCTCCTAATTCTTGAACGAAAGCTTGAATTTCAGAAACGCTCAGTTGGCCTTTTGATTGAATAATATCGTGAAGAGATTTAATTTCACTATACTTGTCTAAGTCATAATCTTCCGGGTCCATAATGGATCGGTTCACGACTTGGAGACGATCAGCCATATCGCCGATGATGATACTCAAATTATCGCGCGTAGGTTCTTGTAGACTCACAGTTTACCTCCTCGAAAAAAACAATATATAAGTAGTAAAACTCCTATAGGCGCAAAGCCTTAAGTAGAAAAGAAGCTTTTCTTAATTACTTATGATAAATTATTTCCTGGCATTTTTAAACCTTTGTTTTAGGAATTGTAGTTAGTAAATAGCCCGATACCTACCGAAACCGCTTCTTTTATGATAAAATAGACAAGTTAAATTAGGAAGATTCGTAAATAAACAGGAGGATGAGTATGTTCCTCAAACGACTTGATACAGTAGGATTTAAATCATTCGCAGAGCGGATTACAGTAGATTTTGTGGAAGGTGTCACTTCAGTAGTTGGACCTAATGGCAGCGGAAAAAGTAATATCACGGACGCTATAAGGTGGGTGCTCGGAGAACAATCAGCACGCTCTTTGCGCGGAGCAAAAATGGAGGATATTATTTTTGCAGGCAGTGATACTAGAAAAGCTTTGAACATGGCTGAAGTCACCTTGACATTAAATAATGAAGAACAAACACTGCCTCTTGATTATCAAGAAGTTAGTGTAACGAGAAGAGTATTTCGATCAGGTGAAAGTGAATTTTATATAAATAATCAATCGTGCCGGTTAAAGGATATTGTTGACTTATTCATGGATTCTGGGCTGGGAAGGGAAGCCTTCTCGATCATTAGTCAGGGAAAAGTGGAAGAGATTCTAAGCTCTAAGGCAGAAGAACGCCGTTCAATATTTGAAGAGGCAGCCGGAGTACTTAAGTATAAACAACGTAAAAAGAAAGCAGAAAACAAGTTATTCGAAACTCAGGAAAACTTAAACCGTGTGGAAGATATTATTCACGAAATCGATGGACAGCTTGAGCCTTTGAAAGAGCAGGCCTCTGTAGCCAAAGATTATCTGGATAAGAAGAAAGAATTGAAACATATAGAGATTTCACTGCTTGTTACACAAATTGAATCGCTTCATAGTGAATGGGATGGATTATTAAACGAGCTTGAAGGCATTAAAGATCAAGAGTCCGAGCAGCGGGCTGTGATGCTTGAGAAAGAAGCTGATATTGAAAAGAAACGTGATCATATCACAGCGCTTGATGAATCATTGGAAGATTTACAGGAAACCTTGCTTTCCCTTACTCAAGAACTTGAAAGCTTAGAAGGAAAGAAAGAGCTTATGAAAGAACGCCATAAGCACTTTTCTGAAAATAAGTCAAAACTTGAATCGGAATATAAAGACCTTTCTTCTCAAGTTCAAGCGAAAAAGGAAACTGTTCAAAGAGAAAAAGAAAAGCTGGACGAATTCAAGCAGGAAAAACAAGTGGCTAAGTCAGAGATGAAGCAAACGACTGAAGCTCTTAATCAAGGAGCCGAAGATATAGAAGCTCAAGTTGAAGACTTTAAAAGCGATTACATCGATCTTCTGAACGAACAAGCAGCTAAGAGGAATGAAAAGCAATCGCTTGAACAGCAGCTTATACAAATCGATAACAAAAAAGGATTACAGCAGAATAAATTTCAAGAATTGGACAAAGAGCGGGTGAAACTTCAGCAGTCGATTACTCCTCTTACTGAAGAAATCAAACAGCACCAAAAGCAGCGGGGCGAGCTGGAGCAGGAATTAACATCTTTGCAAAATGACTTGAAGGAAAACGAAGCTTCCTACGATGAATGGCAGCAGAAGCTTTATCAAGGGTACCAGCACTTAGAAAAACTCCGCTCTAAAAAAGAAATGCTAGAGGAAATGAAGGAAGATTTTTCAGGCTATTACCATGGGGTAAGGGAAGTGCTAAAAGCTCGTGAGAACTCTAGCCTTCAAGGTATCGAAGGTGCAGTGCTTGAAGTGATAGACATCCCCTCAAACCTGCTCACTGCAATAGAAACAGCTTTAGGAGCTCAAGCTCAGCACGTGATAGTGAAAGATGAACAGGCGGGAAGAAATGCGATTCACTGGCTGAAGAAAAACAATAAAGGCAGAGCGACATTACTGCCTTTGACTACAATCCAGCCTAAATATATACATGGACAAGCGGCACAGACACTATCCAGTCTAAAAGGCCACGTAGGCATTGCCGCTGATTTAATACAATATGATGCGCTTTACAATCCAGCAATCAAGCATTTGCTGGGTCATATAGTAATTGCGGAAACACTGCAAGACGCAAACACTATTGCCGCTAAACTTAACAGGAAATTCCGTATTGTAACGCTGGATGGCGATGTTGTAAATCCGGGCGGCTCCATGTCTGGGGGAGCTCAGAAGAAGTCGAACCAATCCTTGTTTACACGCGAAAAAGAACTGCAGGAATTAACTGAAAAGATCACGACTTTCGACTCAAAGGCAAAAGGCGTCGAAACCAAGGTCCAAAATTTAAAACAAACGATCTCGGTTCAAACAAGTGAAGTACAAAAGCTTCACAACCAACTTGATCAAATTAAAAGTAAGGAATTCGAAAATCAATCTTATAAACGAGAGCTTCAAATCAAGTTGGACCATCTTAATGACCAACTGACTCTATATGACCAGGATCAATCCCAATTTAAAGAAGACAAACAGAAAATGGACGAGCGCTTGCGTTTCCTTGATGAAGGTCTCAATGAGTTGAACACAAAGCTCAAGGAAGTGCAGCTTAAAATCGACGAATTAAATGTTGCCAAAGAGCAGCAAAAAGAAGATGAAGCGAATTTAAGAGATCGTCACCAGCAGCTTCAGGTGAAGCTGGTGGAAAAAGAATCTGCTGTCAAAAACCAGCAGGAAAAATTCAGCCGGCTTCAATCTGAATTAAGAAAGCTGCAAGATTCTCTGAGTCAAACTCAGAAATCATATGACCAGCTTATTGAAGTAGTTGATTCCAATCAAACGGAAGAAGAAGTTACAGAAAACATTCAAATGGCCAAACATAGAAAAGAGAAAACAACGAGCCATATTCAAGACCGTCGAAAAGAAAGAAACAGCCTTTCTCAATTCGTTCATGACGAGGGACAGGTGTTGAAAGAGGTCAAACGCAGGCACCAAAACTATGTACAGGACATACAGCAAAAGGAAGTAAGGGCTAACAGGCTGGATGTAGAACTAGAGAATATGCTTCAATATTTGCAAACTGAATATACAACCACTTTTGAAAGAGCTCAAAGCGAGTATCCGCGAGTCGAAAACGTAGAACAGGCTTCCACTCAGGTTAAGTTGATTAAGCGCGGTATCGAAGAACTGGGTACGGTTAATTTAGGGTCCATTGATGAATATGACCGGATTGTTGAGCGTTATGATTTTCTGACGGGTCAGCAGTCGGATCTGATAGAAGCGAAAGAAACACTGTATTCTATAATTAACGAAATGGATCACGAAATGAAAAGGCGGTTTGAAGATACGTTTACTAAGATCAGAAGTGAATTCGGGTCTGTGTTCAAAGATTTGTTTGGCGGTGGACAAGCAGATTTGAAACTTACCAATCCGGAGGATATGTTAGAGACTGGAGTGGATATTGTGGCTCAGCCACCCGGCAAAAAGCTGCAGAACTTAAGCTTGCTATCAGGTGGTGAACGAGCGCTGACTGCTATTGCGCTCTTATTCTCGATATTGAGGGTTCGTCCAGTTCCTTTCTGTGTTCTCGATGAAGTGGAAGCTGCTTTGGACGAAGCGAATGTGGACCGTTTTGCACGGTTCTTAAAAGAATTCAGTCAGCAGACTCAATTCATTGTCATAACTCACCGAAAAGGGACAATGGAAGAATCTGATGTTTTATATGGAGTGACTATGCAGGAGTCAGGGGTTTCCAAACTCGTATCTGTGAGATTAGAAGAAACACCGAGTTTAATAGAGGCGTAGAAAGGAAGATTGGATGGGTTTTTTTAAGAAACTTAAAGAGAAATTTGTAATTGAACCAGAAGAAGTAAAAGAAGAGAAAGATCAGATAGATTCTGGAAAGGAAAAGGATGATGAAGAGCCCCTTGAAACCGACTTTGAAGAATTAGAAGGGGAAACTACTCGCGATGACGATTTTCATAGTGAATTAGAGGAATCTGAAATAGAAGACGAAGAAAGTGTAATTGAGGTTGAAGAACCCCTTGACCCTGAATTGTTATCAATGCCTGAAGACTACTTTAATGAACCTGAAGTTGAGGAAGAAATGCCTTCAGAAGATCTGGTTGAAGCAAAGAAGGAAGCCTCCATTGCAACGAAATTCAGAGATGGACTCGCTAAGACAAGAAATTCTTTTTCTACAAAAATCAATGATCTAGTTGCGCGTTATAGAACAGTGGACGAGGACTTCTTTGAGGAATTGGAAGAGGTATTGATTTCAGCGGATGTCGGCGTCAATGCGGTAATGGAAATAATCGAAGAGCTGGAAATGGAAGTGAAACGACGTAATATTAAGGATACTAAACATGTAAAGGAAGTCATTTCTGAGAAACTTGTTGAATTGTATTACGGTGACGATCAAGAGGACATTGAAGAGCTGAAAGTAAACGATGACAGTCTTACCGTTTATTTGTTCGTCGGCGTTAATGGGGTTGGGAAAACGACTACGATCGGAAAGCTTGCTCATCAACTTAAATCTGAAGGCAAGCAAGTGACACTTGCAGCGGGCGATACTTTCAGAGCGGGGGCTATTGATCAGCTGGATGAATGGGGCAAACGCGCCGGCGTTCACGTTGTCAAACATAGTGAAGGCAGTGACCCGGCAGCAGTTATTTTTGATGGTATAAAATCGGCGAAGTCTAAAGGCTCAGATATTTTGATTTGTGATACGGCCGGCCGACTGCAAAATAAGGTCAATCTTATGAATGAACTGTCCAAAGTCAAACGCGTCATTGAACGAGAAATCCCTGATGCCCCTCATGAAGTGCTTCTCGTACTGGATGCAACGACTGGACAAAACGCGATGAGCCAGGCGAAAACATTCGCAGAAGCTACTGATGTATCTGGCATCGTTCTCACGAAGCTTGATGGAACAGCTAAAGGCGGAATCGTCTTAGCAATACGAAATGAATTAAAAATTCCAGTGAAGCTCGTAGGACTTGGTGAAAAAGTGACTGACCTGGAGAGATTTGATGCCGATGCCTTTGTGTATGGTCTTTTCGCTGATATGATCGATGAAGAGGAATCTTCAGAACTGGAGTCTTGACACAGGCTGAACATCTCAGGTAGTATTTTAATGTAAAGGCAATTCACTTAACAAGGAGTGATGAGAACGTGCTTGAGAAAACGACACGAATCAATTATTTACTTGATTTCTATCAATCCTTACTCACTCCAAAGCAGCGCAACTATATGGAGCTCTATTATTTAGAGGATTATTCTTTAGGCGAGATTTCGGAGAACTTTGATGTTTCAAGGCAGGCTGTTTATGATAACATTAAACGGACAGAAGCCATGCTAGAAGAATATGAAAATAAGCTCCACTTGTATGATAAATTCGAAAAACGCCAGCAAGTTTTTCGTGAAATCGAGAAAACCTCAGACAAGCCAGTCGAGCAAAAGAGTATCCAGAAATGGCTTCAACAATTACAAGACTTAGAATAGGAGGGTTCCTTCGATGGCGTTTGAAGGTTTATCCGACCGTTTACAACAATCGATACAGAAGATCAAAGGAAAAGGAAAAGTATCTGAACAAGACGTAAAAGAAATGAGCCGGGAAGTAAGGCTTGCTCTTTTAGAAGCGGATGTTAATTTTAAAGTCGTAAAGGACTTTGTAAAAAAAATCCGAGAGCGTGCGGTAGGACAAGAAGTCATGGGGAGTTTAACTCCTGGACAGCAAGTTATTAAGATAGTTAAAGAAGAACTGACCTATTTAATGGGGGAAGAAGAAAGTAAAATCGCCGTAGCCAAACGTCCACCAACGGTCATCATGATGGTAGGACTTCAAGGTGCAGGTAAAACAACTACCACTGGGAAACTAGCTAATCTTTTACGTAAGAGTTACAATCGTAAGCCTTTACTTGCTGCAGCAGATATTTATCGACCTGCAGCTATTCAGCAATTAGAAACTCTTGGACGTCAATTGGATATGCCTGTTCACTCTCAAGGCACTGAAGCCGATCCAGTCGATATTGCTAAACAAGCAGTAGAGCAAGCTAAGGAAGAACATCACGACTATGTCATTATCGATACAGCCGGCCGTCTTCATGTCGATGGAGAATTAATGGGAGAATTACAGCGTATTAAAGAAGCTGTAGTCCCAGATGAAATCTTCCTTGTCGTGGATGCCATGACAGGTCAGGACGCCGTGAATGTTGCGGAAAGTTTTGATGATCAGCTCGATATAACCGGAGTTCTGTTGACTAAACTTGACGGCGATACGAGAGGCGGCGCAGCTTTATCAATTAAAGCAGTGACTGGTAAGCCAATTAAATTTGCTGGTATGGGCGAAAAGCTGGATCAGCTAGAGCCGTTTCACCCTGAAAGGATGGCTTCCCGGATTTTAGGTATGGGTGATATGCTGACGCTTATAGAAAAAGCTCAGACACAGGTGGATGAAAAGCAAGCGAAAGACATGGAGTCAAAGATGCGCAATGCCACCTTTACGTTCGAAGATTTTCTTGAGCAGATGGACCAAGTTAAAAACATGGGGCCTTTAGACGAGTTGATCAATATGATCCCAGGTGCTAATAAAATGAAGGGGCTGCAGAACGCATCTTTTGATGACAAACAGATTGTCCACGTCGAAGCGATTATTCAATCGATGACTAAAAAGGAACGTCAAGACCCTTCTCTTATGAACGCAAGCCGTAAGAAACGGATAGCTAAAGGTTCCGGCCGTTCCGTATCAGAAGTGAACAGGCTGCTTAAACAGTTTGAGGATATGAAAAAAATGATGAAACAGATGAGTAACACCAAAGGGAAAAAGGGTAAAGGAATGAAATTTCCTTTTATGTAATGTAAAAACCCTTTACACACATCGAAACATCTGCTAGAATCTAAACTTGTGTGAAACATTTATGAATTATAATGGAGGTTGTTAAATATGGCAGTTAAAATTCGCCTGAAGCGTATGGGGTCAAAACGTAACCCATTTTATCGTGTAGTAGTAGCTGATTCACGTGCACCTCGTGATGGACGTTTTATTGAACAAATTGGAACTTATAATCCTGTAGCTAACCCAGTACATGTTGATATCGATGCTGAAAAAGCTATGGATTGGATGTCTAATGGTGCTAAGCCAAGTGACACTGTTCGTAACCTGTTTTCAAACGAAGGAATCATGAAGCAATTCCACGACAAAAAAAACAATAAGTAAAGTAGTGTGATACCATGGAAGCCTTGATTCAAACAATCGTTACACCGCTTGTAGATCATCCAGAAGAGATCAAAGTTAACGTTAAGGAAGAAGATCATAAGATTGTTTATCACTTAACAGTTCACAACGAAGATGTTGGTAAGGTGATTGGAAAGAACGGTCGAATAGCAAAGGCTATTCGGACGGTAGTTTATGCAGCAGGCTCTGATTCAAAAAAAAGAATCTATTTGGATATCATGTGAAGAGAGAGGGAGAGGGCTAACCTTTCCCTTTTTTTTATAATCTATGTTACACCTTAATTTTTAAATAAGTTACGCAATAATTTGGCAGTATTGTAAAATACTCAGTTTTGTTTGTTCCGCTATTCCTTTATCATAGAATGAGGGGTATCATTAAAGAGTTTTTGTATAGACATCACAACAGAGACTGATCTGAGTCTGTTTTTAAATAAAATTAATATGAGGCAGGAATTCCATGCAAATTATCAAACGAATACCCGTCAAGCAGATCTTAACGGAAACGAGCAGACAAGCATTGAAGGATCGTTTTAATAAGAAGTATGAACAACTAGAGAATGAATGCCAGCAATTGATGTTTGAACAGAAGAAGGTAGAACGTAACAAAGAGTATAACTTAACGGAAATTCGTCAAAAATTTAATAAAGAAATCCATCTCCGTAAGGAAAGAATGAAGAGACTGCAATATCAGATGTCTCAGCTAGAGACATTGCAAGATGGCCAGGAATTAAAAGTTGACGAAGTAGAAACCGTTGTAAATATAGAAGAAGGCGATCATTACGATGAACTGTTAAAAGATCGTCAAATTGTAATTAAAGATGGAATTGTCATACGAGCGAGGTAGATTTAAAATGAATGATCCATTGTATAATGTAGGACAAATCATTAATACTCATGGTATTAAAGGGGAAGTGAAGGTTCGTCGTATCACAGATTTCGATGAGCGCTTCCGGCCCGGACAGCAGTTATATTGGGTGAGCGAGGACAAGCCGCTGGTAGAACTTGTAGTGAAAAGCCATAGGGTCCATAAAGGATTCGATTTGGTAACCTTCGAAGGTCATCATTCTATAAATGATGTAGAGGAATATCGTGATGGCTTTTTGAAAGTGTCTTCTAGTGTTCATGAGGAACTGGACGAACATGAGTTTTACTTTCATGAAATTATAGGTTCTACGGTTTATTTGACTTCAGGAGAAAAGCTTGGAGTAGTAAAAGAAATATTAACCCCGGGGGCTAATGATGTATGGGTCGTGCAGCGTGAAAGTGCTAAAGATCTTCTCATTCCTTATATAGAGGATGTTGTCAAAGATATTGACACTGAATCTAAAGAAGTTACGATCGATCCAATAGAAGGGCTGCTAGACTGATGCATATCGATATCCTGACGTTATTTCCTGAAATGTTTTCTGGGGTGATGGATGAGTCGATAATGAAGCGTGCCAAAGAAAAAGGTGCTTTCACTTACAACACAGTCAATTTCAGGGAGTACACAGACAATAAGCATCAAAAAGTGGATGATTACCCTTATGGCGGTGGAGCAGGACTGGTGTTAACGCCACAGCCAATTTTTGATGCAGTTGAGCAGACAAAGTCTAAGCAGCAATCAAACCCGAGAGTTGTGCTCATGTGCCCTCAAGGTGAGCCTTACTCCCAGAAAAAA
The DNA here is from genome assembly GCF_030345335.1 of Halobacillus campisalis. Lineage (GTDB taxonomy): Bacteria > Bacillota > Bacilli > Bacillales > Halobacillaceae > Halobacillus_A > Halobacillus_A campisalis. The sequence continues at coordinate 92,317 of NZ_JAPVRC010000001.1, forward strand.
GCTGAGGAGCTTTCAAAAGAAGATCATCTTATCTTTTTGTGCGGTCATTATGAAGGTTATGACGAGAGAGTTAGACAAGAGCTTGTAACTGATGAGATTTCTATTGGCGACTATGTATTAACAGGTGGCGAATTAGGAGCCATGGTAGTGATTGATTCAGTTGTCAGGTTATTGCCCGATGTATTAGGGAATGAGCAATCAGCACCACAAGACTCTTTCTCAAACGGATTGCTGGAGCATCCGCATTACACGAGGCCGCGGGAATTCAGAGGACATAAAGTCCCCGACGTACTTCTTTCTGGCAATCATGCCAAAATAGATGAATGGCGTCATTATCAGTCTCTAAAAAGAACATTCCTCAGGCGTCCTGATTTGCTTAGGGATCGGGAATTGACCTCTAAGGAAAGAAAGTGGCTGGACGATTGGAAATGATCTGCAACCTGTTGCAGAATTTAGCTTTCTATGGTATATTATCAGTTGTGCTCAAACGTACGGTTTGTGCCTAGAACGATGTTCCGCTTTCTCTTAGAAGATATGAGCATTAGTTAAGAAGGAGTGAAGAAAATGCAACAATTAATTCATGACATTACGAAGGAACAGCTTCGTACAGACCACCCGAACTTCCGACCAGGTGACACTGTTAAAGTACACGTGAAGGTTGTCGAGGGTAACCGTGAACGTATTCAGGTATTCGAAGGTGTTGTAATCAAGCGTCAAAACGGAGGAATCAGCGAAACATTTACAGTACGTAAGATTTCTTACGGCGTTGGTGTTGAGCGTACATTCCCAGTACATTCACCAAGAATCGCTAAAATTGAACGTTCCCGTCGTGGTAAAGTACGTCAAGCGAAGCTATACTACTTGCGTAATCTACGCGGTAAAGCTGCACGTATTAAAGAAATTATTTAATTTAGTAGAAAGGAGCTTGCATTCGTCAAGCTCCTTTTTTCTAAATTTCTAATTAAAAATATACATATTTCTCACTGTAAAGCGTGTCTTGGCCGTCAAGACGCCTCCGCATTTCGATTGTCCAGCTGCGAGGGGCAGGCCTTCGTGACATAAGCGATCCCTGCGAGAAGGAAGAGCGCTTCACTCCGGGAGCTTGCTTATGCGTGTCGTGGCTGTCAAGACGCCTCCGCATTTCTTTTAAAGGAGCTACTTGTATGAAGAAACAATGGTTAGAATGGGTGAAGGCTTTAGCGATAGCTGCGTTATTGGCTATTGTTATTCGTGTATTTTTATTTGCGCCTGTTATTGTAGAAGGTCCTTCGATGTCGCCTAATTTGCATGATGGTGATCATTTAATTGTGAGTAAAATCAATTATTCTTTAGGGGAACCTGATCGGTTTGATGTGACTGTTTTCCACGCCAGTGATCAGCAGGATTTTATAAAGCGTGTGATAGGGCTGCCTGGAGACGAGGTAGCAATGCAGGGTGATGAGCTTTATATCAATGGTGAGGTGGTTGAAGAGCCTTACTTGGAAGATAGTAAAGAGGAAGCCGCTGAGGGTGAATTAGTAACTGAAGATTTCACAATAGACGAGCTTCCCGGAGGACACTCTGAAGTTCCTGAAGACCATGTTCTCGTATTAGGAGATAACCGTGACAATTCCACTGACAGTCGCGCAATCGGAATGGTGTCTTACGATCAGTTAGTAGGAGTCGGGTTGTTTACTTATTGGCCTTTCAACAGAATCGGCCTCGTGAACTAAGGAGGAAAATTATGACGATTCAATGGTATCCAGGCCACATGGCCAAAGCAAGAAGAGAAGCTGAAGAAAAGCTGAAACTGGTTGATTTTGTGATCGAGCTAGTTGATGCAAGGGCTCCTCATTCTTCAGAAAATCCAGTTCTTCACCAGCTGCTGCAGAATAAACCGAAAATGGTCGTTCTAATGAAAAAGGATTTGGCAGATGCGCGAATTACTGAACAATGGATTCAATATTATAATGAACAAAATATAGCAGCATTAGCTATTGAAGCTAACAATAAGAAAGATATTCAGCGAGTGATTCATCTTGCAAAGGAATTAGGTAAATCTAAAATGGAAAAGCTGCAAGCTAGAGGCGTAAGACCCCGTGCCCTTCGTGCTATGATTTTAGGGATTCCTAATGTAGGGAAATCCACTTTAATCAATCGTCTAGCGAACAAGAAGACAGCAATTACCGGAGATAAGCCAGGAGTAACTAAGAAACAGCAGTGGATCAAAGTGAAAAAAGACTTTGAGTTATTGGATACACCAGGTATTTTGTGGCCGAAGTTCGAGGAAGAAGAAATCGGCTATCGTTTAGCTGCGATCGGTACAATCAAAGACACCATACTTCCTAAAGAAGATGTAGCTGCCTATATTTTAGATTACGTGAGCAGCCATTATCCTGAATTGCTGGAACAAAGGTATGGATTTAAATCATATGATGACATTATGTTCGCTTTTGAACAAATCGGAAAAAAACGAGGATGTCTTGAATCAGGTGGAGTGATCAATTTTGAACAGACCTCTGATGTCATTCTCCAGGACTTGCGGTCCGGTAAAATTGGATTGATTAGCTTTGAAAGACCAGATTAAGCTGGAAAACGCAATGTGGAAAATATCCTCTTGCGTTTTTTCTTATTTACATATGTTATTGAAATACCGATATAACTAACGTGGAGTGATACTGTGGAATTTACATATACCATCAAGGATCTTAAGAATAAATTTGAAAATGAATCTCTTAGTGAAGAAGAGTTGAAGACTTTTCGGGAAGATGAAAGAAAAGGTGTGCAAAAACTAATTGCCCAATATGATAAAAAAGCGGAGCAGCAGCAATTGCTGAAACGAAAATTTCAAGAGATGATGCATCACGAAAACGTAAGTAAACAACAAGGGAAATTGTGTATTGCTGGAATTGATGAAGCTGGAAGAGGTCCTCTTGCAGGTCCTGTAGTTGCCTCCGCAGTAGTCCTGCCAGATAATTTTTACCTGCCTGGAATTAACGATTCCAAACAATTATCCCTATCTAAAAGAGAAGAATATTTTATCCATATCAATCAGCATGCAGAGGTTGGGGTAGGTATTGTATCAAGTCAGGAAATTGATGAAATCAATATTTATAATGCAACAAAACTGGCGATGAATAGAGCGGTAGAGAATCTTACCGACCGCCCTGATCATTTGTTAATAGACGCCATGAGTTTAAGTGATGCAGGGTGTACTCAGCAGTCTCTAATAAAAGGGGATGAAAAGAGTGTCTCTATCGCTGCTGCAAGCATTATCGCTAAAGTAACCCGTGATCGTATGATGCAGGAATTAGCCGAGACCTATCCATCTTATGATTTCCATTCTAATCAAGGATATGGTACAAAAAATCATCTTGATGCGTTAAAAAAGCATGGGCCTACCCCTCATCACAGGAGAAGCTTTTCTCCTGTAAAGGCAAGCATGTCTTCTTAGGAGGAAATGTATATGAATCCAACAGTGAGTGCACTTTTCAAATCTTTACACCAATTTCCCAATGCTGGAAAAACACCTTCGATGAAAAAAGGACAATTGATTTCTGCGAAAATCAGTGAGATTCTGCCCAAAAATCAAGCGATTCTAAACATGGGTGGTACACAAGTGAAAGCTCAATTGGAAATGCCATTGACTAAAGGAGAGCGTTACGTGCTTCAAGTAACGGCGACGAATGAACTACCTCATCTTAGCTTAGTATCACAAAAGCCTTTTTCCGTTGAATGGATGCGCTCTCTAATTAAAGAAGCAGGGTCAAAACCCTCTGAAAAGAATGTGGAGATGCTTCGTCATTTGTTTCAAAATGGCGCTTCTCCAACAAAAGATGAAGTTTTTCAAGCTTTAAATTTATTCAGGAAATTTGGCGGACGATCGAGAACTAAAGATGTCATCACTCACATACTCCGAAACCAAATGCCTATGAAAGAAAGTGTTTTTTTAGCATTGTCCTCACGTGAAAGCCTATCTTCGGTGCTTACTCAAGATAGGAATTTAGTAAACACTGGAGATCAACGCCTTAAAGAAATAATAGGAATCCTCGGAGGAAAATCCTCTCCGGTCACTTTGCTGCAATCGCTGAGCAGTCGACTTCTTCATGAAACAAGTATCAATAAGCGAAACACGTTCCTTTTTTTGCAAAAAGCTGAGATTATCTCACCTGAACTCAGTTTTGAAAAGTTCCAACAAGAGGTTTCCAAGTGGAGAGGGCAGTCCAATGGTGCCTTAACATTGGATGACGCTTTACAGTCTATCAAAAAGGGGAGTGAGTCTCCATTTCCTGCTTTGCCATCACAACGATTGCTACCTACAATGGTAAACAATGTATTTAAAGCTCAGCTCCCTAGTTCAAGCAGAGAATTGTTTTCATTGAAAAATTGGCTGACTCAAGCTGAGAAAGCGATGAACCTTTCTTCAGCAAACCTCTCTTCCGATTTTGTAAATCGATTTCAAGCTTTACATCAAAACCTCGCAGATACTCTAGTATTTAAGAAGTTGGAACATCACATTGGTCAAGATTTTACAATTCTACGAAAGCAGCTCGATCAGCTTTTTTCACTTAACGGGTCAAGGCCTGTTGAATTATCAAGAGAAATAGTCGGCAAGCTTCAAACCCTTTTAGAAAAACAAATGCCAGAGAGTGTCCGCCCGCAATTGGTAGAATGGGCGTTCAAAGCTCAGCCTACTGCTTCTGAATTTACGAAGGAAGCTTTTCTATTGAAAATAAAAGCAATGCTGCACCTGTCAGGTATCAACGATGAGGCCATCATACATAGGGATGTTCAACAAAATGTAAGCGTTCAAAGAGAATCAACTTTGAAATCCTTAGTTGTACAAAGATTACAAGATGAATCTGTGATGAGCACAAAACCTGAAGTTCTAAAGCAGGTGCTGAACATCTTGAATGGAATGCAATTGACTTCCCAGCAAGATCATGGGCAAATGCTGCAGCTGGCTTTTCATATTCCTTCAATTTCTCAGGATGCTTACGTAAATATTGAAGGAAAAAAGAACAATGAAGGAATAATCGATCCTGACTCCTGTCACATACTTTTCTATTTAGATTTAAAGCATTTAAAAGAAACTGTCATTGATTTAATGATTGTGAAGCGGCAAGTTACTTTGACGGTTTATAATGAAAACGAAATGACACCTATCCTGACCAAGGAGCATAAAGGGAATTTGGAAATAGGATTGGAAAAGCTGGGATATTCGTTGCTCTCCATTAATGTAAAAGGGGGACATCCATTAAATCAAGCAGCGAGTTTTGTGAATTCAGAACACACAGGAGTGGATTTCCGGATATGAATCAGAAGAGAAAAGAAGCGATAGCACTAGGATACGATTCAACTAAACATACTGCACCTAAAATCAAGGCAAAAGGAAAAGGGTTTGTCGCTGATAAAATATTAGAGAAAGCTAAAGAAGAAGGGGTTCCCGTACAGGAGGACCCAACTATGGTTGAATTACTGTCCCAGCTTAATATTAATGAGCAGATACCCGAAGAACTTTACCATGTGGTGGCAGAAGTTTTCGCCTTCATATATCAAGCAGATCAAAAAGCAGGTAAAAATTAAACGCTTGTTTACATAATGTTGTGTAAGTGAACTAGTTTGAATTTTTCGACAGATGAACAGCTTACTGTGGACAATTGATGACATTTTTTTATACAATGAAAATGCAGTGAAATTTGATGGGAGGATGAAACATGAATATTCATGAGTATCAAGGTAAGCAAATTATGAGCGATTTTGGTGTACCAGTGCCAAAAGGCTTTGTGGCATATTCTGTAGATGAAGCTGTAGAAGCGGCTAAGAAGTTGGATAGCAGTGTCACTGTAGTGAAAGCGCAAATCCACGCAGGCGGACGAGGCAAGGCCGGTGGAGTTAAGATTGCTAAAAATCTTGACGAAGTGCGTACATACGCTGATGAAATACTGGGGAAAACGCTTGTAACCCATCAGACCGGTCCTGAAGGTAAAGAAGTTAAGCGCTTACTCATCGAAGAAGGCTGTGACATTAAAAGTGAGTACTATGTCGGCTTAGTATTAGACCGTGCAACTAGTAAAGTGACGATGATGGCTTCTGAAGAAGGCGGTACAGAAATCGAAGAAGTCGCTGAGAAAACTCCGGAAAAAATCTTTAAAGAAGTCATTGATCCAGTAACCGGAATGACTCCTTACCAGGCGCGTCGTCTAGCTTTCAACATTAATATTCCAAAGGAAGCAGTAGGTAAAGCGGTTAAATTTATGCTTGGCCTATACGATGTTTTCGTTCAGAAGGATTGTTCCATTGCGGAAATCAACCCGCTGGTAACTACTGGTGATGGAAATGTATTGGCTTTAGATTCTAAATTGAATTTCGATGATAATGCTCTATATCGTCAAAAAGATATTGCAGACCTTCGTGACTTTGATGAAGAAGATCCAAAAGAAGTGGAGGCTTCTAATTTTGACTTGAGCTACATTGCTCTAGATGGAAACATCGGGTGTATGGTCAACGGCGCAGGACTTGCTATGGCTACGATGGATACGATCAAGCACTATAGCGGTGATCCGGCAAACTTCTTGGATGTCGGTGGTGGAGCAACTACTGAAAAGGTTACAGAAGCTTTTAAAATCATTCTTTCTGACGATAATGTTAAAGGAATTTTTGTGAACATTTTCGGAGGAATTATGAAGTGTGACATCATTGCGGAAGGTGTAGTTGAAGCGACGAAACAAATTGGCTTGACACTGCCGCTGGTCGTTAGATTAGAAGGTACAAATGTTGAAGCCGGGAAGAAAATTCTCGATGAATCCGGATTGAACATTACTTCAGCAGACTCCATGGCAAACGGTGCTCAAAAAATCGTAGAACTAGTAAAGTAGAAAGGCGGGGAATGGAATGAGTGTATATATTAATAAAGATACAAAAGTAATTGTGCAAGGGATTACTGGCTCAACAGCCCTTTTTCACACGAAGCAAATGGTCGAATATGGTACACAAATCGTAGGTGGGGTAACACCTGGTAAAGGCGGTACAGAAGTAGAAGGGATTCCTGTGTTTAATACGGTCTCTGAAGCCGTAGAAAAAACAGGTGCCAACGCTTCCGTTATTTACGTTCCAGCACCATTCGCTGCTGATGCCATTATGGAAGCGACAGATGCGGAGCTTGATTTGGCAATCTGTATTACTGAACATATTCCGGTACTTGACATGGTGAAAGTGAAACGGTTTATGGAAGGTAAGAAAACTAGACTTGTAGGACCGAACTGTCCGGGTGTCATTACTCCTGATGAATGTAAGATTGGAATTATGCCTGGCTACATCCACAAAAAAGGCCACGTAGGCGTAGTTTCCCGTTCTGGTACTTTGACTTATGAAGCTGTACATCAGTTGTCTGAAGCAGGTCTTGGACAGTCCACGGCTGTTGGTATCGGCGGAGATCCAGTTAACGGTACAGATTTCATCGATGTTTTAAAGGCTTTCAATGAAGATAGTGATACTGAAGCTGTCATTATGATCGGTGAGATTGGCGGAACAGCTGAAGAAGAAGCTGCAGAGTGGGTGAAAGCCAATATGTCTAAGCCTGTCGTAGGGTTTATCGGCGGACGTACTGCGCCTCCAGGAAAGCGTATGGGCCATGCAGGCGCTATTATTTCCGGTGGCAAAGGAACAGCTGATGAGAAAATCCGTGTCATGAATGAGTGTGGAATTGAAGTGGCTGAAACTCCTTCCGTTATGGGAGAGACGTTAATCGATGTTCTGAAAAAAGAAAACTTATATGAAAAATGTAAAACTCATTAATAGCTTGAAAACCGTGTCTAATCAGGCACGGTTTTCCTTATAATTTACGGAAATGAGGATGGTACATGAACTTGCAAAAAGAAGCATTAATTACATTGCACGACTGCCCATACGTAACCAGGTCTATGCTTAAAAGAATGATGAAAATTGAAGGACTTCTTACATCTCTCCCCAGCTTGACTCCTGCTAAAATTACAAAAGAGACAGCTCTCCCCCTGGAACGTTCCGCGGCTATTTTCAAATACATCGAGAATCCTAATATAATGAAGAAACTCGACATAAATCGGTCCCAATATAAGTTTATTACACTATTTGATAAAGAATATCCAGCTATTTTGAGAAATATCCCCGATCCCCCTCTTGTTCTTTATGCTTCAGGCCGCACTGACCACCTTCAGATTCCATTAAATTTAAGTGTGGTCGGTACTCGAACACCCTCTCAATACGCTTACCCTTCCATGAGAAAGATCATTGATCCGCTAGTCCAATCAAAATTCAATATAGTCAGTGGAATGGCGATGGGTATCGACCAATTTGCACACAAAATCGCCATAATGAATAAGGGGACTACTATCGCTGTCATCGGTTCAGGTTTCCATCACTTATATCCAAGAAATGATATGAAATTATTTGATAAGATTGCATCAGAACAGCTTTTACTAAGCGAATACCCGCCTGACCGTCCAGCCCGGAAGCACCATTTTCCTGAGAGGAACCGTATCATTTCTGGCCTTTCGGAAGCCGTGTTAGTAATTGAAGCGAGGTTAAAAAGCGGTTCTTTAATTACAGTCGACCAGGCGCTGGAACAGGGAAAAGATGTTTATGCTTTACCAGGGCCGATCGGATCGCCTACGAGTGAAGGATGCCATCAAATTATAAAGCAAGGTGCACAGTTAGTTCATAGCTGCGCTGACATTATAAAAGGATACTGTGAGAAAAATTAAAATTTTCCTAAAATAGTACGTATGATTAGGTGCAGAGCAGCTTATTCTATACAAAAATGGGATAGTCAGTTTGACAAACGGTTTCATTGTATTTAATAATAGGGAAGATTTGTGATATATATAAACAGAAAAACCTCTATGGGAGGAAACTACATGGCAGATTATCTTGTAATCGTTGAATCACCAGCCAAAGCTAAAACGATTGAACGTTACCTTGGAAAAAAATATAAAGTGAAAGCATCATTAGGACACGTAAGGGACTTACCAAGAAGTCAAATGGGAGTCGACGTTGAAAATGAATTTGAACCGAAATATATAACCATACGCGGGAAAGGTCCCGTTTTAAAAGAATTGAAAACCGCAGCGAAAAAAGCAAAACGCGTCTACCTCGCAGCTGACCCCGACCGCGAAGGGGAAGCTATTGCCTGGCATTTGGCACACAGCCTGGATATAGATGATAAATCCAAATGCAGAGTCGTATTTAATGAAATTACAAAAGAGGCGATCAAAGATTCATTCAAACAGCCTAGAACGATAGATTCTGATTTGGTGGATGCTCAGCAAGCCAGACGAATACTTGATCGGCTGGTCGGATATAATATAAGTCCGATTTTATGGAAAAAGGTGAAAAAAGGATTGAGTGCCGGACGGGTTCAATCTGTAGCTGTAAAAATCATAATCGACCGTGAGAATGAAATTAAAAATTTCCAACCGGAAGAATATTGGTCCATTGATGCTGAGTTTTTAAAGGATCAGGAGCTTTTTGAAGGGTTTTTTTACGGGATCGACGGCAAGAAAAAAGAATTGAAAACGGAAGAGGACGTCAAGAAAATTCAAGGTCAAATGAAGGGTGACGATTTTTCCGTTGATAAAGTCAATAAAAGAGAAAGAAAGCGTAACCCATCACAACCTTTTACGACGTCATCCTTACAACAAGAAGCCGCACGTAAATTAAATTTCAGGGCTAAGAAAACGATGATGGTCGCCCAACAACTTTATGAAGGAATCGATTTGAAAGGAAAGCAGGGAATTACAGGCCTGATCACTTACATGAGAACTGATTCCACCAGACTTTCCAACACTGCTAAAGAGGATGCAAAACAATATATTGAAAATAACTTCGGTAATGAATTTTTAGCAAATCCAAGTGGTGGCAAAAAGCAGGGCGGGGCTCAGGACGCTCACGAAGCAATTCGACCTACTGGCGCCGATAGAGATCCGAAAGCTATGAAAAGCCTTCTCTCAAGAGATCAATATCGTTTGTATAAATTGATTTGGGACCGATTCATAGCAAGCCAGATGGCCCCAGCTATATTAGACACCATGACCGTACACCTGTATAACCAGGGTGTAGAGTTCAGAGCCACTGGTTCTAAAGTAAAGTTTAAAGGTTTTATGAAAGTGTACATCGAGGGAACAGACGATGATAAGAAAGAAAAAGATAAGTTGCTGCCTGATTTAGAAGAGGGAATGATCGTCAAGGCTCAAGCGATTAAACCCAATCAGCATTTCACCCAGCCGCCACCAAGGTATACGGAGGCACGTCTTGTAAGAACTCTCGAAGAATTAGGGATTGGCCGACCTTCGACGTATGCGCCTACGCTTGACACCATTCAGCGACGGGGATACGTAGCATTAGATAACAAACGTTTTGTACCAACTGAACTTGGAGAAATCGTTTTGGAGCAGCTGAAGGAATACTTCCCTGAGATCATTGATGCAGGTTTTACGAAAGACATGGAAGATGACTTAGACTCGGTGGAAGAAGGAAAACAAGACTGGGTTTCGATTATCTCCGAATTTTACCAGGGTTTTCAGCCAAGACTTGAAAAAGCTGAAAAAGAAATGGAAGAAGTTGAAATTAAGGATGAACCTGCAGGCATCGAATGTGAAAAATGCGGGCATGAATTGGTATACAAAATGGGGCGTTACGGAAAATTCTTAGCTTGTTCTAATTTTCCTGAGTGCAGAAACACGAAACCTATTTTGAAAAAAATCGACGTCACTTGTCCTAAATGTAACGAGGGTGAAGTCGTAGAGAGAAAAAGCAAGAAAAACCGTAAGTTCTACGGATGTGAAAGATATCCTGAGTGTGACTTTATTTCATGGGATAAACCGATCTCAAGACCGTGTCCTAAATGTGAACAATTGTTGGTAGAGAAGAAAGCTAAAAAAGGAACACAAATTCAATGTACAAATTGTGATTATAAAGAAGAACAACAATCGTAAAGAACAAAACGTAAACCTATGGTAAGCAAAATACCATAGGTTTTTTCTTTTCATTTAACCTATGTTAATAGTAGGTGTTGATTTTACATAAAATTGTTATTTAATGATACTTCAGGATTATTTAATGCTCGATTTCGAGACATTTGGTGGGTGGATCGGTGCGGATGGGAATATCTCGCTTTCCGGCAGAGCGCAGTAAAAATACCTGAATTGAAATTAACGTCCTTTGTAGTAGTAGGAGACTTCCTTAAACTTTTTTAAAATAAACCGTATTTCTTAAGAACTGGGATCCCACAAGGCATTTTTCTGTCCTGTCTGTGAAAGTGAGTAATTTCTGATACCTTCAAGCTCTTTTCTTAGTCACGGATAGAAAGGTTTTGAACACCTTCCAATCGGATGGCTCGATAGAGTCTCATATGGTTTATGCTAGTCTTCTATTAATAACAATTATGGTGTAAGAGGTGAAGTGTGTAGGATAGGTGAGATACTCAGCAGGCGAGTACCCAGGAAGCTCACCCCATGCCCATGGTAAGCGATTCGTTTTCTAAAACCGCCACCTTCCCATGCAAAAGTCTCGAAAATGAGTGTTAAAGATAAGCGAGCCATATGAACAACACAAAAATTTAACAAACCTTCATTTAAAATAATTGACACCGTTCGACATGACGGCTATAATTACCGTTTGGTAAGAGTATTTACTTGACAGTTATTTCAAAAAGATATGTTTATTTTCCATTGACTCAGCCGTATAATAGGTTAGGTGAATATAAAACAATTCAGAATTTTATTACAATTGGTTTAAATTCATTGTTATAATAGTGAATAGTGTGATAGAATTTAAACGCTTTAAGAGGTGAACTATGACAACGCTTCTTCATCAAAAAGAATTGTTTGTGGAATATTTGCAAATAGAAAAAAATGCATCATCGCTAACCATTGAACAGTATAAGAACGACATTGAAGGATTTTTCGGTTTCATGACAGCAGAGAATATACATTCCCTGACAGAAGTAGATTTTTCCTTCATCAGAGTCTATCTATCCACTCTTCATGATAAGGAGCTGTCAAGAAGAAGTATCTCAAGAAAGCTTTCATGTTTGCGTAGTTTTTATAGGTTTCTTGAAAGAGAGAGGTACGTAACCAATAATCCATTTTTGAATGTTCGGATGCCGAAGAGTGAAAATCCTATTCCAGAGTTTTTTTACGAGGAGGAGCTTGAACATTTATTTGAAGTGAGTGACTTATCGTCTCCTTTAGGTCAACGAAATCAAGCCATTCTTGAACTGCTTTATGGAACGGGTATGCGAGTAAGTGAGTGTGAGCAGCTTGAAATAAAAGATGTCGACTTTTCATTAACTACTTTACTCGTTCGAGGAAAAGGGCGCAAAGAGAGGTTCATCCCTTTTGGAAGCTTTGCAGAAGAAGCATTGAAACGCTACTTAAAAGACGGACGCAACACTCTTATAAAAGAGGAAGGTGCTTCATCCCGTTTATTCTTGAACAATAGAGGCGGTCCATTAACAGCACGAGGAATCCGGACGATATTGGATAAGATGGTTAAGGATGCCGCATTAACGATAGACATTCACCCGCATAAATTAAGGCATTCGTTTGCTACTCACCTGTTAAACGGGGGGGCTGATCTTCGTTCGGTTCAGGAACTATTAGGACATGAGCACTTATCTTCGACTCAAATATATACTCACGTAACGAAGGATCGGCTGAAAGACGTATACATGAACAGCCATCCGCGCGCAAATAAGTAATGAGGTGATCATATGGATCAACAGTTTCATGCTACAACGATCTTTGCTGTACAGCATAACGGCGAATCAGCGATGAGCGGTGACGGGCAAGTAACTTTAGGAAATCAAGTGGTCATGAAGCATAAAGCGGTCAAAGTCCGCAGACTATACAACGAGCAAGTTCTGGCTGGATTTGCCGGCTCTGTAGCTGATGCCTTTACACTCTTTGAAAAATTTGAAGCTAAACTTGAAGCTTATGACGGTAATTTAGCCCGCGCATCTGTAGAATTAGCTAAAGAATGGCGGAGTGATCAAGTCTTAAGAAAACTTGAAGCGATGTTGATCGTCATGAATAAGGAAAAAATGTTTTTAGTCTCAGGAACTGGGGAAGTTATAGAACCGGATGACGGCATATTAGCCATTGGCTCTGGCGGAAACTATGCGCTGAGCGCGGGCCGTGCATTGAAAAGATACTCACCAGAGAAGTCGGCCAGACAAATCGCCCATGCTGCGCTTGAAATAGCTGGGGAAATATGTGTGTTTACTAACGACCAGATCACTTTAGAGGTCCTGGAATGAGGAGGTTTGTATCGTGTCTATTGATTTAACTCCAAAACAAATAGTCGAGCGGTTGGACAAATATATAATAGGTCAGACAGATGCGAAGAAATCCGTTGCTGTAGCTTTGCGAAACAGGTATCGTCGTATGAAGTTGACGGATGATTTGAAGAACGAAGTCGTTCCTAAAAACATTTTGATGATGGGTCCTACAGGAGTAGGTAAAACGGAAGTAGCAAGGAGACTGGCCAAGCTGGTAGGAGCTCCTTTTGTAAAAGTGGAAGCTACTAAATTTACCGAAGTCGGGTACGTCGGCCGTGATGTTGAATCAATGGTGCGTGATCTCGTTGAAATGGCTGTAAGAATGGTAAAGGAACAGAAAATGGAGTCTGTGAAGGGCAAAGCTGAAGAGCAGGCGAATAAGCGATTAGTCAAATTGCTTGTACCTTCTAAGAAAAAGCAGGGCAATACAATGAAAAACCCTTTTGAAATGCTTTTCCAGCAAAACGAAAACGAGTCAACACAGAAGGAAAATGCGGATGAGGAAACGGAAGTAGAATCGAAAAGAAAACGTATCAAACAGCAGTTGGATTTAGGTGAACTTGAGGACCATATGGTTACTGTAGAAATAGAGGAGTCACAATCTTCCATGTTTGATATGATGCAAGGGTCGGGAATGGAGCAGATGGGCATGAATATGCAGGATGCCTTCAGTCAATTCATGCCAAAGAAAAAGAAGAAGCGCAGACTCCCTGTCAGTGAAGCGCGTAAAGTCCTGACTCAGGAGGAAGCTCAAAAACTCGTGGATATGGATGAAATTGGACAGGAAGCGGTAGAAAAGGTCGAACAATCAGGCATGATCTTCATCGACGAAATCGATAAAGTAGCTGCCAAGGGAGAAAATCAGGGCAACGTTTCAAGAGAAGGTGTCCAGCGAGATATACTTCCAATCATCGAAGGGTCGACCATTGTCACAAAATATGGGCCGGTTTCCACCGATCATATTTTGTTCATCGCTGCAGGAGCATTCCATATGGCCAAACCTTCCGACTTGATCCCGGAATTGCAAGGACGATTCCCGATTCGGGTAGAGTTAAATAAATTGACAGTGGAGGACTTCAGAAGTATTTTGATCGAGCCTTCTAATGCTCTAATCAAACAATATAAAGCCCTTCTTGAAACAGAAGGTATAAAGGTGGAATTTTCTGACGATGCTATTACTAGGATTGCGGAAATCGCTTATGAAGTGAACCAGGAAACAGATAACATTGGCGCCCGAAGGCTTCATACGATCCTTGAAAAGCTTTTGGAGGATCTATCGTTCGAAGCTCCGGATGTTACGCTGGAAACAATTGAAATAACCCCTCAATACGTAGAGAGCAAGCTTGCTACTATTGTTAAAAATAAAGACTTAAGCAGATTTATACTATAACGTATTCGCAAGGAGGAACAACAATGGAATTATTAAACCGCGCAAGAAGAATCAACGCAATGCTGCAAAAAACTACTGGGAAATCGGTGGATTTTAATGACATGTCTGCCACTTTAAGAGATGTCATCGGAGCCAATACTTTTATTTTAAGCAGAAGAGGTAAATTATTAGGTTTTGCCATTAAACAGGAAATTGAAAACGAACGTATGAAAGACATGCTTTCTGAACGTCAATTCCCACAGGAGTACACTCAGAACTTATTCAACATTAAAGAAACTACTCCGAACCTGGATATCGAGAGTGAATATACAGCGTTTCCTGTAGAAAACAAAGAGTTGTTTGAAGAAGGATTGACTACCATCGTCCCTATTATCGGTGGAGGACAGCGACTAGGAACCTTAATCCTTAGCCGCTTAAATGAAAGTTTCAATGAAGATGATCTATTACTTGCAGAGTACGGGGCCACCGTAGTCGGAATGGAGATCCTTCATGAGAAGACTGAAGAAATTGAACAAGAGGCCCGTAACAAAGCGGTAGTACAAATGGCAATCAGTTCTTTATCATATAGTGAATTAGAAGCCATCGAACACATCTTTGAAGAACTGGAAGGTAATGAAGGACTGCTAGTTGCAAGTAAAATTGCAGATAGAGTAGGAATTACGCGTTCAGTGATCGTCAATGCACTTCGTAAACTTGAGAGTGCCGGCGTTATTGAATCACGTTCATTAGGCATGAAAGGGACGTATATTAAAGTCCTCAACAACAATTTCTTAGTTGAATTACAAAAACTTCGATCTAATTAATCAATGTAATGTTCATTGAAAGATACTTTTTTACTAGAAATACGTCAGGCTGTTGAGAATGAGCTCAACAGTCTGATTTTTCTTGGAAAATGACCAGGTCTTCCAGCAGGCATTTTTGTTTCCCTTAACCTGTGTGACGTAAAAGAACCGAAATTATTGAGGATCGTATCTAAAGAAGTCTCATAGCTTCCAAACGAAAGCTGGAGAGTGTTCCACTATAACTTCCTTTTATATGTGTGCAAGATATGAGAAAAAGAATGCAGGATGAGTGGAAGCAAGTACGAAAAGGCGCCCCGCCCTCACTCTAAACAGGGAGTTTTTCTTCTGTAGGATTTTTAATTAAAATTACAAAAATGTAAAAAAATAAAAAATGGCAGCTAAAAAACAGTTCTTAATTTAAGAACTGTTTTTTTTTGTGTGTTTTTAGACCTATTTAATTGGTTATTATTAACGAATTTAATGTTCGAAAGTAGGTAATACCACTTCTTTAGTAGTCTTTTTAATATGTTTCAAAATATAATTTATTTTATTACATAATTGTGTGATAATGTTCTTTATAGTAGTGTTTTCGACAAAGAAGTATAAAATGCTCTCTTTATGATCGAAAAGTACCGGGATAAAAGTTTTGAATTTTAGAAATAATAGTAAATTATCACTGCCTTAATAGGTAATTCATCTAATTCTTTTGAGGTTAGATTTATTATTTGTGGATTATTGTCAAATGAGGGAGGTATTACGCTTTGAAACTGTTTAATGATACATTTACCACGTTAGAGAGCTCTTTAAACCATTCCAGTAAAAAAAATCAAGCAATTTCAGAAAATATCGCCAATGTAGATACGCCGGGGTACAAAGCCAAGGACGTCGTCTTCAAGAATGTTCTCAGCGAAGAGATGGGGGTCAGCGCTAAGCGCACGAACGAAAGACATCTCAACTTTGGCAATGGCCAATCGACTACTCATCAAACAGTGAGGAAAGAAGGTACTACATATAACCATAATGGCAACAACGTCGACATAGACAAGGAAATGAACGATCTGGCTAAAAATCAAATTCAATATCAAGCTCTGGTTGATCGTATAAGCGGGAAGTTCAATAGTTTAAAAAGTGTCATTAGAGGAGGTAATTAAAAATGAGTATTTTTAATGCTATGAACGCAAGCGGCAGTGCGCTGACGGCTCAGAGGCTCCGTATGGATGTAGCGTCATCCAATATGGCAAATGCAAGCTCAACGAGAGCCACTGTCAATGAAAATGGAGAGTGGGAGCCCTACCGTAGAAAAATGGTGCAGCTGCAGCCTGAAGATCAATCTTTCAGCTCTTTCTTACAAAAAGCGAAGTCTCAAAATTCGGCGGCCGGCCAAGGAGGAGTCAAGGCGGTAGAAATCCAGGAAGATGATGAGCCGTTCAAGCAAGCGTATAATCCAAGCCATCCTGACGCTAATGAAGATGGATATGTTGAAATGCCTAACGTAGACCCTTTGAAGGAGACAGTGGATATGATGAGTGCCACCCGCTCCTATGAAGCGAACGTTACTGCGATGAATGCTTCAAAAGGCATGCTTATGAAAGCATTAGAAATCGGAAAATAAGGAGGCATCTTACTATGAACATCACACCAATTTCCAATGATCAAATTCAAGTGCCAAGGGCACAGAATGCCAAGGACATTTCACCTGGCGAAGCCCATTCAAAATTCGCTGACAATTTAAAGATGGCGATTGAGAATGTCAATCAAACCCAGGGGGGCTCAAATAATATGACGAAGGCATTGGCAAATGGAGAAATAGATGATCTTCATGAAGTCATGATCGCATCAGAAAAAGCGAGTGTCACAATGCAAACCACCATAGAAATGCGTAATAAGGTAGTCGAGGCCTACAAAGAAATTATGCGTATGCAAGTATAACTACAGTTCAATTTAATTAAGGTACCATACTTATTCTCTTAAATTGTGCTTTTTTTGGGGGCAATCATGAAAGAAAAAATATATGTATTAACGAAAAGAACTTCAACGTTCTGGAAGGAACGAAGCACAAAGCAAAAAGGACTTTTACTAGGTTCAATCATTGGGTTTGTGATTCTATTATCTTTAGCTAGTTTTTTTGCTGCAAGTTCCAAAATGGTTCCCCTGTACAGTGACTTATCACTTCAAGAAGTGGGGCAGGTCAAAGAAGAACTTGATGTCAGAGGAGTTTCTTATGAGCTGGATAGCGGGGGAACGACTATCCGCGTACCTGAAGCACAAGCTGAAACATTACTCGTCGATCTTGCCGCAGCAGGATTACCTGACAGTGGGAATATAGACTACGGATTTTTTAGCGGAAATGTTTCCTGGGGCATGACAGATAATGAATTTGATGTCATAAAGCTCGATGCTATGCAGTCAGAACTTGCCAGCTTAATGTCCGGTATTTCAGGGATTGCCGACGCGCAGGTTATGATCAATGTTCCTGAGGAAGAAGTTTTCATGTCTGAAACAAATCAAGAAGCTTCCGCTTCGATCGTATTAAATGTTGAGCCTGGTCATGATATCCAAAATGAGGAAGTGGAAACACTTTATAATTTAGCATCAAAGTCAGTTCCTAATCTTCCTACAGATAATATCGTCATCATGGACCAGAACTTTAATTATTATGATAAAAATAATTCGGAAAATGCAAATAATACGGATGCCTATACATATCAACAAGGAGTAAAAGAGGACATTGAGAAAGATATTCAGCAGCGCGTTCAAAAGATGCTGGGGACGATGATGGGGCCGAATAAGGTTGTAGCCACAGTCACTGCTGATATTGACTTCACCCAAGAACAGCGAACAGAGGAATTAGTGGAACCTTTTGATGAAGAAGCGTTGGAAGGGCTGCCCGTAAGTATAGAACGAATTGAAGAGACTTATGAAGGCGGAACTCCGGCTGGTGGAGTAGCAGGGACAGGAGAAGAGGATGTTCCTGGTTATGAAGCAGAAGACGGTGAAGGAAATGGCGATTATGAAATGTCTAAGGAGACTATCAATAATGAATTCAATCGCATTCAAAGGAATATTGAAGAAAGTCCATTCAAAGTTCGTGATTTAGGTATCCAAGTAGCTGTTGATAATACGAAAGGTGAAAATGAACAAGGCGAAGTACAGACTCTGAATGAGCAAGAACAGCTGACGGTGGAAGAAAGCATCCAATCTATTTTGGATTCAATGATCACCACTTCAATCGATGGCAGTTATGGAGAAGTAGATTCTGAGGAGAAAGCTTCGATTGTATTTCAGGAATTTGACGCTCAGCCACAATTTAATGAAGAACCAGCTGATATTCCGTTATGGGCCTACATCGCAGGAGGTCTTTTGCTGTTAGTAGTGATTTTCCTGATATGGAGACTTCTAAGAAGAAGAAGCAAAGATTACGAAGAAGAAGAGGTTTTCGAAGAGGCAGCTGAACCACAGCCGATCTCAATTCCAGATTTAGAAGAGAAAGAAACAGATGCAACTGTAAGACGTAAGCAGCTAGAACGAATGGCCAAAGAAAAACCAGAAGACTTTGCGAAACTACTTCGTTCATGGATTGCAGAAGATTAAGGAGGGACCAATATGGCCTATCAAAAGAACGGGTTATCAGGCAAGCAGAAGGCAGCTCTTCTGCTTATCTCTCTTGGTCCGGATGTTGCAGCACAGGTATACAAACATCTGACAGAAGAAGAAATGGAACGACTCACCTTAGAGATTTCATCCGTTCAAAAAGTAGATTCGAAGCAGAAAGAAGAAATATTAGAGCAATTTCATCAAATCGCTATAGCACAAGATTATATTTCACAGGGTGGTATTGGCTATGCCAGGACCATTCTTGAGAAAGCTGTAGGTGATGAGGAAGCTTCTAACATTATTGGGAGGCTGACTTCATCCCTGCAAGTTAAACCTTTCGATTTTGCAAGGAAAGCAGATCCCAGTCAGATTCTTAGCTTTATACAAAATGAGCACCCTCAAACAATTGCATTAGTATTATCGTATTTAGATGCATCGCAATCAGGTCAAATTCTATCTGAACTCCCGCAGGAACTGCAGGCAGATGTAGCAAGACGGATTGCAACTATGGACTCTACTTCTCCTGAGGTTATCAGTCAGGTGGAAAACATCTTAGAAAAAAAACTTTCTGCTACTGTCACGCACGACTATACAGAAACCGGAGGGATTCCTGCAGTAGTCGAGGTGCTTAACGGAGTAGACCGCACTACAGAGAGAACTATTCTTGATGCTTTAGAAATACAGGATCCTGAACTTGCTGAAGAAATTAAGAAAAGGATGTTCGTCTTTGAAGATATTGTTTCATTGGACAATCGAGCCATTCAACGTATCATTCGTGAAGTTGAAAATGATGACTTGCGGCTATCGCTTAAAGTTTCTAGCGACGAGGTGAAAGATCTAGTTTTCAGCAATATGTCAGAGCGTATGTCTGAGGCGTTCAAAGAAGAAATGGAAGTCATGGGACCTGTCCGCTTAAGAGACGTAGAAGAGGCGCAAACAAGAGTAGTTTCCACGATAAGAAGACTAGAAGAAGTGGGAGAAATTGTCATAGCCAGAGGCGGAGGAGATGACATCATTGTCTAGCCATAGTTCTTCTTCAGAGAATCGGGTAATTGGAATAAAGAAGATTCAGTTGAATAAAGGGAAAACGACACTTTATGATGATAACGACATCAAAGCTAATGAATTGGTGGGCCAAGCAGAAGAGAAAGTTCGTAAAGCTGAAGCTCAATCTACACTTATAATGAAGGAAACGGAAGAGGAAATTCAGAGACAGAAACAAGACTGGGAAAGACAACGAAAAAACTTTGTAGAAAACGCAGAAAAAGAAGGGTTTAAAAAGGGTTTTGAACAAGGAAACAAAGAAGGCTATGACGAATACCTGAACAAAATCTCTCAAGCTAACCAGCTGATTGAACTCGCTAAAAAAGATTATCGTTTGACGGTGGGATCTAGTGAGGAGACGATCATGGACATTGCTATGAAAAGCGCAGAGAAAATAATAAATTGCGAGCTGAAAGAGCATCCGTCGATTTTTGTGGAAATTGTAAAAAGAGCTCTGGAGGAAGTGAAGAATCAGGCTGAAATCATTGTGTATGTCCATCCTGATGATTATCCGATTTTGCATTCTCAAAGGGAAGAACTTGATTCGATCACAGAATTCAATTCTACGTTAAGTATTTATATAAAGGACAGCGTGGAGCGCTCTGGATGTATAATCGAGTCGCCCTTCGGGCAAATAATTGCGGGGGTTGAACCTCAATTACAGGAATTAAGGCAGAAGCTGTTCCAAATCGTGCATGAGGAGAAACCTGATGAATAAACAGCTATACATGGACAGCATCGAAAAGGTAGATACATATAAACGATTTGGTAAGGTGCACCGGGTTATAGGATTAATGATTGAATCGAAAGGTCCGGAAGCATCGATTGGTGATTTATGCTACATCCATACGCCTTCAGGTACAGCAAAAAAAATCGAAGCTGAAGTTGTTGGCTTCCACGATGAAAACCTGCTGCTCATGCCATACCTTGAGATTAAAGAAATCGGACCGGGCAGTTTAGTTGAAGGGACAAATGGTCCATTGAAAATTAAAGCGGGTCTTGGTTTGATCGGTCAAGTGTTAGACTCTCTAGGCCGTCCGATGAATAATCAAAAGCTTCCAAAAGGTTTAAAGACATTCCCCACCGACCAGAACCCTCCTAACCCGCTAGAAAGACCGACGATAAAATCACCTATTCAGGTTGGAGTAAGAGCCATAGACTCTTTACTGACCGTAGGAAGGGGACAACGCGTAGGGATATTCGCAGGCAGCGGTGTAGGGAAGAGTACGCTGCTAGGTATGATTTCGAGGAATAGTTCGGCTGATATCAACGTGATTGCTTTAATCGGAGAGCGAGGCCGGGAAGTAAGAGAATTTATCGAGAATGATTTAGGACCTGAGGGGCTCAAGCGCTCAATAGTCATAGTAGCTACTTCTGATCAGCCGGCATTGATGAGAATGAAAGGAGCCTATACAGCGACGGCTATCAGTGAATATTTTCGAGAAAAGGGCTATGACGTAAACCTCTTAATGGATTCAGTCACCAGGTTTGCTATGGCACAGCGGGAGATCGGCTTGGCGACAGGTGAACCACCAACTACTAAAGGGTATACACCTTCAGTTTTTGCTACCTTACCTAAACTTCTCGAAAGGACAGGTACGAGCAAAAATGGGTCGATTACAGCATTTTATACGGTTTTAGTAGATGGCGATGATTTGAATGAGCCGATATCTGATACGGTAAGGGGAATTCTAGACGGGCATTTTGTTTTAGACAGAAGATTAGCAGAACAAAACCATTTTCCTGCCATTAACATATTGAAATCTATAAGCCGAGTAATGAACCAGGTGACCGAGAACAAACACAAGCAATCAGCTTCTCGTCTACGTTCTTTATTAGCTACATATGAAGAGAATAGTGAATTAATACAAATTGGTGCATATAAAAGAGGGAGCAGCCGTGACATTGATGAAGCGATTAAATACCATCCTTCTATCATTGATTTTTTAAAGCAGGATGTACATGAGCCTTCAACTATTGAGAAGTCCACCGACATTCTTTCTCAGTTATTTTCTTAAGGAGTTTTTGTATGACAAGTTTACAAGCTTTTCATAAGATTAAAGATTTACAAGACCGAGATAAGATAGCTAAGCAAAAAATATATCAAGAACAAGTCGACCGTTTTGAGTCTGTGGCTACTGAACTTTATGAAGCCCTAAAAGAAAAAGAAAATGCTGAAGAAAAGTTCCATGAAGAATTGAGGGAGACGAAGGTTCGAGCGCAAAACTTCATACTTCATGAACAATATATTGATCAGTTGAATAAAAAAATCTTAAATCTCCAGCCCAGAGTACAGCAGGCAAGATCAGTTATGGAAACAGCACATGACAACCTGTCGTCAGCGCATATTGAAGTGAAGAAATTTGAAAAGTTGATTGAAAAAAAACTGACTCAGCACGAGGATTGGCTAAAAGCAGAAGAAAGTAAAGCTATGGATGAGGTATCGACAAGACAATATCTAAATTATAAGAACAGGTGATTAAATGGCAAAAAGCAGGGAGGAAAGCCAAAATCGTTTTCAATGGTTTTTCTTAGTCATTGTAGTACCGACAATATTTGCACTGACTATTACGCTAATTGTAATAAGCATGATGGGAATCAATGTTTTGGATAAAGGAGAGGAGTTTGCCAACAAAATACCAGGCGTATCAAGCCTGGTTACGACTCAGTCAGAAGAGAATGAGCAGCGGACCACAGACCACTATGAATCGGCCATTGCGGATTATCAAGCAGAAATCGAAAAGCTGGAAGGCGATAACAGTAGTAAAGACGCCACGATAGATGAATTGAATCAGACCATTACAAAGTTGGAAGCTAATTTAGAATCAGCTTCTGAGGCAGCAGAGACTTCTAATGAAGAGACTGAAACCGATAATATTTCTGAAATGGCCGAATCTTTCCAGGAGATGGACGAGGAAGCTGCGGCGCCTATTCTGGAAAATATGGAAGGTTCTCTTGCCGTCTCCCTTCTTTCCGAAATGCAAAGCGATGCGCGCGGGGCTGTATTAGGAGAAATGTCTCCTGAAGCTGCTGCACAATTAACGAGTTTAATGACGGAAGAGCAGTAAACAGAATGCTTTGAAAGGAGGTGAAATAATGGAAATGATGCAGTTATTTAAGTCCATGCCCGGTCAATTTCTCTCACCCTTAAACAACGTGGAGCGTAAAGGTGAGCATTCCAAGCTGATGACAGCTTTTGAGGATTTACTGCAGGGTGAATTAGTAGGGGAAGAAAACATCGAAAGTTTAATCGAAATGGTTAAGGAAGAGTTGAAGGGTTTCGGGATTACTATGAGCGGTGCTTCAGGTGATTTAGATATGAGAGGATTGTTTGAAAAGATTGAGAATACGGACTTATCTAAAGCAGCCCTTTGGAAAGATGATGGTATGCCAGAAGAATTCGAACAGTTATTCAGTATGACTAGCAAAGAACTTCCTTCATTAAATGAAAAGGAGCAGGTTAAGCTATCAGAATTTCTGAAAGACCTTCATACCGAAGTAGCTTCTGCATCCATATTTGACAATAGAAGCGTCATGATGTCTTTTATGCAGCCGCCTATGGAATGGGGCTCCGGTAAATCATTATCTGTAAATGGTGAAGGATCACCAGAGAAGCAACTCCAATCACTATGGGGGAAATTTGAACAACTGACAGGGAAACTGTTTTCGCAAGGTGATGCAGTGCATCAAACGAAAAAAGTGACATTAGATCAGAAAACGATCATTGAATTGAAACAAATTGTCGATCAAGTTACAAAATTGGCAGCAGCTTCTAAGGATCCAGGTGTTTTTAATGAAACCTTGTCTAGAGCAAGCAAAGGCAGCAGCCAAGAGCAGCAACAGCTTCTTTCCGATTTAGTGAAGAATTATTCTGACCGGAAATCAATGGTAGTTAATTATGCTCAACAAGCTCAAGTGACATCAAAAGATATGGCTAAGTGGCTTTCACAATCAATAACTAAGCTCACTCAGTCTGAACAGGCGCCCGCTCCACATCTATCTTCTGCACATCTCTCAATGAATATGACAAAAGTAGAGCAGCATGTGATTCACTTGAATTCAAGCCAATCTCAACCTATGATGCAAAGCCAGTTCATGGAACAGTTTGACCAAATGATGAAGTCTTCTCGTATGTTTTCGAATTCTTCTGGTATGACAGAATTGAACATTCGCCTTAACCCCCGGCAACTAGGAGATATGACGGTGAGACTCATGCAGATGAATGGGGAAATGACGGTGAAGATTCTAGTAACTTCACAGGCAGCCAAAGATATGCTCGATAGCAACATGAATCAATTAAGGCATATGTTCTCACCTCAGCAGGTAGTGGTGGAAAAAACGGATATGACTTCAGGCGAGCAGTTTTTAACGGAACATGACAAAGAGGCTGGAGATTTCGGACATCAACGAGATTCCAGTCAGGAAGAACAAGAATCTTCAGATGAACCACATGCTGAAGGAGAAGAAGTATCTTTCCAGGAAGTCCTTATGAACGAGAAAGTGTAGGTGATTAGTTATGACGAGTATCGATCCGTCTTATTACTTGAATAATCAGACACGGAAAAGTACAGGAAGCAGTGATTTAGGAAAGGACGACTTTTTAAAGATTTTAATGGCTCAGTTACAGAATCAGAATCCGCTTGATCCGATGGAAGATAAGGAATTTGTTTCTCAAATGGCTCAGTTTTCAAGTTTGGAACAAATGACGAATATGTCACAAATGATGGAAAAATTCACAAATAACCAAAGCCTTATGCCGGTTATTCAGTACAGCGGACTTATTGGGAAAGAAGTGACTTATCCGGAGTACGATCAAGAAACTGGAGCAGTTTCACAATATAATGCCGGCAAAGTTCAGTCAGTCAGCCAGGCGGATGGAGAAGCTTTTCTGACAATGGATAACGGAGCAGAAGTGGCAATAGAAGACATAAACAAAGTTGCAGAAGCAAATGTTTAGAAAGAAGTGATCCATGATGGACCCTCGTATTCATCAACTGCATCAATCAATGCCTGTACACACATATAAAAAGGTACATAAAAATTCTCAATCTTCTTTTAAGGATGCCTTACAGGAAGCAAGTGGTTTAAATGTCAGCAAGCATGCGCAGCAAAGGCTGGATGATCGAAACATCAAAATTGATGACTCGCAGTGGCAAAGGATTTCCGAAAGGATGTCTGAAGCAAAATCTAAAGGTGTTACCGACTCCTTAGTAGTTCTCAAGGATGCTGCACTTGTGGTCAGTACTAAAAACAATACAGTAGTCACCGCCATGAATAAAGATGATACGGAGTCTCATATTTTCACTAACATTAACGGCACGATTATTTTGAATGACTAGGCTGGACCCGAGTAAGGGAGGCCTTCAAAGCTTACTGACTGAATGAAGTAAGCTAAACATAAAAGGAAGGAATGATAGCACTATGCTACGTTCAATGTATTCAGGAATTTCAGGTATGAAAGGTTTTCAGACATCGTTAGATACAATCGGCAATAACATCGCAAACGTAAACACAAGCGGGTTCAAGAAAGGCCGTGTTTCATTTCAAGATATGATGAGCCAGTCTGTTTCAGGTGCTCAGGGCTCTATAGAAAATCTGCGCGGAGGGGTCAACCCTGCTCAAGTAGGTCTTGGTTCTCAGATGGGTTCGATCGACAGCATCCACACTCAGGGAAATCGGCAAACGACGGATCGTCCTCTGGATATTTCTATTGAAGGAGACGGAATGTTCGTTCTAGCAGAAGGGACGGCGGATACTGCAATTGATCCGGAAGCTAAAACAATTGATGATCTCGGAGCTGTAGATACAACCTTCACGAGAGCTGGTAACTTTTACCTGGATGGTGATGGTGCCATCGTAAATGCGGATGGTAAATATTTGGTGGGAGAGTCCTATAATACACCCGAGGGAGGAGATTCTTCTCCTAGCGGACAAGCGGGTCTTATCACAATACCTGAAGATGCTCAAAGCTTTAATGTTCAGTCGGACGGAACAGTAGGTTACGTAGACGGGAACGGCAATCCGCAAGAAGCCGGGCAAATACTGCTCGCTAATTTCTCTAACCCGGAAGGACTCGAGAAAGTTGGCGGAAGCACGTATAGAAATACCGATAATGCGGGGTTATTTAGCGATGACGAGGACGGTCTGAATGGTCTTGAGGATTTATCTGCCGCTGGTGAGAACGGAACAGGCCAAATGGTTTCCGGCTCCTTAGAGATGTCAAACGTTGACCTTGCGGAAGCATTTACAGAAATGATTACAGCTCAGCGAGGGTTTCAGGCAAATACCCGTATCATCACGACCTCAGATGAAATTTTACAAGAGCTTGTGAATCTAAAACGATAATAAAGGAGGGAGGGGGTTTTTTCAGCCCCCAACACCTACATGATTTCATTAACGAGGCTGAATGGAGAGACTTTTTGGTTTAACCCTATTTACATAGAAAAGATTCAGTGCAATCCTGATACGACCATTACGACAATACAAGGCAAAAGCTTCGTTGTGAAAGACGACCATGAAAAGGTCATGAAAGAAATGAAGCGTTTTTACAGAGAGGTCGGATTGGTCAGAATCGTAAACAAGGCAGGTGGAGAAAATGAAAAGTAATGTATTTCGAACCATGCTTATTGTACTGGGAACGATCAGTGTTCTTGGTGTTGTAGCTCTCGTTCTTGTCATGAATATAAACGAATCCGAGGCTGATGGGGAGCGGTCGATTGATGAAATGGTAGAGGCTTCTCTTGTGACGGACGAGATTACAACAGACCTTGAGAGTGGTGATTTTGTCCGCATCAGTTTTCAAGTAGTGACTGACAGTAAAGAAGCACTGGAGGAACTGGAGAAAAGAGATTTCCAAATGCAGAATATTTTGTTGAAGGAACTTGCTG
The DNA here is from genome assembly GCF_030345335.1 of Halobacillus campisalis. GTDB lineage: Bacteria > Bacillota > Bacilli > Bacillales > Halobacillaceae > Halobacillus_A > Halobacillus_A campisalis. Next base: position 119,308 of record NZ_JAPVRC010000001.1, read on the forward strand.
TAATGAACACAGAAGACTTTAAATCTGGGCTTGCAGACCTTGAAGAAAAGCTGAAGGTGAAGCTGAATGAGCTTATGACAGAAGGGCAAGTCACAGATGTGTACACGATCGATAAAGTACTTCAATAATAAGAGTGGTCTTGATGAGGTGGAGGTGAGACTTTGGCAGAAGAGGTATTATCACAATCAGAAATCGACTCCTTGCTATCCGCACTGTCCACGGGAGAAATGGATGCAGAGGAGTTAAAAATAGAAGAAAAAGAGAAAAAAGTGAAAGTGTATGACTTTAAGAGGGCTTTAAGATTCTCTAAAGATCAAATACGCAGCTTATCTAGAATTCATGAAAACTTCGCCAGGTTATTGACAACTTATTTTTCAGCCCAGTTAAGAACTTATGTGAACATAACTGTCGCATCTGTCGATCAATTACCATATGAAGAATTCATTCGGTCCATACCGACAATGACTATTTTAAATATATTCAAAGTACCTCCTCTAGAGGGACGTATTCTCATGGAGACTAATCCACAGATTGCTTACGCGATGATGGATCGTGTATTAGGAGGAAGAGGAAGCGGCGTCAACAAGGTGCAGAATCTGACAGAAATTGAAACTACGATAATGACACAGATTTTTGAGAACTCACTAGGAAATTATCAGGAAGCCTGGGGTTCAATAGTTGAAATTGAGCCAATTTTAGAAGAAATGGAAGTGAACCCTCAGTTTCTGCAAATGGTTTCCCCGAATGAAACTGTCGTTGTCGTATCATTAAATACGTCGATAGGGGAAGCCAGTGGAATGATCAACATTTGTATCCCTCATGTGGTGCTGGAGCCTATCATCCCTAAACTGTCTGTTCATTATTGGATGCAGAACCAGCAGCAGAAGGAAAGTGACCCTGAGGAATACAAAGCTTTGTCAAATACGTTGAAACTGGCGGAAGTTGATGTCAGTGCGATTCTAGGTGAAGCTGATATGTCGATCGAAGAGTTTCTGAGGCTTAATGAAGGTGACGTTATAAGACTGGATCAATTGATCGATGAGCCGATGAGCCTTCGGGTTGATGAAGAAGAAAAGTTCCAGATTCAGCCAGGAAAAATCAAAAATAAGCTGGCTGTTCAAGTATTAAGTGAGTATCAAGGGGGTTCAGACTATGATGAGTGACGACATGCTTTCGCAAGATGAAATAGATGCACTGCTTAACGGCGGTGGAGAAGATGAAAAAAAAGAAAAGAGTGCAGAATCCTCTGATGTAGAAAAATATATCTCTACACTAGAAGAAGATGCTTTAGGCGAAATCGGGAATATTTCGTTTGGAAGTTCAGCAACTGCCCTGTCCTCTTTACTGAATCAAAAGGTTGAAATTACGACTCCGGCCATATCAACTATCAAACGCTCCCAGTTAACCGATGAATTTCCTAAGCCGCATGTGGCCGTAAATGTAAATTACACGGACGGTTTTTCAGGGGAAAACCTGTTAGTTATAAAAAGTGCGGATGCTGCTATTATCGCAGATCTCATGCTGGGCGGGGATGGTCAATCGCCCACAGAGGAATTGAATGATATCCACTTAAGTGCTGTACAGGAAGCGATGAACCAAATGATGGGTTCAGCTGCCACAAGCTTATCCACAGTATTTAACAAAAAAATCGATATCACACCTCCGACGATTAATGTACTGAATCTAGTAGAAAACAAGGGTACTGAACAAATCCCTGAAGATGAAGTGTTAATAAAGGTTTCATTTAAGTTGAGAGTAGGCTCATTGATAGACTCGAATATTATGCAGCTGCTACCGATACCTTTTGCCAGATGTCTAGTGGATGAACTGCTAAATCCTCCAGAAGATGATCCAATGCTGTCCCGAGAAGAGAAAGCTTCTGAGCCGGAGATTGAGGAACCGATGAAATCAAATGAACAGGAAAAAGACAAGTTTGAAAAAAAGCCAGAGCTGTTAGGCGGTGCCGGCGGCCAAGGATTGAACAATTCAAACGTTCAGAATGCTCAATTTTCTGATTTCGAACATGTGCAATTGAATACAAATGAACAGCATAATTTGGACATGCTCATGGATATACCATTAAAAGTCACGGTTGAATTAGGTCGCACGAAACGGACAATTAAAGAAATTTTAGAATTGACATCAGGCTCTGTAGTTGAATTGGACAAATTAGCTGGTGAACCTGTAGATATCCATGTCAATGAGAAGCTGATGGCTAAAGGGGAAGTTGTCGTAATTGATGAGAACTTCGGAGTTCGTGTGACGGATATATTAAGTCAGAAAGATAGATTGAAAAAACTGAGATAGAGCTTAAGGAGGAGATTGGAATGGGAGAAAAAATTTTGATTGTTGATGATGCAGCATTCATGAGAATGATGGTTAAGGATATTTTGACAAAAAACGGATATGAAATTGCAGGGGAAGCGGAAGATGGTCAGAAAGCTGTGGAAATGTATAAGGAACAAAATCCTGATTTAGTCACAATGGATATAACTATGCCTGAAATGGATGGAATTACAGCATTGAAAGAAATCAAAGCGGTCAACCCTAATGCGAAGGTCATCATGTGCTCGGCAATGGGACAGCAAGCAATGGTTGTAGATGCGATTCAAGCAGGAGCTAAAGATTTTATCGTCAAACCGTTTCAAGCAGAGCGAGTCATCGAAGCGATACAAAAAGCACTAAACTAAAGAGTAGGGATTTAAATGATACGAAGAATGATTCAAAGTACAGCACTGTTATTTATGGCCGGGGCAATCATTTTATCTTTTGGGTCTATTGTGTCAGCGAGTCCGTCAGTTACTGATTGTGCTGAGAACCCTGAGATGCAGGGATGTGGTTCTGATGAGAGTGGAGTGAATTCTCCTGAGCAAGAGATACCTTCAGCTGACTCAGAAGAGAACCCCTCTATGATTTGGAATATCATTAAATTAATTTTTGCTTTACTTTTAGTATTAGCACTTATTTATGGTTTACTAAAGTTTTTCAACAAACGAAGTAAAATGTTCCAAAAAAATCGAACGATGGAAACATTGGGAGGAGTTACCCTTGCTCCTAACAGATCGCTGCAAGCCGTACGTATCGGAAACGAGGTTTACGTAGTCGGTGTTGGTGATTCTATCAATCTGATTACAGAGATCACAGATCAAGCGACGAAGGATAACCTCGTAAAGCAGGAGGAGCAGCAGGATATCATTCAAAAAGGGTTCGGAGAATTTTTAAAAAATAGAGCGAAATCTAACCAAAACCAAAGCGAGAAATCATCTACCGTTCAGTTCCAGCAATTATTTGAAAAGCAGCTGAATGAAATGAAAGAGAATAGGCGGAAATCGATGAATAGGAAGGATGATCAATCATGAGTGAATTTGTTGATATCTTTTCCGGTTCAGATCCTGAAGACGTAGCAACGTCTGTCCGCCTTTTGCTTTTATTAACTGTTTTATCGCTTGCTCCTGGTATTTTGATTCTTATGACGAGCTTTACGAGAATACTTATCGTTCTTTCGTTCGTAAGGACATCACTGGCTACTCAGCAAATGCCGCCTAATCAGGTGCTCATAGGTATCGCTTTATTTATGACCTTTTTCATCATGGCTCCTACATTTCAGGAGGTCAACGATCAAGCGTTGACTCCTTTATTTAATGAGGAAATCACGTTAGATGAGGCTTATGAAGAAGCGAGTGTTCCAATGAAAGATTTCATGGCTAAGCATACAAGGCAGAAAGATTTAGCTTTGTTCATGGGGTATTCCGAAATGGATCAGCCTGAAACTATTCAGGATGTACCGATGACAACCCTTGTACCAGCCTTTGCGATCAGCGAATTGAAAACAGCCTTTCAAATGGGATTCATGATTTTTGTTCCTTTTCTCGTGATTGATATGGCAGTTGCAAGTGTATTGATGTCGATGGGGATGATGATGCTCCCTCCGGTGATGATTTCATTACCATTTAAAATATTACTGTTTGTTTTAGTTGATGGGTGGTATTTAATTTCAAAATCATTATTGGAAGGCTTCTAAATGGGTGAAGGAGGTTACATAAATGACAACTGAATTAGTCCTGGAATTCGCCAAAGAAGGTATTTATACTGTTCTGCTCATTTCAGGTCCCTTGCTAATATTAGCTTTAGCTGTCGGTTTATTGGTCAGTATTTTTCAGGCTACCACTCAGATTCAAGAGCAAACGTTAGCATTCATACCAAAAATCGTGGCCGTTCTAATAGGAATGATTTTTTTCGGCCCTTGGATGTTGACAATTATGGTGCAGTTTACAGCCAATGTTTTTGAAAACTTGAATATGCTGGTCGGATAGAGATGCTCGATTACATTAGTGCAATAAATCTTCCAGCATTTTTACTTATATTCGTAAGGGTCACTTCATTTTTCGTTACACTGCCGATATTTTCATATCGTAATCTGCCTACCCAGCACAAGGTTGGATTCAGCTTTTTCTTAGCGGCGTTAATGTACTTTACAGTTGATATTCCAGACTTGGCAGTGGACGAGAATTACTTTTTACTCATATTCAAAGAAGCGGCTGTAGGAATTTCCGTTGGTTTATTAGCTTATATCATTTTAGCAGCGATTCAGATTGCCGGAGGGCTGATAGATTTCCAGATGGGTTTTGCCATAGCGAACGTGATTGATCCTCAAACCGGAGCACAGAGCCCTTTGATCGGTCAATATATGTACATTATCACTCTGCTTTTCATACTAGCTGTTAACGGCCATCACCTCATGCTGGACGGTATCTTCTACAGTTATGAATTGATCCCTTTGGACAGGCTCATCCCACTGCAAGAAGAGTCGTGGATTCTCTACATCGTGGATTCATTCAACCAAATGTTTGTCATCGCTTTTTTAATGGCTGTTCCTATAGTCGGATGTCTGTTTCTGGTCGATGTGGCTTTGGGGATTATCGCTCGGACGGTCCCGCAGCTTAACGTATTTGTAGTAGGGCTGCCTTTAAAAATTTTTGTAGCATTGTTTGTATTAGTGATTGCCATGACGTTTTATATCATGCTTATCCAAAATCTATTTGAATTGATGTTAGAAACGATGCAGGGGCTGATGCAGCTGTTTGGAGGAGACGAATCGTGAGCTATATGAAACTGGATCTGCAATTTTTTGCGGCCGATGAAAAAACAGAAAAAGCTACCCCTAAAAAACGTGGCGATTCAAGGAAAAAAGGTCAAGTTCCTAAAAGCCAGGATGTAAACACAGGTTTTTTACTCTTAATGGTCTTTGGCGGGTTGTATTTATTTGGCGGTCAGATGCAGGTGTCGTTAACAGAGATGTATAGTAAGACCTTTCAGGAGTACATTCACTGGGAACTTACAACAGAAAGTACAGCTGCCGTCTTCCTGGAAATAACCGTAGAAATGGCAAAAATTCTTGCTCCCATCATGGGGATAGCGATCGTTGCCGGTATTGCTTCTAACCTGGTTCAAATCGGGATTTTATTCACTGGAGAGCCTATGAAGTTCGACTTAAAAAAAATGGATCCGATCAAAGGGGCCAAAAGAATCTTTTCGGCAAGAGCGATAGTTGAGCTTATTAAATCATTATTGAAGATCTCAATTGTAGGTTTGATCACATTCGCTATCATTTGGGTCAATAAAGACCAGATGATGCTTATGTCTCAGAAATCTGTCGAAGATGCTCTCGTATTTTTTGGAAATATAACGATTATCATGGGTCTGGCATCGGGTTTAGCTCTCTTGCTGTTATCAACATTGGATTATGTCTATCAACGATATGATCATGAGAAAAATATCAGGATGTCAAAAAAAGATTTGAAAGATGAGCATAAAAACATCGAGGGCGACCCGTTAATTAAATCAAAAATCAAAGAGAAGCAGCGTCAAATGTCCGCAGCCAGAATGATGAGTGAAGTTCCTGACGCAGATGTAGTCATTACTAACCCCACTCACTTTGCCATTGCGGTCAAATACGATGAGAAGGTGTCGGACGCGCCTATCGTCGTAGCAAAAGGGGTGGATTTTGTGGCTCAAAAGATCAAAGAGGTGGCGAAAGCTAACGAAGTGATGATGGTTGAAAACCGCCCATTGGCACGAGCTCTGTATCAGAGTTCAGAATTAGATCGACCGATAGATGAACAATTTTTTAAAGCGGTAGCTGAAATATTAGCTTACGTGTATCGACTGGAGAAAAAAGTGTAGTACTCAAGGAGTGACCCAAATGTCAGCAAGAGATTTATCCGTATTATTAGGTGTAATTCTAATTATCATTATGCTTGTTATACCACTTCCTGGGTGGCTTCTTAGCTTTTTAATTTTAATCAACATTACTTTAGCGCTTATCGTCATATTAGTATCTATGAATATGGAAGAAGCGTTACAATTTGCTGTTTTCCCTACATTATTATTGTTGTTGACATTGTTCCGTCTTGGATTAAATGTGTCGACCACAAGATCGATATTATCTGAAGCTGACGCAGGAGGAGTAGTAGAAACTTTCGGTACTTTTGTAATCGGCGGAAATCCTCTAGTCGGTTTTGTTGTATTCATAATTCTTGTCATTATTCAGTTTCTAGTGATTACAAAAGGGGCCGAAAGGGTGTCGGAAGTCGCCGCTCGTTTTACTCTTGATGCTATGCCCGGGAAACAAATGAGCATAGATGCAGATTTGAACGCTGGTATGATCAATGAGCACCAAGCAAAAGACAGAAGAGAAAAAATTGAAAATGAAGCGGATTTTTATGGTGCGATGGATGGCGCAAGTAAGTTTGTAAAAGGTGATGCCATCGCCGGCATCATTATCGTTCTTATGAATATCATTTTTGGACTGATCATCGGTATGGCTCAGATGGGAATGTCTTTTAATGAAGCTATTGATACATATATGAGGCTGACGGTAGGGGATGGACTTGTCAGTCAGATCCCGGCACTGCTTATTTCAACTGCTACAGGGATAGTTGTCACTAGAGTGGCTTCTCAAGGAAACCTTGGTTCAGATGTGACAAGCCAGCTGTTAAGATACCCTAAGTTACTTTATATAGCGGGTGGTACGATATTTCTACTCGGCCTTACACCTATTCCGTTTTTCTTAACAACTTTGATAGCTTCTGTTCTTATATTCGGAGGCTTCTGGTTATCTAGAGAAAGTCAAGAGCCAGAACATGAAGAACCGGAGGAAACGGATGAAGCTCAAAGTGATCAAATGAAGTCTCCTGAAAATGTAGTTAATCTAATCAGTATGGACCCGGTAGAATTTGAATTCGGCTACGCTTTGATTCCGATAGCTGATACAAGTCAAGGAGGAGACTTGCTTGACCGTATTGTCATGATCCGTCGTCAGCTGGCGATAGAGCTCGGAATAGTGATTCCTGTCGTGAGAATTCGAGACAACATACAATTGGGGCCTAACGAGTACCGATTAAAAATAAAAGGAGATCAAGTGGCAAAAGGAGAACTGCTGCTTGATCACTATTTAACGATGAGTCCTGGAATGGATGATGGAGAAATTGAAGGGATCGAAACGACGGAACCTGCTTTTGGGTTACCGGCAAAATGGATTACAGAAGATCTTAAAGATGAAGCCGAACTGTCAGGTTATACGGTGGTTGATCCTCCATCCGTTGTTTCTACACATATTACAGAAGTTATTAAGAGGAACGCTCATAAACTCTTAGGGCGCCAGGAAACACAGCAATTGATCGATCACCTTAAGCAATCCTATCCCATTCTCGTAGATGAAGTCACTCCTGAACCGCTTTCTATCGGTGATGTGCAAAAAGTTTTAGCGAAATTACTAAAAGAAAATGTCTCCATTAAAAATTTACCCGTAATTTTCGAGACACTCGCAGACTTCGGGAAAATGACAAATGATTCGGATCTTCTGGCTGAATATTCCAGGCAGGCATTGGCTTCGCAAATTACGACCCAGTATCAAAAGGAAGACCAAAGCATGAGGGTCATAACGATATCAGGTAAAGTTGAAAAGTTAATTGCAGATCATATTCAGCAAACAGAACACGGCAATTACTTATCCCTGGATCCCGATTCACAACAAACCATCTTAAAGGCTGTTTCTGAACAAGTAGATCAAGTATCTCTTCAAGAAGAACATCCCATTCTGCTTTGCTCACCAGCCGTGAGAATGTATCTAAAACAACTGGTGGAAAGATTTTTCCCACAGGTCATTGTTTTATCATATAACGAGCTCGATCCAAACGTCGAAGTAGAAAGTGTAGGGGTGGTGAACGGTTAATGAAGGTTAAAAAATTCCAGGCACCGACGATGCCGGAGGCTATGAAAAAAGTGAAGAAAAGTCTAGGGCAGGATGCCGTGATTTTAAATAGTAAGGAAATTAAAGTGGGCGGCTTTCTTGGGATGTTCAAAAAGCGGAATATTGAGGTCATTGCTGCTGTTGACCCCGTTCAGCCGTTACCTTCTGATTCCAAGCGAAAACCAGCCATTGATATAAAAAAGAAAGAAGTTCCTGCATATAATGATAGTGAAGTTATGCGAGAGCTTAAACAGTTGAAAACGATGATACAGCAACAGTCAGTGAACGAGTTAACGATACTGGATAAGCTGGCTGCTCATTTGATTAGTCAAGAGATAGACAGTCAGATAGTAGATGATCTTGTAAGTATTTTAAAAGATGAAGACTTACAAGAGACTGAAGGAATGGATGCTTCTAGAATCGAGTTGAATATTAAGCATTACTTTGAGAATAAAGTTGCAAATCTACCGATCGGAAGCCCGGCTTTTGTTAAAAAGTATGTTCATTTAGTCGGCCCCACAGGCGTAGGGAAAACCACTACTTTGGCTAAACTTGCTGCAGACGCTGTATTGAATAGAAATCAAAAAGTAGCTTTCATAACGACTGATACTTACCGGATCGCTGCTATCGATCAATTGAGAACGTACGCTAAACTACTAAATATTCCTTTAGAAGTCGCTTATAATCTTGAAGATTATATGGGTGCACGGGAGAAATTCGCAAGCTATGATCTCGTATTGATTGATACAGCAGGCAGAAACTTTAGAGAGGCCCATTATGTCCAAGAACTTGAAAGAATTTTACAGTTCAATGAAGATACGGAAACCTACTTAGTTCTCTCTCTTGCGTCAAAATATGAGGACATGAAAGAAATATTCCTTCAGTTCAACAAAATACCAATTCACCAGTTTATTTTTACGAAAAAAGATGAAACAGCTAAACTGGGTGCAGCCCTCAGCCTGTCGATTAACAATCAGATAGGAATTGCGTATGTAACCTACGGTCAGGACGTGCCTGATGATATTTCTCAGGCGGATGCCAGCCAGCTTATTGCATCTGTGACAGAAGGTCTGCCTCATGAATGATCAAGCTGCCCGTCTCAGGAGCCGTTTAAAACAGCAAACCGTGAAGGCTGAAGCTAAAACGATAGCCGTTGCCAGCGGTAAGGGAGGCGCAGGTAAGTCGACTTTCACAATTAATTTCGCATTACAACTGATCAAGCAAGGAAAAAATGTATTAATTATAGATTTAGACATCGGAATGGGAAATATAGATATCCTGCTTGGTGTTACGCCCAAATACTCGTTTACGGACTTGTTCGAAAGTCATATGACAATCTTTGACATTATTGAAAGAGGGCCACTGTCGGTGTCCTATATAGCTGGAGGGTCAGGTTTAGCCAGTATTTTTAGTATGGGCGATGAGAAATTTTCTTATTTTCAAAGTGAGTACCAGCAATTAGCCAAAGCTTTTGACTACATCCTTTTTGATATGGGAGCCGGTGTGACCCCTGACAGTCTCAAACATATGATAGCTGCTGAGGAAGTTATTCTTGTGACTACTCCTGAACCTACTTCGTTGACGGATGCCTATTCCTTGCTTAAGCATTTAGTGCGCGAAGATCCAGATGTTGAAGTGCAGGTACTCACCAACAGAGCTATGAATGAACAATCAGCTATTCATACATATGAACGGCTGGCAAATGCAGCAAATAAATTTTTAGGCAAAAAAATAAACCATATGGGAGCTATTCCAGATGATCGGCACGTATTCGATAGTGTACTGAAACAAGTTCCTTTTACCCTCGAAACCCCTAAATGCAAGGCTAGTAAGTCTATGGATGTGTTGGTCAATCAATATTTGAAAATCCCCTCCAGAAAAAATGAATCCTTCTTGGAGAAGCTTAGGCGTTTGGTTCAAGAGAGGTGAATGAACTCATGCATAAAATTAAAGTGTTGGTTGTAGACGATTCAGCGTTCATGCGTAAAATGCTGTCAGAGATTTTGAACGCAGATATACGTATTGAAGTAGTAGGGACAGCGAGGAATGGTTCTGATGGGATTTTAAAAGCTGAAGCTCTAAAACCGGATGTTATGACATTAGATATTGAGATGCCTAAAATGGACGGCTTAGAAGCTTTGAAAATACTGATGAGAGAAAACCCTCTTCCAGTTGTGATGGTTTCTAGTTTAACAGCGAAGGGAGCAGACAGCACGATAAAAGCTATGGAGCTTGGTGCCGTCGATTTTGTACTTAAACCGTCTGGTTCGATTTCACTGGATATACATAAAGTTGAACATTCGATTGTGAGAAAAGTGATTGCTGTCAGTAAAGCAAAAAAGTCTTCGCCTGTCACACCAGCTTACCCTCACTTGTTAACAAGTGAAAATAATAATAAGGCTTCAATTATAGCTATAGGAACATCGACAGGTGGTCCGCGTGCATTACAAAAGGTAATAGGTGGATTACCTGCAGATTTGAATGTGCCGGTATTGGTTGTCCAGCATATGCCGGCACGCTTTACAAGCTCTCTGGCAAAAAGGCTGAACGGGATTTCAGCGGTTATTGTAAAAGAAGCAATTCATGCAGAAGTCTTAGAAAATGGTGTTGTATATATCGCTCCAGGCGATTTTCATATGGGAGTCATCTATGAAGCAGGCACTTATAAGATCCATCTTGAAAATAGTGATCCTATTATAGGGCATCGGCCTTCTGTGAATCACCTTTTTGAATCGCTCTCTCATTTGGACCTTCATACCGTTGCCGCAGTGATGACCGGAATGGGAGCGGATGGGACAGAGGGTCTAATTAAAATGAAAAAACGAAATTCTTCATGCTATGTCATTGCAGAATCAGAAGAAACTTCTATTGTATTTGGCATGCCTAAGGCTGTAATTAAATCTAAACTTGCTAATGAGGTAGCGCCCTTAAATAAAATAAGTGAAAGTATTATGCAAGCTATTTCCAGGTAGGAGGGTGCATCATGGACACGAATCAATATTTAGAGATTTTCATAGATGAAAGTAATGAACATTTACAATCCATTAATGATCAGCTGTTGGAACTAGAAAAAAATCCGAACGATCTTGCGATAGTTGGTGAGATTTTCAGGTCAGCACATACGTTGAAAGGCATGTCCGCGACGATGGGGTATCAAGATCTTTCCAATCTTACTCATAAGATGGAAAACGTACTCGATGGCGTTCGAAATGATCAGATTCAAGTGGATTCTGATATGCTCGACATTGTATTTGACTCAGTGGATGATCTGGAAGCCATGGTGCTGGATATCTCCAAAGGAGGAAACGGAGCTCGTGATGTAAGTCGTGTAGTCGAGCTTCTGCAAGCAGTTGAGCTTGGTCACGTCCTTAAAGACGGTAAGGAGCAAGAAGATTATAGTGGGAATTCTGATGACCTTCAGCTGGATGAATTTACAAGAGCGGTATTAGAGCAATCCGCAGAGCAGAGATTAAACAATTTTCAAGTGGAAGTCTATTTAAATGAAGATTGTCTTCTAAAAGCTGCACGTGTCTATATGGTTTTTGACGTCTTGGAACAAATAGGGGAAGTAGTCAAATCCCAGCCTTCTGTAGAAACACTCGAAAATGAAGAGTTCGATCATAGCTTCAAAGTACTTTTTGTTACCGAAGAAGAAGAGGAAGAAATTGCGGGAAGAATAAATAAAATTTCTGAAATCAAACAGGTGGAGGTATCGACCTATTCTTTAGATAAAGACGAATCTCAATCAAAATCTGAAATTGAACAGAAACAAAATATAAAAGAAGAGGACAAACAAGAGCTTGCAGACAATGAATATAAAGGAAAGCAGACAGCCAATAAAACGATCAGAGTAAATATAGACAGACTAGATGTTCTCATGAATCTATTTGAAGAACTCGTGATTGATCGTGGGCGGTTGGAGCAAATTGCTGCTGAGATTAATCATTTAGAATTGAATGATACCGTGGAACGAATGACCAGGGTCTCGGGGGATTTGCAGAATATTATTCTGAATATGCGCATGGTACCGATCGAGCAAGTGTTCAATAGGTTCCCAAGGATGGTACGACAGCTTTCAAGGGATTTAAACAAAAATATAGATTTAAGAATCATAGGTGAAGAAACGGAACTTGATAGGACCGTCATTGATGAGATAGGTGACCCGCTCGTCCACTTAATACGAAATGCCATCGATCATGGAATAGAACACCCGGAAGAAAGGTTAGCACAAGGAAAAGATGCTAAGGGGAATATCGAATTAAAAGCGTACCATAATGGAAATCACGTGTTTATAGAAATAGTAGACGACGGAGCGGGTATTGACCGCGAAAAAGTTTTGGGAAAAGCTTTATCGAACCAGGTAGTTACTAGAGAACAGGCTGAAAAACTGACCGACAAAGACGTGTACGAATTAATAATGGCTAGTGGTTTTTCGACAGCAGACATTATTTCTGATGTTTCTGGTCGAGGTGTTGGTTTAGATGTCGTGAAGAACACAATTGAATCTTTGGGAGGAAATATAGAGATAGACTCTGAATTAGGGGAAGGCAGTATGTTCTCCATTCAGCTCCCGCTGACTTTATCCATCATCTCAGTCATGTTAGTTGAAATTCAAAAAGAGAAGTATGCAATTCCTTTATCATCAATTATAGAGACAGCGATCGTAAAAAAAGAGGCGGTCCTTAGAGCGCATAATAGAGAAGTCATAGATTTTCGAGGGAAAATAGTCCCCCTTGTTTTTTTGAAAGACATCTTCAACGTTCCTCTTGAGTTAGAAGATCAAGATTACTATTCACTTGTAATTGCGAGAAAAGGCGATAAAATGGCTGGGTTTGTTGTCGATTCGTTCATAGGCCAGCAAGAAGTCGTTCTAAAGTCCCTTGGAGGTTATCTGTCGGGCGTTTTCGCTATTTCGGGGGCGACAATTTTAGGAGATGGGCAAGTTGCTTTAATTTTAGATTCTAATGCTTTGATCAAGTAATCGCGTTCTATATTTATAGAAGGAGGTAAAGTAATGACTCAAGAACCTAATAAGACGATAAAGGTGATCGTTTTCCAGTTGGAAAATGAAGAGTATGCCATTCCGGTGCATCAAGTGGGATCCATAGAACGGATCATGCCAATTACGAGAGTCCCTGGAACTGCTGAGTTTGTGGAAGGGGTCATTAATCTGCGAGGTGTAGTTACGCCGATTATTGATCTTAGAAAAAGATTCTCCATAAAAAACTATGAAATGGATGAAAGTACACGCATAATCATTACAATCATTGACGAAATGGATGTCGGACTAATTGTAGATTCGGCTAATGACGTACTTGATATTGAAGAGGAAGCCATTGAACCTCCACCTCAAGTTATAGGAGCTGTGGAAGAAGAATATGTGAGTGGAGTCGCAAAGCTTGATAAGCGTCTCTTAATTCTATTGAATTTATCCCAGGTGCTTTCTTCTCGTGAGGTAAGAGAACTTTACGACATTGAAGTATGAAAGCCGCAGTAATCATATGGCACATATGGAGGAGGGACGGTCATGTTAAAGTTGTTTCCTGAACATCTTCAATGGATGTATTTCGATTTTTTTAAGGAACCATCTGCATCTCGTTTATTCATATCTTCCTCTGCAGTTGTATTTTATGAATAAGACAGCAGGATTCGTAAAAGTAGGTATAGCTGAGATGAAGGTTGTGGAAGGTCCGTGTGTATTGAGAACTTCAGGTTTAGGATCTTGTGTAGCGGTCGTACTTATTGACTCTTCGCATTCTATTGCAGCCATGGCCCACATTATGCTTCCGAACTCCAGATTTGCTAGAAGCGGCGAAAACCTTCCAGCGAAATATGCGGATACAGCTATGGAGCTCTTAGTAAGAGTAATGCTGGATAAAGGAAGCCAATTAGCTCATCTGAAAGCCAAAATTGCAGGAGGAGCGCAGATGTTTCAGTCTAACAATGCTATCACAACGATGAGTATTGGCGATCGTAATGTCACGGCTGTCAAAGAGAAATTACAGAGTATGGGGATTCCTCTTGCTGCTGAAGATACAGGTGGTAAAAACGGCAGAACGGTTGAATTCGATCCACTTACTGATGTTTTGCACATACGAACCGTACATAAAGGTGAAAAGAAGATATGATCGGCTCTCATAAGTGGAACGTAAGCAGCGGAACTTTAGCTTTTATTTTGACTTTTCTGCTATCTTCAACGGCTAATCCATGGGAGACGTCTCTATTCAGGGGCGGGATCTACTTCATCACTTTTTTCTTTATTGCTTACTTATTTCGGCTTATCGGTTATTTCATCGTTAAGAAACCGAAAAAAAGTGAAATAGAACGAGCTGATCAGGTTGGAGAACAGGAAAAAAGGATTCAATAAAAGAGACGTAAGAAAAAGTCCGTACGCTGTTAAATGAACAGGAATAAATTGGTTGATTACAAGAAGAGGAGGAATTCGATGAGTGGCTCTCTATCTTCAGAACAACTAGAGCTATGGAACCAATGGGCAAATGAAAAAGACAGCGAGGCAGCTAATGAATTAGTGCGGATCTACGATTACTTAGTGAGCTTCCACGTGCAAAGAATTTCTGCCCATTTACCTAAAAGTGTAAGCAAAGAGGACGTCAGGAGTTTAGGATTGCTCGGTTTGTATGATGCTTTGCGGAAATTTGACATGTCACGGGACTTGAAGTTTGATACATACGCTTCTTTTAGAATAAGAGGATCTATAATTGATGGGTTAAGGAAAGAGGATTGGCTGCCGAGATCAGTACGAGATAAATCAAAAAAAATCGATGGTGCAGCTGAAATTTTGGAGCAGCAGCTTCAGCGTCCACCTACTTCCGAAGAGATCGCAAAAGAATTAAGGATGAGTCCATCCGAGGTCGAAGAAGTTATGAAAGACTTCCTATTCGCTAATGTCTTATCTATGGAAGAAAAACCTAAAGAAGGTAAAAGCGATCATAAAGAGGGGGTCGGTTATTCCATACCTGACCGGGAGGCGATTTCCCCCGCTGATAATATAGTGAAGCAAGAGAATTACCAGGAGTTAACCGATCAAATCAAACAATTGAATGAAAAAGAACAGTTAGTAGTAAGTTTGTTTTATACAGAAGAACTGACACTGACTGAAATAGGGGAAATCATGGAACTGACAACTTCCAGGATTTCACAAATACATGCGAAAGCTATCTTTAAACTGCGTAATTCGTTAATGGAGACAGTCAGCTGAATGGATGAAGAACAGCTACTCTTACAAAAAGGTGTATTGGAGCAGGTGGGTGACAAATGATATATTTTCTATTGATTATTGGTTTTATTATTGATGGCGTTATCGTGCTCGGGCTGATGACTCTTTTCACTAAAATGAAAAAGACGGAAGAACTGGAGTTGAGGCAAAAAGAAGTTGCTGCAGAGATCGAAGACTTGTTTTCCTCCTATTTACTAGAGTTAAAAGAAGAAAATAAAAGGCTGGAAGGAAAGCTTGTCCAACCTGTGAAAACAGAGACTGCATTTCGAGAACATGAAACTGCTAATGTAAGAGAAGACTATCACCCGCCAGAACCGATGGAAACAGAAGTATTATATAGGCCTTCCCGTTCCTTTCAAGTGATCTCAAGGTACAATAGCGGTGTTCCTATAGAGCGTATCGCAAAAGAATTAAATATAGGAAAAACAGAAGCTCAATTAATCCTTAAGTTTCAGGAAAAAAATTAGGGTCACTACTTGATTGAGGAGAGGGATTGTGGTATATTTACTGACGGTGTCAATACACACACCTTTTAATTTCCACTCAGGTTGCTCTAGTTAAATAGAGTTGAGATGGAAAGATGATTAAGGTGGAGGATACTAATAAAACCACAACAGGAGGAAATTTAAATGTCTGTAATTTCTATGAAACAGCTTTTAGAAGCTGGTGTTCATTTTGGACACCAAACTCGTCGCTGGAACCCGAAGATGAAGAAATACATCTTCACTGAGCGTAACGGGATCTATATCATCGACCTTCAGAAAACCGTTAAAAAGGTGGATGAAGCGTATAACTATGTGAAAGAGGTAGCTGCTGACGGCGGAAACATTCTTTTCGTAGGTACGAAAAAACAAGCACAAGATACTGTACGTGATGAAGCAGTTCGCTGTGGAATGTACTATATTAACCAACGCTGGTTAGGTGGAACGTTGACTAACTTCCAAACAATCCGTAAGCGTGTTAACCGTCTAAAAGACATCGAGCGCATGGAAGAAGATGGAACGTTCGACGTACTTCCTAAAAAAGAAGTAGTTGACTTGCTTAAAGAAAAAGATCGTTTAGTTAAATTCCTAGGCGGAATCAAAGAAATGACTTCAATTCCTGACGCAATGTTTGTCATTGACCCTCGTAAAGAGCGCATTGCTATTGCAGAAGCTCATAAATTAAATATCCCGGTTGTCGGTATTGTTGATACAAACTGTGACCCGGATGAAATCGATTATGTCATCCCAGCAAACGATGACGCTATTCGTGCCGTTAAATTGTTGACTGCTAAAATGGCTGACGCTGTTTTAGAATCAAAACAAGGTGAAGAAACAGAAGTGGCAGAAGAAGCAGAAGCAGAAGCTGTCGAAGAGTAATTATCGTGTCAAGAGGTGATAAGGGGGTATACCTTTTATCACCTTTTTTAAAGCTATGATATGAATGTTTGATTAATAAGGAGGCAATACAATGGCTATTAATGCAAAGATGGTAAAAGAACTTCGTGAAAAGACCGGTGCTGGTATGATGGATTGTAAAAAAGCACTTACAGAAACTGATGGAGATATG
The DNA here is from genome assembly GCF_030345335.1 of Halobacillus campisalis. Taxonomy (GTDB): domain Bacteria; phylum Bacillota; class Bacilli; order Bacillales; family Halobacillaceae; genus Halobacillus_A; species Halobacillus_A campisalis. Next base: position 136,347 of record NZ_JAPVRC010000001.1, read on the forward strand.
GAAAAAGCTCTTGAATGGCTTCGTGAAAAAGGTATTTCCAAGGCTCAGAAAAAAGCTGACCGCATTGCAGCGGAAGGTTCTGCTCACATCGTAGTGGAAGGAAATGCCGCTGTGCTGTTTGAAGTAAACTGTGAAACTGATTTCGTAACAAAAAATGATCAGTTCAAGAACTTGCTTCAGGAACTTGGTAACCACTTAGTGAGTCAAAAACCTGCTACTGTTGAAGAAGCACTTGAGCAAAAGCTTCACGGAGAAGGAAATACTCTAAATGAATATATCACAGACGTTGTAGCAAAAATTGGAGAGAAGATCTCTCTTCGCCGTTTTGTCATTAAAGAGAAAACGGATAAGGATGCATTCGGTGCATATACTCACATGGGCGGACGTATCGGCGTATTGACTGTACTTGAAGGTTCTACAGATGAAGCTGCTGCTAAAGATGTAGCTATGCACGTAGCTGCAGTCAATCCACGTTATGTATCTCGCAACGAAATTCCTGAAGAAGAAGTGAATACTGAGCGTGAAACGCTTAAAACGCAAGCATTGAATGAAGGCAAGCCTGAGAATATCGTTGAGAAAATGGTAGAAGGCCGTCTTAACAAATTCTTTGAAGAAATCTGCTTGCTTGAACAAAGCTTTGTTAAAGATCCAGATCAAAAAGTAAAACAATATGTAGCTTCCGCTGGCGGTGAAGTGAATGGTTTCGTTCGCTTTGAAGTAGGCGAAGGTATGCAAAAACGCGAAGAAAACTTTGCTGATGAAGTCATGAGCCAGGTTAAAAAATAATAGAGAATAACGTAGGGGACACGTAGTGTTCCCTATTTTAAAACAATGATATTGCAAAGATAAGCTACATAGATAATTGATAAAATGGGTAGCTTTCGTATTAAAACAGGGAATAAATGGAGGTTTCTATGACTACAGCACACTATCGACGTATTGTTTTAAAACTAAGCGGGGAAGCTCTCAGCGGGACCAATGGATATGGAATCGAACCTCGTGTCATTCAATCGATCACTAAACAGGTGAAGGAAGTTGCAGAGCTTGGAGTGGAAATCGCCGTAGTTGTAGGCGGTGGAAACATTTGGCGTGGAAAAGTAGGCAGTGAAATGGGAATGGACCGAGCCAATGCTGACTATATGGGCATGCTTGCCACTGTCATGAATTCATTAGCTCTTCAAGACAGCCTTGAAAATATCGGCATTCCGACACGTGTCCAGACTTCAATTGAAATGAGACAGGTAGCGGAACCTTATATTAGAAGAAAAGCCATCCGCCATCTTGAGAAGAAGCGCGTCGTTATTTTCGCAGCAGGTACAGGGAATCCTTACTTCTCAACGGATACTACTGCAGCATTAAGAGCTGCTGAGATAGAAGCTGATGTCATACTGATGGCGAAGAACAATGTAGATGGTGTTTACAGCGATGATCCTAAATTGAATGAAGATGCTAAAAAGTATGATAAAGTTTCCTACATGGAAGTTCTTAACGAGGGTCTTGGAGTCATGGATTCAACTGCCTCATCATTATGTATGGACAACGATATTGATTTACTGGTATTCTCTATTACAGAAGAAGGTAATATTAAGAAGGCTGTTATGGGCGAAAACATCGGAACAATCGTAAGGGGGAAATAAACATGTCAGATTCAATTATCAACGAAACAAAGCAGCAAATGGAACAAGCCGTTCAAGCTTTTTCACGTCAATTAGCAACAGTTAGAGCAGGTAGAGCAAACCCATCACTATTAGATAGTGTGTACGTCGATTATTACGGTGCAGCAACTCCGTTGAACCAGCTGGCTCAGGTATCTGCTCCGGAGCCGCGCATGCTTGTTATTACACCATATGATAAATCAGCTATTTCTGAAATTGAAAAAGCTATTCAAAAGGCTGACCTTGGTTTGTCTCCATCAAGTGATGGAAATATTGTCAGAATCAATATTCCTTCACTTACAGAAGAACGACGCAAAGATCTTGTGAAAGTTGTCGGGAAATATGCAGAAGAAGCTAAAGTTCAAGTTCGTAACATTCGCAGAGAATCTAACGATCAACTGAAAAAACTTCAAAAAGATGGAGAACTTACAGAGGATGATCTTCGTTCTTCACAAGAAGATGTACAAAAAGTGACGGACCAAAACATCGCTGAAGTGGACAAGCTTGCCAAAGCTAAAGAAGCGGAAATGATGGAAGTTTAAAATCGTTTATTAAAACAGCCTTTTATTTAATATTCCTTATGAGGATTAAGCCGCACTGTTGCTGTATGGCAGTGCGGCTTTTGTTTTGCCGCTCGTAATGTAATAAGCTTGAATGTATCTTTGACTTCTGTTGTACTAAAGTCTTCTCTCGTACATCAAGCCCCCTTTCTGCTTTTCTCACGTTATCCTCTTTAAGTGAATGGCGGCATGTTGTAGGATAATAGTATATAATAATATAGTGGAGCCATATAACTGGAGGATTTACGATGCAAATCAAGATTCCATTTACAAAAAGTAAAGTACAAACTATAAATAGACCCCTGGGCTTAGATTACGATCATATCCCAAAGCATGTAGCCATCATTATGGATGGAAATGGCCGTTGGGCTAAAAATAGAGGAATGCCTAGGATCGCCGGCCATAAAGAAGGTATGGGTGTCGTGAAAAAAATTGTAAGGCATGCCTCAGATTTAGGGGTGCAGGCACTTACTCTTTATGCGTTTTCTACTGAAAATTGGAAACGGCCAAAGAACGAAGTAGAGTTTCTTATGAAGCTTCCTGTAGATTTCTTAGGTACATATCTTCCAGAACTAATTGAAAGAAATGTCCAGGTTCAAACGATAGGGGATGTAAGTCTACTGCCTCCCCATACAAGAAATGCTATAGAAGAAGCGATCGAACGAACGTCTGAGAACGATGGACTTATACTAAATTTTGCATTGAATTATGGAAGTCGTTATGAAATGGTGAATGCGGTCAAAGAGATTGCCGCAAAAGTCGAAACTGGTGAAATCTCAGCTTCAGAAGTTACGGAAGAGATGTTTTCTTCCCATCTTTATACTTCGGATTTGTTAGAGCCAGATCTGCTTATTCGTACGAGTGGCGAACAAAGGCTGAGCAACTTTTTGTTATGGCAGCTCGCTTATTCGGAATTTTGGTTCACAGAAGTATATTGGCCGGATTTTGATGAAGCTTTGTTTGAAAAGGCTCTCTACGATTATCAAAATAGGAAGCGTCGATACGGCGGGATATAAGGTGTGGATGTATAATGAAACAAAGAACAATTACAGCAATAGTCGCAGCATTAATTTTTCTGCCAATTGTGATGCTGGGTGGCTTACCCTTTCAACTTTTTGTATATTTAATAGCAAGTATAGGTATTTTTGAACTCATGCGAATGAAAAAAATAGCCCGTTATTCTATCGCATCAGGGATTACGATGTTACTGATGTGGTCTTTAATGTACAAACAGGAAATGTTCGGAGGTTATGAATTACCAATCACAAAATCTGAAATAACGCTTTTAGCCGTGTTATTATTATTAAGCTATACTGTACTAGTTAAAAACCGCTTTACATTTGATGATGCAGGTTTTCTTATCATTTCGGCAATTTATGTAGGGATGGGTTTCTATTATTTGATTGAAACGAGAGCCCACGATTTAGAGTATATATTTTATGCTTTGTTCGTAGTGTGGGCTACAGATACAGGTGCTTATATATTTGGAAGAGCATTTGGCAAGCATAAACTTTGGCCGCAGATAAGTCCTAAGAAAACAATAGAGGGATCAGTTGGCGGCATATTACTAGCTTGTGTCGTTGCATTTGTCTTTCAACTGGTTGAGCCGGTACACCCTTCCATGATTGTCGTCCTGCTAGTTACGATCCTCATTTCTATGGCTGGTCAAATCGGTGATTTGGTGGAGTCCGCGTTCAAACGCCATTACGCAGTGAAAGATTCCGGAAAGATTTTACCTGGTCACGGCGGTGTACTGGACCGTTTTGATAGTTTAATTTTTATGCTGCCGATTTTACATTTGATCGGGTTTATACAGGTATAGTCAAGGGGGATGGAGTATGAAACAAGTTTCATTGTTAGGAGCTACCGGCTCTATCGGGTTGCAGACGTTAGAAGTTTTACGCCTGCATAAAGATGAATTTTCACTATATGCTATGGCTTTCGGAAAAAATATTGACAAGGCTCTGCCTTTGATAGAAGAGTTCAATCCTGCCATTATTGTCGTACAGGATGAAATGACGAAAGATAAACTTGAAAAAGAAGTGAATCACTCTAGAATTTTCTCTGGAAGTGGAGGTTTAATTGAAGCAAGTGTTGCCGATTCTGTAGATGTAGTTGTAAATGCTGTGATGGGAAGCATAGGGCTTCCAGCTACTTTAAAAGCAATCGAGGCTAAGAAATCCATCGCGATCGCTAATAAAGAGACATTAGTAACTGCCGGACACCTAGTCATGGATGCTGCGCGTAAGCATGGTGTTGAACTATTACCGGTGGATAGTGAGCATTCAGCCATCTACCAATGTTTAAATGGTGAAAGCAGCAAAGATATTAGTAAGCTGTTGATTACGGCCTCTGGAGGCAGCTTTCGTGACAAAACGAGAGATCAATTAAAAGGGGTTACGGTCGAAGACGCCTTGAACCACCCGAACTGGAGTATGGGAGCGAAAATCACCATAGATTCAGCTTCCATGATGAATAAAGGTCTGGAAGTCATAGAAGCCCATTGGCTTTTTGGTATACCATATGATCAAATCCATGTTATTCTTCATAGGGAAAGCGTCATTCACTCCATGGTAGAATTTGTAGACCGCAGTGTCATGGCACAGCTTGGGACCCCAGACATGAAAGTCCCTATTCAGTATGCGCTCACTTATCCGGACCGGATGGAGCTTCCAATTACTGAACAGCTCAACCTTGAACAAATAGCTGCACTACATTTTGAAAAAATGGATTTTGAAAGGTTCCCTTGTCTTCGGATGGCTTACGAAGCTGGACGTGAGGGCGGATCAATGACTACTGTCTTGAACGCAGCGAACGAAGAAGCGGTTCAGTTATTTCTAGAAGGCCGCATTGATTTCTTGGATATCGAGTACTTGATTGAAAAAGAACTCTCTAAGCATCAAGTTATTCATAGCCCTGACTTATCAACCATATTATCTATAGATAAGAGGACAAGAGAACAAGTCCGCAGCCATTTAAAATAAAGGAAGGTGCTTCATTTGACTACAGTGATTGCATTTATACTCATGTTCGGATTATTAGTGTTTGTGCATGAGTGGGGGCATCTCATTTTTGCTAAAAGAGCTGGCATGCTCGCTCGAGAATTCGCAATCGGTTTCGGTCCGAAAATATTCGCTTTTACTAGAAACGAAACCCTCTATACCATCAGGTTATTGCCTATTGGCGGCTATGTGAGAGTAGCTGGAGAGGATCCTGAAATCATTGAGTTAAAGGCAGGCCATCATATTGGACTTGAATTCAATGAGTCAGGTAAAGTAAATCGCATCATTGTGAATAATAAGTCTAAACACCCTCATGCACGCGTGATCGAAGTTGAAAGAGCTGACTTGGACCACCGTTTGATTATCGAAGGTTACGAAATCGATGAAGATGAGAAGTTATATTTTGAAGTCGATCCAAAAGCAATGTTCGTATTAGATGAGAAGGCAACGCAGATTGCTCCTTATGATCGTCAGTTCGCATCAAAATCCGTACCTCAACGTGCTATGCAATTATTTGCGGGACCGCTTATGAATTTTGTGTTGGCAGTCATCTTGTTCATGATCCTCGGATTCATACAAGGTGTTCCTGCTGATGAAGCATTAATCGGTGAGGTTCAGCAGGATTCTCCTGCCGAAGAAGCAGGACTTCAAAACGGTGATAGAGTTTCCGCTGTAAACGGGGAACCAGTCGATACGTGGGAAGAATTCACTACAATTGTTAGAGAATACCCTGAAGAAGAAGTAAGTCTGACTGTGCAGCGTGATGGTCAGACCGAGGAATTAAATGTCACTCCTAGATTATTACAAGAAGGCGACATGGAGATTGGACAGGTCGGGGTAGCCCGTGCGTTCGAGGATTCATTCGCAAAAAAATTGACATTCGGTTTTACTCAGACGTATGAGTGGGGTACACTGATTTTAACGAACTTAAGCATGCTCGTTACTGGTCAATTCTCACTGGATATGCTTTCTGGTCCTGTCGGCATTTATGATGCTACCGACCAGGTCGTACAAACAGGATTCACTAACTTTATGATGTGGACAGCGATTTTAAGTGTAAACTTAGGGATCGTCAACCTGCTTCCGCTTCCTGCTTTGGATGGTGGACGTCTATTGTTTGTAGGCTTAGAAGGATTACGTGGAAAACCAATAGATCCGCAAAAAGAAGGAATTGTTCATTTTATCGGCTTCGCTTTGCTGATGCTACTCATGTTAGTCGTTACTTGGAATGATATTCAAAGGTTATTCCTATAAACTTTGAGCGGGGAGCAGTGTGAGACGGTAGCTCTCACATTTGCTTCTGGCTCCTTTTTAATTTAAAGGTATGTAAAACTTCGTTGTTGATTTTTCATAAAAGTTATTCAACGATATGTCAGGTTGTTTGAAGACTTAATTTCAAGATAACCAGGGTTAGCTCCCGCAATAAGAGTCAATGGTGGTTGGCAAGCTACTCGCTTTCCTGTGGGAAAAGAGTGCTTGGTAAACCCCCGCTGAGCGTCAGCTAAAGAAAGTTCCCCGCGCTCCCACGGAAAGCGAGTGATTTCCTGGATCTCCAAAGGAGACGGGAACCCCCCCCGTGCGTTTCTAATCTTGGTGTATAGAATAGCTAATTCAATAGAAATTAGAGGTGGAAATAATGAAACAAAGCCAAATGCTTGTCCATACGTTAAAAGAAAACCCTGCAGATGCAGAAATCAAAAGTCATCAGCTCCTCGTAAGAGCTGGATATATTAGACAGATCGCTTCAGGAGTGTACAGCTTTTTACCTTTAGGAAAAAGAGTGTTACGTAAAGTTGAAGAAATTGTCCGAGAAGAAATGGATAAAGCAGGAGCACATGAAATGCTGATGTCTGCGCTGCAGCCTGCTGAACTTTGGCAGGAAAGCGGCCGGTGGAATACATATGGGGCAGAATTGATGCGATTGCGCGACCGCCATGAACGTGAGTTTGCACTGGGTGCCACCCATGAGGAAGTAATTACAAGTCTCGTCCGTGACTCTATCAAAAGCTACAAACGACTTCCGCTCATGGTTTATCAAATTCAAAATAAATTTCGTGATGAGAAGCGTCCTCGTTTTGGCCTCCTCAGAGGACGCGAATTTTTAATGAAGGATGCTTATTCATTTAATGAATCATTTGAAAGCCTGAATGAAAGCTATGAGAAAATGTTTACCGCTTATTCGAATGTCTTTACCCGGTGTGGTCTTGATTTCCGTGCTGTGATCGCTGATTCAGGACAAATGGGCGGTAAAGATACGCATGAATTTATGGTGCTATCAGAAGTCGGCGAGGATGTCATAGCTTACTCTGATACGTCCGATTATGCAGCGAACGTAGAAATGGCACCTGTTATCAATCAGTCTTCACCTTCTGATCAAGAACCTGCAAATCTAGAGAAAGTGGCGACTCCCGATCAAAAAACGATGCAGGAGGTAGCTGATTTTCTAGGTCATAGCCTGGCTGAAGGTTTGAAGTCTATCATGTTCAAGGTAGACGATCAGTTTGTTTTAGTGGTGACCCGCGGAGACCATGAAGTGAATGATATTAAACTCAAGAACCTTTATGACGCTGATATTGTAGATTTAGCAACAGAAGAGGATACTCATTCGTTAATGGGAACTGGTTTCGGCTCCTTAGGACCAGTCAACGCGCCGGATAGTGTCGATGTCATCGCGGATTTTGCTGTCGAACCGCTTGTAAATGTGACGTGCGGGGCAAATGAAGCAGGCTTCCATTACACAAATGTCAACCCAGGCAGAGATTTTCATGTAAAAGAGTATGCGGATTTACGTTTCATTAAGGAAGGCGACCCATCTCCAGATGGTAATGGTCATATAAAGTTCGCGCGTGGAATAGAAGTAGGTCACGTATTTAAGTTGGGCAGGTTCTACGCAGAAAACATGAATGCAACGTTTTTAGACGATCAAGGTAAATCGCAAACGATGGTCATGGGTTCTTATGGTATTGGAGTGTCTAGAACGCTGGCAGCAATTGTTGAGCAATACAATGATGAACGCGGGATTACCTGGCCGGCTAATATTGCTCCTTACCAGGTTCACCTTTTGTCTCTTAACCCGAAAAAAGAAGAGCAAAAAGAATTGGCCGATCAACTATACGAGCAATTACAAGCGGCAGGCATTGAAGTTCTGTATGACGATCGAAAAGAGCGTGCGGGTGTTAAATTTGCAGACAGTGATTTATTCGGTATTCCAATCAGAATAACTGTTGGTAAACGCGCTTCTGAAGGGGTAGTTGAGGTGAAAGAGCGTACCAGCGGAGAACAAGCTGACCTGAATCAAAATGAAATCATCCACCATGTTCAAACATGGTATAATTCAAAATAGAAAATATAATATACCCTTGCTTATGATATTCAGCAAGGGTATATTTATATCGCCAGTGAACCGATTATTAATTTTAGAAATACCCGCATAGGGAGGAATCACATTGAGTGTGAGCAACCGGGAGAAGATGCACTATCTATTGGAACAAATCCAATTTCCTCAAGAACTAATACAACCTCATTTTGATAACAGCTCACTTGAAAAGCTGACAGTATTCAAAGCTGATAAAAAGTGGCATTTCCATTTCATTTTGGAAAAACCATTGCCGCCTTCGGTCTATCAATTGTTCACAAGTAAATTGCAGGCCGCATTCCGCTCTCTGGCTGCTATAGATTGGACCGTGGAAGCGAAAGAAAAAAACCTGTCTGAAGAGGATGTTATAGAATACTGGCAAGGCTTCATTCAAACGATTGCGAATATTACACCTGGATATAAAGATTTACTTCTTGAACAACTCCCTGAAGTTAACGGGAATAAGATTATGTTAACTTGTAGAAACCTGGCAGAAAGTCACGCAGTGAAGAAGAACTTGGAAGCTCCATTGCAAATGTTCTGCACGAGATCAGGACTTCCTCCTTACATGCTTCAAACCCGTGTGAAAGAGGAACAGGAAGAAATCAAGAAATTCAAAGAAGAACGTCAAAAAGAAGATAAACTCGTAGTCCAGCAAGCAGTGAAAGATCAGGAAGAACGTGCAAAAGTGAAAGAGGATACTAAACCTAAAGGACCTTTAGAAGTAGGGTATAAAATACAAGATGAACCCGAACCGATGGACTCGATTCTTGAAGAAGAGCGGAGAAAGACCGTTCAAGGTTATGTATTTGATGTAGAAGTAAAAGAACTTCGTTCAGGACGCCATTTATTATTACTGAAAGCAACGGATTATACAGATTCTTTCTCTATTAAAATGTTCTCGCGCGGCGATGACCATGCCGAGATGTTCAAGCATGTACAAAAAGGCATGTGGGTCAAAGCGAGAGGTAGTATTCAAACGGATAACTTCACCAGTGAATTGACGATGATGGCTAACGACATCAATGAAATCACCCCGGTGGTCAGAAAAGATGAGGCGCCAGAGGGAGAAAAAAGAATTGAGCTTCATGCCCATACTACAATGAGTCAGATGGATGCGCCTGTCTCTGTGTCCCGATTGGTAGCTCAGGCTTCCGATTGGGGGCACGAAGCGATCGCTATTACCGACCACGCAGTAGCTCAAGCATATCCCGAAGCTCATGCAGCCGGGCAGAAACATGGCGTGAAAATCATTTACGGATTAGAAGCTAATTTAGTAGATGATGGGGTGCCGATTGCGTACGAAGAACAGGACAGAGACTTAGCCAGCGACGTTTATGTAGTATTTGACGTGGAGACGACAGGTCTATCAGCGGTGTACGATAAAATCATTGAATTGGCTGCTGTAAAAATCAAGGATGGGGAAATCATCGACCGGTTTGAATCTTTTGCCAACCCTCATCATCCGCTGTCGCAAACGACTACGGATTTGACGGGAATCACAGATGATATGGTGAAAGATGCCCCGGAAATAGACGACGTTCTAAAAGATTTTCATGCCTGGATGGGCAATGATATTCTCGTAGCTCATAACGCGAGCTTTGACATGGGATTTTTGAATGCAGGATTACAACGCATTGATTTTACAAAAGCAGCTAATCCTGTGATCGATACACTTGAATTGGCAAGGTTTTTAGTACCTGAATTGAAGAACCACCGCCTTAATACGTTGTGTAAACATTTTGATATAGAACTTACTCAGCACCACCGGGCGATCTACGATGCGGAAGCGACTGGCTATTTGCTTTGGAAGCTCGTTAAAAAAGCGATTGAAAAAGGGATAACGAACCATAAGAATCTAAATGATTACATGGGAGAAGGAAAAGCTTATCAACGTTCACGCCCTTCCCATGTGACGCTGCTTGCGAAGAATACAACCGGCTTAAAGAATATTTACCGTCTCGTCTCTGAATCCCATATCAATTACTTCTATCGTGTTCCTAGAATTCCTCGTTCGAGATTGTCTAAGCTTAGGGAAGGTATTCTTATTGGGTCGGGATGTGACAAAGGTGAAGTTTTTGAAGCGGCGATGCAGAAGTCTGAAGAGGAAGCAGAGAAAATCGCTCAGTTTTATGACTATATCGAAGTTCAACCGCCTGGAAACTACTATCATCTATTAGAGAAAGACTTAGTACAAAACGAAGCTCAAATCTATGACATTTTGAAAAAAGTCGTTAAGATCGGGGAACGTTTGAATAAAACAGTGGTGGCTACGGGGAACGTCCATTACCTGGAGCCTCATGATAAGCAATATCGGCAAATCCTTATTTCATCGCAAAACGGAAACCCTTTGAATCGCCAGACTTTGCCTGATGTCCATTTTAAAACGACGAATGAAATGGTAGAAGAGTTTGCATTTCTAGGTGAGAAAAAGGCTCGTGAAATTATAGTTTCTAATACGCAATCTATTAATGAAAGCATTGATGAGGTTACTCCTGTTAAAGACGATTTGTATACACCTAACATAGAAGGTGCGGACGAAGAAATCAGGCAGATGTCTTATAACAAGGCGAAAGGTCTTTATGGCGATGAGCTTCCAGAGCTCGTTGAAAAAAGGCTGGAAAAAGAACTCGATAGTATCATAGGCCACGGTTTTGCGGTTATCTATCTTATTTCACAAAAACTCGTAACTAAATCCCTTGAGGACGGTTATCTTGTAGGTTCCCGTGGTTCGGTAGGATCCTCCTTCGTTGCCACCATGACGGACATCACTGAAGTGAATCCGCTACCGCCTCATTACGTATGCCCGAACTGCCGCCATCATGAATTTTTTACGGACGGTTCAGTAGGTAGCGGTTTTGACCTTGCTGAAAAAGATTGTCCAGAATGCTGCACGGCTTATAAGAAAGATGGACAGGATATTCCTTTTGAAACTTTCCTTGGTTTTAAAGGGGATAAAGTTCCCGATATCGACTTGAACTTCTCGGGTGAATATCAGCCTAAAGCCCACAACTATACAAAAGTTCTATTTGGTGAAGATAATGTGTATCGTGCCGGCACCATCGGAACGATAGCTGAGAAAACGGCTTATGGCTATGTAAAAGGTTATGCAGGAGATAATCAACTTCAATATAAAAATGCGGAAGTGGATCGTCTCGTCCAAGGTTGTACAGGGGTAAAGCGGACAACCGGCCAGCACCCCGGAGGGATAATCGTAGTACCGGACGATATGGATATTTTTGATTTTTCCCCTATCCAATTTCCGGCCGATGATACGAAGTCGGAGTGGAAAACGACCCACTTTGACTTTCACTCGATTCATGACAACCTTTTGAAACTGGATATACTCGGCCACGATGATCCAACCGTAATCCGTATGCTTCAAGACTTAAGCGGGATCGACCAGAAGGAAATCCCTGTCGATGACCCCGAAGTGATGAAAATCTTCAGTGGACCCGAAGCATTGGGTGTCACCGCTGAACAAATAAATTGTAAAACCGGTACGCTCGGTGTACCTGAATTCGGCACACGCTTCGTTCGGCAAATGCTTGAAGATACAAAACCGAAAACCTTTGCTGAGCTTGTTATCATTTCAGGTCTTTCCCACGGTACCGATGTATGGCTCGGGAACGCAGAGCAGCTGATTAATGACGGCATATGCACCCTTCCGGAAGTTATTGGATGTCGAGACGATATTATGGTCTACCTCATGCATAAGGGGTTAGAGCCATCTTTAGCCTTTAAAATCATGGAGTTTGTCAGGAAGGGACGAGGTCTTCAGGATGAGTGGATAGATGAAATGAAGAAGAATGGAGTACCTGACTGGTATATCGATTCGTGTAAAAAGATTAAGTACATGTTCCCGAAAGCGCACGCAGCAGCTTATGTACTGATGGCAGTGAGGATTGCATATTTCAAAGTGCATTATCCGATCTATTTTTACGCGGCTTATTTCACTGTACGCGCTGGAGATTTTGAACTTGAAACGATGATCAAAGGTTCTGAGGCCATTCGTAAACGGTTAGAGGAAATCCAGTCTAAAGGTCTTGATGCGACACCAAAAGAGAAAAACTTGATGACAGTGCTTGAAATCTCTTTAGAAATGTGTGAAAGAGGATACGGCTTTAAACCGGTTGACCTTTATGAGTCCAGCTCCACTGATTTTCTAGTCGAAGGAAATCAGCTGATCCCTCCATTTAATGCAGTCGACGGACTTGGTACCAACGCTGCGATAAGCGTGGTTGAAGCCCGGAAACAAGGGGAGTTCCTTTCTAAACAGGACTTAAGAGAGAGGAGCCGCATTTCTAAGACGGTTCTTGAGTATTTGGATACTCAGGGTTGTTTGGAAGGTATGCCTGACGAGAACCAACTTTCACTATTTTAGGTTCTATTGCATTATAACGGAAACTGTGATATATTTTTTATGGTGAGAAGAGCGATAAGAACGGCCGAAAGAGTGGGGAAACCCACTCTTTCGTTATATTTTAAGCTCACTTTTCAACTATTGATGCGTCACGTAAAGATTTGATTTGCATGTACACCGCTATGATTTTTTCATAGCGGTTTCATTTCGAGTTTAATTTATGTATAAAATAGCTGAATGAACAATTGCACGGGGAGGGATTCCAGTTGAGTAACCAAGTAGTTGAACTTACACAAAAGTTAGTCGAACCTATTTTAGCCGATATGAATTTAGAACTTGTCGAAGTAGAGTATAAGAAAGAAGGTAAGAATTGGTTTTTGCGTGTGTTTATTGATAAGCCTGGCGGCGTGGATATTGAAGAATGCGGGCAAGTTTCTGAACAGCTTAGTGAGAAGCTTGATGAAACTGATCCAATCGAAGCAGCCTACTTTTTAGAGGTTTCCTCTCCAGGAGCAGAAAGACCTCTAAAAACGCAAGCTGATTTTAAAAAGTTCGTAGGAGAGCATGTATACATGAAATTGTACGAACCTATCGATGGAGAAAAAGAATTTGAAGGGACGCTTCAAAGTTTTGAAAATGAAATTGCAAGCGTCGAAATTCGAATCAAAGCACGAAAAAAGCAACTAGAAGTGCCTTTTGATAAAATTGCCAAAGCCAATTTAGCTGTGACTTTTAACTAAAGGGGGATATACTGTTGAGCAGTGAACTATTTGATGCCATGAACTATTTAGAGAAGGAAAAAGGCATTGACAAAGGATTGTTATTGGAGGCACTCGAGGCTGCGCTTATTTCAGCCTATAAGAAGAACTTCAACTCCGCTACAAATGTAAGAGTGGACATTAATGAACAAGAAGGCAGTATGAAAGTATTCGCAAGGAAAGAGATTGTAGAAGAAGTTATGGACCCGCAGCAGGAGATTTCTCTAGAAGAAGCAAAAGAGAAAGACCCGAACTATGTAGCGGAAGATGTAATTGAAGTGGAAGTTACACCTATGGATTTCGGAAGGATAGCTGCGCAGGCAGCGAAGCAGGTAGTTACTCAGCGAGTGAGAGAAGCTGAAAGAGGTATTATCTATGGTGAGTATGTAGACCGTGAAGAGGATGTTATGACGGGAATCATTCAAAGAAAAGACCCGCGTTTCGTCTACGTTAACCTTGGTAAAATCGAAGCAAGACTGCCTGATGGCGAACAGATGCCTACGGAATCTTATGAAGTGCATGATCGGCTTAAAGTTTTCGTTACGAAAGTAGAAAACAGTAATAAAGGACCGCACATTTACGTGTCCAGAACACACCCGGGATTACTGAAGCGATTATTTGAAATGGAAGTTCCTGAGATTTATGATGGAACAGTCGAAGTCCGCTCTGTTGCACGCGAAGCAGGAGACCGTTCTAAGATTTCTGTGTTTGCTGAGGATCCGGAAGTAGATCCGGTCGGCTCTTGTGTAGGCCAGAGAGGTCAGCGCGTTCAAGCCATCGTCAATGAACTTAAAGGTGAAAAAATCGATATCGTTCAGTGGTCAGAAGACCCTGTTGAATACGTATCTAATGCGTTAAGCCCTTCAAAAGTAGTTGAAGTCTTAGTCAATGAAGAAGAAAAGGCTACAACCGTGATTGTTCCTGATTACCAATTATCACTGGCAATTGGCAAGCGCGGGCAAAACGCTCGCCTGGCAGCTAAGCTGACAGGATGGAAGATTGATATCAAAAGCGAAAGCGAAGCTCTTGATGAAGGAATCATTACCCAAACGGAAATTGATGAAGATCCAGAAGACCACATGGAAGAATAAGGAGGGGTAGCGATGGCCCGTTCTAAAAAACAACCTTTAAGAAAATGTGTCGTTACACAGGAGATGAAGCCTAAGAAAGAGCTCATCCGTGTTGTACGAAATAAGGAAGGACATGTGTTCGTTGATACGTCCGGCAAACAGAATGGGCGAGGTGCCTACGTATCCAAAAGTCTGGGTGTCATTAACCAGGCGGAGCAGCAGCAGTCTCTCAACCGCCATCTCAACGCGAAAGTAGAGAAGGAAGTCTATGATGAATTGCGAAAGACTGTTGAAGGTACATCGTCATGAAGAAATATTTAAATATCCTTGGACTTGCTCACAGAGCTGGAAAGCTTACTCTCGGTGAGGAACACATCGTTAAGGATATCCAAAAAGAGAGAGCCAAGCTGGTTCTCATTGCTGATGATATCGGCAAACAAACAAAGAAAAAGCTTACAGATAAATGTAGCTTTTATCATATACCCTGCTATATGGTGGATGATCGTGAAACTCTTTCACACGCCATAGGTCAGTCAGGGAGAGTCGCGATCGCAGTTCTTGACCAAGGATTTGCGAAAAAGTTGCAATCGCTACTCGATGAATCTATTCGGGGGTGAAAGAATGAGTAAAATGCGCGTATATGAATATGCCAAAAAGAATGAACTATCTAGTAAACAGGTAATCGATAAATTAAAAGAAATGAATGTAGAAGTTTCGAATCATATGTCAACAATCGAAGATGATGTAAGAGGAAAGTTGGACCAATCCTTAAATAAAGGGAAAGCACAACCAGCTGCCAAGCAAGATAACTCTAAAGCAGCTTCTAAGAAGCCTGCTCAAAACAATCAGAATAAAGCTAAAAACAATCAACAAAATAAAAAACACAACCAAAAGCCGCAGCAAAATAAACAGCGTCCAGCCCAAAACAATCAAGGGAATAACAACCAAAAACCTGCAGCTAAAAAACAAACACCAGAGAAAATTACTTATGCAGGAAGTCTTACTGTAGGAGAGTTAGCTCAGAAATTAAACAAAGACTCTTCAGAGATCATTAAGAAGCTTATGATGCTTGGTGTAATGGCTACTAAAAACCAGGATTTGGATGCTGATTCAATTGAACTTATTTGTGGAGAGTTCAATGTGGAAGTGGAAGAAGAAGTCATTGTAGATGAAACAGATATTGAAAATATGACTTTTGACGATAATCCTGAAGATCTGCAAGAACGTCCTGCTGTCGTAACGATTATGGGACACGTAGACCATGGTAAAACGACTCTGCTTGATTCCATTCGTAATACGAAGGTCACTGAAGGAGAAGCTGGAGGAATTACGCAGCACATCGGAGCTTATCAAGTTGAAGAAAATGATAAAAAGATTACGTTCTTAGATACCCCGGGACACGCCGCTTTTACAAGCATGCGTTCACGTGGCGCACAAGTTACAGACATCGCGATCCTTGTCGTTGCAGCTGATGATGGTGTCATGCCGCAAACACGTGAAGCTATTAATCATGCTAAAGCTGCAGAAGTTCCTATTATCGTCGCCGTTAATAAAATGGATAAAGAGGGTGCCAATCCAGACCGCATTATGCAGGAATTGATGGAGTATGAGTTGATCTCCGAAGATTTTGGGGGAGAAACGATATTTGTTAAGATGTCCGCTGTGAAAGGTGAAGGAATTGATGAGCTTCTTGAAATGATCGTTCTCGTTTCTGAAATGGAAGAATTCAAAGCCAATCCAGACCGCCCTGCTTACGGTACAGTTATCGAAGCTGAACTTGATAAAGGCCGTGGTCCTGTGGCCACCCTGCTTGTGCAAAATGGTACACTGAAAGTCAGTGACTCTTTAGTTGTAGGTAACACTTATGGTCGTGTGCGTGCTATGGTCAATGATTTAGGGCGCAGAGTAAAAACTGCTGCACCATCTACACCAGTAGAAATTACCGGCTTAAATAATGTACCTCAAGCTGGAGACCGCTTCCTCGTTTTTGAAGATGAGAAGAAAGCGCGGAGTATCGGTGAAGCAAGAGCTCAAAAGCAAATTGAAGCTGACAGAAGTGCTACAGCCAGAGTGAGTCTTGATGATTTATTCGATCAGATCAAACAGGGTGAAATTAAAGATATTAATTTGATCGTTAAAGCGGATGTTCAAGGTTCACTAGAAGCACTCTCAGGATCTCTTGAGAAAATCGAAGTCGAAGGCGTCAAAGTGAAAATTATTCATGCGGGCGTTGGAGCGATCACAGAATCAGATATTACACTTGCTTCCGCTTCGAATGCCATCGTAATTGGTTTCAACGTACGTCCAGATGGGAATGCTAGAAAAGCAGCAGAATCCGAAGATGTTGAAATCCGTTTGCACAATATCATTTACAAAGTGATGGAAGAAATTGAAGCGGCTATGAAAGGCATGCTTGACCCTGAATATGAGGAAAAAATCATCGGTCAAGTCGAAGTACGCGAAATCTTCAAAGTTTCAAAAATCGGTACAATCGCCGGTTCTTATGTAACCGAAGGTAAAATTACGCGTAATTCCGGAATTCGTGTCATCCGCGATGGTGTAGTTATTAACGAAGGTGAAGTTGATGCACTGAAACGCTATAAAGATGATGCAAAAGAGGTAGCTAAAGGTTATGAATGTGGAATAACTATTAAGAACTTCAATGACTTGAAGGTCGGTGACATCATCGAGCCTTACGAAATGCAGGAGATCGAACGCACATGATTTTAAGTGCTGAGGTGGAATGTATATTATATGACGCCCAGTCCTTGAAGGAAAAACGTTCAGTGATCAAGCGAATTCAAAAAAGGCTTGCAAATGAATATAATGTAGCCGTCAGCGAACTGGATTTCCAGAACTTATGGCAGCGTACATGTATAGGCATTGTAACGATCGCGAGCAGTAAAGTGATCGCTGAGCAGACGATTCAGCAAGCTCTGAGTTTCATTGATTCGTTTCCTGAAATTGAACGGACAAATACAGTAACCGAATGGCTGTAATGTTGTGGTTGAAGAGGTGATATAATGAATGATTTACGTGCAAACCGCGTAGGGGAGCAAATGAAAAAGGAATTGACTGATATAATCAGTAAGAAGATCAAAGACCCTCGAGTGGGGTTTGTCACTGTTACTGAAGTTAAAGTAACCGGTGATCTTCAGCAAGCCAAAGTATTTATTTCTGTGTTAGGTGATGAAAAGCAGAAACATGATACGCTTGTAGGACTTGCCAAGGCTAAAGGGTTCATCCGCTCTGAAATCGGTCAAAGAATTCGCTTGCGTAAAACACCTGAAATTACGTTCGAGTTCGATGATGCAATTGAGAGAGGAAATCGGATTGAAACCATCCTTAAAGATTTAAACGATACGGAAAGCTAAAGGAAGTCAGTTCTTATTTCTTCATAGAATGATGAATGGGCATATTTTAGCTGGACGTTTGCATTCACACTCCGTGCTGCTCTAGCACGGAGTTTTCTATGACCAATTTTCATTAGGATAAAGGAGTGTTACCGTCATGCATGGTATTCTTCCATTATGGAAAGAAAAAGGCTTTACTTCACATGACTGTGTGAGTAAAGCGCGAGGTATGCTGAAAACGAAAAAAATCGGACATACTGGAACGTTAGATCCTGATGTTGAAGGGGTCCTCCCTCTTTGTATAGGCAAGGCCACGAAGATTGTTCCATTCCTCACGGATACGGAAAAGGTATATGAAGCGACTGTAACACTTGGGTGTGCTACTGAGACAGAGGATGCATCGGGTGAAATCATAGATCAGAAGCCGGTGAATAACGTGCCTTCTGAAAATGAAATCCTACAAATAATAAAACGGTTTGAAGGGCAGATCAAGCAAATCCCGCCAATGTATTCAGCTGTGAAGGTAAACGGCAAACGCTTATACCAATATGCCCGGGACGGGGAAACAGTACAGCGGCCGGAAAGAACAGTCAATATTAAACATATTGAGCTAGTTGATGCACCAGAGGCCGCAGTCAATGAGCAATATTCTTTTACATTAAGAGTCGTCTGCTCCAAAGGTACGTACATAAGGACCTTATGTGTGGATATAGGTAAAGCGCTGGGCTATCCTGCCCATATGTCAGCTCTTGTCAGGGAACAGACGGGAAGTATCAGTAAAGAACATTGTTATACTTTCTCTGAAATTCAGCAATTTGTAGACGATGGAAATGTTGGAGATGTAATCCTGGCTTTAGACAGAGGTCTAGATCATTTGCAGGTGCTGACAGTGTCAGAGGAGCAAAGATTTGCGATAGAGCACGGTCAAGTACTGCCGATGCCTGACCATTTATTTCAAGAACCTTTTGTAATAAAATGTAATGGAGAGGTGCTTGCGATCTATCAGCAGCACCCCGGAAAACCCGATAAAATTAAACCGGTACGAGTATTTTGAGTTAAAGCAGGTGAAATAATGAGAACTTTTCATTTAAGTTCAGAAAGCCCAATTGTTTCCGAAGACCTATCAGCGAGTGCTTTAGCTGTAGGTTTTTTCGACGGCATCCATAAAGGGCACCAGCAGGTTATCAGAACAGCTGTTCAACAAGCAGATAAGTTAGGTATAGATACGGCTGTCATGACGTTTACGCCTCACCCCTCCGTTGTGTTGAATAAAAGTGTGCAGCACGCACGTTACATCACTCCTCTTCCTGAAAAAGAGCGCATATTACAAGACATGGGAGTCGATAAACTGTTTGTCGTCCATTTTGATCTTGCTCTAGCTTCTTTATCCCCTGCCGAATTTGCGGAAAAATTTTTCGTAGATTTGAATATTCGTCATGTAGTAGCTGGTTTTGATTTCAGCTTTGGTTATAAAGGCAAAGGATCAATGAAGGAGCTTCCATCCTACGCAAAAGGAAGGTTTACAACTACAACCGTAGCTAAAGTCTCGCAGGGAGATGAGAAAATCAGTTCTACTCGGATTCGCGGACTGTTAAATCAAGGTGATATGGCAGAGATTAAAACTCTGTTGAATCGGCCTTATAGCATCCAGGGAGAAGTGGTCGAAAGCCAAACAAGCAGAGAAGCTCCCGGCCCTCCGATGATTAATATTCACATGAATGAAGCATATTACCCGCCAGCCTTTGGTATATATGCGGTAGAGGTGGAATTTAGAGGGGAAATCCATAAGGGAATGGCTGTTTACAGTATGGGTTTGTTAAGGAGCGAACAGAATGAAGAGGGCTGTTTAGAAGTCCGCACATTCGACAGTGATCCTTACCTTTACGGGGAAAAGATAAGGATCTTCTTTCACGATTTCATACGGCCCGTGATAGAGTGCGAAGACCGGGAGCAATTGATGGAGCAGCTTTTGAATGACGAACGAGAATGCCGGAGGATCCTGACTTTATTATAAGTTTCCCCTTGCATTTTACTCTCAAAAATTGTACTCTTTAATATGGAACCTTCGCTTGGCGGCGCGTATCTCCGACGTCCGCTCGGGGAAAGGGAATCTTTAAAAACTATAGGAGGTGTAGCTATAATGGCTATCACACAGGAACGTAAAAATGAATTAATCAATGAGTATAAAACTCATGAGAAAGACACTGGATCTGCTGAAGTACAGATTGCTGTCCTTACAGAGCAAATCACGAACTTGAACCAACACTTGCGTACTCACAAGCAAGATCACCACTCTCGTCGTGGATTGCTTAAAATGGTAGGTAGACGCCGTAACTTGCTTAACTACCTGCGTAATAAAGACATTACACGTTACCGTGAATTAATTAAGAGTCTTGGCCTACGTCGCTAATGTATTTAGGAAAAGCGGGAGTTTATCCCGCTTTTTCTGTATGTTTACATAAATAAAGTGTAAACTGTGAGATAGATTCTATTTTTTTATTGTGAATGAGAGGAGTAATTAATTTATGGCAGAAGAAAATCAAGTGTTTTCTATTGATGTAGCTGGCCGTACATTCTCCGTTGAAGTAGGAGAATTAGCTAAACAAGCAAGCGGCGCTGCAATGATCAAGTATGGCGATACATCTGTTCTTTCTGCAGCAACTGGCTCAAAAGAACCTAAAGATCTGCCTTTTTTCCCGCTGACAGTGAATTATGAAGAACGTCTTTACGCTGTCGGTAAGATTCCTGGAGGTTTCATTAAGCGTGAAGGGCGCCCAAGTGATAAAGCCGTTCTTGCCTCTCGTCTAATTGACCGTCCGATTCGTCCGCTATTCCCTGATGGATTCAGAAATGACGTGCAAGTTATCAGCACCGTGATGAGTGTGGACCAGGACTGTTCCTCTGAAATGGCAGCTATGCTTGGTTCTTCTATTGCATTAAGCATTTCTGATATACCGTTTGGCGGACCTATCGCTGGCGTAGTTGTAGGACGTGTAGATGGAGAGTTCATTTTGAACCCGACGGTTGCACAGCAGGAACAAAGTGATATTGATTTGACGGTAGCGGGTACTAAAGATGCCATCAACATGGTTGAGGCTGGCGCTAAAGAAGTATCAGAGGAAGACATGCTTGAAGCGATTATGCTTGGTCATGAAGAGATTAAGCGTCTTGTGGCTTTTCAAGAAGAGATCGTTGCAGCTGTCGGAAAAGAAAAGATGGAAGTGCAGCTTTTCGACTTGGATCAAGAGCTTAAAGATAAGGTTGAAGCCGAGGCTACTGAACCAATGGTGACGGCTATTCAAACGGAAGAGAAAAAAGCTCGTGAGGAAGCTATTGATGAAGCTAAAAAGTCGATTGTCCAAGCTTATGAAGAACTAGAAGCTGACGAGGCTACGATTAAACAAGTGAAATCAATCCTTGATAACATCGTTAAAGAGGAAGTGCGACGCCTCATTACTAAAGATAAAATCCGTCCAGACGGCAGAGGCCCGGATGAAATCCGTAAGCTTTCCTCTAGAGTGGGTATTTTACCTCGTACACACGGATCAGGATTGTTCACTCGTGGACAAACACAAGCCTTGAGTATTTGTACGCTAGGCGCTTTAGGCGATGTGCAGATTTTAGATGGTCTTGACTTAGAGGAATCTAAACGCTTCATGCACCACTACAATTTCCCTCATTATTCTGTTGGTGAAACAGGCCCTATCCGCGGTCCAGGCCGCCGGGAAATCGGACACGGTGCCCTTGGTGAACGCGCTCTGGAAGTGGTGATTCCTTCTGAAAAAGAATTCCCTTATACGATCCGTCTCGTTTCAGAAGTGTTAGAGTCCAATGGTTCTACTTCTCAAGCTAGTATATGCGCAAGCACGCTGGCTATGATGGACGCAGGAGTTCCTCTAAAAGCACCCGTAGCGGGTATTGCGATGGGTCTTGTGAAATCTGGAGAAGACTATACCATTCTCACTGACATTCAGGGGATGGAAGACTTCCTAGGCGACATGGATTTCAAAGTTGCAGGAACAGAACAAGGTATTACAGCACTTCAAATGGATATTAAAATTGAAGGACTATCCCGAGCGATCCTGGAAGAAGCTTTAGCACAAGCTAAAACAGGACGTATGGAAATCCTAAGCTCTATGATGGCGACGATCCCTGAATCAAGAGCAGAACTTTCTCGTTACGCTCCAAAAATTATGACGATGAAGATTAACCCTGACAAAATTCGTGACGTCATTGGACCTAGTGGTAAACAAATCAATCAAATTATTGATGACACCGGAGTCAAAATCGATATTGAGCAGGATGGTACCGTGTTCGTCTCTTCTACAGAAGCGGAAATGAACAAAGTAGCTATGAAAATTATTGAAGACATCGTTCGTGAAGTAGAAGCTGGTGAAGTATATGACGGCAAAGTTAAACGAGTTGAGAAATTCGGAGCTTTTGTCGAGTTGTTCAAAGGAAAAGAAGGACTAGTGCATATTTCCGAGCTTGCTGAAGAACGTATAGGCAAAGTCGAAGATGTTGTCGATGTCGGTGACACACTTAAAGTGAAAGTCAAAGAAATCGATAAGCAAGGCCGAATCAATCTATCACACAAAGCTATTCTTGTAGAAGAAAAGAAGCAAAAAGAAAAAGAAAAAGAAGCAAGTGAGTAATGAAAAAGAGAGACTGGTAAACCAGTTTCTTTTTTTTATGTCTTTTTTTAAGCTGTTGATAAAAGCATCTTCTATGGCTGTCCTACTTTGCATATATTGCTAACAAGGGGTGAGTGCCATTGCATGTGATGATCAGAGTCACAGCCTTTATATTTCTAATTGCCATTATTGCAGGAGTACAGGATAAACATACAGTATCAACTTCTGCCGATGCAACGCTTTATGAAACGATAAAGGAAAAACGACAAGATTATTATATAGCTCCACAAAATGCAAAGATTGATAAGGTGTGGAAAAAAACACCTGGACTAAACGGACGGGAAGTGAACGTAGATAAATCTTATCAAAATATGAAGGAAGATCGTAAATTCAATGAAAAGAAACTTGCGTATAACGAAATTTCCCCTGAGATTTCACTCAAAGACTTACCAGCTGCCCCTATATATAAAGGGCATGTTGATAAAAAAATGGTGAGTTTGCTGATCAATGTATCCTGGGGCGAGGAATATATCCCCTCCATGCTGAAAACATTTGCTTCACACCGGATCAAGGGGAATTTTTTTATAGACGGTGCATTTGCTAAAGATAATAAACAGCTGATGCAAATGATCGCAGAGGATGGTCATGTAATTGGGAGCCATGGTTACGGCCATCCAGACTTTTCTAAATTAGATGCATCGTCTGTTGAGAAGAACTTAGAATCCACTAATGAAATTCTCGAGGCGTTTACGGATGAAAATATAAAATGGTTTGCCCCTCCTTCTGGCAGCTTCTCCAATCAAACGTTAGAAACTGCGTATGCAATGAACATGGAGACTGTATTATGGTCTGTAGATACCATTGACTGGAGGAAACCCACAAAAGGTGTGCTGATTGAAAGGGTTGTCAGTAAACTGCACAATGGAGCGACTATTTTGATGCATCCAACTGAAGTCACATCTGAAAGCCTCGATGATTTAATTAAAATGATCAAAGAAGACTACAAGATTGTGGAATATCCTCGTTTGATCAGTGAGAAACGGTGAAGGGTGGCACATACGGTGAGACTCAGACATTTAGCTTCTAAAGAGGTTATTGATGTACGAGAAGGTAAAAAGCTCGGCATACTTGGCCAAGCGGATTTGACGATTGACCCTAACAGCGGCCGTATCCTTTCTTTGATCGTTTTGAACAGGGGTCTCTTTCATTCTAAAACAGAAACTGTGATTGAGTGGGATTACGTTGAAATCATAGGTGAAGACACAATTTTAATAAGTAAATGAGCTGTGACTCCATGTCACAGCTTTTTTTATGGAGTCATAAGCTACTTGAAGGTTGAGGTTCGAACACACTTAAAAAGGTGAAATGCATACGATACAAGGAGATGAAACCTAATAAAAAGGAGACTTCACGGCATGCTAACTGGACACCATGTGGCCGTCATAGGGGGCGACGCCCGCCAAATTGAAATTATAAGAAGATTGCATGAGTGGGATGCTCATGTATATTTAGCTGGTTTTGATCAATTAAACGGTAGTTTTACTGAATGTATCGAGCTTGATTTTAGTGGTCCTCAGGCAGAACAGCTTGATGCTCTCATTCTTCCCATTGCAGGTACGGATGAAAATGGAAACATTGATGGGATATTTACGAACAAGATGCTCAGCTTAACCGCGGAATGGCTCAAAAGAACACCTGCCCACTGCCAAATCTATACGGGTATCGCTAATCAAACATTAAAAGACCTGGCTGCTAAGGCAGAGAGAGAACTAATTTCATTGATGGATCGTGACGATGTAGCCATATACAACTCTATTCCTACTGTAGAAGGAACGATTATGATGGCAATACAACATACGGATTTTACAATTCACGGATCTAATGTCATTATCCTGGGCCTCGGAAGGGTAGGAATGAGCCTGGCTCGTGCTTTTGATCATTTAGGGGCTAAAGTGACGGTAGGAGTACGTTCTTCGGCTGGAGCAGCCCGAGTACACGAAATGGGGATGCAGTCACTTGATATGAGGAGCATGGAAAACTTGGAATTTAATTGTGACTATTTGATAAACACAGTACCTGCCCCTGTGGTAGATGCATCAGTGATCAAAAAGTTACCTTCTCACTGTCTCATTTTAGATTTAGCTTCTAAACCAGGTGGTGCAGATTTTCGTTATGCTGAAAAGCGCGGAATCAAAGCGATTTTGGTTCCTGGACTTCCCGGAATCGTAGCCCCGAAAACGGCAGGGAAAATAGTTGCGAATGTTATTTGCAGAAAACTTCAGGAAAATAACCGAAAGGCGGATGAATAATGACTAGTTTAAAAGGAAAAACAATAGGATTTGGCCTTACCGGTTCTCATTGTACGTACCATGAGGTTTTTCCTATTTTACAAAAATTAAAAGATTTAGGAGCTACTATTGTTCCAGTGTTATCAAGTACTGTGCAAAAAACTGATACACGATTCGGTGAAGCTAAAGAGCATATTGAAACGATTGAGAAGATTACGGGGGAAAATATCATCATGACGATTCCAGATGCAGAGCCTTTAGGACCGACAAGGCCACTGGACTGTATGGTCATAGCTCCTATGACAGGTAACTCTACTAGTAAATTTGCAAATGCATTAACCGATTCGCCCGTATTGATGGCAGCTAAAGCCACATTACGAAATGGGAAGCCGGTAGTACTTGCGATTTCTACAAACGATGCGTTAGGATTAAACGGTGTGAACGTTATGAAATTAATGGCTGCTAAAAACATTTATTTTGTTCCATTCGGGCAGGATCATCCATACAAAAAGCCAAATTCATTGGTTTCTGATATGACGCTGATTCCAGAAACGATTGAAGCGGCTTTAGATGGAAAGCAGAAGCAGCCTGTCTTAATTGAAAGGTATAAATCTTAAATCTCTTAAATTCGTTCCAGTTTTTACTACACTTATGGTAAAATAAGAAATAGTGACTTTAAGCGACAAACCAATTTCAACAATCAGGAAAGGGGATACATTATGACACAATCAAACCAATATAACATAGCCGTAGTAGGTGCCACAGGGGCGGTCGGACAAAAAATGCTGGAAACGCTGGAAGACCGAAGCTTTCCTATTAAAGAGCTGAAATTATTGTCATCCAGCCGTTCAGCAGGGACAAAAATGACGTTCAAAGGAACAGAATACACTCTTGAGGAAGCAACGCCTGAAAGCTTTGAAAATATCGATATCGCATTATTCTCAGCAGGCGGATCTGTTTCTAAGAAACTAGCACCTGAAGCAGTGAAACGCGGAGCACTCGTAATAGACAATACAAGTGCTTATCGGATGGATGAAAGTGTGCCGTTAGTTGTACCTGAAGTGAACGAAGCGGATATCCAAAACCATAACGGAATTATTGCAAACCCTAATTGTTCCACGATTCAAATGGTTGCCGCGCTAGAACCTATCAAACAAAATTTAGGTCTCAGCCGCGTAATTGTTTCTACTTATCAGGCTGTGTCTGGTGCTGGAAACGAAGCAGCAGATGAACTGCGTCAACAATCTCAATCATTCTTGAATGGTGAAGATTTAGAAGCTAACATCCTTCCTGTGGGCGGTGATGAGAAGCATTACCCAATCGCTTTTAATGCCCTCCCGCAAATAGATAAATTCCAGGAAAATGGATACACTTTCGAAGAAATGAAAATGATCAATGAAACGAAAAAAATCATGCACGCTCCCAAACTCCAAGTTGCGGCTACTTGTGTACGTCTGCCTTTCTTCACTTCACATGCAGAGAGTGTGTACGTTGAGGTAGATCAAAAAGGAGTGACTGTCGATCATTTAAAAGATTTGATCAGTAAAGCAGAAGGAATCGTACTAGAGGATGATCCTGCAAACCAGTCTTATCCTACACCTTTAAGCTCAGCCGGTAAGCGTGATGTTTTCGTCGGACGTATAAGAAAAGATCTTGATCACGAAAATGGTTTCCACCTTTGGGTAGTCTCTGATAATTTACTTAAAGGAGCTGCTTGGAATTCTGTGCAAATCGCTGAGAGAGTCATAGCCAATCAGTGGTTGTAATCTGAATAGTTGAGGTGTGAACATGAAAATACTTGTACAAAAATTCGGTGGTACATCCGTGCGGGATCATGATGGAAGATCCCGTGCGATCACCCATATTAAATCGGCAATCAATGATGGATATAAAGTCGTTGTTACAGTTTCAGCGATGGGGCGAAAGGGCGATCCTTACGCAACAGATACTTTGCTCGGACTGGTAGAACACCCGTCATCTAAAATAACGTCACGAGAGCAGGATATGCTGATGTCTTGCGGTGAAACGATATCTTCAGTCGTGTTCGCCCATGAACTTTTAGATTCCGGAATTCGTGCGGCCAGCCTTTCAGGAGCTGCCGCAGGTTTCTTGACGAACGATGATTTTACAAGGGCGAAAATTTTGCGGATGGATACGAGTCGTCTATTATCTGAACTGGAACAAAATGATGTCGTCGTTGTCGCTGGCTTTCAAGGGAAAACTGAAGGGGGAGACGTGACGACGATCGGCCGCGGAGGAAGTGATACGAGTGCAGCAGCTCTTGGTGCTGCCCTTAAAGCTGACTATATTGATATCTTTACAGATGTCGATGGAATTATGACAGCGGATCCTCGTATTGTAGAGTCGGCACGAGCTCTTCATGCTGTTACTTATAATGAAATTTGTAATTTAGCTTATCAGGGAGCGAAAGTCATTCATCCTAGAGCGGTTGAAATTGCGATGCATGCTAAGGTTCCTATGCGTGTTAGATCCACCTATTCAGACTTGCCAGGTACGTTGGTTGCCGCTTCAAGAGAGGGCGAAGCGGGGAATGACATTCCTGACCGTCTAGTTACGGGAATCGCTCATATGGCTGGTATATCGCAAATCAAAGTTCAATCAAAAGAGGACTCTTCCAAGTTGCAGTCTGAGGTATTTAAATCGATGGCAGAAGCAAACATATCCGTCGACTTTATTAATATTTCTCCAAGTGGCGTAAGCTATACCATAGATAGCATTTATACACACCAGGCGTTGCAGATTCTGACGGACTTAGGATATGAACCGGAAATCAGAGAGGGATGTGCCAAAGTCTCTACAGTAGGTGCAGGTATTACCGGGGTACCCGGTGTGACGGCGAAAATTGTGCAGACACTTATTGAACGAGGCGTGCAAATTTTGCAATCAGCTGACTCGCATACCACTATATGGGTACTTATCAAAGATGAAGATTTAATTCAGGCTGTAAATGCTTTACACGATATTTTTGAATTAAATGTGGAAAAATGAAAGGGGATTTAGGTCGTGGATTTCGGAAAAGTACTAACTGCTATGGTCACTCCTTTTGACCAACATGGCAATGTGGACCTAAAAAAAACTTCCAGCCTTGTGGAGTATTTAATAGATCACGGAACAGATGGATTAGTTGTAGCAGGAACAACAGGAGAATCGCCGACCTTGACTACGGAAGAAAAGCTGGCCCTATTCAGCCACGTCGTCAAAGCCGTTAACGGCCGGATTCCGGTTATAGCCGGAACCGGCAGTAATAATACACAACAATCCATTGAGCTGTCAAAAAGAGCAGAACAAACAGGCGTAGATGGGATCATGCTTGTTACCCCTTATTACAACAAACCCAATCAGCGTGGTATGTATGAACATTTTAAAACCATTGCCGAATCCGTCTTGAAACCCGTCATGCTCTACAACATTCCTGGGCGGTCTGCTGTACGACTGGATGTATCAACTATAATTGAGCTTTCAAGGGTTCCTAATATTGTCTCCGTCAAAGAGGCTACAGGCGATTTGGATAGTATGGCCCAAATTATTGATCAAACCGATGAAACGTTTTCTTTGTATAGTGGGGATGACAGTTTGACTTTGCCTATCTATGCTATCGGAGGGCATGGGGTAGTGTCTGTTTCCGCTCATGTGGTAGGGAAAGAAATGAAGGAAATGCTGCGTTTATTTGATGAAGGAAAGAATTCTGAAGCGGCAAAGCTGCACAGAAAGCTGATTCCATTATTCAAGGGAATGTTCAGCGCTCCATCCCCAGCGCCGGTGAAGGCAGGCCTTCAAATGAAAGGACTGGATACCGGCGGCGTTCGACTCCCGCTTGTACCACTAACTCAAGAAGAACGACTCACCATCCAATTTTTAATGGAACATTTCAAACAAGAAACAGCAAAGTGAGCTTTGCTGTTTTTTTACTGTTATAAAAGAGTAGAAACGGTTCTGTTCTTCATTTAGAATACTGTGAAAACATCTTACCCCAGCCCCCTCGTAAATGATTTCATATTTTTTTATAAGATTTTCATTAAAATACGAAAGCATCAGTTGACTTTAAAATATGCTTTATACAGTATGCATATTAAAAAGTTAAAGTTAAGCTGTTCCACTAAAACTCCCTATTCTTAAAGACTCAGTTTCGAGACTTTTGTGTGAGGATATGGTGGCTTTAGAAAACGGATCGCTTTCCGTGGGCATGTGGTGAGCTTCCTCAGGCTTCGCCTTCCGGGATCTCACCTACCATGTACATCCCACAGGAGTCTCACCGTTTTCTAAAGTCACCATACAATTGGAAGCCGCTCGAAACTACACCAAGTTTAAGTATATTAGCCACTGATTAGGAAATATTAGAAAACACCGTGTATCCCAGGAGTCTATCCTTTTTTGGAACTTCTTGCCTTTGCGAGGATAACGGAACCATTTTTTGCGGTGCTTCACTTAAAAAATAACTGCTCTTGAGTGATAAACAGCAAGAATGTCGTATGCAATAAAATGTTTGAAACTACCTTAAAATGCAGGTTTTATAACTAAAATGCTATAGCCATACCACCGGAGTTTAATACTCACATTATTACTTAGAAGGTTCTTTTTACAGCGATTTCGAGAAGCACATCTAAAGTAAGGGGCGGCGGGGAATGGGGAGACTCCTGTGGGAAGAGAGTGCTTGGTGAGGTCCCGCAGGACGGGACGTCCGAGGAAGCTCACCGCGCTCCCACGGAAAGCGAGTCATTCCCCGCCGCCCTGATCCACTCCCCCAATGTCTCGAATTCAAGTCTTCAAGTATCCTGCTAGTTTGTTTAAGAAGGTTCTTTCACAGTCTTTGTATCAAATGACTTTGATTACACTTTAATGGTAGGAGATTAAACAAGTGAAGGTAACCTAATTTACAGGTAAAATGTATTACAACATGAATGGATACTCCAAGCTATGTTATATACCATCCAAGATGTCTAACAAATTGATATTGAAAACAGCAAAGTGAGCTTTGCTGTTTTTTGTATGAATCTTTTTTTCTGTCTCATACTAAAGAAAAGACAGAAAGGGGCATGAAAAAGATGAATGATTTCCATGAACATGAACAAAACGAGCCCTCCAAGGATCCTTCTAAAGAAAAAGATCAATCTTCCGTAGTAGACAAAATTCAACAGCTCGGCCAGTCAAATGTACCCCAAGCTGGAGATTCAAATATTCACGTCCTGCCGATTATTGGTCAAGTTGAAGGTCATGTACAATTACCTGCTCAAAACAAGACGACAAAATATGAGCATTTGATTCCCCAGTTGATAGCCATTGAGCAAAACCCTAAAATTGAAGGGCTGGTCGTATTGCTCAATACTGTAGGAGGAGACGTTGAAGCAGGCCTGGCTATATCTGAAATGATAACTTCTCTTTCAAAGCCTTCTGTATCCATCGTATTAGGAGGAGGACATTCTATAGGGGTTCCAATCGCCGTTGCAGCTGATTATTCATTTATTGCTGAAACTGCAACGATGACTATACATCCTATTCGTTTAAATGGGCTGGTCATAGGAGTGCCGCAGACATTTGAATATATGGACAAAATGCAGGATCGCGTCGTTAACTTCGTGACGAGGCATTCGAATGTGGAAGAGGAAAAGTTCAAAGAACTCATGTTTGAAAAGGGAAACTTGTCCCGGGATATCGGCACGAACGTTGTCGGACAGCAGGCTGTGGATGTGGGACTCATTGATGCAGTAGGCGGAGTAAAAGAGGCTATGAAGAAGCTGAATGAGTATATCGAGCAAAATAAAGGTCATAACGAAGAGAAGGTAGTGCAATGACCATCTTATATACTCCATTGAGTGAATATGACATTTTTCCGCAAACTAATTCAGACTATTCCATCGTCTACGAGAATCGCAATAACTGCAAAGTGAAATGCTATGACTATGGAGATGGAAAAAGACAGATCGTTCAATTGCTTTCGACAGATCCACAAGATTTCATGGATCCAACTTTACAGCCAGGACAATGGCTGGACTACTAACATTTACCTTCCTGTGATATAATGAAATGAGCCGTACACTAGGATGTCGCCTGCTGAAAATCAGCGTCGGCATCCTATTCTTTTCAACAGAGGAGGTGTCACTTGTGGCACGAAAGAAAAAAACTACTTCAAAATCGCGCAAGAAAAAATCGAACGTCAAACAGCATATTAAATATGAACTTATAGGGTTATTATTTATACTTTTAGCCGTATTCGGAAGTGGAGCCTCGATGATCAGCGAGGGGGCTATACCCGGAGGATTGGAACATATATGGCAATTCGCTTTTGGAGTCTGGTATTTTGCTGCATCTATCTTTTTCTTAATCGTTGGTATTTATCTTATGATTAAAAGAAAGTGGCCGAACTTTTTACATAAACGCTTGATCGGCATTTATATCATGTTTACCGCTTTATTACTGTTCACTCATGTGCAGACACTTTCAAGTGACCTGCAAAGCGGCCAGGGGGGAGTTTTTGGGCTGACCTGGGATCGTTTTATCAGTATGATGAGGGGTGAAGCACCTACGACGAGTATCGGCGGCGGGCTCATAGGGGCTTTTTTACTGTTTATTACATACTATTTATTTTCTGCCACTGGCTCCATCATTTTTTCTATCTTTCTATTTTTGATCGGCTGGTTGTTCTTGACAGAGCGATCAATAGGCGAGGTTCTTGCTTTCATAGCGGATAAGACGAAATCTTCCTTCACGAATGCCAATAAGAAAATAAAAGAGAACAGAGCGAAGAAGCCGGCGAAAGCGATTGAAAAACAGCAGACTGAAGATGTACAGATTATTGAGCATGAAAATAATCAAAATGAACAAGTAGAGGAAGAAGAATATGAACCAATTATTCAGGATTTCACAGAACAGGCGTACCAGAAAACAGCTTCCACGAAAGAAAAACCAGCAGCGAGTGATGATCAGACGTTAGATAAGTCAATGAATACAGCTGAGCTTGAGAATCCTGATTATAAGCTTCCAGGCTTCGATCTTCTTTCAGAACCGAGTTCAAGCCCTCAGAGTCAGAACCGATCCCATATTCAGGCGACGGTTAAAAAACTGGAAAGAACGTTCCAAAGCTTTGGTGTAAAAGCGAAGGTGACAAAAGTGCATGTCGGGCCATCGGTGACGAAGTATGAAGTGTATCCCGATGTTGGAGTCAAAGTAAGTAAAATTGTTAATTTAAGCGACGATCTAGCTTTAGCCCTGGCAGCGAAAGATATCAGAATAGAAGCACCCATACCCGGGAAATCCGCAGTAGGTATTGAAGTACCGAACCAGGAAGTTTCCATGGTTACTTTACGGGAAGTGTTGGAACAAGGTAAGGCTCACCCAGATGCCAAACTAAGCTTTGCGTTAGGGCGGGATATTTCTGGAGAAGCCGTTATGGCAGAGCTTAATAAAATGCCTCACCTTCTTGTAGCAGGGGCGACCGGCAGTGGTAAAAGTGTTTGTATTAACGGAATTATCACAAGTGTGTTAATGAGGGCGAAACCCCATGAAGTTAAAATGATGATGATCGATCCGAAAAAAGTGGAGTTGAATGTTTATAACGGTATTCCTCACTTACTGGCGCCTGTAGTTACAGATCCGAAAAAAGCGTCCCGTGCATTAATGAAAGTGGTATCTGAAATGGAACGGCGTTATGATTTATTTTCAGATTCAAGTACGAGAAATATTGAGGGCTATAATGAGTATATTAAAAGGCATAATCGTGATAATGAAGATGATCAGCCATTTTTGCCTTATATTATAGTACTTGTAGACGAATTGGCTGACTTAATGATGGTAGCGTCAAATGATGTGGAGGATGCTATTACACGTCTGGCGCAAATGGCACGGGCTGCAGGTATACATTTGATCATAGCTACCCAGAGGCCGTCTGTAGATGTTATAACAGGAGTAATAAAAGCGAACATTCCTTCAAGAATCGCCTTCAGTGTTTCTTCTCAGACAGACTCAAGGACCATTCTGGATACGGGAGGAGCTGAAAAACTGCTTGGTCGCGGAGATATGTTGTTCACTCCCGTTGGATCCAATAAACCGACGAGGGTACAGGGAGCTTTTCTTTCCGACGATGAAGTGGAACGGATTGTCAACTTCTGTGTAGAGCAGCAAAAAGCGCAATATCAGGAAGAAATGATCCCTGATGAAGAGAGCGAAGTAAAGAAAGAAGTGGACGACGAGCTTTACCCTGAGGCAGTTCAAATGGTCATAGAAATGCAGAGCGCTAGTGTTTCAATGATTCAGAGAAGATTCAGGGTAGGATATACGAGAGCAGCTAGGTTGATAGATGCAATGGAAGACAACGGAGTAGTCGGTCCTTATGAAGGAAGCAAGCCAAGAACCGTACTAGTTTCACAAACGGTAGAAGAAAGTTAGACTGGTGCTTTTTAAGCGCCAGTTTTTTTTACATTATTTTAATAATAGGAATATTCCAACTTAATAAAAATATGAGCTATTTTAGATAAATATGTCCTAATTCTATTTATTTATTTGTAGATAAGTGTTATATTATTCTCGAATATGATGTGTCAAACGTCAGATGTCAGATCTCTTACCTATAGGCAAATAGACTTGGAGTGAAGGTTATGTCGATCAGACAAGATACTCGTCACTTGTACCTTCAAGTGATCGAGCAAATTAAACGTGATATAGAAAAAGGGTTATACTTAGAAAAAGAAAAACTTCCTTCAGAATTTCAGCTTTCTAAATCTTTAGGAGTCTCAAGAGCTACTTTAAGAGAAGCATTAAGAATTTTAGAAGAAGAAAGCATAGTGACAAGAAGACACGGTGTAGGGACATTTGTGAATCCTAAACCAGTGTTCACTTCGGGTATCGAAGAATTAGATAGTGTGACAGGGATGATTAGTAAATCAGGGATGACTCCCGGCTCACAATATTTATCGGCTGAACTTATAGAACCCACAGAAGATGAAAGAAACCGATTTTCCCCAGTCTCCTTACATAAACTTGCTAAAGTCGAACGCGTAAGAACAGCAGACCAGCAGCCGGTTGTTTATTGTAAGGACCGAATTCCAGATGGACTTATTCCCCTAGACCAAGTGCGAGAAGCAGATTCATTGTTTGGTATATTAGAAAGGTATACAGGCAAATCTATCAGTTATGCAGTAACAGACATTGAACCCATCGGTTATCACGAGAGAATTTCCCCCATTTTAAATTGCGAGCCAGATCAGGCTTTACTATTACTTAAACAAATGCATTATACAAAAGAAGATGAACCTGTGCTTTTATCTTCTAATTATTTTCGTGCGGACAAGTTTAGCTTTCATGTTTTAAGAAAAAGAGTTTAAATTTTTTCTTGAATTTTAAGGAGGTGAGTTTGGCTGTTAGAAGTCTAAAAAATTTTAGATTTTTGAATTTTTTTAATATTAACAAATTTAGGGGGAGTTGTTTTTGAAAAATCGTCGTTTTCTATTAATTTTAGCTTTATTGTTATCAATCGGTTTTGTGCTCGCTGCTTGCGGATCTTCGGATGATGGTGAATCAAGCGGAGATGGTGGTGATAGTGGTGAAGGGTCTACTGAAGGTGGAGAAGAATCGTCTGAAGACTTTTCTGTAGCCATGGTTACAGACGTAGGCGGTGTCGATGACAAATCTTTCAACCAGTCTTCATGGGAAGGCTTACAAGCCTTTGGGGAAGAAAACGGGCTTGAAGAAGGCGAAGGTTATGACTACGCCCAGTCGGACAGTGAAGGTGACTATACTACAAACATAAGTCGTCTTGTGCGTCAAGATTATGATCTTATTTATGGTATCGGATACTTACTGCAGCCAGCTCTAGAAGAAGTGGCTGAACAAAACCCGGACACAAACTTCGGTCTAGTTGATTCAGTTTCTGAAGTTGAAAATATCGTAAGCATCACTTTCAAAGAACAAGAAGGTTCTTTCTTAGCTGGAGTGGCTGCTGCTCTAAAAACTGAAACTGACAAAATCGGTTTCGTCGGGGGAGAAGATGGAAGTTTAATCAGAAAGTTTGAATCAGGTTATGTGGCAGGCGCAAAATCAATTAACCCAGATATTGAAATTGATATTCAATATGCCGAAAGCTTTGCTGCAGCTGATAGAGGGAAGCTGATTGCTTCTAACATGTATAACAATGACATTGACGTCATTTATCATGCTTCAGGTGCAACTGGTAACGGTGTGTTTGCTCAAGCTAAAGATATTAAGCAGAACAATCCAGATGAGAATGTATGGGTAATCGGCGTTGACCGTGACCAGCATGAAGAAGGCGCTATTGGGGATGACAACGTAACACTGACTTCAATGGTTAAGCGTGTAGACGTAGCTGTAAACGAAATTGCAACACAAACGATGGAAGGCGACTTCCCTGGCGGAGAAGTAGTGGAATATGGTCTTGAAGATGAAGCTATCAGTATTGCGCAAACGAATGAAGATGCGATGACTGAAGATATTCTTTCAGAAATCGAATCTTGGAAAGAGCAGATCTCTAATGGTGATATTACAGTGCCTAGTACTGATGAAGAATTAGAAGAGTACGAAAGCTCTCTATAAAAAAATCATGCTCTATAGGGCTAGTTAGTCTAGCCCTATAGTTCTATGAAAATCATCAAATGAAGAGAAATATTCCGGACCTCTTCATTTGATGATTTTTTACGGCAAATGTAAGAGAAAAAGATGATAGAAAAAGGGGTGGGTGGGAAAAATGGATTATATTATAGAAATGTTAAATATTCGAAAAGAATTCCCGGGTATCGTGGCCAATAACAATATTACTCTCCAAGTTCAGAAGGGAGAAATTCATGCGTTATTGGGTGAAAATGGAGCGGGTAAATCTACTCTTATGAACGTTTTATTTGGCCTTTATCAGCCGGAAAAAGGCCAAATAAAAGTTCGAGGAGAGAAAGTGAAAATCAGCGATCCTAATGTTGCGAATCGCCTGGGCATCGGAATGGTTCACCAACATTTTATGTTAGTAGACACATTTACGGTTACTGAAAATATCGTACTTGGCAGTGAGCCGCGAAAAGGTTTATCTGTAGATATACGTAAAGCAGAAAAAGAAGTAGCTGATTTATCTGAAAAGTACGGATTAAATGTCGATCCAAAAGCGAAAATCAGGGACATTTCGGTAGGAATGCAGCAAAGAGTTGAAATTTTGAAGACCCTTTACCGGGGGGCGGAAATACTTATATTTGATGAGCCGACGGCTGTGCTCACACCGCAGGAAATTAAAGAATTGATCGTTATTATGCAAAGTCTTGTTAAAGAAGGAAAATCGATCATCCTCATTACACACAAACTTAAAGAAATTATGGAAGTGTGTGACCGCTGTACTGTCATACGGAAAGGTGAAGGGATAGGTACAGTAAATGTAAACGAAACGAATCCTAACGAACTTGCCTCACTTATGGTGGGCCGTGAAGTCAACTTCACTACAGAAAAACAGCCCTCAACACCAAAGGATACGTATCTATCGGTCAAAGATCTTTATGTGAAAGATGTAAGAAACGTCAATATGGTGAAAGGATTAAACCTGGAAGTAAGAGCCGGGGAGATCGTTGGGATTGCCGGAATAGACGGAAATGGTCAGTCAGAACTTATTGAGGCGATCACTGGACTAAGAAAAACAGAGTCCGGCACCGTAACGCTTCACGATAAGGTAATATCTAATCTTTCTACGAGAAAAGTGACTCAGTCAGGGATTTCTCACATCCCTCAAGATCGTCACAAATACGGGCTCGTTCTGGACTTCCCAATCGGGGATAATATGGTTTTGCAAACCTATTACCAGAAGCCGTTTTCTAATAAAGGAGTCATGAGCTTCAAAAAAGTCTATGAAAAAGCTAGAAATCTTATTAAAGAATATGATGTGCGTACTCCTAGTGAAATGACGAAAGCTCGCGCTTTATCTGGTGGTAATCAGCAGAAAGCAATCATTGGCAGGGAAATGGACCGATCACCTGACTTGATCGTAGCCGCACAGCCTACCCGCGGCTTAGATGTCGGAGCGATCGAATTTATTCACCGCAAGTTGATTGAAGAAAGAGATAAAGGCAGAGCTGTTTTGCTCCTTTCCTTTGAATTGGATGAAATACTAAACTTGAGCGACCGTATAGCCGTCATGTTTGATGGGCAGGTCATTGCTGAGGTAAAGCCTGAAGAAACGAATGAACAGGAATTAGGCTTGCTGATGGCTGGTAATTCAACTGAGAAGGCGGGTGCAGAGTAGTGTTTACAAACCGAACTATAAATATATTAATACCGATTATTTCGGTGATTCTCGGGTTGCTTTCCGGTGCAATCATCATGCTTGTGTTTGGATATAATCCTGTTGCCGGTTATGGGGCATTATGGGAAGGGGCGTTTGGAGACAGCTACTTTTTTGGTGAAACCATTCGTATGGTCACCCCTTATATTCTTTCAGGTTTAGCAGTAGCTTTCGCTTTGAGGACGGGGCTGTTGAACATTGGTGTAGAAGGTCAAGTATTTGTCGGATGGCTTGCTTCTGTATGGGTAGGTGTTGCTTTCGACCTTCCAATGGCCATCCACCTGCCTTTAGCCATCATTGCCGCCGCTGCAGCCGGTGCTTTCTGGGGTTTTATACCCGGTATTCTAAAAGCTAAACTAGGAGTTCACGAAGTTATTGTAACTATAATGATGAACTATATTGCTCTTTACACGACTAACGCCATTGTAAGACATGTTATTACTGACGGAGAAGATCAGACAGAAAACATAGCTGATTCCGCTTCTCTGGCATCGACTTGGCTGGCAGAAATGACTTTTTATTCCCGAATGCACTATGGAATATTAATTGCTCTGTTTATGGCTTTAGTCATGTGGTTTATTTTAAATAAGACCTCACGTGGTTTTGAACTTCGTTCTGTAGGATACAATCCTTTCGCTTCCA
The DNA here is from genome assembly GCF_030345335.1 of Halobacillus campisalis. Lineage (GTDB taxonomy): Bacteria > Bacillota > Bacilli > Bacillales > Halobacillaceae > Halobacillus_A > Halobacillus_A campisalis. The sequence goes on from NZ_JAPVRC010000001.1 coordinate 174,304, forward strand.
ATTATGCTGGGATGAGCGTGAGTAAAAACATTATCCTTGCCATGATGATTTCTGGAGCTTTTGCGGGTCTTGCGGGTGCTATGGAAGGATTGGGGACATATGGATACTTAGCCTCAAAATCTGGTTTTACGAATATCGGGTTTGAAGGTATTGCTGTCGCTTTATTAGGAGCTAATACTGCTCTTGGCGTAGTGTTAGCAGCTTTCTTATTCGGAATTCTAAAAATAGGGGCTCTCAACATGCCTACTGGGGCTGGAGTGCCAACAGAGCTTGTGGAAATTGTCATTGCTCTCATTATATTCTTCGTCGCTTCAAGTTACATGATTCGCTGGTTCATCCTGCGCTTTAAAAAGGAGGGGAAATAAATGAATCTATTTGATATTTTACAGTCTATTATTCCCCAGGCGCTATTCTTTGCAGCTCCTTTAATATTTACAGCTCTTGGCGGAGTATTAAGCGAACGCTCTGGGGTTATTAATATCGGTCTTGAAGGACTAATGGTAATGGGAGCATTTGTAGGGATTGTATTTAATTTAACTTTTGCTGATGTTCTGGGTTCCTGGACACCATGGGTTTCCATACTTGCTGCCATGGTCGTTTCGGCTGTTTTTGCTTTGACTCACGCTGTGGCTTCCATAACACTTAGAGCTGACCAGGTCGTAAGTGGAGTTGCAATCAACTTCTTGGCTTTAGGAATCGGCGTCTTTTTGACGAAGCAATGGTATGATAAGGGACAGACAGATATGGTAAGCCGTCCTTTTTATACGAATGATGTTTGGTTATTAAGTGATATACCTATAATTGGACCGATGTTTTTTTCGCGAATGTATACAACGTCCTATTTAGCTATCATCTTAGCTTTTGTCGTTTGGTTCGTGTTATTTAAGACTTCGTTCGGTCTTCGTTTAAGATCTGTCGGTGAACATCCGATGGCAGCTGATACGAATGGTATCAATGTGTATGGAATGAGATACGTCGCCGTCATGATGTCGGGTGCTCTAGGAGGACTTGGCGGTGCGGTCTTCGCTTTAACTATTGCTATGAACTTTTCTCAGTCGACCATTGTTGGTCAAGGCTTCATGGCCCTGGCGGCAGTGATTTTCGGCAAATGGCATCCGCTCGGAGCTATGGGCGCGGCGATTTTCTTCGGTTTTGCTCAAAGCTTGAGTGTAGTCGGTTCAGGAATTCCTCTTCTGGCTGATGTACCACAAGTGTTTCTATTGATTGCTCCGTACGTATTGACTATCCTTGCTCTGGCTGGATTCATCGGCCGGGCGGAAGCTCCTAAATCTCTAGGAGAGGCTTATGTGAAGGGTAGTCGATAATTCAATAAAAGCCCGCGCCTAGCTGCCGGGCTTTTATTTTTTACTTTTTTACCGCTTTCCCTTAGCATATTAATTAGGAGAGAAGGCATGAATAAAAACAGAAGTGTGCATAATAGATATGAAAAAATGAGGAGGATGACTATGAAGATTTCCAAAGAAACAGTAGTTGAGAAAAAAGGATACAGATTACATATTTTACCTAGTAAAAAATATAAGACCATATCCATTGTAGCAAAGCTAAAAGCCCCGATGAAACGAGAAGGGATTACAGAACGTGCCCTGCTGCCTTCTGTTTTACAAAAAGCAACACAGCAGCTTCCTAATGTCAGAACTCTCCAGTCGGCACTCGAGAACTTATACGGCACCGGATTTTCCAGTGATGGATCGAAAAAAGGGGAAAACCACGTGCTTTCTTTTCGGATGGAAGTTGTTAACGAAGTGTACTTGAAAAACCAGGAGCCTATCCTGGAGAACGCGTTACAAATCTTCAGTGATGTGCTGTTCGATCCTAAAGTTGAAAACGGTGCATTTGATGAATCAATCGTTGCCCGTGAAAAGCAGACATTAGAGCAGAAAATCAAATCCATTAAAGATGATAAGATGAGCTATGCCAATATGAGGCTGATCGATCATATGTGCAAAGATGAGCCGTACGCACTTCATGTGCATGGATACTTGGAAGATTTTGAGCAGATTACTGCCCAATCTTTATATGAGTATTATCAAGCGATGATTAACCGTGATTTGTTGGACGTATACATTAGTGGAGACGTGGACCAAACTGAAATCGAAAAGCTGGCTGACCAATATTTCACTAGAGAGTTCAGTGAAAATGCAGATGACCATAAGCATTCCGAACTTACCGGTTCAATAGAAGCAAAGGAAATTGTCGAAGAAGATGATGTGAATCAAGGCAAGCTTCACATAGGATACCGGACAAACATTAAATTCGGTGACCCTGATTATTATGCATTACAGGTCTTCAATGGCATATATGGAGGGTTTCCAAGTTCTAAGCTGTTCATGAATGTCCGTGAGAAGCATAGTCTAGCTTACTATGCCGCTTCTAGATTCGAAAGCCATAAAGGGTTGTTGCTCGTGTTCAGCGGTGTGGATCCAAAAGATTACGATCAGGCGAAATCAATTATTTTAGAACAAATGAAAGCGATGGAGTCAGGTGATTTCACTGACGATCAAGTTGAAGATTCTAAAGAGCAAGTCATCAATCAGCTTCAAGAAACGATGGACAATGCGAATGGGCTAATTGAAGTTTTATATCATCAGACTCTTTCAGGTAAGGACATACCTGCCGAAGAGCTTATCGAGAATATACGTAATGTGAAAAAAGAAGACGTTATAAAAGTAGCTGAAAAAATACAATTAGATACGATCTACTTCTTAACAAGTCAAGAGGGAGGGGAATAATAATGGAAGAATTAGTATACGAACAATTGAATGAATCGGTTTTCAGAGAAAAAATGGATAATGGGTTACAAGTATTTCTTCTATCGAAGCCAGAGCTCGCAAAAACATATGGTATTTTTACGACCAATTACGGGTCCATAGATCAAACGTTTACCCCGATAGGAAAAAATGAAAAAGTTACTGTGCCGGAAGGGATTGCTCATTTTCTTGAGCATAAATTGTTCGAAAAAGAAGATCGTGACGTCTTTCAGGATTTTACGAAGCTTGGGGCTTCAGCGAACGCTTTCACTTCTTTTACGAAGACTGCCTACTTATTTTCCGCAACGAGTCAGATTGAAAAAAATGTAGAAACACTTCTCGATTTTGTGCAGGATCCTTATTTCTCAAAAGAATCGGTGGACAAGGAAAAAGGTATTATAGCTCAAGAAATTAAAATGTATGATGATCAGCCTGATTGGAGAGCGTTTTTCGGAACGATTCAAAGTCTGTATGAAAAACATCCAGTTAAAGTGGATATTGCTGGAACTGTAGACTCCATTCAAGAGATTACTAAAGATGACCTTTATACTTGTTATGAAACGTTTTATCATCCGTCTAACATGGTTTTATTTGTGGCAGGAAATTTTAACCCCGAGGAAATGATGGAGCAAATAAGAACGAACCAGGCCAATAAAGACTTTAAAGAAATACCCGAAATCGAACGCTCTTATCCAGACGAGCCCAAATCTGTGGCGAAGGCGGAAGGTTCTATTACAATGCCTGTAACGACAGCCAAAGCAATGGTGGGCGTGAAAGAAGATGTTTCTTCTTTAAATGGTGAGGAACTGCTGCGCGCAGAGTTGATTTCAGGTATGATCCTCGACTTTTATTTCTCGAGAAGCGGGGAGTTTTATGATGAGTTATATCAAGCTGATTTGATCGACGACAGCTTTCAGTTTGAAACGGAACTTGACAGGCAGTTTGGATTTACGATTCTCGGCGGTGATTCAAGAAAGCCTGATGAACTGGCTGCCAGATTGAAGGAAATGCTTCATTCTATTAAAGAAAAGAAAATTTCAGAAGAAGATTTCACGAGAATGAAGAGGAAGAAAATTGGTCAATTCATGAGAGCTTTGAATTCCCTTGAGTTCATAGCTAACCAATTTACTCATTACCACACGTTAGGTGTAGATTTGTTCGATGTCCTACCAGTGATTGAATCGCTGTCGGCAGAAGACGCGGACCAATATGTAGAGCATTGGATCAAGGACGATAGAATTTCCGTGTTCCAAGTGAAACCACAGGAGCAATGACAAAACGATGTCTAATCATTGGCGGAAGCAGTGATATTGGAGCAGCTACAGCTTTAAAAACCGCTGAAGCAGGAATTAATGTAGCTGTTCATTATCATTCGAATTATGAGAAAGTGAAGGAATTGGAGAGGCTTATCCCAAAAGACAGATGGATTAGTTCCTATTTCGGAGATCTTTCTACAAATGAAGGTATTGAATCCTTTCTAGAAGAGATACCTGATGAATGGGATATGCTTGTTTTTTCTCCAGGTAATCATTCAGCCAAATTAATGCAGGATGTCACACCTCTGGAAATGGATGACTACTATCATATTCACGTGAAATCATTATGGATGATAACAAAAAAACTGATTCCTCATATGGTTCAAAGAAAACAAGGGAATATTGTCGTAGTATCTTCTGTTTGGGGAGAAGAAGGTGCAAGTACCGAAGTTGTTTACAGCTCGGTTAAAGGGGCGCAGATAAGTTTTGTGAAAGCTTTGGCTAAAGAACTGGCTCCAAGCAAAATAAGAGTGAATGCCGTGACCCCTGGATTCATAGCCACTAAGATGAACCAGTCGTTCACGGATGATGAGACAATGGCCATTTTCCAAGATATCCCTTTAGGCAGAGCTGGGGAATGTGGCGAAGTAGCGGAAGGCATCAAGTATCTACTTCAGGAACAGTCGAGTTATATTACAGGCCATGTGCTTAAAATTAATGGCGGATGGTACTGAAAAGATTATGTGCATAATTTTTATCACCTCACCTCATACTAATGGTGAAACATCATCTTTGAGGAGGTAGACGTTATGTCTGTACTTAATAACTTTGAGTCTTGGAAAGATTTTCTTGGTGACCGTTTGCATCAGGCGGAAGGCCAGGGAATGGATCAGCAAGCGGTCTCAGAATTGGCTTACGAAATTGGTGGGTATCTGGCTACAGAAGTAGAAGCTCAGAACGATCAAGAAGCTGTATTGCGCGAACTTTGGAATGTGGCTGACCAACAGGAACAGCACGCGATTGCTAATATGATGGTGAAACTCGTTCAGAACGAAGGAACACAATCATAATTTGTAAAAAAACCGTACAGGTACATTCCCTGTGCGGTTTTTTTACTAAATCCGCATCCAGCCTTTCTTATTCATAAAAAATCATTTATGATATATGAAGAGACTATGCAAGGTTAATTTTATTACAAATTCCGACATTTTCCTAAGGAGTTGTACCATGGAAAAAAAAGAATGGTATTTAGAGTATGAGATACAGTATAACCGTCCGGGTCTTCTTGGTGATATTTCATCTTTGCTTGGGATGATGGCAATTAATATCGTAACGATCAACGGTGTGGAAGACTCACACCGTGGGATGCTGCTTCTTTGCCAGGATGAAGATCAAATTGTCAGGCTTCGCTCCATCTTAAATACGATGGATACGATTAAAATAACGAAATTACGTAAGCCTAAACTACGGGATCGATTAGCTGTGAGGCATGGTCGTTACATACATAGGGATATAGACGATAAGAAAACGTTCCGGTTCAATCGTGAAGATTTAGGATTGCTCGTTGATTTCATGGCAGAATTGTTTATGAAAAAGGGGCATAAGTTAATTGGGATACGCGGGATGCCCCGTGTAGGCAAGACGGAATCTGTAGTAGCTTCAAGCGTTTGTGCTAACAAAAGGTGGCTGTTCGTTTCCAGTACTCTACTTAAACAAACCGTCCGCAATCAACTTATTGATGAAGAATACAACGAAGATAACTTGTACATCATTGACGGCGTCGTTTCAGCAAAAAGAGCCAGTGAGCAGCATTGGCAATTAGTGCGTGAAATTATGCGTCTTCCAGCAACAAAGGTGATTGAGCACCCGGATATTTTCGTGCAGGAAACGGAATATAAAATGAGCGATTTCGATTATATCATTGAATTAAGGAACAATGAGGACGAGGAAATCACTTATGAACCTGTAGAAAAAGAGGCGAAGACAACGGATGGGTTTTCAATGTTTGATTTTTAAATAATTGGATGGTGTTACAAATGGAGATAGGCTCAAGATTAAGGGAAGCCAGGGAAGCGAAAAAGTTGACCCTTGAAGAGGTGCAAAATACTACAAAAATCCAAAAAAGGTATTTACAAGCCATTGAAAACAACGAATTTGGTATACTGCCTGGAAAGTTTTACACTCGAGCTTTTATTAGAGAATATGCTTCTGCTGTAGGATTAGATCCTGAGCAAGTAATGGAGGAACATAAAAATGAACTTCCCTCTAATGAAGAAGAGCAGGTGATCACCTACAGCCGGGTGCAGCAGTCAAAAAGTGAAAAAAACCCTTCAAGCGGCGGGGGATTCGCCAAATCTTTCCCTACCATTTTGACCGTTTTCTTAGTTGTCGGATTATTATTTGCCGTATGGTTTTTCATCTTGCAGTTATCCAATTCCAACAATAGCGCAAATGATGAAGAAATGAGTCAAGATCAAGTAAACGTCACGGACCCTTCCGGGGAAGACGATGAGAGTCAGGACGAAGAAAATAGTTCGTCAGGCGGGGAAGGGGATTCATCAGATTCATCAGAAGAGGAAGCGAATGAAGAAAACAGTTCTGAAGAAGTTGCAGAAGAAATTGAAACAGAAGATGATCAAGACCAAGAATTGGAATTTTCTTTAGAAGAAACAGGTGCAGGACAATTTCCTGAGCATGTGTATAATGTGTCGGGAGCTGAAGAAAGAGAGTTAACAATTGCATTTAATTCAGAAACTTATTTAGAATTAAATGCACCTAAAGACGGGGAGAGCCTTGCGGATGCAAGAAACTATTCCCAGGATGATGAAGAAATCAATATGGATATAAGTGATTATGCTGAAGTGTATGTTCGTACAGGATCTGCCCCTGGCATGACGGTGATGGTGAATGGAGAAGAAATCGAGTTCCCAACCGATAATCTGACCCAGAAGCTGCTTATCCAATTTGAATAAATGGAAAAAGTGAAGCTGTCCTTTCATGGGGCAAGGAAGGGATACTTCCTTATTCCGTAAGGGCAGCTTTCTACATGGAGCCTAAGGAGTGTAATGAAAAGATGAATTTACCTAATAAGATAACGATTTCCAGAATATTGTTGATACCCGTATTTATTATATTGATGAGCGTCCCTTTTAACTGGGGAGAAATTCAAATGGGGGATAGGGAGCTCCCTGTCGCTCACTTAGCTGGCGCGCTATTATTTATCATTGCTTCTACAACAGATTGGATTGACGGATACGTAGCTAGAAAGTACAACCTGGTAACAAACCTCGGTAAGTTTCTCGATCCTTTAGCGGATAAGCTGCTCGTCAGCGCAGCGTTAATTCTACTAGTTGAGATTGGTCTTGCCCCCGCATGGATTGTCATTCTGATAATCAGCAGAGAATTTGCAGTAACTGGTCTTCGTTTAGTAGCAGCAGGTGACGGAAGCGTGTTAGCGGCAAGTCAAATGGGTAAATTGAAAACGTGGATTCAAATTATCGCTGTTTCTTTATTGCTGCTTCATAACTGGCCTTTCGCCTACCTTGATTTTCCTTTAGGGCTCATCAGCTTATATGCAGCTTTAATTATAACTGTTTACTCTGGTTATGATTATTTCGCGAAAAACTGGCACGTGATGAGAGATTCAAAATGAGAACAGAAATTATCGCTGTAGGAACAGAGCTTTTATTAGGACAAATTGCAAATTCGAATGCCCAGTGGATTTCTAAGGAGTTAGCACATTATGGGGCCTCCGTCTACTTTCACAGTGTAGTCGGGGATAATTTCGATCGAGTGGTGGCTGCGTTCGATCAAGCGAGCAGTAGATCAGACGTAGTTCTGGTCACAGGCGGACTAGGACCGACAGAAGATGATATGACTAGAGATGCAGCCAGTCATCTTTTTGGTCAAAAGTTGGTGGAAGACAGAGCCACAATGGAAAAGGTTGAAGGGTATTACATTAAAAACAATAAAACGATGACAAGTAATAACCGCAAACAAGCACTTGTGCTCGAAAATGCTGAAGTTTTAGAAAATAATGAAGGAATGGCACCAGGGCAAATCGTTGAGTATAATGCGACGACATTTGTATTTCTTCCTGGTGTGCCGTCCGAAATGAAATATTTGATGGCCGCTCACGTTTTTCCTTATTTAATAAAGAAGTACCATTTAGAAACTGAAATCAAATCCGAAATGCTCCGGTTTATCGGTATCGGTGAATCTACTTTGGAAAGCGAGCTGTCAGATTTGATTTCCAATCAAACAAACCCGACGATCGCACCATTAGCAGGAGAAGGAGACGTGGCGATAAGAGTCACAGCATCAGGAACTGATGCCGAGGGGAAAATCGCTTCTATGAAACATACAATTCTGGAACGTGTAGGGGAATATTACTTTGGCAGTGATACGATTACGATAGAGGAAGCCGTGCAAGATCTGCTCGTTCAAGGCAGTGTGAAGCTGGGTTCTGCAGAAAGTCTCACCGGCGGAAAATTCATCGAGCGTATGATTCAACTAGAGGGAGCCTCTGCCGTATGTGAAGGTGGATTGGTAGCCTACACGCCTGCTGCTAAACAATCGATCATCAAAGTTCCTGTGCATGTAATCGAACAGTATGGAACAGTGAGTGAAGAATGCGCAGCTTCTATGGCAGCGCAGGCACAATCCTTGTTAAATGTAGATGTTGCGGTCAGCTTTACAGGTGTAGCAGGACCTAGTCAAAGTGAAGACCATGCACCAGGTCTCGTATATATCGGGGTGAAAATAGGTGGGAAAGCACCTGATGTCCACCGTTACCATTTCGATGGGGGTCGGGATAAGATACGCAGCCGCGCGGTGATCAAAGCGTATGAACTTCTTTTCCATAAACTAAAATTACAAAAATGATCTCCTTTTATAGGAGATTTTTGATTTTTTTAAGTGGTGATTCTTCATTTCTTATTATAATAGGGCTCATAAGAAAACGGGAACATTTATTCGCTTTTTAGTTGGCAAATCATCAAAAACAAGTTATGATTAGATTAGTAATTTTTGAAAGGGGAATATTATGAGTGATCGTAAGCAAGCGTTAGATATGGCACTAAGACAAATTGAAAAACAATTCGGTAAAGGCTCTATAATGAAACTTGGAGAAAACGAAGGACAAAGGATAAGTACGGTCTCAAGCGGATCGCTCGCCCTTGACGTAGCATTAGGAGTGGGTGGATATCCTCGCGGAAGGATCGTTGAAATATATGGACCAGAATCATCAGGTAAAACAACAGTAGCGTTACATGCTATCGCTGAAGCGCAGAGCAAGGGAGGCACGGCTGCGTTCATCGACGCAGAGCATGCGCTTGATCCAACATATGCCCGTGCACTTGGAGTAAATATTGAAGAACTTCTGTTATCACAACCTGATACGGGAGAGCAGGCGCTTGAAATCGCTGAAGCACTTGTACGTTCAGGTGCCGTAGACATGGTCGTCATTGATTCTGTAGCTGCTCTTGTACCTAAAGCAGAGATCGAAGGGGAAATGGGTGACGCCCATGTTGGTTTGCAAGCTCGTTTGATGTCCCAGGCCTTGAGAAAACTCTCTGGAGCCATAAGTAAATCAAAAACAACAGCAATCTTCATTAACCAGATCCGTGAAAAAGTCGGTGTAATGTTCGGAAGCCCGGAAACTACCCCTGGCGGTCGTGCGCTGAAATTCTATTCATCTGTCCGTTTAGAAGTACGCCGTGCTGAAACATTGAAACAGGGAAACGAAATGGTAGGGAACAAAACAAGGCTGAAAGTCGTGAAAAACAAAGTGGCGCCTCCATTTAAACAAGCGGAAGTGGATATTATGTATGGTGAAGGAATCTCTAAAGAAGGAGAGCTTCTTGATATTGCTTCCGATCTTGATTACGTCCAAAAAAGCGGCTCATGGTATTCTTACAATAATGACCGTATGGGACAAGGGCGCGAAAACGCTAAACAATACCTGAAAGAGAACAAAGAAGTATACGATGAAATCAAAGGTTTAGTCCGTACGCACCATGGTATGGATGAAACTCCGGCTGATAAACAATCTAAGGAAGAAAGCCAGGAATCCTTAGACGTTTAATCGTATTCATTCTTTGAAAAACAGGGGCCTTTTCTATAATTCTTAAAAGAATTTATGAACAGGCTGCTGTTTTTTTGCATTGTGCAATGGGCGCATTTTTCAGAATTTTCTTTCCCAGGCTCTGAAGACTCTGATGGTTCCTTGACATTAGCACACTTCAAGCATAAAATGAATGTGTATCATTTTCATATTTATACCTTTTTTATTTCAATGTAATGAAACTGAAAATGAATCGTTTGTACATGCCGACAAGCGGACCAAGTTTATAGCAAGAGGAGGTGAAACTATGGATATGTTATCCATCATCTTCATTTTGCTTGCCCTTATCATCGGTTCTGTTGTTGGTTACCTTATTCGGAAATCTATTGCGGAAGCAAAGATATCAAGTGCTGAAGACCTTGCGAAACAAATAGTCGAGGAAGGTCGTCGAAATGCAGAGTCTGCTAAAAAGGAAGCTCTGTTAGAAGCGAAAGATGAAAATCAGAAATTCCGGCAGGAAGCAGAAAATGATATTCGAGAGCGCCGCATGGAGCTGCAGAAGACCGAAAATCGCTTAACACAGAAAGAAGAGAATCTTGATCGTAAGAGTGGAACACTCGACCAACGTGATTTATCACTCGAGAAGAAAGAGGAGACTCTTGCCGAAAGACAACAACAAATTGAAGAAATGGAAAGCAAAGTGAAAGCTATGCTTCAAGAGCAACAAGCTGAACTTGAACGCATCTCGGGCTTAACTGCTGACCAGGCTAAACAAGTTATACTTGAACGGGTGGAACAAGAGGTTTCTCACGAATCAGCCTTAAGGATCAAAGAAGCTGAGAATCGCGCCAAGGAAGAAGCGGATAAAAAAGCAAAAAGTATTCTTTCACTTGCCCTTCAGCGTTGTGCGGCAGACCACGTAGCTGAGACAACAGTTTCAGTAGTAAACTTGCCGAACGATGAAATGAAAGGCCGCATTATCGGTCGTGAAGGAAGAAATATCCGTACGTTAGAAACATTGACTGGTATTGATCTAATTATTGATGATACCCCAGAAGCTGTTATCCTATCAGGGTTCGATCCCATTCGTAGAGAAACAGCTCGCATGGCTTTAGAAAAACTTGTTCAGGATGGCCGCATCCACCCGGCTAGAATCGAAGAAATGGTCGATAAGTCTAGAAGAGAAGTCGATGATTATATTCGGGAAGTCGGTGAAGAGACGACATTTGAAGTAGGAGTCCACAGCTTACATCCTGACCTTGTTAAGATTCTAGGTCGATTGAAATATCGTACAAGCTATGGGCAGAACGTCTTGAAACATTCAACCGAAGTAGCTTATCTATCTGGCTTGCTGGCTGCTGAGCTTGGAGAAGATGAAAATCTGGCACGACGAGCAGGGTTGCTTCATGATATTGGAAAAGCCATCGATCATGAAGTTGAAGGAAGTCACGTAGAAATTGGTAAGGAACTTGCTACCAAATACAAAGAACATGAGGTTGTGATCAACTCGATTGCTTCCCACCACGGTGATGAAGAGCCGACTTCTGTTATTGCTGTCCTTGTCGCTGCAGCGGACGCTTTATCAGCAGCCCGCCCTGGCGCCCGAAGTGAAACGTTAGAGAATTATATCAAACGTTTAGAGAAGCTAGAGGAGATATCTGAGTCTTATGAAGGCGTAGAAAAATCTTTCGCTATTCAAGCAGGACGTGAAGTGAGAATCATGGTACGCCCTGATGAAATTGACGATCTGTCAGCTACCAGTTTAGCTCGGGATATTCGTAATCGAATTGAAGATGAACTTGACTACCCGGGTCATATAAAAGTGACAGTTATACGAGAAACACGCTCAGTGGAATACGCGAAATAAATTGAAGCGGTCTTAAATGGCCGCTTCATTTTCGTTTCATCACATATTAAAGGAGACGCGCAGATGAGAGTATTATTTATAGGAGATGTCGTAGGTTCACCAGGCAGAGATATGGTAACTGAATATTTACCAAAGCTAAAAAGCAAATTTCAGCCTTCCGTAACGATCATTAATGGAGAAAATGCGGCTGCAGGTAAAGGAATAACAGAAAAAATCTACCGCAAATTTTTAGAGCAGGGTGCTCAAGCAGTTACTTTAGGTAACCATGCATGGGACAAAAAAGAAATTTTCGATTTTATCGATCATGCTGATTATCTCGTCCGCCCGGCTAATTTCCCGGAAGGTACTCCAGGAAAAGGTTTGACATTTGTTAAAACCCCGAAAGCTGAAATTGCTGTCATCAATTTACAAGGCCGCACTTTTCTCTCCCCAAATGATGATCCCTTCCGCAAAATTGATGAATTAATTGAGGAAGCTAAAAAAAGAACTCCGATTATTTTCTTGGATTTCCATGCGGAAGCGACGAGCGAGAAGCAGGCGATGGGCTGGTATGTGGATGGACGAGTGAGTGTGAATGTAGGCACCCATACTCATATTCAAACTGCAGATGAGCGGATATTACCAAAAGGGACTGCCTACATCTCGGATGTTGGAATGACAGGTCCATATGACGGGATTTTAGGTATGGAGCGTGAAGCCGTTATGAAACGCTTTTTAACCAATCTTCCGGTAAGGTTTGAGGTCCCGAAAGAAGGGCGGACTCAACTAAGCGGGTTTTTAGTAGATATTGATGACCGATCTGGACAAGCAACTAGCGTAAAGCGAATTCAAATCAATGATGATCGACCGTTCTTCGAGTGATTATTTGAATTTTGCGAAAAGTTCCTTCATAATGAAAAGGGAATATTCTACAACTCCAAGAATATAGTGGTTATGGAACAACTATAGTGAATGAAGGAGGAGCTAGTAATGGAAGTATTAAAAGTATCAGCTAAATCCGTACCTAATTCAGTAGCAGGAGCCTTGGCAAACGTTGTAAGAGAAAGAGGATCGGCCGAAATGCAGGCCATTGGAGCAGGTGCACTTAACCAGGCTGTTAAAGCTGTAGCGATTGCTAGAGGGTTTGTAGCGCCCAGTGGAATTGACCTGATCTGTATACCCGCCTTCACAGATATTATGATCGATGAGGAGGAGCGTACAGCGATTAAGCTGATTATTGAACCTCGTTGAAAAATTTTTAATAAAAAATGAAGTCTGCCGTATTCTTATATGATAAGGATGCGGCATTATTTATGTTCAATTGTTTATATGCAGTGGACAAATAAACTTGCGCATAAAAAATATCATGATAAGATATTATTAAACATGGATTTACAGTATGTAATTAAAGTTGAGGTGTTCACTGTGAACGGAAAAATGAAAGCTGTAGTTAAACATCATAGAGGAGAGGGTGCCCAGCTGCAGGTAGTTCCTATCCCTGATGTGAAAGACGATGAAGTATTGATCAAAGTAAAAGCCACATCCATATGCGGGACGGATGTACATATATATAATTGGGACGAATGGTCCGCGAGCCGAGTGCATCCGCCTTATGTGTTCGGGCACGAGTTTTCTGGTGAAATCGTGGAAACAGGAAAAAAAGTCACCAATTTCAAACAGGGCGACTACGTGAGTGCGGAGACTCACCTTATTTGCGGAAGCTGTCCACAATGTTTAACGGGACAATACCATATTTGTGAAAACACAAAAATTATAGGCGTAGACACACAGGGTTGTTTTGCTGAATATGTGGCGCTTCCAGCAGCTAATCTATGGAGGAATCCTGAAAATATGCCTGAGGATATCGCTTCCGTTCAGGAGCCGATGGGTAATGCTGTCCATACAGTTTTAAACGGCGATGTGGCTGGCAAATCAGTGACTGTCATAGGCTGCGGCCCGATCGGTCTCATGGCGGTTGGAGTGGCTAAAGCTGCCGGAGCTTCGCAGGTCATAGCCATGGATTTGAATTCATATCGTTTGAGCCTCGCTGCAAAAATGGGTGCTACCTCAACGATTAACGCTGGGGAGCTTAACCCTGTAGAACAAGCAAGAAAACTCACCGGCGGACATGGAGTTGATGTCGTGTGCGAAATGAGCGGTCATCCTATAGCAATGGACCAGGGCTTCAAGATGATTACGAATGGAGGCAGAGTTTCAATTCTAAGTCTGCCTGTTCATCCGGTCACCTTGGATGTTACGAACGATATAGTCTTCAAAGGAATCACAGTTCAGGGTATAACAGGACGAAAAATGTATGAAACCTGGCAGCAGGTCTCCCGTTTGCTTGACTCAGGACAGGTTGATGTGTCGCCCATTATTACCCATCATTTTAAACTCGAAGAATTTGAAAAAGGGTTTAAATTAATGAATGAAGGAAAATGCGGTAAAGTAGTATTACATCCGTAAGATTTTAAAAGGAGGATTTCCATGAAAGGTTTTGAATATTTACAAGAGCAATTAGATGAAATGAAAGAAGAAGGTACGTTCAGAAATCTAATTCCACTTCAATCGGCACAAGGCTCCAAAGTGACGATAAAAGGTAAGGAAGTGATCCAGCTATCTTCTAACAATTACTTAGGTTTAACGTCCCACCCAAAGATGAAGGAAGCGGCTGACATCGCAAATAAAGAATATGGTGTCGGGACTGGGTCCGTACGCACGATCGCCGGTACGTTGAAAATGCATGAGGATTTTGAAGAAAAGTTAGCCAAATTCAAACATACCGAGGCGGCACTTGTTTTCCAATCGGGCTTTACGACTAATCAGGGAATCTTGTCTTCTATTTTAACGGATAAAGACGTAGTGATCTCCGACGAATTGAACCATGCTTCCATCATCGACGGGATCCGATTAACGAAAGCTGGAAGAAAAATATACAAGCATGTGGATATGGAATCTTTAGAACAGGCTCTAAAAGAAAGCTCTGAATACCGTACGCGTCTTGTTGTGACCGATGGCGTATTCTCTATGGACGGTAATATTGCACCACTGCCAGAAATTGTAGAGCTTTGTGAGAAATACGATGCATTAGTCATGGTGGATGATGCCCATGCCAGTGGAGTGTTAGGTGATAATGGACGAGGAACCGTTAACCATTTCGGTCTGGATGGCAGAGTTCATATTCAAGTAGGTACGCTAAGTAAAGCTATAGGCGTCCTTGGCGGCTACGCAGCAAGTACGAAGACGTTAAGGGAATATTTGATCCATAAGGGTCGACCGTTCTTATTCAGCACCTCTCATCCGCCGGCAGTGACAGCTGCAAATGATGCGGCTATCGACGTTCTGTTAAATGAACCAGAGCTTATTGATAAATTATGGGATAATACGAAATTATTCAAGAAAGAACTAGAATCGCTAGGCTTTGATATTGGTATTAGTGAAACCCCTATTACTCCTGTCATGATCGGCGACGATGCCCTCACTCATAAATTCTCAGATGAATTATTCGAGGAAGGCGTATTCGCTCAAGGAATCGTTTTCCCGACCGTACAAAAAGGGAAGGGCAGAATCCGTACAATAGTGACCGCTGAGCACTCTAAAGAAGAGCTTCAGGAAGCTTTGAAAGCTTTTGAAAAAGTCGGTAAAAACTTAGGAATTATTTAAAAAAGAGAGCTGCAGTGAATGCGGCTCTCTTTTTTTAGTTAGAATGAAGAGGGAATCATGACAATTTCTGCATTTCCCTTAAAAAATGTCCAGAATATTGATATAATAAGACAGTTAGAAAGCTCTGCTTGAAAGGAGATTACAATGAACGAACAACAGCGTAAAGAAATGTCCCAAATTCGACAGGGAGAGCCATCGGACGTAAAATCCGACCAGGATAACCTGCACAGAATAAAGGAAAAAAGCAGCGAAGATTTCATGAAATATTTTGAAACAACATATCAGCCTCCATCTCTAAGGAAGGCTCAGAGGCGGAGAAAAGAAGAAGTGAAGGTCCATTACGACTTTAAAATTCCTGAAGATATGGATGGGGTCGGAGTAGGCCGCAAATACATGATTCGTACGTATGGTTGCCAAATGAATGAACATGATACAGAAGTCATGGCAGGTATATTTGAAGACATGGGCTATGAATCAACCAACGATACGAAAGAAGCAGATATCATATTGTTAAACACGTGTGCGATCCGAGAAAATGCGGAAAATAAAGTGTTTGGCGAAATCGGACACTTAAAGCCTTTGAAGCTTGAGAATCCAGACCTCATTATTGGTGTGTGTGGATGTATGTCACAGGAAGAATCCGTAGTCAACCGGATCCTTAAAAAACACCCATTCATCGATTTGATTTTCGGTACGCATAATATCCATCGTCTTCCACAGCTTGTGAAGGAATCGATGTTCAATAAAGAGATGGTCATCGATGTATGGTCCAAAGAAGGCGACATCATAGAAAACCTCCCGAGATCTCGTAAAGGAAAAATCAAAGGCTGGGTAAACATCATGTACGGCTGTGATAAGTTTTGCACGTACTGTATCGTCCCTTATACTAGAGGGAAAGAAAGAAGCCGACTGCCGGAAGATATTATTCAAGAGGTGCGCCACTTAGCTGCTCAAGGCTATAAAGAAATTACTTTACTCGGTCAGAATGTAAACGCTTATGGTAAAGATTTGGATATTGGTTATGGGTTGGGCGACTTGATGGACGAACTGAGAGATATCGACATTCCGCGTGTCCGCTTTACAACTTCTCATCCACGTGATTTTGATGATCGTTTGATTGAAGTGTTGGCAAAAGGCGGAAATATGCTTGATCATATTCACCTTCCTGTTCAATCGGGCAACTCGGATATCCTAAAAATCATGGGCCGTAAATATTCCCGCGAAGAATATTTGAAGCTCGTAGAAAAAATTCGCACGGCTATGCCGGAAGCGACCCTCACTACAGATATCATTGTAGGTTTCCCAAATGAAACGGAAGAACAATTCGAGGATACGCTGTCATTAGTAGAAGAAGTAGGGTTTGAAGCGGCTTATACGTTCATCTACTCACCTCGTGAAGGAACTCCGGCAGCCCGGATGACGGATAACGTCGATATGGATGTGAAAAAAGAACGTCTGCAGCGCTTGAATAAGCTCGTTAATCAACAGGCGGCCGATTCCATGAAAGAGTATGAAGGTGAAATCGTTGAAGTGTTAGTCGAAGGTGAAAGTAAAAAAAACAAAGAAGTTCTCGCCGGTTATACGAAACGGAACAAAATGGTCAATTTTACTGGACCACGTTCTTCTATCGGCAGCATTGTAAAAGTAAAAATAAACGAAGCGAAAACCTGGTCTCTTAACGGAGTCATGGTCGAAGAAACGGCAGAGGTGAAATAAGATGGCTCAATACACAAGAAAGCAAGTCGTTGATGAAGCTCATAAGCTGGCAAAAATGATGGCGGACATTGAAGAAATCGATCGCTTTAAACAAATCGAATCGAAACTCAACGAGAATCAGAAAGTACAGTCTCACATTAAAAAAATTAAAGCTCTACAAAAACAAGCCGTCAATTTTCAGGCCTACGGAAAAACTGAAGCGCTGCAGAAAATTGAAAAGGAAATCGATCGTCTGCAGGATGAATTAGATGAAATTCCGATTGTGGCTGAATTCAAAGATACCCAGATGGTAATTAATGATATTTTACAAATGGTTTCCAGCACGATTTCTCGTGAAGTCACCAATGAAGTCATCCGATCGACAGGCGGAGATGTCCTCAGTGGAGAAACGGGAACTAAAAAAAGTAATGGCTCTTGCAGCCGTTAAATAGAGGAATCCGGCAGACAAGAAATTATCTGCCGGATTTTTTTGTACAATTTCATAGGCTGATGCATAGAATGGAATACAAACGTCCTGAAGCCATCGAGAATATTGTTCACCATTTGCCCAATTCCGCATAGGATGAGTGGTAGAATAAGGAGGAGTGTTTCCTATGTCATTTTTCGAACGAGAATACAGAGAAATTATTACGAAGGCGGTTTGTGGAAAAGGAAAAAAATTCGTTGAAGCCACGAACACAATCAGTCCTTCACATCGGCCGACGAGTATACTGGGTTGCTGGGTCATTAATCATATCTACAATGCAAAGAAAAAGGGCGAACATGTAGAGGTTTCTGGCAGCTACGATATCAACGTATGGTATTCGTATAATGATAATACGAAGACAGAGGTTGTTACAGAACGTGTGAATTACTGTGACCATGTCCCGTTAATTGTAAAAGACGAAAATTGTATCAGCGATGATTTCGAAGTCATTGCCAAAGCTGTCCAACAGCCAAACTGTCTGGAGTGTAAAATTGCAGCTCAAGGTCAAAAAATTATCGTGGAAGTGGAACGAGAATTTGTTGTCGATGTTATTGGTGAAACAAAGTTGTGTGTCCGAGTGGATCCAGACGGTTGTAATAGTCACGAAGATTTCGATTATGAATTATCATCCGATGACTTTTCAGGTATCGAAACAGATTTTCTTCCAAGCAGCAGCAGTAGTAGTAGCCATCATAAAGATTAATACTCATGTCCTTGCTGACTCAGCGGGGCATTTTTTTTGTGCCCCTGCGTTTTACTGTGTTGTTAATCTTTCATAATGAAGGATTGAAAATATAGCTGGTCGTTGCAAGATTTCATTCTAAGTTATTAATGAGAGTGAGGAGCGTAAGGGAGCGATTCGCTTTTAGAAAAGGGAACTTATATAAATTCTGAGATTTGACAGAGTCTTTTGTATAGTTGACTTTCGTTCAAGGACGCTTGGGTAATGTGATATAATATCTCTATCTGATGAAAACGTATGTGTTTCATCAATTTTGTTCGTTTTGGAGGATTTTAGAATGGCGCAATATACACCTATGATGCAGCAATATTTAAAAATAAAAGCGGAACAGAAAGATGCTTTTCTATTTTTCAGACTTGGAGATTTTTATGAAATGTTCTTTGATGACGCTCTTTCTGCTTCTCGTGAACTTGAAATCACTCTGACGAGCCGTGATGGTGGTGGAGAGGACCGCATACCGATGTGCGGAGTACCTTACCACTCGGCTGAAAACTACATAAAGCAATTGATTGAAAAAGGATTCAAAGTAGCGATTTGTGAACAAGTAGAGGATCCCAGGACGGCCAAGGGCGTAGTGAAGCGCGAGGTGGTCCAGCTGATTACCCCTGGGACAGTAATGGAAGGCAGTATGTTAGATGAAAAAGAAAATAATTATTTGGCCTCCGTCTCTAAATTTTCAGACGGGACCTATACGGTCAGCTATAACGATTTGACGACGGGAGAGAATAGCATTGCTCTCGTTACAGATGGATTTGACGCTGTTTTAAGCGAATTGTTCAACAGGCCTGTTAAAGAAGTTGTGGTTGATGAATCGTTTGACGAAGCCAAACAGCAAATGTTCAAGGATCGTTTAGGTTTTACGATATCTTATAGTAATAACACCGAGATTGATGAACAATTTTATCCGTTGGTCGAATCGATTCATTCCGATAAGTTTATCGAAGGTTTTGGACGGCTGCTTCAATATATCAAACATACACAAAAGAGGTCCCTGGATCATCTCCGTCCCGTCCAAACGATCGAACTTAAGAAATACATGTCATTGGATATGTATTCTAAACGAAATTTAGAGCTGGTTGAAACTCTTAGAAAGCAAGGGAAAAAGGGAAGTCTGTTGTCCGTAATGGACCATACGATCACAGCCATGGGCTCGCGAACGTTAAAAAAATGGCTTGAACGCCCGCTGCTTCTCAAAGAGGATATTAAAGGGAGACATGATCAGCTTGAAGGACTGCTCGAACACTTTTTTGAAAGAGAAACAATTAGGGAGCAATTATCCTCAGTTTATGATTTAGAAAGGCTTGCCGGAAGAGTAGCGTATGGGAACGTGAATGCAAGAGATTTAATTCAGCTTAAACATTCGCTTTCTTCGATACCAGAGATTATGGAAACGCTGAAACAATTTGAACACCCCGCTGTAGATGACCTATTCCGGTCTATAGATCCCCTGCCTAATTTAAGGTTGCTTCTTGAAGAAAGTTTAAACGAAGATGCGCCGATCACAATTAAAGAAGGGGGTATGATCCGTGATGGTTATCACGCCCAACTGGATGAGTATCGTGATGCGTCAAGGAACGGAAAGAAATGGATTGCTGAGTTGGAAGCTGAGGAACGTAAGCAAACGGGGATCAAATCGCTTAAAATTGGTTACAACCGTGTGTTCGGCTATTATATTGAAGTGACGAAAGCGAACATTGCTCATTTACCTGAAGGAAGGTACGAAAGAAAGCAGACGCTTACAAATGCGGAGCGTTATATTACTCCCGAGCTTAAAGAAAAAGAATCGCTCATATTAGAGGCTCAGGACAAAAGCATGGAGCTTGAGTACCAGCTGTTTCTTGAGGTAAGAGAGCAGGTGAAGGAGTATGTGCACCCCTTGCAATTACTTGCAGAACAAATCAGCAGAATTGATGTATTGCAGGGATTCGCTCAATTAGCTGATGAACAAAGCTATGTTCGGCCACAGTTCAATGAGAACCGGACGATCGATATTAAGCAGGGACGACATCCGGTCGTCGAGCAAGTGATGAAAAACGAGTCCTTCGTTCCTAACGACGTATTTATGGATCAGACAAAAGACATCTTATTGATTACAGGACCGAATATGTCAGGTAAGAGTACGTACATGAGGCAGCTGGCTCTTACATCCATTATGGCTCAAATCGGGAGTTTCGTCCCTTGTGAATCCGCCTCACTGGCGATTTTTGATCAGATTTTCACGAGGATCGGAGCTGCTGACGACTTAGTATCTGGTCAGAGCACATTCATGGTAGAAATGCTCGAGGCCAATCATGCATTAAGTCATGCGACAGAAAACAGTCTGATCTTATTAGATGAAATCGGGCGTGGCACAAGCACATATGATGGCATGGCTCTTGCTCAAGCCATAGTAGAGCACATTCATGAAAATGTACGGGCAAAAACTTTATTCTCTACCCACTACCATGAGCTGACGACACTGGAAGAAGAGCTTGTGCGTCTTAAAAATATTCATGTGCGAGCGGAAGAGTACGAGGGTCACGTTATATTCCTTCACCAAATTCAAGACGGGGCAGCGGACGAAAGTTACGGTATTCACGTAGCCAAACTTGCTGAATTACCAAATGAACTTATTGAACGCGCAACTTATCTTCTGAACACACTTGAAAGTGGGCGTCAGGAAGTGAGCGCAGCGAAAGAACAACAGCAGCTTAGTTTATTTGAAGAGGAAAAGCCTGTTCAACAAAAAAACACCTCACCGCTGGAAAAACGAGTTGGCAGTTTAAACTTAATGGAAATGACCCCAATGGATGCCATGAATGAGCTGTACCAGCTGCAGAAGCAGCTTAAATCGTAAAAAAGGAGGTCTATCGATGGCGCTGATTCAATTAATGCCTGATCACCTCGCGAACAAAATTGCTGCGGGAGAAGTAGTGGAACGTCCTGCGTCTGTCGTTAAAGAGCTCGTTGAAAATAGTATTGATGCTGGCAGCGGCTGGGTGGAGATCGAGCTCCATGAAGCAGGGCTCCAAAGGATAAGAATTACAGATAACGGTAATGGGATGGAAGAGGAAGATGCTAAGAAAGCATTCTTCCGTCATGCTACGAGTAAAATCAAAGATGAAAACGATTTGTTCCACGTACGAACATTAGGTTTCAGGGGAGAGGCGTTAGCAAGTATTGCCGCAGTCAGCCGGCTCACTATGCAGACTTCACAGGGGCAATCCGCAGGTACGAAGATAGAGCTTGAAGGCGGGAAGATCATCCATGAGGATAAAAGTGATGCGCGTCAGGGTACGGACATTATTGTTGACGAGTTGTTTTTCAACACACCTGCCCGCTTGAAATATATGAAAACCATCCATACAGAGCTTGGCCATGTTACAGATTTGCTGAATCGTATGGCTTTAGCTCATCCAGAGGTGAAATTCGTTTGTAAGCATAACGATAAAGAATTATTTCGTACGAACGGCCGTGGTGATGTTCTCCAGGTAGCTGCCAAGATTTATGGTATGAATGTCGCCCGAAAAATGGTGCCGATAAAAGCGGAAACGAAAGACTTTAAAGTAAGTGGTTACATTTGTAAACCAGAAGTCTACCGGGCGCAAAGAAGTTATATTTCTACAATCATCAATGGAAGGTATATTCGTAATATAGCTTTGAACAAAGCCATCCTGCAGGGCTACCATACGCTTTTGCCGATCGGCAAATATCCGATCGTCGTCCTTAACATTGAGATGGACCCTATCTTAGTCGATGTTAATGTTCATCCTGCTAAGTTGGAAGTACGGTTCAGCAAAGAGAAGGAACTGTTTGATCTGTTGGAGGCAACGATCAAAGATACGTTCAGAAAACAAACACTTATTCCGGAGGTTGAACATAAACAGCCTAAGCCCAAAAAAGAGTACAATAAACAAGAAATATTGGACTTGTATGAACGTGAGAGGGCTGAGCCGCCCCGTGAACCTGAAATTTCTGACGGTGGAGAGTCTGCTGAAGTAGGGGAGTCGTTCGGCGAATATAAACGTGAGCAGCAAGAAGTCGTTCATCAAATGGAGCAACCTTTGGATGAACCGATTGAGCCGCCGATCGAAAATCCTGGTGTAGAAGAAAAGCGTGTTCCGACGATGCATCCGATCGGTCAACTGCACGGAACATATATCCTTGCTCAAAATGAAGACGGCATGTACATTGTCGATCAGCATGCAGCGCAGGAACGTATCAAGTATGAGTTTTTCAGGGATCAAATAGGAGAAGTTGAACATGAGGTACAGGAGTTGTTAGTCCCTATGACCTTTGATTTTCAAAGGCGTGAAGCTTTGAGAATTGAAGAAATGAAAAGTGATCTGGAAAAAGTAGGGTTGTTTTTTGAGCCTTTCGGTGGTCATAGTTATATTATCCGATCGCACCCCCAGTGGTTTCCTAAAGGTTATGAGGAAGAAGTCATTCAGGAAATCGTCGATCAACTGATGTCAGAAGAGAATATCAATATTTCAAAACTTCGTGAAGAAGCAGCCATTCTCATGTCTTGTAAAAGATCGATCAAAGCCAACCACCATTTGAATCATAACGATATGTTCAAATTGTTAGAGGACTTGAGAAGCTCGACGGATCCATTCACCTGTCCTCACGGAAGGCCGATCATCGTTTTTTTCTCAGAATATGAAATGGAAAAAATGTTTAAACGAGTCATGTAATCGTTCAAAAATAAATATAAGCATGCTCCCTTTGATAGGGGGCATGCTTTTTTATGTTTACATAATTAATTTATGAAGGGTGCTTTTGCTGAAGAAGAAAGCGAAAGTAGTTTTCTATCTGGTTGATTTCATCTGCTTGCACTTTAAGCCAAGATTGTTTATCAAAAATGACTGACCGGTCAAAACCTTTGTCTTTAAGGAATTGTTTAATTTCTCTCATTTCATCTTCTTTTTCATCACTGAGTCCAAGTAAATAATCGGCCGTTGTATGAAGGGCGTGGGCGATTTTAGACAAATCTTCAAGATCGGGCGAGGTATATTGTCTTTCCCAGTTCGATACGACTTGCGGAGAGACCCCAACTTTTTCAGCTAACATCGTTTGAGTCAGGCGGCGTTTTTTTCGCAATGAACGAATTCTTTGATTAACCACTTCATACTCCTCCTTTTCTCTATATTACCACAAAACTAACGAATGTCGATATACAAACTAACGAAATCTTTTAGTTATACTAACGGGATTCGTTAGTTAAGTTAACGAATTCCGTTAGTTTCAGCCTTGAGGTATGATTCCAAAGCGGTTCATGTATAATGGGAAGTGAATAAAATAAAGGGGGGATTTATTTGAAACCTTCAGTAGTCAGCGTAGTCGGTCCAACAGCCGTCGGTAAGTCAGAATTAGCTGTGAATATAGCTGAAACATTCAATGGAGAAATCATTAGTGGAGATTCTATGCAGATTTATCGAAGGATGGATATAGGTACGGCTAAAATCACCAAAGAAGAAATGCGTGGAATCCCTCATCATATGATTGATATTAAAGATCCAGAAGAATCTTTTTCAGCGGCAGAATTTCAACTGAAAGTTCGGTCATTGATAGAGGAAATAACAAATCGCAATCGTCTGCCTATCATAGTGGGTGGCACTGGTCTTTACATACAGGCAGCATTGTACGATTTTAATTTTTCTGATCATGAAAGGGATCGGACTATATATCGAGAACTGGAAAAAGAGGCAGCTGAACGTGGAATAGATGCAATTTATCAACGGCTTAAGGAAGTGGATCCAAAACAAGCGGATAAGATCCATCCAAACAATGAGCGAAGAGTACTGCGTGCGCTCGAAGTTTATGAGAAGACAGGCCAAACGATGAGCGGTTATCAGGCGGATCAAAAAGGAGATTCTCCTTTTACCCCTATACTGATCGGATTGGAAATGGGTCGAACGGAGCTATATGAAAGGATTAACTACCGCGTCGACCTCATGATTGAACAAGGGTTAGAAGTGGAAGTACGCTCCCTTTTCGATGAAGGTTTGGAAAACAGTCAATCGATGAAAGCGATAGGCTATAAAGAGTTCATTCCTTATTTTAAGGGTGAATATTCTTATGAGCGTGCCATAGAGCTGTTGAAGAGAAACTCCAGGAGATATGCAAAGCGTCAGTTCACCTATTTTAGAAATAAGCTGAATGTCAATTGGTATGCGGTGCAGCCGAACGAAAAAAATGATAAAATTGAAAAAATCTTGCGAGATTTAGCAGGAATGCTCGAAGAAACCTAGAATGGTAATACTATAGATAGATATAGAGGAGGAAGATGTATGGCTCAGTCAGTTAATATCCAAGACAATTATTTAAATCAACTAAGAAAAGAACGGATGCAAGTGACCGTCTTTTTGCTTAATGGCTTCCAATTAAGAGGAGTTGTTAAAGCTTTCGATAATTTTACGGTTCTACTCGAAACCGATGGAAAACAACAGTTAATCTTCAAACACGCGATTTCGACGTTTGCACCCGCTAAAAATATTGCGCTGGATAAAGAACAATAATCAAGAAAGCGAGCTCCTAACATGGTGCTCGCTTTTTTTGTAGGGAGATCATTATATCCTTCTTGGGCTTATGTCACGCATTTATCATTTCAGCGTATGATACATGGAAGCAAGGAGGGATTTCTGTGAGTCAGCAAGCAAGGATAGCCCGCCAGGGGACGATCAATATAATTCTTAAGGATAGTTACCGTCACTCTGATGCGGCCGCGCTGGAGAAAAATCAGGAGAAGGTTCAAGTTCCTTATTTCCGTACAATAGACGGCTACTTTTCTTCTATAATTGGAATGGAAGGTTTGAAGCTTCAAATGAAAGAAATCTACGCCCAGCTCTTTATTGAGCAAAAAAGGCAAGAGGTGGGCCTGAAAAATAATCGTCAAGTGCTGCACATGATTTTTAAAGGAAACCCCGGTACAGGGAAGACGACAGTGGCCAGAAGAGTAGCTGAACTATTCAAAGAAATGAATGTCCTCGAGAGCGGTCATTTCATCGAAGTCGACCGCAGCGAGCTTGTTGGTGAATATATTGGTCATACCGCCCAAAAGACGAAAGAATTGATTAAAAAGGCGATGGGTGGAGTGTTATTCATCGATGAAGCTTATTCTCTAGCGCGGGGCGGGGAAAAAGATTTTGGTAAAGAGGCGATTGATACGATTGTTAAATGTATGGAAGATCATCATGATCAATTGATCATTATATTAGCGGGGTACCCATTTGAAATGGAAGAGTTCTTAGGAACCAATCCAGGTTTGGCTTCTAGATTTCCAATTCAGCTTGAATTTCAAGATTATTCCGCTGATGAACTTAGGGACATTGCCAAAGTGATGCTTCTTGAAAAAGATTACAGGCTGACACCAGAAGCCGAGAGAAAACTTTGTCACCATCTTTCGCTTCTCCATCATGATCCTCCGAGAAATTTCTCCAATGCCCGATATGTGAGGAATGTTATAGAAGAAGCCATAAGAAAGCATGCTTATCGACTGGCTAATCGGGTAGACTGGGATAAAAAGGACTTAATGTTACTTGAGCCTGGAGACTTTCATTTAACGTTTGATAAATAATCTGACAACACGGATATATATATAGATCGTAATTTTTTTGGTAAGATAAGAAAAGTCGTCTCAAGTAGAAGGTGGTAGAAATTTTGGAAAAAGAACAAGTTATCTTAGTGGCAAGAAAAGACCCGAGGCAGGACGAAACTCGTTTTGATTCTTCTTTAAACGAGCTTCGGTCCCTTGCAGAAACGGCTGGAGGAGAAGTGTGCAGAGTAGCTGTCCAGAATCGGGACCGTATCCATCCAGCCACTTACATTGGTGAAGGAAAGCTCGTGGAAATTAAAGAAATGGCTGATCAAGAGGATGTTCAGCTTGTTATATTCAATGATGAGCTCTCACCTGGTCAGTTGCGAAACATAGCTGACAAACTTGAACGAAGAGTCATTGACCGGAGTCAGTTGATTTTAGATATCTTCGCGGGCCGGGCACGAACGAAAGAAGGGAAGCTGCAAGTAGAGTTAGCTCAGCTTCAATATCTGCTTCCAAGACTCGCAGGTCAAGGTGCTGAACTTTCCCGTCTGGGTGGCGGCATTGGGACGAGAGGACCAGGGGAAACTAAGCTTGAAACAGACCGACGTCATATCCAGCGTAAGATTGATGATATTAAACGACGTCTAAAAATTGTCGTGCGGCAGCGAGACCAATATAGAAAACGCAGGGATGAGAACTTCGCTTTCCAAATAGCGATTGTAGGGTACACGAATGCTGGGAAATCTACTTTCTTCAACCGTGTGACTCAAAGCGATACCTTTGAAGAAGATTTACTGTTTGCCACCCTTGATCCATTGACAAGGCAGGTCAGCCTCCCTTCTGGGTTTGAAGCGTTAGTTTCAGATACAGTAGGCTTTATACAAGATTTGCCGACAACGCTTATCGCTTCTTTTCGTTCAACACTCGAAGAAGTAACCGAGGCTGATTTTATTCTTCATATGGTGGATGCTTCTCACCCGGATCATATCGAGCAAGAAAAAACGGTGACTAAGCTGTTAGAAGATTTGGGGGCGAGCCATCTTCCCTCCCTGACTGTATATAATAAGAGTGATTTGGTGGAGGGGGATTTCATACCACATGCCTTTCCTTCGATAACAGTCAGTGTGAAGCGGCCGGCTGATAATCAAAAAATCAAAACTAAGATTGAAGCAGTCTTAAAAGATGAATGGCAATCCTATGATGTTTTTGTGCATGCATCAGAAGGCAAAAAGCTTCAAAGTCTAAAAGCGCAGACCATCGTAACCCTATTAGAATTTTCGGAAGAGAAAGAAGGATATATCGTTAAAGGTTATATCCACCCCCAACATCCCATTAGATCAAGTTTACAAAGTTAGGAAGAGGCATCGTTATGGAACAGCTCATTCATAAAGTAGAAGAAATAATACAACCCCAACATAAAAAAGTACAAGCTATTGTAGAAGCGAACCAGGAAAAAGTGCTGGATGCTTTTCAAAAACTGAAAATATCTGACTCTCATTTCAACCCGACCACAGGGTATGGATATGATGACTTCGGTCGAGATGGTTTAGAAGCGCTGTACGCTGAAATTTTTAAAGCAGAAGATGCCATTGTAAGGTCTCAGTTGATCTCTGGCACGCATGCGATTACAACAGCACTATTCGGAGTACTCCGTCCTTCAGACGAACTGCTCTACATCTCTGGTAAACCATATGATACGCTCGAAGAAGTCATCGGTGCTTCAAGCGATCGAGATAAAGGATCGTTAAAGGATTTTGGAGTCACGTATCGATCTGTACCTCTAAGAGAGGATGGACAGATAAACAAGGACGAAGTGGAAGAGGCTGTAAATGATCGTACGAAGGTAGTGGCCATCCAGCGCTCTAAGGGCTATGCGGATCGCCCGTCCTTCACGATTAAGGAAATTGAAGAAATTATCGAATTCATTCGTTCCATTAACGAGAAAGTGATTATTTTTGTAGATAATTGCTACGGAGAATTCGTTGAAACGAAAGAACCTTTAGAAGCGGGAGCAGACCTGATTGCCGGATCGTTAATAAAAAATCCGGGTGGTGGGTTGGCGAGAGTGGGCGGCTACATCGCCGGCCATGCAGACCTGATTGAATTATGCGGTTATCGTTTGACTGCTCCAGGGTTAGGAAGAGAAACAGGCCCCAGCTTAAATACATTACAGGAAATGTACCAGGGAATTTTCCTGGCTCCTCATGTAGTAGGCGAAGCTTTGAAAGGAGCGGTGTTTACGGCTAAATTGCTGCACGAATTAGGATTCAACACATCACCAGCTTACGATGCTTATCGAACGGACCTTATTCAGTCGGTCAACTTTAATACGGCCGAGCAGATGATCAGTTTTTGTCAGTCGATCCAGGCAGCTTCCCCGATTAACTCACATGTAACGCCTCATCCCGGCCCCATGCCAGGCTATGAGAGTGAAGTAATTATGGCAGCTGGAACCTTTATTCAAGGTGCAAGCCTGGAGCTGACAGCGGACGGGCCGATCAGACCTCCATATATGGCATTTGTACAGGGAGGGTTAACTTACGCTCATGTAAAGTTGGCTGTAACAAAGGCTGTTATGAATTCGGTTACATAAACCCTCGTTGCTTAAGTTGGAATGTTTGGAAAATTCGGATGTAAACTTTCGTCACATATGTTGACATATGACCTCCTTACCGTATAATTAAGATAGAATTTTGTTATTGGGGGTGGCTAATCGATGAGTGATGAAATTCGTCGTTCTATGCCGTTATTCCCGATGGGGATTGTCCAATCTTTGACTGATCTTTCAGCCCGGCAAATCAGATATTACGAGCAGCATCAGCTAGTTACACCCGCTCGCTCTGAGGGTAACCGCCGGCTTTTTTCTTTCAATGATGTAGATCGTCTGCTTGAGATCAAAGCTTTGATTGAAAAAGGAGTTAACATGGCTGGAATTAAGCAAGTGTTAGCGATTTCCCAACAGCCGGAGAATGACAAATACGATGAGAAGCAAGTGGAAGAGGTTCGCAGTGAGCTTACTGATCGAGAGCTTCGTCGTATGTTGCAGCAAGAGTTGTTCACCGCAGGGAGACAAGGAAAGATGAGTTTAAGACAGGGAGAAATGTCAAGATTCTTCCATTAAAAAGTTGTCATAGGAGGAGTAATTATGGGATTAACTAGAGAAGAGATTTTTAAAAAGATTGATGAGGAAAATGTAAAATTCATCCGCCTGCAGTTTACTGACATGTTAGGCACTATCAAAAATGTGGAAATTCCGTTGAGCCAGCTGGATAAAGCCCTTGATGGGATGATGATGTTCGATGGTTCTTCAATTGAAGGATTTGTCCGTATAGAAGAATCTGATATGTACTTAGTACCAGACCTCGATACGTTCGTAGTCTTTCCCTGGACTTCAGAAAAAGGGAAAGTTGCACGATTCATTTGTGACATTTATAACCCGGACAAAACACCATTCGAAGGATGCCCTCGTTATAACTTAAAGCGAAATCTTAAGAAAATGGAAGAGCTTGGCTTCTCAGCATTCAACATCGGTACAGAACCTGAATTCTTCTTATTTAAATTAGATGAAAAAGGTAACCCTACAATGGAACTCAATGATAAAGGCGGATATTTCGACTTAGCACCAACGGACTTAGGTGAAAACTGCCGTCGTGACATCGTACTTGAGCTTGAGGAAATGGGTTTTGAAATCGAGGCTTCCCACCACGAAGTTGCTCCAGGACAGCATGAGATCGACTTTAAATATTCGGATGCAGTGAAACACTGTGATGATATTCAAACCTTTAAATTAGCTGTAAAAACCATAGCTCGTCAGCATGGACTGCACGCTACTTTTATGCCGAAACCACTCTTTGGAGTGAACGGTTCAGGTATGCACACCAACATGTCACTATTCAATGAAAACGGAAATGCGTTTTTCGACGAAAATGGGAAAGAACAATTGTCAGAAGTGGCTTACCAGTTCACTGCTGGTATCATTAAGCATGCGACGAACTTTACAGCTGTGACGAACCCGACCATCAACTCTTACAAACGTCTTGTTCCTGGTTATGAAGCACCATGTTACGTAGCCTGGTCTGGTCAGAACCGTAGTCCCCTGGTACGTGTACCTACCTCTCGCGGTCTAAGCACCCGTATAGAAGTGCGTAGTGTAGATCCAGCAGCAAACCCATACATGGCTATGGCGGTACTGCTTGCTGCAGGGCTGGATGGCGTAGAGAACAAACTAGAAGCGCCAGCACCAGTAGATCGTAATATTTATGTGATGAACAAGAAAGAGCGAGAAGCTCACGGCGTTCAGGATCTTCCTGCAACTCTTTACGATGCACTCGTAGAACTTGAAAAAGATGAAATCATGGTACAAGCCCTTGGTGAGCATTTATTCGAACACTTTGTTGAAGCGAAAGAAATCGAATGGGATATGTTCCGTACGCAAGTACACCCGTGGGAAAGAGAGCAATATCTGCAGACGTATTAACAACCAAAACCCTTGGAGCTCTGAGCTTCAAGGGTTTTTTATTGTTTTGATATATTTGATATAAAGGAAAGGTTTCGATATTACTGGTATGTATGTACGTATGTAGGATCTATTAAAGTTAATCGTTGATATTGAATATGAAGTAAAACAAAGTGCGAGTGGTAATGGCAATGGAAGCGATAGATATACTTACTGACTTTATATAAGCATGAGAACAACACCTCTATCGAAATAAAAAGCCCTGGCGAATAGGCGCCAGGGCTTTTTATTGGGAATGAATTAATTTAATGGACAGTACGGTATAAACCGACTACTTTTCCAAGAATGGAAATATCATTAAGAATAATTGGTTCCATTGTAGCGTTCTCAGGCTGAAGTCGAATGTGGTTGCTCTCTTTAAAGAATCTTTTGACTGTTGCTTCTTCTTCCTCTGTCATAGCTACAACGATATCCCCGTTGTTGGCTGTCGTCTGTTGTCTGACGATAACCATGTCTCCATCAAGGATTCCGGCTTCAATCATACTCTCGCCCTGCACAACAAGCACAAACGTGTTGTCATCCGTACCGGCTAAAGAGTCAGGAAGAGGCACATACTCCTCAATGTTCTCGATTGCAGTAATAGGCGAACCTGCGGTTACTTTACCGATTACAGGGGCATAGGACGCTTCTGATCGAGGAATACTCGTATCATCCTCTAATTCCATCACTTCGATAGCTCTTGGTTTCGTCGGGTCTCTGCGAATAAACCCTTTCTTTTCTAATCGTGAAAGGTGGCCGTGCACAGTTGAACTCGAAGCTAAGCCTACGGATTGGCCTATTTCTCTTACTGAAGGCGGATACCCTTTTAAAAGGACTTGTTCTTTTATGAAATCTAGTATTTCTTGCTGGCGTTTAGAAAGTTTACTCATATTTATACACCTCGAACATAGGATTATAGTAATTACATTCTATCATGTCGAATTGAAAAACACAAACAAGCGTTCGAAAAAATGTTGACAAGAACTTGTGTTCGTATATAATAATAACCAGACAAAGCGAACAAACGTTTCTAAGAACATTTGTTCCAATAATTGGAGGAGTGGTCCTATGTTCAATAAAATTTCTATGTTAGATGTGACTTATATCATTCTATTTATCGTCAGCTTGGCTTTTCTATACTTTTCTATGGTTACGAGCGTATAGTAGTCTTATAGGTGAGAGTTTTAATAGTTAGAGGGGTTATTGTGATGAGAGGGATCATTTACTGTCGCGTAAGTACAGAAAAAGAACAGCAGGTAAGCTCACTGGCACGCCAGAAAGCTGAGTTGATGGATATGGCGCATAGGAAATCAATTGAGATTGTACAATGTATCGAAGAACAGGAAAGCGGCTATGATATTGAAAGAGACGGCGTTTTTCAAATGCTTGATCTATTCTCCAACCATGAAGCTGACATGCTGATGGTTCAAGATGAAACAAGGTTAGGGCGGGGCAATACAAAGATTGCGCTTTTTCATCAGCTTCAAAAACTGGGCGTCAGCATTTACTCGTTGACAGATGATGGGGAAGTGAAAATGTCAGAATCAGACTCCATGGTACTGCAGATTGTCGGGATAGTAGAAGAGTATCAGCGTAAAATCCATAACATGAAGATCAGAAGAGGGATGCGGAAGGCTGTTGAGAATGGCTATAACCCTCAAGCGAATTTAGCAAATCAGCACTTGGCCCAGGGGAGGGAAAGACTCGAATTTCCTGTTGAAGAAGTCGTTCGCCTTAGGCAGAACAAGCTTACTTTTAACGAAATTGCTGCTACGCTTAGAGGGCTGGGGTATGATGTCTCTAAAGCTACGGTACATAGACGGTATCAGGAGTTTGTATCACTTGAAAAAAATGAAGAGGAGCGTTAATATATTACATGAGGCAAGCGTCAAACAGACACTTGTCTTTTCATGTATTCTATTAAAAAGGAGGTCTAGCTATGATCTCAAACGAAAAGTTGAATCGTATTAATGAACTTTCTCATAAATCAAAAGATCAGGGGTTGGATGCTTCTGAGAAGAAAGAACAGAAGCAGCTTCGTGAAGAATATTTAAAAAATGTCAGAAAATCTTTCAAGAATCAACTGAAAGGCATGACTGTAGTAGATCCTAACGGAAAAGACGTTACTCCAAAAAAACTTAGGGATATGCAGGAAAAAGAAAAAAAACATTAATCATATTTATTCCGCACCGCTCTCCGGTGCGGATTCTTTGTTTAATTATTTACTCAAAGGGAAAAGTAAGGGATATTGGTTTATACGTTAGGCAATGTGCCATGATTATCAATATTTTTCGACAGTTAAGCAAACACGATCCGCACCGACCTAATTGTTGAAAAATTCACTGATAAAAAAGTGAAATGTGAAAAAAATTATGACTTTGCTTGTCACTTCCGCATTTTCATTATACGATAATACATGGTACATAGACGTTATTAGAAAGGGGAACTTTTTATTATGGCAAACAGTCTTGAACAATCTTCAATTAATACCATTCGTACTTTAGCAATTGATGCAGTAGAGAAAGCGAATTCAGGTCACCCTGGAATGCCGATGGGGGCTGCTCCGATGGCTTACACGCTATGGACGAAATTCATGAACCACAACCCTGGAAATTCCAATTGGTTCAATCGTGATCGTTTCGTATTATCAGCAGGGCATGGATCCATGCTTTTATATGGCTTACTTCACCTGTCAGGGTATAACGTGACGATCGATGATTTAAAATCATTCCGCCAGTGGGGTTCTAAGACTCCTGGACATCCTGAATTTGGACACACAGATGGAGTTGAAGCAACAACCGGACCTTTAGGTCAAGGACTTGCAATGGCAACTGGTATGGCAATGGCAGAGGCTCACTTATCTGCAAAGTATAATCGTGATCAGTATAATGTTGTAGATCACCATACATTTGCAATTTGTGGCGATGGTGACTTAATGGAGGGTGTATCTCAGGAGTCCGCATCACTTGCCGGCCACTTAGGCTTAGGGAAGCTTGTGGTTTTATATGATTCCAACGATATCTCTCTTGATGGTGATTTAGACCGTTCATTCAGCGAGAGTGTTGAGAAACGTTATGAAGCATATGGCTGGCAGGTTATCCGTGTTGAAGACGGAACGGATACAGAAGAAATTGCAAAAGCGATTGAAAAAGCTAAGCAGAATACAGAACAGCCTACAATGATTGAAGTGAAAACGGTAATAGGCTATGGTTCTCCTAATAAATCAGGAAAATCCGCCTCCCATGGTGCCCCTCTTGGAAGCGAAGAAGTAGAAGCTACCAAAGAGTATTACAAATGGGGTCATGAGCCATTCCATGTTCCTGATGAAGTATATGAAGATTTCAGCAAGAAAGTGAAAGATAACGGCTCCCAAAAAGAATCTGAGTGGAATGATCTATTCCAGCAATATAAAGAAGCGAACCCTGAATTAGCTCGTGAACTTGAACAAGCTATGGAAGGAAAGCTGCCTGAAGGATGGGAGAAAGAACTTCCTTCATTTGAACCCGGTGAAGATAACCCGGCTACTCGTGCAGCTTCAGGAGAAGTCATCAATGCCCTTTCAGAAAAGATTCCTTATTTCTTCGGTGGAAGTGCGGATTTAGCAGGATCTAATAAGACGGCAGTGAAAGATCAGGAAGATTTCTCTCGTAAAAATTATGCTGGCCGTAATATTTGGTTCGGTGTTCGTGAGTTTGCGATGGCAGCTGCGTTAAATGGGATGGCGCTTCACGGCGGCTTAAGAGTTTATGCAGGTACATTCTTCGTATTTAGTGATTACCTGCGCCCTGCGCTGCGTTTGTCTGCTCTCATGAATCTGCCTGTAAACTATGTGTTAACTCATGACTCCGTTGCTGTAGGTGAAGATGGACCAACACATGAACCAGTTGAACAACTGTCTTCATTGCGTGCGGTGCCTAATTTATCTGTGGTTCGTCCTGCAGATGGAAATGAAACTAGCGCAGCATGGAGACTAGCTCTTGAGTCCAATACGACTCCAAACGCTCTCGTTTTAACACGTCAAAACCTGCCTACATTAGAGGGTACGAAAGAACTTGCTTATGAAGGCGTTAAGCGTGGAGCTTACATCCTGAGCGATTCAGA
The DNA here is from genome assembly GCF_030345335.1 of Halobacillus campisalis. Taxonomy (GTDB): domain Bacteria; phylum Bacillota; class Bacilli; order Bacillales; family Halobacillaceae; genus Halobacillus_A; species Halobacillus_A campisalis. Next base: position 208,943 of record NZ_JAPVRC010000001.1, read on the forward strand.
TAAAGACACTCCAGATGGTATTTTGCTTGCTTCAGGGTCTGAAGTTCAATTAGCCGTTAATGCGCAAAATGAGCTTAAAACGAAAGGCTTTGATGTACGAGTAGTAAGTGTTCCATCATTTGATCGTTTTGAAAAACAGGATCGAGAGTATAAGGAAAATGTGCTGCCTAACGAAGTAAGACAACGACTAGCCATTGAAATGGGAGCTTCCTTCGGATGGGAACGCTACGTTGGCCTTGATGGAGCAGTCATCGGAATCGACAAATTCGGAGCTTCAGCACCAGGAGATACAGTAATTGAGAAATATGGTTTTACTGTTGAAAATGTAGTGAAACATGCTGAAAATTTAATGAAGTAATGATATTTAAGGCTACTGCGCATTTTGCGCAGTAGTTTCCTTATGCAACTAGTATTTTGACAAAAGTTATGCACCTCTATGGACAAAAAGTGACAAACTAATTCTTCCTTGCTCGGTATAATACTAGCAAGGAGGGGTGGTTATATGAAGTTTGCGATCTACGCCATCAAAAGGGATGTAACTGAAAAATACTATTATAAAGTAGATTTGTTAAAACGTTTTTTTGAAGAATGTTGGACATTTTCCGATTCTTCCATTTATAAAAAGCAATTAGATTACATCACGAACCATTTCTCTTTTTACGAATGGTTGAAGAAAATACAAGGAAATCATTCAATTTTAAGCGACAGAATATACGATTGTGAAATGAATTATGATATAATAGAAGGCAAGAACTGCTGTTGTCTATTTCAGTGTGACAGCCTCTGGCAAGCAGAACGGGTATTATTTCAACCGCTACGAATGTGCAATCAAACGTTTTTTATCATAGAAGAAAGCGGCGAGCATTACGGATGGATTTCCCCTCTTTTAAGTCAGCGTCTGTTATCGTAAAAAGCTCTATTGTATTCCTGTGAGCATTTTACTATACTGTTATGGGAGACAACACGAAGGAGGAAGACGTTGATATGACTTTGGGCATCGTATGGGTAATCATCATTGCTGTTTTAGCTCTAGTTGGTGGTGTAGCTTTAGGCTTCTTCATTGCTAGGAAGTACATGATGAACTACTTGAAAAAGAACCCACCGATAAATGAGCAAATGTTACGTACATTGATGATGCAGATGGGGCAGAAGCCTTCTCAGAAGAAGATCAATCAAATGATGCGTGCTATGAACAATCAAAATCAAGCAAAATAAAGACAATGCCAGTTTAACTACAGGCGCTGAAATCTTTCAGATAACCACTTTTCCTATTGGGTTTTAACCAAAACCAAGACGAAAAGTGGTTTTTTGTCGTACAACCGTTTAAATGAATAGTGGAGAGAAAGAATTGAAATATTGAGTATTAGCAATCGGGCTTGATGCAAAGAAAAATGTAAAATAGAAAGTAAATTCGTTCATTAGTGTCATAATTTAAAAAAATATGGTATTATTTTAATGCAACAATTGTTTTATAATAGGGGGGGTACAGGATGCATTATAATGTGGATCAGGCTTTTGAACAATTAAAACAATACAAAATCACGACAAATAAAGAAAGTCTTCGCAGATGGCTTAGAAATGGCACGATTAAAGGCGTTGAACCAACATCAAGGAAAGAAGGATGGAGAATAAATGAAGAAGATTTATGGGCGTTTATTCGACAGCGAGTTCCAGAAGTAATCAGAAAAAAACCTATTACAACAAATGTTGCAAAAGAAGAGAAGAATCGCGAGTTTTTCCGCGCGGAAATGTGGTGGGAAATGACCCGTAAAAACTTGTTCGAAGGATCTGTTCCCGTTAAGAAACAGGATCTAGAAACTTGTATAGCTCATTTGAAGTACCCTAAAGAGTTTGAAGAACTTGTATGGGAACGAATAACTGAGCATACTTGGCAAGCTGTGCCGCGCATTTTCTATTTGCACGATGCATTCCTATTTAACAGGAAGCGCCTTAAATTGGATCCTGGCTACGAAAATATAAAAGACCAAATTTTATTTTCATTGATCGAACATGTGCGGATATCGGACTATGAAAAGGAAAAATAGCGAAGAATTTGGAAGTCGATAAACATCGATCAGTTAAATGAATAAAGTTTGGTACCTCTTGCATATTATCTATTAATGCGGATTTTTCGGACTATGACATAGAATCGTCATTAGATGTTCACTGCCAACGTTCGTATTTTACTATTTCGTCTGCTACAATAAGGACGAGTGTGTGTAGATGGAGGGATCATTAATGACAGATGTGAATATTTTCTTAGCTTTTGGAGCAGGTTTTCTTTCGTTTATTTCACCCTGCGTCCTTCCTTTATACCCGGCTTTTCTTTCTTACATAACTGGGATGAGTGTCAGCGAATTAAAGAATGATAACGGAATGCTGAAAAAGCGTAGTTTGATGCATACTATACTGTTCTTACTAGGCTTTTCTACGATTTTTATAATTTTAGGGTTTTCAGGCTCTTTCTTTTCTCAAATGCTTATACAAAATGACGATATTATTCGCAGAATGGGTGCTGTTTTAATCATCTTTTTCGGATTTGTCATTATTGGTGTGTTCAATTTTCGATTTTTGATGAAAGATCGTAAAGTTCGATTCAAAAATCGTCCGGCGGGATATGTCGGTTCTTTTCTTATTGGATTGACTTTTTCTCTTGGATGGACCCCCTGTACTGGACCGATTCTTTCTGCGGTGCTCGTTCTGGCTGCTGATCAACCAGATTTATTCATGATCATGATGATTGCCTATTCTCTAGGTTTTTCACTGCCTTTCTTAATTCTTTCTTTCTTCATTGGTAAAATGGGCTGGATCAGACGAAATAGTGCAGCCATAGTAAAAGCTGGCGGATATATAATGATTGGGATGGGAATCGCCCTTTATTTTGATTGGATGACGATGCTGACTTCATATTTAGCAGGTCTCTTCAATTTCCAAGGGTTCTAAGCCGTGGATTTTCTACGCGATTTATATTATGATGGACACAATGAAAAAAGGTTAAAAGGAGTTTACTAATGCGAGGGACAAATGATTTGATTTTACGAACAACAACCGCATTTATTGCATTTATTCTATTAGGTTTTTCTGTCTATTTATTTTTTGCAGGACACAATAAACCTGGTGGAGGCTTCATTGGAGGCTTAATGGCTTCAGCAGCTCTTATTCTCATGTATATGGCATATGGACATGAAGCTATGGGGAAAGTGATACGCGTCAACTTTTTGTATATGGTTTTCACGGGATTGCTTATAGCTGTAGCTACAGGTATTGGATCATTTGTATTCGGGGCGCCGTTCCTGACACAGAATTTTGGATATTTTCAATTGCCGATTTTAGGAAGGACAGAGCTTGCAACGGCTTTATTGTTTGATTTAGGAGTCTACTTGACCGTAATCGGGGTAACGATGACGATTATTTTGACGGTGGCTAAAGATCGTGCAGAAGTAAATAAAGCGAACGCGTGAGAGAGTGAACACTATGTTCTGGTTAATTTCAAGCACGGTCGTTGCATCCATAATGGCTGTCGTTATGATTTTTGTACGCCTGCGAGCTGCTAAAAGGCCAGCAAGTGTAAAAAAAATCATTTTACCGCCGTTTTTTATGAGTACAGGAGCACTTATGTTCCTTTTCCCAGTATTTCGAGTTGAATGGACACAGGTTGCAGAAGCTGTTTTGATAGGTGCGTTATTCTCGATTTTCCTCATTCGTTCTTCGAAGTTTGAGGTGCGAGATGGCGAAATCTACTTAAAGCCTTCAAGGGCTTTCGTATTTATATTATTCGGTTTATTGGTTCTAAGGATCATTTTAAAAATCATTATTGGAGCCACGATATCGTTCGGGGAAATGAGCGGAATGTTTTTCCTGCTTGCTTTCGGCATGATCTTCACATGGCGTATAGCGATGCTTATGCAATTCCTTAAACTCGAAAGAAATTATAAACAAGCATAAAAAGATCGGTCCTATCTAAATAGGGCCGATCTTTTTACCGTTCAAATAATGGTTGATATGGTGTAATGTCAATTTGCTTTTCTTCGAGTTTTTTGATCAGAAATTTATGGTCTCTCTTCGGAGTTGCTAAAATATATCCTTCTATAATAATATCTTCGGTAATTTCAGAACTCTCTTTCTCCAAGGCGACCTGCCCGATCCGACCGGCTATTTTCTGTTTGGCTATATCTCTGAAAAGCTCTGGAACAGGCGAAACCAGCTCTTCAAGGAGAGCTTTTTGTTCTTTATTCCACATATGGATAGTTTTTTCGATATAAATTTCTTCCCAGTCTATCGTTGATTTTCCATCTTCTTTCGGAAGACGTTTCAAGAATTTGCGGAACATAAAAAATCCGCCGATTCCCATCAATACGACCATTAGGACAATCCACCCGACGATAAAAAAGGCAAAGCCGCCCGACATATGATCACCCGTTTCATTTTGAATTATCTCTGTAATTATTATAAAAGGAATGCCCTGGAAAGACAAGCTGAATTGGGAAGTGTCGAATCAGCAAAAAATTTGCGTAAATATTTTACTTATAAATCGTTTTCATATACAATAAAGGATGCATATTTGTGGACTTTTCTGAAAAAGAAAGCAAATGAACTATTGGGGAATGGGAAAGCCGATTATGGCAAACCATTTAAATTTGATGAGGGGGTAAAAGGAAGTATGGCTAGCAATGCATTTAATGCTCGCAAACATTTTGACTTAAATGGCAAAACGTACAACTATTATGATTTAAAAGCCTTAGAAGATGCGGGACACGGAAAGATATCCCGACTGCCTTTCTCCATCCGTATTTTGCTTGAATCTTTACTGCGTCAACACGATGGTCGCGTTATTAATAACGATCATGTAGAAAGTCTAGCAAACTGGGGAACTAACAAATCTAAAGGGGAAGACGTACCTTTTAAACCATCACGCGTTATCCTGCAAGACTTTACGGGTGTACCAGCGGTTGTAGATCTGGCTTCACTCCGTAAAGCAATGGTTGATCTAGGAGGAAGCCCTGATAAAATCAATCCGGAAGTTCCAGTTGATCTTGTCATTGACCACTCTGTGCAGGTAGACAAATATGGTACGGCCGACTCCTTAAACGTAAATATGGAGCTTGAATTTGAACGTAACCAGGAACGGTACGAATTTCTTCACTGGGCTCAAAAAGCCTTTGATAACTACCGTGCTGTACCGCCGGCTACAGGAATAGTGCACCAGGTTAACCTTGAATACATCGCAAACGTCGTTCATGCAAAAGAAAACGACGAAGGTTCTTATGATACTTATCCAGATACTCTTGTTGGAACAGATTCTCACACAACGATGATCAATGGATTAGGTGTACTAGGCTGGGGTGTTGGAGGCATCGAAGCTGAAGCGGGAATGCTTGGCCAACCATCCTATTTCCCTGCACCAGAGGTTATCGGAGTGAAGCTGAACGGAAGTTTCCCTCAAGGTACTACAGCAACTGACCTAGCTCTTAAAGTTACACAGAAGTTAAGAGAGCAGAATGTAGTAGGGAAATTTGTAGAATTCTTTGGTCCTGGCCTGCAGGAGATGCCGCTTGCTGATCGTGCAACAATTTCAAACATGGCCCCTGAATATGGTGCCACGTGTGGATTCTTCCCAGTCGATGGAGAATCTCTGGAATACTTACGTTTAACAGGGCGCAGCGAAGAGCAAATTTCTCTTGTAGAAAAATACTGCAAAGAAAACAGCCTTTGGTACGATCCTTCCTTCGAAGATCCAGAATTTACGAAATTGGTCGAGATTGATCTGGATGAACTTGAACCTAACCTTTCAGGTCCAAAGCGCCCTCAGGATTTGATACCACTTTCTCAAATGAAGAAATCTTTTGAGAAAGCCATTACTGGTCCTGCAGGAAACCACGGATTCGGTCTAGGTGAGCAAGAATTTGATAAGGAAGTTGAAGTGGAGTTCGCTGATGGTAAGAAATCGGTTATGAAGACAGGGGCGCTTGCAATCGCAGCCATCACTTCATGTACCAACACATCAAACCCTCACGTTATGCTTGGAGCGGGTCTGGTAGCGAAGAAAGCAGTCGATCAAGGTCTTGAAGTACCTGATTATGTAAAGACTTCCCTTGCGCCTGGATCTAAAGTTGTGACACGTTATCTTGAAGATTCCGGTCTGATGCCGTACTTGAACAAATTAGGGTTTAACCTAGTAGGGTACGGGTGTACAACTTGTATCGGTAACTCTGGTCCTTTGCTTCCTGAGATTGAAAAAGCAATTGCTGATAGCGATTTGACAGCTTCTTCGGTACTTTCAGGTAACCGTAACTTTGAAGGTCGTATTCACCCGTTAGTAAAAGCGAATTACCTGGCTTCACCTCCACTTGTTGTAGCTTATGCACTTGCTGGAACAGTAGATGTTGACCTTAAGACTGAGCCTTTAGGTACTAATAAAAACGGTGAACCGGTTTACTTTGACGATGTGTGGCCGACTCAAGAAGAGATCAAAGAAGAAATTGCACGCGCAGTAACTCCTGAAATCTTCCGTAAAGAGTATGAGAACGTCTTTAACTCTAATGAAAAATGGAATGAAATTAATACAACGGATGAGCCTCTATATGATTGGAATGATGATTCTACGTATATTCAGAATCCACCATTCTTCGAAGGTTTATCACCTGATTCAAATGCCGTAAAACCGCTGAACAATTTACGTGTAATTGGTAAATTTGGTGACTCGGTTACAACCGACCACATTTCTCCAGCAGGCGCTATCCCTAAAAACATGCCTGCAGGTGAGTATTTAATTGAAAATGATGTTTCTCCTCGTAACTTCAACTCGTATGGTTCCCGTCGTGGTAACCACGAGGTTATGATGAGAGGAACGTTTGCGAACATTCGTATTCGTAACCAGTTAGCTCCTGATACTGAAGGTGGTTATACAACTTATTGGCCGACAGAAGAAGTGATGCCAATTTATACAGCTGCGATGAAGTATAAGGAAGACGGTACTTCTCTAGCTGTAATAGCTGGAGACGATTACGGTATGGGAAGCTCCCGTGACTGGGCTGCTAAAGGTACAGACCTTCTAGGTATTGAGACTGTCATTGCACAAAGTTTTGAGCGTATTCACCGTTCTAACCTGGTAATGATGGGTGTGCTGCCTTTACAGTTCAATGAAGGTGATACTATTGAATCACTAGGATTAACTGGACGTGAAGCACTTGATATTCATGTCGATGAATCCGTTAAGCCGCGTGACCTCATTAAAGTTACTGCAACTGCGGAAGATGGAACGAAGAAAGAATTTGAAGTCATTGCTCGATTTGAAAGTGAAGTTGAAGTGGATTACTATCGTCATGGCGGAATTCTGCCGATGGTACTTCGTAATAAATTAAGTTAATCCAATGGTTAATGAAAAACCTGCTGTTATGTACAGCAGGTTTTTTTCTATGTTAAAGGTGATTGTTGATTTTGATAAGTGAGTTATTCAACAATATGGCAGGATACTTGAAGACTTGATTTCGAGATATTTGGTGAGAGGATCAGGACGGCGGGGAATGGCTCGCTTTCCGTGGGAGCGCGGTGAGCTTCCTCGGACGTCCCGTCCTGCGGGATCTCACCAAGCACTCTCTTCCCACAGGAGTCTCTCCATTCCCCGCCGCCCCTCACTATAGATGTGCTTCTCAAAATCGCTGAAAAAATAACCTTCTAAGTAATAATGTGAGTATTAAACCCAGGTGGTATGGCTATAGTATTCTAGTTATAAAGCCTGCACTTTAAGGTAGTTCCAAACATTCTTGCATACGACAGCAAAGATTTTAGTATTATTGCCAATCAATTAATAATATTTTTAAACTTGGTATAGTCTCGAGCACCTTCCACTCGGATGGTGGCTTTAGAAAACGGTGAGACTCCTGTGGGATGTACATGGTAGGTGAGATCCCGGAAGGCGAAGCCTGAGGAAGCTCACCACATGCCCACGGAAAGCGATCCGTTTTCTAAAGCCACCATATCCCCATACAAAAGTCTCGAAACTGAGTCTTCCACTAAAGGGAGCTTTTATGAATATCAACACGAACATTAACAAAGCTTTGTTTTTAGAGGTGAAAAAGAAGGAGGGCTTCTTAATCTTTACAAATGGAGCGAAGGGTTATAATGTAAAGAGAGACAGGTATTCAGCACTAAACTGAACGTTATTAAAAAAATTCAAGGCAATAATAAATTTATTATAGCGTACATAAACATGTCCATATAAACAATACAAGAATAGCTGATTAGAAAGGAATATACAAAATGCTAAAACAAATAAGCGCAGGGTTGTTTCTTCTCATTCTCGTCGGTTTTATCGTTTACAGTGAAGTTGGTCAGGGCACCGAAAAAGATAATTCGTCTGAAGAGTTGACTAAATACGATGTATCAGGAAAAACCGATCAAGAGGGTACAGCGATGACAGCCCCAAATGCTCCTAAAGGATTGGAAGTAGGAGATGAAGCGCCTGATTTTGAGCTCGAGACGTTAGACGGTGATAAGATAAAGCTTTCAGAATTAAAAGGTAAAAAAGTCATGATCAATTTTTGGGCGACATGGTGTCCTCCTTGTAAAGTGGAAATGCCGGAGATGGAGAGGTTCCATGAGAAGTATGGAGATGAAGTGGAAGTTCTTGCTATAAATGCCACCGGCACAGAAAGTAAGCTTAGAAACGTGGAGGAATTTATAGAGGAAGAGGGATATACATTCCCTATATTATTGGATCAGGAACTAGAAACGAATGATGACTACCAAGCTGTCTCATTGCCAACTACTTACTTTATTGGAACTGATGGGGTGATTCAGCAGCCGCGAAAGGTAGGACCGATGACGTATGATTTCATGATTGAAATGAAAGATTCACTTAAATAAGTATATCTTTATTGAACATGGGAATCCTTTAATCTTAAAGGAGTGATTTCCCGTGAGACAGAAGCAGAAAATCAGTTATCAAGAACGGATCCAGCAGAATATCAAATCCATCATGGAAGACCCAAAATTGTTAGATCAAATTGAACAGCGTATTGATGAGCGGCACCACCGACGTCTTAAAAAGATCCCTTCCTAAGCAGGAGCGGATCTTTTTAATTGCTTCTGTTAATTCGTTGTTGATATTCATCGGTTTTGGACTGGACTGAGCTGACGGAGATAAAGGGAAACACGAAGTACGGAGTGATTCAATGTTGACTTATCGTAAGAAGTAAAGGGAGTCTCAGTAGCCGATGAGCTCTATAGCTTAAATAGAGGCTTAGATGAGTGCTCAAAATTCTTTTCTATTCCAATGCCAATAGGGTTCGTACATTCCATTTCGCACGGGTAGCTTCCGAACCACCCCAGACTCTCAATAAGGCAACGAACTCCCGTTATCTCGACACCAAGCTTTCCACTATCCTGCTATATCGTCGAATAACTTTTATGAAAAAGTAAGGAATATTATTCCCAAGCGGGAACAGGCTAATTAGAGAAATAACTAAGGAGGTCTTTATATGAATAAGAACAAGCCAGATAACCGAGCAGACAACGTGGAGAAATTACAGGAAGCTGTACAACATACTATTGAAAATATTGAAGCTTCCCACGAAACAATGCAGATGGCCGGGGAAGCTGATCGTGCCGCTATCGAAAAGAAAAATAAAAAACGAGAAGAATCTCTTGAAAGTATGCGTGAGGAAATCAAAGACGAAGCACGGAATCAGCAAAAAAGATAATTGTTAAAAGTCCGTACCTAACATAACTGGCACGGGCTTTTTTCATTGGGCAAGTTCGTCTACATAGCGAAAAGATTGTGATAAAATTAAACACGATGATGGAAGGACGGGATACTTTGACTATTAATACAATAAAACAATGGATAAGCCTGGAACAAGAACCACCATTATCTGAAGTGGAAGCACTTCGTATTCTTGATCACGGCAGTATTGACGATAAAGAAGTTCAAGCTTTACTTTACGTCACATTAGCTTATTACCGGATTAAAAGGCATCCGGAAAAAGATAAAATCGCTGATCAGTTTATGGACGAAGCTCGCATTATGGAGCCACAGCACCGCCTTGTTCGTGAGCTTGACGAATCTGTCCGGATGATGAGAGCTTATACCATTTTAAAGGATACTCCTTTTGAACAATGGGTACTCCATGAAACCGATCATACCTCGGCAAAAGCAAAAAAAGTTCATGCCATATATAAGGAAGCCGAGTGGATAGCAGAACAGTGGGATGAGGAGCTGGCGACTAAAACTCTTGTTGACGCGGCAAATTCAAGGCTCAAGCTTTACCAGGAAGTTTACGAACATCTAGGAGAATTAAAAGACATTTTAACAGAAGCCATCGACTCTATTGAGCATCGCCGCATCCATGTTCCTGTCAAGGAAGTGAATATGAAAATTAGGAAGCTGACGGATTATCAAGACGAATTATACAAGCGTCTACCTGACATTCTTACGAAGAATAGAGCTGAGGATCCATTGGCTTCTTTTCAACAGATGATCGGTTTACGTGATGTGAAATCTTACATTAACAGGTATTATCATTTCTTGAAATATCAGCAGCAGCGAAAGAGTTACGGCTTTTCGATGGTGGACGATCCTGGACTTCATATGATTATCACAGGAAATCCCGGTACAGGTAAAACGACAATTGCACGCTTGCTGGCAAATATTTATTATGATCTGGGGATATTAGATACTAGAGATGTCGTAGAAGTGAATCGGTCCCACTTAGTAGGCTCGTATGTCGGCCAAAGTGAAGAGAATACGATGAATTATGTTAAGCAGGCCTCCGGCGGCGTATTGTTCATTGATGAAGCGTACAGCTTAAAACGTGAAGGCCAGACAGGGAATGATTACGGGCAGGCCGTGATTGACACGTTAGTCTCTGCAATGACAAGTAAAGAATACGGCGGAACTTTCGCCTTGATTTTAGCCGGTTATCCAGAAGAAATGAGACAGTTTTTATGGTCCAATCCTGGATTGCGAAGCCGTTTTCCAGAACAGAACCACATCCAATTGCCGGATTATCAGATGAATGAACTACTGCAAATTGCTGAATATGCAGCGATAGAAAACGACTTCTTTTTCACAGAAGCGGCACTTAAAGAGTTGGAAACGCTTATTGATAAAGAGAGGGTTGATGATTCCTTCGGTAATGCAAGGACGGTAAGAAACCTTGTCCTTAAAATCATTTTTCATAAAGGTGCCGTAGAGAATTGGGGAGAGAAGCAGCACTGGCTTGAACACATGAGGATCGATGAAAAAGATATGAATGTCGATGAAAGTGCGTCCGAAGAGGAGCGCTCGCCTCTGGAGCAATTGCATTCTCTCATCGGATTACAGCATGTAAAGCAGGAGGTGCGTAAGCTTTCCTCTTTCGTACAGGCGCAGCAAAAAAGAAAGGAAAGTGGTTATCCTGTCGTTCCCATTCAATTGCATTCCGTGTTTTCTGGTAATCCAGGGACAGGAAAGACGACCGTTGCGGATATTTACGCTAAAATTCTAAAAGAGTGCGGGTTGTTAAAAAGAGGTCATGTCGTCGTAGCTTCCAGAAGTGATCTCGTTGCGGGTTACATTGGCCAGACAGCAATAAAAACGAAAAAAAAGATTCGAGAAGCTCTTGGCGGCGTATTGTTTATCGATGAAGCTTACGCTTTGAATGGTGGATCGCATGATCAATTCGGAAAAGAAGCCATCGAAACCATCGTCGATGAAATGACTAAGCATAATGAAAACCTTGTCGTCATTTTAGCAGGATATGATAAAGAGATGTCTCAGCTGATAGACAGTAACCCTGGTTTGTCTTCAAGGTTTAAAAAATATCTTAAATTTCCTGATTACTCAGAAGATGAATTATTAGAAATGACGATTTTTCAAACGGAACAGTATGAGTATCGGTTGGAGGAAGAAGCCAAGGGTTATCTCATCGATAAGTTTCATGAGCATAAAATTCGTGGAAATGGCCGGTTCATTAACAATTTAATTAATGAAGCCATCCAGTATCAGGCTTTAAGGCTGATTAAAGGGGATACGGAAGAATTTAGTACGTTAACAAAAGAGGATACTTTACTTGCATGGCAAAGTGTACGGGGGGAAAACTGAGATGAAAATTAATGAACTGCCGATTAAGGTGCGTTATCAGGAGACGGATATGATGGGGGTCGTCTATCATGCGAATTATCTTGTATGGTTTGAAATGGGGCGTACGTCTCTAATAGAAGATCTCGGCTTTAAATACCACGAGATTGAAAAAAAAGGCGTCGTTTCTCCTGTTGTCGATGCTTCTGTAAGCTTTAAACAGCCGGTAAGATATGGTGATGATGTTTATGTGAAGACATGGGTAGAAGATTATGATGGTTTACGAATCACTTATGGCTATCAAGTTTATCACGCGGACGGAAAAGTGGCTGTGGAAGGTGAAACGAAACATGTCATCGTCAAAAAAGAAAGCTTCCGCCCTGTATCGATCCGTCGAAGCTTTCCTGAATGGCATGAAGCTTATGTTCACGCTATGGAGGAACAATAAGTGGCCTTCGGTGTAAAAAGAGAAGAGTTAGTGAAGTGGAAAAAGAAGGTGAGCGGCGGGGAGATTGCATTTCTCACTCATTTTTGGCTCGATGATCGTTTTCCGGGTTGTGATACAGTTACGAAAGTAGGCTGTTCAGACTTGGATAAGTTAAAGGCGTGGGGGGAAAAGCACGGTTTGGAGGGGCAATGGATCCACCATGATCCCCGTTACCCTCACTTTGATTTATTTGGCGATCGTCAGTATGAGATTTTAAAAAAGGAAGGCCAGTGGAATCAAATTGAACATTTTTCCCTGCATAAAAAATGACCGGCGCAGTTATGCGGCGGTCATTCGTATATAAATTCCGGTTCATTGAATTTCTCGTGAAGCTGGACTTTTAAAGAATGTCCATCAAAATACCATTCGTCATTCGCTTCAATAAAGTAAGTGATCAAATTAATTTTATCCTCAGCGATCGGCTCTGTCGCTTCATCTTCTTTTATAGCTAATGATAACCCTGGCAAAAGCCCGCCAGTTCCACCGTAGCGGACAAAGAAACGTATCGACGTTTCTTCTTTTATATCCAACTCATCTTCATACCATTTTGCGGCTTCTTCCGTCACTTTTAATTTAATAAGATCATCTCCTCCATGTTCTCCTAATATAGTGCTTATATCAGGAAGATTCATTTATTCCTCTTGATCAGAGTGGTACTTATTCTTTAAAGGAACAGGGTCGAACCCGCCTTTATGGAAAGGGTGACATTTGCTTATTCTTTTTACTGTTAAAAAAGACCCTTTCAAAAATCCAAATCTCTTAAATGATTCTATTCCGTATTCTGAGCAAGTGGGCTGGAAGCGGCAGCTCGGGGGAGTCATCGGACTGATCCATTTCCGGTAAAATGATATAAGTGCAATCATTACGTGCTTCATGACGACCCCTTATTGTGCTTCTGATTTTTTATCATAATTTAATGAAGCTACTGCATCATGCAAGTGAATGGATTCTTCGTTCCTGCATTCAACGGAAAAAGCTTCCACGAAATCATATTCATACAGGTCTGCTGCGACAAGACGGACGATATCCTCAACAAAACGAGGATTTTCATAAGCTTGTTCAGTGACCATTTTCTCATCAGGACGTTTAAGAACAGGGTGGATTCTGGCACTTGCATTACTTTCTGCTGCTTCAAGCAGTGCGGCTTTCCAGTCAATCGTTTGTTCGTCGAAGTCTTCGGTCAGTTTGACGCTCATCGTTACATTTCCGCGCTGATTGTGGGCGCTGTATTCACTGATTTCTTTGGAACAAGGGCAGAGCGTCGTAATTTTTCCTGTAAGAGTGACGGTAACATCAAATCCTGTTTCAGCATCGTACAGAACTTTGATTGTTGCATCGGCATAATTCATACCTGCTAAATCAGAATAAGGTCCCTTGCGCTCGAAAAACCACGGGAAGGATACTTCTATTTCTGAGTCACTCTCGTTTAAACGGCCGGCCAGTTCTTCTGTGAATTTTTTTAATGTTTCAATATCCACTGCAAATCCCTGGCGGTGATAATGATCAAGCTGCTCCGTGAATCGGCTCATATTTGTCCCTTTGCTGCCCTGGGAAATAGAAGACCCAAAGGAGAAGGTGCCTATAGTTGTCTGTATTTCAGGCGTGAGCTGACTCGGTATAGTGATCGGATGCTTTACATTCGAAATACCGACCATATCTATGTCGAAGAGGAAGTCTTTCTTCGAATTTTGTAAATCTGCCATCTTGCTTTTTTCTACAGGTTTCGTGCGCGGCCCGGGTGTGACGGAGCCGAATAATTTATGGCGTTCTTCTTTATTAGGAAGCTGTTTGTTTTTGTTCAATTCTGTTTGATTCATAATGAGGACTCCTTTCAGACCTGCTTATACGTCAAAGTATACAATATGTAGAATCGTTAATAAAATTTATTGCTTTTATAATGCGCTGTATGAAATTGATTATACACACACAAAGAAGCCTACGACAATAGAAATGCCGCAGGTTTTACATCCACGTGATCTTAGGCTCCGTTTTGTTCATTATTCGCTTGATGTTCGAACGATGACGGTAGATGACAAAAACAGTAAATACTGCAATGATGATAGATAAACCGTACTCTCCTAAAAGAAGCGTTACGATGAAGGTCACAATTCCCGTCACCATAGAAGCTAGTGAAACATACTTACTCAAGTATAGAAGGAGGAAAAAGGTTCCAAGCAAGATCGCAAACACAAGAGGATTGACTCCGAGCACCACACCTGCTGATGTAGCTACGGCTTTTCCACCTTTAAAGCCTGCAAAAACGGGGTACATATGTCCGATTACTGCAAAGACTCCAATTACAAGCGGAATCACATCTGCACCAAACAGGACAGGAATAACAGCGGCAGCCGTTCCTTTCAAAATATCGGCGATCGTTACGATCAGGCCCGCCTTTAAACCGAGTACTCTGAATGTGTTGGTGCCTCCAAGGTTTCCGCTTCCATGCTCTCGTATATCTATACCATAGCCCATCTTACCGACAATAAGACCAGAGGGAATTGCTCCTAAGAGATAAGCAATTATAATAAAAATGAAATATTCCATGATGTACAACTCCTTACGTCTTTGTTATTAGTTTATCATTATATCTGGTGTTAAAGAACAAAAAAGTTATAGGCAGATAGATTTTGTATGGAAAAAAAGAGAGGCGGGAAAGAAATCGTCGAGAAATTTTTAAATTATATGGCTGCTTCATTTATATAATATTTTATCGCTTTAAAGCCTTTTACCTTTGACATATGATTTATATCATTTAGAATATTGAATTAGTGGCGAATGAATAAGATTAATTACGATCGTTAATGCTTGAGAGAAGGTTCGGAACCAACGTTCAATTGTGAAATCGATCCCAGGTTTCCAAGGAACGAACAGCTCTCTATCATGCAGTATTAACGGGAAAAGTGGAGGAAAAACTATTGGATTCTATATCGTTTATTTTATTTGGCTCGACTGGAGATCTTGCTAAGAGAAAAATTTACCCTGCTTTATATAATTTGTTCATTGAGAAATCTATGCCTCAATCCTTTTCAGTCATCGGATTAGGCCGCAGGGATTGGTCTCACGAAGAATTCCAAAGAAATGTAGAGGATGCAGTATATACATTCTCCAGAAGTTCTGTTGATAAAGAGACGATGGAACAGTTTCTCCAATCTTTCAGATACCATTCATTGGATTTGACGGAGCGCGAAGGATATGACCAACTTCTAAAGGTCGTTCAGGAGCGGGAAAACGAGCTGAACATAGTAGAAAACAGGATGATTTACTTATCAGTCTCACCAAAGTTGTTTGATATTGCGATATCAAATATAGAGAAAAGCGGGCTCACAGATACTAAAGGCTGGAAGCGCTTGATTATTGAAAAACCTTTTGGTCACGATCTTGAGTCGGCAAGAGAATTGAACCGGAGAATAAGTACGGTGTTCGAGGAAAAAGAAATTTACCGCATCGATCATTACCTTGGAAAGCCAATGGTTCAAAATATCGAAGCACTCGAGCATTCAAATCCAGTACTTCAAGCCCTATGGAATAAAGAGTATATTGCCAACATGCAAATTACTGCAAGTGAAATCGTCGGGGTCGAGAGCCGGGCAGGTTATTATGATAAAGTAGGAGCTATTCGCGACATGGTCCAGAACCATATTTTACAACTTTTGATGATGACTTCTATGCACTTGCCGCATGAAATGAATGCTGAAAATGTCCGGAATCAAAAGAAAAAAGTGATGGAGTCTCTACGCCCTCTAACGAAGGCGAACGTAGCAAAAGAAGTTATCCGCGGACAATATGGTCCTGGGGTTATTAATGATGAGAACGTACCTGGATACTTGGACGAAGAAGGCATCCCGGCCGGCTCACGAAATGATACATTTATCGCAGCGAGGCTGTGGATAGACAACGATTTCTGGGAAGGTGTTCCATTTTATATTAGAACAGGCAAGCGGATGAAGGAAAAGTCTACTCGCATCGTGATTGAATTCAAGAGCCCTGAGGGTAAGAACCGTTTTGAGGATGAAAACCTGGCTCCGAATTTATTAATCATCGAAATCAGTCCTAATAAAGGGGTCACTTTACAGTTGAACAGCAAGAACTCATTGAATAATGGGAAGCTTGAACCTGTGCACATTAACTTTTCCAAAGATCAAAGCGACCTGCCGGAAGCCTATGAACTACTTATAGCAGATGCCATAAAAGGTGATCAGACTTACTTTGCCCATTGGAATGAAGTCGAGTTGTCCTGGCAATGGGTCCAGCCGATTCTGGAAACTTATGAGGAAGACACTGCTCCTCTTCATATTTACGAGGCAGGATCGATGGGACCAAAAGCCGCCAATGAACTGATTAATAAAGAAGGTTTCCGTTGGTGGTAGAAAAAGATGACCCAATCATGGAATAATTAAACTGGAAAAATAAAAAGGAGATGAAGAATTTGACGCAGGAAATTGGTGTAATTGGATTAGCTGTAATGGGAAAAAATTTAGCTTTAAACATTGAAAGCCGAGGGTACTCTGTATCAGTGTACAACCGTACAAAAGAGAAAACGGATGATTTTCTTAACAATGAAGCTGAAGGGAAAAACTTCAATGGAACTTCATCTATTGAGGAATTCGTGAACTCTTTGGAAAAGCCTAGAAAAATCCTTTTAATGGTGAAAGCTGGTCCAGCAACTGATGCTACGATCGAATCGCTTTTACCTCACCTTGATCAAGGAGATATACTTATCGACGGAGGAAACACGTTCTATCAGGATACAATCCGCCGAAATAAAGAATTAGAGGAATCAGGTATCCACTTCATTGGTACTGGAGTTTCAGGCGGGGAAGAAGGAGCTCTGACCGGCCCATCAATTATGCCTGGCGGACAGAAAGAAGCTTACGAACACGTACGTCCTATTCTAGAAGCCATTGCTGCAAGAGTCGAAGATGTTCCTTGTACGACCTACATCGGTCCTAATGGAGCAGGACACTATGTCAAGATGGTTCATAATGGTATTGAATACGGGGATATGCAGCTTATTTCTGAAGCTTATTTCATTTTGAAAAATGTTGTAGGACTGACTGCTCAAGAACTTCATGAAGTATTTTCAGAATGGAATAATGGCGAGCTGGACAGCTACTTAATTGAAATTACGGCTGATATTTTCACTAAAATTGATGAGGAGACAGGCAAACCACTTGTTGACGTTATTTTAGATACGGCAGGACAGAAAGGGACAGGGAAATGGACAAGCATCAGCTCCCTAGAACTCGGAGTACCTCTTCCTGTCATTACAGAATCGGTGTTTTCCCGCTTCCTTTCAGCTATGAAGGAAGAACGTGTGAAAGCCAGCAAGATTTTGAGCGGCCCGGACGTGAAGCCATTTACGGGTGACAAAGCGGAAGTGATTGAGTCTGTACGCAAAGCTCTTTACTTCAGCAAAATCGTTTCTTATGCTCAAGGATTCGCTCAGATGCGTTCGGCTTCAGAGGAAAATGAGTGGAACTTACAGTACGGGGATATCGCCATGATTTTCCGCGGTGGTTGTATCATTCGCGCGCAGTTCCTACAAAAAATCAAAGAGGCTTACGATCGTGAAGCTGACTTAGATAACTTGCTGCTGGATCCGTATTTCAGCAATATTGCTGAGAACTATCAGTCAAGTCTTCGCGAAGTCCTTTCGCTGGCGATTGATCGCGGAATCCCAGTTCCGGCTTTCTCAAGCGCTATCGCTTATTATGACAGTTACCGAACAGAAACACTGCCAGCAAACCTTCTGCAAGCCCAGCGTGACTATTTTGGAGCTCATACGTATCAAAGAATTGATAAAGATGGAGTTTTCCATACAGAATGGCTGAAATAATAGATACACAAAGGATGACGTGCTCAAAAGCACGTCATCCTTTTTAACTGTTGAAAAAGTGTGGAAAACCGTTCTGTTTTGAGTTTAGTATTCAGAATGCTGGAAAACAACTCGTTTTCCAAAAGGGAACGCCATGATTTATCGCTCACTACGTTCGCTGTGGGTATGTAAGTTAAGGCTAAAAGTTAGCTCTGCGGAATTTACCATCGGGCATAATGTAGCCAGTAGAAGGGAAGTCGACGAAGTAATGCAGCAGGCTGAAGCCGCTGGGGCAAAAATTACGGACCCGGCTAAAGATACATTCTGGGGCGGCTACTCCGGTCACTTTCTGGATTTGGATGTGCATCTGTGGGAGGTTGTATGGAACCCTGAATGGGAATTAGAAGATTAAATAGCCTTAGAATATTAAGAAAGCCAGGTTTTGTTAATGATCTGGCTTTCGTTTTAAGATATTTATATTGAATTAGCGTCTTCCGGATAAGGGGGCTTCAGCTTAATATCACAAATCAAAAATCGGTTCCAAAACTAAAGGAACCGATTTTTGAGGCAATGATTTTCTTAATATGGTAAATCAGCATTTTCCTGACAATACCCCTTAATGATTTTTTTCATCGTAGAGGTAGAGGATAATATCCTTACTCTACCTCTATAATTTTCTAACTTGTTTTCGACCATAAATTCATTTCCCATTATTTGAGTTGAACTTTTTCTTCACCTATTTGAATATACCATTTACCTTGAGCAAATCTTTCTTTAGAAACTTCATACACTTCAATCGCAGTAACACTGATATCAGGGTTTAAGTCAGACAAAATCTTTGAATTATCAATATCTGTTTCCACTGCATAACCACTACTAGCATCAACATCGGAGTCATACATAGTACCCTTTTCGTCAACTAGGTTAATCGAAGGATAAATCAAACATTCCCACGGGTTCTTCAGAAACGTTTTTCATTGTATATTGAATGGCTGCAAAAGTTCCCCCATCCGATACCTTCTTACCAAGAAAATCAGGATCTCCGACTACATCCTTCTCTTCAAATTTAATTATACTTATTTCCAACTGATCTCCCTTGGCTGTAAAAGTATCGCCAATACTATAGACGGTTTCTTCACTTTCAGACTTAGCTTTTGTCTCATTTTCAATGCTAACTGTTGAAGCTTCTTCACTTCCAGCCCCACTTAATGCACTTCCTAAAATAGATATAAGGATAATACCAGCAATAAACGTCATTACTTTGTGCCTCATAAACCAGTTCCGTTGATCTTTTCCGCAGTCTGGACATTTCTTAACACCCTTTGCAATATCCTTTTCACATGCTTTGCATGACACCAATTTTGACATAATTGAAAAGCCCCCTAATTATAATGTATGACTCTATTTAATATTACTTCAATATTGAGATTTAATCTATAAAATATGGTTTTATTGTAAAATATCATTAATAATGGGATAATCAGGGTTGGAAAAACAAGAAGGCAAAAACAACCGTACTTAAATTTTAGGGTTTGAATTTTTTTGTCTTTTAGGGGTAACGCCAAAAAGTCTATATCCGGAACATATCTACCGATACAACTATTCAATCCTGTTCTTTAGTCCACTAATTGATATTATAAGTGCTTTTATGGTGAAAGGATGGAAGAAGTGGTTGCTTATTTTTATCAAAATTTTCTTTGTCATCAGATTTCTTCTGATGATTATGGGATGTGAAATATAAAAAATAGAAAGGCAACTGTAACAGATGAAGAGGGGGTGGCAAAAGTTCAGTTTGATAGCTGGCATTCAACATACAGGAACATAGTACCTGACGAGTATTAAGGAAGATGACCTAAGAGTCGGGATGCTGCAGATACCATAAATTTTCTTGATATTCACAGAACAATCTAGCGGAAGACTTCTTGCAATGGTGCAAACATTTTGAAAATAAAAGAATATATATATAGTTTCTCACGATGGAACGATTACATCGTACAGTCAGATTATTCTTGGTAAAGAACTTACAAGAAATGATTTCCCTAAAGAAACTAGGGCTTTAGTTGAAAAAGTCCAATATAAGAAATAAGAACTATTACTTCACAACTTAAGTTGCAATTTTCAGCTATAAAAGCGGCTATAAAATCTTCACGCTAAAAAAATGCCTAACAAATTCACAAAAAATTTGTTAGGCATTTCCTATTGCATTTTAAAGTGTGTCTTCTTTTTAAAAGTTATTGATCTTTATCAAACAGTACAACTCTGGCAGGTGATGCATCAGTACCGATTAATTTCATCGGAGCTGCAATCATCTGGTACGCTTTAGCGCCCACATCTTTTAAACGTAAGCCCTCTATGACAATTATATCTGCAGCGAATAAAGCCTTGTGTGTCGGATGCTCAGGCTGACTGCGCTCAATACCTAAAGAGTCTATACCTACACCGCGAATCTTCTTCTCTGCTAAATAGCGTGCCCCATCTTCTTTTAAATAGATGAATTCAAAATTGAAGTCATCTTCGAATGAATTTTTCGTCTTCAACAGTAGAAAATCATTTTCTTCAATCGTTACACTCTCTAAGTCAGCTTTAGTGATTCCGTCTTCTACATGGGTAAGGTCCAATACTTTCGCTTCACCAATCAACTTGTTCATCGAAATCGATTCGAACGTGTCTCCATCATTCACCATATGTAACGGTGCATCGATATGCGTCCCCGTGTGGGCATCAATTTCTAAGCGAGATTCAGTGACATGGCCGTTCGTGTTCCTTTTAAAGTTCGGTTGTTTTTCAGGCTTGTTTTTATAAACAGGCATTCCTTCATAAACAGGCTGGGTAATATCAATCATTTTCATAATAAAACTCCTTTCATGAGCATGTTTTATTCGTCACTACTATTCTTACATGCTTTATCTTTCGTAGCAAACGATAGGTGAGCAACGGGTCTCTTTTCTCACGTGAAAAAGAGGAATTTATCACGTTTTGTCGAAAGATTTATATAAACAGGGGTGTGATCGTGATGCAGCAAATCAACTTATTTGAAATAGGCGCAGAAAATGAGGATCCTTTATACATCCAATTGAAGGGTTTGAATCATGAAGAAGAGCGCAAAAATATTTCGGTTTTTGATGTTTATTATAACCAGTTCGGCCTCTATGAAATTGAAAGTGATGATATTCATGTATGTTTTCATTCTATCGATGAATGCTACAGCTACTTACGTAAGCATGTATAAAAATTTTTAACTTGTAAGGTTAGTACAGCTGGTAATGAGGTATACACTCCTTATAAACTGTAATGACGGAGGTATACATATGTGGTATCAAAAGCCATTTTTTAAATACATAACGGGATTAATCCTGGTTTTAGTCGCTATTTTTTTTCTTGATTTGCTGCACTTCTTTTCACCTATCCAAACGATAATAAGTACACTATTTTTTCCGATATTAATAGCAGGGTTCTTATATTATATATTGAATCCTTTTGTGCGATGGATTTCTAAAATCAAGTATATACCTGTTTCAGGGAGTATATTACTTGTATACACGGTGATTGCCGGTATAATTTATTCTGCGTATACGCTACTTGCGAGTACCATTAGAGAACAATTTTCAGGGCTATCCAATGACCTTCCGGAAAAATTGAAGAAGCGTGCGAAAGAAACGGAGCAGATGATTGAAGAAAATGATAGAGGGATGATTGGGGATGTTCGACAGACCGTGACCAGTTTTTTCAGCGATC
Source organism: Halobacillus campisalis (assembly GCF_030345335.1). GTDB lineage: Bacteria > Bacillota > Bacilli > Bacillales > Halobacillaceae > Halobacillus_A > Halobacillus_A campisalis. The sequence continues at coordinate 231,038 of NZ_JAPVRC010000001.1, forward strand.
TTGCCCAGACAGCTGGGGATAATGCGATAGAAATCTTTTCTACAATTACCGGAGCATTAACAGTCCTTATTGTTGTACCCTTTGTGCTTTTTTATTTTTTAAAGGATGACCATCGATTAATCCCTTTCCTGCTCCGATTTATTCCTGGGAACCACCAGCAGGAAGGAAAAAAACTATTAAAAAATATCGATCAGACACTTGGTGCGTATATAATCGGACAAATTACGGTGGCCTTTACTGACGGGGTATTAATGTACATCGGTTATTTGATTATCGGACTGGATTATGCCCTTGTTTTGGCTGTATTCGTTTTTGTGACGGCTGTCGTGCCTTTTTTTGGTCCGATCATCGGCGTTCTTCCGGCTCTCGTAGTCAGTCTGACTCAGGAGCCTACTATGGTGATATACGTGCTTGTATTGCTGGTCATCGTCCAGCAGCTGGAGGGGAATATCGTAGCTCCGGTCGTATTAGGTAACAGGTTGGATCTTCATCCGTTAACAATTATTCTACTCTTAATTGTAGCAGCGGCTTTATATGGTTTTATCGGGATGCTGATTGCAGTGCCTCTATACGCAGTGTTCAAAGTCACTATAAAAAATTTATATCAATTTTTCAGGCTGCGAAAAGTCTTGAAGTAAAATGTTTCGAATAAAAGATGTTCGGGGAATACATTGTGCATATTTGTTTTTAAGGGGAGAAATGGAATGATTACTTTTAAGGATGTTACGAAGACATATCCTGATGGAACGTCAGCTCTAAAATCAATTAATTTAAACGTTAAAGACGGTGAGTTATTGACACTTATCGGACCAAGCGGCTGTGGAAAAACCACGACGATGAAAATGATTAACCGATTAATAGAACCTACTGAGGGCGAGGTTCTTATACATAATAAAAATATTCAAGAGTACAACATCCATGAGTTAAGATGGAATATTGGTTACGTTTTACAGGAAATCGCTTTGTTTCCACACATGACGATTGAAGAGAATATTTCGATCGTTCCAGAAATGAAGAAATGGAAGAAAAAAGATCTTTCCGTCCGTATTGACGAATTAATGGACATGGTAGGTCTCGATTCAGTGAAGCACCGGAAGAGAAAGCCGAGTGAGCTTTCCGGGGGGCAGCAGCAGCGTGTCGGTGTTCTTCGTGCTCTGGCAGCCGACCCGGATATTATCTTAATGGATGAACCTTTCAGCGCACTGGATCCCATTAGCCGCGAACAATTACAAAAAGACATACTATCTCTGCATAAGGAAATAAAAAAGACGATCGTATTTGTGACTCATGACATTGATGAAGCTCTCGCTATGGGTGACCGCGTCTGTATCATGCGGGAGGGGACTATAGTACAAGTTGATAAACCTCAAAATCTCATTTTGAATCCGGTCGACAAGTTCGTAGAAGATTTTATCGGCGAACGGAAATCAGCATGGGAGACAGCTGTAGACGTTATGATTGATCAGTCTAAACAGCAGCTCTTCACTATGAAGGAATATGAGGACGGATTAGTTCCGGATAACAGCACGTGTGTGATTATCCATGTGGATTCAACATTAGCTTTCGGCCTGGATAATGGAGAGAAAGCAGATATGCCCATACTTGAGCATGGGCAAACGTTGAGGAATGCTATGGACACTTTTGAGAATGTGGACTACCCTTTACTGCCTGTAGCTAGACAAGGAAAGGTGATCGGCACTCTTTCCTATAAGGATATGGTGATGCACCTTAAGAAGAATAGTAAGCCAGCGAACGGAGTGGTGCAGAAGTGAACGGGTTAATAGACGTTTTTCAGCAGAGGCAAGATATCTTTCTTGAAAAAATTTGGGAGCATTTGCAAATATCCATCATCGCTCTCGTTATAGCTACATTGATTTCTGTTCCATTAGGACTGCTTTTAACGAGAAATAAAAAGCTGGCAGAACCTATTATAGGCGTGACGGCGGTTTTACAAACGATTCCAAGTTTGGCGGTTCTGGCCTTTTTGATTCCATTTTTCGGAATCGGACAGACGCCCGCCATCATCGCTTTAACAGCGTACGGTCTTTTACCGATCTTAAGGAATACGTATACGGGCATAAAAGAAGTGAACCCGGCTCTAAAAGAAGCGGCGACGGGGATGGGGATGAATTCTTTTAGAAGATTATCCAAAGTTGAATTACCGCTCGCCATGCCTGTAATTATGGCTGGAATTCGTACCTCGATGGTACTTATCGTTGGAACTACAACAATCGCCGCGTTAATTGGAGCAGGTGGATTAGGCGACCTCATTCTTCTCGGTCTCGACCGGGGCGGAGATGCCAACCTTATTCTTTTAGGGGCAATACCCGCAGCCATATTGGCCATTGTACTCGACTTGATTCTGCGATTGTTTGAGCGTACATCCGCAAAATCCGGTTTCCGCTCGCTTGTTACTTTACTTGTTATCGCCGCGCTTGTTGCTGTCGGACCGCTGGCTTTTGGAGGGAAAGTACAAAATGATATTACTATTGGCGCTAAACAGGGGGCCGAACCGGCTATATTAATTAATATGTATAAGCTTCTCATTGAAGAGGAGACGGATATAAGTGTCGGATTAGAAGAGAACTTAGGAAAAACTGATTTAGTGTTTAGTGCGCTGCAAGAAGGAAGTATTGACATGTATCCAGAATTTACGGGAACAGCCATCGTTTCCTTACTGGACAGTGAAGCAGAAAGTAACGATTCTGATGAAGTATATGAACAAGCAAGAGAAGGAATGTCTGAAGAGTTCGGCCTTGCGTTTTTAGACCCAATGGAGTTTAATAATACGTACGCAGTTGCAACAACTGAAGAGACAGCGGAACAGTATGATTTAGAAACGATTGGTGACCTTCAAGAAGTGGAAGATGAAATCACAGCTGGTTTCACCCTGGAGTTCAATGACCGTCAAGACGGCTATCAGGGGATGAAAGAAATATACGGACTCGATTTAGGTGAAGTTCGGACGATGGATCCAGGATTGAGGCAAGGAGCTATCGAGGATGGGGAAGTTGATATCATTGATGCCTACGCCACCGATGCGTATATGATTGATTTAAATCTCACGACGCTTGACGATCCAGAGAACCTTTTCCCTCCTTACCAAGGTGCACCTTTGATGAGAGAGGATACATTGGAACAATACCCTGAGATTGAAGATGCCCTAAGTCAGCTGGGCGGACAGATTAACGAAGAACAGATGCGTGAAATGAACTATGAAGTCGACTTTGACGATCGAGACCCTGAAGAAGTAGCAAGAGAATTTCTTATTGAAGAAGGATTTTTAGAAGAGTAGGAGGAATGAACGATGTTTGAGAATCCTAGTCAAGAAAAAATGCGTGATGTATTACATGCGTCGAAAACCATTGCAGTGGTAGGTTTATCCGATAAACCTCATCGGACCTCATATCAAGTCAGTCAGGCGATGCAGCAAGCCGGTTATAAAATCATCCCTGTTAACCCTACCATCAAAAGTTCTCTTGGTGAGAAGTCTTATTCTTCTCTGCAGGAAATTGAAGAACCTGTAGATATCATCAATGTTTTTCGACGTTCCGCCTTTTTACCGGATATCGCTGAAGAAGCTGCACGTATAAATGCCAAAGCTTTCTGGGCCCAGCAAGGCGTCTATCATGAGAAAGTACCGGATATTTTGAATGAGAATGGTATGCTTGTGATCATGAACAACTGTATCAAGGTAGCGCACAGTATATTGCGGTAAAATGTTAATATTTTTTAAAAAATCCCTGTGGTTACAGGGGTTTTTTCTTGTGAAATTATAAAATTCATTTGCGTCTTTCATTAAAACCGCTACAATATAACAAGCGATGTTTTTATATGGCCGTTTACACTTACGAACATTTGTTCTATTATAGTGATAGGTAGAGTTGTACGGAAAGGAGCCGATGGAAAGTTGTCGAGTCAAAAACAAACGTATTCAGATGATTCCATTCAAGTATTAGAAGGGTTGGAGGCTGTTAGAAAACGGCCGGGCATGTATATAGGGTCTACGGACCAGCGTGGGCTTCACCATTTAATTTTTGAAATTGTCGATAATTCAGTGGATGAAGCATTAGCCGGGTTCGGCAGTCAATTGACTGTGACCCTCCATAAAGACGGAAGTGTTTCTGTAGCGGATGAAGCCAGAGGTATGCCTACAGGGATGCACCAGACAGGAAAACCGACACCTGAAGTTATCTTGACGGTCCTTCATGCAGGAGGTAAATTCGGCCAAGGAGGCTATAAGACAAGTGGTGGTCTGCACGGTGTTGGAGCATCAGTAGTTAACGCCTTGTCCGAATGGTTAGAGGTACACATTTGCCGAGATGGCGAGAAATTTTATCAACGCTTCGAAAATGGCGGTGTTGCTGTAACTTCCCTTCTGAATAAAGGAACTACAAGAAAAACAGGGACGACCATCCGTTTTAAACCGGATGAAACGATATTTTCAGTCACAAAATTCAATTTTGAAACGTTGTCAGAACGCCTTAGAGAGGCGGCTTTCTTATTAAAAGGCTTTAAAATCAAGCTTGTTGATGAACGTGAAGCAGTTGAAGAATCATACCAATATAAAGATGGACTGGAATCTTTCGTGGCGTATTTAAACGAAGAAAAAGATACTCTCCATCCTGTCGTATCTTTCGAAGGAAGCCATGCTGACATTGAAGTGGATTTCGCTTTTCAGTTCAACGACGGTTATACCGACAGCATTTTATCTTTCGTCAACAATGTTCGGACGAAAGATGGAGGGACCCATGAATCAGGAGCGAAATCCGCAATCACGCGAGTGTTCAATGAATATGCGCGCAGAGCGTTATTGTTGAAAGAAAAAGATAAAAACTTGGAAGGAAATGATATCCGCGAAGGGTTTACAGCGATCATTTCAGTTCGGATTCCGGAAGAATTGCTCCAATTTGAAGGTCAGACTAAAAGTAAACTCGGAACTTCGGAAGCCCGTTCTTCTGTGGATGCCGTAGTAGCTGAACAGCTGTCATACTTCTTAGAAGAGAATCCTGATATTTCAACGATGCTCATTAAAAAGGCGATACGAGCTAAAGAAGCTCGCGAAGCGGCTCGAAAAGCCCGTGAAGACGCGCGGTCAGGAAAAAAAAGAAAGCGGAAAGACGCTTTATTAAGTGGTAAACTGACGCCTGCTCAATCAAAAAATGCTCAAAAAAATGAACTTTATCTAGTTGAGGGGGACTCTGCGGGAGGTTCTGCAAAACAGGGACGGGACCGCAAGTTCCAGGCAGTACTGCCTCTTCGAGGAAAAGTCATCAATACCGAAAAAGCTAAAATTGCTGATATTTTTAAGAATGAAGAAATCTCGACGATTATCCATACGATCGGAGCTGGAGTCGGCGGAGACTTTGAACTTGAAGATTGTAATTATGATAAAGTCGTCATCATGACGGACGCCGACACAGACGGAGCTCATATACAGGTTCTGCTGCTAACTTTCTTTTATCGCTATATGCGTCCTTTAGTGGAATCTGGCAAAGTATTTATTGCTCTTCCCCCACTTTATAAAGTGTCGAAAGGGAAAGGGAAGAAAGAAAAGACCGAATATGCTTGGGATGAAGATGGCATGCAAAAGCTATTGAAAGAGTTTAAAAATGGCTATACCATTCAGCGTTACAAAGGTTTAGGAGAAATGAATGCGGATCAGCTCTGGGAAACTACGATGAATCCTGAAACTAGAACCTTGATCCGTGTAACTATTGATGATCTAGCGCGCGCGGAGCGCAGAGTGACGACATTGATGGGAGATAAAGTAGAACCTCGCCGAAAATGGATTGAATCCCACGTTGCTTTCGGTCTAGAAGACGAAGCGAACATTTTAGAAAACGAGAAAATTGAGAAGTAAAAGGGGGATCCTCTGTTGGCTGAGGCAGAAAAGTTTTTAGATTTACCATTAGAAGAAGTGTTGGGCGACCGATTCGGCCGCTATAGTAAATATATAATCCAAGAACGGGCATTGCCGGATGCAAGAGATGGCTTAAAGCCTGTTCAGCGAAGAATATTATATGCGATGCACCAGGAAAAGAACACACACGATAAAGGATTTCGTAAATCAGCGAAGACTGTGGGTACCGTAATCGGTAATTATCATCCCCACGGTGATTCGTCTGTTTATGACGCCATGGTTCGTTTGAGTCAGGATTGGAAAGTGCGGAAGTCATTAGTGGAGATGCATGGAAATAACGGAAGTGTAGACGGAGATCCGCCTGCTGCGATGCGTTATACCGAAGCGAGATTGTCCAGTATCTCTTCAGAGCTTTTACGAGATATTGAAAAAGAGACGGTGGAACACATTCCGAACTTCGATGATACGATCGAAGAACCTACCGTCCTTCCAGCTAAATTTCCTAACCTGTTAGCCAATGGGTCGACAGGGATTTCTGCAGGTTATGCAACGGAAATCCCACCTCATAATTTAGGTGAAGTGATTGATGCGGTGATTATGAGGATTGATAAACCTGAAGCTACGGTGGAGGAGCTGATGACGAAGCTTAAAGGGCCTGATTTTCCAACCGGAGGTATTATTCAGGGAATTGATGGCTTAAAGAAAGCTTACGAAACCGGAAAAGGCAAGATTGTCCTTCGAGGCAAAGCTGAGATTCAGTCTGTTAGAGGCGGCCGTGAGCAAATTATAATAGATGAAATTCCTTTTGAAGTGAATAAAGCGACTTTAGTGAAGCGGATGGACGAATTACGTCTTGACCGTAAAGTTGAAGGAATATCAGAAGTTCGTGACGAAACGGATCGTACGGGAATGCGTGTCGTTATTGAACTTAAAAAAGATGCGAACAGTGAAGGCGTACTGAACTATCTGTATAAACATACAGATTTACAGATCGCTTATAATTTCAATATGGTGGCTATCCATGAACGTACACCGAAACTGCTCAGTCTGCCGATGATGCTCGATGCTTATATTCTCCACCAGCAGGAAGTCGTCACTCGTCAGTCGATCTTTGATCTGAACAAAGCTAAAAAACGAGCGCACATCGTAGAAGGACTGATCAAAGCCATTTCCATATTAGATGAGGTCATTGCTACCATTCGGGCTTCCAAGGATAAACAGGACGCTAAGCAGCAATTGATTGCGGCTTATGGATTTACGGAAGAACAAGCTGAAGCGATTGTTACGTTGCAGCTTTATCGTTTAACGAATACGGATATCACCGAACTTCAAACGGAAGCGGAAAAACTGAGAGAGCAAATCGCCTATTTGGAATCACTTTTAGCGGATGAACGCAAATTGTTCAAAGTCATTAAAACAGATTTGAAGGCAATGAAAAAGAAATACAACGATAACCGTTTAACCGATATTGAAGACAAAGTAGAAGAACTGAAGGTGGATCTCGAAGTAACCGTTGCCAGCGAAGATATTGTGGTATCTGTGACGAAGGATGGCTACATTAAACGAACTAGCTTACGTTCTTACGGGGCTTCAAATGGTGCTGATTTAGCGATCAAAGATGGCGATCATGTGCTGCGTCTTATGGAAATTAATACGACGGATACGATCCTGCTGTTTACGAACCTCGGGAAGTATTTGTATATCCCCGTTCATAAACTTCCGGATATTCGCTGGAAAGATCTCGGCCAGCACATCGCTAATATTGTATCGATCGACAAAGGTGAATATTTAGTCGACGCTATTCCTATCAGGGAATTCAATGACGATCAATTTTTAATCTTCTTTACGAAAAATGGGATGGTCAAGAAGAGTGAGCTTCAACTTTACCAGGCCACTCGTCATTCAAAACCGCTAGTTGCCGTTAACCTGAAAGGAAATGATGAAGTCGTGGATGTTCATGTTACAGATGGACAATGCGATATCTTCCTGGCTTCCAATAAAGCCTACGGCCTCTGGTATCATGAAAGTGAAGTGAATACTGTAGGGCAGCGGGCTGCAGGTGTGAAAGCTATACAGCTGAAAGAGGGAGAAGAAGTCGTCTCAGGGCAGGTGTTTTCATCTGATAAAGATCCTTCCCTTATATTGACCACTCACCGAGCTGCCGTGAAAAGGATGAAACTTAAAGAATTCGAGCGTACCACCCGGGCTAAACGAGGTGTTATTATGCTTCGGGAATTGAAAAAAGACCCTCACAAGGTGGTTGATGTTCACGTCGTTTCCAGTCAGGATGCCGTAGTCATCAAGTCTGCTAAAGGAAAAGTGAGTACAGTAAAACCGATGGATTTCAAAGCGAATGATCGTTACAGCAATGGCTCTTACATTATGGACAGCGATCAAAGCGGACAAATCATTGAAACCTGGGTGGAGCCGATTTACTCTACACCTTTTAAAAAAGATGAATCGTAATGTGAAAGACTTTTTCTCATCTGAGGAAAAGTCTTTTTTTGTATAATACTTGGTGCTGTTGAATACTTGCTGCTTTTTAAAGCAGGAGACAGCTAATCTTTATCAGTCGTTTTTACACGAAGTTTTTTTCTGAATAATGTTAATATTGTGTTTTCATTTTATTATGGTAAGATGAATTTATATTCAGTCTGAGGGGATGGTGTATGTTAAATTTAAGAGATAAAATCATAGAACAGTCTCTAATTCTTTTTGATGAAAATGGATTTCACGGCGTGACGGTAAAGCAAATTGTCGAAGCCTCGAACACATCTAAAGGTGGATTCTATCATCATTTTCATTCTAAGGAAGAGCTTCTTTTCGTCATCCACGATGCCTTCATTACATATGTATCAAAAGAAGCGAAAGCCGCGAACGAAACCCATACTTCTCCGGTTGAAAAAATACAGGCGATCATCAGGTCTTTCGTTAAAGTTTTCGATCTTTACAAACCTCATATCTCCGTTTTTTATCAGGAGAGTATGTACTTAAAGCCCGAATATGAACAGCAGATTAAAAAGAAACGCGATGAATTCAAGCAGATGATTCTGCAAGTCATCGAGGAAGGGCAGCGGATGGGTTATTTCAGAAAAGAACTGCCGCCGATTCTTACAACCATGGCCATCCTTGGTATGGTCAACTGGATATACAAGTGGTATCGCCGGGACGGAGAATATTCGATAGATGAAATTGCTGATGTGTTCATTGATTTAATTTTACATTCCTTGTTGCCTTCTGTTGAAGGGGAGTATAGGAGTCAAATGCTCACCATTCCTTTTTTTTACGACAAAAAGTAAACGCTTACAATATTTTTGTCCACTACAGACCAACCAGTCGGTCTTTACATGAAGGGGAGATTTTATGAATTTCGAGTTGACGAAAGAGCAGGAAATGACGAGGAAAATGGTTCGGGATTTTGCAGACGGGGTCATCCGCCCCCGTGCGATAGAAATAGACGAAAAAGCTGAGTTTCCTAAAGACATCTTTGATGAAATGGGGAAGCTTGGTCTGCTTGGTATTCCATTCCCTGAAGAATACGGCGGATCGGGAGGAGATACCGTTACTTACGCTCTCGCTGTTGAAGAAATAGGCAAGGTATGCGGATCAACAGGCTTAAGCTATGCTGCAGCGGTCTCTTTGGGAGCGAGCCCTCTTTACTATTTTGGAACTGAGGAGCAGAAGAAGCAGTTCCTCGTTCCTCTCGCTAAAGGAGAAGGGTTAGGATCGTTTGGCCTGACGGAGCCGAATGCAGGCTCAGACGCCGGAGGTACGAAGACGCGAGCTGAACTTAAAAACGGCCATTACGTCATTAACGGGGAAAAATGCTGGATCACCAATGCTGAGTATGCGCGTTCGATTATAGTGACGGCAGTTTCAGGCAAACGAGCCGACGGAAAAAACATCATCTCCGCGTTCATCATCCCTAAAGACACGCCGGGTATGAAGATTACAAGTCCTTATGAAAAGATGGGCGTGCGTGGATCCAATACGTCGGAGATTATTTTAGAGGATGTCGAGGTACCGGAAGAAAATCTTTTAGGTGACCCTGAAAAAGGCTTCAAGCAGTTCTTATACACTCTTGATGGTGGGCGTATTTCCATTGCGGCTCTTGCTGTTGGTATAGCTCAGGCTTCTCTCGATAAAGCACTCGCTTATGCTAAGGAAAGAAAACAATTCGGTCAATCCATTTCAAATTTCCAGGCGATTCAGTTTAAGTTAGCTGATATGGCGATGGAAGTGGAGCTGGCTCGCAATATGGTGATGAAAGCGGCGTGGCTGAAAGATCAAGGCAAACCTTTTGCTAAAGAAGCGGCGTTTGCTAAGTTGTATGCTTCTGAAACCTCATTCCGCTCATCGAACGAGGCTATTCAAATACATGGCGGCTATGGATATATGCGTGAATATGAGGTGGAAAGATATTTACGGGATGCCAAACTGCTGGAAATCGGAGAAGGAACGTCTGAAATTCAACGCTTGGTGATTGCTCGTCAATTGGGCTGTTAGTTCCTTAATCTAAGAGGAGGTTATATATGAGTTTATTGAATTTGACGGTTGGTGAGTTATTAGAACAGCAAGCCGATCAGTATCCGGACCACGAGGCCTTTGTGTATCCTGAGCTAGGGTTGCGAAAAAACTATAAGGAATTCAATGACCTGGCCAATGAAGCCGCTCGTGGATTTATGTCTTTAGGGATTGATAAGGAAGACCATGTGGCTATTTGGTCAGATAACAAACCTGAGTGGCTCGTCTCTCAATTTGCTACAGGGAAAATGGGCGCTGTTTTAGTCACGGTGAATACAAACTACAGAGCGCAGGAACTCGAATATTTATTACGACAGTCTGATGCTTCCACGTTAATTTTAGCAGAAGAATTCCGTGGCGTGTCTTATATAGACATTTTAAAGGAGATCTGTCCTGAGCTCGAGCATTCCCCTAAAGGAGAGCTTCACAGTGCCAGGCTCCCTCGGTTGAAAAATGTTATCGTGCTCGGTGAAAAAGAATACGCAGGCTGTTATACGTGGAAGGACATCGTAAAAGCAAGTGAATCTGTCAGTCCAGAAACCCTTAGGAAAAAACAAGAGTCGCTTCACTGTGATGACGTAATCAATATGCAATATACGTCCGGTACAACCGGCTTTCCAAAAGGCGTCATGCTCAGTCATCACAATATTGTAAATAACGGCAATCAAGTCGCGGATTGCATGCGTCTTTCATCGGAGGACCGCTTATGTATTCCGGTTCCATTTTTCCACTGTTTCGGATGTGTACTGGGAACGATGGCTGCTGTTTCTAAAGCGACGACGATGGTCATTTTAGAACAATTTAACCCTGAACAAGTACTGCGCGCCGTCAAAGAAGAAGCGTGTACAGCACTTCACGGTGTGCCCACGATGTTTATCGCCGAACTGAATGATCCGAGCTTTGAACGGTATAAACCCACTACCTTACGGACGGGAATCATGGCTGGCTCGACTTGTCCTATGGAAGTGATGAAAAACGTCATTAATAAAATGGGAGCCGAGGAAATTACGATCGCTTACGGACAAACGGAATCTTCTCCTGTCATTACACAAACGAGAACAGATGACCCGGTCGAATTACGTGTCAGCAGTGTCGGCCGTGCTCATCCGAATGTGGAGGTCAAAGTACTGGACCCAGCGACACAGGAAGAGAGCGAACCCGGTATACCTGGAGAGTTATGCACAAGAGGCTATCTCGTAATGAAGGGCTATTATAAAAATGAAGAAGCGACCGAGGCGACGATTGACCCTGATGGCTGGCTTCATACAGGAGACATCGCTGTCATGGATGAAGAGGGGTACGTGGAAATCACAGGCCGGATGAAGGATATGATCATTCGTGGCGGAGAAAACGTGTACCCGAGGGAAGTCGAAGAGTTTTTATATCAACATCCGAGCGTCCAGGACGTACAAGTGATCGGCGTGCCCGATCAAAAATATGGTGAAGAAATCATGGCCTTCATTATTGCTAAGGAAGGCACGGTACCGTCTGAAGAAAACATTCGCACATTCTGTGAAGGAAAAATTTCCAAGCATAAAATCCCTAGATATATTCGGTTTACGCATGAATACCCAATGACAGCGAGTGGTAAAATCCAAAAATATAAATTGAAGGAAGCAGCTCTTGACTCGATCGGATCGAGAGGATAAGGAGGGTTTTATGATGTTTTCAAAACTATTAATTGCAAACCGGGGAGAGATCGCTTCACGAATCATACGCACCTGTCAACGCTTGAACATTCGAACGGTCGCGGTTTATTCCGAAGCAGATCAGGAGGCTCCCTTCGTTAAAGAAGCGGATGAAAGCTACTTGATAGGGAAACCGAGAGTGAACGAATCCTACTTGAAGATCGATAACATTATAAAAGCAGCGAAGGAAACCAATGCAGAAGCGATCCACCCGGGATATGGTCTGCTAAGTGAGCATGCCGGCTTTGCGAAAAGAGTGAGAGAAGAAGGTTTGACGTTTATCGGACCTACCTCTGAATTGATTGCCATGATGGGGGATAAAATTGCTGCCCGGCAAGCGATGGAAATGGCAGGCGTTCCAGTTGTACCCGGAACGATGGAAGCTGTGGCTGATGTGCAAGAAGCAAAAAAAGTGGCAGAGGAGTTCGGTTACCCCGTCATGTTAAAGGCAGCCGCTGGAGGCGGCGGCATCGGAATGCAGGCTGTCAAAACTACTGAAGAACTTGAAAAGGCATTTGAAGGTAATCAAAAGCGGGCTCAAACATTTTTTGGAGACGGAAAAATGTTCATAGAAAAGCAGATTATAAACCCCCGGCATATCGAAATTCAAGTGCTGGCTGATGAACATGGAAACGCTGTCCATCTGTTTGAGCGGGAGTGTTCGATTCAACGACGGCATCAAAAAGTGATTGAGGAAGCACCTTCTCCTTTTCTTTCTGAAGAAACGAGAAGAAGAATGGGGGAAAGTGCCCTTAAAGCCGTTCAAAAGCTGCGTTACACGAACGCGGGGACGATCGAATTTTTAGTCGATGATCAGGAAAACTTCTATTTCTTAGAAATGAATACAAGACTGCAAGTAGAGCATCCGGTGACAGAGGAAATCACAGGCCTCGATTTAGTTGAACAGCAGCTGCGGATCGCCATTGGTGAAAAGCTGACCTATAAACAGGAGGATCTGTTCATCCAGGGGCATGCGATTGAAGCACGCGTCTATGCAGAAGATTCCAATACGTTTTATCCGTCACCAGGTCAGTTGACGAAGCTTACACTTCCTAAAGGCGACGGCGTTCGTCATGAGCTCGCAGTAAACGGAAATTCGCAAGTCACTCCGTTTTATGATCCTATGATTGCCAAACTGGTCGTCCATGCGGATACGAGGAAGGAAGCGATTGAAAAGCTGACCAAAGCGCTGCACCAATACGAAATCGAAGGCATCAAATGTAACTTAACGATGTTGAAACGAATCGTCACCCATGAACAGTTCATATCTGGAGAGGCTACTACATCATTTATTGAAGACTATTACTTACCATCACTTACTAATCAATAAAAGGGGAGAAAAACATGAACGAAATTAAAGCATCCATGGCAGGCAGTGTTTGGAAAATTGTTGCAAATGAAGGGGAATCCGTAACATCCGGCCAAGATGTCGTCATCTTAGAATCTATGAAAATGGAAATACCGATTCCTGCAGAGCAAGACGGCACAGTCAAAGAACTTAAAGTAGGAGAAGGAGATTTTGTCAATGAAGGGGACGTTATTGCGATTATTGAATAATGGAGGGGTTACATGCAAGCGTGGCCGGAATTCGTCACTGTCAAGGAAGTCGGCCCCCGGGATGGTTTACAAAACGAGTCATCCCACATACCGACGAATGTAAAAATCGAATGGATCAATTTACTTTCAGAAGCAGGTTTCATTTCGATCGAAATCAGTTCGTTCGTGCATCCTAAGTGGATTCCACAGTTAAAAGATGCTAAGGAAGTAGCGACAGCCATTAGGCGAAATGATCAAATTACGTATGCCGCGCTAGTCCCTAACAAAAAAGGACTTGAGGCCGCCATCGAAACGAACGTCGATGAAGTGGCCGTGTTCATATCAGCGAGTGAATCGCACAATCAAAACAATATTAATAAATCGATAGAACAGACGTATCCCGTCCTGCGGGAAGTTGTAGAGGAAGCGAAGTATCACCAAAAACGGGTGCGTGGTTATCTTTCCACAGCGTTTGGCTGTCCGTATGAGGGCGATGTCCCTATTCAGCAAGTGATCGACGTAGCTGCTCGGCTACTGGATATGGGAATTGATGAGATTTCATTTGGAGATACAATCGGCGTGGCCAACCCTAAGCAAGTTGATGACATGCTTACAAAAATTAAACAAGAACTCGACATGGAGCGGGTCGCCATGCATTTTCATAATACCCACGGCATGGCACTGGCAAATGTGCTTGTATCATTGGAGCACGGGGTTACGACTTTTGACAGCTCACTGGGCGGTTTAGGTGGATGCCCTTACGCAAAAGGAGCTTCGGGCAATCTTGCAACCGATGATCTCGTGCATATGCTTCATCAAATGGGGATAGAGACAGGCATACAAGAAGACAGAATGAGAGAAGCTGCATCTTATATCCAAGAGGCATTAGGGAAACCTTTACCGAGCCATCAAATGCAAGTCATCAACCGGATGAAACAGGGGGAGTCATTGTAATGGGTTTAGTAGAAGTGACGTATGACGAGCATATCGTGATGATCACGCTTACCCGCGAGGAGGCAGCGAACAGCTTATCCCATAAGCTTCTCGATGAACTTTCGAGCGCTGCAGAAGAAGTGGAGCAATCTGATGCGAGAGCGGCTATTATTACGGGAGCAGGTTCGAAAGCATTTTGTGCAGGAGCTGATCTTAAGGAACGTGCCGGAATGACGGAAGAGCAGGTCGTAAATACCGTAAGAAAAATCGGCGAAACGTTACGTAAAATAGAAAACCTTTCGATTCCTACGATCGCTATGATAAATGGAGCGGCTTATGGAGGCGGATTGGAATTGGCCCTTTGCTGTGACTTGCGATTGATGACTGAAAACGCAAAAGTCGGCTTGACGGAAACATCTTTAGCGATCATCCCCGGTGCAGGAGGTACGCAGCGTTTGCCCCGGCTAATTGGAATCGGGCAGGCTAAAAAAATGATTTTTACCGGTCAGCCTATAACCGCGGATCAGGCTTTGCAAATCCATTTAGTCGAAGGCGTCTATCCGCAGGAGCACCTTTATGAGGAAACGGTTGAATTAGCGCGGCGTATTTCTCATAATGGCCCGATCGCGTTAAAGATGGCGAAACAATCGATTAGGCAAGGTATAGAAACAGACCTGCAGTCAGGTCTTGAACTGGAGCATGAGAACTATAAACAAACAATCCCTACGCGCGATCGGCTGGAGGGGTTAAAGGCTTTTAAAGAAAAGCGCAAACCTGAGTATACAGGAAAGTGAAGGAGGGGAAGTCATTGAACGAAACGTTACAGGATATGTACGAAAAAATAGCTTCAGGTGGAGCGGAGAAATATCATGAAAGTAATCAACAGAAAGGGAAGATGTTCGTTCGTGAGCGTCTTCAATTGTTATTTGATGATGACTTAAGTATAGAAGATGCTTTTTTCGCGAATTGTACAGATGGTTCTCTGCCCGCTGACGGTGTAGTCACTGGGATTGGTAAAATCAATGGGGAACAAGTGTGTGTAATGGCGAATGACTCGACAGTAAAAGCAGGCTCATGGGGAGCGCGTACTGTGGAGAAAATCATAAGAATTCAAGAAACAGCGATGAAACTTCAGCTTCCGATGCTTTACTTAGTTGATTCAGCCGGAGCAAGAATTACCGACCAGGTGGACATGTTCCCAAATCGGAGAGGGGCTGGGCGGATTTTTCATAATCAAATCAAGCTTTCCGGCCGAGTGCCGCAAATCTGTCTTCTGTTTGGTCCATCTGCAGCTGGAGGCGCCTATATTCCGGCATTTTGTGACATCGTCGTTATGGTAGATGGGAATGCTTCTATGTATCTCGGCTCTCCAAGAATGGCTGAGAAAGTTATCGGAGAGAAAGTCAGCCTTGAAGAAATGGGTGGTGCTAATATGCACTGTTCTGTCTCAGGCTGCGGGGATGTCTTAGCGAAAGACGAGAAAGAAGCGATTGATTATGCGAGACGCTACCTCAGTTATTTTCCTTCGAATTTTAAGCATGTGCCGAAGAGACAGGAGTCGATTGAACCTGCTTCGTTCGAAAAAAACATAGCTGACCTCATTCCGGAAAATCAGAATGCTCCATTTGATATGTACCAGCTGATTGATCGTTTAATCGATGAAGCGACGTTCTGTGAGATTAAAAAGAAATTTGCTCCTGAACTGATCACCGGCCTTTCAAGAATTGATGGACGAACGGTAGGGATCATAGCAAACCAGCCAAAAGCAAAAGGCGGCGTGCTTTTTCCAGACTCTGCTGATAAAGCCGCGAAGTTCATGCAGCTCTGTGATGCGTTTAATATACCGCTGCTTTTCTTAGTCGATATCCCGGGCTTCATGATTGGTACGAGAGTGGAAAGGGCAGGAATCATCCGCCACGGGGCCAAAATGCTCTCAGCTATGAGTGAAGCGACGGTACCAAAGATTTCTGTAGTGGTAAGAAAAGCATATGGTGCAGGGTTGTATGCCATGGCTGGACCTGCGTTCGAGCCGGATGCGTGCATTGCCCTGCCGACAGCACAAATTGCCGTGATGGGGCCTGAAGCGGCTGTTAACGCTGTGTATGCGAACAAAATCGCAGCATTAAACGAAGAGGATCGACCTGCTTTTATTAAGGAGAAGCAGGAAGAATATAAAGAGAATATTGATCTATATCGTCTGGCATCGGAAATGGTGCTCGATGATATCGTTCAGCCTGAGAATTTACGAGCTGATCTTGTGCAGCGATTTGAAGCTTATCAGACAAAGGATGTTACGTTCACAGTAAGAAAGCACGGGGTTTATCCTGTATGAGAAAAGGGCACCTTACGTAGCTCCATTTCCATTCAGAAACATACTTAATAATATACAAACCAGCAGACCAAACGCCTATGACTTGGTCTGCTGGTTTTTTTCGTATATCAACGATAATTTGATAATAAAGTTTGAATCAGCTTACATAGTCGTAACTTCAATAACATAAGTTGAAGACTTGATTTCGAGGTTGAAACTAAATTGGATTAGTATCGTATGTGTAATAAGAGGAATGATTTTGGAGGGATGAGATGGGAAATGAAAAAGAAACTCCTGAAGAAAGAAGAGAAAGAATGAGACAAAGAGAGTTAAGCAATCCTTCAAGCAGTGGCCACGGAAGTAATCTTTCTGATTTAGTGGGTGGTTTAGGCTGGAAGGGTACTGGATTACTCATTCTCCTAATAATAACAGGGTTTGTAGTTTATTCTTTAGCTACGGGAAATTAAAGTAAACAACGAGAGATATTTTTAAATCAAGTCTTACACTATGGGTGCAGGTAGCACCAGACTTGATTTTATTTTAAAGGGGGAAGTACTTTTGAAAATACTTAGAATAATTTTGGCGGTTGTTGTAGTTGTTCTATCCAGTTATGGTTTGATAAATGGAACAACTGGAATCATATTACCTTATGTTTTGCTGTTTGTGGGCGGCATGCTTCTTGTAATGGGGGTTAATGAATTTCAAAAACGAAAACCCATTGCCTTCCCATCATTCCTCGCAGCTGGATTTAGTTTTTGCGTTGGATTTTATACTTTATAAAGTAATTGGGGGAAATACCTGAGTAAGAACTTAAAGCAGGAGGAGTTTTTTGAAAAGAAAAACAATAGATCAATTAATAGTTTTTATTTTAGGTGGATGACTATTTACTTTTTCTATTGAATAGAAAATAGAGTTTGTAGAGGGAACTTCAACTCATCAAGTAATTAATTTCAACTGGTATGGAAAGGAAGTAAGCGAGCAGCCCTTTAAAGGTGCGCCTAGAGAAGCGCTTAACCTATTTCATAAGCAAGATAGAATTCAAAAAATTCAAGTTTTCATAGTTGTTTTTGCACTTATGACTTTGGGCTATGGTGGAGCAAGGAGTAAAAATGCTATATATATGGTAGTGCCTTTATATTATTCCTCCTAGTTGTTATTGATATTATGATGGTAAACAACTTTAGGCAGGGTACGAATTGAACAAAAAATGAAAGATGAATTTGGAATACATCTCGATATCGAGCCCTAATGAAACGAGCCTGATAAAGCAAAAGAATTTGATCATCGTTTACTATCAATATAAGGGGGGGGAAGAATTAGGTGAATTTTTTAGCGTTTTTAATTTTTTTAATTATCGTGATGTTTTTGTTAGAGAAAATAACAGTTAAGAAGCTTCGGATTGAAAAGATAAGAATATCAGAAACGTCCGGTAAAAACCTTGACCGTTGGGGAAGAGGTATAATTCTTTTAATCTTTTTAAGCACACTATGGTTTGTCATCGATAGCAACTCAGACTCTCTAACTAAATTTTATTTCATGACCTATTTAGCATTATTATTAGGTTTTCAGGCAATTATGGAATTTGTCTTTATAAAGGGATCAAAACAATATATCACCACAACGATATTACTTTTAATGAGTCTTATTATTATGTATAACATTGATAAGTTTACTTTTTTGGAGTAGATATTGTGTCATAGTCTACTAAAGTAACAATTGAGGTGTTACTTATTTTACTAAGTGAAGATATTCTTAACACACGGCATAAATTCGATGGTTTTCCCATGGAAACGTAAAGTAAGCTGTGGATTATTATAAAAATAATACGGTCTTTCTGGTAATTGCTTTGACTTGGTTACTTAATGAGTTTAATAAAGATGGGGGTGCATCCTACCCTATAGGGTCATGAGCTAAATAGTGAAGATGCCCACGTGGCAGTAATAGATTTGAATACATCAGGATATCGCTATTTGTGTGATTTAGGAAATCAATGGATTACGCCTATACTAATTGATCAATAAAGTGAAGATTTCTGGAGTGAAGTACTCAGTGGGTTCTTTCCAGCAGCAAACATACAAGTACAAAACTAAGGGTAAGTATGTGGATACTCATTATCATAGACTAATGGGAAAGTTACAACGCAAACATGAAGCGGCTGTAACCTCTCAAAATATTACTAGACCCAATCCTTTAGTTGAAAGTCGAGTTTTTTATAAAAATGAGATTGCCCATTGGGAGTTTGATAGTTGGGAAGTTACTTAATTACAACAGACGGCTTATATAAACAACCTGAAAAAAGGCGAAACTTTCCTCATTTCCTTTCGTAAAAGAGAGAGAGGGGGTTTTGGAGTGAAGCGGATCATCAGAAGGTCTTTTGTGACTGCAGTTGTAATTGGCGTGGTCGTATGGATAGCTAGTCTTCTTGTTCCATTTTCATATAATGTATGGAGTTTTTTTATCGGTCTTGGTTTGTCTGTTGTCTTTTTCTTAAGTAATAGCAGCGGAGGAGCCATTTCTAAGGGAGCTAATTACGCAGCTGCTTTATCTACTTTTCAGCATCAAGAGGAACAGGAGCTGAAAACAAATCTAGGTGGAGTGTTCTTTGGGGCTGTTCTCTATACCCTCGTCAGTTTAGTCACTACGATTGTCTTTTATCTATAACTAGCCGTAAATAAAAGGAGAAAAACCTATTTTACTTACTGAATGGATCACACGTATAAAGAACTTTGACAATGGTTTGAAGAAAAATAAATAAGGACAGAAAAAAATGAAATTCCGAATGATCGGAATTTCATTTTTTACAACTATAAACCGTGACCATTAACCGAGTCTTTATTTAAAGGCGTGCTGCTGACCGATTTTTTTAATTTCTTCGACCGTCTCCGGGTTTTCAAGTGCACTTAAGTCTCCAGATGGTCTCCCTAAATATGCTGACTTTATAGCTCTTCTCATGACTTTAGCATTTCTTGTTTTAGGGAGATCGGATACGGAAAAAACTTTTTTTGGAGCTAAAGCTTTTCCTAATTTGTGTGCCATAAATTCCTTGATTTCCTCGATTAACGCTTCATCAGCTGCTGCTTCACTGCGCAGCACGATAAACGCAATCGGCTCCTCTCCTTTAATATCATGGGGGACGCCGATAACGCCTGCCTCTATAATCTCTTTATGGTCAACTAATACTGATTCGACTTCAGCAGGACCGAGCCGTTTACCTGCGACGTTCAGGACGTCATCTGAGCGTCCTGTGATTGTATAGTATCCATCATCGTCAACAGTGACCCAGTCTCCGTGAAGCCAGGTATCTTCAAAGCGGCTCCAATACGTTTCTTTGTACCTCTTGTCATCCTCGAAGAAGCCATTAGTCATCCCAACCCACGGCTGTTTGATCACGAGTTCTCCGACTTCATTTTTGAGGGATTCTCCCTCAGGGTTGTAAATATCAGCATCCATGCCGGGCAGGAGAGCGTTGAATGTGACAGGTTGAATCGGTTTAACGAGGACATTGCCGAAAATTCCTCCGGAAATTTCAGTACCACCTGAATAATTGAAAATAGGAATCTTTGATTTTCCAACCTTCTCAAAGAGCCACAGCCACGGCTCGGGGTTCCATGGTTCTCCCGTTGAGCCGATTAATTTCAGGGAGGATAAGTTGTGCTTCTCTATCCAGTCGACCCCATGCTTCATCATGGAGCGGATTAAAGTAGGGGAGATGCCTAAATGAGAGACCTGATACTCTTCTACCATCTGCCAGAGACGGTCAGGCTCTTTGTAATCGGGTGTACCTTCAAACATAACGATGGAAGCACCGTTTAAAAGACCACCGTAAACGAGAAACGGCCCCATCATCCACCCCATGTCTGTGTACCAAAAAACGGTATCCTGCTGGGTGACGTCCATGCAAATTCCAGCATCGAACGCCGCTTTTATCGGGAATCCTGCATGTGCGTGTAAAACGCCTTTAGGCTTGCCGGTGGTACCCGATGTATAAATCAGCAAAAAGGGATCATTTGATTTCATATGCTTCGTGTCGTAGCTTGTAGGTTGATTTAACAATGAGTTGAAAGCAACATCACGGTTTTCCTTCCAATTCACTTTTTGATGGGTCCGTTCGACAACGATCATATGTTTTAAATGCTCAGTTTTCTCTGCAGCAAGATCTGCTTCTTCTTTCATTGAAATGACTTTTCCTCTTCTATGAAATCCATCAGCTGTAATCAAGAATTTAGAACGAGAAGCGTTTAAGCGGGTAGAGAGAGCATCAGCTTTATACCCGGAGAAAGTAGGGCAAATGATTGCACCGATTTTTGATACGGCAAGCATCGCAATCAATGTTTCAGGAAGCATAGGCAAATATAGAGTGATGACATCACCTGATTTTGCTCCTAAGTCCTCAAGTCCGTTTGCAAACGCATTCATTTTTGTATTTAGTTCATGGAAGGTGTAGGAAGCCTTTTCTCCTTCGTCACCTTCCCAGTACAAGGCAACCTTATGTTTTGTTTTTTCATCGGCTGCCCATTTATCAATCGCATTGTGCGCTACGTTTATTTCTCCACCTGCAAACCACTCAGGATATTGAATACCTCGCTGCAGGTTCAGTGTCTTATCATAATCCTTATACCATTCAATCCCGAGCGTTGATGCTGCCTCATCCCACAGCCATTCGATATCTTCCACTGACTTTTTCTGAAATTCATCGTAATCGTCGTATCCGTTCATTTTCATCCATTGGTAAAGGCGGGTGTTCTCTTTCAACTTCTCGTCAGGTGTCCACACATTCTTATATGTATTCATCATCGTCCTCCTCGGTTTTAAATGAATTTTCAAAATACATCTAATTATAGTATAACTGAACATAGGTAATGAATGAAGATTCAACTCATCCGTTTTTAAAAACAGATATGTATGAATGATCAGTTGAAGATGAAAGGTATAAAAAGGATGTGTGAATTTGCTCAGAAGGGGGATAAGTAATAGGATAATAATTGTTTTTCAATTTATTTAATGGTAAAGTCAAAAACGTAAGAATCAATGGTCATGGAATGTTAAATTATGAAACAATTTTATCTTGATCATTACCAATACTTAATAAAAGAATGTTATTCTAAATTTAAAATGGAAATGTGTCCAAGGAACTAGGAGGTAGATTATGAGAATTATAGTAGCAGGGGGAGACGGTTTTTGTGGTTGGCCGACCGCATTATACTTATCTAAACAAGGTCATGACGTATCAATTGTAGATAATCTGGCCAGAAGAGAGATTGATGAAGAGCTTCATTCTAATTCAGTTACACCGATTGCAACATTAGAAGAGCGTGTTGCTAAGTGGAAAGAGCTGACAGGGAAGGAGATCCGCACGTTTATAGGTGATTTGAATCATTACGATTTTCTACGTGAGGTCTTCCGTCAAACAGAACCAGAAGCATTTGTGCATTTCGCTGAACAGCGTTCCGCACCTTATTCCATGATTGATCGTCAACATGCAGCTTACACGCAGACGAATAATGTTATCGGTAACTTGAATGTATTATATGCTATTAAAGAATTTGCTCCTGAATGTCATTTGATCAAGCTTGGCACAATGGGTGAATATGGAACACCGAATATTGATATTGAAGAAGGATATATCGAAATTGAGCACAATGGTCGTAAAGATACCTTGCCGTACCCGAAGCAGCCGGGCTCTTTTTATCATTTATCCAAAGTGCATGACAGTCACAACATTATGTTCGCCTGCAAAATTTGGGGAATACGCGCGACGGATTTAAACCAGGGAATTGTATATGGTCTACACACGCAGGAGACACAGATGGATCCAGTACTCGTCAACCGTGTGGATTATGATGGAGTGTTTGGTACTGCATTGAACCGTTTTGTCAACCAGGCAGCTATCGGTCATGATATTACGGTATATGGTTCTGGAGGACAGACCCGTGCCTTCCTTAATATTGAGGATACTGTACGTTGTGTAGAAATTGCTGCTGAAAACCCTGCCGATCGCGGTGAGTTCAGAGTGTTCAACCAGTTTACAGAATGGTTCTCAGTTAATGAATTAGCTGAGCGTGTTCAGAAGATCGCTAAAGAAGAAGGGTTTACGACTGAAGTCAAAAAAATTGAAAACCCTCGTATTGAAAATGAAGACCATTACTACAATGCGAAAAATACTAAATTACGTGATTTAGGTCTAGAACCCCACCTATTAACGGACGATGTCATCCGGGACATCTTGAAAATATCGGTAGAGAATAAAGACCGAATCATCGAAGAAAACGTCTTACCATCTATTACTTGGAAATAAGGAGTTTTACGCCTTGAAAATCGCCATCATTACAGAAACGTTCCTTCCATCTACGGATGGAGTGGTTACAAGACTGAAAGAAGCTATCAAACATTTAAGGGAACAGGAGCATGAAGTAGTTGTGATTGCCCCGGACTTAGGTGTAACTGAATATGAAGGTGCGATTGTTGAAGGAGTTAAAACAACGACTATGCCTTTTTACCGGTATAGAGAATTTTCTATGCCTCAAAAAAGGGTGAAGAAGCTGCTTTTAAAACATGATCCGGATTTAGTCCATGTTGTAAACCCTGCTCTTGTAGGGGTCTCCGGCGTTTATCATGCCAGTAAGCTTAATTATCCATTAATCGCTTCCTATCACACACATGTACCTAAGTATTTAGAATACTATCGCTTGTATCCGTTCGTTCCTATAGTGTGGTGGTATTTCAGAAAACTTCACAATTACGCCGACTTGAACTTATGTACTTCAAAGGCTATTCAAGGTGAGCTGCAAGACAAAAGATTCCACAATGTCCACGTATGGGACCGTGGTGTTGCCATTGATCACTATCATCCCGATCATAAAAACGCCAGCATGCGTGAAAGGCTGTCGGCTGGAGAGACGGATAATAAACTCCTCGTATTTGTTGGCAGATTGGCTCCAGAGAAGGAGATCCATAAGATCAAGCCTCTTCTTGAGCAAAGAGATGATCTTTCTCTGGCGATAGTCGGAGATGGTCCTGAGAAGGAAGCTCTAGAAAAGACATTCGCAGGCACAAAAACGGTATTTACCGGACTTCTTCATGGCGATGAGCTTGCACAGGCATTCGCTTCCTCAGATGCATTGATTTTCCCATCAGTCACTGAGACATTAGGGTTAGTCATTCTTGAATCGATGGCTTCCGGACTGCCTGTCATTGCAGCTAAAAGCGGTCCGACTATGGAGCAGGTAGAGGATGGAAAAACGGGGCTTTTATTCGAGAATGAGAATACGGAAAGCATGATTGAAGCAATCAATCGCCTTGAAGATGAAGAGCTATATAAAAGATTAAGCAGCAACGCTCGGAAGGAAGCTGAAAATTTCAGCTGGCAAAAGCCTTCCGAACAGATTCTGGATTATTACTACAAGACACTTGAGGTTTATCAGGAAAATCAAGCGAAATCCTCTAAAAAGTCGAAAGTTAAGGTCACAGAGTAAAAACTCTGTGGCTTTATTTTTTTGATTAAAAATTTTAGTAGTTTGACTTAAAACTTAGTAGCAACTCCGAACAATAAATAAAAAAATATCAATAAAATTATAAAAGAACTATAGGGGAAGAAAAGGTTAATTATGCCGTAATTCGCTGTTACGAACAAGTGTTCCGTTGCAGGAAGAATAAATCGGAGGAACCAATTAGCTGATGTAACGATATCATAAATGACAAGGGCATTTAAAATAAATTGCGGAATTTCAAAATAAGTGAATAGCAAGGCAGTGGTTCACAGAAATAGTGTGAAGCAGCAAGCAGTGGATCGAATGACAAACCAAATAAAAGAACTGAGACGAATGTATATAGACGGACTGGCAATTCATAAACAAATTAGATAAAGAAAGATTATGAGGATTTTAACAACTGAAAAGCAGATCAAAGTACATAATTAAGTATGAAAAAGTGCCAACTTATAAAGTTTGACTTAAGATATAGTAGCAACTCCGAAAAATAAAAATAAATACAATCAATAAATTATCGAAAGTCCCAGAGGATTGTAAGCATAATGAAGTTTACCAGGAGCAAAGAGTAAAAAACGGTAGTTACATAAAAAGCATTAAGTGTTTAAAACGATATAAATTTTCATTCTGTCTCACTATCAAGAGTATACTTAGTTATTGAGACAGAATGAGGCTTTTTAACTTAACTTCCTATAATATATATTATGTAAACTAGAAAAATAAATGAAATACTATTCAAACTTCTCTCTTTTTAGCTACGAGTTTAATAAAGAAAAATCCCCTTAATGTAATCTTACTTAAGGAGATTCGATTTCACTATGATATTAGCGGTTAGTTTGAAAAAGGTTCTTAGCATTCGTTTCAAAAATCTGCTCTATTTGGTTTTCCGTAATTCCACCGCTCTCCAGCAATGCTGGCAGAATTCGACGAAATAGATGGTCTGGCTGCCAATTTTGCAGCAAACCGGCTACAGAGTCTGGTAAAACGGGATCCCTGCCCCACCATACGTTTACCGTGTCGTGAGAAAGGAAAATTCTCTCTTCATAACCTGCTGCCAGTAATCCGCTCAAAACAACCATTCGCGATTCATCCATAGGTGCTCCGACAATTCCTTGCAACCCCCAGCGATCCAGCGCAATATAGGCCCCTTGTTTCAAAACTTGCAAGTGTTGATTAATATCAGTTGCTCCACACATATGCCCAATGACAACTTTAGAAAGGTCAGCCCCTTCCTCAATCAATAATTCTGTCTGTTCAGGCCCCATCGTCCCTTCCTGAGTATGTGTAATAAGAACAATACCGGTTTTCTTTTGCGCTCGAACAGCTGCCCGAAAGAACATTCTTTCATATTCGGTAATTTCATGTTTACTTGAAGCTAATTTGATTACACCTGGCTTAATTCCCGTCCCTTCGATTCCATTTGTTATTTCTTCTAAGAACATTTCATAAATTTCTTCCTCTGCCGTTCCGAGCTGCTGACGAAATTTAAAATAAGGTGTTGCCCCTTCTCCTTCGTAATAAAAACCCGTCGCACATAAGATATTTAATCCTGTAGCTTCCGATACGGCTTGCAGCAACTGAACATTACGGCCACATTCATTCGGTGTAGGATCTATAACTGTTTCAACGCCCTGAGCCTGGATCATCTTCGCTGTCTCGATTCCTTTACTCTTCTTTTGTTCAAAGTCAAAGGTGCCAAGTGTGAGGTCCCCCTGGAACCCTGGATAACCGAAAAAGAAATGCTCATGAATCAATGTTTTCCCTAGTTTCATTGAGTCTATAGGTCCTGTTACGGTTTCTACCATTCCCAATTACATCACTCCCTTTCTTTTTTAACTCCTAGTGTTGTAAAGCTTGCCACTGATTCCAAGAATCGTTACAAATCAAACATACCTACTAGTTAGTATGTAATTTCTACTATATATTTACTTTTCTGAAAATTCAATCGTAATGCTAATGCTTAAAGTTACTTGGCTTAAAAGTTAAGTTCTCTTTTTGCTTTAAGTGTTACAGTAGTAGTCACGTTTTCTACTGAAGACGAAGCAGCAAATACCACATCCTGCAGTTCTGTCAGTTGTAAATTCATTTAGTCAAGTTATTTTGTGAGAGCCATAGGGAAATTATATAGAACCATATATTAATTTTGGAGTCGTTTTATAGTAAGTGAAATTCAGAGACCACCACCCTTATTCATAAGTTATATCAGCTTTTCTTTTTTTGATCATAATCCTGTAACTCTAAAAACAGAAACTAAATCAGAGCAATTTATGATAGAATACCCACCTTGAACTGACGAAACAGTGACACGAACAAATGAAGTGTTAGATGATTTATTTAAGGGCTGTCACAAACATACCAAATAAAACGAAAGCCAGTGTTTACTTCACTGGCTTTCGTTTTGTCGTTTCCTGTATTATTATGAGGTATGGTTTAATTATTAGTGATTGTTTTTAAATATTGTTCGGAGTTGCTACTTAGTTTTAAGAGAGAGCATAATCCTTATTTTTTATCTATCAAAATCATCTATTCGCCGTTCAGAAATCATTACCCCTCTTTTCGCCATTTCAGTAATATAATGGCCTCCTGGTACAATTTTCTCTGGCGGATATACCCCTTTTTTTGTAATGATTTGACTGCCTATCATTTGAGCTACAACGGATATGGTATTGGCTGTGGCTCGAGCCATGGCTGTTACCTTATTCGTACGGTCTTTGTAGGTTATCATTTCATATTGGTAGGTGGTATCTTTTCCGTCCTTCGCTCCTCCGACACATACTCTGAGTAATACAGCATCATCCTTATCTTTTAAATCAACGATAGGATCCAACGTTTTCAGCAGCACTTCCCTCGGTTTTACTTGAATACCGCCCACATCCACAACATGGTCATTCCCGGTGAGCTTCAAGTCTACGAGCAACTTCATTTTTTCAGCGTGCCCTCGATATCGTATTGTTTTGTACTCCAGTGTATCGATGTCAGGAAAGGATTTTAGTAAGGTAGAAGTGCCTCCTGACGTATGGAAGGCTTCAAGCGGACCGAAGCGTTCAAAATGTAATTGCTCAAGCTCTGTAAGAGAATCGACTTGCTGCAGCTTACCGTTTCTAATGATCGTAGAAGGATCGGTGTAATGATCTAGCAGTCCTTCCATGGAAAATACATGATTATATTCAAGTGGTGGCTCAGGCTGGACTGGAATTCCCCCTACATATAGCCGGATTTCTTTCACTACATCGAGTTTGCTCGCGCCATAGCCTGATAGAATATTGATCATTCCAGGTGCTACTCCTAAATCAGGAATCGTCGTTACTTGAGCTGCTTTTGCGCTGTTATATAAATCTAATACATGGTCCGTTACGTGACCTATATGCCCTCCTAAGTCTACAGAACTTACGCCTGATTCGATAGCCGTTTTAGCGACAATTTCATTGAAAGAATAAAATAATGCGTTGATGACTACGTCATACTGCTTAAGAAACTCAGCAAGCTGTTCAGAATTTCCGGCATCGACTTTATAAGCTTTAATTTTCGGTGAACCGAGCGCCTGACATACTTGCTCTGCTCTCTGCACGTCGATGTCCGCAAGCCCTACTTTTTTCACTTCAGAACTATTCACTAAATCACGAGCCGCTTCTTTCCCCATCAATCCCGAACCTAGTACCGCCACTTTCATAGTCCGCACCCCTTTTTCACCGGTAATCTGATGCTGTTCAATTATTCAACGTCAATTTGCGCTCTTTGCAGCTTGCCGCTGAAGTCTACGTATATCGCTTTCCATTCTGTAAATACATCTAAAGCCGCTACTCCTGAATCACGGTGGCCGTTGCCAGTTCCTTTCGTTCCTCCAAAAGGCAAGTGGATCTCTGCACCTGTTGTTCCTGCGTTTACGTAAACGATTCCTGTATCCAAGTCACGCTGAGCAGCAAAAACCTTGTTGACGTCTCTAGTGAAAATCGAGCTCGATAAGCCGAATTCCACCTGATTATTGATCTCTATCGCTTCTTCGAGACTGGTCACCGGGATAAGGGAAACAACAGGCCCGAATATCTCTTCCTGCGCAATACGCATATCGGCTGTAGCATCTGTGAACAACGTCGGAGCAAAGTAATTACCAGCCGCATGTTCTCCACTATCCATTACATAACCACCCGTAAGAAGTTTCGCTCCTTCGTCTTTTCCAATTTCGATATATTGTTTGATTTTGTTTAGACCGTGTTCATTAATGACCGGCCCTACTTTAATCGATTCATCTAGTCCATTTCCAATTGTTAATTTTGCTATTTCAACCTGAAGTCTTTCTTCTAGTTCTTCTTTTAAATCTTCATGGACCATGACCCGGCTGCAAGCTGTACATCGCTGCCCGCTTGTCCCGAATGCACTCCAAAGAATTCCTTCAACGGCGAGAGACAGATCTGCATCGTCCATGACAATCACCGCATTTTTCCCGCCCATTTCAAGGGATACCTTTTTCAAGCGCTCGCCGCATTTCGCAGCAATATTCCGTCCTACATCATTGGATCCCGTAAATGAAATCACACGGATATCATCCTGCTCAAGCATAGCTTCTCCAACTGTCGATCCAGAGCCGAATACTACATTGATAACACCTTTAGGCAGCCCCGCTTCTTCAAAAATCTTCGCTAATTCATACGCCATGATCGGCGTTTCGGTAGCTGGCTTCCACACGACAGCATTTCCTGCAACAATCGCAGGGAAAGACTTCCACGTAGCAATAGCTATCGGGAAATTCCATGGGGTTATAATACCGACGACGCCGACTGGGGCGCGAACACTCATCGCAAATTTATCTTTTAATTCAGATGGAGTCGTCTGTCCAAATAACCTCCGGCCTTCACCAGCCATGTAGAAAGCCATATCGATCCCTTCCTGCACCTCGCCACGGGCTTCTTCAATGACTTTTCCATTTTCCATCGTTAATAATTGAGATAATTCCTCTTTTCTTTCCTTCATGAGAAGGCCTACTCTATACAATACTTCTGCTCTTTGAGGGGCAGGTACAAGCGCCCATTTTTTCTGTGCTATTTTAGCCGCTCCTGTTGCTGCGGCCACTTCAGCCTCACCGGATAATGGAACCTGTACAAGCGCTTCTAAATTAGCGGGGTTTTTAACATCTGCATACTTTTCAGTAGATGGAAAAAACCATTTCCCGTTTATATAATTACGAAGCTTTTCATCTTTGATTAACTGACGACTCATCTTACATACCTCCTTAAATTAGTGTCTGTTCCGTATTTGTTGAATAGTGGAAGAGACCGTGATCTGATTAGGGTCACTCTCTATTTCAATGAGCGACGGCTTTCTTATACGGATCGACTGAATAAGCGCCTTGTCGAACTCTTCAGCAGTTTTCACATAATAACTTTCCGCTCCAACATCCAGAGCAATTTTAGAAAAATCTACCCTCCCTAAATTCGTGCCGATCATTTTATGAGGATAATGCACTTCCTGATGCATACGAATGGTTCCGTACATGCAATTGTTGAACACGATGCTTATGACAGGTATGTCGTAGCGAACCGCAGTTTCTAATTCCTGCATCGTCATCATGAACCCCCCATCCCCTGATAAAGAGACGACGGTCCGATCAGGCAAAGCTAACTTAACCCCTAAGGCGGCAGGCATACCATACCCCATCGCTCCAGACGTAGGTCCGACGTACGTGTTTTTTTGACTGAATTGATAAAACCTATGAAGCCACCCAGCAAAGTTTCCCGCATCATTCGTAATGATCGAATCTTTTGGCAGATGTTTTTGAAGACTTGAAATGATTTTCTCATTGAGAACGACTTGTCCTTCTGTCGGTTTCAGCGATTGTGTATACTTTACTCGACATTTACTTGCCCAGCTCGTCCATTCATTAGGTAATTTCATACTTGTTAGATCTTTAAGGGCTTCCTTCGCATCTGCAACGATCCCGACCAGTGGAGAAAAGGATTTACCAATCGTTTCATAATCGATATCAATATGAATAAGTGATTGACCCTTCGTCAGAATCGTGTAGTCCTGGGTCGTGACTTCTGATAACCTCGTGCCTATGGCGATCAGAGTGTCGGCCTCCCGCACAATGCTCAGAAGGGTTGGTGTCATTCCCAGACCGAGGTGTCCCACATACAGGTGGTGGTCATTTGGAAATACATCATGCCTTCTAAAAGCTGCCATGACGGGCAGGTTAAAGGACTCTGCAAAATCTATTAGAGTTTCTTCCCCTCTGGCACTCTTTACTCCTCCGCCGGCAATGATCAAAGGGCGTTTACTGCCTCGTAAAATCTGTTCAATATCCTTGATTTCATCGCGAGAAGGTCTTGGGGAAGGTTTGGAAACTTTAGTTCCAAAATCCATTGTTGCTGTTTCCAATAACAGATCTTCCGGTAATGATATGACAACAGGGCCTGGACGACCCGTTCTTGCAAGACGGAACGCTCGTTGCACGATTTCCGGTATGCGGGATGCCTCATTGATCTCTACTGCCCATTTAGCGATCGGTTTAAAAAAATCCTCTAAATCAATCTCTTGAAAGCCTTCCCTTCCTTTAAATCTGCTGTGCACCTGACCGAGAAAGACGACCATGGGAGTGGAGTCCTGATAGGCGGTGTGGACACCAATAGCAAGATTCGAGGCGCCGACTCCCCGCGTAGCCATGACAACACCTGGTGTCCCGCTTGCTTTTGCGTAACCCTCTCCCATGAAAGAAGCCCCTCCCTCATGTCTCGCTGAAATGAGAGTAAGTGCAGGTTCATCAAAAATGGCATCAAGAAGAGGGAGGTAACTCTCCCCCGGCACACAAAATACCTTCTCTACCTCTTCCAGCTTCAGGCACTCCACAATGGCACGGGAACTTGACATAGACTGGTGCTGTCCATCCCCCATCAGGAAAGCCCCCTTGTCTTCCATTTCTTCATTCGATTCACCGCTTCACGCAAACGATGTTCCGGCGCAGACAGCGAGATGCGGATGAATCCTTCTCCGTTTACGCCAAACGCATTCCCCGGCGTAACAATCACCCCGGCTTCCGCAAGCATTTTTTCAGCAAACATCTGAGAGGTGTATCCCTTAGGAACCTTTGCCCAAATAAAAAAAGTCCCCCTCGGCTTGTTCGCTTTAAGATCAAGTTCTTTAATGGCATCAAGCATGATTTCCATCCGCTTCTGATAGGTTCGATTATTTGATGTTACCGTTGAAAAGTCACTGTTTAATGCAGCTGCTCCTGCTTTTTGAATCGGCAGAAACTGAGAAGTATCTGTATTGCTCTTTACAATCGATAAAGCGTGGATCAACTCCTCGCTCCCGACGACGTAGCCAATTCTCCATCCCGTCATACTGAAGCTTTTCGATAAGGAACCAAATTCAACAGTCCTTTCCTTTGCTCCAGGGACTTGAAGAATACTAGGGGCACGATAGCCGTCGAATGTCACAAGGTCATAAGCCGAATCATGTGCGACACACAGATTATGATTCTCTGCAAAACTAATTGCTTCCTCAAATGTACCGAGTTCGACCGTAGCACCTGTCGGATTGCTCGGATAGTTTAATAACATCATCTTCGCCCGGTCTACATCTGCAGGAGTAAGCGAATGAAACTGAGGTGCGAAATGGTTTTCCTCATACAAAGGAAGAGGAATAACTCTCCCTTGAGCCAGGTGTACAGCTGACGAATAAACGGGATAACCTGGATCCGGTACCAGGACACCATCCCCCGGGTCAACAACTGCGTGAATCAAGTGGGCAATCCCTTCCTTTGAACCAATCAGCGCGAGGACTTCCGATACAGGATTTAGATCAACGTTATAATGTCTTTTATAAAAATCGGCAACGGCTTTCTTGAATTCCGTACAACCCCCGTACGGTGAATAGCTATGGTTCTTCGGATCACTTGCTTCTATAGTTAACGCATCAATAATAAAAGAAGGCGTCGGCAGATCAGGAGCACCTATACCTAAATCAATCACATCTACTCCCTGCTCTTGTAAATCCTTCTTTTTTTGATGAAACACAGAAAACAAATAAGGAGGCAAACTATTTACTCGTTCTGACCCAAAAGTCATCATTCTCCCCCCAACTGCGTAATATCCCCCTAATATAAGCGGACGGTTTGTCCCACTGTTCTATCTTATTAAGAGAACAATCGTTTCATGATAGATGTTTTTATAAAGGAGATTGATTCTAAGACATATTTTCAGCCAAGAGGACATACAGTGTAGTGTAAGACGTGCTCATCTCCATTTTTGTGCTGACCGTTCATAAAACCTAGTTGATCCCAAGCCAGTTGGATTCATACACAGTATGGGTTCGGCTGGCTTTTTCCTTATGCAGAAAGGATGTGATGGATATGAATACAGCTTTACACGGCATTACGGTACTTGATTTAACACGAGTACTAGCAGGTCCTTATTGTTCGATGATTCTTGGAGATCTAGGTGCTGACGTTATTAAAGTGGAAGCACCGGGCGGGAGTGATGAAACACGACAATGGGGTCCACCCTTCCAACATGGTGTGAGTGCTTATTACTTATGCACGAATCGAAATAAGAGAAGCCTCACTGTTGATTTGAAAACAAAAAGGGGTAAAGAAATTATTGAAAAACTGGCTGCTGAGTGTGATGTCGTCCTCCACAACTTCAAGACAGGTACGATGGAGCGTTTAGGTCTTGATTACTTGGCATTACGTAAGATCAATCCACGTATTATTTACTGTTCCATTACTGGATTTGGTGAAACGGGCCCGTATAAGAATTTGCCTGGGTATGATTTTATTGTCCAGGCCATGAGCGGTTTGATGAGTATCACAGGCAGTGAGTCTTCAGGACCACAAAAAATAGGCGTTGCCATTTCGGATATTTTAACAGGTCTGTATGCTTGTATAGGGATTCAGTCGGCATTACTGGAAAGAACTCGATCAGGTAAAGGGCAGAAAATTGATTTATCTTTATATGATTCCGCGGTAAGCTCACTTATCAATATTGGAAGCAACTATTTAATGTCTGGACAAGAGCCTGAAAGATTGGGCAATCATCACGCCAATATCGTCCCCTATCAGACTTTCCGTTCCCAGGACGGGGAAATGGTTATTGCCATTGGGAATAACCATCAATTTGTTTCCCTTTGTCACTTGATTGAACAGCCGCATTTATCATCTGATCCCCGATTTCAAACAAATGCGGATCGAGTCAACAACCGTAAGACGCTCTCAACGATTCTTCAGCGTGCTTTTGAACAGCAGCCAACTGTGTACTGGAAGGAGAAATGCCAGTACGGCAACATTCCATTTGGCGCGATTCAAACTTTGGAGGAGCTCGTATCAGATAAACAACTGCATGCTCGTAATATGTTCATGACCGCCTCCCACCCGAAAGCTGGAACTATAAAAATGATCGGCAGTCCTTTAAAGCTGTCAAAAACTCCGGTTGATTTTAAACGGCATCCCCCCGAACCGGGTGAGCATAACGAGGAAATTTTACGGGCTCTCGGATATGACCAGAAAACTATTGAAGAGTTAAAGAACAATCGTACGATTTAAGGAGGGATTACATGAATTTTGATTTTAGTGACGAACAGAATATGCTGCGTAATACTGTTAGGGATTTTGTCGATAAAGAAGTGATGCCGTGTATAGGAGAATGGGATGCAAATGGTCATTTCGATAAGAGTGTATACCAGAAGCTTGCCCGGTTAGGATTGATGGGCGTGTGCATACCAGAAAAATACGGTGGGAGCGGTATGGATTATAATTCACTTGCGATTGTGTGTGAAGAATTAGAACGGGGAGACACAGCGTTTCGTACAGCGGTGTCTGTCCATACAGGATTAAACAGCATGACTCTCCTGCAGTTCGGCACCGATCAGCAAAAACAGAAGTACCTCCTCCCCCAGGCAAAGGGTGAAAAATTAGGTGCGTTCGGCTTAACTGAACCGAATGCAGGCTCCGACGTTGCTGCTTTACAGACGACCGCCGTCCTTAAAGGAGATTCATATATTCTCAATGGGCAGAAAACGTGGATTTCACTTTGTGATACGGCCGACCATTTCCTTGTGTTCGCCTACACCGATAAAAGTAAAGATCATCATGGCATTTCCGCTTTTATTGTGGAACGAACGATGAAAGGATTCTCTTCAAAAGCTACCAAGGGTAAGCTTGGTATTCGTGCCGGCAATACTGGTGAATTATTTTTTGACCATATCGACGTTCCAGTAGAAAATAGACTCGGAGAAGAAGGTGACGGGTTTAAAATTGCGATGGCTGCCTTAGACAATGGCCGCTTCACTGTTGCCGCAGGAGCTTGCGGGCAGATTATGGCCTGTCTCGAGGCTAGTGTCTCTTATTGTCATGATAGGAAAACCTTCGGTAAAGAAATAGGAAAACACCAGCTTGTTCAGCAGATGATCGCCAAAATGGAAGCCGGCTTGCAAATGAGCCGCCTCCTCGTTTACCGTGCTGGCGAATTAAAAAACAAAGGTGTGCGTAATACTAGAGAAACTTCTTTAGCTAAATGGCAGGCTTGTGATTTTGCCAATCAGTCAGCGGATGATGCTGTTCAAATACATGGCGCTTACGGGTATTCCAATGAGTATCCTGTAGAAAGATATTTACGAAATTCAAAGGCTCCCGTTATATACGAAGGCACAAGAGAAATTCATACAATCATGCAGGCTGAATATGTGCTCGGTTACCGTAAAGATCGGCCACTTAATAAAATGCTTCCACCATGGAAAGAGTGACCTACACATCTTCCTATATAGCTTCTTTAAGGAGAAGAGCGCCATCCGCTAAGGCAGACGGTGCTCTTCTTAGTATTTTTTGTTAAAAGTGTAATGTACTGTAATACGATTAACATCCAGGCTTAAAGAGTTTGAAACCTGCAGCGTATCTATATCTGATAGACTGAGAACTAGTTTGAAAAAACCCTGTGATTTAATATAGGTCCTTCAGCACACAGGGTATACATAGCCCGAAAGAAGTCAGACTAAATATTTCACTTTTTTCAAACGAATTAGTCATTACCCATTGAACACGGGTAAATTATTCAAGGAGGAATTTAAATGGTCAAGTCATCTCAGTCTATGCGAAAGTATGTGATTTCTTCTGCTTTAGTCACATCTCTAGCATTCACACCTGTAGTAAGCGAAAGTGTATTTGCTAAAGCAGATCCGTCAGCTGCGGATGAAAGCAGCTCTTCCGATTCTTCTATCTTAAATGACGGAGATCGCGGAGAAGACGTAAAGTCCCTACAGTCATCTCTTGAATCCAAAGGTTACTATACATCGAGCCTGGATGGTATTTTCGGTCCTCTTACTGAAGCAGCAGTCGAAGAATTCCAAGCGGATAATGGTTTATCCGTCGACGGATTAGTCGGGCCGAATACAGAAAATAAATTATCCGGTTCTTCTGAAGACTCTAGCAATGACAATGAGCAGTCCTCTAAAGACACAGAATCCGAAGACTCCTCTTCTACGGAAGAAACGACAAGCTCCGACGACTCTTCTTCTGAGGAAGAAACAACAAACGCAGCATCCGCTTCTAACTCTGAAGTAGTATCGATAGCTGAAGACCAAATCGGCACGCCTTACGTATGGGGAGGAACGACTCCTGAAGGCTTTGACAGCAGCGGATTCATTCTTCACGTCTTTGATGAAGTCGGGGTGGATTTAAATAGAAAAGAGAGCGATATGTGGTTATATGACGGGGAGAGAGTCGAATCACCAAGCATAGGGGATGTTGTCTTCTTTGAAGGAACTTATGATACAGAAGGTGCTTCTCACAGTGGCGTTTATATTGGAGATGACCAAATGATTCACTCAGGAAGTAATGGTGTTGAAGTAGCTGATTTAAATATCGACTATTGGCAGGATCATTATCTAGGGGTCAAATCATTTCAATAATTAAAGTTATGAAGTTATGTAAGCCAGTGCTTAAGCAAGCACTGGCTTTTTGTATTTTACAGAGTGAGTTCAGCTATTTGATTGATAAATTGAATCTCACCCTTGCGACAAACATGTACTAGACCTTATCCTTTTTTGACAACCTTGGTTTACTGAAAAAAGCGGCTAAAAATAAGAACATCAGCGATAAAAGAATGCCCGTGGCTCCCTTATCGAATAATGAAAACAACGGAGTGCTGACAGCTGATAAAATAAACATCCATTTCATCATCGAACCATCCTCTCCCCTTCATTTTTTAGAAAAATATCATGAGTGGATATGCTATACTATTCGATTTTAAGTCTTAACGTGGTCGTATATAAGTAGATTGGAAGATTGCCATGGTTATGATTCCATGCCACTTACCGTTTCTGAATATGTGTTCTTTTTGCTCCCCTTCTTTTACAAACCCTAAACTTTCATACAGTTTAATCGCTCTTTCATTAAAAGAAAAGACTCTCAAATACAGCTTATGTAAATTCATTTCTGAAAAACTGTAGTCCAACAGAATATTCATCACTTCTTTGCCGTATCCGCTCCCCCAATAGCTTTGATGACCAATATCGATTATACATTCCGCATTACGGTTCTTTAGATCCATATGCACTAAAGAAGCGATTCCGATCGGTTTATCCGAATCGTTTAATTCAATGATATAGTTTTTAGTTGTATTTGAATCACAGATGCTTTTAATAAATTGTTCTGTTTCCCTTAGCGAATAAACATCCAACTCAGGATTTGTGTATTGCATGACTTCTATATTACTTCTCCAATTATGATAAATGTGGAAATCATCGTCATTCATCTTTCTTAAATGGATCCTATCGCTCGTAAACATCAATACACTCCTTTTTTAAACTAATTATTCTACGCCCCATGATACAACAGACTTTTAAATTCATGAGCTTTTCAAACACTTATCCCTTCAATCCACACTAATCCTTGTTTAATCTCCTACTCCTGATGAGTCTACAGTAAGAAGTTCTACATAAATACGATATAACCTGCCCAGATGATTAAAGCAGCAGTCCAGCAAATATCTCAAACTCCTTTTGTTAGTAAACTAGTTTTTGGTAAGAATTTTAAACCTTATGTCAATTGCTGACACACCAAGGGACTTAGTGACAAAAAAGAGTCGTATTTCCCGATATTTTGTTAAGGGAACGCGGAAATTGCAAAACGATTCCAGCAGGAAACTGGTTACCTTTTGAAGAATTTAACAGTATAAGAGAAATGCGTGACAATCGTAATCTATAGAAAGAGGGTAGATCGTATGTTTAAAACCAGTACGTTTAAGAATGTCCTTTTCAAATGGATGCCGCACAAGGAACAAACTTTATGCGAAAGAAAGCTTATAAAGGTGATCAAGCGTCTAAATATCGATGATTTCCATTTCAACTGGGATCGTAGCAGCTGTTTTATAGAATTCACTTATCAGGAGAAATCTTATCGTTTAGAGCACTCTATTGACAGTGCAAGAAAACGCGGCATCATTTTAAGGAATGGACTGGATTGTTTAAATGAGTTGGCTCAATCCCTGGAAGATTTGTGTGAAATCATTAATAGAGGGACTTATAATTTTGAAACGTGGATCTCTGGTATGACACATCATCCTTTAGATCAAGAGCCATCTGATTATGAAGAGGAATTCCATATTAGATACAAGTCGTCAGGCCGTCAAAGTTATTCGGAATATGGCAGAGATGAAGAGTTTGTACCTTTTGATCAAGAGTCAGCTCTCAGGGACTTTGAACAAAACCAGCACATTCCTCGTTCGCAGCGCAGGTGATTCAACTGCCGCTTTCGAATACATAAAGCTTGCAGACTCTTTGCAAGCTTTTAAGTTATTCCTGCGATAAAGTATAAATCACACCTGATTTCTATTGTGCCAGCAATACTTAAAAGGAGTAACAGCACTTTCCCTAGACCTTCTCTATACG
This sequence comes from Halobacillus campisalis, assembly GCF_030345335.1. GTDB lineage: Bacteria > Bacillota > Bacilli > Bacillales > Halobacillaceae > Halobacillus_A > Halobacillus_A campisalis. Next base: position 269,249 of record NZ_JAPVRC010000001.1, read on the forward strand.
TTTGTCAGTTATGAGAATGGCGCAATTCTTCCCTTCAGAATTGCGCCGCAATTATTTAAAATTCTTCATAAGTCGCAGGGTCCTGATCATTGATCCTGCCATTCGATTGCGTTAAACGTGCAATCATACCCAGCTCTTCTTCATTTAAAGTAAAATCAAAAATTGAAATATTCTCGAGTTGACGTTTAGGTGAAGAGGATTTAGGAATTGGAATGGAACCAAGCTGGTAGTGCCAGCGTAATATTACTTGAGAAAATGATTTATTGTGCTGTCTGGCGATTTTCTTAAGCGTTTCATTTTGCATCACTTCATTAGCTCTTGCTAGCGGGCTCCACGATTGAGTTTGTATATTGGTATTTTCGTGCCAGATTCTTTGCTTTTCCTGGTTAAAAAATGGATGTAATTCTATTTGATTTATACTTGGTTTTTCCCCGGTTTCCTCTTCTAAGTATTCTAAATGCTCAGGAAGGAAATTACACACTCCGGCAGATCGGATCAATCCCCATTTTTTCGCATCTAATAGTGCTTGCCATGCTTCTAAATAATTCCCCTGGGCAGGGTTCGGCCAATGAATAAGGTACAAATCATAATAATCCAGTCCCGCTCGGTACAATGATTCTTGAATGGCCGGAACAGCTTTATCGTATGCCTGGTACCGCCCCGGGAGTTTCGAAGTAATTTTTAAATTCTCCCTTCGGATAGAACTGCGTCGTACGGCTTCTCCGACAGTCCCTTCATTCTCGTAGTTGTAAGCCGTATCAATCAGTCGATAACCTACATCAACAGCGCTGCTGATCGCATTCGCCCCTTCATTACCATTCAACTTATATGTACCAAAACCTATAGCCGGCAGTGTTAAACCGTCATGAAGCGTGATTTCCGGGATTGATGAATACATCGCTAACCACTCCTCTCTATTAATATTTACAGATTACCATTTTTATAAAGAAGAACCCAAATTTTTGAATCGGTATCCAACCTGTTTATTTATGATTCTTTTTCAATGTTGGACGATTTTTGAAAGTAACAGCTAAAAATAAAGCGATAAGGACAAATGAAAAGAATGCTAGTAATTGAGCAGCGATAGAATCGTTGCTAATGATTATTGTCATATCTATAATTAATAATCCCACCATAATGAATTGAAAAATTACTAAAGTTAAGCGCTTATTATTTTTCATCGAATCTTCTTTGATCATCTAACTCTCCCTTGTTAAATAAACAGTTAAAGAGATAAATTCCTCACAACCATTTATTCTTCTGTTTTTCTTTATCAAATAGATGATAAAAACTGATTTCAAAGATGAGGAAAGCAACAATAAGGTTTCCTGTGATTAATGAATATCTGATATACTTCGCGCTCATCTAACTCCCTCCCTTATCCATTTTTAACGTTTCGTCACCGCTATTATCTGCTGAATTTCTAGCTTTCTTACATTAAATGATAAAATCATCATAGTCCTCCATTTTCATCTGCCTTGTAACAACGTCGTCCAACTTCCATTAAAATAGTTTAGAGTCCAACAACATAGCAATAAGCCCTTTACTTCTTTCCCGCTATATTTCGTCCTTTCCAAGACGACTGTTTAAACAAAAAAGTTTTAAGAAGGGAATAAACAAAGAGCAATACAAAAAAGAGAAAATGAAGCGGAAAAAGCAATGCATCATATACATTGAAATTTCCCATCTCCTTTAAAGTCCGGTACAGCCAAAACGATAAAACCACATAACCGGCAGCGCTCCACCATCCTATATTGGGGATATTGATTAGAAAAGATACAACGGCTGTAATCCATAAAACAGCTGCAACTGTCATCCAGGGTGAGGCGGTTTTTGCCCCTGATGCAAAGCTTTTAGACCAGCCTTCTATCACAGCCCTGAGATTAGCTTCATACATCCTCATGTTCAGAACATCTTTGCCGCTGAACGCAAAGGTCTTCACCCCTTTCCTTTCAGCTCGCCTGGCCAGTGCGAGATGCTCTACTATTTCACTCCGTATTGCATAATGCCCCTGTAAATGCCAGTAGGTATCTGAATCAATGAGTAAGCAGGGGCCAAATCCACCTTGTGTGCCTGCTTTGTTTTTCAAAATAGACGTCGTGCCCGAGGAGGCGAAAACGACCATATGAAACACTGCAGAGAGCTTTTCCCAAAAGGATTGCATGTAGTGATAAGGATGAACCGTAACTAATGTGTCTTTACCTTTTGATTCTAAGTAATTTATCATTCTTTCTGAACCATTTGGTGAAAGCCATGTATCAGCGTCGAGGAATATTAATTTCCTCCCCTTAGCTTCCTTCGCCCCATTATAGCAAGCCCATGATTTTCCTATCCACCCTTCTGGTAAAGGAGGGTTACTAATAACTTTCGCCCCATACTCAACAGCTGTTTCCCGTGTGCGGTCATCTGATTCATCATCCACTACTATGACTTCTCTAAGACTGCTTTCAGTTGTGAGTATAGATGGAAGTAACTTCTTCAAGTTCTTTTCTTCATTACGAGCAGGGATAATTATTGAATAAGATCTTGTCGTTTTTTTGTTGATTTCAGGTAAAGATATCTTCTGCCAAAACAGCAAGACCGTAACTGCGACAGCTATAACCATGATCCACATTTCATTCACCTCTTGCTTTACAGTATAGTGATCCAATTATAAATAGAGTTAAGAGAGAGTCTTCTCAGAGCCTAACCATATGAATCTGGTTCGGAATGGTATTTTTCATGTACCCTTTTTAATATTTTGTTAGTCAGGATATTATAGCCCAATGTTTATGCAAGCCGATTAATTTACGGATCAATCGGGTACACACAGGTAAAAAAAAGGTGGCAGTCCATGTTTACCCATATTGGTGCAAAATTACTACGAACGTTACCCAACGAGGAAAAAAAATCATCAATGGTTACTACACAGTCAGTAGAAGAAATAAAAGAAGTATTAATAGAAACAACAGTGAAGCCGACGCTTGTCACTATTTATTATCCGAAGACAGCAGGGCGCAGAAAACTCCCGGTATACATTAACTTACATGGGGGCGCATTTATCATAAATTCTAAAGAAATGGATGATCCCTATTGCCGCCACATCGCTAATCAAGCAGGGTGTGCAGTTATTAATATTGATTATGCGAAAGCGCCTGAATATCCTTTTCCCAATGCCGTTGAGCAGAGTTATGAAATCTTGCAATGGATTAAAGAAAACGCTGATTATTTGAACGTTCAAGCTGAACAGGTAGCAGTCGGAGGACAAAGTTCCGGCGCTAATATCGCTGCAGCCCTTTGCCTACTACTTAAGGAACGTCATGAACCTCAGCCTTTGCTTCAGGTACTATCCTGCCCGATGCTGGATTTTGTCACGCCTCACGCCGACAAACCTGAGCCTGATCCTAGACGTGCAAAGTTCCCTCAGGCTGCTAATTTTCTTAACAAGTGCTATGTTCCACAACAAGAGCAAGCGACAGACCCACTCGCATCACCTGTACTAGCAGAAAATACAAACGGAATAGCCAATGCGTTGTTCATTGTAGCGGAACACGACGCCTTTAACCCGGAGGCGAAGGAGTACTCTCAAAAATTAATAGAATCAGGAGTCGAGGTTATATACGAACAGTTTGATGGATGTTATCATGCCTTCACTCATTTGGGGCCGGAGCATAAAGCAGAACAAGCCTGGTCATTGATTGAGCAGGAACTTACTAAGGTATTCAAATATGAAGAGATGCTGGAGACGAACAGTGGCTAATTTTATAATAAATTTGCTATGTTAAAGGTGGTTGTTGATATTGATAAGTGAGTGATTCAACAATATGGCAGGGTAGCGGAAGACTCGGTTTCGAGATAGCCTGGGTTCGTTGCCGTATTGAGAGTGAGGGGTTGTCGGGAAGCTACTCGCTTTCCTGTGGGGGAAGTGGCAAGCTTCCTCGGGCTTGCAGCCCTGTGGGATCTCGCCTACATCCTTCTCCCACGGGAGTCTCGCAGCTTCCCAACCACCCCGTACGATATGGAATGAACGAACCCCCTGGCACTGGAGAAGTCTTCTGATCTCTCATCTTAGCTGCGTATTCCGGCTATAGAGCTTAGCGACTAACAAGACTGGCAAGTCAACATCGAGTCATTTTGTTCTGGTTTCTTTTATCTCCGACAGCTCAGTCCATTCCATATACATTCTTTTGAAATGGATTACAATTAATCTTATCCAAGAAGACAAAAGCGATTAAACGCCTGTGACATGGCCTATTTAAGAATAAACATTTAGCCATGAAAAGATCAATTTGTTGCAATGGGGTATTGAAAATGGGGCGACTTGTCGTTGCCACTCGAAAAGATCTGTACTACACTCAAAACACTGTCTCAGATGTTTCCGTGAACCTGACAAACTTAAAGGAGGTCCGGGAAATTGCGAGACTCCTGTGGGAAAAGAGTGCTTGGTGAGACCCCGCAGGACGGGACTTCCAAGGAGGCTCACCGCGCTCCCACGGAAAGCGAGTGATTTCCCGGACCTCCAAACGCTGTCAAACGTAACGGAAACAGCCCTAACATCTTGAAACTGAGTGTTCCACTAAAGAGAGATTATATGAATATCAACACGGGACTTTAACAAAGCCAATAAATTAAGAATGGCGTTTATCTTTTAAAAGATAAACGCCATTCTGAGTATTCTTCCCTGCCGTCTTTAGAGAAAGCTTCCGGGTTTTAATATAATTTTTGAAGAGCTTCTTTATTAAAAGGCAGTAAGTCATCCGCTCTTCCGTCATGGACTTTCTTAACCCATTCAGGATCCATCAACAGTGAACGTCCGATAGCGACCAGGTCGAATTCTTCATTATCCAGTTTCTTAATCAATCCATCCAGGCTAGTCGTATTGGCTCCCGAAAAGCTTGTGAATTCGCCGTCGAGTCCAACTGAGCCTACAGAAATAACGGGTTTTCCCGTCAGCTTCTTAGTCCAGCCAGCTAAATTCAGTTCTGAACCTTCAAACTCCGGTTCCCAGAAACGGCGTGTAGAGCAGTGAAAGATATCAACACCTGCTTCAACAAGCGGCTGCAGCAAACGGTTTAATTCATCCGAGTTATGAGCAAGTTTAGCTTGGAAATCATTCATTTTCCACTGGGAGAAACGGAAAATAATTGGAAATTCCGGTCCTACTTCCCGTCTGCAAGCTTCAACGATTTCAACAGCAAATTGTGTTCTTCCTGCAAGGTCGCCGCCATAACGATCTGTTCTATGGTTTGTATTTTCCCATAGGAATTGATCAATCAAATAACCGTGGGCACCGTGAATCTCTATCCCGTCAAAACCTAAACGTTTAGCATCAGCAGCGGCTTGTGCGTAAGCGTCTACCAATGCCACTACCTCTTCTTCAGTCATAGGTTCTGTTACTTTTTCACCATCGAGCGTCAATCCCGACGGGCCGACCGGCGAAGCTTCTTCATTTGGCAGATCGCCCTCGCTGCGAGTCATTCCAACGTGCCACAGCTGAGGAACAATTTTTCCACCAGCCTGATGCACTTGTTTTACGACCTCTGCCCATCCTTCCAGAGATTTCTCTCCATGGAATAATGGAATACTGTCACCTGATACCGAACTCGGATGGTTGATTCCAGTTCCTTCAGTAACTATCAAACCAACTTCATTTTCAGCTCGACGACGGTAATAGGCGGCTACGTCTTCACCAGGCACCCCTCCAGGTGAAAATCCGCGTGTCATTGGTGCCATAACTGTACGATTGGATAAGCTTAATTTCTCACTATTAAAAGATTTAAATATTGGTTCAGTAGAAATATTAGTTTGTGTCAATATACTTCCTCCTTTATCGATATCACAAATTGTATTATTTCAGAATCCGAAATAAATGAAAAGAATTCTGTTTTTGAAAAGTAATTAAAAACTAGCTGACGACAGGAATATCTTTGTGCTTCCCACGAAAAAAGCGCCGAATTTAATTTCGGCGCTTTTTTCGTGTTATTCATACCATTTTCCAGGTGGCATTACGTTCCACAATAAGTTCTATAAGGCCCGCATGATTCTTCAGGCATTACAGCATATTCTTCCTGCTCAGGAGAATACGCGTAAGGGTTAGATAGGACTTGGAGCAGGGAGTTCATGACTTGATAATCTTCGTTTTCAACCGCGGCTTCAAGTGCCTCTTCAACTCTGTGATTGCGAGGTATAACGGCCGGATTAGATTTCTTCATTAATAAAAGCGAGGAATCTTTTGATTCTTCCTGCCTTTCAAGTCTAGCCTGCCATTGCTCATACCAATGAGTAAATTCTGTCGAACCATACATAGGTGTCTCCTCTGGCTTCTCAAGCGTTAAAGCACGGAAAGAGTTAGTAAAGTCAGCCTCATGCTTTTCTAATATGCTTAGAAAGTCTTCAATCAAAGGCTTATCCTGCTCTTCAGCATTATGCATTCCAAGTTTCTGTCTCATCCCGGTCAGCCAATGGGTGTAGAATAATTTTTCGAATTTAGCGAGCGCTTCCTGCGCTATTTCAACAGCACGATCCTGATCTTCATGAAATAACGGCAGAAGCGATTCAGCAAAACGAGCGAGGTTCCACTGGGCAATCGGCGGCTGATTCTGATAAGCATACCTTCCCTGCACATCAATGGAACTGAACACCGTTTTCGGGTTGTATTCGTCCATAAACGCGCAAGGTCCATAATCGATCGTCTCCCCGCTGATTGTCATATTATCCGTGTTCATTACTCCGTGAATGAAGCCGACGAGCTGCCAATTGGCAATCAGTAAGGCCTGGCGTTCCATCACCTTTTCAAATAGTTCGAGGTATTTGTTGTTGCTATCCTTCAATTCTGGATAGTGACGATTTATAGCATAATCAGCCAGCGTAACAAGGTCTTCTTCACTACCCCACTGCGCAGCATATTCAAACGTTCCTATCCGTAAATGACTGGAAGCTACACGGGTCAGGATCGCCCCTGGAAGTTCAGTTTCACGCAGGACAGACTGCCCGCTTCCCATAACAGAAAGGCTTCGGTTTGTAGGAATATGAAGCCCATGCATGGCTTCACTAATGATATATTCTCTAAGCATCGGGCCTAGACTCGCCCGCCCGTCCCCTCGACGTGAAAAAGGTGTTCTTCCCGCTCCTTTAAGCTGTATGTCATAACGCTTCCCTGAAGGCGTCGTCTGTTCACCGATCAGCACCGCCCGGCCATCTCCTAACATAGTGAACTGGCCAAACTGATGGCCTGCGTATGCCTGAGATATAGGAAGAGCCCCATCTGGAATCACGTTGCCAGAAAGAACACCTGCCTCTTCTCCCCATTTCAGTTTATCTGCGTCAAGACCTAAGGACTCAGCCAAAGAAGAATTAAATACGACCAACTCCGGAGAAGCTACAGGGGTGGGTTCAGTCTTCTTGAAAAAGATGTCGGGCAAACGGGCATAACTGTTGTCAAAATTCCAACCTATCGTTTTACTCTGTATCATAATATCTCCTTTAATCGTTTTGTCCTTCTACTCTTTTGTATTTACAACAAAACGTATGATTATTCTTTCTGTTTATCTTATTGTAATTATTTCAAATCCATTTACTGAACTCAACTATTTAAGCGGACGATATAGATTAAGAAGTTAAGATTTTCTTTTCCATTCATTTCAGAAATTTCATTGACTATTATTCGATTTTATACCTTTTTAAACTGAACATCACTTTGTTTACTCCATTATTATAATCTTCTTTGACTGAAAATCAGGTAAAGAAATATGTCATTTTAAAATAGTCCATTAATGGTACTTTCCTGCCTTCTCTATGCCATTGATGATATTGATTAAATATTTCCATAATCTCATCATTTGCACGTACCTCTACTAAATGCTTCACCGCGAGAAAGCTGCGCCAGTAATCAAACATAATACTTGTTAAATTACCCTGATAGGATTCTTGTCCGAATTCATCCAATGAATGAGCGCCATATTTATGCTTGAATATTTCTATTAATTCTGTCTCTACGTTTGTGATTTCGCTAAATTCTTTTTCATCTAACATATTTTTTCTTGAAATATAATCACACATTCCTTCTTCAAACCAAATACTATCTTCTCTTTCCTCATCGAATTCATCTACAAATAAATCTGAGTGATGAGTTAATTCGTGGCCAAGTATGCTCAATATATGATTTTTCGACAAATTCTTATAAAAACTTTCTATTCTAGTGTGATGATGACCTTCTAATTGCTGTAGAAATAAATTTCTCCACTGTGTTAACTCAGGAGAAAAGTAGATTAAATCCTTATTCGTAAAAGCGGGGACAGGGATTTGAGAAAAAACAGTCGTAGCTAGTTCTTCCGAAGTCCAAACTATAGCTTTAGGTTTATCATTCAAGGTATATTTCTCTTCCAACAATATTTGGTAATTATTTAATTTTTCATAAAAATTTTCTATGGCAGCTTGATTCTTCTCATAGTCTTTTTTATTTTCGAAAGCAAATATCTGTTTCATTTTCTGACCACCTGCTAATTGGTATAGTTAGTAACTTATTTCGGAGTTTCAGAAAAGTTTTTACCACACTTTTTGATCGTGGGAGTCACTCCTAAAGGGTGATTGGCAAAACCCATTTACAAACTTAAGGTAAGAACTCTGGAGTGAACTTCCCTTTTTATTTTCGATTGCTTCTTTCAAGAAATAAATAACCAATCAAAGCCAGTAACAGTTTCTTCTCTTTTAAAGTAATTGCATTGGAAATTTCCACAATGTCGTTATCTGTGTCACGGAATATTTTTGTATACTCATGAGGAAATCTGCCATTGTAGAAATAAGCCCAGCGTCGGTTTGCATGGTCTTTTAATGTAAAATCCCCAGAAGTACCTGAAACTTTAACAGGAAGTATGGATTGGTCGTTTTCATCTTTGAGCTCCCCTTTTATGTGAAACAAGCCTTTAAATTCTTCTTGTTGATAAACTCCAAGAACTTCATCTTTTTGGTCATACACGGTTATCGAACTTTTTTTGAAGCCTTTTCGTTCAAACGTAAATAACGTATTCCCGTCACTTGAAACGAAGGATGTCTTGAAAGGGAACAAGGTTAATAAGGATGATTTAAAAACCGCTATTGGGAAAAGCCATTTTGGGAGTTGGGCTGGTTGGTATTTGCCAATTAATTCGCCGCTGTTTTCAAATGCAAGTAAACGGGTAATGGCAGATGAATCTTGTTTAAGTACAATATGGTCAAGATCTATTATGGGTTTTTTCGAATGGGGTATAGATAAGTCTTTTACCTTGTTATAATGGTTTCGACTAGAAACTGCTATAAATATGATCAATAATACTGGCCCAAGGAAAAATAATGTTTCCAGCCATTCACTTCGGTTAGCGGGTATATTCCAAGTTATGTATCCACCGAATACGAGTAAGATAATCGTTAAATAAATATAAGCGAGCTTTTCTCTGCGTTTATACATTTCAGCTATCATAGATGCACCTCCATAAATATAACCTCTCTAGTCTTACGCAGCAGTCACGTATTTCGTTTCATGGAATTTCTCTTTTAGGTTGTAGAAATGCTCTATAAAAATAAATCAAAATAGTTTTCAAAAGCTTTACAGCAGGAATATTCGCCACTAGAAAGGTGTTGACGAAAATGGACATACTACATAAGGATTTCTACACTCAGCCCACATTAGACTTGGCTCGCTCTCTATTAGGGTGTCAATTAATTAAAGAAACAGATGAAGGAACTGCTTCAGGATATATAGTTGAAACAGAAGCTTATATGGGACCCAGGGATCGAGCTGCTCACAGTTTCAATAATCTCAGAACGAAGCGGACAGAAGTCATGTTCGGACCAGCAGGATATGTCTACACATATGTTATGCATACCCACTGTCTAGTAAATGTAGTGAGTGGCTATACAGGTGATCCGGAGGCGGTGTTGATTCGGGCTGTCGAGCCTGTAACAGGGGTTGATTTGATGTATAAGCGTAGAGGGGATAAAAAAGAAAAAGACCTCACGAATGGACCCGGAAAGCTGACAAAGGCCCTAGGCATAATTAAAGACGATTATGGAGGTTCTCTGGATACTCCTCCATTGTATATTACGAGTGGCTATCAACCTGATAATATTTCTCAAGGTGAAAGGATAGGAATCGGTAACTCTGGAGAAGCCAGAACTTATCCGTGGCGCTTCTGGGTAACAGGAAATAAGTTCGTTTCGAGGTGATAAACCGATGGGTGTATACATGCGACTGATCCTTTAGGCAGCACCGTAAATGGAAAGGTTTAACTTGGAAGAACAGCAACTGCTGTCTCGGAAAGAGACACTGCTGCGCAAGACGACAACCATACTCCATCTGAATAACAGCAGTCAGCTCCTTAAATTTAGAGATAGGCTGCTGTTATTTTTGAATAGTCCTCTATGGATAGCTGGTTTCCCGAAATTAAGAAGTTGATAAGCCTCTATAGTGACGTCATGTGTCACACATGTATCCGCTGCAGTTTCCTTACAAAATTTTATACAAGGTTAATGATAAGTAAAATTATATAGGGGCTAATGAAAAGTAAAGTACTTAACAGAATGAACGTTCGATTACTCATAACAAGCGCCAGCAAACCCGAAAAAAACCCACAAACAAACGTTAAAATAATGGTGTAGATGATACCATAATTCATAGTCAAATAAACGTATGAATGCAGTCCAACTATAAAAATAAGTCAATAGATGATATATGGCATTTTTTCTTTCATGTCAGCATCTCTCCCCTTTTTTTTATTTAATAAAGTCTCTTCGATTACTGATAGAACGTTTTCGTCTTGGTAAAGTTTCATGAACGTGAATTAAAGAGACGGTTTTTGAAAGCTTTAAGGTATCTCTGTTGAATTTTTTTGTCATGAAGCGAGTAGCAGAAACTAAATATTGAAGTCTTTAAGAGTTTAAAAGTGGTTTAGTTAATCAGACGTCTTAACCATATGTAATCCGAACAGACTGGCGAGAATTTTTCTCTTCAGCCTCATTAAATCCAGACTGAAAATCTCCATAGAATTAACGGTCTGATGATAAATGAAACCCAATATCCTTTATCCCGTTGCACCGTTAAATTTACCTCTCTATAATGGAACTAGTAACTTTTTCTAAGGAGGAATAGTGATTTGCCTATTAAGATTCCTAAAAATCTGCCAGCCGGAGATATTTTAGCTAACGAAAAAATTTTCATTATGGACGAACAGCAGGCTGTCACCCAGGATATTCGTCCTTTAAAAATATTAGTGTTAAATCTAATGCCTGAAAAACAACGTACAGAAACGCAGCTGTTGAGACTTTTGAGTAACTCACCGCTGCAGGTGAATGTGGAATTTCTTCATACAGCAAGTTATGCATCTAAAAATGTAAGCAAATCTCACCTGGACCAATTTTATAAAAGTTTTCAACAAATCAAAGATCTTCGATACGACGGGATGATTATTACTGGGGCACCTGTAGAACAGCTTCAATATGAGCAGGTCGCTTACTGGAATGAGCTTACAGAGATTATGGAATGGTCAAAAACCAACGTAACTTCGGTGATGCATATTTGCTGGGGAGCTCAGGCGGCTCTTTATTACCATTATGGTATCGACAAGTATCATCTGCCTCAAAAAAGCACAGGAGTGTTCAACCACCATTTGGTTCATGCTGAAGTAGAACTGGTCAGAGGGTGTGATGATGAATTTTTAGCCCCCCATTCTCGTTATACGAGTGTCCCAGAGAAAGAAATACAAGATCATGAGGATTTGATACTCGTATCAAGTTCAGAGCATGCCGGCCCATTTACGATCGTTTCAAAAGACCGAAAGCATGTGATGATCACAGGACACTTGGAATATGATGCAGCTACTCTGGGCCTCGAGTATCACAGAGACATTGAAAAAGGACTTGATCCGAATATTCCGACTGATTATTTTCCCGCTGACGATCCAGAACAAAAACCAGCGAATAGGTGGCGCTCGCACGCCTATCTTATGTTTTCTAACTGGCTCAATTATTACGTTTACCAGCAGACTCCATACTCATGGTAATATGTATAAGTAACACGATTTAAAGCTGTATTAAAGTCATTGTGTGCTTCTAAAACCAAAACTAAGAAGATGACCATGCAGAAGTCATCTTCTTAAGCTTGTGATAAATGATATTAGTAAATAACTCCAGTGCTGCTAGCAGGATTACCCTCCAATATATACACTGGCACATGTGTCTGCAGCTGGTTCATAATAACAATGGTTCTTAAATTGACCGGAAAAAGGTTGACCGTACCACGTAGGAGGGCATGCAGCATATGGGTTGAAATACCAAAGAGCATATTTGGCCGGGTGTTCCCTCCAGAAATTTAAATTCTGTCTTGCTAATCTCTTTTCAACGGACCTTGCTCTGTTATAAAAAAGATTCCCCTTTTGTACAGCTTCAAAAGAATAATTGCCTCCTTGCACTTGAAAAATGACTTGCCGAATTGTCCTCACATCTCTGAAATCTAAGCAATCTGCTTTAGCGCGATTTACAATTACGTTCCCGACGTATAACATTCCTTGCTTTCCTTCACCTTCGGCTTCCGCTCTCATCATTCTGGCCATTAAGGCGACATCTGAATCTGTATATTTTACTCTCGGCATATTTTCACCCCAAAAATATTGTATGAAAAAAGCCCGCTTTAATGTCATAAATTTATAAATAAAGCGCTATGTTCTTAAATACAAATAAAATATATCAGCTAGCTGTTCTCATGCTGATTGGGTTCCAAAGAACGTATTACAGGAATGAATGTTCAAATAAAAGAGCCTAGACTTACATGATATAATAAGAAGCGTTGGAATATGATTGATAGAAGGAGAATTATCTTTGAGGAAAACAAAAATTGCACTTTTTATGGTTCTCACAGTTATACTGAGCAGCTGCTCAATGCTTGAAGGAATTAATAATACTTTAAATTACGCCAATGAAGTAAGCACTTTTGTAAATGAGGTTCCTGTACTCGCTGAACAAGCAACAACGGACGAGCAGGCGGCAAAAGACTTAGAACAACGGCTCGAAGATATGAAACAAGATATAAAAGAATTTAATGATCTGGAAGAGCCATCAGTCGGAGCAGACCTCCATCAGCAAGTGGTGGATCGCAACAATCAAGCCCTAGAAGGAATAGATGTATATTTAAACAATATGGAAAACGGAAAACTGGATTCTTCTGTCATTGAAGATACAGAAATATTTCAAACCTTACGTGACATTAGCAATACGATTGATCAAATTAAAAAATTGGGCGGTTAAGCTATGCTTTGAGGCACTCTTTTATAAGGGTGTCTTTTAATTTATTTAGTTGCTGACTATCAACTCAACCTTTATTTCAAACTGCTTTTTCTTATATTATTGTATTTCCTTTTAAAATCTTCTAAGATAGGAGCATAACGTCAATTAACCAGCAAGGATGTTTGATTATGGGGAAAAATAAATCTATTATCATTGGCTTACTTACAGGGTTATGCGTTTTCTTCGTTCGTCCCAAAAAAGTTATCGCGCCAGTGATACAGAGCGATAAAGAATGTTACCCTGATACTTCTATAAAAATTCAACCTGGAGATTTACTGTTTTCCCCGATTGGAAAAAGCGAATCGAAATATGTTGGACACGTAGGGATGATTAACAATAACCTTCAAGTCGTCCATTCTGTACCTGCAGGCCTTGTGAAAGATCCAGTCGTGGAATATTACAGTAAATTTCGGGGGATACGGGTGTATGGCCCTAACAATCCGTCTCTTGGTGTAAAAGCCGCTCATCATCTTGAGCTTTTGTTTACTAAGTATCCTGAAGCGTATTATCGGGTTCTTACTCCTCTTAATGACATAGATGAGGAACAATACTGTACTAAGATGGTCTGGCAAGCTTATTATCATGGTGCTGGAGTGAACTTGAGCAACCTTAAAGGCCAGGCGAAAGCGATCCACCCCGCCCTGTTAAAAGACAAGAGAATCATGCATGAAAAAGGATCCACTTTGTGATTAAGTGGATCCTTTTTCTTATACCGGTACTTCTTCCGTTTTATTAGATTTATCTGTTTTAATTAAACGCATAGCCAGCAGCAATAATATAATCCCTACTCCACCTGCAGCTACATAGCTGATATTCAAATAATTTTTCATAACCATGGACATAACGGGAGGGCCGAGCGCTACGCCTATAAACCTTGAGGAACTGTAAAATGAGGTGATCGTACCTCTCTCTTCTTTTTCTATACCTTCCGTAATCATCGCGTCTAAAGTAGGTAGAATAGCTCCTATTGCAATACCTAAAAGAGAAGTGACAACAAGAAGCCATAACAATTTCTCACTGATGAATCCCACAAACACAACGGAAGAAGAAGCCAGTATTAAGCTGAATATGACAACTTTCTTCATAGTTGAGATGTCGCCTTTGATCATTTTCCCTGTCATGAATGAGGAGACACATAAGCCAAACAATGGAATAGCTAATACAAATCCCTTTTTCACACCAAATAAATCATGCACTTTTTCAAATATATCTGAAAGGAAGAACAATACACCAAATAATATGAGCATTAAATATATACCGATTACAAAAACCGTGTAAAGCCACTTGCCTTCTTTTTTAAAAATATCCTTCGTTTTATGGATGAATTGTTTGAACTGGGGTGGATCTTCTTTCTTTTTAGGTACTTTAATAAATAAAATGACGAGTACAATTGAAATCAAGCTGAAAAAAGATATCGAAAAAAACGGTAGAAACCACAAGAAAGCAGCAAATGCGGCACCTAATATCGGACTCAAAACTTTGCCGAATGTATTGGAGGTTTCAATGATGCCTAAACAGCTGCTCGTTTTTTCATCGTCGTCTTTATAAAGATCTCCGACTAACGGCAAGATGATCGGAGTCGCACCTGCAGCTCCGACTCCTTGTAGAACACGTCCAATGACAATCCACGTAAAGGGATCGTTCATTTTCCAAGAGGCAAACCCGGCTATAATCCCTCCAATTAAGGCTAAGATCAAGCTGGGAAGGATAACGATTTTTCTTCCGAACCGATCAGATAAATAGCCAGCGACCGGGATTAGGAATATGGCAGCCAGAGAATAACTGGTTATAATCATACTGGATTGAAAAGAAGTGATCCCTACTTTCTTTTCAAATATGGGAAGCACGGGAATCAGCATCGAATTCCCTAACGTCATTACTAGAGGGATGGATGCCATACTTACGAGACACCATCTGCTAACTTTTTGTTCTTTCTCCTCGTCAGCCATTATTTACACCTCATTCAAATTTCTATCTGAATTTAATGTGCGAATAAGAGCTGATTATTATGCAGGGTTGCTTCAAATAAAAATCCCGGCTGTTTTAAAGGCAGCCGGGTGATGAATACTTATTCTTCCTGGTGATTGATTATCGTTTTTCCGTCTTGCTGAATAATTTTTCTTTCTTTCAACAATTTCCCAAGTGCTCGTTTGAACGCGGCTTTGCTTATGTGAAAAGTATCACGAATTTCATCGGGACTGCTCTTATCAGTTAAATTCATTACTCCATCATTGTCTTTAAGGAACTGATAGACTTGCTCAGCGTCATCTCCCATCACTTCCTGCTTCAAAGGTCGAAGAGAGATATTAATCGTTCCGTCATCTTTTACATCAATGACACGACCTTCGATAGTTTCTCCAAGTCGCGGCTCTGTTTTCCTTTCAAATGGGTGAATGAATCCGCGGTAGCCTTCTCCAGTCAATACAAAAGATCCCGCTTTCGTCGAACGATAAACTCTTCCGATAACTGTCTCATTCAAAAGTGACGCAGGAGCTTGTTCCAGATCTTCTATTACTTCCCCTTCTGATATAGGCTCCGCAAAAACCCTGTCTTTTTTATCTTTTTCAAGGCTGACGAACAGCCAATCCCCTTCTTCCGGCCAAACTTCCTTTAGAAGAGGCAGATGATCTTTAGACACTAAGAAAGCTTTATCTACTCCTATATTGACGAAAACACCTAGGTTAGGTACAACCTCCTCTACTTCTGCCCAGCCATAAGAGTCAAGAGTGACTTCAGGAATAACTGTTGTAGCGATGATTTCTTTTTCCCGGTTCTTATAAATAAATGCTGATACAGTCTGGCCGATCTCGGTGATTTCTTCATGTATTTGATCAGCTGGTAAAGGGTAATCAGTTTCCCCGTCACTTAACATGAATCCATCAGCCGTCTTTTTAGATATTTGTAAGGTTTGTATAGTTCCAATCTTGCTTGAGTTTATCATATTTTCCCTGCTCTCTTTGTTGGTTTTACTTTATTCGCATATTCCGCGATCAACCGGTAAGATTCTTTTTTTGCTTCAAAATCAAAAATATTAGTGATCAGCAAAAACTCGTCTGTCCCGTAAGCTTCACTTAATTCTTCAAGCTGAGCATATACTTTTTCCGGACTGCCGATGATGCATCTCTTCCTATTGTTTTTAATTTTTTCACGTTCTTTTTCAGTAAACGGAGAGGATTTCACCTCTGTTATTGAAGGTACTGTAGTATCCAATCCTTTTTCAACTTGCAGAAGCCACTTATCCTGGCTCAACGCCAGTTCTTCGGCTTGCTCATCCGTGCTTGCGCATATGACGAATACACATGCGTTTACCTTTGGTGCAGCGAGGCTTTTAGACGGCTTGAATTTATCTTTGTACGTAGTGATTGATTCAACAGCATTGTCTGGATTAATGAAATGGCCGAACGTAAATCCCGTACCGTTAACCGCAGCATGTTTCGCCCCCCGTTCTGTAAGCCCTAAAATCCACATTTCTGGATTATACTCCGTTTTAGGTTTAGCAGCTACACCGTAGTATGGGTGGTCTTTTGGAATTTCACCAAGCAAAAATTGCTGAACTTCTTTGACTTGTCTCGAAAAAGAGCTTAAAGGCTTGTCATACCCATCTGTCAGCGCGGCTCTCGTCTTTTTGCCGCCGCCAGGTGACCTGCCTACACCTAGATCGATTCGATGAGGGAACAGTGCTTGCAGAACTTTAAAGTTCTCGGCAACCTTTAAAGGGCTGTATTGTGGCAGCAGTACCCCTCCAGAGCCTACTCGTATGGACGTTGTCACAGAAGCAATTCTACCCACAAGGATTTCTGGAGAACTGCCAGCCAGGCCATTCGTGTTATGATGCTCTGCGACCCAGTATCTATAGTAACCTAGCTTTTCGGTATATTTCGCTAAAGATAATGAATTCATAAGGGCGGTCTCTGCAGAGTCTCCTTTTGATATGGGGCTTTGATCTAAAACACTTAAGATCATAAGTACAGGATCCTTCCTTTTCGAACTATTTGTAAACATCTTTCATAATTTGGTTGAGTATCTTCAGCTGTTCTTCAAATAAAATCTTATACCGCTTCTTAAGAACGTCAAATTCTTCTTTTCCCTGGTCAGTGAGGTAGTACCAATACACTTTTTGACGTTTCTTTTCATGTGATTTATAATCTTCTTTTCGATAGAGTAACCCTTCTTCAGTCATCTCATGCAGGGTATCAAGCAATGTTGATGGTGCAGGTATCCAATTTTTTGTAAGCTTGTGGAACTCGGCTTTGAAATGTTCACTGATTAAAGGTTCACTTACTTGAAGCAAATGCATAATATAAAATTTTGTAAATTGAGCAGCACTCATGTTCAATGCAAATCTTTTCGGATTATTTTTATGAGACATATCATCCACTCCCTGCTTTTCTTTTATTTTACAATAAAGGGGAGTGGTTTTGTCTAATAATAAGTACGTTTGTTCGGTTTTAATGATTGGTTTTAAAATTGGTCTCGGAGTTGCTACTAAGTTTTAAGTGCAAGCGTTTTGGCGTAAGAATTTTTTTACAGCTTTTTTTGATGGTAAAATGACAATTTGAGCGTGGTTTGCTTGTTCTAAAGCGGACGACATGACATGGTTTCTTTTTTTGGTGGGATAGTTCCAAACATATTTAATGAATTCTAACGACATTCTCTCCGAACAGCCTGGTCCCATATCTTCTCTTGACTTGCCTTTGTTCAAAAGCCAGCGCTTCAAAATTCTCCATAAGCACAAATAGCGATTCAAATCCAGCATGATCACAGTATCAGCCAGAGCAAGCCTCTCATCCCATACCCCACTGTAATTCCCTTCAATAATCCAGGATGGTTTATCTAAGTGCACTTTTTGTTTAGCTGCAAGCTCTGCCTGGGTGGACATGATCCAGCCAGGCTTCCAAAACAAACGATCCATATGTACGACTTCAATGTGGTGACAACCACCTAATTGTTTGGCCAGTGTTGATTTTCCAGAACCCGCAGAACCGAGAATAACTACTCTATTCAATTTAAGACTCCTTTACCACCATAGTTGCTTCTATGTCAGTTTAGCAATATTCAACAAATTCCGAAAGAATTATCTATTTTATGAAGCTGTATCCCATGGCTGTAGTCTATTTTCTGACACTAAAAAAGCCCACTATTGTGGGGGCAATAGTGGGCTTTTTATTATAAGCTTTTTAATTATTCAGCTAGAACTTGTACAGTAACGTTTTGTCTACCGAAGTCTAATGCATCGCCTCGGTCTTGCATATAAAGGTCTACGCGGTTACCATTGATAGCTCCGCCAGTGTCACCAGCGATAGCAGTTCCGTATCCTTCCACATACACTTTAGATCCTAGTGGGATGACATCAGGGTCTACTGCGATAACTTTTTGATCAGGATTGTTATTCAAGTCAATACCTGTCGCAGTTACACCAGAGCAACCTACGCAATTAGCAGTATAAGCAGTAGCTTCAGCTTCTACTTCTTTAATTACATCGTTACTAGTGTCTTGTTCACTGGAATCATTGCTGGATTCTTCAGCTGGTGCAGATTCTTCTTTTGGTTCAGAAGCTTCTTCTTCAGCTGGTGCTTCTTTTTCTTCTTTAGGCTCAGAAGCTTCTTCTTTTGGAGCAGGAGCTTCTGATTTAGATTCACCAGAAACTGAAAGCTTATCGCCAGGGTAAATCATGTTGCTTGAAAGATCGTTCCACCCTTTCAAGTCATCGACACTTACTCCATATTCTTTAGAAATTCCGTAAAGAGTGTCGCCAGATTCAACTGTATAGCTGCTCTCAGATTTCACTTCTGATTTCTTCTCGCCAGAAACAGAAAGAGTTTGATTAGGGAAGATTAAATTTGAATCAAGATTATTAAGATCTTTCAGGCTGTTTACAGATACACCTTTTTCTTGTGAAATGCTCCAAAGTGTATCACCTTTGTTTACGTTATAATCTTCTGCACTTACGCCCGTTGCGAATGCACCTGTTAATGCTGCTGTTGCTACTAATGAGAAAGCTGTTTTTTTCATGTGTTGAGTCCTCCTATATATTTCATAAAGTTATTTATTAATAGTTTTGTTTTAACCACAATTACAACAATAACAGAATATCTATAGAATTTAAGAACAAACAGCTAACAGTTTCTTTGCAACTATGACGCTTTAATTGCAATGAGTTTACAAAATAGGCACATATGACTATTTTTCAACAAAAAACACCCGTTTTTTGTTTCATATGTCGTATCCTGCGTAATTTTTTATTGGTTGCAATGGTAAATATTAAATGATTTTATAGATTTCTATCAATTAAACCAGGCCTTTTTATTAATAAATGGTTCAGAAATATAACAGCAAAACTAATAAAAAACTACTTATTTAATAGGTTCAGTAGCAAAAGCGTATATCATGCTAAAACTTCCTAAATTTATCTATACCTCAATGTTACTTATGTAAGAAGTTAATTCAAAAAAGCTTCACTTAGCTGTTTTGTAATAAAAGTCTTCGTTAAAAATGACGTACTTTCCTAAGGATGGTGATAATTCTTACCAAGCACTGCCTCCTGGCCACCCACCATTAACCCCAGTAGGTTTCTCGCCTGGCTGGTAGGATAGAGCATTACAATGCAAAAAAATCGAGTATAAAACCTTTATGGTTTCATACTCGATTTCTCTTGTATTCATATTGGCTGATTAGATGGAAACCTGCTTTTGAACTTCTGGATCATTCAAGTATTCATCATAAGACATTTCTTTATCTACTATGCCGTTTGGTGTGAATTCGATGATACGGTTAGCAATCGTCTGGATGAATTCATGGTCATGTGAAGCGAAAATGATAGAACCTTTAAAATTAATCAATCCTTTATTTAATGATGTGATTGATTCTAAGTCCAAATGGTTCGTCGGTTCATCCAGTAAGAGTACGTTAGCGCCTGAGAGCATCATCTTAGACAGCATACCACGTACTTTCTCTCCTCCTGATAGTACATCAGGTCTTTTCAGAGCTTCTTCCCCAGAGAACAACATTCTTCCTAAGAAACTTCTTAGGAACGTTTCTGTCTGATCCTCCGGTGAATATTGGCGCAGCCATTCCACCAGATTGATGTCAGAGCGGTCGAAGAATTTTGAGTTATCTTTCGGGAAATAACTTTGTGAAGTAGTTACGCCCCACTTAAACGTTCCTTCATCCGGTTCCATTTCGCCCATAAGAATTTGAAACAGTGTAGTCTTTGCAACTTCATGGCTTCCTACAAGCGCAATTTTGTCATCTTTATTCATTGTGAAACTGACATTATTGAGTACTTTAACTCCGTCGATCGTTTTTGATAAATTCTTGACAGTCAACAAGTCGTTTCCTATTTCGCGGTCTGCTTTAAACGCAATATAAGGATATTTCCTTGAAGACGGCTGAATATCATCTAACGTTATTTTATCCAACAGTTTCTTTCTGGAGGTCGCTTGTTTGGATTTAGAAGCGTTGGCACTGAAACGAGCAACGAATTCTTTTAAATCTTTAATTTTTTCTTCTTTTTTCTTGTTCTGCTCACTAGCCATTCGTTGAGCTAACTGACTGGATTCATACCAGAAATCATAGTTACCCACGTAAACCTGAATTTTACCGAAGTCTAAGTCAGCAATGTGAGTACAAACATTATTCAAGAAGTGTCGATCGTGGGAAACAACAATAACCGTGTTTTCGAAATCGATCAGGAAGTCTTCCAGCCACTGGATTGCTTTAATATCCAGATGGTTGGTCGGCTCATCTAGTAGTAACACATCAGGACTGCCAAAAAGAGCTTGAGCAAGCAAGACTTTCACTTTATCCGATCCGGCTATTTCAGTCATCTTTTTATCATGAAGATCATCGGTAACGCCTAGTCCTGTCAGAAGCCTGGCCGCCTCTGATTCAGCTTCCCAGCCGTTCATTTCAGCGAATTCACCTTCTAGTTCAGCAGCTCTCATGCCATCTTCTTCTGTGAAATCGCCTTTCATATAGATAGCATCTTTTTCCTGCATGACTTCATATAATCTAGTGTGACCCATAATGACCGTCTCAAGAACTTGATACTCATCATATTCGAATTGGTTCTGTTTCAATACGGCAAGTCTTTGGTCGTTCTTTAGGGAAACATCCCCTGTCTGCGGTTCAATTTCCCCGCTTAATACTTTAAGAAAAGTAGACTTACCAGCACCGTTTGCCCCGATGAGTCCGTAGCAATTACCTGGCGTGAATTTTATATTGACGTCTTCAAATAGCTTCTGATCTCCGAAGCGAAGACTGACGTCCGTTACGTTTAACATTTGAAATCCTCCCGTACATAAGTGTTTAGCATTCAAATTATATCATTCATTACGTTACTAGAATAGGCTTTTGTATTATAATCAGCCTGTAGAATAAAAAAAGACTTCTTATGGGAAGAAGTCGGTAATGATTAACCCTCTATTTATCTTCTGCCCTATACTTCCGCGAGAAACCGGCACCTAAAAAAAGAACCCGTAAAGGGCTCTTTTATTTCTGTTTATAGTATAAACTGTTGTTATCTACTACTTGCATAACTTTGCTTTCAGTTTCCATTTCACTGCCGCAAATAGGACAAATAGCTTCTTCCTCTGTGCGGAAATTATCTCGCATCCAACAGTTACAATCTTCAGATTTACACACCCAAATTTTTGTTTCTTCTTCAACTATTTCAGCCTGGTTCTTTTTACCAAATGCCATCGTATTGAAACCTCCTTTGGACATGTCCAGTTTATGTAAAAGAGACTGACTTACATGGAGTCAGTCTCTTTTATATTTCTTATAATTTAGTTACATTAGCAGCCTGTGGTCCGCGATCGCCTTCTGTAATTTCAAATTCTACACTTTGACCTTCTTCAAGAGATTTGAATCCTTCTTCTTGAATAGCGCTGAAGTGTACGAATACATCGTCTCCACCTTCAACTTCAATAAATCCAAATCCTTTTTCTGCGTTAAACCATTTTACTGTACCAGTTTTCATAAAAATGGGTCCTCCAATATTTCTAAAAATTAATATGTGTTCCATGCATCATGAAAAAAATCACATATTACAAAAAGTACCAAACAGAATTGATAACCCTTTATAATAAGTGATTTAGGAGTTATGCATGGGTTGGTGCCTTTCATATACATATATTAATATACACGATTTCACTACATGTGTCAAGAAGTTGTAAGAAATACCCCAACTTCATACGCTAAGAGTCCTTAGCGTATTCCATTAATTCCATTCTATTACTCCGCAAGCTATTCTAAGTCCTGAATTACCTGTAGGCTGTGTTTGGTAGTCATCAGGACCTTGATGGATGATGACAGATTTGCCAATGATCTCATCAACTGTAAATCGATCAGTAAAAAAGAGCATTCTCGCCCTTCCGCTGTTAGAAAATAATACAGGGAAATCCCCGGCATGATTTCCGTGTGGCTGGTCATCCGGGTTCCAATGCCCGCCAGCTGATTCAAAGGGCATTTCGCCATTTCCTACATCACAAACTCCCTTCTCATGTATATGGAATCCGTGAGGACCTATCTGTGTGCCGTTCTTTTTTTCAAAAGAAGGAAGGCCTTCTACTTGGACAATCACCTCTACACCATATGGCTGCTGAACAAAATTCATCATTCCTTTAAGTTTCGGAGCTAACGGGCTGGCATGGAACTCTACCGTCGCCGATTGACCATACATATTTCTAGGATAGTACAAGACTGGATCCATCTTCATCCCCCTCCCTGTACCTTCATTTTATGTAAAATATGTGGAAATATAACCATTCAGTTTTACTTGAGATATAGGGGTATGCTACACTCCGATTATTGATTGAACAGGAAAAGGAGAGATCTTATGAAAAATAAATGGATAGCAATATGGATTTCCATCATAGCTCTGATAGTACTTGCTGCCTGTTCCAGTGAAGATGATAGCAGTGAAGGTGAAAATAACGAATCTGATCCTCAAACTGAACAGTCCTCGTCTGAAGAGAATGACGATAGCGGGCCAGTGGCAACTGTAAATGGAGAAGAACTTTCAAGAGAAGATTTCAACACCCAATACAATGGTGCCAAACAGCAGTATGAGCAAATGGGTATGGATGTAGAAGGCCAGCAGGAACAAATTGAGCAAAGCGTAATTGAAGAAATGATCGGTCTCGAATTATTATCACAAGAAGCTGAAGCTGAAGGACACGAGGTTTCACCAGACGAGGTAGACGAACGCTACGAAGAATTCTCATCACAATTCGAAAGTGAAGAAGCTCAGCAAGAAGCATACGAAGCGAACGACCTCGATGAAGAAACAGTAAGAGAAGAACTCAAGCGCAGCTTAGTCATTAATAAATATGTCGAAGAAAATACAGAAGAAGTTGAAGTGACTGACGAAGAAATCGAAGAACAATACGAAGTGATCAGCGAAGAGCAAGGTGAAGATGCTCCTAGTCTTGAAGAATCTAGAGATCAAATCGAGCAGCAGCTTATTACTTCGAAAGAAAATGAACAAATTACTAAGTTAATTGATGAACTGCGTGAAGAGGCTGATGTGGAAGTGCTTATCTAATCATTTAAGTTGATCATCGGAAATGTGCTTATTAACATTTAGACTTATAGTAATGAAAAAACCTTCCTCAATGAGGAAGGTTTTTTCATTACACTTTCCAAACTTTTTTATTTTTATTAACTGCTCATACCTGTACGAAAAACGTCAGCTTCAAAACATCCTCATTTTCTGATTGTTATAGAGAGAACGACTTCTCCTATAGTACATCCTTTACCTTTTCACGGTATACTCAAAAACTATGAAAATTAGATGGTTTTTCATTAAAAAAGGTAGAAGCACACCTATTATTTTTAGGTGTCTTCTACCTTTTTACTGTTTATAAATGACTCGATAGACAGTTCAATTTATACAAGACTTTTAATGGTTTCATGACGACGTTTCAAATCAGTAATGTCCACTTTGTTCTCCAGGCTGTACATTTGCCTGTCAAAAGCCGCTTCAATTTCGTTGGACCATTGGTCAAATGCTTCTTGCGCCTTTATGTTCATAAGCTCTGCGAAATGATTCACTAAAAGGTGATTCTTATCATTAATAGCTTCGCGTAATGGTTGAGACATGAGGTCAGCCATTTGATCTTTCACCTTTTCTTTTTCATTATTTTCAAAAAAGGACTGAGTACCCTTGAACAATTTAGCTGGTTTTGCAAATTGCTCATAGGAAATTGAAATCGTTTGGTTTATCGTGATCGCTTCTGTCCGGCCAAATTCAAAAGGCTGCAGCTCTATCGAAGGTTTAATGAGTTTGAGCTGTGACGTCAATTCTTTCTTCATTTGGTCTATTCTTTCTTTAGCGAAGGATTCCATTCTGATAGCTACTGCTCTAATCTCCTGATTCATTTCATACTCTACCTCTGCGAGCAATTCTTTAGAAGCGAAACGTAACCGTTCTCTTGCTTCAGCTTTATCTCCTTTTACAACAGCAGGATTAATATGGTTCTTGAAATAATCGTTAAAATTGAGCATCAATCTTTCATGAACATAATGAAGCTGTTTATTTATCTTTTGTTGGAGGGCTTCGTGTTCTCTTTCGGTCACGCGACATGGTAAAACATTTATAGACCTTTGCTTTTCTTCTTTCAGCTGATTCAATTGTTCATCTTTCTGCTGTTCGTCCAAGGAAGCATTTCGTATAAATGATTCAAGGGTTCTTTCAGCTTCTTCGATATCGTGATGAATCGAATAATAGAGCATTTCTGAGAGCTCTTCTTCTAAGAAACGATTAAACCTCGTTTCAAAATGTTCTAAACCGGAGTGGACTGGGTTTACTTCCTTTTGTTTTTCTTTCAGTCCTTCAAGACTAGACAAAGAAAATATTCTCGGGTTGCGGATTTTGAATTGCTGTAGTTGACCTTGAAGGTATTCTTCAACGAGTTGCTTTTCTTCTTCGGAATCCGCTAAGTCGGCCGCATTGATGATGAAGAACATTTTATCCATCGAGAATGCATCCTTAACTCTCCCAAGCTGAGTTAAGAAAGATTGATCCGCCTTAGAAAAGGGATGGTTGTAATATGTGACAAAAAGAATGGCATCTGCATTTTTTATATATTCAAATGAAACATTCGTATGTCTTGCATTAACGGAATCCGCTCCTGGCGTATCTACAAGACTGATTCCTTTTCTCGTCCACTCACAATCATAGTAGATTTCTGCCCACTCGATGAAGCAGGAAATTTTCTCGTCTGAGACGTAAGAGGATAAGTCTTCCCACGCAATTGTCATACGTTCCCCTTTGTCTCCTTTCATTCGAGGGTAACCGGCGATAAAAGCTTGTAGAAAAGCTCTTTTTTTATGATCTAACTGATTCAAGAATTTCTCATCAAAAGCTGCAACACGTTCATACGCATCATCGAGAGTTGAAGGCAAGCTCTGTTCTGAGGCGTGCGTCACATCTTCCAGCAGTTCTTCTTCAGACTTCACCTTTACGACCACTGTTCGGTGAGGATGCTTTTCAGTAGGGGGGACAATTTTATTGATAGCAGCCGTCGTCGGATGAGGAGAAACGGGCAGCACGCGGTCTCCCAGTACAGCATTTGCAAAGGACGATTTCCCAGCACTGAACGCGCCGAAAAGAGCAATCGTGTATTCTCTGTGCAGCAACCTTTCCTTTTTATCAATCAGTTGTGTTCGTAAACCTTCTAAACCAGGAACATCCTGTATCGTTTCAACAGCCCGGTCTATTGAGGGAGAAATTTCCTCTTTTGGTGAACTTCCTGCTTGTGAGGAAGGCGATCCCTCTTCTTCCTTTGTTATCGCCGCTGAATTTGCTTCAGCCAGCTCTAATTCGGCCGGTTGTTTCTCTGCAATCTTCTCGTTCTTTTTTTCTATCGTTACCAGCAGATTGTCAACTTCTTTTTTGGAAGGTTGGGACTGGTAAAGCGTCTCGTTTAACATTTCTTTGAATTGGTCAGTCTTTGACTCGATTTTTTCTACTTTTTCTAAAATTTCCTGTTTTTCTTCTTTCGATTCTAACAATGTGCGGTGGACGTTGTATTCCTCATAAGCGAGCTTCTTCAATACACCCTCGATCTCTTCCCACCACTCGTTCATTTCCGAAGTGAAATGCTTTTGGATGTCTTTTGAAAGCTGGTCGGTATACCGAAGTACATACTCCCCAGTGACTTCAGCCCCCGGCTCAATCAGCTCCTCCACACGTGCGGCCGGATAGTGGATATTAAGCTTTTGCGCCTGCTTTAGCAAGGAAGAATCAGTAATCTCTTGCGCATCTAAAAAAGAAGTTAAACGCTCTCTTAATGGCCAAAGCAAGTTCTTTTCAATAGTTTCTTGAAGTTCTTCTATAAATTTATCATGACGAACCTTTTTTTCTTCCTCTGTTTTTTTCTTCGCAAACAACAGGCCTGCTTTGAAGCCTGATTGCTGAGACTCTAAGTATGTCCGTGCTCTTTCTCTCACATTACTTGGCATAAGGTATGCATTCGTGATGAATTTTTTAATACGATCCTGAAATTGCTTCTTAGCTGCAGAAACGCGATCTTCTTCGGTCACGACTGTGTAGTCTGATCCTTGCAGTCTTTCTTCTTCTTTCTGTATCGTCAGGTCGACTTCCTCCAGCCTATTTTCTAAATCCTCCAACTCGGTTGAATATCGACCGGCGATATATTGCTGGCTTTCATGAATAATCGCTTCGGCATGTAACAGTGCTTGTTCTTTAATGGGTTGTTTGGAGAACTTATGCTGAAAGTCTTCTTTTAATATGTCCAGATTACTATATTGGTGCTCTATATCTTTTAAAGAGGTATAATAAATCGACTCTGGCTCTATCCCCCATAAAGACAACGATTCGTGAACGCTTTGTTTGAAATCGTCAAAGGTAAGTTCATCTTCATTATGTTTGTCGACTTGGTTAATAATGATTGAAAATGGCGTTTGTCTTTTCTGCATTTCTAATAGGAAGTTCAAATTCACCTCAGACTGCACATGGTTATAGTCCATGACGTAATACATAAAATCCATGAGGTGCAAAGAAGATTCCGTAATCAGACGATCGGCATCATTCGTCGAATCTACCCCCGGAGTGTCCAGCAGTTTAACGTGGGAAGGGATGCCTGGCAGGGGACGACTTATTTCAATCGCCTCAATCGCCTCTCCGTCTTTACAAAGTTTTTTGATGGTCTCAAGCCCGATATCCCCTATGAACTTCTCAGGATCAGCTTTAGTATAATGGACCGTCGTAGAAGGATCGCCTGAGAATAGCTTCACTATATTTGCACTAGTAGGTATAGGACTAGAGGGTAAAATTTCAAATTCGGAGAGATGATTAATCATCGTCGATTTACCCGCAGAAAAATGACCGGCAAATCCGATCATCACTTCTTCATTTTTTAATTTCTCAATGATTTCTAATAACTTCTCTGCTAATGAAGGGTTGTGTTTATCAACTTCGCCATGCAGGGCAGCAATCTGAGCTAATACTGCGCTATGACTCTCTTTGGTGGATACAGACATCTTCAATTTCCCCTTTTGACTGACTCGTTCCTCTTTAGCCTATATTATATCAGAAAGCTTCATTTCGACCACCCGCTAAACCTGTTTATTCATCGTGGAAGCTATTTTGTCATGAACAGTGGAATGATGAAGAATATGGTTGTGGTCTTCGCCTGGAATTAAAGTGACCTCTTTATGAAATTGTTCTTGATGCCATTCTTTCAGTTTATCTGGCACGATCACCTCATCTTTTTCCCCGACAAATGTGATGAAATTTTCTATTTCTGTCAATAGATTTTCCGGTACCTTTTCTAAAAATCTGGACATGATTAATCGGAAGGTCAGTTCCAGTGTTCCTCCCTCTGACCCGAACTCATCAGGGATGACTGCTACTGTACTTTTATTCCAATAGTTCAATCCTAAGCGATGAAGTACAGCAAGGGAGGTTGCTTTTTTAGAGTAAACTTCGAAATCGACATCGGTTTCCGGCTTGAATTGGTCATTCGCATCATTTTGATAAACTGGAAGCCTCGGATGAAAATACGGTGCTATAAACACATAAAAATCAGCCAGTGTTTTATTATTATTAATCAAGCGTAGAATGTTCGCGCACCCCATGGAATGACCAGCCAATATAATCTCGGAAAAACCCATATTTCGTACGTAATGGATAAAGTCCATAAGGTCTTCGTCGTACTGTCCAAGATAGGAAAGGTCTCCACGTTCATTCTCACTATCATAACCTCTCAGGATCGGAAGGAAAACATCACCGCCCGCTTGATAAGATGCCGCCAGCTCCTTATGATGATCGACCTCAGCCGTCACACCGTGAATCATTATGAAAGCACGGTGCTGCGCATTACTCGGCTTAGAGAAGTGTACGTAATGAAGGTGAGTGAAGTCCCTTGTGACGTATTTTTTCCATTCAGTCTTCATTCATTTTTCCCTTCTTCCTTTTTTCGCCGTCCATATAATCCCTGAATCCTTGTACAGGAAGTTTTTTAGTGAATTTTGTAACGATATTGTTAATATATCCAGGTGATAAATATTGTCTGGCTCCTCTGTAAATTTCAACTGCATAATGAAGTGGAGCCGCAATTTCCTCTTCTTTTGTAATGACAGTGAACGTTATTGCTCGTTCATAT
The DNA here is from genome assembly GCF_030345335.1 of Halobacillus campisalis. Classification (GTDB taxonomy): domain Bacteria; phylum Bacillota; class Bacilli; order Bacillales; family Halobacillaceae; genus Halobacillus_A; species Halobacillus_A campisalis. The sequence goes on from NZ_JAPVRC010000001.1 coordinate 298,171, forward strand.
TCCCCATTGTGATAAGGATAAACAACTGTTGGCCGGTATGAACTGGAATACACTCCTTCCCGATAGTACAAATAATTCAGCGCTTCCGCGTTTATTTTATAGAGTACGCCTTCTACTTGTTCACCGTGCGCTTCCCCAATATCTGCTCGCGCTCCATCTTCAAGATGATGAGTGAACATCATTTGATAATTTTCAAGTACCGACCGGCCTTTCACTTCTTCAAATAAATGATCTACCCCAGCACGGATAAAACGTTCATTATCCATACAAGATCCGTACGCAAAATAATTCAAGTGATCACGTTTTAAAGCTTGCTCGACTTTCCAATCTCCGCCTTCAATGAAGTGTTCGGTCTCAAAACCGTCACCGCCTAAATAGGTTGCAACCTCATACTCACCGGCCTCCGTGTAAGCCTTGACTGTATTCCGGAGAAAGAGAGAGTTTGGATTTTCTTCACGATAACCTTCTAAGCGGTCAACGGCCGGCAATAATCCCTTCTTAATATCATAAATCTCTCCATAAACGAGAGAATGCTCATCTTCCTTTATGAATGGATAATACGATGGGCTTTTATACATTTTTGCTTTGACCCATGCTTGCTCACTTATTAACTTAGAATTTTTCAAAACATTGTGATTCGACTCTCCGCGGCAAAGAGTTCCATAGACAAAAACCAGCACGTTTTTTCACCTCAACTGTAATTCTTTGTATGACAGGAGCCCATAGGCGCTTTCAGCCGATTGTACAGCATTAATGACCGCCCGCTCCACGACATACGTAAATAAATAACCTAATGTATTTAAATCAACTTTTTTCTCATTCGTACTCATCGTAAATAAAGTATCTCCGTCAACAAACGTGTGGGATGGCTTCATTGTTACGGCCAGCCCATCATGTGCCATCGACGCCAGTTTATTTGCTTCAGCCTTTGTCATTGAAGCATTAGTAATAATTGTACCAATAGTGGTATTTTCACTAAAACGATTTGCATGACTGTCGTTCAAGTTATTCAGTAATATGGATTCCGTATATAAAAATTGCTTCTTTTCCCTGTTATAGGCTCCGGCTAATCTTTCACCTGAAGTGGGATCAATAATATCTCCAAAGCTGTTGACTGCTATGACAGCCCCTACTTTCAACTCACCAACCTGCACGGCGAAATGCCCTAATCCGCCTTTCATAGCTTTTTCAAAACCAAGGATTTTACCTACCGAAGCTCCTGTCCCGGCTCCGTAGTTTCCTGATTCAAAGAAATGGTGGCCGAGCGCATTCAGAGCCGCTTGCTCCCCCATCTCCTCACCCGGGCGTATATTGGATGCGCCTACTGCCAAATCGAATAAAATAGCTCCTGGAACGATCGGCACTTTAGCGACTTCAACATTGAAACCTGCTCCTTCCTGTTCTAACACGTTCATAACACCCTGACCGACAGAGAGCCCATAAGCGCTTCCTCCAGAAAGAAAAACCCCGTGTACCTCCTGAACAAGGTTTTCTGATTTCAGAAGGTCTGTTTCTCTCGTCCCGGGAGCCCCGCCTCGTACGTCTACCCCTGCAACAGCTCCACTTTTTGATAAAATGACAGTGCACCCTGTACCTCCTTCTGTAGACTGAGCATGCCCGAGTTCAAACCCTTCAATTTGCTGTATATGGATTTCATCCAAAATAAATCAACTCACTTATGTTTTTAGTTTCATTAAAAAAGGTAAAGTACTGTGGAGGTGTTGATATGCCAAGAAAACAATGGGTCTTTCACGGTCGTGTCCAGGGAGTAGGCTTTCGTGCCACCGCGCAATCCATCGCCAGACAACAGGAGCTGACCGGATGGGTCAGAAATAAAGATGATGGTTCTGTAGAAATTGAGGCCGAAGGAAAAGGTGATGATCTCGAAGCTTTTCTTCAAGAAATAAAAGATGGCCCCAGCCCGTTCATAAAAATTGATAAAATAGATGAACAGGCTTTTGAAGAAGAAGAAGGGCATAAAAAGTTTAAGATCGTCTATTGATCATCGACACACCTCAGTTCTCTGCGGTGTGTTTTCTTATTTCTTATGCATAGGACGCACTATAAGTTCGTTGACATTGACGGACGCAGGCTGAGTGACAGCATATGCCACGGCGCTTGCAATATCCTCTGAATCCAAAGGTGTCATATCTCGATCTTTGAACATATCAATAACATCACCGTCAGTAATATGTTCTGTCAATTCTGTATCAACAGCTCCCGGGGAAACATTTGTAACCCGAACCCCAGAGCGGGACAATTCTTTTTCCATTCCCATAGATAAAGCTTTAACGGCGTACTTTGTCGCACTATAGACTGTACTTGAAGGAAAAACTTCGTGTCCTGCAACAGATGCAACATTGATGATATGCCCTGATTGCTGTTTAAGCATTTGAGGCAAGGCGGCATGGATGCCAAACAGCACACCCTTAATATTCACGTCGACCATCTGCTCCCATTCATCGACGTGATCGTTCTTAAGGAATGACAATAGCATGACACCTGCGTTATTTACATATATATCGACACTGCCAAGCTTATCTGTTGTATGTTTGACCAAATCTTCAACATCCGAACGCTTCGTCACGTCTGTTTCACTGACGATTGCACGGACTCCATATTTATCTTCTACATCTTCCGCCAATTGCTGCAGTTTATGGGCACGTCTTGCAGCTAATACGACATTTGCCCCTTCTTGTGCAAGGTGTTCGGCGATCGCTTTACCTATCCCACTGCTCGCACCTGTAATAATCGCTGATTTATTCTTAAGTTTACCCATGATAATTTCCCCCTTTTATACCTAATCCATACCCTTTTGGAACAGAAGTTACTCCTTTTCACCTATTAAAAAAGTCACCCCTATGCTACATAGAGATGACTTTTTAAAAATATGTGTCGATTACTGCTGCTCAAAATACTGGCGGTTCAATTCGATGTATTTGTTTTCTTCTTCAGGTACTTCGTCCTCAATATAAATTGCCTCAACTGGACATACCGCTTCACAAGCACCACAATCAATGCAGATCGATGGGTCGATATAAAACATATCTTTACCCTCTTCTATACAGTCTACTGGACAAACATCTACACATTCTCCAGCTTTCTCGTCTTTACAAGGGGAAGTAATAACAAAAGCCACGTGAATCTCCTCCTTCCTTCTCTAGAAAAATTAAGGATGCACACTATTCATATACACCATTTACGGGATTGTTAAACAAGACTACTTTACTTATGATAACGATTTTAGACGAATTTCGCAATCGGTTAGCTAAATTCCACGATATTCGTCTATTCCTGCCAAACTCTTTCGACGGTATATTCGCCTCCCTGTTTCTGAACTAGAAATATATCAGGGCGTGATAGCCGTTTCCATTCATTGAATCCGAATTCTCTTTTATATTTTTGCATTATTAATGCTAATAGGTTTCCGTGAGTGACCAAAATGATATTCCCTTGTTCTTCTTCAAGCTCTTCAATAAGGGAGAGCGCTCGTTCCTTAGCTTCAATGGAGGATTCGCCTCCAGACATTTTCATCTCTGGATCTTCGAATGTGTCATAAAGGACTTCTTCCCAGTCATCCAGTGGGGTGTGACTTAGAATCCGTTCTTCCAGTCTTTCGTCCCGCTCAATTTCAATCCCTTTATCCATAGCATACGGTTTGATTGTTTCGATTGCACGCAGGAATGGACTTGAGATGATGCGATTAATTTCATAACCTGAATTGTCCAGGAATGCGGCTAATACTTGAGCTTGCCGGACACCTAACTTTGTTAACGGTGAGTCTTCATGCTGACCCTCTGTCTCACTGTGGCGTACTAAAATAAGTTTGTCCATTATGACTCCCCCTTTATTCTTACCTCTTACTTCTATTATCAATGAAGAAATACGACTTGACAAGAAGTGATCTTTCGAAAGCATTAAATTAAAGTTAAACATACTCAATTCTATTGTAACCGTAATTCTATCAACCTATTCATCACCGATTCAGAAAAGAATAGATGAGGAGGATCATCCAGGTTAAAATGTCTTGCAGAATTGAACATTTAACTATAAATCAAATTCCATGGATAATGAAAAATATTAAACCGGAGGATTTTGTCGTATTTAGTAAAAGAGTATTGTTGATGGCGGGGCTCAACAGAGATCTAGCTATAGGAGATAGTAGAGGGTTACTGAGGTTTAACTATATAATTTAAAATCAGTCTGTCGAATAATTTTCGACAGACTGAGGCGAAGCTAATAACTTTCTATCGTTTTTATAATTCTTTGAAATATTCTTTATAAAAACCGCCGATACGGCCTGAATTGTCAATGACGAAATAAAACTCTTCACTCTCGTTTTGAACGTCGTAAACTTTTCCTGGTGTGAGTACATTACTTACGACAAACTTTTTCGCTTCATTATGAACACATTCAATTTTTTTAATCGGTTCTGTCTGGTCCCAAGTTTTATGAATCATTATAAAACAGCCTCCTTCAAGCTCTATAATACAAGGAATGGGCTTGCAACTCAATTCATAATTTAGACTTATACCACTTAGCAGACTTATTCACTTCTGCTTCTGTCAATTGGTGCCCCATCCGTTCCCAGTGGGTCGTAACGTCAGCACCCGCACTTTCGAGCAACTCCTTTAAGTCCACAGTCTCTTGAGCAGGACAAATTGGATCGTTTTCCCCTGCTCCAATAAATACACGGGTCTCAGTTAAATCAGGGAGCTCAATTCCTCTTCTAGGAACCATAGGATGGAACAATATAGCAGATTTTATGCTTTCTCCATAATGAAACATTAAGCTGCCAGCTATATTTGCACCGTTCGAATAGCCGACCGCCACGACTTGATCTCTGTTAAATTCGTACGCTGAAGCAGCTTCATCTAGAAACTCCTGCAATTCTTGTGTACGGAATACAAGATCCTCCTCATCAAATACTCCTTCTCGTAATCGACGGAAAAACCGGGGCATCCCCTGCTCAGACACATTCCCCCGAACAGATAGGACAGCCGCTTCTGGATCGATCATTTGAGCGAGAGGGATTAAATCTTCTTCTGTACCTCCAGTACCGTGCAAAAGAAGGAGAACGGGACTATCTTTTGAACGACCCTCTTTAAAAATATGTTTCATCTTCATAACTTTAACCTCCTGATTACTATATAGTTTACATAATATTAATATAGTTCCCTTTACTAATACCTATAATTGAATTTTATCTTTAATTCGAGATAATGTCAAAAACAGAGATATATCATTCTTAAGAAGAGGCATGCTATACTATTTTACAAACAGTTGAAGAGGTGAAACATAATGGATAAATGGATTTATGGTTATGATGCAAAAGGTAAACGTCTGAACCACTTACATATACGTAATTACAATGACAACGATTTTGAACGCCTGATTGAGGTACAAAAGAAAGCCTTCCCTCCTCCTTTCCCTTCAGACTTATGGTGGAATCAATCTCAGCTTCAAGAGCATATCAGCATTTTCCCAGAAGGATGTCTTTGCATTGAAGTCGAAGGAATCATCGCAGGATCAATGACAGCTATGAGATGTACGGTGGATGACCAAAAGGATCATACGTGGGAAGATATCACAGGAAATGGGACTATGAGGACACACGATGAGAAAGGTACAGAGCTGTACGTTGTAGATATTTGCGTGGATCCTGAATATCGCTCATTAGGTTTAGGCAGCCAATTGACTCAGGCTATGTATGAAACCGTTGTCCACTTAGGGCTTGATCGACTCATTGGAGGAGCACGTATGCCTTCTTACTATAAATACGAGGATGAATACACTCCGGAGGAATATGTCAACCTTATCCTTCAAAGTGAAATTCATGATCCCGTTCTCACTTTTTTATTTAAAGCTGGAAGATCACCTGTGCGTCCGATCGCTGAGTATATTGATGATAAGGAATCCTGTAATTACGGCCTTCTCACTGAATGGAAAAATCCATTTAAATAAATAATAACCTCGCTTTTGAGTTGGAAGCGAGGTTATTTTGTCATTTTATTCTCAGCCACACCGTGTTCGATCAAATTCAAAATTTGATCTGCCATTTGTTCATTCCCCACTTTATTTTTATAAGGAAACAAAATCGCGTGAAAAATAATGTCGGCAATAATCCCCGTATCTACTTCCGCGGACCAGATCCCCTTTCTCTTCGCCTCTTCAATCCAATCGATCATGATTTGATAAGCCTTTTGATGTTCTTCAGCTAATTGTTCCATATAATACGCGGCAAGTTCCTGATCACTCGTTTGAATATCCCTGATCATTCTTTCGACCTGATGGATTTGAGCATGGTCTAGGAGTATAAATAAAAACTTCCGAAGCTTTTCATTGGCTTTTAGATGATGAGGAATAGATTCTATGCGTCCATTCATCTCATTCATAATTTCGCGCAAATAAGCGATCAACAGCTGATCTTTGTTCCGATAGTACTCGTAAAGTGTACTTCGGCCCACCTCAAGCTTTTCTGAGAGTTTTTTAAAATGAACGCCATGAATGCCATCAGTCCGGATCAGTTGTCCTGTCGCCTGGAAAAGTTCTTCTTTTGTAAGTGCTTTTTTTCTACCCACAGCGTCCATCTCCTTATGTCAGGCATATATACAGTATACCAAACCATCTAAGTAAAAAAAGCAGGCACTAAACCGGCCTGCTTTCACTCAATCAAATAAATAGTTCAAAAATCCGTAACCTCTCTCGTCCAGTTCCTCTTTAGGAATAAACTCGAGAGCTGCCGAATTAATACAGTAGCGCATTCCTCCTCGATCTGAAGGGCCGTCGTCAAAAATATGCCCGAGATGGGAGTCTCCTTTATCACTGCGCACTTCTGTACGCACCATGCCGTGGGAGGTATCAACATTTTCTTTTACCTGCTGTTTTTCAATCGGTTTCGTAAAGCTTGGCCACCCGCAGCCCGCATCATACTTGTCCTTTGAGCTGAATAAAGGCTCTTTAGATACAAGATCAACATAAATACCTTCGCCTTCATGATCATAATATTCATTCTGAAAAGGGCGCTCTGTGCCGTTTTCTTGCGTTACGTGATATTGAATGGAAGACAGTTTGTCTTTAAGATCTTTTTTGTTCTTATTAACGTGCCAGTGATCCTTGATGAAATCTGCACGGCCAGAACCTTTTTTATACCTTTTATAATGATAAGCATTCTTTTTATGATACTCCTGATGCTTCTCTTCAGCTTCGTAAAAAGTTTTCGCTGGCAAAATATCGGTTACGATTTCGCTTTTGAATTTATTTGATGCTTCCATACTCTTCTTACTTTCTTCAGCTATCTTTTTCTGTTCATCATCATGATAGTATATCGCTGTCGTATACGATTCCCCTCGATCGGCAAACTGCCCGCCAGCATCTGTAGGGTCGATTTGCTGCCAGAAAATCTCTACAAGCCTCTCATATGGGAAGATGCTTGGATCATATACGATTTGAACCGCTTCACGGTGGCCTGTCGTTTCCGTAATCACGGACATATAAGTAGGGTTATCAGTGTGACCTCCTGTATAACCCGATTTCACTGAAATAATACCAGGGCGTTCTTCAAAGGGCTCGACCATGCACCAGAAACACCCTCCAGCGAACGTTGCTTTTTTATATTGTTCCTTCATATGAGAACCTCCATTATCGATAAGTTCAATGCGTATCTTCTATTTTTGCTAATATAAAAGAAAAAATCAAGTAACATGCACAGCCTAAATGTATAACTTAGGCTGTGACGCTCCTTGATTAGAGGATTCCCTCTTCTTTTCCACCTTTTTAGAACTGTTCCGCTTCCTTTGCTTGTGGTTAGAACTGCCCTTCTCTTTGTGTTTTCTTTTAGGTTCTTCTTTCTTACTTCCGCTGCTTTCTTCAGATTCCTCATCTTCAGCTTCTTCATCGTCTGATTCGTTCATCAGCTTCATCATATTGATCATAGCAGGTAAGTTTTTCACCATAGGTCCATACTGTTTGATCATCGGACCTGCAGACTGCATAGCTTTCAATGCTCCCTGGATTTGATTTAGCCAATTCCCCCCGGCGGCTGGAACTTGAGCTTGCGGACCGAAGAAAGGCATTTGCCCGAATCCTCCGGCACCCGGCCCAGGCCCTCCACCACTTAAAAAATTAGGAAGTATTCCTCTCATATTTTGAAACTGTTGAGGTTGGATGCCTGGTACATTTCTAGCAGGGCCGAAAAATGGTTGATTACGATACATAAAGACCCCTCCGTAACTCGTCATAACATAGCCTATGCTCGATGAAGAAAGGGTGTATGGGCCTTTGCTTTTATAGATGTTTAATCGGGGATACGCCAGTTCACCATGTCTTGTCCTTTGCTTTCAAGGAATTCATTCGCTTTAGTAAACGGTCGACTTCCGAAAAAACCACGGTAGGCTGCTAATGGGCTTGGATGGGGTGCCTGCAGAACTAGATGTTTACTCGTATCGACAGAAGCCGCTTTTCGCTGTGCGGGTTTCCCCCATAATATAAATACGGCTGGCCGTTCTCTCTGATTAAGAGCTTCAATCACTCGATCAGTGAATACTTCCCATCCCTGATTACGGTGGGAATTGGCTTTATGGGCACGTACGGTCAACACACTATTCAGTAAAAGGACGCCCTGCTCAGCCCACGCTACCAAATTGCCATGGTTTGGCGGCTCTATTCCTGTATCGCTTTTCAACTCTTTGAAGATGTTTTGAAGAGAGGGAGGAATGTCCACTCCTTTTTGCACAGAAAAGCTGAACCCATGGGCTTGACCTTCTCCATGATAAGGATCCTGTCCGATAATCACAACTTTTGTCTGTTCGTAAGCCGTATGATGGAAAGCCGCATAAATATCTTCCATTCGCGGAAAAACTCGTTCAGTCGCGTATTCTTTTTTTAGAAACTCTCTCAGCTTTTGATAGTATGTCTTATTCAATTCTTCTGATAAAATTTCTGCCCAATCATTGATGAATATTTGCACAACAATCTCCTTTATTTGCTTTATTTCCCCGGTTTTTATTTCCCGGGCAACCGCAGGAAGTGACACGACGTGTTCTATGCTTTTTCATTTAATTGACGGAATGCAGGGAAATTAATCGATACTTGCAAATAGTTGTATTATCTTTAAGTAAAAGTTCTTTGATTTCCCCTGAACCGATTTGATCTGCTCGCACATTTCTCTTAATTTCAATCGTTTCATTCATCGGAAACAGCTTGTAGCCTTCAAACGTGATTTCAAATAAATTATCGTCCGGATTGACACGCTTTTCTTTGCCGCCGGTTATGAGTGTCCATTCCATGGAAAGTGGTGTAGACATAATATTTCCCCCTTTATTTAATGATCATTGAAAAGTGAATTCTACTGTAGATCCTTCCGGGCCTGAGTGGATTTGCAGCTTGGCAGGAATCTCTTCCTTCAATTGAGGGACATGTGAAATGATACCTAACATTCGATTCCCATCCTGAAGACTTCTTAAGCATCCGATCGCTTGCTCAAGCGAAATTTCATCCAGTGTGCCGAAACCTTCGTCGATAAATAACGTTTCCAACTGTACACCCCCCGCATGAGACTGCACCACGTCTGACATTCCTAAAGCAAGGCTTAAGCTTGCTTTGAACCCCTCCCCTCCTGACAGGGTTCGGACTGAACGTTTTTGACCAGTGTGATGATCGATGACCTCCAAGTCCAGACCGCTTTGTGCTCCTCGTTTTGCGACGGCATCACTGCGGGTCAATTGGTATCTGTGGTCGCTCATTTGATCAAGACGGATGTTGGCTTGAATCAGAATTTCATCCAGATAAGAGGCTAGAACGTATCGTTCAAGGGAAAGTTTTAAAGGATTATCCCCTCTTGCCAGGTTGGACAGCTCGGCTAAATCATAATATTGACGGGAAAAATCCTCTTGTTCTGCCAGTAGATTTTTCATCGTATCTGCGACTGTTTCGTTTTGGCTGCAGACAACCTGTAAATGGTGAACGACTTGTTGTTGCTTTTCGACTTCTGCTTTTTTTATTTCCCAAACTTCATGTACTTGATCAAGATCCGGGCGCGACTGGCCAGCCAATTTGATATTCAGCTCTTGTAACCGTTCATCTGCGATTGCCTTGCGCTTTTCAAATGACTGAATGCGATCTTCCATGCTCTGGATTTCATCAGCCGGCTTTAAAGCTGATGTATAGTGTTCGACCGATTGGAACTGAAATTGTTCAAGCTTCAAATGGAACTGCTCTTCTTTTTCCTTAAGAACTTGTTTCGAATCCTTAAAGTATCGCTCAGTTTCTTCTTTTTTTGTAATGGACGTCTGGTATTGCTCAAGGAACGTTTGATAATCTTCCTGGATTTTTTCCCATTCATTGACGGCCCGTTCATACCTTTTTACAGCTTCGCTTGCACGCTCTTCCATTTTTTTTGAGTCAAATGTTTCAAACGCATACGTATTTTTAAGATGATGGAGTTGAGTTTCGACTTGAACCTTTTCCTGCTCCAATTGGTGAGAGCGTTTTATAAGTGCTTCTTCCTGTTCACGCCATCGCTGAAGCTTATCATCCACTTTCTTTAGAAGGTCCGCTGCTTCTTGAGCTTGCTTCAATTGTTTCTCAGCTTCTTCGGTCCGGCGTTTTTGGTCATTAGAAGCATCTAATGATTCTCGATGATACTCTTCTATCAATTCATCCGTAAGCTCATCAGCTTTAAGGTGAGAGATTTCCTTGCACAATGTTTCTACGATCTGCTTTTGAGACTCACCTTCTGCTTTCGCCGTTGTCATTGTTTCATATTTTTGTTCATACTTATGTGCAGCCATTTCGTACTGCGACTTCAACTCATCGATTTCTTTATTTGATTTGACACCTTCGGGCTGTTCGGCCAGCGATGGGTGCTCGCTTGACCCACATACAGGGCAAGGCTGATCGCCTGAGAGGTCTAAAGCTAAATGGTAAGCACGGTGCTGCTTCAGCTCTTCAATCGCATGATCATAATGTTTCTTTGCGTCTGTTTTTTGAGTATGAACCGTTCTTGTTTCATTCCTTAAATTTTGATACTTCGTTCTTAAAGTCTGAAGCTTTTTCCATTCGTTTCTTAACTTATTGATGTGATCAAGCTGTCGAAAGATCTCTGTATTTTTTTCTTTTGCCTCATATAAAGTTGTCGTAACTTCTCTCTCCATCGAAGCGTATTTGTTGAGCCTTTCTTTTTCCTCAAGACTGGATGTTTTATGATTATTTATTTCATTCTGTTCACTTTTAAGGCCTGCCTGTTTGTTCTCCAATTCACGTACCGATTGATCAAGTGTCAGCACTTGCCCCAGTCGATCAAGCATTTCTTGTTTTCTTTTCATATCTTCTTTTAATTGTTCTCTATGTTCTTGATTAGACTTTTCTTTTTCATACAACTGTTTGGCACTATCATACTTCTTTTCGGCCTGGTCCACTTGTATCTTATGCGATTCTAATTGTTTCTCTAGACGCTGTTTTTCTTGCTGTCGTTCATCCACTTGTTTTTTGAAGGGGTGGACTTCTGCAGCGCGCTTTGCCAGTTCAATTGATAAATTTATTTGGTCCATAGTTTTTTGTTCTTCATTCAATAGTTGTTTCTCTTCACGAAGCTTAGCTTGTTCGACGAATAGATCTTCAATGTTTTTTGAGTGATGAAAATTTTCCTGGGCTTTTTCTGTCGCTTTATTTAAAACTTTAAGCTGCTCTTCTTCCGTCGTTTTTTGAGACCTTTGATGGGTGAGTGTACGTTCCAACCGTTCGACGATTTTATCAGGTGTGTTTTCCGTAACTTCTTCTTCCCGGTCCCATTGAATTTTTTCGGTTTCCTGCTCCAGCTTCCATTCGAACTGCTTCATTTGTTCTTCTAAGTTTTTAGTTAGAGACTTGAAGTGATCGGTCAATTGGGAATAGAAATGAGTGTGAAATATTTTTTGTAAAATATCTTCCCTTTCCTTACTATTCTCTGAGATAAGCTTCCGAAACTCACCTTGAGGGATCATTATCATTTTTCTGAATTGCTCATAGTCGAGGCGCAGCAGGTCTTCAATCGTTTCATTGACCTCTTTGATTTTTGAAGCTAGGAGACGTTCTTCTTCGTCTTGGATCAAATATAGCTGAGCACGTGTCGGCTCCTCTTTCAAGCCTTCACCACGCTCCTTTTTCTTCCATTGCTTGGGCATCCGTTCAATACGGTATTGTTTGCCGCGAAGCATAAAAACGAAATTCACATAAGTCGTCTCGTCATCTTTTGCAAAATGACTCTTCAATGTATCCTGATCGCGATCGGTGCCGCTCGCTCTCCCGTAGAGTGCAAAACACATCGCATCAAAAATTGTAGTTTTACCAGCGCCGGTAGGGCCGGTTACTAAAAATATAGATTCACCCCCAAGCTGGGTGAAATCCACGACTTGCTTATATTTGTATGGGCCAAATGCGTTCATCGTCAAATGGATGGCTTTCATGCTATTTCCCCCTTTCTGCCGCTCTCACATCTTCAATCGCGGTCTGGATCAATTGCTTCCTTTGTTCAGGCAGCTCATCTCCTTTAATATCTTCGTAAAAAGCTGAAAATAACTCGAGAGGACTTTGTTTTTGTCTTGATTGCAGCTGCTGCACCTTTTCTTTTTGATTAGATGCAGTGAAAGAGGCCCTCTCTAAATGAAGGATATTAGGATACACTTTTCTCAGTTTTCCCATTGGATCAAGGATTTGACCATCATCTAGAAGACGTATGTGCAAATAGTTCTCGTCACTTTTCGCACTGCCGCCTGACATCAGTTCATCAAAATAGCCCTCTACCACTTCAAAGTCACGCTTAGGTAGTAAAGGGATTTGTTCGAAAGTGAAATCATCGCGATCTTTCAATTCTACAAGAGTCACTGATTTGTTATGGTTCACTTCCGAAAAGGAATACTTCAAGATAGAACCACTGTATCTGACGGCTTCTCTTTTGATTCTTTGTGCCTGATGTAAATGACCTAAAGCTACATATGAGAAGTCTTCAAACAATGACGCATCCACATATGGACTTCCGCCTATCATCGAAAGGCGTTCTTCAGATTCAGATTCCATTCCTCCGGCAATGAAGGCATGTCCGACCCAAATATGACGTTCGTTTCTATCATATTTCTCCATAATGAATTCAATCAGCCGCTCCGCTGCCTGCTGATGACTTTTTATAGAATCATCTTTAAGCATGTAAGCGACTTCTGCGGGTTCCACATAAGGGATTAGATGAAAGTGAACAGGACCATATTCGTCTTCAAACGACACGGGTTCGTAGTTACTAGATAGCTTCGTATCCAAATAAAACCCTTGTTTGCGAAATAGCTGCGCACCGAACTCCAGTCTGTCAGGGCTGTCGTGATTCCCAGAAATCGCGAGAACGGGAATTTGTAAATCGTTGATTAACTTAGTCAATGTTTTGTTCAATAAGTCAACGGCCTGCTTAGGAGGGATAGATCTGTCGTATAAGTCACCTGCTATCACTACGGCATCAGGCTGTGTGTCTTTTACTATATCTATAAACTGATCCAGAATATAAGCTTGATCATCTGTCATATAAACGTTGTTGACGATTTTACCAAGGTGCCAATCGGCTGTATGTAAAATTCTCATAAATACCCTACTTTCTCTCTAAAACTCTTACTTACCATTATACTAGATTTTATTGCACCTGGAAAAAATAAAAGATACCTGTGAGAAGGTATCTTCATAGTTAATTTTCTTCGATTTGGTAAGCGTCATATAAACGATCAAATACTGCAAGCGCATTAGGAAATGGCACATTCCACTCCAAATAACTGCTGATTTCATCATAAGATTTTGCCTGTTTAGGAAAACTATGATCTTCAAACATCCAATCCGCCAGCTGTCTTTCATCATCTATTTGTTTGTTGCCCCTGTATCTCATCATGTAATGGTAGAACGATCTCACTACAGATCCCCTCCCTGCAGTCTCTTTTGTATAGTTTTAACATGTTTACGTTGTTATAGCAAAAGTTAGTCTTTCACGATAAATCTAGCTTTCACTGTCTTCCATGAATTCCCTGTGCGCTTTAAGTTTTTTACGATAAACGATACGGGAAAGGATTATACTTACTTCGTATAAAATAATGAGTGGAATTGCAACTACGATCTGCAAAATGAAATCCGGCGGTGAAATCATCGTTCCAATAATGATCAATACGAAATATGCATATTTTCGTATTTTAACGAGAAGCTCTGGATTCAGAATTCCGAGGCTTGTCAGAAACATGACAAATATCGGGATTTCAAAGAGTAGAGCAAACGGAATGGTCACTCTAAAGACGAACCGGAAATAACGTTCCACAGTAAACAGTTCATTGAACATGCCGTCGTTCAGTGAAAGTAAGAAGGGTAAAATCAGCTGCACAAAAACGGTGTAACCGAAAGCTAATCCGGACACAAACAACAAAAATATGGCAGGTATGTAAGCCAGTGACACTTTCGTTTCTTTTGGAGTGAGGGCCGGCTTGATAAATAACCATAGCTGCAAACTTAACATAGGCAGAGAGCCAATAAGAGCTATGATGCTTGCAAGCGTGAAATAAATCCAAATGATTTCACCAGGGCTTGTCACGCTGAGTTTTATAGGGATGTCCGATTCAAGAAAGCTGTAGATTTCACGAATGTAGACGAACCCTGCGATAAAAAATATGATGAATGATGCAAGCGACCAAATGATCCGTCTTCTCAGTTCTGTTAAATGATCGGTTATATTCATTTCCAGGTCGTGATTGGAATTACTGTTATCTGACATGATCTACATCCTCCCAGGCTATAGTTAGCGGCCTGACATAAAGAAGATGTAAGGGAAGCCCCTTACATCTTCTTTATTTACCTTTTTTGTCTTCTTTAGCAGAGGACTGCTCATCCGACATTAAATCACCAGTAGCTTTCTTAAATTCCTTTAAGGAACTGCCGAACGCCTTCCCAATCTCAGGAAGTTTAGCGGGACCGAAAACGACTAAAGCGGTAATCAATATAAGTAAAAGACCTGGCACGCCAATACTCGATAGCATGTTTCAACACTCCAGTATGATGATTATTTTTGCTGGCTAGAGTTATTACCGTCTATGATATTTTTAGATTCTGACACTTCATCTTTTCCATCTTCGGTCAAATCACGTGCAGATTTTTTGAATTCCCTCAAAGTCTCTCCTGTAGCTTTGCCTATTTCCGGGAGCTTTTTCGGTCCGAAAATCACTAGTGCAATGACAAGAATTAAAATTAATCCTGGTATACCGATGCTAGATAACATAGAGTCACCTTCCTTTATATAAACATAAGCTTAAACGTTTACATGGTTCATATATCAATCTTTGTCTATCATATCACGTTTGATGGCGGTTGTCTTTATCGATACTGGATTTTTCCAAATGAATCATCGCTTCTTCAAAGTCTTTTTTTGTATTCATATTGAAAAAATGCCAGGCAAGCGTTTCCTCTGACATACCGGTAAAGTCATGTACATACGTGACTCGACACCTCTCTTCTTCTAAAAGAGAGACCACTTTACGTTCTTCACGGGAAATCAACTCCTCACAAAGTGGAGCAAGGCTTTGATGATATATGCCAGACAGCGGTTGAACACGGCCTCCATATACAGGGATGACCGCATCGGTATAAGGGGTTATGTGTTGCTTTATAGCTTCTATTATTTGTGGGTCGATAAAAGGTGTATCACAGGCTGAAATCGTGACGTAACCTTCATCGGCCGCATCGAGGACGGCGTGGATTCCTCCTAGAGGTCCGTTGCCCGGATGCTGATCCTTTATGCATGGATAGGGTTCTACAGTGTAATTACAATTTACAAATACACGAGGGACAACCTTCTCCAACGTGTTAAATATCCTATCAAGCACCCTCTGACCACCAAGAGTCATTTGAGATTTATCTGTTCCCATCCTTGTAGAGCCGCCACCGGCAAGGACCGCGCCACAAATTTTCACATTGTTAACGCTCATAATCTCACACGGTCGTAAATGCGGAAATAATAATCATAAGGATTTTTCTCGTCCTTGATGCCTTTCTTCTCCTCCACTAAATGCCAATCCGCTTCCTCATATTCAGGGAAGAAAGTATCTCCTTCGAACTCATGGTCAATATACGTCATATACATCCGATCGGCGAAAGGCTGCATTTTCTCAAATAATACGCTGCCTCCTATGACAAACCATTCAACGTCAGGGTAAGATTCATTTAAACGGATAATATCATCTATCGAATGAATGATTTCGCAGTCTTCCACTTCATAGTTTTCATCTGATGTCAAAATAATATGTTTCCGTTCTGGAAGGGGCTTCCCGAACGACTCGAAAGTCTTTCTCCCCATAATAATCGTCTGCCCCCAGGTCGTATCTTTAAAAAATTTAAAATCCCGAGGGATATGCCAAGGCAAATCATTGTCTTTTCCTATCAAACGATTCTTATCCATTGCAAACACAAAAGAAATCATAACCTCACCTCTCTACTAATATCTTTTTTATAACAAGTTTACACGGCTACTGGAGCTTTTATCCCGGGATGTGGGTCATAGCCTTCTAATTTAATATCTCCCACTTCAAAATCGAACAAGCTCTCGATTTCTTTATTCAATAATAATTCTGGAGATTCTTTCGGTGTTCTCGACAGCTGCTTTTCTATTTGTTCGATATGGTTTGAGTAGATGTGGGCATCTCCTAGCGTGTGAACGAATTCACCTACCTCCAAACCACATTCCTTCGCAATCAAATGGGTAAGAAGCGCATAGCTTGCAATATTAAAAGGTACGCCAAGAAAAATATCAGCACTTCGTTGGTACAACTGACAGGACAACTTCCCATCAGCTACATAAAACTGGAACATCATATGACACGGAGGTAAAGCCATATTGGAAGGCACATCCTCTGGATTCCAGGCTGTAACAATGTGCCTTCTCGAATCGGGATTATGTTTAATGTTGTAAATAACATCCTTAAGCTGATCGATGGTGTCACCGCGCGTTGTCTCCCAAGCTCTCCACTGTTTGCCATAGACTGATCCCAGGTCACCAAAACGCTCGCAGAAACTGTCATCATGCAAAACTTTTTCTTTGAATGCAGCCATTTCTTTATCATAGGAAGCTTTGAATTCTTCATCCTGCTGACTGCGCCTGCCAAAATCGGTCATGTCCGGTCCTTCGTATTCGGAGCTTTCGATATATGATTGAAAGGCCCATTCATTCCATATGTTATTGTTGTGCTCCAACAGGTAACGGATATTCGTATCTCCTTTGATAAACCATAAAAGTTCGCTCACGATTAATCGAAAGGGTATTCTTTTAGTCGTCAGTAAAGGAAATCCCTCTTGTAAATCAAAGCGCATTTGATATCCGAACAAAGAATACGTTCCTGTACCGGTACGGTCACCCTTGACCGATCCTTTATTCAGCACTTCTTTACATAATTCTAAGTATGTTTGTTCATTGTTCATAGAGCTTCACCAGCTTTCTCTAAATTCCCTCTGTGTTCCATTCTTCAAAAAATTGCTCTAAATAATTTAACATATATTTGTGCCGTTTGTCTGCTTCCTTCTTTGCAAAAGGAGTGTGCACGTTGGATGATAATGTGAGCAGTTTATCATAAAAATGTTGAATGGATGTGGAGCTTTGATCACTGTGTAACAGCTGTTTATGACTACCTCCATAAGCAAATGTCCGGGCGATTCCGATTGCACCGAGAGCGTCAAGCCGGTCGGCATCCTGGACAATCTTTCCTTCTAGCGTTTCTGGTACAGTGCCTTTTGAGAAGGAAACATCTTGAATGGCAGCGAAAATATCATTTATCTTCTGTTCGTTTAATTGAAGAGTGAGAAGGAAGTCCCTCAGTTCTTCTAAGGCGGTTTCAGGATGATCGAACAATTTCGCATCACCTATATCGTGGAGCCAGCCTGCTGCCTCTGCTACAAAAAGATCGGCTCCTTCATCATGTGCAATAGCAAGCGACCATTTGGCGACACGATCCATATGATAATAGTCGTGGCCGGTAGGGTCTTCAGCAAAGTGCTCATGAACTAGTTTCTTTATAGCCTGGATGACGTTTTTCTGATTCATTCTAACACCTCTAAAATTGAAAAAGATCCATTTGTCTCGGGTTTAAATCTTCATATTCGATTTGGAGCAGTTCTTGCATTTGTTTAGCGTTATCTGCCGCATCTCCTCCTGAATTATTATTGAACAGCAGCGTTACTTCAGGTGTGATTGCTTGCAGTCTATCTACTCTTTCCTTCCATTCTTTCAGTTCTTGTTCATTATACCTGTATAAGAACCTCACCTTACGCCAGTCTTTTCTTCCATTCTTGTTCCATCCATGTACGTTTCTTCCATGAAAACGCACCAGTGTCTGTGTAGCATGAGTAGGTACCTCCACTAATGGGACAGAGCCTTCCCCTGCTTGAGGTTCATCACATATCGTATGAATCCATTGCTGGTCCTTCATAAAATCCAAAGTTTGATTTTTATATTTATCCGTAAACCAAGACCGGTTGCGGAATTCTAAGGCAAGCGGATAAGGTTCGAGCCAATCTTTAATCAGCCTCAGCTTTTGAATGTGTTCTTTACGCACATCAAACCATGGCGGGAATTGAAACAGAAGAGCTTGTACCTTATTCGCTTCCACCACAGGCTGGATTGATTCTTCATATCTTTTGATGAGATCCTTCGCTTCTTGGACTGTTCTCGTTTCACGGTCATGGCCGGTCAACTGTTGGAACGCTTTGATGACAAAAGAGAAGTTATCCGGCGTTTGTTTCAGCCACTTTTCATAATGGGTGACCGGCTGGATAGCATAAAATGCAGTATCTACCTCAACGACTGGAAAATGAGAGGCATATACGGATAGTTTTTCATCTGGTTTAGTTTGGTCAGGGTACAGAGTAGCATGATCTCCCCAGCCCGTTAACCCGATACGAATGCTCAATAGTTATCCTCCTCTCCCGATAAAGGATGCGAAATAGCAGCTTACGCGGTTAGAATAATCCGGTTATCGTGCCATCTTCTGTTACATCCATATTTAATGCAGCCGGCTTTTTCGGCAAGCCGGGCATAGTCATCACTTCCCCCGTTAAAGCAACGATGAAACCTGCCCCTGCAGACACTTTTAATTCTCTCACTGTAACTGTAAATCCTTGAGGACGTCCATACAGTCCAGGCTCATCTGAAAGAGAGTACTGTGTTTTTGCCATACAGACAGGCAATTGATCATGTCCGTGCTTGTTCAACAGTGCCAATTGTTTCTTAGCCTTTGAGGTATATTCTACATGGCCGGCGCCATATATTTTCACGGCCACTTTATGAATTTTTTCTTCTGTAGAATCCTGTAGATCATAAGTATAAGTAAATTTTCCCGATTTAGACTCGCAGCACTTCATCACTTTTTCAGCTAGATCAAGCCCGCCTTCTCCCCCTTTAGTAAACACTTCGGTTAAGGAAGACGCGACGCCTTGATCGTCACACCAATCCTTCAACCACTGAATTTCCTTATGAGTATCAGTAGGAAAACGATTGATAGCTATGACGTATGGAAGATTGAATTGATCTATGGTTTCCATATGCTTCTTAAGATTGGCCACTCCCCGAGTAAGAGAGTCTAAATCCTCCTTGTCCAACTGACTCTTTTCTACACCTCCATGCATCTTTAAGGCTCTAATAGTAGCCACGATAACGACGGCACTCGGTTCGAATTGACCGGCGCGTGTTTTGATATTTAAAAACTTCTCAGCCCCTAAATCTGCTCCAAAACCTGCTTCTGTAACTACATAGTCCCCTAGTCTCGCAGCTGTTTTTGTTGCAATCAGACTATTGCAGCCATGAGCGATATTCGCAAAAGGTCCGCCATGGATGATGGCTGGCGTATTTTCCAGCGTTTGAACAAGATTAGGCTTCATGGCCTTGTGAAGCAATAAAGTAAGTGCACCTTCAAACCCCAGCTGTTTGACCGTTATCTGTTCTTTATTGTAGGTGTAACCGATGACGATGCGCGATAATCTAGCTTTTAAATCTTGCAAATCACTGGCTAAACAAAGAACCGCCATAATTTCAGAAGCTACAGTAATAGTGAAGCCATCTTCCCTCGGCACCCCCTTCGCAGGCCCCCCGAGGCCGACGACCACTTCACGCAGTGCCCGGTCGTTCATATCCAGTACTCGCTTCCATTCCACTCTACGCGGATCAATTTGCAAGTCGTTTCCTTGGTGGATATGATTATCGATGAAGGCTGCCAGTGCATTGTTGGCTGCTGTTATCGCATGAAGATCACCGGTGAAATGCAAGTTAATATCTTGCATAGGAACAACCTGGGCATAACCACCTCCAGCCGCTCCCCCCTTCAGTCCCATCGTAGGTCCAAGAGAAGGCTCGCGCAGAGCAATTACTGCTTTTTTATCTAATAAATTTAAAGCCTGTCCCAGTCCTACAGTGACTGTAGATTTTCCTTCTCCCGCCGGAGTCGGGTTAATTGATGTAGTCAATATGATTTTTCCGTCATTTTTATCAAGGAATTTATCCAAAATGTGTTGTGAAAGTTTGGCTTTATCATGGCCATACGGCTCCCATTCATCTGAAGTTAACGATAGGTTCTCTGCGATGTTTTTAATGGGTTTAATACGTGCTTCTAAGGCGATTTCAATATCAGATTTCAATGCAAACAACTCCTTCAGCGATCCTGTTAATACTATTGTACCTAAATGACCATCGTTCTAGTATGATTATATAATTCTATTGAAAGTCAATACAAATCCCCGTATAATTAATGGCTGTTGTCACGCGGTTCGTAAACTCCCGCGTTATCAAAACTAAGGAGGAAAAAAATGAGTAACGAGTGGATATGGATCATATTTGCCATTATAAATTTCAGCTTATTATTAGGAGTCTATAAACTGTTCGGTAAACCAGGATTGTTCGTTTGGATCGGAATGGCTACTGTTGTGGCGAACATTCAAGTAGTTAAGACGATTGAACTGTTCGGCTTAACCGCCACCCTTGGAAATATCGTTTATGGTACAGCATTTCTCGCAACGGATATTTTAAATGAAAAATATGGGAAAAACGATGCCAAAAAAGCAGTCTGGATGGGATTCTCGACATTGATTGCCATGACTATCATGATGCAGATGGCCATGTTGTTCACTCCCGCATCCTCGGATATTGCGCAGCCTGCTTTGGAGTCGCTGTTTGGAGTAACGATACAAATCGCTGCAGGAAGTCTTCTAGCCTACATTGTCAGTCAGTATTTCGATGTATGGCTTTATTCTAAACTGAAAAACGTGTTCACTTCTGACAAGACGTTGTGGGTAAGGAATAATGGCAGTACAATGGTCAGTCAGTTATTGGACAGCGCCATTTTCTGTGGAATCGCCTTTTACGGATTATATCCCTTTGACATTTGGCTGGAAATATTCCTGACGACTTATATTATCAAGTTTATCGTAGCTTTTATGGATACACCGTTTTTATATGCGGCTAAAACTTTTAAATGAATCACTTTTGATAAGATAAGCTTTGATTAATTAGTTTGTTCGAATTTACTTGCGGTTTTATTTCGTATACGTGCGCTGATACCGTAATCATCACATATATATAAACCTGAAAGGAGCTGAGGAACCATGATAGAGGTCTATACAGATGCCGCGAGCGCAGGAAACCCAGGACCCAGCTCCATCGGTGTCCACATCAAACAAGGTAAGAACCGTTTTGAATTCAGTGAACACTTGGGAGTTTGTTCAAATCATGAGGCTGAGTTCCACGCGGTTATTCGCGCTTTGCAATATTGTCAGCAGCATTTCCCTGGCGAAATTATATCCATCCGCTGTGACTCCCAAATCGTCATTCAATCCGTTGAAAAGACCTATTGTAAAAACCCGGTTTATACTCCGTTATTGAATCAAATTCTTGCACTTCACGATAAGTTTTCATATGTATTTTATAAATGGATATCTGATAAAGAGAATAAACACGCGGATCGGCTGGCACGAGCAGAGCTAAAAAGGAATCAGTAACTGAAAGGTTACTGATTCCTTTTTTTATTGGTTCGAAGTCAGACCCCTTCGTTCTAAAGATTCGTAAGCTTGCTTTCTTGTGGTAATTGATGATGAAGAAATATGTTCTAAAACACTTATGTAAAAACTTGGGTCGAATTTTTTCTGCAATTTCAAAGTCATCTTCAATGCTAAAATCGTTTTCCATTCTTCTACATTCGTTGAGTTTTTACCAAAATAAATAAAATGAACATCTTCATCAGAAAGCTTGAAGCCTCTCGACCATAAATCTTCTAAATAGTAAGCTAATGAGTGAGTTTTCTTCATGGAACGCTCCTTGGTAAACAGAACTTTAAACGACAACATGTGAGTAATTTCTCTTATTTTCATTATAACAAATAAAAAAAGCCAAGTGTGAATCACTTGGCTGTTAATGTTTTTTTGCAAGGTTTTTGCGGAATTTCCTGATGTTTATCTTTTGACGCTGCCATGATTTGAATAACAGACTGGGCCGCTGCTGACCCGCCTTTAGCCATCATCCGAACGATCACTATACTATAAATCGCGACAATGAATAATAAAAGAAAAACCATCATATCTGCCACTCCCTAATTGATAATGATTTTCATTAATGATTAGATTATAGCAAAACAAATAAATCACAGCAATCTTTTATATTCAAAATTCCCCTTCAAGTGCTCTCTCTTCAGCAGGAATACGAACGGTAAGTACCAGTAGATGCAGTAATGGAAAGACAATAGCGGTAAAGTAAGCCTGAAAAAGAAGCGGTATAATTAGTAACTCTAAAAAGACGATGATGTAATTCGGGTGTTTAATATAACGGTATGGACCTCTTTCCACCAGATGTTCATTAGGAATGACGATAATTTTAGTGTTCCACCGCCTGCCGAGTGAAAGGATACACCAGATCCGCAGTATTTGAAGCAGAACAAATGTAACGATCAATACAGGAGAAAGCCACATGTCCGTCCCTCGGAAGTAGAACCACTCAAATAACAAAATGGAAAAAAATGAAACATGAAGAACAATGAACAGAAAATAATGACGACTTTCGACTTCTACACCGCCTCTGCTGAACATCCACTTTTTATTAGAATGAGCGACGATAAGCTCGGCTACCCGTTGAATGACTAAAAAAATAAACAACCACATGTCATGCCCACTCCAAACTTACGATTTCTGAAGAGAATCCAGGTCCAAGAGAAGTCATGAAAGATTTCGTCCCTTGTGGAGGATTATTTACCATGATACGTTCTAAAACAAAATGAACCGTTGGAGAAGACATATTTCCGTGGTTACTTAACACTTCTTTTGTATAATCCAAAGCCTTTGTATCAATCTCCAATGATTCGATATAAGCCTCTATAACTTTTTTACCTCCTGGGTGAGCGACTATAAACGGCATTTCAGAAGGCTCCACATTGTATTCTAGGAAACAATCCTTCATATGGTCTTTCCAGAAACTACGCACTAATTTAGGAATGCTTTTTTTGAAAATAACTTCAAACCCTGTATTCACAACTTTCCACCCCATCACCGATTGACTGTGGGGCTTTGTTCTCGTACTGGCTCCTAAGACTCTTGGTGCGCTTTCAGCCTTTTCTTTCAGTAATTCGGACTCTTCCCCTGCCATAAGGACAGCAGAAGCTCCATCAGCGAATAAAGCTGAACCTACAAAATTACTTACACTAATATCGCGGTGCTGGAAAGTAAGGCTGCACAGTTCCACACATACGACTAAAACGTTTTTATCAGGAGCACCTTTAAGATAATCATACCCTTTCGCTACTCCGCTTGTTCCTCCAGCGCATCCTAGACCGAATAAAGGGGTGCGCTTTGTTTGTTCAGAGAAATCCAATTTATCCATTAAGTAAGCGTCGATCGTCGGGGTCGAAATCCCTGTAGATGAGATAAAAATAATATGATCGATTTCAGATGCACTGATGGGACGTTTCAATAATACTTGATTTTTCAAACAATTCATTATAGCTTTTTCACTATATTCAATAGCCTTTTCGCAATACAACTCATTGACTTCTTCTAATGTTTTTTCAGTTTGATACCATTGCAGCGGAAATGCTAATTGTCTATTATTTATCTCCGTATTTTGAAAAACTGGAAGCAGCCGCTCCTTGTGTAAAGAATCCATCGGAAATGTTTCCTGTATGAAGTTCTGAATCTCTTCTTGTTTATAATTATAATCCGCTTCGTGATGAGCGCAGGAAAGAATAAAAGCCATAAACGCACCCCTTTTTAAATTAGAGTGCCTTATAAGTTTATTATTATCCTTAAAAGTTTTTTCCACTCTATTACCATGAGTGCGAGAAAACTTATTGTAGAACAGACAAGACGAGTAAACTGCATTTCATTACCAGCAATTCACACTTTTCAATCTTTCTCAGAAAATTCTCCATATTATAACATTTTTTAAAATAGTTTACACGCACAAATAGAGTATTTAGACTACTCATTGAAACGTATATACATAGGAGGACATAATAATGAAAAAATGGTTGATTACATTAGGAATAGCTACTGTAATTACAGTGGCTGGCTGTTCGAATGAAGAGGACAGCAATAACTCAGACTCAAGTGATAACGATGAAACAGAAGAAACTGCCAATGAAGACACGTCAACTAACAAAGAAATCTTAAACGTGCAGCAGGATATGGCTACAACATTCCGTCCAGAACAATCCCAGATCGCTGATTATGAAGCAGCTGTCGGAGCAGAGGAACCTGACGAAGATACCATCCGCGAAGCAGGAGAAGCAGCTAAATCTGCAGCAAGTGACGCGGCAGCTAAAGTTGAAGAGTATGAGATTGAAGCAGATCTTTCTGATGACATCATTGAACAATATGAAGAAGCTCTACCATCTCTAAAATCATATTTTGAAGAAGTAGAATCCGCTCTTGATGAAAGCCTCACAGATGCAGATCTGACTTCAGCAAATGAGGAATTCGAAAAATTCCAGGAAACCATCAATGGCATTTATGAAGATGCCGACCTTAACCCGACTAATCTCAAAAATGAATTTTCATAAAAAAAACCAGCTGTTGTGTTAAACAGCTGGTTTTTTTTACATACTAGAATTGATAGATGCCTCGATATTTATCCGTCAAATAAGAAATTAAATAATCAGCGTTCAGTCCTTCGCCTGTCACATCATTTAGAATAGACAGCGGCTTTTTCATTTTACCGTATTGATGAATGTTCTTCGTCAGCCACTGCTTGATTTGATGAAAATCGCCAGCCTTGATCGTTTCATCTATGTCAATCTCCTGCTTCATCGCATGCTGGATTTGGGCAGCGTACATGTAACCTAAAGCATAGGAAGGGAAATAACCGAAGTCTCCCCCTGCCCAGTGGATATCCTGAAGTACCCCTTCAGAATCCTTGCGAGGAGTAACACCTAAATAACTGTGCATTTTCTCGTTCCACAACTCGGGCAAATGCTTCACTTCAATATCGCCTTGAATCAATGCTTTTTCTAATTCGTAACGGACCATTATGTGAAGTGGATAGGTCAGTTCGTCCGCTTCAATTCTTATAAGTGAAGGTTTCACTTCATTTACTGCACGGAAAAAATCCTCTAAAGGTATTTGCTCGAATCGCCGAGGAGCATAGGACCGGAAGACTTCATAATGCGTCTCCCAAAATGGCCGGCTGCGAGCTATGAAGTTTTCCCAGAACAACGATTGAGATTCATGGATTCCCATAGACGTTCCAGTAGCGAGAGGAGTAAAAGACAGGTTGGGATCGATATTCTGTTCATAAAGTGCATGCCCTCCTTCATGAATCGTACCGAACACAGCCGTGCGAAAATCTTTCTCATCATATTTCGTAGTTACGCGAACATCATTTACATTCAAGCCGATGGCAAAGGGGTGAATTGTCTCGTCTAAACGGCCTGCTTCGAAATCATAACTCATACGCTTTAAAATCTCTTCACTGAACTTTTCCTGCTGTTGTTTAGGAAAATGGCCTTTTAAAACTTCGGGATCCGGCTGCACAGGCGCGTTTTTAATTTCATTAAGTAGACTGGTTAAGGATTCACGAACCTTAGGAAATACTGCATCCAGCTGCTCGACCGTGACCCCGGGTTCATAATTGTAAAGCAGGGCATCGTATATGTGTTGTTCATAGCCCCACAAATTGGCGAATTCACGATTGTATTTTACTAACTCTTCTAAGTACGGCTGAAAACTTTTAAAGTCATTATTTTCTTTAGCTTCAGCCCACCTTGATTCCGCTCGTGACTGAAGAGTTACATACTCTCTATACATAGAAGCAGGAATCTTTGTCGTGCGGTCATAGGTTTCTTCTGCGACTTGCAGAGAAGCAGTCAACCGATTACTTGAAGGTTTGTTCTTCAGTTCCTCAATGTACTCCTTCAGCACATCAGAGGTTTGAATTTCATGTACTTTCTGTGAAAGAACTCCTAGCACTTCTGAACGGTTATCCATCCCTTTGCTTGGTGCTTTTGTTCGCATATCCCAGGCCATCAAGCCAATAGCTTCTTGAAAAGATGACTGTTCTTTCAACAAACTCCAAAATTTTTGCTCAGTAGATAGACTCACAGTAAGCTCCCCTTGTTTTATAGCTGTTTGATCACTTTACATGCTTTCCGAAATACTGATAATAATCGGTTTTGATGAAGCCGTTGAACAATTTACGTTTTTTAGTCGCTTCTTTTCCGTAAAGGCTCTCGAAGCTTTCGTTTGATGTAAGAATATAGACACTCCATGATGGATAATCACGCATAATCACACCTAAATCTCTGTACATCTCCTCTACTTCCGGCTTATCTCCCATCCGTTCTCCATAAGGAGGATTGGCTACGAGATAGCCGTTATCTTTTTTGGGATGAAAATCTTTCACCTGCATTTGTTTCCACTGGATCAAGTCACCCAAACCTGCTTCCATTGCATTGCTCTTAGCTATTTGTATCATGTCATGACTGATGTCAGAACCAGTAATATCAAGAGGCTGGTCGTAATTAGCATGATCTTCCGCTTCCTCGAATGCACGTTCCCAATCTGATGAACTGATAAAATGCCAATTCTCTGAAGAGAACTCCCGGTTGAAGCCTGGTGCAATGTTTTGTCCGATTAAAGCTGCTTCAATCGCAATTGTTCCGGACCCGCAAAATGGGTCGACAAAAGGTTGATCAGGATACCAGTTTGTCGTTTGGATAAGAGCTGCCGCAAGCGTTTCTTTAAGCGGAGCCTCTCCCTGACCAACGCGATAACCACGTTTATGCAGACCGCTTCCTGACGTATCCATAGTGAGAAGAACTTCATCCTTATGAATAGCGACTTCTATACGGTGAAAAGCTCCAGTTTCTTTGAGAATGGAAGCCACACCGTATTTTTTCTTCAATCGTTCAACTACTGCTTTTTTAACGATGGATTGACAATCAGGAACACTATACAGTTTGGATTTAACTGACTTCCCTACGACGGGAAACTCACCCTCCTCTGTAATAAATTCCTCCCATGGAAGTGCCTTCGTTTGTTCAAAAAGCTCATCAAAACTATAAGCTTTAAACCTTCCAACTAGCAGCTTGACACGGTCAGCGGTCCGCAGCCATAAATTCGCTCTTGGAATAGCTGAGACGGGAGCTTCAAATACCACTCTGCCATTTTCTGTTTGCACATTTTCATATCCTAACGCTTTTACTTCCCGGGCAACGAAAGCTTCAATGCCCATAGCTGCTGTTGCAATTAATGTCACCTTTTGTGTCATATTGAATCCTCCTATGTATTCGTACATGAAGTTCTGTTGAAATAAAAAACCCTTCTAAAAAGCATAAGGCTTTTCAGAAGGGAATTCTCATGTTGAATCAATGACCTTTGAATACTCTGTAAGCCATGTTCTGTTCCATAGTACTGCCAGCGGTGGTCAACCTCGTACTCCGGTGGTAATCATCTATCTGCCGCTTTACGCGGCCTTTCTTCTGGTTGTATTCCCATCCAAAAGTGCCCCTACCTTAATTTGGGTTGCTCGCTCGCGGGGTTTACCTCGTTCCACCTGAAATATTTCTATTCCAGCTTCGTCACTGTGGCACTTTCAAAGTATTCATACCATATTCTTACGAACGTAGGTATTTTCCCTGCCGTTAGCTAATAGCTACCTTGACTTATGGTTTCGTCAAGCACGAACACTACAAACATCTCAGTTTGTGCGAGCATGGACTTTCCTCTGCATGATTTCACTCATACAGCAATTACCCGAGTATTCAAATGAAATCAGTTTCCAACAATCTTACTCTAAAGCAAGTCTACTAATAATAGCAAAAATACTAGCTCTTGTCACCAGGTATTTTGTGGAAAACTATTCTTCAGCGTATTTTTTTCCAAATACCGCTTTTTCCAAGTTGGACACCCGCTTAATGATGTCGTAATTCACCTGGTGATTTTGATTATTATTGATAGGTCTCATTCTTTGTGTGGGAGCATCATCCCGGGCCGGAAATTTTTTAAGACGGCTATTTTCATTTTGAAGGTTTTCTATTTCTTTTGTAAAGGTTTCATAATCTTGAATGATCAAGTCCAAAAATTCATCTACTTCTTCCTGATTGTACCCACGCATAGACGTTTTGAAATCTTTTTCTAAAATATCTTTTCCATTCAACTTGTACTTCTCTACACCCATTTTTATCACCTCTGTTCAGCACATTACCTATATTTTTTCAAATCATTGCGAGAATGTCAATTTTTCTCCTAGTAAATTTTTCATTGATTCCAAAGATCAGGGTCTGCCATACGTATTTCTTCAGCGGTTTCTTCCAAATCAAACGGGGTTATATAAAGTAGTGGGTAATCATGATGTTCCCTATAAGAGTCAACTAATTTCAAAAAGTATTTCGGGGAGCCGTCCGTCTCTTCGTCATATAATAGTAAACACCCCTCCGAATGTTCTACTAAGAATTGATCTTTTGCCCTGAATTGGTAGGGACCTTCATACTCTTTATCATAAATCGGCTTATAAAAGTCGGCTTGCTCACAAAGCATTTCATAGGCGTGCTGCAACATTTCCGGCCATCTGGTCTGTTGATTTATGAATGGAGGAAGAATACCCAATTTAATGTCGTACTCTTCTTTTAAATCCAATACCACTTCCCCTGTCCATAACTCGACACCCATTTGGCCCGAAATAAGAATCCATTCTAATCCTTCATCAATAAAAGATATCAACCTTTTTCTTAAAGCACTTTTTATAATATCTACCTTAGGGTCATCTTCTTTAAATATCCCTAACTCCATCGGTTTGTAGCCTGAAACAACGATTGTTTTCATCTCTATCACACTCCACCCTTATTGTATGAGATTTATGTGAAAATTAATAATAAAAAAACTACCTGAGTCAGGTAGTTTTTTCTTGTTATTGCTCTTTGTTTAAATCATTAGGCGAGAACGAAAAAGGCAAAAGCTCGTCCATTGACACAGTTTTAACCGAGTCTTTTAAATTTGTAAGGTGGATCTGCAGACCTGGATGAAAGAATTCACTCATGACCTGACGGCAGGAGCCGCATGGGGGCACCGGTCGTTCGGTATCCGCAACTACTGCCAGCTCCTGGAAATCATGGTGACCTTCAGAAATCGCTTTAAAGATAGCCACCCTTTCGGCACAGCAAGTTACAGGGTATGCCGCATTTTCAATATTGCACCCTGTATAAAGACTTCCGTCTTTTGTAAGTAATGCAGCGCCCACTTTAAACTTGGAATAAGGAGTATAAGCTTCGTTTCTAATTCGTTTAGCTTCTTCAATTAATTTTTGTTTATTCATTTTCATCCTCCCCCTATGATTGGGAAGACTATTATAAAAGAATTTAACTCAAATGTAAAGCGGTTTCATTGATACCGGTTAGCACATTGGAGAACATCATTTTTGACACAAGTGTCAGAAATAAGTTTATACTGTATTCATAAAGGTATAAAATCTTAAAAATTATTTGCTGGAGGTGCTTTATGCAATGAAAAAATTAATCGAATACAGAAAAATGGTATGGGTGCTCGTCGCCATTCTCATTTTCACAGGGATATTTACATATGTTCAACTCCCTAAAAGAGAGATACCAGAAATCAATGTGAATGTAGCATCGATATCAACAGCTTTCCCTGGAGCGAATCCTGAAGAAGTTGAACGAGCAGTCACAAACCCACTTGAAGAAGAATTGCTTTCATTAGACGGAATCGAGGAACTGACTTCTTCTTCCACGACCGGTTTCGGTACGGTCACAGCTACCCTTGGAAGTAATGTAGATACAGATAAGGTCAATGGAGAAATTCAGCAAGTGATCGCTGATGTTTCCCGTGGTTTCCCAGACCAAGTAGAGGAACCCACCCTCAACACAGACCTCTCCACTTCTGCCGTAGCTTCCTATCATATTCTAGCGGAGCATCAGGAGGATCTGACGGATTTAAGGTCTACACTCGATGAATGGGAGGAACAGCTTACATCCATTCCAGGAGTTGATTCACTTCTGATCAAAGGGCTGCCTGAGCAGCAAGTGACATTCAATCTGGATAATGATGCATTGGAAGAGTACCAAATAGCAGCCCCCCAGGTTATAGAGGCGATCAATGGAGAATTATCACCGGCCGCTATTGGAACAGAGCAAAGAGACTCGACAATTTATCAATTATCATTTGAGAAATACAGTGACCTGGATCAATTGGAAGAGATCGCTGTATCAACGGATGAAGAAGGTAATCCTGTATCGATCAGTGATTTAGGTGAAGTAACATTGGAAGAGCAGGAAGTAAGTGATGACATTTCTTACGAAGGTAAAAATGCATTATCACTTACCGTACTTGCTGAAAAAGGCGTAAACATATCTTCTCTACAAGAGAATATTACAGAAGAACTATCTTCCCTTGAATCAGAGCTGCCCTCAAATATTACTGTAGAACAATTTTATACGCAAAGTACAGTTATTGATGAGGTATACTCTAATCTCATTTCTTCTTTTGCAATATCTTTGCTAGCAGTTGTAGTAATTATGATTCTGGGGCTGCCGCTTTCATCAGCCATTCTCGTCGCGTTCGCCATCCCTATTTCTATTATTATAGGTCTTATCCCTCTTCCATATATCGGAGTGGATTTGAATCAAATTTCAGTTATAGGGATCATTATAGCTATAGGGATTTTAGTCGATGATGCCATTGTAATTAACGACAATATTCAAAGAAGATTTCAGCTTGGAGACGGCCCGCTCGAAGGGACGATCAATGGGGTGATGGAGGTGAGGAAATCCATCATAACTTCGACCCTGATGATCATATTCAGCTTCTTCCCTCTTACGTTTATATCAGGGACGAATGGTGAATTCATACGAGCGCTGCCTAGTGTTCTGATTTTTACAGTTATTGCTTCTACCTTTATTTCGCTGACATTGATTCCAACGGTACAATACACCCGGAAAGTGAGTAAAAAGAAAAAAAATAATCCAAAAACAGGATTACTAGGAAACCTTTTTAACGGATTGGAAAAAGGTTATGCCGACCGAGTGCTTCCCGCTGTTACTAAAAAGCCGATCAGAACGGGAGTGATCGGGCTTGTCGCCTGTATCCTTTTATCCCTGCTTGTTTTAAGAATTCCTTTTGAATTCTTTCCAGCCGCTGACCGTCCGGAAGTAACAATATCAGTAGAATTCCCACAAGGAACGACACTCGAAGATTCAAAAGAAGAATTAGAAAATATGGAGCAATTCATTCTGGATAACGAAGACTCCGTTACTGAGACAGCTGTCTATACAGGGGAAGGTCTTCCCAACTTATTCAGCCAACCCTTATCCCAAGCCGGAGATAATACAGGTCAGCTGCTCGTACGTATCGATCGTGAGGTAACTAGCGCAACAGAGTTCATCAGTGAGTGGGAGGAACCAATAAGAGAAGAGTATGCAGGAGCAGAAATCTTTCTTGATACAATCGTGTCCGGTCCCCCTTCTTCTCCACCTGTGGAATTAAAGCTGCAAGGACCAGACATTGAAGAGTTAGCCAATCAAGCGGAACAAGCCAAGTCTCAATTTGAAGAACTATCTGAAACGGAGATCGTCACTTTGGATATCGGTACGTTACAGCCCATCGTCAACTACATCCCGGACCGGGAGCTGCTAGCTGAAAACGAAATATCCGTTGATACGGTTACTTCTCAGCTTCAAATAGCTAATACAGGCGTACCCCTTGGAACTTTTGATGATGGTCAAGAGCGCCTTCCTGTCAAAATCATTGTAGATGATGGCGAGCAAGACGGGATTAACTTAAGTGAGCTTAGCGTTACAAGTTCCAATGGAAGTAATAACGGCCCTCCTGAAATACTCCAGCTGGACGAGGTAATTGATAGAGAAGAATCTGAACAAATTGGAACTATTCCGCATTTAGATGGAGAACGGACCATTACTCTTGAGGCATACCCTAAGGAAGGAGAGGAAGAGAACTTCACTCCTAAAGGGGAAGAATTGCGAGAGTCCATCTCTGAAGAGCTGCCTGAGGGTTACACTGTGATCGAAACGGGTCAATCCGACGCACAGTCCGAATTTTTTGTTGAAGTGTCTAAACTCTTTGTTATCGTACTATTTTTGATTTACATTACGATTGCACTGCAATTTAATTCACTTACGATGCCGTTACTCATCACAAGCTCTGTATTTATTGCCATTACAGGGGCGATCATCGGCTTGTTTATTTCAAGAGAACCACTCAGCTTCCTTGCTGTACTGGGTATTGTATCTCTTTCCGGTGTCGTCGTAAGAAACTCTGTCATTCTTATCGAATTTATTGAACAAAACAAGCAGAATTACTCGTCTACAGTTGAGAGTGTGATTGAAGCAGGCCGTGCAAGAATACGTCCTATCGTCTTAACATCTCTAACTTCAATCGCAGCGTTGACGCCAATCATATTTACAGGGGATGTGTTATTTAGACCTCTTGCTGTATCTATTGTATTCGGTCTCATGTTCTCTTCCCTGCTGACATTGATTCTCGTACCAGTATTTTATATTATTCTTGATCGAATCAGGTCCAAATGGGCTGATAACTGATCTGGAAAGCCCACCCTTACGTTAGGGTGGGCTTTCTTCTGATTATTTAAAGTGGCGCAAGGTGCGAAACTAAACCTACACTCCAGGGCATCACCCCAGTGGTTTTACTTGAGGAGGGTTATAGAGATACGGTCTTCTAGTGATAAAAGGTGACACTCCTCTTAGAAGGTGAAGTCCATGTGAGATCCCCAGATGATTACTCAACAATCCGTAGAAAGAAGCTGGACAAAACTGTACCTATACGAAAAAAATGCGTGGCATCAAATTTGAAAATTGATGCCACGCATTTTTTATTTCGAGCGCCAGATAAAATTTTATACTTATAACCCGGCCTCTTTCTTTTTTATATCATCTAAGATCATATCGAGGACATAGTGGGAAGATTGATGTAATTCTTTAAAGCGCTTCTTTTCAACGTCCAAATAATAACTATGCAATACAAGCATTTCGATATTTTCATGGGTGGACTTCACTTGGTTTGGGTGGACGCTTACTCCTCTATTTTTGACGAATTGCTCTGCCTCACCAAGCCATTCGTTAGCCAAAGAGAACATAGGCGCCGTCTCCGTCTTCACTTTTTCAAAAAAATTATGATCTTTTTTATCAATGGGTCCTTCTGTTATTAAATATTTTTCCAGTCGCTCATCTATTAATTCTTTCAAGTTCATTGTTAATGATTTTATGGACATTACGGACACACACCTTTTTTACCAACCTTACCATTATACTATGGAAGCAGGCAAACAAATAGTCAACCAGCTGACTTTTTACGAGAAGATAAAGCGAAGTGTCCTCCACCCTCTCTTTTCTTCTCTCTCTTCACTTCTTTTAATTGCTCTCTAAGCTTAATTACTTCATCTTTTAATTGGTCGATTTCTTTCCGGTGGGAAACTGCCATAGTAAAAACGATCTCATCCGCTTTTAAGGATAACCGCTTATCCAGCAAAGTGAACTTTTCCTTCAACTGGACGAGCTGCTTCTCATAAGTGGCTTTTGCGACAGATTCGTCTCTATTCATAGTCATCGCCTCCTAATATATTGCTGCTTACTAACACAAATTCTCTATACACTGAATAACTCCTTTAAGGATGACAAAACTAGAAGTAATGCAACAAAGAAAGACACCAACGATTGATTTATGAAAAAGGAGGCGTGTGAAATGGCTAAAAATAAAAAATCTCCAAAACAACAAAAGCCCGAGCCGGCAAAAACGGACAATCCTAAACTGACTGGAGAAAATAGACCTTCAACTTAAATAGAATAGAAACATCAGAAAACGCTGCTTGTATATATGAGCAGCGTTTTCTTAACATATACCCATAAATCGATCCTATCCCTCGAACCTTTTAGTTGTTGATCATACTATTTTAATTTTATTTGTCGTTACATGTCTTACGGCGTATAATAAAGTGAAACCTTTTCTGAACTTATTCGTTTATATATAGTGGGAGATTGTAGAATGAAATTTTTGTTATACCTGGAAGCTGTTTTTTGGTATGATACCCTCATGAAGATAGGAGGGAAAGATTGTGAATTACCCAAATGGTAAGAAATCTTCCAGTCAATCTCTTAGAAAAAAAGAAAAACCTGATTTCAGTAACAGGGGGATGACGCTCGAAGAAGATATAGCTTTTACGAACGAATATTATCGTATAGACAATATAGCAAACATACACAAAAAACCAACACCCGTTCAAATAGTGGACGTGCATTATCCTAAACGAAGTGCAGCGGTAATTAAGGAAGCATATTTTAAGCAAGCTTCCACAACAGATTTTAATGGAATTTATCGAGGAAGTTACATTGATTTCGAGGCAAAAGAAACGAAAAACAAGACGTCTTTTCCTCTAAGTAACATCCACCAACACCAAATCGACCATATGAAGGATTGTCATCATCACGGTGGAATTTGTTTTCTGATCATCAAATTCTCTCTGAGAGATGAAACCTACCTCCTGCCGGCTGAAGACCTCTTTCATTATTGGGAAGCTCAATTCTCAGGCGGACGAAAGTCGATCTCTTATCTTGACATTAAATCAAAAGGTGAGCTTCTCCCCTTCCACTATCAAGCGAGAGTCGATTATATAAAGGTGTTAGATAAGCTCTATTTTTGAATGGAGGAATGACGACATGGCAAACGATAGTCAGTCGAGAACAGCAAGAAGAAATCAACTTAAAAACCAGGGGAAAAATAATAAGAAAAAAGGTATCCCCCATTTCAAAACAATATTCATGACAATGTTAACTATTGGAATCGTTCTTATGTTAGGTGTAGGTGCATTATTCGCCTACTACATTGCACAGGCTCCAGCTTTAGACGCAGAGAAATTATCCGATCCCTATTCTTCAAAAATTTACGATAAAGATGATAATTTAATTACCGACGTAGCCGGTGAAGAACGCCGGTCCAGAGTTGAATACAACGACCTTCCTCCACAGCTTGTAGATTCGGTTTTAGCAACAGAGGATGTACGCTTTTTTTCCCATATCGGTATCGACCCCAGACGAATGGGAGCTGCCCTTATTTCTAATGTAACGAACGGATTCGGTTCTGAAGGGGCGAGTACGATTACCCAGCAGGTCGTTAAACGGTCATACTTAACGAGTGACAAAACATTAGAAAGAAAAGTACAAGAGCAGTTTTTAGCCATTAAACTCGATCAGGAATATTCAAAGGAAGACATTCTCGAAATGTACTTGAACAAAATATATTACGGACAAGGTGCATATGGAGTAGTAGAAGCTTCTGATACTTATTTCGGAAAAGAGGATCTCAATGAGCTTACGCTTGCAGAATCTGCCCTGCTTGCCGGACTTCCGCAAAGACCATCAGCTTACGACCCTTTTGTAAATCCTGACTTGGCAAAGCAGCGGATGAATACGGTGCTCAGCTTAATGGTACAGCATGAAAAAATAACTGAAGAAGAAGCTGAGGAAGCAAGACAAGTTAATGTGGAAGATATGCTAGTGGAACAGTCCGAAGGTGAATCAACACCTTACCGCGCTTTCATTGACCAGGTAGAAGATGAGGTTGAAGAAAAAATGGGAGCAGATATTTATAATGACGGGCTGGATATTTATACAACCATTGAACCTGACGCTCAAGAGTACGTGGAACAAATGCTCAGTGAAGAAAGTTCCATCAACTGGCCGGATGAAGACTTACAGACGGGGGTTGCAGTTACCGACACACAAAGCGGTGCGATCAGAGCCATTGGCGGAGGCCGCAACTACATTAAAGGTAACTTAAATTTCGCCGGAGATATTAAAAGACAGCCAGGATCGACATTTAAACCAATCACAGCCTACGGTCCAGCTATTGAGAATGAGAAATTATCAACATATCACCAGATCAATGATGAGAAAATAGAAATAGAACAATCCGATGGAGTCTATTCTCCTAATAACTACGATAACGAGTTCAGAGGCTGGGTGAGTATGCGAGAGGCGTTAAGTAAATCTCTAAACATTCCTGCCGTAAAAATGCTGGAAGAGACAGGTACTGATAATGCTAAAGAATTTGTTGAAGGGCTCGGCTTCGAAATTGCGGGCAATGGTAACCTGTATTTATCTGACGCGATAGGCGGCGGTGTACTTACCAACCCTCTTGAAATGAGCGGAGCTTATGCAGCCTTCGGTAATGGAGGAATGTATACGGAGCCTTATACTGTTCGAAAAGTAGAATCAGCTGAAGGCGGATCCACTGATTTCACTCCTGATTCAAGCTCTGCTATGAGTGATTCCACAGCTTATATGATCACGTCTATGTTAGAAACAGTTATGACCGACGGAACCGGAACTGGAGCTAATGTGCCGGGATTGACTGAAGCAGGTAAAACTGGAACGACTAACAGAGAAATTGAGGACGAAAATGGGAATGTAGAATCCATCGTTCCTGATGTTTGGTTCAGTGGCTATACTACCAATTATTCTGTTTCGATATGGACAGGGTATGGAGATAATAACAAAAATTTATCCAATAGTGCGCAGCAAATCCCTCGTCAAATGTTTAAATCGGTGATGGGGCATATCTCAGAAGGAAAAGAAACAGCTGATTTCAGTAAACCGGATTCAGTGGAATGGGTAGATATCGAAGATGGTTCCCGTCCTCCTGAACTCCCAAGCAGCAATACACCGGAAAGTCAAATCGTCTCAGAGTTATTTCATGTAGATAACCAGCCTACCGAAACTTCGGAACAGTTCGAGAAACTTGATTCGGTTGAAGGATTATCTGCAGATTACAATGAAAATACGGAAGCCATCGACCTATCGTGGGATCATAATGAGGACGATGTTACATTCGATATAACCGTTTCTACAAACGGTGAGTCCCCACGCGATCTTACTACAACTGAAAGCAGAAGCATGGAAATATCTCAAATACAGCCGGGCTCCACTTATGAATTTACAGTAGTTGCTGTAGATAACAGCGGCGAGGCTGAAAGTAGTAATCCATCCACAACTAGTGTACAAGTACCAGGCGGTGAAGAAGAAGCTCCTGAAGAAGAACAAGAAGATGAAACTGAGGAAGAAACTGAAGAAGAAACTGAAGAAGAACAAGAACCAGAACAAGAACCTGAAGAAGAGACAGGAAATGAAGAAGAGACAGGAAATGAAGAAGAAGAGACACCGCCTGAAAGTGATGAAGATAATAATGGCGGAGAAAATGAAGATAGTAACGACGGAGATACAGGAAACGATACTGGTGATGAAGGCGGAGATACGGAAACAGAAACTGAAGAAGCTCCACCTGAAGAAGAAAGCGGAACGACAGAAGAAGAAAACAGTGAAGATGCCTCCGGAGATGATCAGTCTTACGACAGTGCTGAACAAGAAGGTGAAAGTGAAGAACCTTCTTCAGAAGAACAATAAAAAAATTCAGAACTCCTGTGGAGTTCTGAATTTTTTTATGCCATTTTTTCTTCTTTACGTTTTCTTTTTTGACCTTCTCTGCATAAAAAAAGTAATGGGCAATCAGGGCAATTGGGGTTTTTCGCTTTACAGTGGTACCTTCCGAAAAAAATCATTCGATGATGAGTGTCACTCCACTCGTCTTCAGGTATTTTTTTCATAAGCGTACGTTCTACTTCTTTTACAGAATCTTTATACCGGCACAATCCTAACCTTTTAGAAACTCGCTCAACGTGGGTATCTACAGCAATCGCCGGTTGATTAAAAGCAACAGATGCAACGACATTAGCTGTTTTCCGCCCTACCCCAGCTAAACTTTCGAGTTCTTCTTTCGTCTCAGGTACTTTTCCATCAAACCTGTCGATCATCGTTCTGCATAACTTTTGAATATTCTTTGCTTTACTTCGATATAATCCGATTCTTCTGATATCCTGTTCCAACTCTTCAAGCGGCACGTCCATGTAATCTTCAGGTGTTTTATATTTTTCAAACAAACCCGGTGTCACTTTGTTTACGAGAGCATCCGTTGCTTGAGCGGAGAGAACAACCGCTATCAGTAATTCAAAGGGATTCTTATGAGTCAATTCGCATTCTGCATCAGGGTACATTTCCCAAAACGTATCTAAACA
Source organism: Halobacillus campisalis (assembly GCF_030345335.1). Taxonomy (GTDB): domain Bacteria; phylum Bacillota; class Bacilli; order Bacillales; family Halobacillaceae; genus Halobacillus_A; species Halobacillus_A campisalis. Next base: position 336,776 of record NZ_JAPVRC010000001.1, read on the forward strand.
ATATCTAATTTGCGTTTTATTCAGCATTCATACAACCTCATTTAATCTTCTTCAAGCCAATTATAATATAAAGATACATCCCGTTTCGTTCTCGGCTTATCAGAATTATTTTTCGATTGACCTTGCCTGAATTTCTTTCCGTGCTGTCTTGCCTGATCAACCGTCTGAATTCCTTTTTTCTTCCATTCCCTTAAAATTCGGTCAATATATTTGAAATTGAGCTTCCCCATGAGTACAGCTTCTCGCAGAGCAGCTTTGATCAGAGCTGGTTCCTGTTCTTCTTGATCAAGCCATATATTAATATTCTCTATTTCAAATGGTGACAGCGGCCGGCCGAATTCTTGTTCAAAAAGAGGAAACAAGTTATCCACTTGTTCTGGCGGCTGTTTTTTTGTGACAGGCGCGCGGAACAATTTAGCCCATAAAGGCTCTAAAGAGTAGCACTCATTGCCCACTCTTTGTTCATGGTCCTTTTGCTCAATTTTCAAAAGCTGTTTTTGTAATAAACTTCTTAGAATCTTAGAGCATTCTTCCTCAGAAAATGAAGTTCGCTCTGAAATTTCATCAGGTGTAGGAAACGTGTTCCCTTCTGAATTAAATTGGAACAGCTGCAGAATAGTCACTAATTCTTTTTCTGCTATCCCTAAGCTTCGATACCCAGTAATCAATGTTTTTGGAATTGATATTTGCCCTTCCATGATTGTTTGAAACTTTTGGTAGTCAGCGATAATGATCACCTCATTCTTGGTTGTTAAATAAGGAAAACACCGATAAAAATTGGAATCGGTGTTTTCCCTCTAGCTATCGAATGATTATGGATATAAGCGGTTTAACAGCCTTGGGAAAGGAATAGTTTCGCGTACATGCTCTACTCCAGAGAGCCAGGCAACCGTTCGTTCTAAACCTAGCCCAAAACCAGAGTGAGGGACGCTGCCATATTCACGCAGCTGCAGGTACCACTGATAGGCATCTCCAGTCAAACCATGCTCCTCGTATCTTTGGCGCATCAGCTCAAGGTCATCGATACGCTGTGAACCTCCAATAATTTCTCCATACCCTTCTGGTGCTATTAAGTCAGCACAGAGCACGACCTCTGGGCGGTCAGGATCCGGTTTCATATAAAAAGCCTTGATTTCAGCCGGGTAATTTGTAATGAAAACAGGCTTATCATAGCTTTCTGCAATCGCCGTTTCATGAGGAGCACCAAAGTCTTCTCCCCACTCTATATCATCAAAGCCTTTCTCTTTCAAAAACGACACTGCATCATCGTAGCTGATGCGAGGGAAAGGGGCTTTGATTTTTTCTAATACCGAAGTATCCCGTTCAAGTGCCTCTAAATCTAATCGGCAGTTATCTAAAACAGCTTGTACGACATGAGATACATATTGCTCTTGAACTTCCAAACTGTCTTCATGATTCATGAATGCCATTTCCGGCTCAATCATCCAGAACTCAATCAAATGACGTCGAGTTTTGGATTTTTCTGCTCGAAATGTTGGGCCGAAGCTGAATACTTTCCCAAAAGCCATAGCAGCCGCTTCCATATAAAGCTGGCCGCTTTGAGACAAGTATGCATCTTCATCGAAATACTTCGTATGGAAAAGCTCGGTAGAACCTTCCGCAGAAGAGCCAGTTAATATTGGAGGATCAATTTTCACATAACCATTCACGTTGAAAAACTCGTAGGTTGCACGTATGATTTCATTTCTAATTTTCATTACTGCATGTTGTTTTCTTGAACGCAGCCATAAGTGACGATGGTCCATCAGGAATTCTGTTCCGTGTTCTTTCGGTGTAATCGGATAGTCCTTTGCTTCCTGTATGATTTCAAATCCGCTTACCTGCATCTCGTATCCAAAGGAAGACCGAGTGTCTTCGACGATCACACCTGTTACATACAAAGATGATTCCTGTGTAAGAGCTTTTGCTTCCTGAAACTTTTCATCGCCTAATTCTGCTTTTACAGCTACTCCCTGCATGAATCCTGTACCATCTCGTAATTGTAGAAAAGCGATCTTTCCGCTGGAACGCTTGTTCTGGAGCCAGGCTCCTATCGTTACTTCTTCTCCTACATGTTTAGATACTTCAGCAATCGTTGTTTTCAATGTTTCTACCTCCAACTTAACGTTAAGATTGATGTTTTTCGATAAAACGTTTGATCCGCTTCGATGCTTCTTCTAATTGATCTAAAGACGTGGCATACGAAAGACGCACATTATCAGGAGAACCAAATCCTGAACCCGGAACTAGAGCCACTTTTTCTTCATCCAATAAAGCTGTGACAAAGCCATCTACTTCGTCGAATCCACAAGACGATGAGGCTTCTTTCACATTCGGGAAAAGATAAAAAGCACCCTTAGGTTTTTCACAATAAACACCAGGGATATCCACTAACCAGCCATGCAGCTGATTTAAGCGGTCTTTAAAAGCGTTTCTCATTTCTTCCACCTGTTCATTAGAACCCTCATAGGCAGCCAAGGCTCCGTATTGGGCGATGGACGTAGGATTCGAAGTAGAATGGGACGCCATGTTCGTCATAGCTTTAATAATATCCCTTCTCCCTAGTGCATAACCGATTCTCCAACCTGTCATCGAATGGGATTTGGAAACACCATTGATAACGACGGTTTGCTCGTAAAGATCATCAGAGAGCTGTGCGATTGAAACATGGGGTTCACTCGTGTAAATCAGCTTCTCATAAATTTCATCAGAAACGATTAACAGGTCGTGTTCGATACAGACTTCACCTAATGCCTGCAGTTCCTCTTTAGAGTACATCATCCCTGTCGGATTGCTTGGCGAATTAATAATAACCGCTTTTGTCTTTTCCGTAATGGACTGCTTCAACTTCTCCGGTGTTAATTTGAATTGCTGCTCTTCCTCAGTTTCAACAATGATCGGACGGCCTTCAGCCAGTTTGATTTGCTCAGGGTAACTGACCCAGTATGGAGCAGGTACGATGACTTCATCGTCTTTGTTCAGTAAAACCTGAAACAGGGTAAATAGTGCATGCTTTGCTCCCGTCGTCACAATTACCTGGTCTTGACCGTAAGACAAGCCTTGATCTCTGTCCATTTTACGAATTATCGCTTGTTTCAAATCTGGAATACCTCCAGCAGGTGTGTACTTCGTCTGACCTTCATCCATTGATCGTTTTGCAGCTTCAATTATGTGAGCGGGAGTATTAAAATCGGGTTCACCAGCTCCCAAGCCAATAACATCATGACCTTCCGCTTTTAATTCTTTCGCTTTTGCTGTGATTGCTAACGTACTTGATGGGGTTAGGGATTTTACTCGCTGTGCTAAATCCAATTTCGTCACTCCTTATCATGATTGTGTTTGTCGAAAAGCGAATCGTTGAACTTCTTCACCATTCTCAACATCTAAGTATTCAAAAACATAGCGGCTGCTTTCATCTGTATACGTTACTTCCCATACCGGGCGGTTTTCTTCATAAGCCAATTGAACATCGATGAATTCACAGCCAGTACACTGAGCACCATTGGCTACGGCCGTGCTTTCACTAATCATATCTTCCTTCGGGATGCTCGTCATCTCTTCTTTTTCAGCAAGATTGATGAATACATAGGTCTCTACACCGTCGGAATTTTCTCCAAAAGCTATATAAACAGGGAATTCCCCATTATAACGCGCCACTTCTTTCACATCGGTCAACAGCCCTTCTGATTCTGCAAAATTACTTGCTTCGGCAAATTGACTTGTCCTGCTGTCTTCTATATGGAGATACATCCAGGTCAATACACCTATAAATATGATTAGTAATACACCGAGGGTAACTAGAACCCACCGCACCCACTTAGGTACGGTAAATCGTGAAGACGGCTGTGTCTCGATCATCTTCATCTAAAGCCATTCCAAACATTAAGTTTTCTTCCTTCAGCGTACGGTTCAGAGTATCTACAATTTTATAAAGATCGTCTGTTTTCTGAACTCGTACGGTAGAAAGAGTTTCAATTTTATTTGCCATTGCACATTTCTCCCAACTATTGATTTGGCTCCTACTCGGTAAATACTTGTATTATTATAACAGGAATGAAAAGAAATTTAATCCTTCACTGTGCTTTTACAGCCAATCTTCCATCTGTTTTATCAATTTATTCGTCGATTCATGTGTGACAGGTATATCCGGTATCGACGAGAGGAAGTATTTACCGTAGCTGGATTCAATGATCCGTTGATCACATATAAACACTATACCACGATCTGTACTAGAACGTATGAGACGGCCGAACCCCTGTCTGAAACGGATAATTGCTTCAGGTAGAGAGTATTCCATGAACGGATTTTTCCCTAGCTGTCTTACTAATTGCTCCCTCTTAGACTGCACAGGCTGTCCAGGCGGCTGAAACGGCAGTCTTACGATGACCAGACAAGATAAATCATCTCCGGGAATATCTACCCCTTCCCAGAAAGAGCTTGTTCCAAGGAGAATCGACTGGTCAAATGCCTGGAAGTTCTTTTTCAACCGATCCCTGCTGCCGCTTGAGACTCCTTGACCAAATATCATATACTCTTCAGGGTTAATCAATTCCTTCAGTAGATAGTAAGTTTTCTTCAGCATATCGTAAGAAGTGAATAAAACGAGCATCCTGCCTTTTGTGATATGGGCCATTGAGTAAATAGCCTCACTGACTGAATAAATAAATTCCTCCTGGTTATCTCTCACATTAGGAAAATCATTCGGCACCATTAATTTTACATTTTGATCAAAAGAATAGGGAGATGGAATGTTCTCTTCGATCAATCTGTTATCGTTTGTAATACCGAGAGAGCCCTTTATAAAATTAAAAGAACGATTCGTAGTCAAGGTCGCGCTTGTAACGATCACACTTTGTTTGCTTGAAAACAAACGCTCTCTCAGTATCTGATTCAATTGGACAGGTTCGCTGAACATGTATAAGGAATGGTTAGGTCCTTCCCCTTCGATTTCAATCCACTTCGCTTCGTTCTCATTTGCTTCTAGTGGACTAAAATAAGAATACAGCTGATTTTCAATTTTTTCGCAAATCATGATGGAGTGATCTAAACGATTCAAAAGGATCGCAGGCTCTTTACTGCTGGAACTTCTGGCAGCTGGCAGGAGCTGATCCTTCATCGATAGCATCAGCCTTTTGATAGATGAAATGTTAGAAAGAAATCGATTCGTCATTTCTTCTGCTGTTTCTAGCAGGCGCTTATCTTTTTCATCTTCCAAAGAATACTGGATTCTTCCTATGTCACTTTTTGATTTGCCGGCCTGACGGCTTTTTCTTATTCCCTGGTAAAGGTATCTCATTAATTGATTCAACTCATCTTTAGCTTTATCAATTGCTTGACGATGACGATCGAGCAGCTGCATGAAAGCCGTGCCGCCTTCTTTGAAATATCTTTCAGAAAACTGTTCGCCCATTTGAGAAAGCTGTCTTTGCAGTTCCTTATAATTCAAACGAATTCCGAAATATCGACTGGCTACAGACTCTAACTGGTGCCCTTCATCGATGATGATTTTATCGTAAGGCGGAAGGTGTTTTTCTGAACTAATCAGATCTAAACAAAGTATGGAATGATTCGTAATGATAATGTTTGCTTGAGATGCTTTCTTCTCAGCCCATTCAAAATAAGATGCTTCAGATTTCAACTGTACGGCTTTTTTGGACTGTTCTGCTGAAACCTTGTGCCAAAATTGCTGACCATTAGAAGGGAGCTGGATTTCGTCTATATCACCTGTCGTCGTCTGTGTAAGCCAAACAAGAATCATTGATTTAGCCAAAGCTTCATCGTAATTATCATGGACAGAATTTTCCAATTCATAACTGAAATGAACGAGTGAAATGTAGTGACTGCGTCCCTTGAACAACTCAGCCTTCACCGGTTGATCTAAAGCCTCGGCAATTTTAGGTACCTCATCTTTGAGCAATTGATTCTGAAGGGAAGTCGTATGTGTCGATACCACTATTCTCTGCTGGTTTTTGATCGAATAGTACAAGGCAGAAACCAAGTAAGCCAGCGACTTGCCGGTTCCTGCTCCCGCTTCAAGCAGAGCATGGCGACGTTCTGTCAATGATTGATGCACGAGGTCGGACATTTTCCTCTGGCCTTCTCTTTGTTCAAAATCGAGCATGGAGCGCTTGAATCCCTCCTCCCCCTCGTATAGATTTTCCAGCCACTCCTCATAATTCTCTGATATTTCAAAACCGTCGGTATGGGCGGAAGGTAATTTTCTAACAGCAATTCCATGCCAAAGAGTATACTCTTCTTCTTGATCTGCACGGTATCTCACTCGGTTTAAAGCTTCCTCGATAAATTCCCGAAAGCCGCTCTTCAGCTTTGACGTGACTTTTAAGAGATGGGTAAGTGTCCGCTCCGGTAACTTGTAAAGCGAATCAAGTAGATAGATGAGCAATTCGCCAGTCACTTGTGCGTCTGATAACGCACGGTGCGGACGATCATGACCAAAGTTAAGAGCCTCAGAAATCCTGCCCAATTTGAAGCTGGGTGACGTCGGTATCAGAACTCTGGCCAATTCTACTGTATCGATTATTTGATTATTTAAGGAGGAAAAACCACAAGCATTCAATTCTGCGTTTAAGAACCCTAAATCGAATTCTATATTATGTGCAACTATGTATGCATTCTTAAATAACCCATAGACTTCCTCAGCTATTTCCGAAAACAGAGGAGCATGGGAAACGTCCTCATCGTCTATTCCTGTCAGAGATGTGATAAACGGAGGGATATCCCTTTCAGGGTAGACCAGACTGGAGAATTCCTTCACCACCCGACTATCTTTAAGCACTACTATTCCTATTTCTATAATACGATCTTTCTTAGATGATGCATTTCCGGTTGTTTCTAAATCTACTACGGCAAAAGTAGCCATGCCTTCCCCTCCTTTAACACTTCCCCAACATAAAGCAAGGACCTTGCCCTAACAATTGGCAAAGATCCTCACTCTTGCTCACTACCATATTCAAAACGCTTCTCGGCAATGGATTATTATGCTCAGCGTGAATCCAAAGACGAGCCACTTCTTTATAGAGTCATCGCAGTCAGCGGAGGCTCTTCTTCTATAATCTCTCTTACTTTATTATTCTCATCCATAATTGCGATCTTCGGCTTAAATTCTCCCAACTCTTCTTTGCTCACCATAGCATAGGAGACGATGATAATGACATCATCAGGCTGGACAAGCCGGGCTGCGGCTCCATTGAGGCATACTACTCCACTGCCTCTTTCTCCTGCAATCACATAAGTCTCGAGACGTGCTCCGTTATTATTATTAACAATCTGTACTTTTTCATGAGGTAAAATGTCTACCATCTCTAATAAGTCTTGATCAATCGTTATACTGCCCACGTAGTTTAAATTGGCCTCTGTTACGCGAGCTCGATGGATCTTAGCTTTCATCATTGTTCGAAACATGATGTATCCTCCTTGATCAATTACCCTTATCGAGACTTGCTTCATTTAAGATAACATTGTCTATCAACCTTGCTCTCTCATAAAAAACAGCGATAGCAAGTATAACTTGACGATCGATTTTCTCTAATGGTTCAAGTTCAGGGTAAGATAATAACTCAATATAGTCTATTTTACCACGAGTCTTATTTTCAAGAAACTGTCTAGTTTTTTGCAGCACGGCAGCAGGGAGATCTTTCCCTCGTTCAATTAGCTCTTTTCCATATTGCAGCGCTTCCTGAATAGACGGCGCCTCTTCTCTTTCCTTATCCGATAAGTTTACATTACGGCTGCTTTTAGCAAGCCCGTCAGCCTCACGCACCGTATCGACGGCGACTAACTCGATCGGAAAATTGAAATCCTCGATCAAAGCGTCCACTACTGCTACTTGCTGAGCATCTTTCCTGCCGAAGTATGCGCGGTCGGGCTGACAGATGTTGAACAGTTTCGTAAGGATGGTAACGACACCTTCAAAATGTCCCGGCCTGCTTTTTCCACATAATACATCGCCTCTTCTTACCACGGAAATATTTAATGATAAAGGCTGAGGATACATCGTTTCAGTTGTCGGAAAGAAAACCAAGTCGACTCCATGCTGTTCTGCTAAAGTCAAATCTCGTTCTTCATCTCTCGGATAGGCATCTAAGTCCTCGTTTTCACCGAACTGAAGGGGATTAACAAAAATACTTAGAACTACAACGTCGTTCTCTTCCTTCGCCTGGTCGATAAGTTTCAAATGTCCTTCATGCAAAAACCCCATGGTCGGTACAAAGCCAACCGTTTGTCCAGATAGTTTTTTACTTGATATTTTTGCTTTCACATCATTGATAGAATTAAAAACGTCCATAAATCATGCACCCCCGTTATTTAGGAAGGAAATCAGGGTTCATCGTAAAAGTGTGCTTCGTTTCAGGGAATGCTCCAGACTTCACTTCACTTACGTAAGACTCCACCGCTTCTAACATATTGGTATGACTATCCATGTAAGACTTCACAAATTTAGGAAGTCTATCTACACCATATTTTAAAATATCATGGTAGACGAGAACTTGTCCATCGACTTCTGCTCCAGCACCGATCCCAATGGTCGGGATTTCGAGTTGTTCAGAAATTAGCTGAGCCAGCTCTTTAGGGATGCATTCAAGTACTAAAGCGACAGCTCCAGCTTCTTCTATGCTTTTGGCATCTTCAAGCATCTGCCGTGCAGCTCTTTCATCTTTCCCCTGAACTTTATACCCTCCCAGTACATGAACAGATTGTGGAGTCAATCCCAGGTGTCCAACTACAGGAATGCCGGCATACGTCAGTTTCTCGATCGTATGTAAAACTTCACCTGCTCCTTCTACCTTCAGAGCTTGTGCTTCGGTTGCTTGGAAAATTTCCCTTGCATTTTTCAAAGATTCTTCGATCGAAATATGGTAAGACATAAAAGGCATATCTACGACGACAAACGTATTCTTCGCACCTCTTCTTACTGCCTTCCCGTGATGGATCATGTCGCTTACCGTAACAGGAATCGTGGAGTCATAACCAAGAACGACCATCCCTAGACTATCTCCTACTAATATCATCTCAGTACCTGCTTGTTCAGCTATTTTAGCAGAAGGGTAGTCATATGCGGTAAGCATTGTGATTTTATCCCCATCAGCTTTCATTTGGCTGAGCTTCGTCTTATTTAGCATCATATCCTCCTTCTCCCCACTGAATCTCAGCAGAATACAATTTCTCTCTCTTCCCTTCACTGTCTCTTGCTATTAAAGCACCATCAGGCTCGATCCCTACAAGGGTCGCCTCCCATGTCCGTCTCATCGTTGAGATGGTAACCTTTTCTCCAATTTTATACCCGTACGTTTCCCAGATTTCTTTTACATAATTGAAACCTTCAGCAGCGTATTGATCATAGGTTGATTCAAACTGCTTCAATATCTCCTGGATCGTTGAAGTGATATTCCATTCTTCCTTTGATTCTGCCCTTAAGGAAGAGGCTTTATGCCTTATATCCACTGGAATCTCTTCGGCAGATTGATTGAGATTTATTCCGATACCAATGGCGACATACTGAATTTGATCGTGCTCAGCTTGCATTTCGGTCAAAATTCCGGATACCTTCTTATGATTAATCAAAATATCGTTCGGCCATTTGATAAAGGGGATCAGCTGCGATTGAGAAGTAATTACTTTTGCCAAAACCGTAGCTGCAAGTAAAGTAATTTGGGGTGCTTGTACTGGCGATAATTCAGGACGCAGTAAAATACTCATCCAAATTCCTTTGCCTTTAGGGGAGTGCCACGGCCTGGACATTCTTCCTTTCCCTTTAATCTGCTCATCTGCAACGACTACGGTTCCGTGCGGTTTACCTTGCTTCGCCAGCTGGTGGACGATATCCTGCGTCGAATCGACTTCTTCGTAATGATGCAGTTGGTGGCCTATCCAACTCGTGCTCAATCCCCAGTGAATAGTGTTTTCACTTGTTTTATCAGGAGATGCGATGATTCTGTACCCTTTCCTTTGCACTGCTTCCACTTCGTATCCGTCTTTCTCCAATTCTTTCATATGCTTCCATACCGCAGTGCGAGAAATATTAAGATGATCAGACAGCTGCTGCCCAGAAATATAATTATCTTCCTGATTCAATAGTTTTATGAGTCGATTTCGTGTCGATTCCATGAGTGTACCCATTCCTTTATTGCTTGATATTCATTAGCGATTTTCTTTAACACGACCGCCTTTTCGATACGTTGTAAACTGTCCCCTATCCATCTGCCTTTTTCACTACCAGGAAAAGCCTGAATAAGATCCTCCGCTTGAAACGATAATTCTTTTTTTGACTTGATCGGAAGTTTTTCGTAACGGATCGCAAGCTGACTTTCGTCTATTTTCCAATCAAGCGCTTTAGCTACACTAATTAAATGAACCTGTAAATGCGCTGGAAGCTGGTATAAAATCCAATCGTAATCCTCAGTCCCAAAGCTGATTGCTTTGACAGCGTCATACAGATGAAGGGCTTCGTGTTTAACACGATTGGATAACTTCCATTCTTTGACCCAATCATGCACTGTGAAAGCAGATCCTTGCATTAGATAGAATGTAATTACTTCCGCCATGTTTCTTAGATTATAGGCCGGAAGCTTTTTAAGTAAGCTTAATTCTTTATTGAAGATGGGGAGGAAGCTGCCAATTTTCAAAGAAAAGCATAAGGGTAATATACGCTTATACCCTACCCCTGCTAATAGCTTCTCAAATTCAACGGCCTTCCTTTCAACTGAAATATATCGTAACAAAGGAGCGCACACCCTGATAGCCTGTAAAAGATGTTCGTCTAAATTGAACCGAAGCTGACTCGCGAAACGTAATGCTCTCAAGATGCGTAAAGGGTCCTCCTTAAAACGCTCTTCTGGAACTCCGACAGCGCGTATGATCTTACGCTCCAAGTCCGTTTTCCCGCCATATGGATCGATGAGCTCAGCAGCGGAATTAAAAGCCATAGCGTTGATCGTAAAGTCTCTTCTCGCCAGGTCATCCTCTATACTATCTATAAACTCCACTTGATCAGGGTGACGATAATCAGCATACTCAGTCTCCGAACGATAAGTAGTAATTTCATAAGATTCACCTTTATAGCGGATAATCACTGTACCATGCTCTGCTCCAACAGGAATCACTTTATCAAACGCTTGCATCACTTGGTCAGGAGAAAAAGAACTAGCTAAATCAATGTCCCCTAATGGTCGGTCTAGAAAAGCATCCCGAACGGCACCGCCTACAATATGAGCTCTTCCTCCCTTTTGCTCGATATTATGGATGATTTCAAAAGCATGTTTGAGATTAGGCTTCATCATACTGGATCACCTGACCATAAAGTTGTTCATATTGACGTAATATCGTTTGCGAAGCGAATTTTTCCTTTACTACCTGCTCTGCTTGTATAGAAAACTGATGCAAAACTTTTTCATCACTGAGCAGAGAAATAGCGTAGTTTGAAATTTCATCGATATCTCCAAGCTCAGCTATATATCCTGTCTCCCCGTGATCGATGACCTCAGGAATACCTCCGACTCTAGTACCGATACAAGGCACACCACAGGCCATCGCTTCTAATAGCACTAATCCAAAGCTTTCTTTCTCAGATAAAAGAAGCTTCAAATCCGATATCGCAAGAAGCTCGTTGACATTTTCTTGTTTTCCTAAGAAAAGAACGTGGTTTTCTAAATTCAACTTTTTTACAAGCTGATAACACATAGAATACTCAGGGCCGTCGCCTATCAGCAGGAGCTTACTTGGTACCTCCTCCCTGACTTTGGCAAACACTTGAATGACATCTGTGACACGTTTGACTCTTCTGAAATTGGAAACATGAATGATCACTTTTTCTTCTTCTTTGATTTTATATTCTTTTTTTAATTGAGCATTGGGATTTCGAAAATATTGACGTTCGTCTACAAAATTGTATATGACGTCAATTGGTTTTACCGTTTCCAGCTGTTCTCTCGTTTGGCTCACTAAACTTTCAGAAACAGCCGTCACCCGGTCGGACTGATCTATTGCGAATTTGATCATCTGCTTCAAACTCGAATCGATTCCAAGCACCGTAATATCTGTTCCATGTAAAGTCGTGACAATTTTTATATCCCTGTCACTCATCTGTTTAGCAAGAATCGCTAATACTGCATGGGGCATAGCATAGTGCACATGCAGGATATCAAGCTCTTCCCGATTAATCACTTCAGCCATTTTATTAGCCAGTGAGAGGTCGTAAGGAGGATGCTGAAACACAGGGTAATTACTGACCTCTACTTCATGATAAAAGATATTGGGATATACCCGGTTCAACCGGAAGGGTAGCTGAGTGGTGATAAAATGTATCTCGTGACCCTTCTCAGCTAAAAGCTTTCCAAGTTCTGTCGCGATGACGCCCGAACCACCGACAGTCGGGTAACATGTGATTCCAATTTTAGCCATACCTATTCCACCTGATTTCTCTCATCTTTTGCAACTTTTCTCCAATTAAAATCTCCGCGGTCCAGGGCGCGGATCATGATTTCTGCCCCTGCCAAATTGGTGGCAACAGGGATTTGATGAACATCACACAGCCTTAATAAAGCTGTAATATCCGGCTCATGCGGCTGAGCGGTCAATGGATCACGGAAAAAGATCACCATATCCATTTGATCATCAGCAATTTTAGAACCAATTTGCTGGTCGCCGCCCAAAGGTCCAGATTGAAAACGTATAATCGATAGTCCTGTCGCATCGGCTATTTTTTTGCCTGTCGTTCCTGTCGCAAACAACTGGTGTTTTTCCAGTATATTTTGATACGCGGTCGTGAACGTTATGATTTCCGGCTTTTTCTTATCGTGCGCAATTAAAGCGATATTCATTGAGATCCTCCTTAATTCAATACCTCTGTTAAATTCCCGAGTTCATAGCTTCCTTAAAGATCGGTTTCGTTAATTTTGCTTGGAGATTGGGTCTTGAAAAACGCTCGCTTACCGCGAGGAAGACGGTAAGCTTCCTGTCACAAAACATCTTAGAATCGAGTCTTCACCAATCCGGCAGAATTAATGGGTACCTCTCTTATGAAAATTCAACAACAACTTATAACTTTCCTAATCCAATAAATGTTCGAGTCCATAAACTAATACGTCGAGGTTCATTACTTCTGTTGCAGCCAATTTCACGCCTGACATGAATGACTCTCTATGATAAGAATCATGTTTGATCGTTAAAGTTTGCCCAAGACCACCGAAAATCACTTCCTGATGCGCGACTAGACCAGGGAGACGAACACTATGGATTCTCATCCCATCATAATTAGCACCTCTCGCGCCTTCTATAGTCTCTTTTTCATTTTCATGACCTTGCTTATGTTCTTCTCTCTCTTCCTGAATCAGCTGTGCTGTTTTAGCAGCCGTACCCGAGGGAGCGTCCAGTTTCTGATCGTGATGTTTTTCAATGATCTCAACGTCAGGGAAATGTTTGGATGCCCATTTGGAAAACTGCATCATCAATACGGCACCTACAGCAAAATTAGGTGCGATAACTGCGCCAAGCTGTTTCGTTTCTGCCAACTGTCTAAGCTCAGATAGTTGATCATCAGAAAAACCTGTCGTACCTACGACTGGTCTTATGCCATTTTCAAGAGCGAGCTTAGTATGCTTATAGCCGTATTCCGGCGTAGTAAGGTCAATTAAAACATCAGCCTCAACTTCTTGCATACATATTTCAGCGTCCGTATATATTATAGCTCCCATTGAAGGAAGCCCATCGATGTCCTGTACGCGCTCCCCTTCGTGTTTCCGATCGATACATGCTGCGAGCTCGAGCGTATCGTCCTTTTCAATCATTCGAAGAGCTTCGCTTCCCATTTTCCCTCTTGGTCCTGCTACGATACAACTAATCTTATTCATCGTCTTTCTCTCCTTCTTTTCCTTTTCGTGTCCAGCGATTTTTATCTCTTGTTTCAATTTTACTCATAGATTGTTCGAATGCCTCTGATAAATCCAAATTTAGTGAGTTTGCGAAGCAGGTAAGCACAAAAAGCACGTCTCCCAATTCTTCTTCCAAAGCTTTATCCTCTTCAGTGGATTTTTTAGGTTTTTCTCCGTACCTGTGGTTAATTTCTCTGGCTAGCTCTCCAACCTCTTCCGTTAACCGCGCCTGCATACTTAAAGGGGAGAAATACCCTTCTTTAAATTGTGATATGTAACGATCCACTCTATTTTGAATGTCTTTCGTATTGTAATTCATTATCAAAACTCCTCGCAATTAGCTTCTCCTATTGTAATGGTAGCCAAAAGGCGGCTATTTGACAAATTATTAGAACTATACACATTGTGGGTTCATAGGTAAAACTTTATAATGGAAGCCGTGACATTAATTACGGAGGTGACTAAGTTTGAAAGTGTTTAATTTAAAAATCAAAAATATCTTTTTCATTCTTGTAGGTTCTGCTATTTTTTCATTCGGTCTTGTTCACTTTAACATTCAAAATGAGTTAGGTGAAGGCGGCTTTACAGGAATCACCTTGCTTCTTCTTTATTTATTCAATTTAGATCCTGCATTAATGAACATCGTCTTAAACATCCCTGTTCTAATTGTGGGATGGAAGACTTTAGGGCGCACAACGTTTTATTATTCGCTTATCGGTATTCTTGCGGTTTCAGTCTTTATTCGTATTTCTCAAATATATTTGATAGAAATCGATTTGGCTTCGGATTTGACGTTAGCTTCGTTATTCGCCGGGGTGTTTATAGGGGTAGGACTCGGAATCATATTCAGGTATGGTGGAACAACCGGAGGAGTAGATATTATAGCTCGTCTGATGAATAAATATTTGGGCTGGAGTATGGGGCGTGCCATGTTTTTATTTGATGCCCTCGTTATTTTCACTTCGATCATTACCTACCTCGACCACATTAAAGGAATGTACACTCTAGTTGCTGTATTCATTGGAGCACGTGTCATTGATTTCATTCAAGAAGGAGCTTATGCAGCAAGAGGAACGACGGTTATATCTGAAAAAAGTGAACAAATTTCCACTTCGATCATGAAAGAAATGGATCGGGGAGTAACAGTATTACAAGGAAGGGGTTCCTTTACCGGGAGCAGCCGTGATGTCCTTTACTGCGTTATAGCTAAAAATGAAATTGTACGACTTAAGAATATTATTGAACAGATAGATCCCCATGCATTCGTGGCCATAAGCCATGTCCATGATGTAGTAGGAGAAGGCTTTACGTTAGATGAAAATAAAATGCCTTTAGATGATTAGCTATGATTTGTTGAAGAATCAGGGGTGGTTGGTAAGCCAGGGTTTTTTTATCATATAAAGGCTTTAATTTAAGAAAGACCTCGAATTTGAGTCTTCAAGATAACTGATGTGGAAGTACAATTTAACAAAGTCAAATGATAAAAAAAATCCCTCTTGATTGTCATCAAGAGGGATTTTACATATTTAATCCTGTTGAGTAAAAATGAAGATGAACCTCATTAGTTCTGCTAATGCGACAAGCGCACCTGCTACATATGTCAATGCCGCAGCATTCAGTACTTTTTTAGTTTTTCGTTCTTCATCATTACGAATGACCCCGGTAGAAACAAGCTGCCCCATTGCTCGATTCGAAGCATCAAATTCTACTGGAAGGGTTACAAACTGGAATAATACCGCAAAGGCGAAAAACACGATACCAAGAAGCAGTAAGCCAGACATTTGTAATAGCATACCGCCAATAATCAAAAAGATGGACGTGTTAGAACCAAAGCTTGCCAGCGGTACTAAAGCACTGCGGAATTTTAAGAAAGCATACTCTTCAGCATCCTGAATCGCATGACCCACTTCGTGAGCTGAAACAGCTGCGGCAGCCATTGAACGGCCATGGAAGTTATCAGAAGAAAGTCTAATGACTTTTTTCCTCGGGTCGTAGTGGTCTGAAAGCATACCTTTTGTTTCTTCGATTTTAACATCATAAATTCCATTATCATTCAGTATTTTTCTAGCCACTTCTGCCCCGGTCATACCAGAAGAAGTCGCCACTTTTGAATATTTCTTATACGTACTTTTTACTTTTGAAGAGGCCCATATAGGCACAATCAAAATAATCGCAAAGTACAGAAGTAATTCCATTTTCATTCCTCCATCTTAGATGTGTACTACGTGTATAGGTCAATTTTAGTCAAAATAATAAAATAAATCAACTATTTAGTTTTTGTTTAACTTGAGTTTCTTCTTTTTCTGCTCTATATTTTCTATATCCTACATACACCAGTGTCAGAAGGATAGTGCTGCCAATAATTATAGCTGTCCAAATGAAAGCATCGTAGGTAAGTGATTCGTCTTCTTCCAGTATTAGATGGTCTAAGTCTCTGACTAAAGATTGCTGTGTGCCTGCAGTTGGATTGTTAACATACAGATCCATTTTTGAAGTGATGCTATTTACAGACTCTCCTTTAAAATAATGGGACATCGCAGGTTCCAGGTTTGCCCATTTCTCCGTAACTAAAGAAGGAGAAGTTTCAGCATTTTCTACTAACACTTTCAGTTCATCAACCTTGTTCAGAAGGTATTTTTCAGGTTCAGGATCTACCCCTGCTTCTACAAAAAGAATAAATGTATCAGCATGTTGATAAGGGTCTTCGATTGTATTCTGTACTAGCCGATTGAGGGTATCAATCTGGGCTTCAGACTCCCCTTCAAAATAGCTTTCCAATTCACTATATCGATTATTCAGCATTTTTGTAGCCAGCTCAACCTTTTGATCTTGGAGCAAATATTCATATTGACTGATGAAGGGATCCAACGTATCGTTTTTTTCACTGGCAAATATCCAACTATTACTTATGAAAAAAAGTCCTGATAACAATAGGAAAATAACAGCAATAGCTCGTCCCATGGTCACTCTCTCCTTCAAATTCTATCTTATAGACAGTGTATGAAAAAGAGATAGAGATTAGACCGAATGGCTGTTATTCCTCGTAAGATAATAACAAACACAGATACAGAAGATACTCAGCCAAAAAGTGAAATAGCCGATTTCATTCATATGCTCCATAATAGCTGAGTAGATGGGCATTTGCTCAAACACATAGTCTATGACGTCATTGTGCAATGTCCATATAGCTGCGACCAAGATATGTCTCATTCGGATTTTGTAGTAAGGCGCATACAGTAACCCCTGCACTGCCATCGCTCCGTGAGAAATTACAAGCATATAGCCAGTCCACGGTAATTGGCCGTATTCTAATAAAGTCAGACCATTCATAACGACTGCCCATATGCCGTATTTCAACAAAGTAATCATAGCGAGCGCTTCGATATAGGGAACGTTCTTCTTAAACAAGTAAAACGCTAAAAATATCGTAAAAAACAAACTCGCGGTCGGGCTGTCGGGTACAAAAATTAAGTAAATCGGTTCTGTGATAGAAAGCTGGCTCTCATACCAAATATACCCATATATTGTACCGAATAGATTGATGATAAAAAGTACGATTAAAAATGTGCGATGGTTCAGTATGTAAGGGATGATTGTTTTCATAAAAAGGCCTCCCTAGAATAAATGAGCCGCGCTCTAAAAGGAAGAGCACGGCTCATTATTAAAAATTCCATGTTATACTTATTCGGATTCTCCTTCAGACTCTTCGCTTGAGCCTTCTTCAGAACCTTCTTCCTCGGATCCTTCATCGCTAGAACCTTCTTCTTCTCCGCCTTCAGAACCCTCTTCTTCTCCCGTAGGGTTTGTTACAAATGCGGCTAAAGCATCAAGTTCTTCCTCAGATCCTTCGAAAATTCCAGCCGGCATTTCGCCGATACCTTCTTGTGCAATTTTTTTAATTTGATCTGCCGGTAACTGAGTATCCAGTAAAGCTGGATAGCTTCCTGTACCTTCCAGATTACCTCCGTGACAACTCGCACAGTTTTGTTCGTAAATTTCGTAACCTGCGGCCTCAGTATCGATTTCTACTTCTTCAGCTTCTATACTGACCCCATACTCTTCTCCGCGCTCTGCATAATCCACTTCAGAGACAGATTCATACGTAAGCCAGAAAGTAGCAATAAAGCCAAGCATCATCAGTCCAACAGCGATTGGACGTTTAGTAGGCCGACGTTCAGGTCCTCGATCTAGGAACGGCGCAAGTAAAAGGGCTCCAAACGCGATACCCGGTGCTACCAAAGCACCAAAAACGATAAAGTCACCGCCGGCATATTGATATTTTAAAAATTGGTATAGAAATAAGAAATACCAGTCTGGTAATGGAATGTACCCCGCATTGGTTGGATCTGCCTGCTGCTCGAGCGGTGAAGGGTGAGCGGCTGTCAAAATTAAGAAACCAATGAGGAAAACCGATCCGACCAGCCATTCTTTCAGCAGGAAGTTCGGCCAAAATGCTTCCGTTCGACCAGGGTATTCTGAGTAATCTTTTGGTAAATTGGCTTTTTGCTCGGCGGTAATCCTTGAATCACCGACAAACTTCATACCTTTTCCCCTATGCACAGCTTTCCCTCCTTTACATCAATCCCGTCTTATAGTGGACCGGAAATTCCTTGTTTACGGATTAAAACGAAGTGAGCACCCATCAGACCGAATAATGCTGCAGGTAAGAAAAACACGTGAATCGCAAAGAAACGAGTCAGTGTTTGGGCTCCAACGATAGTCGGATCCCCTGCTAAAAGTGACCGGATACTGTCTCCAATAATCGGTGTGGCAGCTGCGATTTCAAGTCCTACTTGTGTAGCAAAATAAGCTTTGTTATCCCAAGGGAGCAAGTACCCTGTGAAACCAAGGCCTAGCATAACGAAGAATAATAATACGCCTACTATCCAATTCAATTCCCTAGGCTTTTTATAGGCGCCTTGGAAAAAGACTCGTAAAGTATGTAGAAACAGCATGACGATTACTAAACTTGCTCCCCAGTGGTGCATACCGCGGACGATCTGACCATAAGCAACTTCCCTTTGCAGGTAGTATACCGATTCCCAAGCGTTCTCAATATCAGGTACGTAATACATCGTTAAGAACATGCCCGATAATATCTGTATCACTGTAACGAAGAATGTCAAGCCACCAAAACAGTAAACGAATGCTGAGAAATGGTGGGCCGGATTGACATGCTCAGGTACTTCGTGGTCAGCGATGTCACGCCATAAAGGAG
Source organism: Halobacillus campisalis (assembly GCF_030345335.1). GTDB lineage: Bacteria > Bacillota > Bacilli > Bacillales > Halobacillaceae > Halobacillus_A > Halobacillus_A campisalis. Next base: position 355,880 of record NZ_JAPVRC010000001.1, read on the forward strand.
TGATGTCTACGCGCTCATCGACCCAATCATAAATTTTTTGTAGCATGAATTACGCCCCCTATCTATCTTGTGCTTGTCCAAGGTATAACATCCCTTCTTCAACCTTGTGATCGAACAAAGGTAAAGGTGCTGTCGGTGGTGTTCCCGGAACATTGACACCATCTTTCGTATAACGACCAGCATGGCATGGACAGTAAAACTGATCAGGATACTCTTCTTGAGAAGCCCAGTCAACGGTACAGCCTAAGTGCGTACAGATTGGTGAAAGGGCAACGATTTCATCATCCTCTGTACGATAAACCCATGCCGTTTTTTGGACCTCTGATTCATACCAACCGTCCACTTGTTCGACGATCCATTCAAATCTCTGCGGTTCATTCGTAATTTCATCTACTGATGCTACAGATTGAAAATCTCCAGCAGCGGATGGCTTTAAAACAGGATCAATGGCAAATCTGACCATTGGCGCCAGCATACCTGCAGCCATGAAACCGCCTACACCAGTGAGTGTGTAGTTTAAAAATTGACGACGGGATACTCTTTGTTTATCGCTCATTCTTTTCCCCCCTCTATGCTGAAATCCATGCTCATGGAATAATTACATACAGTTTACTAGGACATTACTATGATAGCGCAATCTTAAAGCGCGGTCAATAAAATATAGAAGGCTCGGTAAAGTTTTCCTAGTCACCAGTAAGCCGTTATTAGTTCACTAATTTGACTAACTTGCTCTTTTACAAACGACTTGGTTTCAGATGAATGTAAGTCTCTTTCATTCATACTAGGAATCCAAAGGAGCTGCCCCTTTAATTCCTGTTCCCATTTTTTCCATTTTGGATCAAAAGTAAACAGAAATACATGGGACAGAGGCTGCGATTGAAAGCTTTCCACCCATTGATTGATACGCCGAACTTCTGTTTCGTTCGACCCTGTTATGTAATCGTATTCTGGTGACACTATTATCCTTCCCCGGTATTCTTTTTCTAGTAAGTGTGTAAACAATTGATTCAATTCTCTTTGAAAAGCTTCTTTTGTTACATTCGAGTCTGACGCAGGATTAAAAGGGATGAGAGGTATGATCAATGTATCGATATATTCTTTTTCTTTGATATATAAGCTCAAATCTTTTCTAGTCCATTGCATGGTCTTCCTCCTCCTTCCTTATATTCTATTCTACTAGATTTGAACAAAAAAAAAAGCTAAGAGGGAAAAATTCCTCTTAGCTATTCCAGTTGATAACACTTCAACGCTTCATTTACTTCGCCTAATGAGCTCGCAAGTTCACAGAATCGGTGCTGATCTCCAGACTGGAGACTTTCATCAATTTGTTTTTCAAGTTCCTGCTTTTTGAAAAGCAAAAGGCTGGATGACAGCAATTGGTCTGCTTCTTGCCGATCGTTATCATTCACATAATGATCTTTAGGTAAATAGGGGTTTTCTTCAAGAACTAAAGCATACATAGAACACTGATGAGCATTCTCGAAATTCATTTGAATGTATATCGGTTCATCCTGGTTCATTCTTAAGTCATGGAACGACTTTTCCGCATCATTTGTCATGACCTGACCTTTGTAGAAGCGGAATGGCGGATCCTTGACACCTTGAGCTGTTATCTCCATCCCTCTTGGACATAACTTTACATCTTCCACGAAACACACGTACGAAAGCAAAGATTCGTGATTCATTAAGTAATTAAGAATCCAGACACTTTCTCTTTTTTTCAGTTGATAATGATTTAAGAACCAACGGACAAATTCTTTTTTTTCATTAACAGAAATCGGTGTTTCCATAGGCGCCCCTCCTGCGCTATTACTTTTCGCTTAATCGGCTGATAAACTCTTCTACTTCTGTATTGGACGGTTCGATGGCCAAGTACTCTTTCAAGACATTCTTTCCTTCTTCCATTCTTCCTTCTTCAACAAGGAAATATCCATAAGCTTTCAAAAAGACATCGTCATTTCTTAAGGAAGGATAGGCATTCTGATAGTGAACCAATGCTTGGTTGTAGTCTTCCTCTTCTTCGTACGCTTTGGCGAGTTCAAACAAATAGTCAGGGTCTTCTTCGCCCAATGATAGAAGTTGATTAATTAATTCTATGATGGATTCTTGGTCGCCATCACTTTTATAATTTTCAATTAAAAAGAGTACAGCTTCCTTATAGCCGGGATCTAAGGCAACAGCCTCTCTCATGTACTTATATCCTGAGTCCTTATCACCTGATTTATGGGATAAAGTTCCCGCTAAATGGAACAACTCTTTATTATATTCATCTTTAGCCAGACCTTTTTTTGCCATTTCAAGAGCTTCAGAAGGCATCCCCTCTGATTCATATGCTTGGGCTAACAGAGGATAAACCGATTGGTAATACGGGTCATCATCAATTAAACGCTCCCATACATGAATTGCTATGTCATTACGCATAGCTTGAAAAGCTACAAACCCATATCGGAACATGACATCTGCATTGTCTTCTTCTACTTTCTCAAAGTACTCCAGTGACTTTTCGAATTCTCCGTGAGCAGCATAAGCCTCCGCAAGGCGCGTAGCCACTTCAATATCAGCGATGACAGGCTGGTGATGCAATGCATTCTCGTAAAATGGAATGCACTTATTGTATTCCCCGTTAGAAAATGCTAATTCGCCTAGAGCAAAATCAATAACCGCTTCATTCGGCTCCAATTGTTTAGCTGTCAACAGCTTCTGCTCAGCTACTTCGAACAGACCTTGTGATTGATATAAATCTGCCAGCTGGAGTAAGGATTCCAAATAACCTTCATCTTCTGGTGTAAACTCATTGAGAAGGTTAATCGCCTCTTCATCTTCATTCAAATCGATGTGAATCTCAGACATCATGACCTTAAGCTCTGCTTCTTTAGGGTAACGCTGCATCAACTCAAGAAGTATGATTTTGGCTTCTTCCAGCATCCCCCACTGGATGTAAAGCTCTGTTATCGTAAAGCGTTCCTCTTCATCAGCCTCTGGCAAGTATTGTTGTAGAATTTGTAAGGCTTCCTCAGTTTTATCTGCTTCCATTGCTTGGATCGCTCTATGAATTTCCTCCATAATGACTTCCTTTCAACATCTAAACAAATTGTTATCGATGGAACTTTTTTATTATGCAGCCCTGTGATGAGTGATCATCCCATTCCTCAATCGCAGAAATGATTTCTCAACTCAAGGAACATTTGAACTAGCCCCATGATATAAGAAAAGCCCAACTTCATCAACTAACTCGCCTACCTTTTATTCATAAATATGAATAGAGAGGAATTGTAGGCAATGCTTATATCGGACGCTAGTTAAAAAAGACGTCCTCCATCTGAATTTATAACCTAATAATACCATACTTGTTCCTTAAGATTGTCCAAAACCTTTCGTTATTCATCTCACTATTTCTACTTGTTTTGACAGAAGAATGTAACGGTATTCGACGATAGATGTTCCATTAATTTTGCACGCTTTAAGTTTCTTAAAAGCTTTTTTAAATTTCCGTATTAATATTCATATAAGCTCCCTATTCTTGAAGACTCTGTTCCCAGATAAGCGGGCTGTTTCCTCCCAAAAACAGTGCTTGAAGGTCCGGGAAATCACTCGATTTCCATAGAACCTACACTTAATGGGGCTGGAACCTACCTTAATTGCAGGATGTTTTAAAAGCTAAAAGTATTTCCACGGTTATTAGTGATAATTGTACCGCTATTAAGAATGATTTCGTTCAAGTAGTTTCGAGAAGTACATCTATGGTGAAGGGCGGCGGGGAATGGTGAAGACTCCTGTGGGAAGAGAGTGCTTGGTGAGATCCCGCAGGACGGGACGTCCGAGGAAGCTCACCGCGCTCCCACGGAAAGCGAGCCATTCCCGCAGCCCTGATCCACTTACTAATTATCTCGAAACAGAGACTTAAAGTATCCTGACATATTGTTGGATAACTCTCTTATCAACACCACCAACGACCTTTAACATAGACTTTTAAAAAGGGGTTGGGGAGCGGCTTAAGGGAAAGCGCGTATCTGAAATAACATGGCCTGAAATGATTATGAACCTGTCCATGTTATACTGTGCCGCCTTCTCGTATGATTTTGTATTCTTGCTGAACTTGTTTAATTGCACGAATAGGTGACAGTGAAAATTTCTATCGTTAAAAAGAAATTTTTCGGCAAACGAATAAGCTCCCATACCGATGACCTCCTGAAAGGCTTTTTACATGGTATGAGAGCTTAATTTAATGTATGATTCGTTATTTACAAACTTCTTCTAAATGTTCAAAAAAGTTAGGGTAGGAAATATTTATACAATCCTTATCGTTGATTGTTACGGGGGCTTCAGAGATTAATGAGGCGATAGCTCCCATCATACCGATTCGATGATCTCCATAAGAATGCAACCTTCCACCTGACAATGGTGTAGGCCCGTAAATAATCATTCCATCCTCTGTTGCTTCTACTTGAGCACCGATTCCATTCAAATTGTTTACTACAGCTTCTATTCGGTCAGTTTCCTTGACTTTCAGCTCTTTTGCATCCTTGATCACCGTAGTTCCTTCAGCTTGAGTAGCCGCTAAAGCCAGAATAGGAATTTCATCAATTAAATTAGGGACGAGGTCACCTTCGATGGTTACAGCTTTCAATGCACTGAAGCTGATTTTAACTTTACCTACAGGCTCATGACCGATTTTTTCGGTCTCCGTCACTTCGATTGATGCTCCCATTTGTTCAAGCGCCGTCAAAATCCCATTTCTTGTCGGGTTCAACCCAACGTTTTCAATGGTTAATTCGCTATTTGGAGTGATAGCAGCAGCTACAATAAAGAATGCAGCAGAAGAAATATCCCCAGGTACTCGAAGGTCAGAGGCTTTTGGCTGTTGGTTACCTGGAATAGTCAGCTTGTTACCTGATTGATTAAGATCCACTCCATATTGGGACATGAGCATTTCAGTATGGTTGCGTGTCGTACCTTTTTCAATCACCGTAGTTTCACCGTCTGCAAGCATTCCCGCAAGAAGCAATGCAGATTTAACTTGGGCACTTTTTACATTCATTTCAATAGTTGTACCCATCAGCTTCTTCCCATTAAAGGCTAAAGGAAGAAGTCTTGCGTCCTCTCTGCCATAAACTTCAGCGCCCATAGCAGATAATGGGACGACCACTCTGTCCATAGGACGTTTAGAAAGAGAGGGATCTCCATAAGCAGTGCTGAAAAGAGGCAGAGCAGCCAAAACCCCGCTCATCAGACGGGCAGTCGTGCCCGAATTACCGAAATTAATCGGATTGGTCGGAGCCTTTAAGGCAGATAACCCATTACCGTAAACTGTCACATCCGTCCCTTCCTGCTCAATTTCCACACCGAACTCTCTAAATGCCTGGATAGTTCGCAGACAGTCTTCTCCTGTCAAAAAGTTGGATATTTTGGACGTCCCCTCTGCAAGAGATGAAAATATGACCGATCTATGGGAAATCGATTTATCACCTGGAACAGATATCCTGCCGCTTATCCCGTTAGGAACAGGTTGTAATTCTACTTCATTCATGTGTGTACCCCCTATTCTTCAATCATCACTTCATATCCTCTGCCGTTCAGCAATTGATAGCTTTGGTGCTGCTCGCTGCTTGTAGAGAAACTGATGCGCAAAACACCTGTAATTCCTTCTCTTATTTCTAATATTTCTATGTTCTTAATACTGATCTCAATCTCAGCCAATTGCTGGATAACCTTATAGATTGCTCCAGGCTGGTCATGGATATCTACATACAAGTCGTAAAATGCAGGGATAGCTCCTTTTTCTTTAATAGGCAGTCCATCCCTGTAATTTTTAGCTTGAACTAAATATTCATAAGTGGACTGTTTTTCTTTTTTCTCTAATAAAGATTTAATGTCTTGCATCTCATTAATCCAATCTTCAAGCATTTGCAGGAGGAGCGTCCTATTTTGAAAGAAAATATCCTGCCATAGCCTTGGATTACTTGAAGCGATCCTTGTAATATCACGGAATCCTCCTGCTGCTAAATGTTCCAGGAAAGGATGGGTTTTCTGCCATTCTTTCGCCTGGTGAACTAGCGAGGAAGCGATCAGATGAGGAAAATGAGATATGACAGCGGTCATTTCATCATGTTCCTGCGTGCTGAAAGTGAGAAAACGAGCTTTCGTTTTGCTGAAAAGTTCCTGCAGTCGCTGAGCTTCAGTTCCATTAGCTGATTCCGACGGCGTCATCACATAAATAGCGTTTTCGAACAAATGCGGCTTAGCCGCGGAATAGCCTTGTTTATGGGAGCCTGCCATAGGATGGCCGCCGACAAAAGTGACAAAAGAATTTGAAATCTTCTCAGCGGCTTCCAGCACTTTATTTTTTACAGAAGATACATCTGTAACGAGAAGCGGTTTTTCAAGACCAATACCATTTAACAGCTGTAAATATTCGATTGTTATTGATATGGGAGTAGCCAGTACAAGAATATCAGCCTTGAGGCAGCCTTCTTCAAAATCATCGGCAGCTTCATGGATGACCCCCTGTACTTTTGCCATTTCGATTGTTTTAGGATCGGGGTCCATTCCAATTATGTGACAATCCTCTCGCTGAGCAACATTCATTGCCAATGAACCACCAATAAGTCCTAGCCCTACAAAAAAAACAGTTTGCGTCATTTTGGAATACCTAACAGCCTTTCTTTGATTTCAGATTGGATGATTTCCATATCTTCTTTTTTTCCGATGGTCAGACGGATCGAATGTGGAATCCCCAGTGCTTCACCGGATCTTACTATAAAGCCCTTACTCAACAGATGTTCAAACATCTCATCCCCACTGATCGGTAAATGAACGAGTACAAAGTTCGCTTCGGACGGATAATATCCCAGCTCGTTCTCTTCAAGGAAACTAAGTAACGCATGCTTATTCTTGATATTTTCGTTCGTCGTCTCTTCAATGAACGTCTGATCATCAAGAGCGAGAATAGCTGCTGCTTGAGCGATCGTGGAGGTATTAAAGGGCTCCCTTGACGGTTCTAACGTCGATATGACCTCACTTGATGCCACACCATAACCGATTCTCAATCCTGCTAGTCCATAAGCCTTGGAAAACGTCCTTAATATCAATAAGTTTTTATACTGATCGAGTGCAGGAATCGACTGGAACGTATCATCTGCCTCCATATATTCGTAGTAAGCTTCATCCATTACAACTAATACATGGGGCGGGCATCGATCCAGCACATTCTTCACTTTATTTTTAGGAATATGTACACCCGTAGGGTTATTTGGCGTACATAACCAAAGTACGCGTGTGTTCTCATCAATTTGTTCGAGCATTGCCTCAAGGTCATGGTGTCCATCTTCCAGTGGTATTTCCCTCACTTCAGCACCTTCAATTAATGCATTATGCTTATACTGAGGGAAGGTAGGGGCGGCCATAATTGTGTTAGCACCTTTTTCTAAAAAAGTACGGCAAATGATTTGGACAATCTCATCAGATCCATTCCCGAAAATCAGTTGGCTTTCCTCAACGTTAATAAAATCAGCCATTTTCGTTCTTAACGCTGCCGCATAGCCATCCGGATATTTTTCTAATTCAGCAATCAATTTTGGAAGCTGATCTTTCACTTGAGACGAAAAGCCGAATGGGTTTTCGTTGGAGGCAAGCTTCACGATTTGGTTTAAACCATATTCTTTTTTTACCTCTTCAATTTGTTTACCTGGTTTATATGGCGTCATTTGTTTTAATATGTCTTTTGCCTTCATGGAAGTTGCTCCTCTCATTTTTTTAGATCAGGTCGTAAAACAGTTGCCCCGTAATGATAAACATGATGGACTTCTTCCTGCTTAGCGGATGTATTTACAGTCATCATCACCCTAATGCATTTTCCTAAACTCCCTGGCACAGGAATTTCCTGCATACACATGACAGGAACGTATGTCCACCCTTCAATCTTTCTCACCGCTTTGGCTGGAAATGCAGCGTTCAAGTCTTCCGTAACGGTAAACAGAATAGAAACTACATCATTTGCATCAACGTTGTTTTGATGAACCATATCGGCAACGAGTTCGTAAGCGTGGGAAACAATCTCTTCTGCCTCATTTTCCTGGACTGTTGTCGCCCCTCTAATCCCTCTCATCAATTTGGATCACCTCTTCAATAAATTCTTTTAAGTGATTTACTAGATCATCTTCCGGGATAGGTACGACGGCAGGACTTCCTACTCCCTTCAATAAAACAAAATGAATACGATCTTCAATCGTTTTTTTGTCCCATTTCATCCGATTAACTAAGCGTTCCGGATTTAAATTACTCAACTTCTCTACAGGATATTCGTTCGTTTTAAGCCACGCAGAATAAGCATCGACAGGTAACGTGGATTCGAGAACTTTTTCACTTACTTTCATAGCGAAAAATATACCGATGGCCACAGCTTCTCCATGTGTGATTTCCCCATATCCTAAATCTGATTCTAGAGCATGGGCAAGTGTATGCCCTAAATTCAAATGCCGTCGTACCCCATGCTCTTTTTCATCTTCTTCAACGATAGAAGCTTTTACTTTAATTCCTGCCAGTAAGTGATCTCCTAATTGAGAATAAGAAAGTTCAGAAAAATCTTCAGACAGAACCTCTTTAACCCAGTCCATATCACTCAGTAACGCATGTTTAACGACTTCTCCATATCCTGAGCGAACCTCTGAATCCGGCAGTGTCCTTAAGGTGTCAGTATCGTAGATCACTTGAACAGGGCTGTAGAAACTGCCGATCAGATTTTTTCCCTGCTCATGGTTGATCGCTACTTTTCCACCGACACTGCTGTCATGAGCTAGAATTGTCGTTGGCATCTGCAAAAAGTCCACGCCTCTTAAATAAGTAGAGGCGACAAACCCAGCAAGGTCCCCGACCATTCCTCCGCCTAATCCAACAATAAGAGAGCTTCTATCCAGCTGTTCCTCTATACATTTATCTAGAAGCCGGCTGTATTGTTCCATACTTTTTGAGGCTTCACCAGCTGGAACGATGACATGTGAAAGATTCTCATGGTCAGGCAAGCCGGCTTTTACATCCTCCAAGTATAAAGAAGAAACTTTGCTGTCCGTAACGATCAATATTTTTTTATAAGATTTGCCTAATTTTTGCGAGAGCTTCTTCCGCAGTCCAGCACCTATGATCACATCATAAGCATGTGAAGAAGATTGTATCGTCAACTGTTTCATTAAAATTCACGTACTTCTTCTCTGTAATCTTCGACCGCTTTCTTTAATCTAGGGAAGTAATCAGAAGGAAACTCCTCTGTTATAGCCTTTGCTAATTCAAAAGCGACGATATGCTCCATAACAACGGAAGCAGCCGGGACAGCACAAGAATCGGATCGTTCTATGCTTGCTTGAAAAGGCTCTTTCGTTTCGATATCGATGCTTTGAAGAGGCTTATATAGAGTAGGGATAGGTTTCATAACACCTTTGACTACGATCGGCATCCCTGACGTCATCCCGCCTTCAAATCCACCAAGGTTGTTTGTGCGGCGGTAATAACCTCTTTGTTCATCCCATAAGATTTCGTCATGTACCTTACTTCCGTTACGACGAGCCGCATCAAAACCGATACCGAACTCTACACCTTTAAAAGCATTGATGCTCATGACCGCTCCAGCGATCTTAGCATCCAGTTTTCGATCATATTGTACGTAAGAACCCATTCCTGCCGGCATACCTTCTACATAAACTTCACAGACTCCGCCTATCGAGTCGCCTTCCTTCTTAGCCACATCAATAGCTTCCATCATTTTGTCGGCTGCCTTCTCATCAAAAGTCCTCACAGGAGATTCTTCAGATATACGGGCACGCTCAGTTACACTTAAGCTTTCATCCACATCGCTTACAATACCGGCGATCTCACGGACATAACCAGCTACTTCAATTCCCAGTTCCCGCAAGAGGACCTTGGCAACAGCACCCGCTCCAACACGTGCAGCCGTTTCACGAGCTGAGGACCTCTCAAGCACGTTTCTCATGTCACGGTGACCGTACTTCATCCCGCCGTTCAAATCGGCATGGCCAGGACGCGGTCGAGAAATCGTTCGTTTGATTTGAGCGTCTTCAGGCAGAGGATCTTCTCCCATGATATTTACCCAGTGTTTAAAGTCATCATTATGCACAACTAAAGAAATTGGGGAGCCTAACGTATAACCGTGACGGACTCCGCTTGTAATATCTACTAAATCTTTCTCGATCTGCATACGGCGGCCTCGACCGTAACCCCCTTGTCTGCGGATTAATGATTCATTTATTTGTTCAGGTACCAGAGGTAAATGTGATGGTACTCCTTCGATAATGGTAGTCAATTGCTTTCCGTGTGACTCTCCCGCTGTTAAATAACGCATGTTTAAGTCCCCCTAGTTTTAAAATTTATGTACTACTATATCATATGGTTCTCTCTTTGTGTTCTCCAACTATTCAATCCGCTGTAAAATTCATTAAGTAATAGCTGTCTATTACTTTAATGGACTAAAAGAAAGCCCGGATAGGTCCTGACATTTTACGTGCTTAAAGCGAATTAGTTCTTCTAAAGCTTTACTCTTCGTATATTGAATCTATCGCAGCATCAAATGACTTTTTTATAAAAAAACGTATCGAAAAATTCAAAGTTATATTGGTCAGGAGAGAAGATCTGCTCGGTACTACCTACAAAAAATACCCCTTCTCTCTTTAAAGACTCATTAAAACGATGATAGACATACTTTTTCGCCGGCTCTGTGAAATATATAAGCACGTTTCTGCATACTATGAGATCACATTTTTTTTCATATTGGTCAGCTAGTAGATTATGCTGTTTAAAAGTAACACATTTTTTTATGTTGTCACTTATCTTGTACATCTGATTATCTTCATACGTAAAGTGTTTTTTCTTCATTTCCGCTGGAAGTTCCTTTAATGCGCTCTCTGGATAAACTCCCATTTCAGCGCGTTTTAACGCATTACGATCAATATCTGTAGCTACAATCTCTATTTGGCGGGCAGGAAGATGCTTCTGTAGGATCATAGCCAGTGTGTAAGGTTCTTCCCCTGTAGAGCAAGCTGCACTCCAGACCTTTAATCTTGTTTGGCCTTTCATTAGATGAGTGAGCACTTTTTTCTCTAGTATTTCCCATCTCTTTCGATTTCTATAAAACTCAGACACATTAATCGTCATTCGATCGAGTAATTCATAAAAAAGCGATGAGTTTTTCTGGAAATCTTCAAAGTAAGAGGAGAAACTAGTATATCCTCTCTTATCACGCAGAGATGTTAACCTCCGCTTCATCTGAGCTTCTTTATATAAGAGAAGATCGATACCGGTTTTTCTTTTGAATTGCTTTACAAAGTTTCCATAATCATCGTTCATGAACGCTAAGCTCCTTATAATAGCTCTCTTTTACAGAGTAAAGCATTAAATTAGTGATGTAAAGTTTCTTACATAGAAAAAGCTATCTCTTCAAGGTCCATTGTACATGAACCTTTCTGAGATAGCTTCTATTATTCTTTAATATACCCACGAAAGACCGTCTTTTGTATAATCTTGAATTTCTTCGCTGTTAAAAAACAATCCGATTTCCCGCTCGGCGCTCTCTTTCGAGTCAGACCCATGAATAACATTCTTACCTACGATCAAACCATAATCTCCTCGGATCGTTCCAGGCGCTGCTTCCTGAGGATTAGTAGATCCCACTATTTTTCTGGCTGTGGAGATGACGTTCTCCCCTTCCCATACCATCGCGAATACGGGTCCGGAAGTAATGAAATCGACGAGCTCCTCAAAAAATGGTTTGCCTTTATGTTCCCCATAATGCTCTTCAGCAAGGGATCTGTCGATTGTCATAAGTTTAGCGCCAGCAAGCTTAAAACCCTTTCTTTCAAACCTTGCAGTAACTTCACCAATTAAACTACGTTGTACTCCATCTGGCTTAATCATTAAAAATGTCTTTTCCATGGATAAACACCTCAGTTTATGTAATGTATGAAAGCGCTTTTAAATAGCACCATAAAAGATTTTACCAAAATTTGAGTATTGTGGCAAACCTTTTATGTTCTTCTTTTTCCAATGTACTTCGCTATACCTTTTAATGTCTGCTTGGCGCGGTTTTGCGGTAGTATTTCTAAAGCTTCATATGCTTTTTTCAAGTATCGGTCACTCAATTCTAAGGACTTATCTATCGATCCGTTTGTTTTAATCCTTTGAATAATCCAGGAGAAATCATCAGGTGTACTTTTTTCTTTTAGAAATACTTGAAGCAATTCATCTTTGATTTCGTGATCTTCAAGCGAATATAGTACAGGGAGAGTGATATTCCCTTGAATTAAATCACTACCTGCAGGTTTTCCTAATTCTTTCTCGGATGCTGTGAAATCCAGTACATCATCAATGATTTGATAGGACATCCCGACGTAGTAACCATAACGGTATAATGCCTTTTCTTCTTCTTGACCGACGCCTGCAGCGATAGCTCCCATACGGCAGCTCGCTGCAATTAATATTGCCGTTTTGCGCTTGATTCTTCTTAGGTAGCTTCGAACGTTTTGATCAATATTATATTTATCTTTTATTTGTTCAATTTCACCTAAACAGAGCTCGACCATAGTTTCCGCTAATATTTGATGAGCTTTGGGATCATTCAATGCTGATAGATTCTCTAACGATCTAGCAAATATGTAATCCCCTGTGTACATAGCTATGCGATTATCCCATCTGGACTTAATCGTTTCTTCACCGCGTCTTACTTCAGCTTCATCTATAACATCATCGTGAACTAAGGAAGCTGTATGAATCAACTCAAGAGAAACGGCGACTGACTTCATCCGTTCAATATCATAGTTCCCAAATTTGCCTGCTAGCAGAACGAACACAGGCCTGATCCTTTTACCTCCTGCATTTAGAAGCTGGCTTGAGGCTTCTCTGAGTACAGGATTATTCGATTGGATCGTCTCGTTGACAGCATCTTCAATTACTGCCAAATCTTGCTTTAAGAAAGAATAGATCATTGCTAATTTCATATAGTTCATCCTCAATTATGACAGTGGCTTTTCTCCCATATGCATTGCGGCTGCACCGCCTGTATAAGACTTGATTTTCACATTTTTCAAGCCCGCTTGTTCAAACATGTCTTTGAGCTCCATTTTCCCGGGAAAATCTTTGGCAGATTCATGAAGCCAGCTATATTCTTCATAACTTTTTGCAAAGAACTTACCGAACAAAGGCATGACTTTCCCAAAGTAGAAGTAATATAATCGTTTAAATATCGGGTTGGTCGGCTGAGAAGTTTCTAGACAGACGACCTTTCCACCGGGCTTAACGACACGTTGCATTTCTTTTAAAACTTGAAGATAATCAGGGACGTTTCTAAGTCCGAAACCAATCGTGACAAAATCGAACTGGTCATCTTCAAAGGGGAGATCCATAGCGTTACCATGTTCGAATTCAACTTGTTTCATTTTTGCCGCAAGTTTCTTTTTAATACCGACAGAAAGCATATTTACGCTGAAATCAAGACCGATCACTTTCCCTGACGAGCCGACCAGATCAGCAAGTGACATCGTCCAATCCCCTGTTCCGCAGCAGACATCCAGGGTTTGATCACCTTTTTGAACATTCATCCGCTTCATGACGTCTCTTCTCCAGAGTCGATGCTGCTGAAAGGATATGATGGAATTCATCGAATCATAGCGGCTATATATTTTTTCGAATACGCTGTGTACGCGTTCTTCCTTGGACTGTGACTGCATATATTACCCTTCCTCTGCAATGTTCGTTTTATAAAATTTTTGATAGATTGCGGAATGGATGTAAGCTTTCAGCCAGTTGAAATGTATTGGCAGCTGGGATACTGACGTTTCCAAATTTGAGATATGCTTATGGAGCAATTGCTCAATGTTGAAAACAAGCTGTCCACCGGTTTCCGCAGAATCCGGCCGCTTTACTAACAGATCCATTACAGGGGAGAAGCGCCCCTCCTGATAACTGTTTTTTTCTTGAAGTAACCTTTTAGCTAACAACCAATCCCCAGCCATATCGTTAATTGTGGTTTTCTGGACATATGTCGCTACACGCTGAATAAGCAAGGACTCGATTTTCTTTAGAGAAGTAAGAAATTCCTGAAAAGAATCTACATCTTTATAGTACAACTCCATTTTCAACTCATTGATCTCTTTTATCGCTCCCGCCAATGTACGGATCATCGCGATGTCATTGAGCTGGGAAAGGACATAGTAATACAATCCGCTATAGTAATCCCCCGCCAAAACTGTAAGCTGTCGAGTCCGCACGGTGTCTTGTTCATCATCGTCCTCCGTTAACGTTACTAAGTCATGAGTATCCAGAGCTATTTGAACGAGCATAGTCGTTATAATGTATTTCTCTTTTTTTAAAGGCGAAAGGGTCGTGTGATCCATGATAGAAATCAAAATAGCAAGCTTGTCCTCATCAATTACCGGGTCGGCAATAAACTTAGCCAAAAACGGATGGCGGACCTGGTTTGCTATTTGGTTCTTTAATTGGTCAATCTTCATTTCGGATGGAATCACCTTCATCACCTTATCCCTTTCTTAGATACGGTTAAAACATAATCATTATAGCATAATCTTTAGTCTCAATCTCTATTATGTACTCAGCAGAGCCGATTACTCTGCATCGTTTGTCATTTCACCATGACTTGTTTGAATGATTGCTTTTCCTCTGACTTTAACAGCTGATGTATGTTCAGTGAATTGAGCAATCATGACTTCATTGCGGTCTAATTTCTCAGAGTGATGAAACCGTGTGTCTGTACCTCTTGTAAGGCCAATAACATTTACCCCGTCTTCTAAAGCTTTGATAACAAAAAAATCATTTTCTGAAGTCGCCATCTAACGTGCTCCCTTCTTTAAACTTACTATCTCTTACTCGATTTATTATGTCAATCATTCTAACTTTTCAGCATTGAAAAAAGGGTGCTATAAAAGCACCCCTTCTGAGCCCTATGTAGCTATTATTTAACAGCATCTTTTAGGGCTTTACCAGGTTTGAAAGCTGGAACTTTACTTGCGGAAATTTCGATCTCTTCTCCAGTTTGCGGGTTACGGCCTTTACGAGCCGCACGCTCACGTACTTCAAAGTTACCGAATCCGATCAGTTGCACTTTCTCACCATCTTTAAGTGAATCCATGATAGATTCGAATACAGAATCAACTGCTTGAGTCGCATCTTTTTTGGAAAGCTCGGCTTTCTCAGAAACTGCATTGATTAGGTCTGTTTTGTTCATGACATTCACCTCCTTCCAAGAAGGTTGCTCTTTAAAATGAATTTACATCACTTAAAGTGCCTCATTTATCACCAACATTTGATGACAAGCCTTATATTAAACGAGTTTGTACTGAAATTCAATAGAAAATACTTTTAGAATGCCTATTTCTAGCGGTTTCTAAGGATTATTCTACTGTTCGTTTAGAATTTATGGTTATATTTTCCCCACACAAAAAAACCACAGAACCCTTGATATGAAAGGGTTTGTAGTCATTCGTGGTTTTTTATTATATTAGGAAAAGCTTTCTTGGATCCTTGCAGTAAAATTTTTTAATTCAATTCGATAAAAAAACTAAAACGGCCCGATGAGGAGCCGTTAAAGGATAATGGCAATCATGCCGCCAGACCCTTCATTGATGATTCTTTCTAATGTTTCTTTTAATTTATATCGAGCATTTTCCGGCATCAAAGACAGTTTGGCTTGAATGCCTTCTCTGACGATTGAACTTAGCGATCTGCCGAATATATCAGAATTCCAAATCGACAGCGGGTCTTCTTCAAAATCCTGCATCAAATAGCGGACAAGTTCTTCACTTTGTTTTTCTGTACCGATGATAGGCGAAAATTCGGATTGAACGTCAACTTTGACCATATGAATGGATGGAGCCACAGCTTTCAGCCTGACACCGAACCTGGAACCTTGTCGAATAATCTCCGGCTCATCTAACACCATATCCTCAAGACTTGGTGCTGCAATCCCGTACCCTGTCTGCTTAACCATTTGCAGAGCATCGGCTACTATATCGTATTCTCTTTTCGCATGAGAAAAATCTTGCATGATTTCAAGCAGGTGATCCTTGCCTCGTATTTCTTCTCCGACAATTTCTTTCAAGATATGATCATACAATTGTTCTGGAGCTTGTAAATCAATTTCGGCGATGCCTTCCCCGAGATCCATTCCTGATATATGAGCGCCCGTAATATGCTCGTATTGATCAAAGTTTCCGATCACGTAATCTACATCGCGTAACCTTTTGATATCCTGGACAGTATCCTCTATTGCTGACTGCAGATGTTTCCTTAACCAATGACGAGAGTCAAGCACCATTACCCAGCTCGGAAGGTTGACATTAACTTCCAAAACAGGGAATTCAAATAACGCTTCTCTTAAGACGTTATGGACATCCTGTTCCCGCATGCTTTCAACGGATAACGCAAGGACCGGAATATCATACTTTTCTTTTAATTCATTTTTTAATCTTTCCGTGCGGTCACTGTGAGGCTGGGCAGAGTTTACAACCATAATAAATGGCTTTCCTACTTCCCTTAGCTCTTCCACAACTTTTTCTTCCGCCTGTACATAGTCCTCACGCGGGATTTCCCCAATCGTCCCGTCAGTTGTTACTACGATTCCTATCGTGGAGTGTTCCTGGATTACTTTTTGAGTACCTATTTCAGCCGCTTCATTAAATGGAATAGCCTCTTCATACCAAGGTGTATGAATCATTCTTGGTCCATTCTCATCCTCATAGCCGACAGCACCTTCAACAGCATATCCCACACAATCCACCATTCGTACTCGAACGTCTAAATGTTCATCGAACTTTATGGAAGCCGCCTGATTAGGAACAAACTTAGGCTCAGTGGTCATTATGGTTTTTCCTGCAGAGCTTTGAGGCAATTCGTCCAAAGCTCTTTCTCGTTCCGAACTATCCTCCATATTCGGAATAACCACAAGCTCCATGAATTTCTTTATGAATGTAGATTTCCCTGTACGTACAGCACCTACGACTCCCAGATAAATATCTCCGTTCGTTCGCTTGGAAATATCACTGAAAATATCAACCTTCTCCAAAGGATCCCCTCCCAGATAAAATTTCACTAAATTACAAGCTTGGACACTCTCATTCTATGTCATGACCCTATAGAATTATGCTTGAAATTAATTTGTCACCCATGAACTATTTCTAAAATGTCCAGAAACGGAGAGTGTGTAAGCTTCGTCATTTCCAGTTATCTGTTAAACCATAGTTACTAATAATGGAGCTTGAAAGTTCGGGGAAATCACCCTCTTCCCACGGGCGTATAATGAGCTTCCTCTTGGTGATGCCCTGTGAAGTCTTGCAATATCCTGAACCCTCTTGTGTTTGTGAGGATAACGGCGACAGACGAAGCGGAGTTTCTTTTGAAAAGACCCTGTTAAATTTCAGTGATGATATTCATATAAGCTCCCTAATCTTGAAGGCTCCGCTTCGAGATGTTCGGACTCTTCCCGTTATCTTTGACAGCGTTTGAAAACCCGGGAAATCACCCGCTTTCCGTGGGAGCTCGCAATTTTCCGGACCTCCTTGCGATTGTGAGGATAACGGAAACATCTAAGCGGGTGCTTAAGGAAAATTTACTCTCCAATACTAGATGTTCATTTATCACTTCCATATATTAATATAAAAAAACGCTGCCAAAAGTTCTCGGCAGCGTGAAGCACACATCTGTGTTCAACTAGGAGGTTCCGTCATGAAAACGGGTTCTCCTTCTTCAATTGTATAAGCCGGGGAGTATGCAGGCGCAAAGGGTGTATGATCAGTAAGCAGGTAGCGGATATCATCTCCCTCTTCATAGGAGTGATCCTCTTTTCTCATCAGGTCGTACAATTCTTTTCGATAGTCGACTAATAGTTCACCACGCTCATTTATATATACCGGCAGCGATTTCTCGCTGTAAGGGCTGTCTACAGTCGGCGGTGAATCAAGTCCCATTTCTTCAAACTTGACATCATATACGTTTCTTGCAATCTTATCTTTCAGAGGTGGGTACTTATTTTCATCTTCGTAAAAGTCTACTTTAAGCTGTAATGATCGTAATGATTCTGCCATTCTTAAATCTACTATTTTTACTGTAGGATCGTCATCTGGCCGGATAATTACGTATTGATAATATCCGCCGTTCTCAAAAGAATTACCAGGTGATTCGCCCATCAACCCGCGTTCACGTAAAGAATTGAAATCCAATGGGTATTTAATAAAATCGGGGGTGTCTTCATCCCTTGTTTTTATCGGCAGCAATCCTGATTCCTGTTCTTGATACTGCTCGACTGCCTGTTGGACAGAGTCCAACTGCTCCTGGTTCGTCGGCTCATTTTTTCTGAGTTCTGAATCCGGATATAAACATCCAGTAAGTATAACCCCCGCTAAAGGAAGGATAAATAATTTAAGCCATTTCACGAAAATCACCCTCCTTCTAGGTTGTAGGCCCGCTGAATACAATGTATAGAATGATAAGGCCTCCGAAAATCATGAACAAATAGGCGAATACAGCTACAATTATAGAGATCGGTCCCGTCAATTTAAACCGGCTCAAGTATATAAGCCCTGTGGCCAAAAATAATGAAATAATTCCAGCAAACGATATGTACATTTTTAATAGAGCTACAGACATCGAGTATTTCCTCCTAAAATCCCATTAAACTCGTTGGTATTATACCACAGTCGGCAGTCTTTCGCAGTCAAAAAAAATCCGGAGCTCTCCGCTCCGGCCGACTAAATAATTCCCATTTACAGCTCATACTTATTAACTGCTACGGATTATAGTATGCAGAATTATGGAGGACGGTATCCTTCAAACGCCTACATATAGTTACCCTTTAAAATACTTACCTAACGTATTCATATCAAGAGGTATATTTTGTTTGATGATCGCCTCGACAATTTTATCCTCTTTTTGCTTTGATACCGGCTTATTAGCTATATAAGCTAATTGCTTCACCAGCCTACGTACAACTTTTTCATCCGTGAAGTCCGCATTTTTTACAGAATCCGCTACTTTATAAACGTCATCTGGATTTATATTTGCTTTGTTCTGCAAATGATCAAAAATATTCTTCTGAAAATTACTCATCTCTGTTGACCTCCTCGTGCAATTGTTTCTTCGTAGTATATGCACGAGGAAGGTAATGTGTTAGTTATTCATCTGGTCATCGAGAATATTAGTTAAATCCTCCATTTCCCGGCGTCTGATCCTCGTCATCAGCTGGGTGACCACATCTTTAGGATCTGCATTTTCAAACAGGATTTTATAAATTCCAGCTGTGATCGGCATATCGACTCCTCGTTCATTTGATAGTTGATAAGCAGCCTTTGTCGTACGGATTCCTTCGACTACCATCCCCATCTCTTCTAGAACTTCATCTAAATGGGAGCCTTTCCCTAATTGATTACCAGCTCTCCAGTTTCGACTGTGAGAACTTGTACAGGTGACGATGAGATCACCGATTCCAGTAAGACCCGAAAATGTAAGAGGGTTCGCTCCCATAGATGTTCCCAGTCGGGCGATTTCAGCTAGGCCGCGTGTAATTAAAGCAGCTTTAGCGTTATCTCCGAATCCTAATCCATCAGAAATGCCGGCCCCTAAAGCAATAATATTCTTTAACGCTCCTCCTAGCTCTACACCTACCAGGTCTGGAGACGTATACACGCGGAATAGCTCATTGATAAACAGGTCCTGAACAGTAGCTGCAACGTCCAGATCTTCTGATGAAACCGTCACTGTTGTCGGGTGTTTAAGACTGACTTCCTCGGCATGACTAGGGCCTGACAATACAACGATATCATGATAATACTTTTTAGGGATTTCCTCTGCGATGACTTCTGAAACACGCTTATATGACCCAGGCTCAATGCCTTTAGAAGCATGGGTAATCGTCACCTTATGATTTAAATGCTGCACCAGCTGGCCGCATACTTCGCGCATCGCTTTTGTAGGTACGACGAGGATAATATGTTCAACTTCACTTACTACAGCACCCATATCAGAGCTGGCCTTAATATTTTGAGGCAGCGAAATTCCTTTTAAATATCTTTCGTTTTTATGAGTGCGATTAATATCGTCTGCAAGTGATTCACGGTGTGACCATAAATGTACATCATGCCCATTATCGGCTAATACCATAGCAAGAGCTGTACCCCAGCTTCCTGCCCCTAATACAGCGACTTTTTCCATACAAGTCATTCTCCTTTCAAACTTAACTTCGTTTTCTGGCAATAATCTTGATAGGTGTCCCTTCAAAGCCAAACGCTTCACGAATTCGGTTTTCAAGGAATCGTTCGTACGTGAAGTGCATCAACTCTGGCTCATTAACAAATACCACAAATGTAGGAGGTTTAACCGCCACTTGAGTCGCGTAGAAGATTTTTAACTTTTGTCCTTTTATTGAAGGTGTTGGGTTCATAGCCAAAGCGTCCATGATCACTTCGTTTAGAACACTGGATTGAACTCTTCTTGCATGATTTTCGCTGGCTTCAATTACTTTAGGGAGCAAGGTGTGCGTCCGTTTCTTCGTTTTAGCAGATAAGAAGGCGATCGGAGCGTAATCTAAGAATCGGAAATTCGACCGCACGTCATCTTCGAACTCTTTCATAGCCTTTTCATTAGAATCCACTGTGTCCCACTTGTTAACAACGATAATTACAGCTTTACCTGCCTCATGGGCATAACCAGCAATCTTTTTATCCTGCTCCTGTATGCCTGTCTCAGCATCAATCAAGCTTAGAACGACATCTGAACGTTCTATAGCTTTCAAAGCTCGCATAATGCTGTATCTTTCAGTCGATTCATACACCTTACCACGTTTTCTCATGCCCGCAGTATCGATGATGACGAAATCACGATCGTCTTTAGTAAAAGGTGTATCGATAGCATCTCTTGTAGTTCCAGCAATACTACTGACAATCACTCGTTCTTGACCGAGCAGACTGTTGACTAAAGATGATTTACCAACATTCGGTCTTCCTATCAAACTAAAGCGAATGGTATCGTCATCAATCGGCTCCGTCGTCTTCTCCGGGAAATATTCGACCGCGGCATCAAGCAGGTCACCAAGCCCTAGACCATGGGTGCCTGAAATAGGATATGGTTCACCAAACCCTAAAGAATAGAATTCATAAATGGTTTCCCTCATTTCAGGGTTATCCACTTTATTTACGGCAAGTACAACTGGCTTATTGGATTTAAAGAGGATCTTCGCCACCTCTTCATCCGCCCCGGTGATGCCATCGCGTCCATTTACCATGAATATGATGACATCAGCCTCATCAATAGCCACCTGGGCTTGGGCTCTCATTTGCACAAGCAATGGCTCATCGCCTAATTCAATACCTCCTGTATCAATCACGTTAAAAGTGGTCGTCAACCATTCGGCTTCCGCATAAATTCTATCCCTCGTCACTCCAGGGGTATCTTCTACGATAGAGATACGATCACCCACTAAACGATTAAAAATTGTAGACTTTCCCACATTCGGGCGCCCTACGATCGCTACTACTGATTTTCTCATGAAAGGGTCATCCTTTCTTACATCCTGAATTATTTTTGTTATTGGTTTTTTTAAACATAATTATATAAAGGCTCTGTTACATTATGGCGTGGGGACTTGATCCCTCCATCACGAAAAAAACAAACGGTTTCCTATCCACACTCTTCTGTTGTGTAGATTAAAGGTAACCCCGCCATCACAGCAGACTCATCAATTCCAAACTTTTCTGAGTCATACAAAAAAATACTGCTGTTCTATGGAGGCTTTAAGAGCCCTGCTTCCAATAGAATAGCAGAAATAGCCTAACTTAATTATATTAGCAAATTAGACACTAATATACAATTACTAATTTATCGACTAAAGATTATAAACCACTTAATGCCTGTCTGCGTTTCTTACGTCTGATTTTATATGTTGAGCGCCTTACAAATTGTACACCTTCTAATACCATAAGGATGATAATTCCTTTAATGAGAGTGGTGTGAAGCGACATCAGATCGACAAAATTATCAATTCCCAGCGGATGCCTCAAGCTATTCACTAAAAGAATTCCTAGTGTATTCATTAAAATCCAGAGTCCAATTTGTCGATTTAAAGAAACGTGAAACACATGTATGATATACATCAGGAGGACAAGGCCAGCAGTCGCTCCAGGAAATAGATACCATACCGGATTTGTCAGCAGAAGAATATGGATCAGAGACCATAAAACAATGAATAGAACGGCCCATAAGTGACCTATAACAGATTGCTTTCTTTCTGACCAAAAATAAATACCGAAACAAGCCTCCAAGCAGAGAAACATAGACATATTTTCGTACGGCTTCATAAAAAAAGTGAACGAAATCATTTGAATCAATAAAAAAATAATCAAGCCATCTTTATAAACGGAACGAGAATTCAAAAAGAAAAAGCTCATGATAAAAGCCGCCCAAGCGAACCAATAGTAAGTACCAGCCATAGTATCTCTCCTTATCATCCATTATGGCTGAATGATCTTTTTCTTAAACAGGCAGCCCGGCTGAGCATCACTTAATTTAAATCCGAAAATAAAAATAGAGCTCATCTTATTGATCAGCTCTTTGGTCCAGCCAAGTTTTTGATTCTCCGTGTACGACATAAGGCTTTTTCTGCAATTCAGAAACACTTTGACTATTTGTCAGCATCATGACCATTTTTATTTCTTTGTGTATGTGCTGAATCTCGCTTACTAATTCCTCATACCCTTTCTCTACAAGAACTCTCAACAGACTTCCTGCCATACCAAAACAATTCGCACCAAGGGCTATAGCTTTAGCTCCGTCCAATCCGTTGCGGATGCCGCCTGACCCTATGATATGAATGTTTAATTGTCCAACCAACTCACGCGATTCAAGAAGTGAAATCGGAGTAGGTATTCCCCAATTATCAAATGAAGCAAAGGGCTTTTCACGGCGCATATTTTCCACTTTAGAAAAATTCGTACCGCCTCTTCCGCCTACATCCATATAACTTATCCCTAAATCATAAAGCTGTTTTATTGTTTCCTTTGACATGCCATATCCTACTTCTTTAACAATCACTGGAACCTCAGCTTTACGACAGATGGATTCGATATTATGAAGTCGTTCTCTGAAATCTCGATCGCCCTCAGGCATAATCAACTCCTGCAACGTATTTACATGTATTTGCAGTGCATCAGCCCGGATCATATCAATAGCCATTTGAGCCTGCTCATAATCAGCTTCACTGCCGACATTTGCAAACACAATGCCTTCCGGATTCTCTTTACGAACAATTTCATAACTTGGCCGTTCATGAGGATCTCTTATCGCCGCCATTTGAGACCCCACAGCCATACCGATTCCGGACTCCGCTGCAGCTTTTGCAAGGCTTTTATTGATTTCTAAAGTCCGCTGCCCTCCACCGCCAGTCATTGCATTTACAAAAATAGGAGAACTTAATTGAAGTTCTCCTAAGTTCGTACTTAAATGAAGTTGGTCAAAATTTAACTCTGTCAAACTTTGATGAACGATATCGATGTCATCAAAATGGTTGTAGACATCGCGTTCATGACCGAGGGCATGACGGATATGATCGAGCTTTCTCTCAGATCGGGACAAATCCATCACCGCCTATTACTTCTTATATTTATCTAACTGGTCACCGATCATATCACTCAATGAAAAGCCGGAGTTGTCGTCCTCTTTCTTTTCGTATTGCTTCACTTCTTCACGAGCTTGATCGCGCTCCAATTCTTTCATACTTAATGAAAGTCTTTTAGCATTTTCGTCAACATCAAGAATTTTTACACTGACCGTTTCTCCTTCTTCCAGAACCTCACCAGGAGTTCCAATGTGACGATTGGAAATTTGAGAAATGTGAACGAGACCTTCTACACCAGGGAACACTTCTACAAATGCTCCAAAACTGACGAGACGTCTTACAGTACCTTCAACCACTTCGCCGCTCTTCACTCTGCTGGAGAGATCGTGCCACGGTCCAGGCTGAGTAGCCTTAAGAGATAATGAAATTCTCTCGTTATCACGGTCGACTGAAAGAACCTTTACATTGATCGTCTGACCTTCTTCCACTACATCAGAAGCCTTCTCTACGTGTTCATGAGAAAGCTGGGAAATGTGCACGAGACCATCGATTCCGCCAAGGTTTACGAAAGCACCGAAGTCTGTAAGACGCTGCACAGTACCTTCAATAACCTGTCCTTCCTCAAGCGATTGAAGAACCTCTTGTTTCTTTGTTGATTCTTCCGCTTCAACTACAGCTCTGTGGGAAAGGATGACACGGTTTTGGTCACGGTCTAATTCTACTACTTTGAGGCTGAGGCTTTTACCTTTGTACTCCTCGAAATCCTCTACGTAATAAGTTTCAACTAAGGAAGCTGGAATGAAACCGCGCAAACCGATATCAACTACCAGTCCGCCCTTGACCACATCTTTAACTTCTGCTTCGAAAATTTCACCGCTTTCAAACTTAGCTTCAAGATCCTGCCAAGCCTGGTCAGCGTCTACAGCTCGTTTCGATAATACGATTTCATCATCTTCGACTTTTTTGACTTGCAGAGTAAGTTCGTCACCTTCATTTACCACGTCGGAAGCTTTTTCTACATGCAGACTGGATAATTCACTAATAGGTACAATGCCTTCAACTTTATATCCAACATCTACAAGGACTTGTTTTTCTTCGATTTTCACGACTTTACCAGTCACGATATCCCCTGCAGAAAATTCTTTCATCCCTGATACTTCATGGTTCATTTCATCCATACCAAGCTACCTCCTTCAATTTCCGACACAACCTAATTACAGAAATGCCCTTTTGTCTAACTTCTAATATTTGTAGCGGTTTGTCAAGTGTTTAACCTTTTTCACTATGGATTTTATGCAATTGTCTGATTTCTTCCATAATGTAATCTGTCACCACTTGAGCAGAAGCCTTCTCATCACGATAAGACTGGATGTCGATAGGCTTCCCATAGGCTACCTTCAAAGGCTTAAACTTGCGATAAGGACCGATGATCGCACATGGCACTACAGCGGCCTGTGAGCGCAAGGCAAAGAACCCTATTCCCGCTAATCCTCTTCCGATCTCGCCATTCTTTTGCCTGCTGCCCTCAGGAAACAGACCTAAGGCGTGGTTTTCATTAAGAATATCCAATCCTTTTCTCAATGCGTTACGGTCTCTCATTCCACGCTTGATCGGAAAAGCGTGTACTCTTTTAAGAATTCCCCCAATAACCTTGTTTTTAAACAATTCTTCTTTTGCTAAAAAGTAAATGTTCCGGCTGTTTGTGATACCCACCACCGGGGGGTCGACATTAGAAATGTGGTTGGAACAGATGATGACAGGACCCGTTTTCGGAATGTTTTCTTTCCCTACTACTTTAATTCGATAGAGCGGATAAAAAATGACAGAGCACAGCGCTTTCCCGACTTTATACAAATCCATTCTGATCACCTCCCATTTGTTTTTGATTTACGATAGCAATAATTTGATCGACAACTTCTTCAATGGTAAGTGAAGTGGTATCAAGCTCAACGGCACCTTCAGCTTTCACGAGAGGGGAGGCCGTCCTTTTCGAATCGATCTCATCCCTTTTCCTAATATCTTCCATCAATTCATCAATATCAGAGTGAAATCCTTTGTCTACATTTTCTTTATGTCTGCGTTCCGCTCTTTCCTTCACGGAAGCAATCATGAATATCTTCACTTCGGCATCCGGTATGACATGGGTTCCGATGTCTCTCCCGTCCATCACGATTCCACGTTTCTCTACAAGTTTCTGCTGGCGCTCAACCATGATTTTGCGTACTCTTGCATGTTTAGCGACATATGAAACGTTGGAAGTTACTTCATTCGTACGTATTCCATTAGTTACATCTTTATCATCTAAAAATACATGTTGTCCGTCATGTTCTTGAACAAGTTCAATTTTTGTATGCTTCAATAAATCTGAAAGCAGATCTTCATTTTCAAGGTCTACGCTGTTTTCA
The DNA here is from genome assembly GCF_030345335.1 of Halobacillus campisalis. Classification (GTDB taxonomy): domain Bacteria; phylum Bacillota; class Bacilli; order Bacillales; family Halobacillaceae; genus Halobacillus_A; species Halobacillus_A campisalis. The sequence goes on from NZ_JAPVRC010000001.1 coordinate 381,896, forward strand.
ATCGCTTTAAAAGTCAATGCACGATACATGGCACCTGTGTCCACATATATATAAGATAATTTTTCAGCCACTCTCTTAGCGACAGTACTCTTACCTGCTGCTGCGGGTCCGTCAATCGCTACTGCTAGATCACGTGTCATTAGGTTCTTCCTCCATTTTAATGCAGTACTACACACGAAAACGCACCACCTGGATAGAAAGCGCGCTTTGTTTATACGTATTATTCAACGTGCTTATGTACCTCACTTAACATTAGTTATACTCGTAAAGAATAACATAAATTGCAGCTTGAAATCCATATAAAAACTATTGCTGTTTACTTTTCCTCAGAAGCATCTGCTGTTCAAAGCAATATCGGATGATGATTTGTCGATGCTTTTCTTGAATATCCACAAACTTAATAGAAGTTGTCTCTCTCTGTTGTACTTTAGTCTCATCCGTCCGGACAACCACTCCTGAAACCTCGACATAATGGCGTTCACCAGAATTCAATGCAAGTACCAATGTTAAGTTAACTAAGGTTCCTGGCGCCATGGAGTGACCGGAACGAAGAAGAACAGATACCCCTCCTCCACTCAAATCTCTACTGATCGTTGTGAAGTGTTTTTCAGGATTTTCCTTTTCTTTGACAGCTATGTCGATAGTTGTGTCGATACGAACATATTGTCTTCTTTGTATTTTAATCAATTCATTATTCCCAGGAAAAGTAAGTACCAGCACGGGAATATTCATCTTTCTCCTGGCTGCAACTTCTGTTTTAAACCAGTAAACAGCCTCATTTTCTCCAACGAAGCTTGCATTGAATGGAGTTCCTTCAAAGAAAAAAGCCGTTTTTTGGGTATCTATTTTTACTGGATAATCTATGTACACATAATCCTGGGTGAAATCTACCAGCTTACACTTGAAGCGTTCTATTTCTTCTTGATCGCTTTTATTCAATTCTAAAGTTAGGGAAGTACCTACTTTCAGCATATCCATCCTCTTTTCATTCATGAGACTTTAGCATCAAATATATTATCTCAAATATTACTTAATAATGGTAGTGGATAGTTCAAAAGAATGATAAAAAGCTGCCCTTTCAGGCAGCTTTAATATATGCTTAAGCATCAAATTTCTGTTCACTTGTCCGCATCGTTTCCACTTTTTCTTCGTTACCGTTATCGGCATTGATGAAAATACGGTATGTTTCATCACCTTTAGTCGTTAAAAATTCAAAACAAAGAGTAGGTTCTCCCCCTTCATCTTCAATGACTGCTAAATGGTTATCTTGTATTTCAAGTCCAGGATTGACCATTTCTTTGGCCTCTGTTTCTGACATACCTGGCTCTTTATTAACATTGTCATCTGGATGACTGAAATATTCGATCGCTTCGAGTCCTAGTAAACCTCCATTGTCTAATGCCACCTTGACTTGAACCGAATTGGGATAGTAGCGAATATCATCTTTCACATAAACGAACCGGAACACCCCAACCTTATCGTACTGACTGCTTTCAACGAGCTGCATATTGTCTAAATTCAGCTTATCCACGTAACTTTCGGCTTTAGAAGCGGCCTCTGATAAACCTATCTCAGCTTCCTTTATATCACGATTAATCATGATCATAAAAGGATACCCGCCTTGTCTGGACATGTCCATGTAACCATTTTTTCCATCTTCATTGTAAGAAGCGGTAACGGTAGGAACATCAGCGCCTTTTCCCGATTGAGTAACGGTGAATTTAGAATCATCGACATCCCCAAACCATTCTTTAGCAATATTGATAGCTTCTTTTTCCGAGATTTTTTCTCCCCCCAAATGAGAGAAATCCTGTTTTTCAGGGCTAGAGGACATCCCGGTTTCCATGTTGGTCTGTTGAAACCCGTCCATTGATTTCTCAACCGTTTTAAACCCATTAATGATTGTGTTGTCTGCTGTCTCATCCTTAGTCGCGAGAGCTAATTCAACATCCATCCACCTCAAATTATCTTTTAGTACAACATTTTGAACTTTACGTAATTCGTTACGGATATCTCCCGATTGCTTGTAAAGTTCTTCAAGTCCTGCTACTTCTTTTTCTGTCAGCGGCTCATCATCTAAATCACGGATCGCCGTATTATAGGCAAAGTCTCCTATATCATATAAGAATTGTTCCGTTTTATTAAATGGAAGAAGCGTAAGCGGTAACTGACCTACATCAGAACTGGCTTCGGAAGTTATTCTCCAGATTTCAGCCAATTGAGGAGACAGTTGTTTTCTTGAATTCATGGCCAAAGTCGCACCGATTTTATCGTGTAACGTATCTACATCCGATGTCAATTCATGGAAAGCTCGTTGATAGCTGTTTTCTGCCTGGAGAAGAACAGCTGTTTTTTCCTGATGTTCTTTATAGCCAAATGCTCCAAGCCCGATTACTGTTATAGTCAATAATGAAATCGTAATCCAACGAAACATAACTTTACCTCCTATTTACAAAAAATATGTTTCCCTATTCGCTTGATTTGTGGTCTGGACCAGATCCAGCTTGAAGTTGCCGTGTTAGGGTTAAAATAGTATGTCGCATTCCCTGAAGGGTCCCATCCATTGATAGCATCAAGAACTGCTTCCTCTGCCTTATCGTTCGGTGTAAGCCAAATTTGCCCATCAGCTACTGCTGTAAATGCCAGAGGTTCAAAAATAACTCCTGAAATAGAGTTTGGAAAAGTGGCGCTTTCTAAACGATTCAAGATGACCGCTGCTACAGCCACTTGCCCTTCATAAGGTTCTCCTCGCGCTTCACCATAAACTGCGTTAGCCATCAATTTAATATCGTTTTGAGAATAACCTCCCGGAACATTGACGGCTGTAGGTTCAGAAGGAGCACTCTGGTCGTTACTGCCTTCGTTTTTCGGTAATGCCTGCTCATACCCCTTCGATGCTTTTACTAATTTGTTTTTAACCTGCTGACCGACTAATCCATCAATTTCCATTCCGAATTCATATTGAAAATTTCGCACAGCCCAATAGGTACTCCAGCCGAAAACTCCATCAACCTTTTTACTGTAAAAACCCAAATGTTTCAGTCGAGCTTGCAATTCTATAACATCTTGTCCAACTGCGCCGTGCTGGATCACTTGATCACTAAAAGCGTGCGCCGTTCCCTGGTCCTCCATATTTGGTACTGGTAATATTAGTAGAGCGAAAAGTAAAGAAGCCATTGTGATTTTTCTCAAAACCATTTCATTTACACTCCTGACCCATTCCTGTATTTATAGAGGTAGTTTTATACAAATTCGACACAATATACACAAACACAAAAAAAAGGCCCCTCCATTTAGTTAGTTCTGATACTTTTGAGAAAAATGTAAAAAACAGCTTAATTATCCCGCTAAAACGAAGTTTGTTTAGTACTAAAAATAGCAGTGTAAAATACAAAACGCTTGGATATTAAAATCTAAGCGCTTTTGTTTGTTAAAATATCTAGTTAAACTATAGCTCCCTATAGTGGAAGACTCAGTTCGAGATATTCGGGCTGTTTCCGTTATGATTGACAGCGTTTAGAGCTCCGGGAAATCACTCGCTTTCCGTGGGAGCGCAGTGAGCCTCCTCGAGCTAACGCTCTCCGGGGTCTCACCAAGCACTCTTTTCCCACAGGAGTCTCGCGATTTCCCGGAGCTCTTAGCGATCATTAGTAGAACGGAAACTCTTATGACAGTACTTCAGTACCTAAGAACACTGAAAAATTAATTATGAAGTTTTTCACTTAGAACATAGCTAGTGGTAGTGTGATACATCACCTCCACCCATGGAGTGTGCCATACCCAAAGTGAAGTGATTTCTTTCCTTAATTAATAAATGAAATCGTTAGAGATGATACCACGCACCTTCCTATTGTTTACGGCATTGCCCTTCAAGGAAAGCGAACTTTGATGGTAGCAAACTGATTGGCTTAACATAGGTCTCTTATTAATAAACTTGAGGCAGAATACGATATATTCATTGGGCAGGGATATGAAATTTTGACGGGAGGGGTTGTTGGGAAGCTGCGAGACTCCTTTTGTAAAAGCGGAAGCGCATCGTTCAGCGGCGTATGGACTGGACGGTGCTGGCGTAGATAAAGGAAACACGAAGAACGAAGGGAGTCGATGTTGACTTATCGTACAGAAGTGAAGGAAGTTTCGTTAAACCGCTAAGCGTCGAAGCTCGAATACACGAGTTTGGTTGGGAAACGTTGATATAAGAGAGTTTTTTGCTTCTCATGTCTTAGTTCCGTCTCTTAATATAAGTTAGGTGGTTTTAGGAATGGGTGAGACTCCTGTGGGAAGAGAGTGATTGGTGAGATCCCGGAAGGCGTTAGCCTGAGGAAGCTCACTGCACTCCCACGGAAAGCGAGTCCATTCCTAAAACCACCTTCCACTCATCATGATGACGGAACAGCAAAGATCCCACAGGAAAGCGAGTAGCTTCACAACACCCCTGACTCTCAACACGGCAACGAACCCATACTATCTCGAAATCAAGTCTTCCACTATCCTGCCAGTTAGGTTAAGAACTACCTTTCACAAGCTGCACATTTTTCCACATCTAATAACGATTAATTCAAACAAAAATAGCAGACCAATCCATATGCGGGTTGGTCTGCTATTTAGTATACTATTACGTCAGTTTCTCAACAAAAACCGAACGGCTATCCCTCAATTGAGGAAGCTTTTATTCCGTGTATGAATTCAACAGTTTTTCGTGGTGACGGTTTGCAATTTTGATTTGTCTCACACCGATCACCCATAAAATGATCATAAAAGGAGCTATATAAATCAGCCAGTTAGACTTTACTATAAAATAGTCGTACAAGCTATGTAATGAAAAAGGTATAATTAATGCAAGAGCCAGGGCAAACTTCTTTTTGCTTACTTTGAACTTCGCTTCCCCCATATAATAGCCCATCATTACTCCAAACAGGGCATGTGAAGATACTGGAAAAACGGCTCGCAATAATGCAATTTCTATCCCATTTGCAAAAATGTAAATAATATTTTCCAAGGTGGCAAAACCTAAGCTGATCGCTACCCCATAAATAATCCCATCATAATGATGATCAAATGCCGCATGACGATAGGCTACAAATAATAAAAAGAACCATTTGAAAAATTCCTCCAGCAATCCCGCGAGAAAAATCGACTTGAACACGGGTTCCTGGAGAAGTCCCTCCGTCTCAAACGCATACTGGATGAACATAAGTGGAAAGACTAGAATCGCTCCGAGGATGAACATGCGGACGATTAAAGGTAACGGCTCCAGTTCGATTCTTTTACTGAAATATATAAAAGTCATTAGTGCAACAGCAGGTGCAATAGCCGCAGTAAATATGGCCATAAAATATCCGCCCTCTCTTCCCATCTCACAGATTTAATCGTATCATGGAAAAGTAAGAAAAGGAATATTAATAGGCAGGAGGTCCTTATGAAAACCATACTAGTGATACATACAGGCGGCACTATATCTATGAAAGAAAATAAAGAAACCGGCGAAGTCAATACTGAGGGAAAGCATCCGCTGGATGAAATTTCTACTCATTTAAAAGGATCGACAGTCATTGAAGATGAAATTCTTTTTTATCTGCCTTCTCCACATATCGGCCCTGAACACATGCTTCAGCTCGGTCAGTATATACATGAAAAAATGGCAGCAAAAAATTATGATGGAATCGTCATCACTCATGGGACAGACACACTTGAAGAAACTGCATATTTTCTTGATTTGTTTCTACAAACAAAAAAACCTGTCATCGTCACGGGAGCTATGAGATCGAGTAATGAAATTGGGTCGGACGGTCTTTATAATTTACTTAGCGCAATTCGTGTTTCAAGCTGTGACGAGGCCCAAGGAAAAGGTGTACTCGTCGTTATGAATGATGAAATACACACGGCAAAGAATGTGACGAAAACATCAACCAGCAACGTAGCGACGTTCCAAAGTCCGCAATACGGTCCAATAGGAATTACTACGAAAAACGAAGTCTTCTTCCATCATAAAACGACAACACATGATTCTTATCCTATTCAAAAATTGAGTAAGAAAGTAGCCCTGATCAAGGCATATGCGGGTATGGACGGTTCTATCATAGAGGCAGTCAAAGAAAGCGGTATCGATGGGCTGGTCATTGAGGCGCTCGGTCAGGGGAACCTTCCCCCAGAGACGATTGCTTCCATTCAAACAACGATTGAAAAAGGTATTTCCGTCGTTCTTGTTTCCAGGTGCTATCAAGGCATTGTGCAGCCGACTTACAGCTATAAAGGTGGCGGCAGCCAACTGCAAAGCATGGGAGTCATATTTGCCAATGGTCTAACTGGCCCTAAAGCACGCATAAAGCTGATGGTCGTATTAGAGATGACGAACAACCCTCTCGAACTCACACCTATGTTCAGCTACTAATTAAATTATTAATAAGTGTGGAAGCATATTTAGTTCGTAACATAAATAAAAAAGAAGCCGAATATCAATTATTCGGCTTCTTTCTGTTTAATGGCACGGGCGATATGTCCGCCGTGAAAACGTCCATTTTCTATAAAAATTTCATTATTATTGTAGCCAGCTGCAATTACACCCGCAATATAAATACCTTCGACGTTCGTTTCCATCGTATTTGGATCAAAGGAAGGCCTGCCTGTGTGCTCATCCATATCGACACCCATGTTTTTAATAAACGAATGGTCTGGACGATACCCTGTCATCGCGAATACGAAATCATTGGGAATGCTGCGTTCTTCCCCTTTACATTCATAAATGACTTGATCATCTGTTATTTCTTTAAGATTGGCACAGAACTCCATGTCAATGACGCCTTTATTAACAAGCGCTTCGAATTGAGGCAGAATCCATGGCTTTATACTTCTGGAGTAATCTTCTCCCCGGTATAGCACTGTAACGTTTGCTTCTGCTTTAACTAATTCCAATGCCGCATCAGCAGCTGAATTTTTTCCGCCGACAATGACGACATCCCGATGATAGTAAGGGTGAGCTTCCTTAAAGTAATGCATTACTTTATCCAACTCTTCTCCTTTGACCCCCATTTGGTTAGGTTGGTCATAATAACCTGTCGCTACAATAACGAAATCAGAGGAATACTCGACCTTTTCACCTGAATTTTTTTCAGTGGAAAGAAGGAATTTTCCATCCGATTTCACAACTTTTTCAACCTTCTCAAAAGGTTGGATGCGCAGATTTTCACGTCCTGCTACCGCCCGATAATAAGACAGCGCTTCGTTTCTTACTGGTTTCTGCCGTTCGGTTATAAATGGGATTTCACCAATTTCCAGCTTTTCACTTGAACTGAAGAATGTCTGGTGGGTCGGGTAATGATAAATGGAATTCACGACACTTCCCTTTTCGATAATCAAAGAATCTATCCCTATTTTTTTAAGTTCAATCGCGGCACTCATGCCACATGGGCCTGAACCTATAATTATTACTTTTTCTTCCTGCACCTTTGTCACTCCTATTCCACATTAAACCATCTCAATAGAAAATCTCCTACCATGTAAATGATAGGAGATTTATGCATGCGAATCAAGTTAAACCCATCCGCGGAACCTGGAGGCCTCAGCCATCTTTCTTACACCGACCATGTAAGCGGCCAGCCTCATGTCTACACGACGCGTCTCCGCAGTCCTATACACGTTATCAAACCCTTTGACAATGACTTGATACAATTTCTCTTCGACTTCTTCTTCCGTCCAGTAGTAACCCTGGTTGTTCTGCACCCATTCAAAATAAGAAACCGTCACTCCCCCGGCTGATGCCAGAACATCCGGAACTAACAGGATTCCACGTTCAGAAAGCATACGCGTAGCATCTATGGTGGTCGGCCCGTTTGCTGCTTCTACCACAATGCTTGCTTTTATTTTATCCGCATTATCCTCAGTGATCTGATTTTCAATGGCTGCTGGAACTAATATGTCACAATCCAGCTCCAAAAGCTCCTTATTGGAAATTGTATTCTTAAATAAGTTCGTCACTGTTCCGAAGCTGTCCCTGCGATCCAATAAGTATTCAATATCTAACCCATTCGGATCGTATAAAGCCCCTTGAGCGTCAGATATTCCCACTACATTAGCGCCCTTATCATGCATGAATTTAGCTAAAAAGCTTCCTGCATTTCCGAATCCTTGAACGACTACGCGGGCGCCTTCAATCTGGATCCCTTTTTTCTTAGCAGCTTCCTCAATGCAGATGGTCACTCCTTTTGCAGTTGCCGACTCACGTCCGTGTGAACCACCCAGCACTAACGGCTTCCCTGTGATGAAACCTGGATTGTTGAATTCATCGATCCGGCTGTATTCATCCATCATCCAAGCCATAATCTGTGAATTCGTAAACACATCTGGCGCTGGAATATCTTTGGTCGGCCCTACGATTTGACTGATGGCACGGACATAACCCCGACTGATCCCTTCTAGTTCTCGGAAGGACATCTCTCTTGGATCACACACAATGCCCCCTTTACCTCCACCGTAAGGTAAATCGACAATACCCGCTTTTAAACTCATCCAAATTGATAAAGCCTTCACTTCTTTTTCTGAAACGTTCGGATGAAACCGAACGCCGCCTTTTGTAGGACCTACAGCATCATTATGCTGCGCCCTGAAACCTGTAAATATTTTAATCGAATCATCATCCATGCGGACGGGAATTCTAACCGTCATCATCCGTATAGGTTCTTTTAATAATTCATATACTTCGTTTGGATATCCAAGTTTGTCTAACGCTTTTTTTACGACAGTCTGTGTCGACTTTAATACATCCAACTTATCATTTTTTTCATTAGCATTGACGTCAGCTTTATCGGCTACCATCGATTTACCTCCTATGTGAAACCATTCGCTTGGGTGGTCTTTCAGTCAATAGTATACACTCTAGACATCGTTATGCAAAGCGAATATACAGCTTTCTTTCTTATTTTTCTAAAGAAATGTAAGCGATTACAGCAATAAATTTTACTCCTGTATGGACAACTCTACAAAACGCTCTACAAGATCATCATAATTCAAGCCAACGACTTGTGCAGAATCTGGAAAAAGGCTGGTCGGGGTCATTCCAGGCAAAGTATTCACTTCCAGTATTATGGCATTATTGTGAGCATCTATAATAAAATCTACTCGTGAATAGACATCACACCCTAAAAGCTGGTGAGCTTTGACAGCATCTTCTTGCAGCTGTTTAGTTAAGTCATCAGATACCTGCGCAGGAACTATATGCTCACTTCCGCCTGGTTTATATTTCGAATCAAAGTCATAGTAGTCATTTTTAGGAATGATTTCTATGACAGGGAGTGCTTGTTCACTGCCTTGTTTACCGATGACAGGGACAGTAACCTCTCTTCCACCTACATAATCCTCCACTAGGATTACTGTATCAGATGCAGCAGCAACCTCTATAGCTTTATCAATGTGTTCCTCTTCCTTAACAATTGTTAAGCCTAAAGTAGAACCTTCTTGATTCGGTTTAACAACAAAAGGTACATTAAACTGTTCCCTAACGCTGCGTGCAATCTCTTCTGTGTTTTCAAATTGGTTGATTACATAAGATTGGCTTCGTGCGGTCTTGATCCCTTCAGCAGCGAAGATTTGTTTTGATTTCGCTTTATCCATCGCTAGCGCGGAGGAAAGGACTCCGGAACCTACATAAGGAATGTTCAGCATATCCAGCAATCCTTGGATTTTACCGTCTTCTCCGAATCGGCCATGCAGCCCTATGAAGACAAGGTCGACGTCCAGCTGCAGCAGTTCTTTTAATTTACTAGGATCAAAATCGATGCCTATTACTTCGTGACCTTTATTTTTTAACGCTTTAATAATGCCTTTACCCGTCGATAGCGAGACTTCTCTCTCACCAGATACTCCTCCATATAAAACAGCAATCTTCATGCCCGTACACTCCATTCTTCAGTCCATTTAAATAAATATCAACCTGTATATTTTAACACGTTCTCACTGGTGCATCTATCTAATAATAAACAAGCACCTTTTAAATTCAAGTCTTATCTTTATCATATAAACTCCCTTTAGTGGAACACTCAGTTTCAAGATGTTAGGGCTGTTTCCGTTACGTTTGACAGCGTTTGGAGGTCCGGGAAATCACTCGCTTTCCGTGGGAGCGCGGTGAGCCTCCTCGGACGTCCCGTCCTGCGGGGTCTCACCAAGCACTCTTTTCCCACGGGAGTCTCGCGATTTCCCGGACCTCCTTTAAGTTTGTCAGGTTCACGGAAACATCTGAGATACTGCTTTGAGTTTAGTACAGCTCTTTTCGAGTGGCAAAGACAAGTCGCCCCATTTCCAATACCCCATTACAACAAATTGATCTTTTCATGGCTAAATGTTTATTGTCTAATAGGTTACGTCACATGCGGTTAATCACTTTTTGTCTTCTTGTATAAGATTAATTGTCATCCATTTCAAAAAGAATGTGTATGGACTGGACTGAGCTGGGGGAGATAAAGGAAACCAGAATAAAATGATTCGGTGTTGACTTGCCAGTCTCGTTAGGCGCTAACCTCTATAGCCGGAATACGCAGCTTAAATGAGAGATCAGAAGTCTTTTCCAATGCCAGGGGGTTCGTTCATTCCATTTCGTACGGGGTTGTTGGGAAGCTGCGAGACTCCCGTGGGAGAAGGAGGTAGGCGAGATCCCACAGGGCTTTAAGCCCGAGGAAGCTCGCCACTTCCCCCACAGGAAAGCGAGCAGCTTCCCAACAACCCCTGACTCTTAATAGGGCAACGAACTCCGATTGTCTCGAAATCATGTCTTCCACTATCCTGCCGGTTAGTTTAAGAACTCTATTATGAAAAAACATAAAATATTTAACATAAAAACAAAAAGAACGAAGCTGTGAGCTGCCGTTCTGTTGAGAAATTACTTATTTAGAAAAATGTTTATAAATCGTTTCAATTGCGTTGTTTTTCATAATTGAATGTCCGTATTCTATTAAGCGATGAGAAGTCATAGCCGAAGCCGAAGAAAACTCTGATAACAAGGCAATGACTTGCTCTGCTTCCAAATGAAATATGGAATCATCGTCCAGGATCATATAATAATGATCGTTATACAAATAAACGTCGCCCTTAGTGACAGCTAACGCATGTAAGTGGAACCCTGCCTGTATCACATCTTCGAAATCTTCAAAAGCAAAAATCATCTCTTTACTTTCATCTAATGTTACTTTCATTTCAATATAACCATCTTCTTCATCTATATCTTCTTTAGATTTGGTAACAACGACGAGCATGCCCTGAGCTTGCAGCAGATAAACCTGAACGAGTAACATACCGTTAAGTTCAACACCAAGTTCAACTCCGGCGTCATACATCATATCACTGAAAACGCGGTGAACTCTTGGCAGATCGTTCCATAATTCTTCTTTAGTCAAGCCTCTGTCTAACAAATCATCAAACGTAAGAAATATTTTAAATTTTTCGCTAGACATTCTTTCTACTCGCATGTATACGCCCCCTTTTGTTAAGGATATCTGTTATCTATATCTTATGATGACTGCTCTAATTATGGCACTTTTTTTAGCATTATATCCATAATTCCGCAGATGAGCAATTCTTCGCCAATGATAGGGGGCTTATCATTAACAATTATTGATTTAACCACTCATCCCACTCACTTCTAGATCCGCCTACCATATATGGTCCAAGCCGTTTTTTGTCCAGCTCGGACAAAACATCATAAGCATAACCGCCCAGCCCGATTTTCAATTTGGGATATTGTTTATCCAGAGATTCTACTAATCGGATGGTTAATGGAATATTTTTCTTCATCGTACAAGACATGAACAAATAATCCGGTTCGGTTTCATCGAGAACAATCTCGATGTCTCCCCCCGCTATACTCTGACCTAAATAAATGACCTCATACCCTTTTCGTTTTAAAAATAAGGCGAAGATCAGCAGACCTAATTCATGGCTTTCATTTGGTCCACATACCAGCAGTGCCCGCGGCTGAATCGTTTCAGTAGGAATCGTCAAAAGCATCATGCCGATCCGTGAACGGAGGAAATTACTGGCGAAATGTTCATGCGCGCTAGTAATTTCTTTGTTCTCCCACATATCACCGATTTTGACCAATATTGGACCGATCATATCAATAGCCACGGTTTCTGGCGTGAATAAACTGAACGCTTCATCTAATTTAAGCTGGGCTGCTCTTTCATCAAATGATAAAAGAGAATGAAGCAGCTGGTTCCCCGTACCTTCCAAGTGATTCACTTCTTCGGCTTTCTCTTGTTTAGGAGCTTCTTCAGTTCCTCTGTTTTCAAGAAGTGCTACGGCTTGCGAAATTGTAAACCCCTTATTTACTTTATCAATCAACCATTTCAAAGTGCGGATATGGTCATCTGTATATAACCGATGACCCGCTTCATTTCTGATAGGACGAATCATCTGGTAGCGTCTTTCCCAGGCTCTCAGCGTCCCTGCCTGAATGTCCAGCATTTGCGATACTGCTTTTATATTGTATTTCGGCTTTTGACTTTGCATAATTTAGCCTCCGCATAAGGGGTTTTTTATTAATTATAATAGGAAAGTTTTTGTTGTGTAAAGTTTGTATATTCTTTATATAAGTAATTTACACCTTCCCCCGCGAAGGAACACATCTTTCATAAACGCAGAGGTTCTGCCTATACCTCTTTCACACTAATAATTCTAAATCCTGTTTTTTCTAGTTTTTTTGTAAAAGCCTCTATGTTGTTATTTTTATCTATTTTTAGGACCATTCTTCTCGCCAGCTTATCGGTTTCATCGAATGTGGCCAGTGATATAACATTTTCATGGTAATTTTTGATGATATCTCCAAGACGCTCGATACGTCCTTCTGATTCCTCCGAAGTAAAGGCAATACGTACCCCCTTCTTCTTCACACCGAAAGCACTTTCAAATTGTTCGATTACATCATAACGTGTAACCAAACCTTGAAAAGTCTTGTCTTCATCCACAACCGCCAATATTGGATACCCCTTGAAAGTGGGGAGAGTTTGTTCGAAAACTTCTTCATCATGGATGAATAGATCCTCTTCTTCACAGGTCTCTCCTGCTGTTCTTTCATTCAAAAATACTTCTTTGCTTTCTCCACCTTCGAAATAATGACGATATATTCCCTCCCTTGAAATCACCCCGATGAATTTCTCATTGTCGAGCACCGGCATAGCGTGCAAGTCTTTTTGATTCAATCTGTCCAAAACCTCATTCAAGCGTTCATCTTTTTGAGCTACTTGTGACTTGTGGACTGGTTTCATAATACTTTTGACAAACATACACTCACTCCTTATTTATTGATCTATATCTTCATTCTCCATAATTCATTTCAATCCTGCCTTCAACTTTGAATAGTACAAGTTCTCCTTACATATCGTGAGGATAGAACGTTAGAAAGGTGATGATTATGTACACACCGATCAAATGGTATCAACCTTATGTCAGTACTTCCGACCCTTGCCCTCCCATGAGATGGAAATATTATCAAACCCCGCCTAACCTGTATCTCGGGTTTCAACCGACTGGACTTCCTCAATATTCGTTAAAAGAAGCTCTATGCAAAGGAACCCTGTGGCCCATACTATTTGATCCGTATCCAACTCCGCTGCGAGGTGATCAAAGTTGACCCCTCCCCGTGAACAAACTGAGTTGATGGAGAAGATCCAACAAGTGGATTTCGCTCTAGTAGAACTTACCTTATACTTAGACACCCACCCTCAAGATTATAGAGCGATTCAGCAGTTTAATCAATTAGCAACTGAGAGCAGACAATTAAAATCACAGTATGAACAGCAATTTGGACCACTGCGCCAATTTGGAGGCAGTTATTCTGCCTACCCATGGAATTGGAATGACTCTCCGTGGCCATGGCAAATGTAATAGCTGAAAGGGAGGATGCTTATGTGGACATATGAAAAAAAATTGCAATATCCTGTAAAAGTTAGTGAGTGTAATCCCCGGTTAGCTAGATTTTTAATTGAACAGTATGGTGGAGCGGATGGGGAACTTTCTGCAGCGCTGCGCTACTTGAATCAAAGATACTCCATTCCGGACAAAGTAATCGGCCTGCTTACAGATATAGGAACAGAGGAGTTCGCCCATTTAGAGATGATCGCTGCTATGGTCTATAAACTTACGAAAGATGCTACACCAGATCAGTTAAAAGAAGCGGGTCTCGGTCCCCATTATGCCAATCATGATAAAGCGTTGTTTTACCACGATGCAGCAGGAAATCCATGGACGGCAACTTATATTCAAGCTAAGGGAGATCCCATCGCAGATTTATATGAAGATATTGCTGCCGAAGAAAAAGCTCGGGCCACCTATCAGTGGATTATAAATATGTCAGATGACCCTTGTTTGAATGACAGCCTTAAATTTCTAAGAGAAAGGGAAATTGTTCATTCTCAGCGGTTTAGAGAAGCAGTAGAAATCCTCAAACAAGAAAGGGATAAAAAACAATATTTCTGATCTAAATAATCAGCCTTTTGGTCATAGGCTGATTATTTTTATTATGTTAAATTTTTTAAAAAAATTTAACATAGAGCGTCATACTTAATTACCTTCACCACTCCTTGAATAAATCCATAACCCCAACACGAAATCAATAAGAAAATGCGAGGTAATCGTAACAGGAAGACTGCCCGTTATATGAAAGATATATCCAATGAAATAGCTTACCAATAATACAGAAACGAATAAGACAACCTTTTTCAAATAACGAAAATGTATAAGTGCAAACAAAGTACTGGCTATCACAAAACCGAATTGCGTCTGTAGTACACCCCTGAATAAAGCCTCTTCACATATAGCAATAAGCAACGTGATAAGAAAAATTTTTACAACGGACTGGTTTTCAAATACCTTTTTATTGACTCCCCCGTCATCATAATATCGTTCAGGCAGCAAAGCTATGAGAAGGAAGTCTACGCTGATAACAATCAAACCTGGAATGATCCCGAACAATACCCACTCTGGAAACTGCACTTCGAATAACTGCATCCATTGCTCTAACGGCGACGGAAAAAAGATCAAGCTTAAAACGATGGCGATCAGCAATAAGACGACCTGTGTGATTAAAAGGTGAAACGTAATTTCTTTAGATGACATTTGTTTGATAAGCTCAGCTTGCTTCACCCTACTCATTTATAGACTCCTGAAGGAAAATACGTTTCAGCCTGACATCCCAGGAGTTGTGTGTTATCACGCCTGCAGCTTCCTCTTCCATAAGTTGTGCATCATCTATAATAAAACCACAATGATCGCAGCAATCGACTTCAGCGTCTCTCACGCCTTCTTGAAAAGGCTCGTAAAGTTTCAACCTCCTGCAACCTGTAAAGTACAACCAATCTCTCATCTGATGAAACTTTTCATTTTTATAATTCCAACGCTTCCGCAAATTGGTCCGAATTTGCATTTTCGCTTTGCTCCATAACTCAACGTCAAACATAATCGTGTTCTGGAAAATTACTTGTGTCTCTTCCAACTGGTATTTTAGAAAATTCCATTGAGATTCCGATAATTGTAATTGCTCGTGCATCTCTTCATCCGGAAGCAGAGCCGAATGATTAGTCAGCCAGGCGAATAATCGTTCTATCGCAGCCTCCTCGGGAAGTTCCCTCTCCATAAGCATCTTAGGCAGTAACTGGTCGTGAGGAGTATACAAAACGATACTCGCGCATGGTTTTCCATCCCTGCCTGCTCTCCCAATCTCTTGTATATAGGACTCTACTTGTGTAGGGAAATGATAGTGGATAACCCGTCTAATATTCGGCTTATCGACCCCCATTCCGAATGCACTCGTGCAGCATATCACATCCAGCTGGTCCTTCATGAACTGCTGCTGAACGAGAAGTCGATCCATTTGTTCCATTCCACCATGGTAGAAAGCGACCCTCTGATCCAGAGCAATATTCAACTCTTCAGCAACCAGCTCAGCAGATTGCCGACTGGAAAAATATATCATGGTGGGGAGGCGTTGTGCAGCTAACATATGGCGGATACGAGCTTTTTTATCATCCTGGTGTTCATGGAATTCTACAGCGAAACTAATATTCGGCTTGTCCATAGGATAAATATGGTCGATCATATTCGTACGCCCAAGCTGTTTTTTTATATCTTTTTGGACGTCGGGAGCAGCCGTAGCACTTAAAGCTAGTACCGGCGGGTTGCCGACCTTTTCGATCACCTGATCCATTTTAAGATAATCTGTCCGAAATTCATGACCCCACTGAGAAATACAGTGAGCTTCATCAATGACGAACAAACTGACGTCCAGCGTATGAAGTACCTTTTCGATTTTTGGATTTTGCAGCATTTCAGGAGATACATAAATCAACCTGTAATTGTTCAGCTGATTCAATGCCGCTGTTCGTTCTCTATAATCCATGAAGCTGTTTAAAGCGATAACTGACTTGTAACCCTTCGCTTTGAGCTGCTTGACTTGGTCGACCATTAAGGAAATAAGCGGAGACACTACAAGTGTTGTTCCGTGCGTTAAAAGTGAAGGTAATTGGTAACATAAAGATTTCCCTACACCTGTCGGTAATATACCAAGCACGTCCTGCCCTTGCAGTACATCTTCTATAATTTCTTTTTGACCCTCTCGGAATTCCGAAAACCCAAAGTGATTGTTTAACTGTTCATGAAGTCGAGGACGGAGCATGACGATCCTCCTTGAATGTATGTTTGCTGCTGGCTACCACCAGTCTGATTTCAAAATAATTATAATTATGATCAAGCGCCTCAAATAATTTCTTAAGTTTATTTGTGTTGAGGGTTTCCAGGGTGGTAAGGATGTCTTTTTGGCCTTCTTTTGATATAAAGCTACCAATATCGAAACTTGGATCGATTAATGCCGCTTCAACGACGTGATCCTGGATCGTACTCAGCTTTAACCGGCGTTTTTTTACAATATCCTCGAGGCTGAGACCTCTATTCAACCATTGTAACGTTTGTCTTGCAGAAGATGTGATTAATTTCTCATTTGCCATACCTTCTAGACATAGGGCAAGGGCTGGATAGTTCTCCTGCCTGCTTAATGTAGTGCGGTACATATAAAAAAGAGCATGTTTAATCAATAAATCAACATCTTCCACAGAAAGGTGATAATCATGTGCCAGCTGCTCTCTCGTTTCGCCGATCAGCCCGCCTCCTGTCAGCCTTCTGGTGAATAATTCAGCCTCGAGGTGTGATAATGCTGAAAGTAACGAGTTAAGCTCTTCATATAGGGAAGTAAGCAAATCTGAAATGACGTTATTTCTATATAATCTCTTCATCCACGCCTGGACAGATGGGTCTTCAACAATAGGAAGAAAAGAAAAATCTTTTAATTCACTATGTGTTACCGTTTGGATTAATAATCTTAATCTTTTTTCAAAAAGAATGATATTACGATGGTGCTCCATCCCTGAAAAGAAATTTACGTCTTTCATAAAAGAATCTTCTAAATACTTTTCTCCCTCATCTGCTAAGACAGGATGGTTTTCTTGATTAAATCTGATGAAATTGCGCCTTTCCAAAGACTCTGCGGCCTTATGTGCATTTAATTTGCTGAGAGAGGGATATATTCCAAAATACCTCTCTAATTTATACAGTCGAGCATCCTGTAAAGTTTGAGATGATTTTTTTCCTTGGATAAGATTGTGAATTCCCGATATGGAACGTTCTCCATGAATGGACTGGATACAATCTAGCAGGATTGCTGCGAACATGATAAGCCCTCATTTCAGTGACCTTATGTATTGAAAAGTCGATTAACTCGATTTACAATAAATCTTATAGTTATTTTTATAAAACTTGACCCTCTGCGACTGACTTCATGAGGCGAAACATTAAGGAGGTTCATCGTTTGCCTAAATTTACAATCGTTGATCAAGATACATGTATTGCATGCGGAGCATGTGGTGCAGCGGCACCAGATATATTCGATTATGATGATGAAGGGTTAGCCTATGTCGTCCTGGACGATAATGAAGGAAACGAGCAAGTCCTGGACTTTCTGGAAGACGATTTGGAGGATGCTTTTGAAGGCTGCCCAACGGATTCCATAAAAATTGCTGAAAAGCCTTTCGAAGGCGACCCTTTGAAATATGAATGAAAGACTCATCCCTCTTACTCAAGAGGGATTTTTTTAATGGATTGAAACGGCAGACGCTGATCCTGCACCCTCGAACGTGCCATTTCACTGACGATTTCTCCAGGCCGGCCTTCAAGAGCTGAATTAAGTGTATCAGTTTGAGGAAACAACGCACATACCGCTACAGTAGTTGTCCAATTCGCAATCATCCGTTCTTTCTCTATTTGCACGAGGGTTTTTTTGGACATTCCTAATATACTCGCCATTTGCGATTGGTTAAACCCGGACTCTACTCTTATAAGTTTCAGCTTCTTGGAAACTAATTTTCTCAATTCATAGTGGTCCATGAATACCTTCCCCTTTATTCCTCAGCCCTATTTTATCAAAGACTTTGTCTCAATTCACGTTAAGTGTCCCTTGACTAAAGCGTATCACTCTAAACCCTTAACTGGATTCATATATTCAGGGACGTCAAGTTCACTGGAAATATCATAGCTGCCAAGCATTAGCAGCTTCTCATGTTCGAATTTCACCGAATCAAAGCCGAATTGACGAGCTGTCACAAGAATAGCTTCTACTGAGGTGTTCAATTCTTCTCTGTCTGCAGAACCTTCAATATCAAATTCCAGAGCAATAGTTTTCCCCATTTCTTCAACTGAAAGAAAGCGCAGACCTTTAAATATAGCTGGATGGGTTTGTTCAGTAGGCTGAATTTTCTTCATTTCACTTAGTACATTTTCAAATCCTCCGTTCGCTTCACTAGCAAAAGGGATAAGGAAATTTCGGCTTGATCCGTTATACAATTGAAAGGCATATTCGCCTTCTTTAATCGGGTCTATTGAATCAATTTCTCCTCCAGGATGGAAGGGAATCCCTTCACCGCTTTCATTTTTTATACGAATGGAGTTTACTTTGTAGGGAGCTAAGGTCCATCTGATGCTCTCGATCGTTGAATAGCTAGATTCAGTTCCTCCACCTTCAAATTCATCTGGAAAAATAATGATTGCTTCCCTGTTCTCTTCATCAATTGAAATTTCTGCTTTTTCAAGCATATCTTTGCCCAGACCCGCTTCAAAGCTTGAAAATTTTCCAATGATTTCTTCTTCTGTGCTCTCACTCAAAGGTAGGGATAAAGGAATAATATATCTAGCAGATGTATCAGGTACCGCTCGATAGACATATGTTTCCCTGGAAGAACTGATCAACGCGGGATCAGAATCCTCATGTTCCAAAGCAGGCAAGCGTTCGACTGAAGAGCTGCCGAATGTTTCTTTTTTTTCGAAAGGGGCACTTTCTGATGAAGGCTTTTCGTAAAGAGGTGCTTCATTCACTTCGTCCAGGGAGGTAGGGAGAAGAAGAGATAAAATCATTAGCCCTGCGAAACTAAAGGCCCCAGGAAGCAGCCAAGCGACCCGTTTCGTGCTGCTTCCTTCCATTTTAATTTGAATTTTTCGAAAATGTTCATTTTTACTTACAGAATCTTTGATCGGAGGGAGGTCGGAAAGGATTTGTTCGATTTTCTTATCACTTTTACTCAACAACTTCACCCTCCTTTTCTAAAACCCTTTTAAGTACTTTTAATCCCCTGTGTTGTGTCGTTTTGACTTTGCTTTCTGAAAACCCGAGGGTTTCCGCGGTCTCATGAATAGACATCCCCTGTATGAAACGGAGAATAATGACATTTTTTTGATCGGTAGTACATTGATCGAGTCCGTGATATATCCTTCGAGATTGTTCGTTCTTCTCCATTAATTCCTCAGGGAGAGACTCTTTATCTCGCAAGATTTCTTCGTTGTCATTCCAATTAAAAAACTCCATGAACCTTTTCCTCGTGCGTCCTTGTTTACGGAAATAGTCAATCGTCACATGTCTCGCAATTGAAAACAACCATGTCTTTTCTGTGCTCTTTCCATCAAAATTTTCATAGGAACGTAGAACTTTAATATAGATGTCCTGAACCAAGTCTTCAGTCACGTGCCGGTTTTTCACCATATAAAATACATACTGATATAAATCGTTATGATATTTATCATAAAATTTCTCAAAGAACGGTTCCACGTCATCACACTCTCCCGTTCATTGTTAATGTCGTTTCTATATATAAAAAGTTACACCCTTTAGGGAAATAAGAAAAGAATTGGCTCCTTTTTAATTTCTTTGTTGATATTCATATATGCTCCCTTTAGTTGAAGACTTAGCTTCGAGACGTCCGTGCTGTTTCCACCACAAAAATAGTGCTTAAAGGTCCGGGAAATCACTCGCTTTCCATGGTCGTACGGTTGGACTAACGCCCTGTACTGTTCTCCCATAGGAGTCTCGCAATTTCCCGGACCTTCTTGCTTTTGTGAGGATAACGGAAACATCTTATGCAGTACTTCCTATAAAAAAATATCCGCTATTGAGTGATAACCAGCTGGACTTCTGAAATGCTTGGAACTACCTAAAGTGCAGAAAGTTTTAATACTAAAATGCTATAAGCATTGCACTGGAGTTAATGCTCTTACTATTACTAAGAAGTTTTTTTCAAGCGATTTCGAGAAATACATCTATAGTGAAGGGGCGACGGGGAATGGTGAAGACTTTTAGCTTTGATAACGGAAGCGCTTCGTTCAACGGCGTATGGACTGGAGGAGATAAAGGAAACACGAAGAACGGAGTGATTCGATGTTGTACGTATCGTACAGAAGTGAAGGAAGTCTCAGTAGCCGCTAAGCGCTGGAGCTGGATAGCCCCCCACAGGAAAGCGAGTAGCTTCCCAGCAACCCCTGACTGGCAACCTGGCAACGAACCCCGGCTATCTCAAATTCAAGTTTTCCACTATCCTGTCATATTGTTGAATGATTCTCTTATCAACATCTACAACCACCTCTAACACAGACAAATAATTCAAAACGCAGGGCGATCTATCAACAAAAAAAGCCACCTGTAAAGGCGGCTTTCTCAAGTGATGGCATGACGCTTTTGATAACGATGAAACAGGGCACCTAACACTGGTGACAATAGTCCGATAAATACGGTATTAGCCACGGCATGGTTGATATCCATTGGCAGACCCGCTAAATAATAACCCCAAAAAGGCTGCCCGGCGGTATACATCGTTATTGAAATCATAAAACCAAAAAATATGCCACTAACAAAACCATAAATGGCGAGAACCCAAACAGGCATGGATGACCAATATTTACCTAACAATCCGGCAATCATACCGATAACAGACCACGACACGATCTGCCACAGCGTCCATACCCCCATTCCTAAAATTACATTTGAAAGGAAAGTAACTAATCCTGCCATCAATACTCCAGCTAAAGGACCAAGCCAGAAACCAGCTATTATGATGATAGCGGTCACAGGCTGAATGTTTGGCAAGTGTGACATCGCTATTCTACCCGACACAGCTAAAGCTGCAAGCATAGCAATTAAAGTAATCTTATATGTGTTCATTCAAATCATTCCCAGGATTGATAATCGAAGTTGATTTCGTCTCCATCTTCAAGTTCGTACTCGTGTGCGCCTACCGAAGCGTCTTCCCCGTTTATTGTATATATCCACGCTTTTTGTTCGTCTTCTTCTGGAGCGATTCCTTCTATACTGTTGATGAAGCCTCCTTCTTGTTCAACATCATAATTCTCTTCCATAAGTTCCATTAATACCGTGCCTTCTTCCACGGTATATTCCTCATTTGAGATGACTTCTTCTCCCTCATTTTCTGAAATCTCGATCTCAACGGTAGTATCTTCTGCTGCTGATTCGCCCGCTCCTTCAGTCGCCTCTTCCTGACAACCAGCTAAAAGCGCTGTTGAAACCAGAAGAAATATGAATCCTTTATACAGCTTCTCCATGTTTGAATCCTCCCCATTTTTACTTGTTTCTTAGCTATCAGAAAGCTATGTTAATTGGTGTAGTTTATTTTTCACATAAGATTTATTCATTGATAACGCAGCTACATCAAATATTTTTCCTTCTGCTGCTTTAAGAAGGTACTAGGCACAGAAGACCCGTTCGCTTTTCCCGCCCCCAGCTATACTAGATCAATGAGCTTAAATGAAAAATAAACTAAGTAAAATTATCAGAGCCTTCAGAAAAGGAGTATGCAAAAAAGCCTGCTCTTCATTTAGAAGAGCAGGTTTAAGACAGACCATAGGTTTATAGAATAATTCGTTGAATAACCGACTGGTTGCCTCAAATGCTCAATCCCCGAAGCTTTGAAACGAATGATATCGGCAGGTCTACTGACTCGTGCGTCACCCTACTAAGAAACCTTCCCGTAAAAAATACAGTGGTTTTTTCTTTTCGTCTGCACGTACAGTTGCGAGGACAGTTCTGGACTTTAACCAGATTCCCTATTAAGCCTGTTACAGGCACCGTTATCAAAATATTAAGTTCATAAATAGACTACATGATGATGGATGAATTAGCAAACTATTTTTCAAATTCATCCAATTGAATTGGAATCCTGACCGTAAAGGTTGTCCCTTCGTTCATGATACTATGAACATGAATTTTACCATTATGGGCTTCTACAATATTTTTTGCAATAGCTAAACCTAGACCCGTTCCCTTTTGAGATGTTTCCCGCTTCCTTGATTTATCCGCCTTGTAGAATCTCTCGAAAATAAACGGCAAATCATCCTCAGGTATGCCGTATCCTGAATCTGATATTTCGAATATCCACTCCTTTGAGGATTTAGCGACAATTACGTCTACAACTCCATTTTCAGCCGTATGACGGATAGCATTATCTATTAGATTCGTCATCACTTGTTCCATGCGGTCAGGATCAATGTTCATGCGATCGTCTTTTTCTTCTATCGATAGTCGTAAATCCACATGCTTGTCTTCAGCCAGACCTTTAAATTTTCTGACGATTTTCTTTATAAATACATCTGTTTCTACAGAGTCTCTATAAAGAGATATGTGACCTGCTTCCATTCGGGCCAAATCTAGAAGCTCATTCACGAGCCTCCCTATCCGAAGTGATTCGTCATGGATAATTTTCGCCAGTTCATTTTTATCTTCTCTGGATTCTGCAATATCATCCACTATGGCCTCACTATACCCCTGCAACATGGAAATCGGAGTTCTCAGCTCATGAGAAACATTGGCAATGAAGTCTTTTCTTAACTTATCAAGTCTTCGTTCGTCAGTCATATCTCTCAGTACGGCTACAGCTCCCCGCACGTGTTCCTCGTCGTATAAAGGGGTCATTATAATGACCCACGATCGCCCCTGTACGGCTACTTCTGTCATCAATTCTTCTTCATTCTCAATCACTTCATTAAAAACATGTTGAATGGGAGCTGGCAGTGTATAACCTTCCCCATCACCTTCTTCATTTTCAATTTTATTTTCAAACGCCCAAGCCTGCAAATATTGATCAGCAGGAGGGTTAGATACGAGCACATCACCTTGACGATTCATCGTAAGTACACCGTCTGCCATAGAACGTAAAATGCCCGACAATTGTTCCTTTTCGTGATTCAATGCATCTATATGGAATTTCAATTGCCTTCCCATCCGGTTAAAAGCCATAGCCAACTCACCAATTTCATCATGAGTCAAAATGGGGATTTTTGTATTGAATTCTCCTTTTGTCAATTCGAGAGCCCCTTCCCGCATTTTAATTAACGGGGAAGTGATTCTGGTTGAAAGGAAAAAAGCGAAGATCGTTGTCAGAATGATCGCTATTCCAGCACCTAAGAAAATGAACTTTGTCGTTTGATCCGTAGTTTCCTCAATCGTATCCAGTGATTGATAAACGAAGACTGCTCCCTCTTCACCTTGGAGAGGCGTTCCGACTACGATGAATCCCAGCTCGGAACTATTGATTTCAGCCACTTTCATAACATCTTCCTGATTCTCAGCTACACCAGCCAGTTCCTCGTCATTCATAAACCAGTCGTATGAAATATCAGGTAAGTTTTCATTTTTAGAGGCGACTGTCAGGATTTCTTCCGAGTCATCAGTAATGACGACTTGACTGGATGGATCTTTAACGAGCTCCGTCATCGTTAGAACAATGTCACTTTCTTCATATTCAGCTACTACGTCTGATACTTTAGATGCTGTCTGCAAAAGATCCTTTTCTGCTTCCACAACATGATAGTTTTCAAAAAAACCGAGAAGGAGTACAGTCAATATGAATAAGACAAAACAAACGAGTAATAGGATTGTAAACCACAGTTTACCTACAACACTACGCCAGAACATTAATCCCCACTGACCTCGAATTTGTAGCCTACTCCCCAAACCGTAACGATCATACCTGCTGCTTTAGAAGATACTTTGCTCAGCTTCTCCCGGAGCCTTTTAACATGCGTATCGACTGTACGTAGATCGCCAAAGAATTCATACTGCCAGACTTCTTTCAAAAGCTGCTCTCTTGCAAAAACTTTATCTGGAGCTTGTGCCATATAATTCAATAGTTCATATTCCTTTGGTGTCAAGGCAACCTCTTTACTGTCCGCTGTCACTCTATGGGCATCGTTATCTATCGTCATATGAGGAAAAACGAGCACATTCCTTGTCGATGTATCGGTCTCTAAAAATTTCGTTGTAGAAGCCCTTCTTAAAAGCGCTTTCACTCGAAGAACGACTTCCCTTGGGCTGAAGGGTTTAACAATGTAATCATCCGTCCCCACTTCAAAACCCTGGACGCGGTTAGCTTCTTCTCCCTTTGCCGTCAGCATAATTACAGGTGTCGCCTTCTTCTCGCGTAATTCCTTACAGACCTCTACACCGTCTTTGCCAGGCATCATGATATCTAATAGGATGACATCATAATCTTGGTTCAAAGCTTTGTTTAAAGCCTCTTCTCCATCTTCAGCTTCTTCTATAATAAAATTCTCTCTTTCTAAATACATTTTAATGAGTCGGCGAATACGTTCTTCATCATCGACGACTAAAATCCTTGCTTCTTGTTCCATAAAACAGCCTCCTCATAAAGTGTTTAGACTCATTATAATAAATGGCAGGTAGGATAAACAAATCCTACCTGCCTTAGTAGTCGATTAAGCATAAGAGTGCAGACCTGAAATGATTAAGTTCACTGCCAGCAAGTTGAACATGATGATGGCAAAACCACCTACAGCCAGCCAGGCAGATTTGGTTCCCTGCCATCCTCTCGATAATCTCAAGTGAAGATATGCTGCATAAAAGAAAAAGGTGATCAGCGCCCACACTTCTTTTGGATCCCAGCCCCAGAACCGATCCCAGGCTTGCTGAGCCCAAATCATTGCAAATATAAGAGCACCTAATGTAAATATCGGAAATCCGATAGCTACAGCACGGTAGCCTACCTCATCAACAATTTCAGGATTCGCTTTTCTTAAAAGCGGCTGAAGGGCAGACCCGATTCTTTTTCTAACGACTAATCGTACAAGCCAATACAATACTAATCCACCCAAGATGGACCAGATCATCGTATTGAATTTAATAGCCGCATCGACCCCCCTCATCCATTCAGGAGCTTGAAATAAAGGAGACATCGCACCGTCTGAAATCAACTCACCGTCAAACGGACCCGCAATAGCCGGCATTTCATACGTTATTTCGACTGGCTGGCCTTCAACCGGAGCCTCGAAAGACGCTTCGTAATTGAAAGCACTGAATACAGAAGAAATAATGATGAAAGCCAGTGTAGTAGCTACCATGTAAATGACGAACTCCAACCAAAATGTCTGCTTCGTCTTTTTAGACTGATCGACTTGACGAATCAGAAATATTAATCCTGCCACAAAGCTGATTGATAAGATGGCCTGCCCAAGGGCAGCTGTCGTTACGTGTATATATAACCAATGAGACTGTAATGACGGAACCAGTGGTGAAATCTCAGTAGGAAACATACTTGCGAATGCAATAATAAGTAAAGCAATTGGTAAAGCGATCACACCTAAAACGTTGATTCGGTAAATGAAATACATAATGATGAATGCGAACACAAGCATCATTCCGAAAAACGTAATAAACTCAAACAAGTTACTTACAGGCGCATGTCCGGCCGCACCCCAGCGAGTGAAAAAATAACCAAGCTGGGTAAAAAAACCGACAATTGAAAGTATGATTCCAATTTTACCGATACGATCAGGTGAAGTACTTTTTTTATCTCGTATTGCCCCTGCAAAGAAAAATGTAGCAACTAAATAGATGACGAAAGCAGCATAGAGTAAATTACTGCTTATCGCACTTAAATCGCCCATATTCTCTCCTCCTTTATAGACTGATATAGGTTAATCTTTCAATTCTTGTTGATCGACCGGTGGTTCTATTCCAGTACCTTTCGTAGATTTTTCTATCTCTCTCTTCAAGGCTACCCAGTTCTTATTGGTATGTCCGGCGATCCACACACCGTTATCTTTAGGTTTAACCCATATACGTCTGTGGTTCCAATACATGCCTTGAATGACCCCGATCATAAAAATAGCCCCGCCTAACGCTATGAAAGGCAGTGTGTAATCTTTTCTGACCGTAAGTCCGGTAACATCTCGAACGTCGAAATCAACTAAACCTACTTTAAATTCATTTTCACCAGAACCATCTACGTTTGCCCCTATCCCGGCAAAGCTCACTTCAGGCTCACCATCAGATTCACCTGGAGGATAGACGTTAAAAACAAATGCAGGATTTCGAGGGTATTTGGAAACTGATACAGGTTTTCCATCATCAAGTTCATATTCCGGAAAATATGAGCCAAGAACAACAACATGGCCGCTGTCCAATTCATATTCTGTTTCCGGGTCATTCAAATCAATCGTGAATTCACCATATGAACTATCTTCATCATCCATATCGTGCAATTTGAACGTCATTTCGTTGAATTCATTTTGCTGATAGCTTGCCTGGTACAGTGTATAATTTTCAAATTTTATCGGGTGGTTCACCCTCGCTTGCGCTTCTTTAATTTCTTTTAATTCAGGATCTTTTCCCACGACGATATCATCCGTCCGTTCATAAATGACGGCGTTCGTCTGGTAAGTTTTTGGCACAGGCTGGCCATTTCTCATTATGGCTTCCTGGAAGCGCTCATCATTTTCGTCGTAATTCTCTAGTATAAAATCTTCATTCTTAATATAATACTGCCCTTCGGTACCTGTGATCATTTTAGTTTCGCCTTCTCGGACCCAGACGAAATCATCTACGTATAGTGCAGGAACGAATCTAAGTAAGGTACCCAGCAAAAAGACGATCAGCCCAATATGGTTGACATAAGGACCCCACCTGGAGAAACGGTTTTTCTCTGCGAAAAGGCTTCCATCTTCTTCAGTGACTTTGTAACGATTCTTCTTGAGATTCTCTTTCATCAGCTGCATATCTATAGAATCAGATTCTGTCTTACCGAATATCCGCTGTTTTTTCATAAATTGATCATGGCGCTTCGGCTTTTGTGTTTTTAATGTTTTATATAAAGGTATAAATCGATCGAGACTGGCGATTATGATAGAAATACCTATCAGTGCAAGTAAAAGCATATACCACCAAGAGGAAAACAAGTTATGAAAACCTAACTGGTAGTAAATCTGCCCAATCAATCCATATTGATCTTTATAATGCGTAGATGCATCGGAACCTGGAGGTATGTACATCTCTTGAGGAAGAAGTGTTCCAATTGCTGAAGCTATCAGTGTAATGACGATGAGCCAGACGCCGACCTTTACGGAAGAGAAGAAATTCCACACCTTATCGATGAACGTCCGATTATATGTTTGGGATCTTCTGGCACTGCCATCGTATCTCATGTTCAGCAATGCCTGATTCTCATTGCCGTTAAGATGCTGATTATCTTCAACCGGCTTACCGCACGCCTCACATAAAACCGTCCCCTCAGGGTTCACATGCCCGCATTCACATGTAATTTCATTCATAGTAAAACCTCACAATTTCATATGGACTTATGTCTCTGGGGTGATCTCGTTTAAATAGCCATCCAGCTTATCTAAAGTTAAGGGACCTACGACCTGCTCCTCTACCACTCCATCTGCATTCACAAATAAAGTGGATGGAAGCCTGCTTACATTGTATTGGTCCATGACTTGGCCATTTTTATCATGAAGAATTGGAAATGATAAACCATATCTTTCCTGGAATCGTTCCACAACGATATTCGTAGAATCCAAATTGACTGCAAGAATTTCTACGTTTTTATCTTTATACTCGCTATATAACTCTTCCATGTAAGGCATCTCTTCTTTGCATGGTTCGCAATAAGTCGCCCAGAAATTGATCATGACCCCTTGACCTTCTAAATCGTCAAGCGAAACTACTTCATCCGTCCCGAATTTATTCAATTGAAAATTTGGAGCTTGTTCTCCTTTTGCCACTACACTCTTATCATCTTTGAGATTGGAGATAAGGGCAAAAGCAATTAAACCGACCATGACAGCCAACATTGCCGTGCGAAAGATTAAACGTTTCTTTTTCTTTTTTAAAGTACTTTGCTTCATAGCATTCACTCCCACATCATTATATCATTGATGAGCAATGGATTTTTTGAAAATTATTTAACATTTTCTTCTGCTTGTTGACGAAGCTGCTTAACTTCATGAGGTTTCAAGGGACGGTGATCTCCAGCATTCATTCCGTGTAATGTTATGGAACCGTATCTTTCTCTTTTTAGCTTATCTACCGGAACTCCCAGTGCATCAAACATCTTCCTCACTTGACGATTTTTTCCTTCATGGAGTATGACTTGAACAATGGCGGTCCCTTTCTTATGTTCGGTCGACATTATTTTTACATGGACTGCTTTCATTTTTTCACCTTCGACAGTCATTCCTTTTTTCATTTTCTTCAATTGATCATCCGTAGGAATCCCTTTAGTTTTCGCTATATATACTTTATCTATCTCATGCTTTGGATGCATTAACAGATTGGCAAATTCTCCGTCATTCGTTAATAGCAGTACACCTGATGTGTCGTAATCCAGTCGTCCTACTGGAAAAATTCTTTCTTCCACTTCAGGCAGATAGTCGGTTACTACTTTTCTACCTTTATCATCCTTCACACTCGATATGACACCTCTCGGCTTATACAATAAGTAATAGACTGGAGCTTCTTTGACGATAGGTACTCCTTCCACTTCTACATCATCATTGGAACTCACTTTCGTACCAAGTTCTTTCACTACTTTGCCGTTCACTTTAACTTTTCCTTCTGTAATCATTTCTTCTGCTTTTCTTCGCGATGCTACTCCAGCATGAGCGATAACTTTTTGCAGACGTTCCAGATTAGCCATTGGATCGTCCTCCTATAATTATTTATTTATCCATCTAAAAAGGATAGTTTGCGGACTCTTAAGAGACCTTCCATCTTAAAACACTAGGAAGCCACGCTGGGAAGCCCAGCGCGGCTTACTATCTTTATAGTATTATACATGAGTGATACCTATTTAAACAATGGAATCAGCTCTTTAAGAAAATAAGATCAGCACAATGATAATCGAAGCAATTATACCAACCAGATCTGCTAAAAGTCCAACTTTAAGAGCATCTCCCATTTTTTTGATACCTACTGCCCCGAAATAAACTGTGATGATATATAAAGTGGTGTCTGTACTTCCCTGCATTACAGATGCCATTTGTCCAATTAGAGAGTCTGGTCCGAACGTTCGGATAAGTTCTGTTGTCATGCTAAGAGCGGCTGTCCCTGATATAGGACGGATCATAGCCAAAGGAAGTATTTGTTCTGGAATATTGAATACGGCCGTAAGAGGTTTAAATAAATGCAGAAAGGCATCCATTGCACCAGAAGCTTGAAATATAGCGATGGAAACCATCATCCCCAGCAAATATGGAAGAAGAGATATTGCGATTTGAATTCCCTCTTTACTTCCTTCTACAAAAACCTCGTATGCAGGTACCCTTTTTGCTGTGGCCGTCACCAATATAATGAGTATGATAGCCGGAATCAACCATATGCTCATAAGATGCGCCCTAGACGTCGTCTTCTGTAGTAAAAATATCGGTCGATCAATATTGCTGCCGTGGTAGAAATGAGGGTAGCTAGAATTGTCGGCCCTATGATCGTTGTCGGTTCCACTGATTCATATTTCATACGTATGGCTATAACCGTCGTTGGCACTATCGTCAACGAAGAAGTGTTGATGGCTAATAATGTAATCATGGAACGACTGGCTTCTGTGCTGCCTCCTGAAAGGCGTTTCAGCTCTTTCATGGCTTTAAGCCCCATAGGGGTGGCAGCATTCCCAAGCCCAAAAATATTTGCTGTCATGTTGGATAAGATATATCCGATCGCCGGGTCATCTGCCGGAATTTCAGGAAACAATCGTCTTACAAGGGGGTTGAATAATTTGGCCAGTCCTTTCAATAAACCAGCTTCTTCTGCAATTTTCATTAGACCTAACCAAAACACTAATACACCGAGTAAACTCATTGTGATGAGAATGCTTTCGTCAATTGTTTCAAATATCGCTTTGTTCACTTGCTCCATGGTGCCATTAAATGCGGCATA
Organism: Halobacillus campisalis; assembly: GCF_030345335.1. Taxonomy (GTDB): domain Bacteria; phylum Bacillota; class Bacilli; order Bacillales; family Halobacillaceae; genus Halobacillus_A; species Halobacillus_A campisalis. The sequence goes on from NZ_JAPVRC010000001.1 coordinate 412,428, forward strand.
AACAATTCCGCTTACAGCTAATACGACCCAGATTACGTTGACCACATCTCCACCCCCATCATTCTCCTAAGAAATGATAAGCCGCTTGTAACAAAGGGCAGAGTCGGCCGTTCAGTTAATACAAAGGTTTCAGCAACTAATTCATCGTCTAAGTGGAATAACCGCTTCCCTGCATAATCCAGTCCTTCTGCGTTCTGTTCGAATACGGCTTGTAAACGGCTTTTTTCATCTTCTGTCAGAGGGACATGAATGTCCGAAGGTAAGTAATAGTTCTTTCCGTTGACACCTACGTATCCTTCTTCTTGAATCTGGTACGTTTCATAATGTTCAAATCCCCATTCGTACATCCTTTCATGATCATTCCAGTCGCTTGGAGCATTAAGAGTAACTGCAATTAATTCCATTCCATCTTTCTCTGCGCTGCTCACTAATGTGCGGCCGGCAGCTTTTGTAAATCCGGTTTTCCCACCGGTTGTGTTTTCGTATAGCATCGTCAGCAATTTGTTTTTGTTCTGCCAGGAATATGTGCGATTCTCGGATTTATAAATTTCACTTCCCGTCACTTCACGAAATGTTTCATTTTTCATGGAATACGCCATTAATAGTGCAAGATCATAGGCACTAGACACATGATTTTCACCGTCAAGTCCGTGGGGGTTTTCAAAATTGGATGCATTCATACCGAGCCAGCTTGCTTTTTCGTTCATAAGGTGGACAAATCCCTCCAGACTCCCACCTACATGTTCAGCAATTGCTACTGCAGAATCATTCCCTGAACGAAGCATCAATCCATAAACAAGATCCCTAAGCGGTATCTTCTCTCCTTCTGTAAGATAAATTGAAGAACCCTCTGCACGTATTGCACGTTCACTTACTACTACCTCTTCCTCCATTTTTCCAGATTCAATGGCTAGTAGAGCTGTCATAATTTTCGTAGTGCTGGCAATTAATGATGAAGAATAACCATCTTTTTCATAAAGCACTCTGCCAGAATGAGCATCCAACAATACAGCATGCTCAGCAGATACATACACTTCAGGCTCTGCATTTCCAATAGCTGGTTTTATCAGAAGAGTCACAAGAGTTACCATAATAATAATATGTATAATGAACTTCAATTGTAGTCGCCCTCCAGTCTTGTCCTTTTGTTTACAATATGCAAAAGCGTACAAGCTTATGAAGGTAAAAATAACAGCAACTTTAACAAGTGAAATAGTATCGCAGAACGCAAATAGTTTTTAAGCGGGTTAGATTGTCATTCGAGGTGTTATTAAGGAGAAAGGTGGTTTCAGTTTCATAAACTAATTAATAATATAGATAGATTATTTATGTGGCTTTCGGTTGGCTATAACGATTAAAGGAAAGAAAAGAGTAGCTTTGTAGTATGGCGAGGGTTCTCTTACTGTGTAGAGGGCCTCCTCAACAACCGGGAGCATCAAAAAAATAACACCATACAAAAAGGAAACCTCAGAGCCATATAGGAACTCTGAGGGATTTACATATTATTAAATATTGTTTAGTTCTTAAAATTATGACTATTAACTGAAACACTTATCTAATCTCAGCTGTTGAAACTATAGCTTCAGATAAGATGATAATGTCGAAATGAATCCACTTCCACTTCTTCTGCGTTCTCTATTTTATGATAAAGATCATAAATAGCTGGCATATTTAAATCTTCAAATACGAGCATTAACTCTTCTTCTTTAATTAAGATTTTTTTGCGGTACTTATATTCCGGGTATTTGATCAAGTATGCCAGAGCAAGAATAGAGACGACATCATCCTCCTCTATGGCAAAACGTTCAAAAACTTTTTGCTGGATATATTCCGCATAGCGAATTTCGAAATATTGCTGTCCATTTTGATCTTCGTAAATGACGACTGAACTGCACATTGAGACTTCTTCGCGATTACATTGACCTCTGGCATCAAGAAATTTCATATGGGTCACAGCCTTTCTGTAATCTTTTCTAATTTCAGTCTTCATCAAACTTTTGGAAAAATAAATCGGCTTCATTTTCTGCATTTTCCTGAATATTTAATTCCTCAAGCGGCGGGAGCTCTTCAATAGAGGATAAGCCGAAATAAGTTAGGAATTCTGTTGATGTTCCAAATAAAACAGGACGACCTATAGCTTCTTTTCTGCCTGTTTCCACAATCAATCCTCTATTCACTAAAGTCTGAACCGCTCGGTCACTCTTTACCCCGCGGAGGTCATCAATCTCTATTCTCGTGATCGGTTGTCTATAAGCAATGATTGCAAGTACTTCAAGTGCCGCCTGGGACAATCTTGTAGAAGCCTTTGTATTTAGAAGATGCTCATAATATGCAGCATGTTCCGGTTTTGTCGTCAAATGCAGCGTGCCATTAGACTCCATTATTTTAATTCCCCTATCTCCGAGTTCATAATCCTCATGCAGCATGTCAAGAGCTTTCTGCATTTCCTGTTGAGAACATCCTATAATTTGGGAAAGCTTATTCTTCGTTACACCTTCTTCTCCAGCCGCAAATAGTAAGCCTTCGATCAGCGCTTTATAATCGTCTGCACTCATTTATGGTTCCTCCGTTTTAAATACAATTAATTCATCAAAGTGGTTAGGCTGCACACAGACAATGTTATTACTTTTCATCAGCTCCAATATCGCTATAAAAGTCACAACTATATGAGGTTTTGTTCTTTCTTCAAATAATTTATTGAAGCTTATCCCCTGGTTACTCGTTGAAACTCTTCGAACGATGTCATCCATCCTCAACTGAATAGAGATCTCATCTCGTTTTATTTTTGTTTCATTCCTCTGGACTTTCTTGCTGCTTTTTAAGAGTCGTTGTACCGCTGCTACAATATCGAAAACAGAAACTTCACCTGGCGTAAGTGGCTCGGTGTCTTCTCCTTTATCTTCTACTGTCATTTGCGGCCTGGTATAAATACGGTTTTCTTCTAGTTCTTTGTTTTTTAATTCTTCAGACGCTCTTTTGAATTTTTTATATTCGATTAACTTCTGCATTAATTCGTCCCGAGGATCTTCCTCTTCCTCTTCCACTGCTTCATCAACTGTATTAATATTAGGTAAAAGCATCTGGCTTTTGATAGCCAGTAAGCTTGCAGCCATTACCAGGTACTCACTCGCCACATTTAATTCAAGTTCTTTCATGGTTTGAATATAATTCATGTATTGATCTGTGATTGTGGAGACCGGGATGTCATAAATATCAATCTCATAGCGGTTGATTAAGTGAAGCAGGAGATCCAATGGACCTTCAAATCCTTCGAGTTTTACTTGATAGCGATTGGTCATAGTGTTCTTTCCTTTTCAAAACGAGTTACGTACTGCAATAATAGTATCAGAAACGAACCATAAATGTTAATAGTAATAGAGGACCTTCCTCGAATTGCATGTTCGATTGATCTTGTTAAAATTAAAATAACAAGAAAGGACGGGATGGTATGTACCCTCGACCATACGTGGACTTTCTGACCCACTTCCATGGTACAAGAGATTATTTTGAATGTCATGAAGAACTTGAGGAGCATTGGAAAGAGACTGAACCTGGATACAGAGATTCTGTCTGGGTTTTACTTATCCAATTTGCCGTCTCTCTCTACCACTTCAGAAGAGGAAACAGAAAAGGAGCCGAAACCCTTATAAATAAAACCTTCGATAAACTCTCTGTCAACGACAAACAGTTAGAGCAGCTGGGTATCGACTCCGCCATGTTCACTCAGCTGATCCTTGAGATTAAAGATGACATTCAATCATTCAAAGGATACCAAAGCCCTGTCATTCCTATCTTTGATGAAAATCTGGTTCAGCTGATCAAGTCGCGATGTGCAGAGTGGGGAGTTATTTATGGAACTCCCAGTGATTTCAGCAACACGAAGCTGATTAACAAACACATGAAAAAATTCAGAAATTAGAAAGGAGGCGCCATAATATGGCGCCTCCTCCCGTTTAAACTTTTGATGAAGGTCGTTCATGATGACATTTCTCTACAAAAGTTTCTGTTACTTCATCAGGAAGAACTTCATAGTCTTTTTCAAATTGTGAACTAATCGATTGGATCATCTTTTTCCCTATACCTAGATTCCTGTGAGAAGGGCTTACGGAGACATGCTGGATATAGGCTTTGCGCCCCTCAGTCCGCACCCCGATCGTCCCAAGAATATCCTCTTCTTTCCACAGGAAAAGATGCCAATTTTCTTTTACTTCATAGTCGTTGATAATGTCTTGTAATTTTCGTACTTCTTTACATTCAGGCATAAAAGAAAGAAGACCCATTGCGATTTTTTCATATGACTTTTTAAATCTTATTAACATAATAACCCCTCGTATTGCTCATTTGATTTTTTAAAGCGAACCGAAAATTATCTACGGTGTCATTACATTACTATACCAAACCAATAATAGACGCCCCAGGCCATCCCAAGGATCAGCAGGAACGCAAATAACTTCCAATTCTTCTTTTTCATTGGCTTGCCCCCACGTCTGATCTTATCTAGGCAATATCATACGGCATATGAATAAAAGAATCAACCCACCGGGCGAAATAAGAAATCAAGTCCTCTATAACCGTTGAATACACGTTCTTTACAATGATAAATATCCAGGACCACTACTGTTTCGTAGAGATTTAATAAATAGCAGGATCCAACAATTGATTGGTTGGAAATAACATTATAATACGATGTAAAATTATATTATCAAAACATCCTTAAACTATTAAGTATACGGAGTCTAAAAATTGACATTAGAAGAGCAGCCCCAGAAAAGAAGAGGCTGCAATAGTTAAGTTTAATTTATGGTATTTCATATGCTTAGGATTGACTCAGATTGGAAAACTCCTAAAACCAGGACTTGACGTTTTAGTTAAAAAACGTAACCTTAAGGAGCAATCTTAGTAATTAATAAATGCAATCTAAAGCATTATCTTACCTTTGTAAAACACTTACCGGGTATTGCTTACTTATCTTCCACACGCACTCGCTGCATAACGTCTCCTGGACGTACTCGATCCACGGTATCAACACCTTCGACAACCTTGCCAAATACTGTGTGGCGGCCATCTAAATGAGGCTGTGGAGAGTGACATACGAAAAATTGGCTTCCACCTGTGTCTTTTCCAGCGTGCGCCATTGATAAGGTGCCTCGCTCATGTTTATGCGGGTTGCCTTCTGTCTCGCATTTGATTGTATAACCTGGTCCGCCAGTACCGTTTCCATTAGGATCGCCTCCCTGGATGACGAAATCAGGAATGACGCGGTGGAACGTTAACCCATCATAAAATTCACTATTTGCTAATTTTTCGAAATTTTCCACTGTATTCGGTGCCGCTTCCTCATAAAGTTCAATTAAAAATTTCTCGCCATTCTCAAATTCAATCGTTGCTTGTTTCATTATTCATTTCCTCCTACTGTTGGTTGTATGATAAATCTAGTCTCGTGATTTCCTTATAGTCCTCACGACGTACCACTAACTGATGCTCCCCATTCTCCACAAAAACGACAGCTGATTTTCCAAAACGGTTATAATTATTGGACATAGCATATCCATAAGCACCTGTACTGAAAACAGCCATCAAATCTTTCGGTTCTACTTTAGGAAGCTTCACATCCCATAATAGCATATCTCCGGATTCACAGCACTTTCCAGCTATAGCATATTCTTGGTCCGGCGACTCATGCATTTTATTAGCTAGAACGGCATCATATTTTGCGTGGTAAAGGGCGGGCCTGATATTATCAGTCATCCCTCCGTCAACTGAAGCATACGTCCTTACGCCAGGTATCTCTTTGATCGATCCCATTCGATATAGCGTCACCCCAGCATCCCCGACAATGGCACGTCCCGGCTCGATCCAGATTTCAGGCATTGTATATTCTAGTATTTCAGACTGATGTTTCACCTCTTCAATGAGAGCAAGAGCATATTGGTCAAGAGCAAGAGGGTCGTCTTCTTCTGTATATTGTATACCAAATCCACCGCCTAAATTAAGGACATCTGCCGTAAATTCGAAACGGTTCCGCCAATCACTCATTGTTTCAAATAATTTCTTCGTCGCTAAGGTGAATCCGCTCGTTTCAAAAATCTGCGATCCTATATGACAGTGAAGGCCTTTCACATTTGTCATTTCATTTGCGTTCAAGAGCTGGAACGCTTTCTCTGCTTGGCCGCTGGATAAGTCGAAACCGAATTTAGAATCTTCCTGTCCAGTTAAAATATAATCATGGGTATGGGCTTCAATCCCAGGTGTGACACGCAGCAAAACATCCATTTGTGTATTTTTTTCGGCAAGAAGATCTGTTAACAGAGCAATTTCATAAAAATTATCGACTACAATACAGCCGATCTTGTGATCCACTGCCATTTCAAGTTCTGAGAGGCTCTTATTATTTCCATGCATATGGATTTTTTCTACAGGGAATTCAGCCTGTAAAGCAGTATGGAGCTCTCCCTCAGAAACGACATCCAGGCTCAATCCTTCCTCTTTAGCAACTTGGAGCATAGCTACAGAAGAGAAGGCTTTACTGGCATAGGCAACCTGTGCGGGTATCTTGTGCTTCTTAAAAGTATCAACAAAAGCTTTGGCATTGCTTCGTATTCTTTCTACATCATATACATAAAGAGGCGTTCCATATGCAGAGGCTAAATCTTCTGCGGGAATACCGCCTATTAATAGCTGGCCTTGTCCGTTCGTCTCTCGAATCATAGTTGTCCGTCCTTCCCATCCTATCTTTACTAACTAAAAAGCCATTCAGACCAGGTTCGCTCTCCTTAGCCTGAACGGTATTCAGGTAGTGCTGGATATTATCACATAAAAGAAAATGCTCCTTTAGAGTAAAGGAACATTTTGAATTTAATTTAAATTTATCACAACAATCATCAACCGGCAATTATCTTTGTTTATGATTGTTTTGAGGATGAACAATGCTAGGCCTGATTTTCCCTAAAGGTACAGACATTCTCACTAAAATCTGCATAAACGCTTTACCATTGAATGGAAGGAACGGCCATAAATACGGCGTATTCAAAGATTTGGTCCGAGCCAGCAATAAAATATACAATGTAGAACCTATAACAAATCCACTTAAACCAAAAATAGCGGATAGCACTAACAAAGTGATTCGGCTCATTTTGTTGGCAATGGATAATTCATAGCTTGGGGTGGCATAAGAACCTATCGCACTTACTGCTACATATAAAATGACTTCAGGAACAAATAAACCGACATCGATGGCAATTTGTCCAATTAAAACGGCTGCGATCAATCCCATAGCTGTTGATAATGGCGTGGGTGTATGGATGGCTGCGATACGCAGCATCTCTATCCCTAGATCTGCTATTAATAATTGGACGATGATCGGCAAAGTACTCTCTTCATTCGGCCCTATGAAATCTAATGATTCTGGTAGTAAATCGGGCTGAATAACAAATAACATCCACAAAGGAAGCAAAAAGACGGAAGAAAATAACCCAAAGAATCGAACCCATCTTACGAACGTACCCACAGCAGGGGATTGCCTGTATTCTTCCGCGTGCTGTACATGGTGAAAATACGTAGTCGGTGTAATAATCATACTGGGAGACGTATCTACCATAATGAGCACATGACCTTCCAATAAATGTGCAGACGCCACATCTGGTCTTTCAGTGTACCTTACGAGAGGAAAAGGATTGAATCCCTGGCTTACTATAAATTCTTCTACAGACTTGTCAGCCATAGACAGACCATCTATGTCGATTTTTTTCAATTCATCTTTTATCAATTTTATAAGTCCAGGATCAGCTACATCTTTAATATAAGATATACAAATATCCGTTTTTGACCGCTGTCCTACTTGAATAAGCTCATTCCTCAATCGCTCATCTCTTATTCTGCGGCGGGTCAATGCCGTGTTTTCTATAATGTTTTCTGTATAGCCGTCTCTAGAACCTCTTACAACCTTCTCTGTATCAGGTTCTTCCGGGGTCCGCCCAGGGTAAGCACGGACATCTACAATGATGGCTTCTGCATGACCTTCAACGAACAAGACGATAAGACCTGAGAGTAATTGTGTCACACATTTCTCTATGGAGGTTTCAACTTCTACTTGCTGGTGGGCCAGATCATTATAAATATGTTTGAATACTGATTTTCTATCTAATGTACCTTCATTTAATTGAAACAGCTGGCGCAGCAAATCTACAATTATCGGGGTTTCGCACAAACCATTCACGTAATATAAGTTTACTTCGTGATCGAGAATAACCAATGTCCGAAATCCTACATCAAATGATTCGTCAGTGCCTACCTTCTCATTAACTATATTTCTATTCTGTTCCAATTTCATGACAATAGGGGTTTTCTTCTCACTCGCCATCCGCCTCAACTCCTTACTGCTGTATTTTCTCTGTTAAACCATAGTGTTCAATTTCATTTAAGCTCTCTATTAGTGCATACACAGTTTCAAGATGATTGAACTGTTTTGTTCTGTTTGGCAGTTTGGAGGTCCAGGAAATCACTCGCTTCCTCGAGCTAACGCTCTGCGAGGTCTACCATATACTTTTCTCCCATAAGGATCTCGCCATTTCCACGACCTTCTTGCGTTTGTAAGAATAACGGAAAAATTTTATAAACTTCTTCACTGAAAATAACTGCTTTTGAGTGTAAATCGTTTCGAAACAAGGAAAGGATTATTATTCAAAGCTAAAACCAAGGCGCTGGATTTTAATTATTCTTAAGACGGTTGCGAGCCATTCCCCGTCGCCCAGATCCACTCTCCAAATGACTAAAAAACAAGCTTCCACAACCCTCCCAAGTTATTTAACAACTCACTTTTTTAAAAATCAGTTTCGTTTCACAAGGCTTAAGAATAAACAAAACCATTCCTACCCTTTCGGTTTAAAAATTACAGCCATGATGAATCCGAAGAGTATCGCTGAAGCTATACCTGCAGAAGTCAGCCCAAACATCCCTACGGCTACACCAATAACACCATGCTTATCTGCTTCTTCCATCGCTCCATGCAGCAATGAATGTCCAAAGCTTGTGATGGGTACCGTGGCTCCTGCCCCTGCGAATTCGATTAAGTTATCGTACAAGTCGAACGCATCGAGTACCGCCCCTGCCACTACGAAAGAGGACATAACATGAGCGGGTGTAAGCTTAGCTACGTCAAGAAGCAATTGGCCAATGACACAAATCCCGCCACCTACTAAAAAAGCCCAAAGAAAAGTCATTTTCATCCCTCCCCTTTTGTAAAAGCAACAGCGTGGGCAATACCCGGTATTGATTCTTTCTGCTGCAGCATCATCGGATTCATAAGAGCACCTGTTGCTACCACTAATATTCGTTTATAAGTGCCTGCTTTTAAATCCTCTAACAGTTTTCCATACGTAACGACCGCAGAACAAGCACATCCGCTTCCTCCACTGAATACAGGCTGATCACTATGGTAAACGAGAAGTCCACAGTCTTTATGAACTTCACCAATATGATAACCGTCATCTTTAAGCATATCTCGAACAATTGGTGCTCCCACTGCCGACAAATCTCCTGTAGCAATGACATCATAATCAGCAGGAACTCTTCCCATATCCTCCAGATGCGTTTTAATGGTGTCGTATGCAGCTGGAGCCATTGCGGAACCCATATCAAAAGGGTCGGTGACACCATAATCCATCACTTTACCAATCGTGGCTGCTTCAATCCGAACAGGCGAAGGTTCTGTTGATAAAAGTGCCGCTCCGCTGCCAGTTACCGTAAATGTAGCTGTTTTTGGTTTCTGCCCCCCGTACTCCGTTGGGTACCTGAACTGCCGCTCTGCCGTTGCATTGTGAGAGCTTACAGCAGCTATCGCCCGATCAGCATATCCGCTTTCAATGAGCGCTGCTCCTGTAGCTAGTGTTTCCATTGAAGTAGAACAAGCCCCGAACATGCCTAACAGCGGAATTTCCAACTGACGGGCTACATAGTTGCCTGTGACATTTTGATTAAGTAAATCACCCGCTAAGAACAAATCGACCGACGTTTTGTCGACCCCTGCTTTTTGCAGACAGTAATGAACAGCATCTAACATCAATCGTCTTTCAGCTAATTCCCAATTATCCTCATTACAGTGGAGCTGATCATACACCTTATCAAATACAGCTTTCAAAGGCCCTTGTCCTTCAAGCGGCCCAACTACAGTTCCTGTTGCTTGTATATAGACTGGCTTATTAAAACTCCACGTTTGCTTTCCAGTTTTAGACATGAGTTGTCCCCCCTAAAATATGGCCTGCCATGTAAAACGAATGATTCCTAAAACATAAGCAGCCACTACGCCGAATACGATAACCGATCCCGCCAATTTAAATAAGTTTGTGGCTACTCCTAGCACGAGCCCCTCACTTTTATGCTCCATCGCTGCTGATGTGATCGAATTTGCAAACCCCGTTACAGGAACTGCTGATCCTGCACCAGCAAATTGACCAAGTTTGTCATATACACCCAATCCCGTCGCGAGTGCAGCCAAGAAAATCAAAGTCGCCACCGTTGGATTCCCTGCGTTTTCTTCGCTGAAATCGAACCAGTGAATATACATTTCAGATAAGAGCTCTCCTATTACACAAATTATTCCGCCAACAACAAATGCTTTGATACAATTCCAAACATAATTGGTTTTCGGCTGGTAAGATTTACTTGTTTTTTTATAATCCTTAGAATTTAAACCTGACATGAGCGTATTCTCCTTCATTTTACAAAAATAACCCACTGAAACAGCGAACCTGCGACTTTCCCTAAAGATAGAGCCATAAGTAATGTGAATAAATAATTGTCTATACCTATTCTTTTAAACAGAAGGGGAAAGACATTCAAAACTTCCGTAAGAGCAGCCGCTAACATACCTACGAACATTCCGTGAAGCAACCCCCAGATAATGAGCCCAAGCAACGTAATATTTACGGCATAGTCACTGAATGATAAATAAATACCGCAAAAAACCCCTGCTACAATTGCAAACTGATAGAAGATGATTTTCGACTCCGAATGACTTAATTGCATAAGCCGAGGCACAATCCCAAGTACTGTTATAAAAGCGACAAACCCCGCACCTACCGCAATACCCGAAGCTAGTCCAATGAAGGCTTCAACGATTCTCATCCTGTTGTTCCACCTTGTTTTCATGAATAGCTACATAATGATCTATATCTTCCTGATACTTAAATACTTCTACTTCCATTGGATTAGGTTCTTCATTGAAGCGTTTTTGGAACCAGTGATTAAAAAATAGTATCATGCCGACACCGAGTCCGATTGAATAAGGAACTTGAATCCATAAAGGGTACTCTTCCTCTTCTCCAGTCAGCATAAAGTGAAGCTTTTGCTGAACCATTTCCATACTGACATCATAGTGAAAATTCATAATAGCCATCGCCGCTCCAACAAAAAGCAGCAGCCAAATAAAACTGACTAAAAATACGTTCGGTTTTCTCTTTTGATTCTCCACATGGACGACACACTGATTCGGTCCTAAAATTTCTATTTCACTGTCCGGAAAACGGTTGAGTATCCTCTCAATAATTGAGAAGCTGTCAACTACAATGATATTCCTATCTTCTGGTTTCACGGTATGGAGGATCATATGTTCAACCATCTGCTTTTTTCGGTTCTCCCCTGTAACACGGGCCACATCATGAACTCGGATCATTTGCTTTGGTGGAATGCGAATCGACTGTTTCATACGAATATATAGCGGTTTTGTCATCATTTCGCCTCCTGGCAGAATGTCTCTTCGTTAGTATGTGAAATCAATACAAATTCATACAATAATGCCAAAGCTAAAGTTATGAAAACTGAAAACGAACATAAAAAAAACTACGCATTGGCGTAGTTTAAGATGAATCACTCATGGATTCTTTCATATGCTCTAAGATTTTCTTTTCCAGCCTGGAGACTTGAACTTGGGATATCCCTATGCGATCTGCTACTTCTGATTGCGTCTGGTCTTTAAAATACCTCAGGTAAATGATCAACCGTTCCCTTTTTTCTAGAGTATCCATCACTTCATGCAAAGCTAAATGTTCGAACCACCTCGAATCCTCTTCAGCAATCTGATCGACGAGCGTGATAGGATCTCCTTCACTCTCATAAACCGTTTCGTGAATAGATTGCGGAGATCGTCCCGCTTCTTCTGCCTGAATAACCTCTTCATTCGTAAGCTCTAACGCTTCAGCTAATTCATTAATCGTCGGAGACCGGCCGAACTCTTTGAGGAGTTCCTCTTTTTTTACACGCACTTTATGAAATGTTTCTTTCAGACTGCGGCTCACTTTTACACTGCCATCATCTCGTATAAATCGTTGGATTTCTCCAATAATCATTGGAACAGCATATGTGGAGAACTTAACGTCAAAACTAAGGTCAAATTTATCTACAGATTTCAACAAACCAATACAACCGATTTGATATAAATCATCAGGATCATACCCTCGCCGCAAGTACCTCTGAACGACTGACCATACCAGCCTGGTGTTTTTTTCCACTAAAAAATGTCGAGCATTTTGATCACCAGATTGGCTTCTTCTTATGAGACTGCGCACTTCTTCATCGGATAGACGTACCTGTTTAGTATCCGTCTTCATATTCATGACCTAATTAAAAATTGCTTTCGTCGAGGTTAATTGCTTTGAAAGCGTAATTGTGGTTCCTTCATCTTTGGATGATTGAATTTCAACTTGATCCATGAAATTCTCCATGATCGTAAAACCCATACCTGACCTTTCCCACTCGGGTTTAGAGGTGAATAATGGTTCTCTGGCTTCCTCAATATTTTCAATCCCTGCACCGTGATCCCTAATGGTAATTTCAATTTGACTGTCTTCAATCCGACATTCTAATATCACGTATTGATCAGGATTTTCCTCGTATCCATGAATGATCGCGTTCGTTACAGCTTCTGAAACAACTGTCTTAATGTCAGTCAGTTCGTCCATTGTCGGATTCAGGGGACTAATAAATGAAGCGACTGCTATACGAGCTAACGATTCATTTTGACTGATGCTTGCAAATTCAATTCTCATATGATTTTTCATGAGGCCACCCCTAACATTTGCAGGGCAAAGTCTTCGTTATCCACTAGCTTAACGATTTTGAACATACCGGATAGGTCAAATAAACGGCGGACTTCAGGAGAGATAGAGCATATTACCATTTCCCAGCCCGCAGCTTGAATTTCTTTATATCGGCCAAGCATGACACCAAGACCCGAACTATCCATAAATGTTAACTTCTCTAAATTAACAATCACATGTCCTACTTGATTCTGAGCCAGCTGAGCTTGCCACTCTTCTCGAAGGTTCGTTGCTTCATGGTGATCCAACTCGCCTTCCAAGCGAACAAGTAACACGGATTCTTTGATAATGAATTCTACGGAAAGACTCAAGTGTAGTTCCTCCTTAACAATTAAAGTTACTTAAGTCTTTTCGCAGTTTATCCTGTAGATACCTGCACTAAAACAAAACTAGTGCGGTCTCGCTAAAACTTTTCAAAACCTGCCAAATTTCTAAATGAGCGCTTCCACAGTTCAAGTATATTTGCTTTGTTTACAGGCTCTGAAGCTTCTAAACGAACTTTGGAAACTTCTTCTTTTCCATTATTGACAGTTACCCACCCCAGGTGATCACCTTTCTTGATTGGAAGTTCAACTTTTTCATTCAAAGTGATGGAGGTTTGGTAATTCGACTTTGCTTCATTCTTTTTCTTCAAAACGACCACATCTTTTTCTGGAACTAACGCTAATGTATTAGGAGTGCCTCTTGGATTAGTCATCTCATGAAGTACTTCCTCTTTTCCATGCAGCTTGATTCCTTCGTATTGTCCAAATCCGTAATCCAGAAGACTGGTAATCGCTTCATTACGTTCCTTCGGTTTTTCTGCTCCCATAACTACTGCAATCATGTGCAGGTCATCTTTTTTTGCTGAAGCGGTTAAACAATATTTCGCTTTTTCAGTAAATCCGGTTTTCAGTCCATCCATCCCTGGATAAGACTTGATTAATTTGTTCGTATTCACTAACCAGAATTCATTCTTTTCGCCTTTCCTTAAGTAATCGTCATAAATGCTCGTATAGTCTGTGATTTCTTCATGTATTAATAATTCTCTAGCCATAACGGCCATATCATGAGCTGTACTGTAATGGTCATTTGCTGGCAGTCCTGTAGGATTCTGGAATTTTGTGTTCTTTAACCCCAGATCTTTCGCTTTTTGGTTCATTTGTTTTACAAATTCTTCTTCACTTCCAGCAATTCGTTCTGCTAATGCAACACTAGCATCATTTCCTGACGCTACCGCCACTCCTTTCAACAGATCTTCCACCGTCATTTCTTCCCCTGCCTCTAAAAAGATTTGTGAACCTCCCATAGAAGCAGCGTGCTCACTGATTCTTATTTTCTCATCAAGTTTGAGGTTTTCTTTATCCAACTCTTCCATGATGAGCAGCAAAGTCATGATTTTTGTCATGCTGGCCGGGGGCAGTTCTTTATCAGCATTTTTATCGTAAAGTGTCATCCCACTATTTTTTTCCATCAAAATAGCTGACTGGGCGTTTTTTGCTATAGAATCGTTTTTATCTTCTGCGTGAATTTGATTTGGCTGCAACGTGGTGAACATGATAATTAATGTGAATAATAAACAAATAAACCTATGCATCTCTATTACCTCCTGCTTCTGTAAGTGTTCCTATTTTTCCCTGAAACACTGCTTCTATGCAATAAAAAAAGAACCTCACTAACGTGAAGTTCTTTGGCACACCATTTTTATTTAATTACTTTATGGATAAGCGTTGGAGACTCAACTTTTTCTTTAGAAATATTATAAGCTTCTTTCACTTTATTTATAGATGCTTGCGCATTTTCCTCATCACTATGAAGTATCACTAAAGCTTCTCCAGCTTTCACTTCATCACCAATTTTTTTCTGAAGAGTGATTCCTACACCATGATTGATCTCATCATCTTTAGTTGCACGCCCTGCCCCTAAATACATAGCAGCAACACCAATCGATTCCGCATCAATTGCTGAAACGAAGCCATCCTCCTCAGCGGCTACTTCTATATCATAGGATGCTTGCGGCAAGAGGCTTAAATCATCAATCATCGCCGTATCGCCGTGCTGTGCTTCGATAAGCTTTCTAAATGAAGCGAACGCTTTACCGTTTTCTAAATTTTTCTCAAGTGCTTGATAAGCTTCTTCATAATCAGAAAACACCTCAGCTAACACTGTCATGTGGGAAGCGATCTCTAACGATAATTCTCTTAAGTCCTCTACACGTTTTCCTTGCAGGATTTCAGCTGCTTCTCTAATTTCATTGGCATTCCCAACTTCAAATCCAAGAGGCTGGTTCATATCACTGATTACAGCTACTGTATTTTTACCTAAGTTATTGCCGATGTTTACCATCTCGCGGGCAAGAGCTTCTGAGTCCTCAAGCGTCTTCATGAAAGCGCCGCTTCCCGTCTTAACATCTAATACGATACTGTCAGCGCCTGAAGCGAGTTTTTTACTCATAATGGAACCAGCGATCAGCGGCAGGGAATCCACAGTACCTGTGACGTCTCTAAGCGCATAAAGCTTTTTATCTGCAGGCGCTAAATTACCTGTTTGGCCTGCAACTGATAGTTTATGCTCGTTGACATTATGAATGAATTCTTCTTTGGACATTTCTATTTGAAGCCCTTTAACAGACTCCAATTTATCGAGAGTCCCACCTGTATGCCCTAATCCTCGGCCGGACATTTTAGCTACCGGTACTCCAACCGAAGCCACCAGAGGTCCGACAATGAATGTTACTTTATCTCCTACGCCGCCTGTAGAATGCTTATCTACTTTGTGGCCTTTTATAGCAGAAAGATCAATAGTCTCTCCTGAATCGACCATCGCCTGAGTAAGTGTAGCCGTTTCCTCTTGAGTCATCCCTTTAAAATAGATGGCCATCGTCAAAGCAGCCGCCTGATAATCCGGGATTTCGCCGTTCGTATAACCTTTAACAAAGAATTCGATTTCTTCTTTAGACAGCTCTCCGCCGTCTCTTTTTTTAACGATAACGTCGTACATTCTCATCAGTTTCACCCCTCATAATTTATGCTGGCAGAGTCTTTAGTAAATCTTTTACAAAGCCGAGGAAGTCTTCACGTACCTGTGCTGTTGTTTCTATCACTTCGTCGTGAGTAAGCGGCTGATCCAAAATTCCTGCGGCCATGTTTGATATGCAGGAGATTCCCAAAACACGAATGCCGGCATGATTAGCTACGGTTACCTCTGGAACTGTAGACATCCCTACTGCATCCCCGCCAAGAGTACGCAGCATACGTACTTCAGCAGCGGTTTCGTATGCCGGGCCAGTGTTACCGACGTATACACCTTTTTTCACCGGCATACTCAGGCGTTCTGCACTTTTCACAGCGTGCTGGATCAATGCGCGGTCATAAGCTTCAGACATATCAGGGAAGCGGGCGCCAAGCTCATCATCGTTGGCTCCCATAAGCGGGTTATCCCCCATATTGTTAATATGGTCGGTAATGATCATTAAATTTCCAGCTTCAAATGACTCATTAATACCGCCAGCGGCATTCGTTACGAACAATGTTTCTACACCTAACTCTTTCATTACACGGACAGGAAATGTCACTTGTTTCATATCATATCCTTCGTAATAGTGAAAGCGGCCCTGCATGGCAATGACCTGTCGCCCTTCCAACTGTCCGATAACTAACTGACCCTTGTGTCCAGAAACTGTGGATTCAGGAAAATGGGGTATATCTTTATAGCTGATAACTGTCGGGTTTTCTATTTCTTCAGCCAGTACACCTAACCCTGAACCTAGAATCAAGCCTACGGTAGGCTCTACATTTAGTTTTTCCTGGATGAAAACTGCGGCTTCTTTTCTTTTACTATTCATGTTAACTCCCCCTATTGAATGTCTTTTAAAAAGCTTTGCCCATGTTCCGGCATTTTAGCAGAGAAATTATCTGAGATCGTAGCGCCGATATCGGCAAAAGTTTTGCGCTGCTCAAGCCGTTCTCCCTTTTCAATTCCTTTATGGTGAACGAGAAGAGGTACAAGCTCTCGGGTGTGATCTGTTCCATGATGAATTGGGTCGTTTCCGTGATCAGCTGTAATGATCAGCAGATCATCTTCCTTTAGCTTGCTCAATACTTCAGGCAGACGCCGATCATAAGCCTCCAGCGCCTCACCATACCCTTTGGGGTCCCTGCGATGGCCGAATTTTGCATCAAAATCGACAAGGTTCAAGAAATTCAATCCTGTGAAATCTTCATCCATTGAAGCTACAAGCTTATCCATCCCATCCATATTGTCATTCGTACGGATCGATTGTGTAACTCCTTCTCCATCGTAAATATCAGAGATTTTCCCTAAGGCTATTACATCCTTTCCTGCATCTTCCAAATGATTCATGACTGTTGTCCCAAAAGGTTTCAGTGCATAATCGTGGCGGTTGGATGTTCGTTCAAACGCCCCTGGCTCCCCAATAAAAGGACGGGCGATGACACGTCCGACCATGTACTTTTCATCACGAGTCAGTTCCCGAGCATACTCGCAAATTTCGAAAAGTTCTTCGGGAGGCACAATTTCTTCATGAGCAGCAATCTGCAATACTGAATCAGCAGATGTGTACACGATTAAATCACCGGTTTTCATGTGATGCTCACCTAATTCATCTAGAATTTCGGTTCCAGAAGCCGGTTTGTTACCAACAATCCCCCGTCCGGTTTTATTCTTTATTTGGTTTAAAAGTTCATCGGGAAAACCCTCCGGAAAAGTGCGGAAAGGCTGTTGGATGTTAAGTCCCATAATCTCCCAATGTCCGGTCATTGTATCTTTTCCGTTTGACGCTTCCACCATAGTCGTATAATGTGCCTTTGGCTGACTTGCCTCATCGATTCCTTGTATAGGCGAGATATTTCCAAGTCCAAGACTCGCCATGTTGGGCATGTTCAGACCGTTCATGTGTTCAGCAATATGGCCTAATGTGTGAGAACCTTTATCGTTAAATTTTTCAGCGTCTGGTGCCTCGCCTATTCCCACTGAATCCATTACAATTAAAAAAACTCGTTTAAAAGTATTCATATTTAATTCCCTCCTAATCATTACTTTCCCAATGCTTTAATAAAATAGTCAAATTTACTAGTTGTAGGATGTCAGACAACTAATTTGAAAAAAGAAATCACGCCCGTGGGTGATACGAGCGGTATACGTCTTTTAATCTGGACTTTGTAACATGGGTATAAATCTGAGTTGTTGATATATCTGCATGTCCCAGCATTTCCTGGACCGCCCTTAGATCCGCTCCATTCTCCAGAAGATGTGTAGCGAAAGAATGTCTGAGCGTATGAGGGGTAATTTCCTTCATCACGCCTGCCTCCATGGCAACCGCTTTCAACACTTTCCAGAAACCCTGTCGGGACAATGGAGAACCGTGATGGTTTACAAACAGTTCTTCTGTTTGTTTGCGCTTGACCAACTGGGATCTTGGCCCCTCAAGATAGTCCTCTAATGCTTGTTTTGCTAAGTCACCTAAAGGTATGATTCTTTCCTTCGAACCTTTACCCATGCAGCGGACAAACCCCATAGTCAAATGTAAGTCGCTGACCTTCAATGTGATTAATTCAGTAACTCGAAGTCCTGTAGCATAAAGAATTTCAAGCATAGCTTTATTTCTTGAAGATAATGGATCGACTGCAGAAATATTCAACAGTTTGTCTACATCATCTGAAGATAAGACTTTCGGAAGCTTACGTTCTTTTTTTGGCGTTTCGATATGTAGACTTGGATCCTGAGTCGTAATCTTTTCCCGGATCATGAATTGGTGAAACAGTCGAATAGACGATAGTAGTCTTGCAATCGTTGCAGATGAACGCCCTTTATCATTCAAGTCGTATAAATATTTCATAATATGGGATCTGGAAACCTGTTCCCAATGTGACAGCTCCAAACTTGTTTCCAGGAACAATTGATACTGAGTTAAATCTCTTTTATAAGATTGAATCGTATTGCTCGATAGTCCACGTTCCACCGTTAAATAATGAAAGAAATCCTCTAAGGCAAATTTCATTCTTTCTACTCTCCTAGTTGAAAGAAAATTGATAAACGTTCGGACCACTCCTGGTCCAGCGGGTTCATCACTTTGACAGCTGCTCCGCTTGGCGGGTCATAACGATGGCTTCTTTCATGCTGGGCATGAACCACGCGTAATGCCACATAGAATACGCTTGTACAAATTGTGAAAATGACAAGCACTTTGATGAGTTCTCGAAATTGTGATTTATTCATCGACATATGACCCTCCATAACTAGTATTTATAAAGGATATGCCAGAAAACCACTTAATTATACCTTCCATTCACTCATACAAATTAAACGTACACGATTTTTGCACGTTTGTAAATAAAAACATGCCACCTAAAAAAGTCACTATGAATACTAGATTCATAGTGACTCACTATCATATTATACCATTCATTTAGAGGAATCGTCATCCGGAACTGACACTTGTTGACAAACTCGACAAATTCCGTGAAACGTTAGTCGATGGTCCTTCACTTTAAAGTTCCACTGGCCCTCAATTAATTTCTCAACATCTCCTAATAAGTCCTCTTCAATTTCTTCTACAGACCCACATTCGGTACATACAAGGTGATGGTGAAAGTGTTCAGCCCCTTCTTTTCGAAGGTCATAGCGTGATACACCGTCTCCAAAGTTTATTTTATCGACAACTTTAAGCTCTGATAACAATTCTAATGTACGGTAAACGGTAGCAAGGCCGATTTCAGGTGCTTTCTCTTTTACGAGGAGGTAAACATCTTCAGCACTCAAATGGTCTGCTTCATTTTCTAAAAGAACTCTTACCGTTGCTTCACGCTGGGGTGTAAGCTTATAACTTTGGGAATGTAACTGTTTCTTTATCCGTTCCATTCGATGTTCCATATCGTTCGTCCCTCCCTCGTAATTCCAATTTCATTATAAGCAGAGAAGGAAAGAGTGTCAAATTATAATGATTATAAACTGTTAATGATAATCATTATTACATAATTCCGATTACTTATAGACCCATTTCACTGCCACTTCTAAGAGTGGATGGGCAATAAATACTTCCACTACAGCTGCCCCAATGAGCAGCAATAATAAGGCTCCAAAAAGCAAGCTGTATCTTGCGAAGGCTTGCAGGATAGGCTGATGCACCCTTTTTATGAACAATTGCTTGCATAGATTTAAAGAAAAGAGCAAAGCCAGCGCGCCCGCCAGCAAATAAACAGGAATGATCAATAAGTTTTGTGGAGCAATGGATGCAGAAGACAGTAATAGCCCGTACCACCCCATCTGATTCACTAAAAATCCAACTGAAAAACCTACTACTAAACCTTTGATAAATAGTAGAACCGTGATGATCGGCATACCTACAATAGATATTCCCAGAAAAAATAATAAGAGCATATACTTTACATGATAAAGAATACTGTCCTTTAACAAAGTTGTTTTATCTGTGGATTCCATGTTCACCATCTGCTCGAAAAATTGGTTCAGATAAAAAAAGAGATCCTCTTTCTGAACAAAATTCATGCTGTTCACAATGATAGCACCAAAGACCATTCCCATGATAAATAGTACAAAGATAAATACAAAAATACTCATATGGTTATTGATATCATTTCTGACCATTTTGACACCGCGCTGCATGGATTCTTCATCCTTTCTCATCAACGATCTTTAAACAATCTATGATGAAAAGGAGTGAAGTAGACCATTTTTAAGAGAGGTTCCCTAGAATTCTTCCATTTCAGTTGGCAATATGGATATGTAATTCCACAAACACTTTTACTTACTTGATCCCTCTCAGCTTGAGGTAGAGTAAAGCATAGGATGTTTTCGCATCGTGAATTCTTTGTTCTTTTTCAAGCTGCACTGCTTCCTCTATGTCGAGCTCGGCCAGTTCGACAAATTCATCTTCATCCCCCTCTACATTTTCTTCTAGTTTCCTTAGATCGTCTGTAAAATATATATGGACGAGTTCATCCGCAAAACCCGGAGATGTGTAGAATGAATTGATTAACTCTAAATTGTCAGAAGTATATCCGGTCTCTTCTTCTAATTCCCTTCTGGCTGTAATTAGAGGTTCTTCCCCCTTTTCCAATTTACCTGCTGGAATTTCCAGTGTGCTTTTTCCGAGTGCTTTACGATATTGCTCTACAAAGATGATTTTCCCATCTTCTTTAACCGCAATTACAGCTACAGCACCAGGGTGTTTAATCAGTTCTCGTTTAGATGTATTTCCATCGGGTAATGTAACAGTGTCTACATTCAAATCTATGATTTTACCTTTAAATATCTCTTCTGTATGTGTGGTCACTTCTTCAAATTTGCGCATATACGTCTTCCTCTCTTTCGATTTATTGTAAGTTTATCATAGAGAAGGAAGGTTTCGAATTAAAAAGGTAAGCAGAAAGGGAGATTTCATGAATACTCGAAAAATCGGCCATTCATCTATTGAAATATCAGAAATCAGCTTAGGGTGTATGTCCCTCGGCACAGATTCAAACAAAGCCAAATCCATAATCGATCGTGCACTAGACTCAGGTATCAATTACCTTGATACAGCCGACTTATATGATTTTGGTGAAAATGAGCGAATAGTAGGAAAAGCGATAAAAGGAAGACGAGAAGATTTGGTTATCGGTTCAAAAGTGGGCAACAATTTCACCCCTGGTCAAGACGGGTGGACGTGGGACCCCTCCAAATCTCACATAAAAAGCGGCGTCAAAGATAGTCTTCAGCGTCTAGGTACAGATTATATCGATTTGTACCAGCTGCATGGCGGAACAATCGATGATCCCATAGATGAGACCATTGAAGCGTTTGATGAATTAAAGCAAGAAGGACTTATTAGAGAATACGGAATTTCTTCCATTCGACCGAATGTCATAAGAGAGTTCGTGGAAAAATCTAATATTGCCAGTGTCATGATGCAGTACAGCGCACTTGACCGCAGACCAGAAGAAGAAATTCTTAGTCTATTGAAAGAAAATGAAATCAGTGTGCTGGCTCGCGGTCCTCTCGCAAAAGGAATGCTTTCTTCGAACGGAGAAGAAAAAGCAAAAGAGAAAGGTAAAGATGGTTTTCTGAGCTACAGCTATGAAGAGATACTCGCCGTTGTGAAAAAATGGCAGGATTACAAAGCTCCTGAGCGTTCGTCTGAAGCTTTAGCTCTGCAATACATTCTTCACCATGATACAGTAGCTTCTGCTGTATTTGGAGCAAGTTCAGTCGACCAGCTGCAAGATAATTTGAGTTATTTAGAAGCAGCCCCTTTGACAGAACAGATTTTCGGCGAGATCCAAGCGATGACAAAAGCCAATACGTACGATAAGCACAGGTAAATTAACTAAGTAAAAAATGCGCAGAGACGGCTACTTCTGCGCATTTTTTACTGTCTTCCTGATCGCTCGTTCTCCGTTTCTCCTTCTCTACAATTTTCATTTTACGAATCTGGCTTTCAACGAATTGTAAGGAAAGTTGAGCACCAAATGGTCAAGCTTGAGAAATAACTACTCGATAGGGTTTTCGTTCTTTATCAATACTGATAGAATGATAGGAATCAGAGAAAAAGTAGGTGTTTAAAATGAAAGAAATCGAAGTGGAATTACTAAAGCTAATTGAAAAAAATGCTAACTTAAAAGTTGAAAAAATCGCAAAGTTAATGGGTAAAAGTATAGATGAGGTTTCGGAGTTACTGCGTGATTTGGAAGAGAAAAAGGCCATTCTAGGCTATTCAACACTGATAGACTGGGCAAAAGTCTTAGATACAGAAGAAGTTACAGCAATGGTGGACGTCAAAGTGACACCTGCACGTGGTGTTGGATTTGATAAAGTAGCTGAACGTATTTATCGGTTCCCAGAAGTGAAAGCAGTTTATTTAATGTCAGGTGCATACGACCTGTCAGTATCTGTGAAAGGAAAAACGATGACAGAAATAGGTAAGTTTATTTCTGAAAAACTATCTGCTCTCGATTCTGTCTTATCGACGACAACACATTTTGTTTTGAAAAGGTATAAACATGACGGCATTATATTACATGATGATGATGACGATGATAAAAGAATTGTGGTATCACCATGAAGACAACTTCTTATATATCCAGGCAAGTTGAAAATTTGAAACCATCTGGAATCAGACGTTTTTTTGATTTGGCAGCACAGATGGATGATGTTATTTCTCTCGGAGTAGGCGAGCCGGATTTTGTTACTCCCTGGAATTTTATCGAACAGAGTTTCCATGCGCTTGAACAGGGCTATACATCTTATACTGAAAATGCAGGTATGATTGAGCTGCGCGAGGAAATCAGCAACTATTTAAGTGGCAGTTTTCAATTGGATTACGATCCAAATGAACAGCTCGTTGTTACTGTCGGGGCCAGTCAGGCGATCGATTTAGCATTAAGGACAGTGGTCGAGCCTGGAGATGAAGTAATTGTAGTTGAACCAAGCTTTGTAGCATACGTGCCGATCGTGAGTTTAGCAGGCGGAACTCCGGTTACGATTCAAACCAAAGCGGAAGATGACTTCAAACTTAAACCAGAACAAGTCAAAGAAGCCATTACGCCAAAAACAAAAGCGATTATGCTCTGTAACCCAAATAACCCGACTGGTACTTTCTTAAATAAAGAAGAGTTGCAACAGCTAGCGAAAGTTATTGAGAAAAATGACTTGCTTGTATTATCAGATGAAATTTATGCTGAGCTCACATATGATGATAATTACACGAGCTTCCCTTCCATTGAAAAAATGAAAGAGCGAACTATTTTGATCAGCGGGTTCTCTAAGGCATTCGCCATGACGGGCTGGCGGCTAGGCTACGCTGCTGGACCGGCCGATATCATAGCTGCTATGGTTAAAATCCACCAATACACGATGATGTGTGCGCCTACGATGGCTCAGCACGCTGCACTAGAAGCCATGAAAAATGGTCGCCAAAGTGTTCAGGAGATGACTGAAAGCTATAAACAAAGAAGGAATTTCATAGTGAGCAGCTTGAACGAAATTGGCTTGTCCTGCCCTAACCCGGGCGGCGCATTTTATGCCTTCCCTTCTATCAAGGAAACAGGATTATCGTCCGCAGAATTTGCGGAGCAGTTATTACAAGAAGAACAAGTGGCTGTCGTCCCTGGCGAAGTATTTGGATCTGGTGGTGAAGGTTACGTCCGCTGTTCTTATGCGACTTCTATTAAACAGCTTGATGAAGCGATGGAGCGCATGAAAAGATTTGTAGAAAAAAGATTATAATCCCAAAAAGGAAATTCCGAATTCTCGGAATTTCCTTTTTTATGAAGAAAAATACACATTTAGATAAACGCTCCTTGAAGAGAAATGGAGAAGAACGAACGTCTCCTCTCCAAGTGCAATACTAACTATGCGTATTTATTGATTTTGTCTACTTTATTTTTTGAAATTCTCCCAATCCAACTCACTTTCTTCCAGTAACTCTTCGAAGCTTTTATTAGCTTCACGTTCTTTTTTCTGTTGAATTCTTTGCTGTCGTTCATTCTCTAAACGTTCATCTTCATGTTTTTTCAACTCTTCTTTCTTAGAGCGGAGTTTATTCAGCATATCATCATTCAATGAAAGGGACTCTTTTCCACCTTTATGCTTACTCATAATACCGCCTCTTTCTTAACACTTACTGTTGGAATGATCGGGTTCAGTACCCCTTCTGGACTGGATAACCGGAATGTATTTTTTATAAAATCAAGCTTCATTTCTTTTCTGAAAAACGTAGCTTGCTGATGATCGATAATGACACTGTACTGTTCGTTTTCGACTCGATCATCTGTTTTATCATAATAGTTATTCGTTAAACGGATGGTAGGTAATCCATTGACCCCACACCCCATTCCTTCTGTATCATAATACAATCTCAAATAAGAATATTCTTCAATTTGAAGCAATTTCAATTGCTCATGGGCTGCATCTGTGATGTTTAATTTCACTTTTATCACCTCTTTCCATTATCCTAATTAATTTTCTTAAGCAATTCAAATCACACGTTTACTTTTTTCGGAATTGACTCTCTAACAATTTCTCCATAGCGGACGGCACGAGTTGATACAATTTGCTTCCTGTATTCATCCAGGCAGGCAAATTGATTTCACGGCAAGGAGTAAATAAGCTGTCGGCGATCTTATGAGCGACTTTGTTAGGGTCAAGCATAAATCGCTCTACTGCTTTTTGATACGCACCGGACGGATCGGCTTGTGTAAAAAAATTAGTCTTTACCGGTCCGAGGTTCACCGATGTGACATAAACCCCCTGGTTCTTCACTTCCATTCTCAGCGCATTCGAGAAACCGAGAACAGCATGTTTAGACGCAGAATAGACAGCGGATTTCGGGGTCGCCATCTTCCCTGCTTGAGACGCAATATTTACGATATGACCTTTTCCATGTTGGAGTAATTCGGGCAGTACGTGGTGGGTCGTTCTGAAGACTGAAGTAACGTTGACAGACAGCATATTTTCTATATCTTCCCAATTTGATTCTGCTACTTCGCTAAACCTTCCAACTCCCGCATTATTTATGACAGCATCAACCGGTCCCTGTTCATCACGAATCTTCATAAGGATACTCTTCCACTCTTCATCTCTAGATAAATCAGCACAATACCAATGCACTTCTCCACCAAATTTAACTTTGATCACTTCTGCTAACTTCTTCAAACGTTCTGAAGAACGAGCAGCTAATATCGGCTCCCCGCCCCGCATCGCTATATGAATGGCTAAATACATTCCTAATCCATTAGAAGCGCCTGTAACTAATATTTTTTTCCCTGATAATGATTTCATAACCTCACCTGTTTACATAATATTTTTTTAGTCTACCTTGATGGTTTACTTCTATTTGATTTGTTTCCTCGAGATAGTCAAGCTGTCCAATCGTTTCTGACATTGTGAGACCGAACTGTGTCGTAATGTGTTTAGGGAATAACTGCTCACAGACTTGAAAAGCTGTCAGCGGTCCGTTCACAAACATCTCCTTGACTTTAAGTGCCCGTTCCTCTTGCTTAAGAATCCGCTTTTCTATTAATTCGTCTACTCCATTGAAGGTTTTACCATGACCTGGATAAACAGTTGTTATCGGATATGCCAATAACTTTTTCATAGATTGACGGTATTGAATTAAGGGTTTAGGGCGTGGTTCATTCGGCTGAAAAGGAGGCTCTAATAAAGGATTAGAAGAAATATGGAAGAGTAAATGATCTCCTCCTATCAGAGCCCCGTCTTCTTGTCTAAAAAAGGAAAGGTGGCTCTGCGCATGGCCAGGTGTTTCTATAACTCGCCACTCTTCATGATTAGGTATCGGGTCTCCCTCAAGTAATTCTATATTCAGTTTCCCTTCAGCTGTCCATTTCAAAGGCTTACGTAACCCTTTCAACAAGTGAAAGTATTCATTCGGCACCCCAGCTTCGCTATACATATCATGAAAAAATTGTTCGTACCTATCAAAAAATTTAGAATCACGCTCCAGCCAAGGTTTCAATTTAGGATGGCCGGCTATTCGACGAACGTTAGGAAAATTTTCAACGAGACCCATGTGGTCAGGATGATGATGCGTCAATACAACCTGTTCAATATCTTCAGGGGTGATGTTTAATTCCAGAAGCTGCTTCTTCATGGATTCCCAGGCTTCTTCAGTTTTAACACCTGCATCAATTAAAGTCACCGCTTCCCCTTCCAGTACATATACATGCACATCCCCTACAGCGTAAGGAGTAGGAATCGTCAGTTTATGGATCGTATCTTTTAAAGTTTTCATAAAGAACCCCCAAAATTAATGAATACTCATTCATTTCGTTTCTTTTATTGTAGCATGATTAAAACGATTATCCTACGACTTAAAACAAGCACCTTTATTTATCCATTATAAAAAACCGCCGGAAACCGACCGGCGGTACGATCAAGATTTAAATAATTGATGAATAGTACTAGTTAAAATCTGTGGAAGTTTTTCAAAGCTGTATGTCAGCTCAAGACGTTCTGTCCACTGGTGAGCATCCTTGCCTAACGGACCGATATTAATAATCGGCATCGTCACGGACTCCATCAGATTTGATGGCAGGTTGAAACCTTTCCCCTGAATCGGCATTTGCTGGACTAATTCATTTATAGAGGAACTCGTAGATACGGGACCTATAAAGCTCAAGTCTGACAAGCCAGGGAAATATTCCTGTGTCTGGACATCTACTCCAAAATGCTGTTTAGCATAGTCCATTGCAAACTTTGCCGTCTCTTTAATAAGAGGATCGTTATTTGATGAGACAGCCGGGTAAAATGGCGGACTATAAAACAGTACCATCATCGGGGTTAAGTCTTTACAGAGAGCTGCCAAACTTTGGACGATAGTTGTAGAAAAATCACGATCGCCTTGATCACGCTGCTTGATGAGCAGATTGATTCTTCTTTTGACCTCCCCTTCTCCATATCGAGAAACCGCAGCTTTATAAAGCTGATCGTAAGTCATTACTTGAATGGATGGATCAAACGTTGATTGCTGCTCATCTTGCATATAATATGAAGCTTGTTTATGATAATGCTCAATGATCTTCTCTTTCGCTCGATTCGCTGCTTTTAATAATTTAGCGTTGATATCGTTAATGGACTGCTTCATATATAACACGTTATACATCGTGACAGCAGCCTGAGGAGTCTGAACAGAATATTCTTCTTTCAAATCTCTTTGCATTAAGCTTATTGGAGGAGGTGTTCTTTCCCCGTCTACTTCTTCAATGAACGCTTCATTCAGTTCAAGCTCTTTAGCTAAGTAACTAATCATCAAGTTAGCATTAAGCCCTCCGAAAGGCTCCCCTGCGTGAGTTTCTTTTCCATAGCAAAGAAAGCCGGGCAGCGCTTTGCCAATGGAACCGGTATACAAATAGTAAGATGGGTCCCCTGGGAACTTACTGAACATTGGTTCTGCATTTATTGCAGCCTTATAGTTAAGGTCGAACTTTTCCTGCATCTCATCAAGTACCGGGAGTGCGGCTAACATTCCTTCTGAATTCACCTCTTCATCAGGCACAGCAAGCAGCAGTAAATTGCCATCGAACTCTCCATCCATCGCTTTCTCGAGCAAGGATAGATGCACCGTCAACCCGGCTTTCATATCCATAGTACCTCTTCCAAAAATCCAATTGCCGGTTTTTAGGTCGCGAGCGGCTTCACCGGGTAGTTTATCGATGTTTTTATGTAACTCTTGAGTCAACTCTTTCGGGTAAAAAGCCAGGTTTTCCCAAGAACCATAATCCTGGACTGATACTACATCGGCATGTGCGATCAACACCAGTGTTTCTTTCGCTTCATCTTTTTTCACTAATGCTGATAGAAGCTGTCTGCCATCTTCTAAAGGATGCAGCTGTAAATGATCAGGATGTTTTTGATAATATTCATGATCACTTAGAATATAATTAAGGTACTCGAAAATAGCGATCTCTGCTTTAGTACCTGTTATACTAGGGTATTCAACTAGTGAACAAAGTAAATCCGTCAATTGCTGCTTCGTTTGCCATTTGTGCATTAGAAACGCTCCTTTTTTAAGGTTCTGTTAGATGTCCTTGTTGATATCAAATTAAGACAATTTATTCGGTATAAGGTCGGTTACGAATCCCGATTACCCCGGACTCGTCTTCAACAATCCTGCCATAACGGTGAATAGATTTTTATGAAGAATCAATCATTATGTTAACCATCAATAATTTTATAAAACCATTTACCAAAGCTACAATAAACTTAAAAAGATCGTTGGTGATATTCATGTCGAAAACTTTGATATATGCTCATAGAGGAGCAAGTAATCTAGCTCCAGAAAATACAATGCCTGCTTTTCAGCTAGCCTGCGAATCAGGAGCTGAAGGAATTGAAATTGATGTCCAGCTGACTAAAGATCGGGTACCCGTCATTATCCATGATGAAAACGTCCGTAGAACTACGAACGGTACTGGTTTAGTTCAGGAATACACATGCGAGCAAATCAAGAAACTGGACGCTGGCAGCTGGTATTCTACAAAATTTTCTGACTGTTCTATTGTAACATTGGATGAATTTCTTTGCTGGTTTAAAACTTTACCCATGTTACTAAATCTGGAACTGAAAACCAACGTTATTGAATATAAAGGAATCGAACGCTTAGTCTATGATGCTCTGCAATCCCATCAAATGCTCGATCGCACCGTCATTTCCAGCTTCAACTTCAACAGTATTAAGACGATAAATGAAATCGACCCGCACGTCCAAACAGCTTTTCTGACATCTAAAAAGCGTCACAATTTAGTGAAATTCGCAAAAAAGCTCGGAACGACGTCCCTTCATGTCCGTTACAGATTATTAGATAAAAAGCTGGTGAAAGATTGTCATAAAAATAAATTATCGTTACGGGTCTATACCATAAATCGTCCGGCTGATATGAATAGATGCTTTAAATTGAAATGCGATGCTATTTTTACAGATTGTCCTTACGAAGCTGTGGAATACCGCACCCAAATCCAGAAATCGGAGAAAGAGTAAATGTGGCCGTATTTATATGCCGTGCTGCTCCTATTCTGGGTGGTCGTATGGATAGAATTTCAAAGGGGGTTCCGCAGGATTCCCTCCATTGATCATTATCCTTATCAGACTAATGTTGAGCTCATTTCCGTCATCGTTGCCGCTAAAGATGAGGACTCGGCAATTCACCAGACTATACAATCACTAGTTGAGCAAAAGGAAGTCAATCTTGAAATCATAATCATTAATGACCGTTCCACAGATTCTACGGAACCAATCGCACAGTCTCTTTCTAAAAGGTACGAGAATGTAAAGCTGGTCAGTATAAGAGAGCTTCCTGAGGGGTGGCTTGGAAAAAATCATGCTTTACACATAGGAACTAACGTGGCATCAGGGAATTGGCTGGTGTTTACGGATGCCGATATCCATTTTAAACCACATGCATTAGCCCGCATCTTCAC
This sequence comes from Halobacillus campisalis, assembly GCF_030345335.1. Classification (GTDB taxonomy): domain Bacteria; phylum Bacillota; class Bacilli; order Bacillales; family Halobacillaceae; genus Halobacillus_A; species Halobacillus_A campisalis. Next base: position 442,447 of record NZ_JAPVRC010000001.1, read on the forward strand.
TTACACGAAAAATTCGAAGGCAGATCATGTGACCGCTGCTCCTGATTTACATGCTTCCTCACTAAGACTCAAGGGATTGATTTCTTTCTTTTTGTTTGGTTTCAGTTATTTAAAACGACCATGGAGCGCGAATAGTTCTTCTAATAAAGGGGGCATCGGTATAGGTGCTTTTCAAATGATTAAGCGTGAATGTTACGAAGCTATTGGCGGTCATAAGAAAATAAGACTTCGTCCAGACGATGATTTAGCCTTAGGAGTAAACGTCAAAAAAGCCGGTTATCATCAACGATTAGTTACAGCTATTCATTTACTAAGTGTTGAATGGTACCCGAACATTCGCAGTGCTCTCAAAGGATTTGAAAAAAATGCCCTGGCAGGGTTGAATTATTCGATTACCTTGGCTATTTTTGCTGTATCAGGGGTTTTCATTTCTCAAGTATTACCGTTCTATTTTATCGTGTTCGGTCCCTTGTCAGTTCAAATCCTTAGCGTACTAATCGTTATTCTCTTATTTCACTTATACGCTATGTCGACCCGGAGATTCACAAACTATCCAGTTTGGATCATTCTTGGTCTGCCTTTTTCTGCTTTATTATTTATCTACATGTTAATGAGAGCCTTACTGCTCACTTATTTACGCGGAGGCATTGAATGGCGCAATCAGCGTTATTCCCTGAAAGAGTTGAAAAAATTCTACAAAAATATAAAATGACTAATTAAATATATATTTTCCAAACTGACCTTTCTTTTTATAAAGAGCTTGCTTCGTGAAAAGATTTTAACTGCCGTTGATAACCGGCAGTTTTTCTATAGGGAAATTTATGTGTATCCGTAAAGTCTCAGTGGTATTATAGATAGGAAGGAGGATACATATATGGAACTTTTTTTTCTCGGTACAGGATCAGGTGTACCATCTAAAGACCGCAATGTCTCCTCACTCGCGCTGCGACTTCTCGAGAAGCGTGGCACGACATGGGTATTTGACTGCGGAGAAGCGACCCAACATCAAATTCTTAACACGAATATAAGACCTAGACGCATTGAAAAAATATTCATCACGCATCTTCACGGCGACCATATTTATGGACTGCCTGGATTGCTTAGCAGCCGCTCATTCCAGGGTGGAGAAACCCCTGTAACGGTTTATGGACCCAGCGGTTTAAGATCTTTTATTGAAATCAGCCTGCATGTAAGTGGAACGAGGCTTAAATATCCGCTTTTTGTGGAAGAAGTAGAGGAAGGATTATTATTCGAAGATGATTCTTTTAAGGTAGAAGCAGTAAAACTGCAGCATGGTTTGGAAAGTTTCGGGTACATCATTCACGAAAAGGATAAACTCGGTGAACTTCTGCCTGAACGTCTAAAAGAGTTAGGCGTTAACCCTGGACCTATTTATCAAACAATCAAACAGCAAGAAACCACCAGGTTGGATGACGGCCAGATCATTCATCGGAAAGATGTCCTCGGTCCTCCTAAAAAAGGAAAAAGACTGGCTATCCTTGGGGATACGCGTTACCTACCAGAATTGAAAGAAAAGCTGTCTGGCTTGGATGTCCTAGTTCATGAAGCAACTTTTGCAAGTGATGAAGAAGCAATGGCATATGATTATTATCATTCCACAGTGAAACAAGCTGCTACGTTAGCTGCACAATCAGGTGTAAAAGAATTAATCTTAACTCATCTTTCCTCTCGTTATCATGGAGAGTTGATCAAAGAATTAGAGCAGGAAGCGCAAGATATATTTCCGAATACTACACTCGCTTTTGATTTCTATCAGCACAAAATAACGTAAACCGAGGAGGTTTCCCATGAATACGCTAGTGAAATTGCAAAAAGAATGGTATAGCAATGGTCATACAAAAAGCTATGAGTTTCGTAAAGAACAGCTGCTTACGATGAAAAAAATGCTTGATACTTTTGAAGAACCGATATTGAAAGCTCTTAAATTCGATTTAGGAAAGTCCGAGTATGAAGCATATACATCGGAAATTGCCTTTTTGAAAAGTGAGATCAACGATCATTTAAAACACCTGAAATCATGGATGGCACCTACAAAGGTCAAAGCACCCCTCACCCATACAGGGTCAAAGAATTATATTATTAAAGAGCCGTATGGTACGACACTTGTAATTGCACCCTGGAATTACCCTATCCAGCTGGCTTTAGCCCCTGTTATCGGAGCCATTGCCGGGGGGAACACCGTTATCATAAAACCGTCTGAATTAACTCCTACCGTTTCCTGGGTGATCAAACGTATGGTCGAACAGTATTTCCCAGCTCATTATATTGCCGTAGTAGAAGGTGATAAAGAGACGACACAGGAGCTGCTCGATCAGCCTCTCGATTATGTGTTTTTTACAGGCAGTGTTGCTGTTGGCAGAAAAGTGATGGAACAAGCCAGTAAACGTCTTACCCCTGTCACTCTTGAATTAGGCGGCAAAAGTCCAGCAATTGTCCACCATGATGCATCGATAGATTTGGCTGCCAAACGAATTGTATGGGGTAAATTCACTAATGCAGGCCAAACTTGTATCGCTCCAGATTATCTTTATGTTCATCACGAGATAAAAGCCGACCTAGTTGCAGCGATCAAGAAATATATCCATGAATTCTATGGTGAAGAATCTCTTCTTAATGAAGATTATGTGAAGATCGTCAACCGTCAACACTTTGATCGACTTTCAGCCTATTTGGATGAAGGGGAAATATTGATCGGCGGACGTATAGATTCGAATAAACTGCGTGTCGAGCCGACAGTCATGGATCAGATCACATGGGAAGACTCTGTAATGCAGGAAGAAATCTTCGGACCTATACTTCCTATCCTGACTTATGATGAATTAGATGAAGTCATCGAACGTGTCGGAAAACGCCCGAAACCACTCGCGCTTTATTATTTTGGAGAAAACGAAGACGACCAGAAGAAAATAACGGAGTCCCTTTCATTTGGCGGAGGATGCATTAACGATACGCTCTATCATATTCTTAACCCTCACCTCCCTTTTGGCGGTGTAGGTGAGAGTGGTATCGGAAGCTATCATGGCAAGGCAAGCTTCCAAACCTTCACTCATGAAAAAAGTATTACAAAACAGACGACTAAATTCGATCAGAACTTCAGATACCCAGGTTCTAAGCTAGGATTGAAAGTCATAAAGAAAGTTATGGGATAAATTATTAGAGCAGTGCCGAGAGTTTAACAGACTATCGGCACTGCTTTTTTAGTTTTTGTACTAAAACTATTCCTCAAATGAAAGACTTTGTAAAAGTTCCGTGTTGATATTCATGTAAGCTCCCTTTAGCGGAAGACTCAAATTCGAGATATTCGCGCTGTTTCCGTTATGATTGACAGCGTTTAGAGCTCCGGGAAACCACTCCCTTTCCGTGGGAGCGCAGTGAGCCTCCTCGAGCTAACGCTCTCCGGGGTCTCACCAAGCACTCTTTTCCCACAGGAGTCTCGCGATTTCCCGGAGCTCTTTACGATGATGAGCAGCTCGGAAACGCCGTTGATATAACATTATCATCTACGAACCGAGAAGATCTTTTCTCCTTACCTAATAAATCTAAACGCTGGAGGTTATTACCATCCATGTCCAAGTGGTTTACGGCACCGCCTTAGCATGAAAATACGAACATGAATGTTAAATACTGATGGTGCGTAAAAGAGGTCTCTCGTTAAATAACTTGAAGTGGGACACAATATCTTCATTTCACAGGAATCGGGAAGAAGCTTTTTTTTCATGTGACGGTTCGTTTCTCCCCTTCATCGAAACGAGTTGTTGTTCACCGGCGTATGGACTGGACTGAGCTGGAGGAGATAAAGGAAACACGAAGAACGGAGGGATTCCGATGATTCTTTACCGCACAGAAGTGAAGGAAGTCTCCTCGTCGCTATGTGTTGAGAGAGCATGGATTAGAATCTCTCCATTTTCTTATCCACCTTGCATAGGAAGAGACGTAAACTAATTTAAGATTGTGGACCGCTGCTCCAGGGTGTGGTTCTCCCTCTTTAATTAAGAATTTTCTTATTAAGTGGATTTCGAGAAGCACATCTATAGTAAGGGGCGGCGGGGAATGGGGAGACTCCTGTGGGAAGAGAGTGCTTGGTGAGATCCCGCAGGACGGGACGTCCGAGGAAACTCACCGCGCTCCCACGGAAAGCGATCCATTCCCCGCCGCCCTGATCCCCCCAATGTCTCGAACTCAAGCCTTCAAGTATCCTGCCATATTGTTGAATAACTCACTTATCAATATCAACAACCACCTTCAACATAGCCAAATGAAAAAGTCTTACTTCTACTTCTCTAAAACAAAAAATCAGGCTGTCGAATTGTATTTTAATCGGCAGCCTGTTTCGCTATGAATTCCCTAAAGGAATTCGCTTTTAAATTCTTCATACCCTTCTTTCTCTAAATCTTCAACAGGAATGAACTGAAGAGCCGCAGAGTTCATACAGTAACGCAGGCCTGTCGGCTCAGGGCCATCTGAGAACACGTGGCCTAGGTGCGAATCAGCTTCTTTACTTCTAATTTCCGTTCTCATCCCGAATATACCTGGATCATCTTTTTCTACAATGTTTTCTTTAGATAACGGTTTCGTAAAGCTCGGCCATCCTGTTCCTGAATCATATTTATCTTTTGAACTGAACAATGGTTCTCCAGAGACGATGTCTACGTAAATACCTTCATCTTTCAAGTCCCAATACTCATTATCATAAGCTTTTTCCGTACCGTCTTCCTGTGTAACTTCATATTGGATATCCGTTAACCTCTGCTTCAATTCTTCATCACTATAAAGCTTTTCTTTGGCATCTACTTTTTCATCACTAGAAGCTTGCTCGCTTCCTGTTATCCGGTCTATAACGCTCGGTCCCACAAAAACGGCTAATGCCCCAAAGACAAGCGAAGCTAACAAAATTTTATTCACATGAATCCCCCTTCTTTCAGACGAAGATGGCTTACTTACAATCTTATTTTACCATGAAGCATGCTTCTCAGTCAGTTTGGAGAGGTTTTATAATAGAAATGTCTCTCCGTTACCCGATATAATGGATTAAACCATCAAAAAAAGGGGTATTCTTATGAATCGTAAACAAATAGAAGAAGAAATTATAAAAAAATATCAACAGGATGAACAAACGATGGTTCTCATATTTGCACAATGGTGCATCAACAACGAACTTGATCCTAATAAACTGTATCAAAAAGCCTATCCTTTCCAACCGAACAACTCTACATTAGAAGAAGCCGTGGAACACACCGTGCCTAAAGAACAATCGGATGAGATTTCCAATGAGACACTGCTGACCGTATTATCACTTTTTGGAAACGATGACTTGGCTTTCGTAGTGAGTGAATACATGAATAATGGATAAGGACATACACTAGTTCCTGCTGATTTTTCATAATAGATCGATGCCGTATGAAGGTTCCTGGGCGGTTAGGAAGTGGAAAGAAGGAACCACCCTATCAATGATATGGAATAGAATTTCGAGCTTTTCCCGGCTATAGAGCTTAGCGACTAACGAAATTTGTAAGTCAACGTCGGATCACTATGTTCTGTGTTTCCTTTTCCTTTATCCCCGGCTGCTCAAACGAGCCTTTACGCCCACAGAAAGCAAGTGATTTCCAGGAGCTTCAAGATCTATTCTTAGTAACGGAAACTTACTAGATATCTCGAAACCAAGTCTTCAAGATAAGAGAGCTAATGTTAAATAATACAACATTGAGATATGTAAGGAATGTAAGGATTAAATGTTCTATCGCTTGTCTCGTAAGCCTATTACATTTGACTATAAAAAATATTCTGATAACATAATTAAAATATGAGCGATGGTCTTTCCTCGCTTAAATTCAAAGACTTTACAGGATGGTGAAAGTATGACTTTACAAAATCAAACCAACGACCATACAACTCCCCTCAGGCACGATGTCAATTTACTCGGCAATATGCTCGGGGAAATTCTCGTCCACCACGGTGGAGACCAATTACTTAATAAAGTCGAAACAATACGTAAATTAACTAAAGATCTCAGAAAAAATCAAGAAGCTCATACTTACAACTTATTAAAAGAAGAAATTCAAAACCTTCAACCCCCTTTGCGTTCCCAGGTCATCCGTGCTTTTTCAATTTATTTTCATCTCGTTAACATCGCTGAACAAAACCATAGGATTAGACGTCGCAGAGAATATCAGCTAAGAGATGACCATGGCGTCCAGCCTTATTCATTGGAAAGCGCTGTTTTGAATCTTAAAGAGAACAATATTGAAAAAGATGTGATACAAAATGTATTGAACGACCTTTCTTTAGAGTTAATCATCACTGCCCACCCTACGGAAGCAACAAAAAGAACCGTTCTTGAAATTCAAAAACGGATCGCTAACATACTTATTCAATTGGACCAAAACAATCTAACAGCAAACGAAAGAGAAAATATAGAAGAGAGTCTTTTTAACGAAATTACTGTTCTATGGCAGACAGACGAACTTCGCCACCGTAAACCTACGGTAATGGATGAAGTTCGAAATGGATTGTACTATTTCGATCAGACCCTCTTTGATGTCTTGCCTGATATACATCAAGAATTAGAGAATCGTCTTGAAGAAACTTATCCTGACGAAGAATGGTCGGTGCCCAACTTCTTGCATTTCGGTTCCTGGATAGGTGGAGACCGTGATGGAAATCCGAATGTAACACCTGAGATTACTTGGTCTACTTTAAAGAAACAGCGGGAGATCGTATTGAAGAAATATGAGGAAGTGCTCGTAGAATTGATGAAGCGGTTCAGTCACTCCACTACCCGCGTCAATGTAGGAGAAGATTTCATCAAGGCCGTTGAAAAAGAGGAGAGAACGATTCCAGAAAATAAAAGATGGCGGGTAGAGGCAGAAATTTATCGACGTAAGTTCGCCATCGTTTTGGAGCGGCTTCGCCAGGTAGGTCAATCAGACATAGGATACCCTTCAGCTGATGATCTGCTTGAAGATATTACACACATTCAAAAAAATGTACAAGCTCATCACCCAGCTAAACGGGATTTGAAAATGATGAAAAAGTTTGTACGTCAAGTTAATCTCTTCGGCTTCCATTTAGCTACCCTAGATATCAGAAATCATAGTGGCGAGCATGAAGCAGCAATTTCCGAGCTATTGAAAAAGGTGGACATCTCTGAAAATTATTCAGACCTTCCAGAGGAAGAAAAAGTTCATCTTCTTGAGGAAGTGTTGAAAGACCCGCGTCCAATCTCATTACTGAATGAAGATTACACAGAAGAGACACAGGAGATGCTGAAAGTTTTCCAATTGATTCGCGAAGCTCATAGAGAATTCGGTAAGCGATCTATCCAAGTTTATTTAATTAGTATGACAGAATCGGCAAGTGATCTGCTTGAAGTACTCGTGCTAGCTAAAGAAGCAGGCATTTATCGACTACATGCTGATGGGACGGTGGAAAGCAATTTAGATGTGGCTCCACTGCTTGAAACAGTCGAAGATTTAAAAGCAGGACCTTCCATACTTGAAAAGCTATTTAATATGGATGTTTACAATAAACATTTGAATCACCGTAATAACAATCAGGAAATCATGCTGGGATATTCTGACGGAAGTAAAGATGGCGGTACGCTGACAGCTAACTGGAGATTGTATAAAGCTCAGCAGGAAATACACGAAATGGCTAAAGAGTACAACGTAAGTCTAAAATTCTTCCATGGACGCGGCGGCTCCCTTGGCAGAGGCGGCGGACCATTGAACCGCAGCATCGCTTCCCAGCCTGTTGAAACGCTTGGAGACGGTGTCAAAATTACTGAACAAGGAGAAGTTTTGTCCTCCCGTTACCTTCTTACGGACATTGCTTATCGCAGCTTAGAACAAGGTGTTTCAACACTCCTTGAAGGTGCGGCGCATATTTCTAAAGAAACGGAGCAGACCAATCGTTCGGAGGAAAATTGGGAAGAAATTATGGAGGAAGCGGCTAATGTTTCGTTGGAGAAATACCAATCATTAGTGTTTAATGATCAAGATTTTCTCACCTATTTCAATGAAGTCACGCCTCTGCAAGAAATCAGCGAACTCAATATCGGTTCACGCCCTATGAAGCGAAAAGACAGTACTAAATTTGAGAACTTGCGAGCCATTCCATGGGTGTTCGCCTGGACACAAAACAGGCAATTGATACCTGCATGGTATGCATCTGGAACAGGTCTAGCAGAATATGCCGACAGAAGCGATGAAAACTTATCCCATTTACAGCAAATGTATGAGAAGTGGCCTTTCTTCCGATCAACGGTTGATAATCTTCAAATGGCTCTGACTAAGGCAGATATTCAAACTGCTAAAGAATATACCACGCTGGCCAATGATGCTGAAATGGGCGAGCGGATCTTCAATAACATTGTCGAAGAATATGATAAAACAAAAGACATCTTGCTTAAGATTACAGGAGATGAAGAGCTGCTGGATCACCAGCCGACGATTCAGGAATCAGTACGTCTCCGTAACCCATACGTCGATCCTTTGAACTTCCTGCAAGTGGAATTGATCAAAGAACTGCGTTTGCTTGATGAAACAGGCACCAATGATGACTTATTAACCGAAGTATTACTCACCATTAGTGGAATAGCAGCTGGCCTGCGAAACACTGGTTGATCTATGGAACCTGGCAGAATTGCCAGGTTCTTTTTATCTTCCGTAATTTGTACATAATTTCTCCTAAAAACAACAGACTAGACAAGAATATATCACTGGAGGGATTAACATGGATCAACAGCCACAAACAAATGGAACACAAGCTTCAAATAACATGGCTCCTATGGTCAGCCATGGAGGTCACGAATTATTTGATGCTCACGAAGTCATTGCTTCCACAATTAGTGTATTAGATCAGTATCAAATGTACGAACAGCATATTCAAGATGCTGAATTAAAAAAGATATTAACGAATCAAACAGAATTTCTTACTCAACTTTATAACATTATGGTCGAGTGTTTACAGACTGGACAAAAACCGTCTCAGTCTACTCACATCTACAACATGAGTCAAAATAACGATGTCGTTTACGGAATGAAACCCGGCCAGCCGAAAAAACCGAACCAATCCGTTAACGATTTAACGGATCAAGGGCTGTCAGCTTATATGCTCGGTCAAGCAAAAGGGTTAGCAAGCCTCATGTCGATGACGGCTCTTGAAATGACCAACCCTGTCATTCGAAGAGTGGTCGGAGATAGTGTTCCAAACTTAATTGAAATGAGCTATGAAATCTTCCTGTATCAAAATAAGCGAGGGTACTATCAGGTTCCTCAGCTGGCTGCACAGGATTTGACTCAAATGACGAACAGTTACACCCAAACTCCTGATCAAAGAATAAATTAAAAAAATACAACGAGCAGAAAAATAAAAACTTTCTGCTCGCTGTTATCATTTATTCGATTATATTATTTGGTAAGCGGCACTCCGCACTAATGCGAGATAAGTACGTTTTGAATAACTCCTGCATCTTCCCACACCGCATTCCGCGCTATTCACCTTGACACATCCTATGCTTGTAACCTGCCATGATTTGAATATCGTTCGGTGTAGTCCTGCAGCACCCCCCTATTAAGCGTGCTCCCGTTTCAAACCATTTTTCCGTATAGGCCCCTATCGATAAGTCGTCCGCTTCACCTTTCCATGAATTTGTCTGCGCTACATACTCCTCGCCTGAATTAGGGTAGATGAGAATTGGTTTAGAAGTATTTTCAGATATTTGTTGAACGAGTGAGCTAATGTATTGCGGCTTTGTACAATTCACCCCAATAGCTGCTATCTGACTGCAAGAGTCTAACCATTTCGCACAGTCAGCCATATTATGTCCTTCACTAATGTGAAAATGATCCTTTGCACTGAAGCTCATCCAAGCATATACTTGCGGGAATTCTTCAAGTAAACTTACTAATACTTTTGCTTCACTAAAGCTGGGAAGTGTTTCGCATGCAATAACGTCGGCTCCTGCTTCTACCAGTGCTTTCATGCGTGGGCGATGAAAATCCTTTAAAGCTTCTTCATTAATCGTGTAATTCCCACTGTATTCTGAACCATCTGCTAAAAACGCACCATAAGGTCCTACAGAAGCTGCTACAAGCGGTTTTGAACGATTCAATCGGTTTCCGTCTTCTTCCCAAAACTCATCTCTGGCTTCTGCTGCCAAATAGACCGATTTCTTTATAAGTTCTATGCTTTCTCTTTCAGTCAGCCCTCGATTCATGAATCCTTCTACCGATGCTTGATAACTTGCGGTAATGGCAACATCTGCTCCTGCTTTAAAATACTTCAGGTGAAGCTGCTTGATTGACTCTGGCTGCTCTAACATAATCTTTGCCGACCATAAATCGTCGTTAAGATCGCAGCCTATAGCTTCAAGCTCCGACGCTAGTGCTCCATCAAGTACAACTAGAGTCTGCTCTTTCAATATATTGTCTATGGGGTTCATAGTTACCAGCTCCTTCTCTAAACTCAAGATAGTCAGCAATGTTCCATAATAAATTAAGGATGATCCCAGTAAAATTTGTCAGTCGATAATAAGAAATTATATCAATTTCTGTTATGAGATCGATCGAAATGTTAAAAAACCCTACTGACAATACAACAAATGAGGTATTTTTTTGTTTCTGTACATTTTTCCCGGGAAAGTTTTCCCTTCTATTCTTTATCCATTATTTGAAGCAGATACTGCAGTAGCAGCCGTGATCCCGGTAATCATAGCAGTCTGCTGTGCTTGCATAATAGCTTCCATTGTAGTCAACATTCCCGTTTCAACTAGACTGCTTCCTTTCAAACTTTCACTTACAGAAAGATTCACAGCTACTTTAAAATTGAGCTCTCTTTGCCATTTAAAGTGCCGCTGACTATCAAGTTTCAGTTTTAATTGTTTTGTATTCTCAAGTTCTATGTCCGTATGCTCTATTAGAGAAAGAAGACCGACTTCTGGATAATGTATAGGTTTAGGTTTAATAGAGGCACGCTTTAATGATTCTAAAACCTCTATAGATCTTTTGATGTATACTTCCGGCTCTTCCTCTTTGCTTAACGAGAGAATATGGCTGAGAAATTGAAGGTCATTCCCTTTCCTGAATTTCGATGTATGGAGTTCTCTATAAAAATATTCTATCCTGGCAATTACATCTTTAACTGCACCTTCTCTTTCAGACAAAAGCACAGCCAATGGGTAATCCTCGTTCGTCGTTATGAAAGGGTGTTCCTGGCGCATAGATTTATATATATATAGTGCTCGATCGATCTTATTTTCTAAATGAGAAGTTTCCACATCATCCGTCATCATGGCGAGCGCGGCAATGTAAGTAAAATTCCCTCTCTTAAAACCGCCTTCGACCAATTTATCATAATATGCTTTCAATATTTGGACTACTTCTTTCGGCTGCTCAAAACGTGTGTCCAGCATGGAAGCCACAGAGAAACGCAAATTCGATTTCAAGGGCGAGAACATTCCTGCATTTGTTTTAATGTGTTCACTTAGTTCTACGAATTCATTTATATTGAATGCTCTCTCTTTGATGACGTAAACGGATGATGCCATCATGAGGATCTTTTTATCGCACCACTTAATTTCATCATTCATTTCATTAAAAATGTCTATATATTTTTCCAATTTTTCTGTTACCATTCAGTTTTCTCCCCCCTCATATGTATGTTATAACCTTACGAGTAAAAGTACATAAAAGTTTCATTATTAAGTAAAAAGCCATTCTGGAATGGTAGGTAATTACTATACTTGGGACCAAATGTGAAAAAACAGCTAAATTCTGAAAAAGAAGTATGTTTAACGCTATAAAATTGTCTTAAGTGAACTAAAGCTCCCTTGTAGTGGAAGACTCAGTTTCGAGACATAATGAATATTTAGGGGCTCCGGGAAACGGATCGCTTTCCGGGGGGCGGGCGCTGAGCCTCCTCGAGCTTCGCTCTCCGGGGTCTCACCTGTCCCGCTCCTCCCCCAGGAGTCTCACCGTTTCCCTCCGCCCCTTTCCATATAAAGATCTCGAAACTGCTTCAAAAAAAAGCAAACATTTCTGTTAGTACGCAGATTCTCTGTCCAAGTGTCTCAGGCTGCAAAACCTTGCTATAAAGTTCTATAATCCGAAAGAATAGATGAATGAAAAACACTTCCTCTGAGAGAAAGCGTTTTTTATCGCTTACTTCGCATGGATGAATGGGGACTGCGATGCTCCTTTTTTAAATTCGAAAGCGCTTCGTTCAGCGGCGTATGAACTGGGATGAGTTGCCAGAGAAAGGAAACAAGAAGACCATAGTGATTCGATCTTGACTTACAAAACTCGTTAGTCGCTAATCGCTAGAGCTTGGAATACGCAGCTTTGATGAGAGATCAGAAGTCTTTTCCAGTACCAGGGGGTTCGTTCATTCCATTTCGCATGGGGTGGTTGGGAAGCTAGGAGACTCCCGTGGGAGAAGGATGTAGGCGAGATCCCACAGGTCTGCAAGCCCGAGGAAGCTCGCCACTTCCCCCACAGGAAAGCGAGTAGCTTCCCAACAACCCCTGACTCTTAATAGGGCAACGAACCCAGGTTATCTCGAAACCAAGTCTTCCACTATCCTGCCAGTTTGTTCAAGACTAACCCTAACAAATTTCACAACATACTTGCTCTATAAAATCAACTAGCAAATAAGCACGTTTACAACAGCTATTTTAAATTACATTATAAGATTGCGACTTTGTATGTTAATCCGATTGGTAATACCCAATAACCGTCGATATGCAAAGATAAATAGCAGACCAAATCATATGCGATCTAGTCTGCTATTTCATATGCCTTAATACAGAACCTTAAAGTACCTGGCTTTTACTGTTTTTCATCAGCATAACTATACTTATCTTCTTCAGATTTAACTTCTTTGTTTTTTTCTTTTCCTATAGAAGAAAGCATGTTCGTTACATCAAAACCTGTTAATTCTTTAAGCGGCTCATGCATATCCATCATCGTTTGCGTCACGCTTTTTCCGAAAGAAGGTACACCCTGACCATTTCCTGAATCGATGATTTTCACTGAATCAATATTGTTCAACGGTGCAGCAATTTTTTCAGCAAATAACGGAAGCATTTCGATCATTTTTTCTACGATAATCACGTCTCCATGTTTTTCCATCGCTTCAGCGATCAGACGACGAGATTCAGCTTCCGCTCGACCTTTTTCACGAATGACTTCAGCATCAGCAAGTCCTTCTTCTTTCTTGATTCTAGCCTGTGCTTCCCCTGCGATAGAGGATTTCCGGGCTTCTGCTTCCGCATGTTTCGTTGTTTCGTAGGCTTGAGCATCCGCTTTTGCTTTCCTGACTTTTGCTTCTTCATCTTCAAGTTTAACTAAGCGTTCTCGTTCGATATGCTTTAAGTCCAACTCTTCTTCTTTTGCTCGACGCTTGATCTGTAAGTCTTCCTCCTGAACTTCTTTGGCAAGTTTTGTACGTTCCAATTCATAGGATTGTTCAGTCTGCGCACGCGCTCGTTCTGTTTCTTCTTTGAACGCCGCATCTTTAATATCTTTCTCTTTTCTTGACTGCGCAATGGCACTTTCCCGTTTGTATTCCTCTTCTTTAGCCTCCTGATCCGTACGAGCTACATGCATACGCGTTTCACGTTGGCTGTTAGCCTCGGCTATTTCAGCTTGTTTACGAACTTCAGCAATACGCGGACGGCCAAGGTTTTCTAAGTATCCATTATCTTTATCTGCATCGCGCAAATCAGTTAAGCCTAGTGATGTAATTTTAAAACCCATTTCATCTAACTGGCGCTGCGCAATATTAGTCACTTGCTCATTGAAACTTTCTCGGTCCTCATTAATTCCTTCTACAGTCATTTTAGACAGAATAGCGCGTAGGTTACTGCCTAGTACTTCAACAATTTCTTGTTCGATTTCATCTTGTTCTTTCCCTAAAAATTGCTCAGCATAGTTGGCTATACCTTTTAAGCTGTCCGCTACTTTAATCATGGCGACGGCATCCGCTACAATTGGAACTCCTCCGTTCGTGTAAACCTTAGGAGTTTCTAGCTTAAGCTGAAAACTCGTCAAATTCACTGGAGTCGAAGTCTGGAACATCTTTAACCGGTATCCGCCGCCTCGAATTATCTTCATAGAGCGACCTTCATCATCTGTGAAAATGTTCGTTTCTTTGTCTGGATCACCAAGTTTCGGGCCAGTAATAATTAAAGCTTCGTTGGATTTGGCCGTTCGATACCTCAGTTTCAGCCAAAAGAATCCAACCACGGCAGCAATAGCAGCTACTACTAGAATGGGAATGATGATAATAAGCACACTTGCAACATTCATATGTAATTGTACCCCCTAAAAAAGAATTAGTTATAGTGTAACATTTTGTCTTAAAAAGAAAATACTTCTTAATATATTTGTATAAACTTATCTGAAAACATAAAAAAATCGCCTCTCAAACAAGACGATTTTTTTAAATATGACTGATTGCTTCTTTATAACGTTGATAATAAGCCTCTACGTTATTTAAAAGAAGCAATTCCGTATATAAATAACTTTTCATATTGAAATCATTGAAGTCAATGTTCGTTAGCTCTTGAATTTGCTTAATTCGGTAGTTGAGCGTGTTCGGATGAATGAACAACTCATTCGCCGTCTGTTTAGCTTTAGTATTATTCGCTAGATACACTTCGAGAGTCCTAAGCAAATTCGTCTGTTTTTCAGTATCATTCGTAATTAATTTAAGTAAGTCCTCACTATAATAATCTTCAGAACTGTTTTTTTCATACAATGCAGCCAAATATCGATAAATACCGAGTTTTGCGAATTCTCTCGGCATTGATTCTGGGCGAGGGGTAATAAAGTTAGCTGTTTCAATGACTTCCAACGCTTCAAGAAAACTTTTCCTTAAATAGTAAAGGGTTGTATACTCTTTCCCTACGCCGATCAGAAAATAATAGAACTCCTCTTCCCCTGTTTCATATTTAACATCATCAATGATGATTCTGCTTAAATTTCTTGATGAAAATTCACTCTCGGCATCCCCGTGAATGACAAGGATCATTTGGAATTCCGTTTTTAAATAATGCACGGACTTCTTATGGCTTTGTACCACTTTCTCCAAATAATCTAATAAGTATTTATGCTGAGGGGTCGTCACTGAAAATACCATAACAGAAAAACGTTCTGGGAGTGTCAGTTTGGCTAATGAAGCATCATGACGTATCTGACTTTCACTGCCGTACTCATGGTGAAGTAATTTCCAAAGCAGCTCTTCCCTGCGTCCTTCTTTTGCATTCACTCTGGCATATACGTCATAGATGAGTTTACCCAAATGAGGAGTGATCTCTTCTAATAAAACCAGTTCCTCACTAGTTAGAAGCTCATCAGATTCCTGAACCCAAATGTACCCCATTGTGTGGCCCAAGTGTTTTGCAGAAATGACGATTCGCTGATGGAAGCCAAACTCTTCGATTGGCTGGATGCGGATTGGGTCGGGGCGTTTTTCAAGACGCTGCACGATCCCTTCTTTTTTTAGACGGTCGATTATAAAAATCGGGCATTTTTTTGATAATATCGTTTTTTGCTGCGTAAGATCGAATTCATCGAAGGAAGAACTATAGGAAATCAGTTCAAAATTTTTATTTTCGATTATTACGGGTTTTCCTAGAGCGGAACTGATTAATTCGGTTGCCTTATGAATATCCTCTACTTGGAGGATCAAATCCTTTACTTCCATATAAATCCTTACCTTTCCAAGCACTCACTTATTAAAGGCTCCTTCCAACCCCTATTCATCTCTAATAAAAGCAACGATTCTCTTTATCAAAATCATCAGCTTATTATTTAAAACAACAAGGAATGATAACCTAACCTTGAATAAATTAATGGACTAGTCTTCCACTATTATAGCGAGTTCTTTTACAAAGAAAAAGAAAAACGAAAAAAAGCCCTCAAAAATGAGGGCTTCTTAGCATCAATTATTTAACTTTAATATTTTTCAGAGATTGTTTTGGCTTGCATGTGAAGTGCCAGGTAATCTGGTCCGCCAGCTTTAGAATCCGTGCCGGACATCTTGAAGCCGCCAAATGGCTGGTATCCTACAATTGCTCCTGTGCAATTACGGTTGAAGTAAAGGTTTCCTACGTGGAAATCTCTCTTCGCTTTTTCTAAATGGTCGCGGTTATCAGAGATGACAGCACCTGTTAAGCCATACTCAGTGTTATTGGCAATATCAATCGCTTCATCAAAGTTTCTCGCTTTTGTGAAACAAACTACAGGTCCAAAAATCTCTTCTTGCTGCATACGGGAGTCAGGAGCAAGGTCAGCGAATACAGTCGGTTCGATGAAATAACCTTTAGAATCGTCACCTTTACCACCTGTTACTAGACGCCCTTCTTCTTTCCCTATTTCAATGTAGCTCATAACCTTATCGAAAGCACCCTGGTCAACTACAGGTCCCATATATACGTTTTCTTCAGATGCGTTGCCTACCGTTAATTTCTCAGTACGCTCTTTTACCATTTGAAGCAATTCATCATACACATCTTCATGAACTACAGCTCTTGAACCTGAGGAACATTTTTGTCCGGAGAAACCGAATGCTGAAACAACAATCGCTTCTGCAGCTGTCTCGAGGTTGGCATTGCTGTCTACGACCACAGTATCTTTACCGCCCATTTCAGCAATTACTTGTTTAAGGTGCTTCTGCCCCTCTTTCACTTCTGCTGCCTTTTGCATGATACGAGTACCAATATCACGAGAACCTGTGAAGGAAATCAATGCAGTCTTAGGATGATCGACTAAATAATCCCCTACTTCACCACCACTGCCTGGCACGAAGTTCAGTACGCCTTTTGGCAGTCCTGCTTCTTCAAGCACTTCTACAAATTTAGCAGCAATTACCGGGCTGTTACTTGCAGGCTTCAGTACTACAGTACTACCTGTTACTAGTGGAGCTACAGCTGTACCAGCCATAATCGCGAATGCTAAGTTCCAAGGAGGAATGACGACAGCTACACCCGTAGATGTATAGATATAGCGATTTTGTTCTCCTGGACGACTTTCGATTGGTTTGCCGTCTTTAAGTTCGATCATTTGACGACCATAATATTCAAGGAAATCGATCGCTTCAGCAGTATCAGCGTCGGCTTCTTTCCATGGCTTTCCAACTTCATACACTAGGTATGCTGAGAATTCATGCTTTCTTCGGCGGATGATGCTAGCTGCTCTAAAAAGAAGTTCAGCACGCGCACGCTCGTCCCACTTTCTCCAATCTTCAAAAGCTGTCGCAGCTGCTTCTATGGCCTTCTCAGCAATTTCCTGATTAGCTTTGGAAACAGTACCTACAACTTCTTTCGTATTCGCAGGGTTAGTTGAAACAATTTCCTGGTCCGTTCTAATTCTTTGACCGTCAACTAATAAATCATGTTTTTGTCCTAATTCCTCTTTTACCTTCTTCAATGCATCCTCGAATGCCTTTTTGTTTTCCTCAATTGTAAAATCTGTGAATGGTTCGTGTTTGTAAGCTGTTACCATAGTTAAATTCCCCTCTCGAAATAATTTATTTTTTAAAAATTCCTTTAACCGCAAAAGCCACATTGGCAGGTCTCTCGGCCATACGCCTC
Source organism: Halobacillus campisalis (assembly GCF_030345335.1). Lineage (GTDB taxonomy): Bacteria > Bacillota > Bacilli > Bacillales > Halobacillaceae > Halobacillus_A > Halobacillus_A campisalis. Next base: position 460,061 of record NZ_JAPVRC010000001.1, read on the forward strand.
ATAAAATACCCATACCAATCCTCTCCATAAGGTAAATATACTCTAACGGTATACCCCTCCTGGACAAGTTTTTTCTGCGTTTCATTCCTCATACCATAAAGCATTTGGAATTCAAATTGGTCTTTAGAGATCCCTTGTTCTTCCGCTAATTCCTTTGTGTACTGAATCATAGCATCGTCATGACTGCCCACTGCAGTATAGTGGCCGTTTAATAAATTTTTCTTTATTAAACGTTTTAAATTTTCATCCACCATTGACTTTTCGGCATATGCGACTTTGCCAGATTCTTTGTAAGCTCCCTTGACAAGCCTTAGATAGGGATTGGTTTCATCTAAAGTATCTAAATCTTCATCTGAACGAAATAGATACGACTGAATCACTGTACCAAGATTTTCATACTCCTCTTTCAGTGTCTTATATATATCAAGAGTTGCTCCACATCTAGAGGAATCTTCCATATCAATGGTAACTGTAACTCCATGCTGCTCGGCTACTTGTAAAATCAGCCTCATGTTTTCCATGACCAATTCTTCACTAATATCCAAGCCTAGAGAAGTCAGCTTTAGAGAAACTTCTGAATTCAATTGATGCGATGCAATAGCCTGAATCGTATAAACGCATTCTTTAGCTCTCTCTTTTGCTTCTTTTTTTGAATTCACAAACTCTCCTAAATGGTCAACGGTAACTTGTAAACCATCACGGTTTAACTCTTTAATCAACGGTATTGCCTGGGAAAATGTTTCTCCCCCTACAATCTTGTCAGCCCCAAATCTAGTTCCATATCGCTTAGCTAAGCGATCTAACAACTTATTGTTGGAAAGGAATAAGAAAAAATTCTTACTTATGGCTTCCAAGATCACCACACCCTTTCTTCCATACTAATATTTAAACCATGTGGATTTATGATGGAATTCATAGAATTAAATCTATTAAGAAAATTATAACGATTATTGCCGTATAATGACAACGTGTCTAATTCACAAATATATGACGCCCCTATTGTGCGATGCACACAAAATTGGATCTAAACGGTAAAAACTGGGCAAAAAAGGTTTAAACGGATTGCTTTCATATTCAGGGTTAAAACATTTGCTGTTAAAAATAGAATGAAATGTTATCGAAATGCAATTACGCTTTATATGATCTGTTGCACTAAATTCTTAACAGTGTATCCATAAAGCATTAAATTATGGTAAAATCCTTCGTCTCACGCTGTAAACATACCACTTGTAACCAATCCCTGCAGTCTAATACAACAATTTTTTAAAGAAATCCTTCCACAATACCTCCTCCGTAAGAAAATGGAAACTGGTCCGCCATTTCGAGAAGATATGTTTGAAATATCATGCTAGAGATGAAGTAAATTCCATTTCTTCTTCGCATAATTAACTCATCGCAAAGATAAACTACATGTTAAGGAATTAAGGGATTTGCGACTTTTCAACTTACATCGGCGCAACCCTTATTAGTAAGCTGCGTATTGGAAAGCTCACTTAGAAACAGGAGGATATCATGGGGCACAACATCCGAAAAGCATTTGTCGCTATTCTATGTACGATCATTTTTACGATCCATATTCCGCAGGTAAGCGCTGATACCAAAGACTTTCCTTCTTTACCTGCCCGTTCTCAAAAATCGACTGAAGATATAAATAAAAAATCGCCATATGACTACACACTCGTATGGATGTCAGATACTCAGTACTACGCAAAAAACTATCCCTACATATACTTGAATATGGTGGAGTGGATAGCAAATAATAAAGAAAAACTCAATATTCCTTATGTTTTTCATACTGGAGATATAGTAAATACTTGGAATGATGACGAGCAATGGCAGCATGCTGACAAAAATATGAAAGTTTTAGAGACCGCTAAAGTGCCTTATGGGATTCTGGCGGGCAATCATGACATCGATCCAAATAACAATGGTTATTCTCAATTCTCCAAGTATTTTGGTTCAGCCCGATTTGAACGTAATTCATACTACGGGGGTTCTTATAAAGATAACCGCGGCCATTACGATTTGATGAATATTAAAGGAAATGAATTTATTATGATTTATATGGGCTGGGGAATTGGCGAGCAGGAGGTAGAATGGATGAAAGAAATTGTAGAAAAACACCCAGACCGCATCGCTTTTATTGGCCTCCATGATTATTTAACTGGCTCAGGTAAACGAAGCCGGATCGGCCAGCTCGTTTACGATCAAGTTATCAGGCCAAATAAAAATGTAGCGGCCATACTAAGCGGGCATTACTATGGCAGTGAAACTTTGGTCGATCATATAGACGATGATGGAGATGGGAAACCTGACCGGAAGATATATCAGATGCTCGCCAATTATCAAAGCGGACCAGAAGGCGGGCAAGGTTATTTACGTTTATTACAAGTGAAGCAGAAAGAAAATAAAATCCATGTGAAGACTTATTCTCCTTATTTGAATGGCTATAACTTCTATGATAACGAGAAGTACCCTGAGAAAGATGAATTTTATATGGAGATCCCACTCGAAGTTAAGAAACATAAGTTTAGATGGACCAGTGATTGATAAATAAATTATTGGTCTATTAGTTTCATCTGCCTAGAAGCATCATCCCTTCTAAAGGAGAAGGTTAGAGACGACTATTCTTTACTTTTACTGCTTTAGTGGCCATAAAGCACTTGATGTATTGGTCAATCAATCTAATTCCGCCAAAATCATCTTCATAAAAACCTGTGAGAGCGAATCCAGCGTCTATTTGACCTTGAATTTGATCTTCAAGCGAATGACCAAACTCGAGCGCTTCATTATTTTCTTCTAGTTTTAGGAGATCATCTTTTGACAGATGATTTTTGGATGAAAAGGGAATCGAGTATTTGACATCTAATACCCCTTTCTGTTCCTGTTCGTCATCAAATAAGTAAAGGAGAGGGTTTGTAAAACCAGCAATCATGGTTCCATTAGTTTTTAATACTCGTGAAGCTTCTTTCCATACGGGTAATACATTTTCTACAAACACGTTGGATACTGGATGAACAATGATATCGAACATTTCATCATTTAGTTTGCTCAAATCAGACATCTCTGCCTTCAGTGTTTCAATTTTTAAATTCTCTCTTTCAGCTACCATTCGATCTTGTTCCAGTTGTTTTTCAGATAAATCGACTACAGTCACCGCAGCTCCTGCAGCGGCAAGTATTGGCGCTTGCTGGCCGCCACCTGAAGCAAGACATAAGATACGAAGTCCTTTTAAATTGTCAGGAAACCAAACACGAGGTACCGCTCTTTTTGTAGTAACAGATATGCTCCAATTTCCTTTTTTACTTTCAGCGATCTCCCCTCCACTTACTGCTTTCGTATACGTCACACCTTCTTCTACTTTTTTGTCCCAGACTTTACTGTTGTGACTTATCGTTTCCATTTACTTCTCCCCTTCTTAATCAACTTCTTCTTTAATGTCAGGCTTTGTGAAATTATATTTTGGATTCTGTGATTGACCGGATCCACAGTAATCGGTATCACCAACATCATAAACCAGAAAAAATAGTAAAAAAACCCTCTAATTCCTTAAGATAGAAACAGAGGGTTACAAATACTAGCCTTTAATATCCCGTTTTCGATAGAACAGCAATCCTGCTGCCATAAATAAGGCAGCAACAATAGTCAAAATAAATACATTTGTATACTGCATTTCATCTACAGGCAGCTGGGGGATATGAGCAAAAGGAGATAAATTCGTCACCCACTCAGGAAACTGAAACAACCCTCCTAAATAAACGGTGATAAAAGAATATCCTAAATATAACCAAGCGATGCTGCTTAACGAGGGCTTAACACCTACAAGAAAAACTGCCAATCCTATCATGACCCACATGGCAGGTAAATAAACGATGCCCGCCTGATAAAATGTGGCCAAATCAATCGGGTCTTCCATTACTGCCAAGCCGGCCATTCCCATCCCAAAAGCCGCCAGTGACAGCATTACAAAACTGTTCACTAATGCTATTAAAAGATAACTACCTATCAGCCGCCAACGCGATACCGCGCGGCTCAGCAAGTGTTCCACTCTATTCTTATTTTCTTCACCTTTAAGTTTAAAGACAGCCATCAGTGGGGGAATCGTACAAATCATTGATATAACAGCCATAAGCAGCGTTATGAATTGTTCTGTTAAAGAAAAACCATCCACAGGACGTAGGAGACCCGTCACCATGTCGTTACTTTCAAAAAACGAATCCAAGTCTCCCAACACCGATCCATATGAAAGACCTAAAATTAACATTCCTGCCGCCCAAGAGATAATTCCTGTTCTCTGAAGTCTTAATGCGAGACCAAACGGGCTTTGTAAAAAGGCGGAAGCGTTTCTCTTCCCGACTCTTGAAGGCAGGAACCCGGATTGTAAATCTCTGATAGAGCTTAAATAGAAAGCAGCAATAAAAATCACAACAGCCACTGCAGCCATCAAAAAAATCGGCCACCAGATATCAGTCACATAAACCTCAGTCCGAGTTACCCACCCTAATGGTGAGAACCAGGCTAATGTTTCGTTACTGACATCTCCTATAGCGCGAATGAGGTATGCCGCTCCAAGCACACTCATCGATAAACCTGCCACACCTCTGCCACTTTCCGAGACTTGAGCAAAGAGAGCAGTAACTGAGGTGAAAAAGATCCCTGTAGCAGTTAATACGGCTCCATAAAGCAGCGAACCTTCTACGTCTACACTTTCTATATTCATAAAAATTAAACCCGTAGCTGTCAGTAATCCTAAAACTATATGGACACCAACCATTACAAGCGATGTAGCTGTTAAAGTTGACAATCGCCCCGTCGGTAAGGATCGAATGAGTTCGATTTGTCCATCTTCCTCTTCCGTCCTAGTATGACGGGCAACAATTAAAATACTCATCATACCCACAACAACTGCACTCAACAATAACATTTGATGCGCCATCATAGCTCCGAAGGTATAGTTGTTTATCCCGTAACCAATTCCCACCATCGCTACCATGGCTGGGTTGACCATCGTCTCAGCCATAGCCATTCTTTCTTGATCACTTGAATATAGAGACGTGAAAGAAAAAGCCACTAGTAACGTAAATCCGATGATGGAAATAAGCCAAATAGGAATTTTGAAACGATCCTGCCGCAGAATGAATGTGGACAATATGCCCGTTTTTTCATAAAGTTTACTTGACATTATTGACCGCCTCCTAAGTGAGTGGATGCCTCCGTCCCTTCATAATGACGCATAAATAAGTCTTCTAAAGTGGGAGGAGCGCTCTCTATCTTTACGACTCCGAATGAACTAGCATACTGGATAACTTCATCCATATGTTCTGAATCCACTTGAAAGGACACTCCTCCGGCTTTGCCAACGACGTCATTAACACCTTTCACTTCACTCAAGCCTTTCATCGGCACTCTCGTTTCCATATAGAGAGTAGTTCTCGTCAAATGGCGCAGTTCTTTGAGTGACCCGGTTTCAATGATCTTCCCCTGTCTAATAATTCCGATTTGGTCACACAGCTTTTCAACCTCGGATAAAATATGACTGGACAGCAAAACACTTTTTCCGTTTTTCTTTGCTTCTAATACACAGTCCTGAAAAACTCGCTCCATAAGAGGATCTAAGCCTGAGGTAGGTTCATCCAAGATATAAAGATCCGCATCAGAAGCGAATGCAGCTATGAGTGCTACCTTTTGGCGATTACCCTTTGAATACGTCCTACATTTCTTAGAAGGATCCAAATCAAATTTACGGATCAGCTCTTCACGAAGGGTTTGTTGTTTTGCTCCTCTAAGTTTCATGAAAAGATCAATGACTTCTCCCCCCGTCAAGTTGGGCCATAGATTCACATCTCCAGGTACATACGCTATTCGCTTATGGATCTCAACTGCTTCTTCCCATGCATCTTTTCCGAAAATGTGAGCTTCTCCTTCAGTAGCTTTTAAAATACCGAGCAACACACGGATCGTGGTAGATTTACCTGCCCCATTTGGTCCTATGAATCCGTAAATCTCCCCTTCATTCACTTCTAGGTCGACTCCATCCAGAGCTTTGAAGTCTCCATATTTTTTTGTTAAGTTTTTCGTTTTTAGGATAGCCATACTATGCATCCCTTCCTTTTGAATAGAAGCTCGTTTTTAAAATTTCAAGATATCCGAAAAATTCTTCCCAGTAGGGATCAAAATTTATTTCCGAAAAATTCTTCCCATACAATTCTTGTTTCAATTTATTTTGATAGCCTTCTATCGCCCACTGAATCAATTGGAATGCTTTATCCACTTCTATATCATCTCTGAACAAGGAGTAATCTATATTTTCGTATAACCTGGAATAACCAAGCTCCTGTAATCGGTTAAACTTAGGTTTGAGCTTATCGGGGATATGCTCCTCTCCCTTTAAAAGTACAGTTCCCATAAAATTATATACATCTGGATACTCAGCAAAGGCGGCCATTTTAATTATGGCTGCCTGCTTAAAGCGTTCAATGACGTCTTTCTGCTCAATATTGATTTTAAGAAGGTATTCATCGATCGTAATATCAAAACAAAAATCGATCAGGTAGTTATAAAGTTCTTTTTTATTCTTAAAATAATAAAACAGCATCCCTTTTCCGATATTTGCTTTTTTAACAATTGAATTCGTCGAAGCCAATTCAAACCCTTTTTCAGAAAACTCCTGAAAAGCGGCGTTCAAAATCCGAGTTTTTTTATCTCTGTCTAAGTTTTGGAACTTTTTCAAAAAAGAGTTACCCCCTTACCTGGAAGTTTTAGACCAACCTGGTCGATTACATTATATTCTTTTAGACCAGTCTGGTCAACTTTTATTTTTTCTAAGTAAAACGTAATAATCGCAGGGCCATGGCGGCGTGCAGAGCATCGAGTACTAACCCTCTTCTCTTCTGAAAAAAGCTCAGAGTCCTTAGAAATATACTCTTAATAAAGGTGGTTTCGTTCCTCACATCAAGGTAAAAAGATCCTGTTGGTATGTATAGACTGGGTAGACTGCGGATAGCTTTTGCTTAAACAAGTCGGCCTTCACCCCAACGGAAAGCGACTTGCAGAAAGTTTTGTTCGTAATCCTTTATAAATAATTAGAAAGTAAAAGCGAGTATGGAAGCCAGACCACCCCATTTGATAGTTGCACGCGATTCTTATAGAGAATACAAAAAGGCTTGCCTGATATACAGACAAGCTTACAACATTCCTTGAATATATTTACGTAAAGGTTCCTTAGTCGATTCCTACGCCTAAAGGAATCGTTTAACGTATTTTGAACATGCAGAAAAAAGCCGATGAAGAGCCAGGTGTAAGGGGTTAATTTGGAGTCCAAAAAGGTAACATGTCAGTGTACATCTTAATAATTCTTACTTTTTATTCTTGTGAGTGAAACAACCCATATCTTTCTATTTCCTAATTATGTATACTTAAATAAAAATTGTAAAGGCGGGCTTGCTTTGAATAGACATCGAATCGCAAGTGTTCTAGTGACGGCTATTTGGTGCATCCTCGTCGCTCAAATTCCCGCCTTAGACTTTCAAGGTACATCATTAGAAGATGTTTTCTCCCAGCAACATACCTCGATTAATGAGAGTATTCTTGTTAATACGCCCGCTCCTCAAAAAGGAAAGATACAAGGTTTTTTCACTTACCTTATTTTACCTCCCGATGATTATAAGTCTTACTTAATTTCACTCAGGAACCAGACCCCATCAATTATCTCTTTGATTCCTGACGCGATCACCTTCATGAAACATCATTCCAATTACTTCTCTGCCAATTAATGATTTCATTATTTCCTTTTTTAAGGGCTTATTTAACATGTCCAAAAATAAAGAACATATAGTGAAGGGTGTAGACAACCAAAATGAAATCAATAATAAATTCCATTAATAAAGAGATGATCGAATGTTTCCTTATGATTTTTACAGTATTCACTTTATTTTTCAGTGTACTGGTTATTTCGAGAATGGTGTTCGGAGTGAACTGGGAACAATATATTCCTGATTTCTCATGGAGAATGGTTAACATAAAAGAGATGAAAGACCTGATCACTTTATAACGACATCATCGTTGAGGAGAAAGTTAAATGGATATCATTGAATTAGTGAAAGTGATCATTTTGGGGATGATAGAAGGTTTAACTGAATTTGCTCCAGTCTCCTCCACAGGTCATATGATTATCGTAGACGACCTATGGCTGCAATCGAGAAGTTTCTTGACGGAGTATGGGGCTAATACTTTTAAAGTCTTTATCCAACTCGGTTCAATTACGGCCGTTGTAATTGTTTTCAAGGACAGGTTCAGAGACATGCTCGGCTCAATAATGGACAGAAAACAAGCTATTAAAAATAAACTGAAAATCAGTCATATCATTGTGGGTCTTCTGCCAGCTACGATCTTAGGGTTATTGTTCGAAGATTATATTGATGACTACCTATTTTCTACCTCAACTGTTCTTGTAGGATTAGTAGTCGGAGCGGCATTAATGATCGTTGCGGATTTGATTAGCTTAAAAACGCCGCTCACCGATACAGTAGATGATATGAGCTATCGCCATGCTTTTACGGTAGGACTTGTCCAAAGCTTCTCTTTATGGCCGGGGTTCTCGCGCTCAGGGGCCGCGATATCCGGTGGGGTATTGATGGGCATGAGTCATCGTGCAGCGGCTGACTTCACCTTCATAATGGCGGTGCCGATCATGTTCGGGGCAAGTTTTATATCAATCTTGAACAACTGGAATTATTTCACATGGAACGCCCTCCCACTATTTATGATTGGTTTTATCACAGCTTTTCTATTTGCATTGCTGTCTATCCGTTTCTTCTTACGTGTAATTCAAAGGGTTAAGTTGATTCCTTTTGCAGTGTATCGCATAGTGCTGGCCGTCGTTGTATACGTTTTATATTTCTAGCGGAGGGATTTCTAAAGTGGAAGAATGGATCATTAAATTCATTGATCTTTATGGCTACTATGGTGTTTTTATCTTGATAGCAATTGAAAATGTATTCCCTCCCATTCCATCTGAAATCATTCTGACTTTCAGTGGTTTCATGACGACTCAAACGTCCATGACCGTATTGGGAGTGATTGCCCTATCTACCTCAGGTTCGATTACAGGGGCGATAGTTTTATATTATATCGGAAAAATCATCGAAATCAGATCATTAGAAAGCTTTATCGATCGACACGGAAGTTTTTTTAGAATGACGACGGAAAACCTTCACCAGGCCATGACATGGTTTGAAAAATATGGAGGAAGGACTATCTTTTTCTGCCGCCTCATCCCTATCATTAGAAGCTTAATTTCTATTCCGGCCGGTGTGACCGGTATGCCAATGACTAAGTTTCTTGTGTTTACTTTGTTAGGAACGCTATTGTGGAACGGCTTGCTCATCTTAATCGGAGCTCAACTCGGCGCTTCCTGGTGGAAAATCTCAGAATATATGCAAACTTACTCTTTTATTCTTATCAGCACAGCTGTTATTCTCACCAGTTTACTTCTAATTGTGAAGATGAGAAGCCGATTCAAAGCCGACAAATAAAAAACATTCGCAATTCTACGACGAATTGCGAATGTTTTCATAGTTTTTTCAGATTGAATTGAGCATTCAATTGCCCGCGAATCATATGATCTCGGACTTCTCGGTCTTTGTTTTCATTTTGAAGTTCTTTTTTTATTTCATAGGTTTGTATGCCTTCTTCCCGTTTATTTGCAATTTCCATTAATAATTCTATATCAGAAAATGAGTACTTCCTTGTACCCCTTTCCGTTCTTTCAGGGAAAATCAGACCCCTCGACTCATAATATCGAATCATTCGGCATGACAAGCCTGTGATTTCATTAACAATTCCTATCGTAATGACTTTCTTATCCTTATAAGAAGACATAATAAACTCCTTTAATCAGCTATGTTAGTATGAATTGGATTGGATACCTCCTCCCTCTGGACTTTGACATTTACACAATTTTATTTTGGGTGACCATTGACTTAAGCTGACTGACTGTAAGTGTGCAGGAATGCTCTTCAGAAGCTGATAAAATCCCTGCATCTATCAATTTTCTTATATAACAAAGTTTTACGTCGTTCACTGCTTTTCTTAACTGGTTGGGCTCGGAAACTTCCATGATCCAATCGTAATTCTCTTCTTCTTGAAAGTTCTTGTGTTCCATTTAATAGTTCCTCCTCTTTACTGAAAATAAAACTAAAAAAACAGGACAGATGCTAAAATGGAATGACTATCAGGTACTTATGAAGCAGCAGCTTCGTTCCCTTTTATCTTTTGTTATTATCATCATAAAACATTAAAGCCAGAATGTCAGTTCAAATGTTAGAAAATCTAACATAGTTTTTCATTTATTCTTACACGATGTTAGAAATAGTAACATGTGACCATTTGGTTCATATAAACTTCCTTTTCTTGAAGGTTCAGTTTCGAGATATTTTGGCTGTTTCCATTATATGTGACACCGTTTTGAAATACTGGAAACCACTCTCTTTCTATGAGAGCGCGGTGAGCCTCATCAAACGTTCACTTCTGTACGATACGTCATTTTCCTTTATCTCCGCCAGGTCAGTCAAGTCCATACGCCGCTGAACGAAGCGCTTCCGCTTTTACAAAGGGAGTATCGCAGCTTCCCAATCACCCCATGCGATAGAGATGAGAAACGAACCCTTTACCAAGAAGTAGCGTCTTCTATATGCTTTCCGATAGAATTTAGCGCACTACAGCAAGTTTTTTAACATAGGAGACTTCTTGTTATGAGAATCAGCATACTAACATCAATGTATGATTTTTCTTGAAGCGGTTTCGAGATACCTATTAGGCAGAGGGGCGGAAGGAAACGGTTAGACTCTTGTGGGATGAGCGGGACAGATAAGACCCCACAGAGCGAAGCTCGAGGGGTTTCAGCGACCGCCCCACGGAAAGCGAACTTTTCCTTTAACCCCAAAACTCTCACTATATCTCGAAACTAAGCCTTCAAGAATAGAGAGCTTATATGAATAAAAACACGGACATTTAACAGAGTCTATTAATAAAAAGAAGCGCCCAATCGTAATTGATTGGACGCTTCATATTACTTATATCCATTTATAATTTCACTGAGTTTACCTGTTTCTGGATCGATTACTAATCCATGGACCGGAATCTCATTCGGCATCAAAGGATGGTTGCTCACAGTTGCTACACTCTCTTTCACACTTTCTTCTACATTATTAAAGCCTCGCAGGAATTTGTCAAGATCCACTCCTGAATAATTCAATGTATCAATCACTTCCTGATCAATGCCTCGCTCTTTGACTTTCTGCAGCGTACCGTCTGCTTCCAGACTGGCCATTCCGCAATCATAATGTCCAACCACACATACTTCCTCCGCCCCAAGTTCGTGGACAGCTATAAGGATACTCCGCATAATGCTTCCGAACGGGTGGGAAACGATGGCGCCGGCAGTTTTGACGATTTTGGCGTCACCATTTCCAACATTCATAGCTTTAGGGAGCAGCTCGACTAATCGAGTGTCCATACAAGATATAATGACTAATTTTTTGTTAGGGAATTTACCCTTTTGATATTTCTCATATTGTTTATTTTCTACAAATTCTTCATTATGCGTCAGTATTTCATCAAGTAATTTCACAATTATTCCTCCCAGCTTTTCTTTGATCTTTTTTCTATAATATCTATTTTTCGACAATTTGCCAAGTTATTAGAGCAGCAGACAACCTCTTAATTTGATTTATCTTATAAAATCATCCTAATTACACATAAATATTTAGGGCTTTCATATCGTTTTATCTACACTATATAGGGTAAAATATTACATATGTACCTTTATTCGTTAATGTAGATTATCCTAGTCAACACTGACTTGATTAAAAATGCTTTTCAATTTTCAAAGGGGGATGAATATGAGCAGAATTCGATTGATACCATTTGAAGTTGAGGAAATTATTGAAGCCAGAAACGAAACGCCTGAAGGGGTCAGAATGATTCAGGCACCTGAAATATGGGAGGACTCAGAAAAAGGTAAAGGAAACGTGTTAGCCGTTATTGACACAGGGTGTCATAGAGATCACCCTGACTTAAAAGAGAGAATTATTGATGGCAGAAATTTTACATCCGATTTTAACGGAGAGGCCGACAACTATGATGATAATAATGGTCACGGCACTCACGTTGCAGGCACTATTGCGGCTTGCTGCGCTGGAGAAAATGGTATTTTCGGTGTGGCTCCAGAAGCGGATTTACTGATCATCAAAGTATTAAGCGAAGACGGCAGCGGAGATTATCAGTGGATCATCGACGGAATCCACCACGCCGTCGATTGGGAAGGTCCTGACGGTGAAAAGGTGAGAGCTATTTCGATGTCATTAGGTGGTCCTACTGATGTGCCTGAACTATATGAAGCTGTAAAACGCGCTATAGATCAGGGGATTCCAGTAGTATGCGCAGCTGGAAATGAAGGAGATAACCGGCCAGAAACCGATGAATTCGCATATCCAGGAGGCTATAACGAAGTGATTCAGGTTGGAGCCATAAATTTTAATAAAGAAATAGCTCCTTTCAGCAATACAAATGATGAAATCGATTTAGTTGCGCCTGGAGTCAATATTTTGTCCACATACACAGAAGGAAAATATGCAAAGTTATCAGGAACCTCCATGGCCACTCCTCATGTGACAGGAGCCCTTGCTTTGGTCGCCAATATCGCCGAAAAACAATTCGATCGGAAGCTTACTGAAAGTGAATTGTACGCCCAGCTGGTCAGACGGACGATTCCTTTAGGCTATCCTAAATCAGCGGAAGGAAACGGACTCCTAGCGTTAGCTATACTAGATCAATTCGAGAAACTGTTCCAAACTTTCAACACTACGTTCAACAGACCGGCGAAAGAAGATTTATTTGTCTCATCAAAAAAATCGTAAAAAAAGCCGTTTGTATCGATAGCTGATACAGACGGCTTCATTTTTTATAATCGTCTAGAAAATCTTTTTGGAAACTTGTAGTAATTGTAGGATCAGTTGGATTTTTCAGATGCTGGAATGTACCTTTTCCATACTTTTCGGTCAAAGTTTCCATCACTTTATAGAGCTTCTCTTTGCTGGCGTGCTGTTCATAGCTGAAAAGGTCAAGCTGCTGAGTCATTTCATTTTTTTCCACCAAGTCCTGAGCCGTTACCCCAAGCAGTCTGATAGGAGATTGATTCCAATGCTCATCAAACAGCTGAACCGCTGCATAAAACAACTGATCGCTCGTCGAAATGTAATCCTGAAGCTGTCTGCTTCTAGTAATCGTTTTCCGGTCATGGTAGCGAATAGTAATTTGTATATTTCTGGCCAGAACTGTTTTATTTTTCATCCGCGCTTCAACTTTATTCGTTAACCGACGGAATACTTGACGTATTTCTAGATCTTCAGTCGTATCCTGAGCGAGAGTCGTCGAAGTACCGATACTCTTGAACTCGTGGACAGCTTCAGGATCTACGGGCCGATCGTCAATCCCGGTCGCTCTTTTTTGCAGACGTTCTCCATTTATACCGAGAAGATTTTTTAATTCTAGCGGTGAATGACGGGCTAAATCACCAATCGTGTTCACATGAATCTTACGAAGTTTTTCAGCCGTTTTTTCCCCCACCCCATACATTTCTTCTATTGGCAGTACCCACAACTGCTTTTCCAGGTCTCTTTTACGTAAAATCGTTATTCCCATCGGTTTTTTCATATCAGAAGCCATTTTAGCTAAAAACTTATTGGGAGCGATCCCGATACTGCAAGGAAGATCCAACTCTTGAAAAATTCTGTTTTGAATCCTCTCTGCTATTTCAGGCGGTGACCCCTGGTCCTGACAATCGGTAATATCCATATAACCTTCATCGATAGATACTGGCTGTACCATATCCGTCACGTCAGCAAGTATTTTAAACATTTCCTTCGACGCTGTTCGATACCTATCGAAAGTCGGTCTCATGACTATAAGATTAGGACATAGCCTTTTTGCTTCACCAACAGGCATTGTCGTTTTCACACCGTATTTCCTTGCTTCATAGCTGCTAGTCACAACGATTCCCCGTCGTTCTTCAGGATTTCCTGCAATCGCTAACGGTTTTCCCTTCAGAGAGGGGTCGAAAGCCATTTCTACTGAAGCATAAAAACTATTCATATCTACATGAAAAATGACTCGGCCATTTTTCGGGTACCATTTCGACATGGCCATCCTTCCTTTATTCGAACGTTCGTTCTTACATTGTATCATACTTCAAGTCATTTGAATCCGATGACATCCCTCCCCAAAAACGTAAGAGCTGTCAACAAAAGTCCATTAATTAACTTCGTAGTAAATATAACTTTAAACATGGCTATGTTAAAGGTGGTCGTTGATATTGATAAGTGAGTTATTCAACAATATGGCAGGATAGTGGAAGACTTGATTTCGAGACATTGGGTTAGTGGGTCAGGCCGGCGGGGAATGGCTCGCTTTCCGTGGGAGCGCGGTGAGCTTCCTCGGACGTCCCGTCCTGTGGGATCTCACCCAGCACTCTCTTCCCACAGGAGTCTTCACCATTCCCCGCCGCCCCTTACTATATATGCGCTTCTCGAAATCCACATAATAAGCTTTATCAGCTCACTCCAGTCCAAACTCTGCTGAACGTAACGCTATCGCTTGTAAAATGGAGCGTCACAGTTTCCCACCTCCCCATAGGAAGTTAGTGAGAAAAAGAACCACGTTCACTCATAAGAAGCGTCTTTCATCTCTGTCCTTTGAGAATAGAGAGCTCTATAGCAAGGTTTTTTCAACATGAGCACTTGCTATGAGAATCAGTTTGCTTTTTCATGAAGTGGTTTCGAGATACTTATATGGCAGAGGGGCGGAGGGAAACGGTGAGACTCCTGGGGGAGGAGCGGAACAGGTGAGACCTCGGAGAGCAAAGCTCGAGGAGGCTCAGCGCCCGCCCCCCGGAAAGCGATCCGTTTCCCTTAGCCCCTAAATTCTCTTTATGTCTCGAAACTGAGTCTTCAACATAAGGGAGCTTATTTAAATATCAATAAGGAACTTTAAATTAGCCTTCAACATAAAAGTCGCTCCTCTCGTTATTTTGTTAGAGGCTAAGCTTAACAAAAAACAAGAAGAGCGATTCTTAGAGTGAATGTTCAACTGTATTTAGAGGATGTCCTTAACCTTTTAACGTTCAGCCGCTTCCACTATGATAGCAGTCACAAATTCAGCAACTTTTTCAAGTTCCTCGACTGGAATCCGTTCATTCGTCGTATGAATTTCCTCATAGCCTACAGATAAATTCACGGTAGGAATATCGAACCCAGCAATGATATTGGCGTCACTTCCGCCGCCACTCGTAAGCAATTCGCTTTCTCGCCCGATTTTAGTTGCGGCAGCTTTTGCTACTTCCACGACCTGATCGCCAGCTTCATGCTTGAATCCAGGGTACATAACTTCGATTTTCAATTCCACTTCTCCGCCCATTTCTTCGGCTGTTTCGGTAAAGGCTTGTTTCATTCTTTCAACTTGAGCTTCCATTTTTTCAGGTACAAGTGAACGAGCTTCCGCTAAAACCTCTACATGATCGCAAACGATGTTCGTTTGTCTGCCTCCTTCAAAACGTCCAATATTAGCAGTGGTTTCTTCATCTATACGGCCTAAAGGCATTTTAGCAATCGCTTTCGAAGCTAAGGTGATAGCAGAAACCCCTTTTTCTGGAGCTACACCTGCGTGAGCTGTTTTTCCTTTGATGATGGCATTGATTTTTGCCTGGGTAGGGGCAGCTACGATAATATTTCCTACTTTACCATCACTGTCGATCGCATACCCATATTTAGCCTTTAAGTGTTCACTATCGAGCGCTTTAGCTCCGACAAGCCCGCTTTCCTCACCGACCGTTATGATAAACTGTAAATCTCCATGCTCAACACTTTGTTCCTGCAGACTGCGGATCGCCTCTAAAATCGCCGCAATGCCGGCTTTATCATCAGCGCCTAAAATAGTCGACCCATCAGTGATGACATATCCATCTTTGACTGAAGGCTTTACTCCATTCCCCGGGATAACGGTATCCATGTGAGAAGTGAAATAAATCGTATCTGCCTCATCTTTTGTCCCTTTTAAGTTGCAGATCAGGTTTCCTGCACCATGCCCCGTTTTTGATTTCGCATCATCTTCAATGACCTCAAGACCAAGGGATTTGAACTTCTTTGTTAATATTTTTGCAATTTTTGCTTCGTCTTTTGTTTCAGAATCCACTTTGACTAATTCAATGAATTCGTCTAATAATCTTTTTTTATTGATCGCTACCATGTGGAAAATCCCCTTTCTATGTATACATGTTCCACTTAGTACGTTAGCGGAACACGCTTACCGTGTCAATTATAGCGGGATGTTGCCATGTTTTTTATATGGTCTGTCTTCGTATTTATTCTCCAGCATATCCAACGCTTTTATTAGAGTAGACCGAGTTTCTCTCGGATCAATCACATCATCCACCATTCCAAGGCCGGCAGCTACATACGGATTGGCAAACTTCTCACGATATTCGTTGATCTTACTTTGCCTCGTCTCTTCAGGAGTGCTGCTTTCTTTGATTTCTTTAGCAAAAATGATGTTGGCTGCCCCTTCAGGCCCCATTACCGCAATTTCCGCATTGGGCCAAGCATAGACAAGATCCGCTCCTATTGATTTACTATTCAAAGCTACGTACGCTCCTCCATAAGCTTTCCTTGTAATCACGGTAAGTTTAGGAACTGTCGCTTCAGAATAAGCGTATAAAATTTTTGCTCCGTGTCTTATGATTCCCCCATGCTCTTGTTTAATCCCAGGAAAAAAACCAGTTACATCTTCAAAAGTAATCAATGGGATGTTGAAAGAATCACAGAACCTGATGAACCTTGCCGCTTTATCGCTTGAATCAATATCCAATCCTCCAGCCATGTATTTCGGCTGATTGCAAATTAATCCTACCGTGCGTCCCTTAAGCCTCGCAAATCCCACTACTATATTTTTAGCAAAATCTTTGTGAATTTCGAAAAATGAATCAGCATCCGCTACTTCATCAATGATCGCTCGTACGTCATACGGACGAATGGGATCAAAAGGAATTTTATCCGTTAGATCAGGACGGTAATCATCCTCCTCCGCCACTTCGAGGCGAGGAGGCTTTTCTTTGCTGTTCGCCGGCAAGTATGTGACCAAATCTCTTACTGCATCGAGAGCAGTCGCTTCATCCTCCGTTTTAATATGAGCATTGCCGCTTAATGTATTGTGGACATGTGCTCCCCCAAGGTCTTCAGAACTGATCTTTTCACCAGTGACGGTCTCAATAACTTTTGGTCCTGTGATGAACATCTGCGAGGTTTTTTCAACCATAATGACAAAGTCAGTAATTGCAGGAGAGTATACGGCCCCACCTGCACAAGGCCCCATAATTACACTAATTTGAGGAATGACGCCGGAATATATCGAATTCCGATAGAAGACTTGACCATATCCATCAAGTGAAGAAACTCCTTCTTGAATCCTCGCCCCTCCCGAATCATTCAACCCTATGAATGGTGTACCATTTTTAACAGCTAAATCCATGACTGCAGCTATTTTTTTAGCGTGCATTTCTCCAAGTGCTCCTCCAAACACTGTAAAGTCCTGAGCGAATAAATAAATGGGACGTCCTTCAATTTTGCCGAAACCCGTAACGACTCCTTCTCCGGGAGCATCTTTGCCGTTCATACCAAAATCGTCATGGCGGTGTTCTATAAATGGATTTATCTCCATAAAGGTGTTTTCATCAACTAAATAATCAATACGTTCCCTGGCCGTCCATTTTCCTTTTTCATGCTGCTTATCAATACGTTCATCGCCGCCGCCAAGCTGTACCTTTCTCCGCTTATCATACAATTCACTGATTTTATCATAAATATCCATGCTTTTAATCCTCCTTCTTCGGTTGACATAGTTCATACATGACGCCTGAGGCAGCCTTTGGATGTATGAATGCAATTTGACTGTCGTGTGCTCCCTGTTTAGGCTCATTATGAATCAGGGAAATTCCTTCTTCTCGATATTGATGTAACCGCTTACTTATATCATCCACCTCGAGAGCGATATGATGAATACCTTCTCCTCTTTTATCGATGAACTTTTTTATCGGTGAATCTTCCATCGTGGGCTCAAGCAATTCGAGTCTCGTATCTCCAATCGGGAAGAACGCTACGCGCACCATTTCCGAATCGACTTCCTCCACCGCTTCAAGTTGTAATCCTAATGTATCCTGATAAAAAGGAAGAGCCATTTCAAGACTTTCCACCGCAATCCCTATATGAGCGATTTTCTTCGGAGCTGTTCTTATTTCATGATTCATCATTTGTTTGATATAAACCGCGATAGCATCTGTTGGTGAACCGCTAGTGAATATTTTCGTTACTCCTTTTTCTTCTAAATAAGGAATGTCTTCAGGCGGGATCACTCCTCCTCCGATCACAGGAATATCTGAAGCATTCTCAGCAGCAAGCGCCTCCACTACTTTCGGAAATAGCGACTTATGGGCGCCTGATAAAGAGGATAACCCAACTACATCTACGTCTTCCTGGACCGCCGCCCTTGCTATTTGAACTGCCGATTGTCTAAGCCCGGTATAAATAACTTCCATCCCATGGTCCCTTAAGGCTTGAGCAATGATAAGGGCCCCTCTGTCGTGTCCATCAAGACCCGGCTTAGCTATAAGTACACGTATTGGTTTCATGTCGTCAACACCCTTCCTACATCCCCGCATATTCTCCAAATTCTTCTCTAAGTACGTTAGCAATTTCGCCAACAGTGGCATATGCCTTCACAGCATCCACAATGTGAGGCATAACGTTATTATTTTCAACGGCTGCCTGCCTTAACCTTTTCAAACATTTATCTGCCTCGTTTTGATCACGAGACTTTCTTACCTTTTGAGTACGTTCAACTTGATTCGCTTCTAACTGCTCATCTACACGCAGTAAATCCGGGTGTATTTCTTCATCCAGCTTATAATCGTTCAATCCAACAACGATATCTTCATTGGATTCTATTCTTTTTTGCGCGTCGTAAGCCGCTTGATGGATTTCACGCTGCATGTAGCCATCCTCAACAGCTTGAACGGCGCCGCCCATTTTTTTAATTCTTTCCAGATATTCGTTCACTTCGTTCTCTATCCCATCAGTAAGAGCCTCCACATAATATGAGCCTCCTAAAGGATCAACCGTGTCAGCTACACCGCTCTCTTGAGCAATGATTTGCTGAGTTCTTAAGGCAATCCGTGCTGAATCTTCAGTAGGAAGAGCTAATGCCTCGTCTCTCGAATTCGTATGAAGACTTTGGGTTCCACCCATGACGGCTGCTAATGCCTGCAGCGTGACTCGAACGATATTATTATCCGGCTGCTGCGCCGTCAGTGTACTGCCGCCCGTTTGTGTGTGGAACCTCATTTTCCAGCTTTTTGGATTTTCCGCCTGATATTGATCTTTCATAATTTTCGCCCATATGCGTCGAGCAGCCCGAAACTTGGCAGCCTCTTCAAAAAATTGATTATGAGCGTTGAAAAAGAAAGCAAGTCTAGGAGCAAATTGATCCACTTCGAGTCCCGCTTCAATGGCAGCATCCACGTAAGCTATTCCGTTTGCAATCGTGAATGCGACCTCCTGGACAGCCGTAGAGCCAGCTTCCCTGATATGATAACCGGATATACTGATCGTATTGAATTTAGGAAGATTCTCCTGACAATAGGCAAAAATATCGGTGATCAGTCTCATCGACGGTTTTGGCGGATAAATATATGTACCTCGAGCAATATACTCTTTTAAAATATCATTTTGTATCGTTCCTGTAAGTTGTTCGGGTTTCACCCCTTGCTTTTCTCCAACTGCAATATACATAGCGAGAAGAATCGAAGCTGGAGCATTGATTGTCATAGAAGTACTGACTTCATTCAGTGGAATACGATCGAACAATACTTCCATATCCTCTAAAGTATCGATCGCTACTCCAACTTTACCGACTTCACCCTCAGCCATCGGGTCATCAGAGTCGTAACCAATTTGCGTCGGCAAATCAAAGGCGACAGATAACCCAGTCTGCCCTTGCTTCAATAAATAGCGAAACCTTTCATTCGTTTCTCCCGCTGAACCAAAACCGGCATATTGACGCATCGTCCAGTAGCGGCTCCTGTACATCGTCGGCTGGATTCCGCGAGTATAAGGGAACTGGCCAGGGTATCCTAAATCCTTCTCGTAAGAACGAGATTGGTCTGGTGTGTATAGTCCTTGAACGGTTAAGTCTGAACTTGTGTTAAAGCGTTCTTTACGCTCAGGAAATCTTTGTTTTATTTTATCTACTTCACTTTTCCACTTCTCATTACCTGATTGGTTGTCGGTCATAATGTCAACCCCCTAAGAAAATACATCTCATATCTAGCATACCAGAAATAAAACGCTTACGTTTCTAAAAATTAGTATAATTTATAATACTATTTTAATTTATTTTCCTCCCTTGTCCAAATCAAAGATATCATTTAAAATGTTTTTAGTAGTATACGAAGGAGGTTCAAACACCTTGACTAATCAAAATCAACCTGTGAAAAAGAAAAAGTCGAAGCGCGAGAAGCGTACGAAATTTGTAATCTATTTGATGATCGTTTCCATGGTTCTATCCACTCTTCTAGCTGGAGCTAGTTTCTTTTTATAATATGCGGTGAAACTAAAAAGAAAGTAAGCGGACATTCGCTTACTTTCTTTTTTTCTCTAACATCTTTTTTTATCCATTCACATTGAAAAATTCTTTCCATTGCTTCTTTTCCCACTCTTCATATATTTTTTCATACTCTGAGTCATCACTTGTAATGATAATATCAGATTCCTCTTCTACTAAATTATAAAGCTTTTCTACTTGTTCGTTTTCCATTCTTATGCAGCCCGCAGAGACAGCTTTACCGATTGAAGAAGGTTTATTTGTTCCGTGCACTCCGTAGATCCTTCCGTCGGTACCTTCAGCATCAAATCCGATCCACCGGCTTCCTAGAGGGTTATCAGGGTCTCCCCCTGGTATATCACCTTTCCTATAATAAGGTTCGACTGCTTTGACTTTAACGGTGAATTCTCCTTCTGGGGTCAATTCTTTCGTTTTACCTGTCGCTACCTCAGATTGAAAAACTTATTCACCATTTTGATAAACCACTAATTCATGAGTCGACTTATTTACTATCATCAAAGTTTCTCCTGTCACTACCGGAGAAATGAAAAAGTACGCTAACATTATTATTATTGAACTAAAGAGAGGCATAGAGTTCATCCTTTTTTCAAAGTATGCCTCTATGCCTCTCACTTATACATCACTCTTCTTAAATGACCGTTTAAATATCAGATACTGTTCAATTTCATTAAGTAGATGAAACAAACTTGCACGGCTTTCAAATTCTTCTCTTGTGGCAGGCAGATCAGCTTCCCGAAATTCATCACGCATTTCTTTCAATTTTTTTAAATAAAGAACGGCTGTATTCCCAGGGTGTATACCTTCAGACAATTCGTCGAAAAACTCGGAGATTTTCAAGGCATGCTCGGTAGTCCCGCCTATTCCCGTCACAAGAGGCAGCATTCTCTCTAATAGCTCGAACTGCTTCGTTCTCATATGAAAATAATGATAATAATGGTTATGTGTCCGTAATAAATGATTTTCCACGTCGCGGAATGATAACGATTTTGCTTCTTCTAATATAACCGCGGTTTCTGTTAGCTCTTTCCCTGTCCACCCGTCATTTCCATCACGTAAGAAGTGAGCTATTTCTTTAATAATTATGGAAAAGTTGTCCTCGATTTGCTTCTGATATTCCTCGAGCTTATTTTCAAGGCTCGGCATATAGAGGTTTAAAATCAATGCTGTTCCAATACCCACCGTGATGAGCAGAATTTCATTGAAAACAAGATCCCACTCTATAGAACCGGACACGTATAGATGCAGAATGATGACCGAACTTGTTACAATACCGGGGCTAATGTTCAGTTTTACCGTGGTCGGAATAAAAGCAAACATCATGAGTCCGATCGCTACAGGGTTGTACCCAAAGAGTTCAAAAAATGCATAGGAAAACACAATAGCGATCATACATGCTGCGAATCGGTGCCAGGCGGACAAGAATGATCGTTTTCTTGTAATTTGAATACATAGGATCGTCAAAATTCCAGCAGATGCGAAATTTTCTAACCCCAGCAATGTTGCTATCCAAATAGCTAATGGCGTACCAATAGCTGTCTTTATCGTACGATAACCAATTTTCAAAGGATTCTTCACCTCAATCGAACCTATTCTACGTAAAAGGGGATCTTTGTAAACAACAAAGATCCCCGTTCTTTATCTTTTTAAACCTCTTCACAATATTCTTCAAAATTACGCTGTAATTTACTGATTACTTCCATTGGATCGAATCCTTCAATATCATGACGCTCGACCATGGATTGTATCTTACCATCCTTTAAAAGCGCGAATGATGGTGAGGAAGGCGGATAACCTTCAAAGTATTCACGGGCACGTTCCGTTGCTTCCCGGTCCTGACCGGCAAATACAGTCACTAATTGATCCGGCCTTTTATCATAGTGAATCGCATGGGAAGCGGCAGGTCTTGCAATTCCTCCTGCACAACCGCACACAGAATTGATCATAACAAGAGTTGTTCCCTTTTGGTTGAGGGCTTCATCCACTTGTTCAGGTGTTGTTAATTCTGTATATCCAGCTTGTTTTATTTCATCACGAGCTTGAGTGACGACGTCATTCATATAAATATTGAAATCCATATATCATGGCCCCTTTTCTATTAAGTACTATCCACAGTTTACCAAGATTTTATAATGCTTTCAATTATGAGCAAGGAGCTCAGTATATATAATACTAAAGACCCCGGCTGCCTGCCGGGGCCCTGCTTTAATAGACTGAAGTATGATCTTTTGACATTTTTTCTAAAATTTCTTTTACTCTGGCTAAGAAGTTCCCCGCCACAAGTCCATCAAGCACACGGTGATCAAGAGAAAGACATAAATTTACCATGTCACGGGGTCCGAACATTCCATCTTGAAATACAGGCTTCTTCACGATAGATTCAACTTGTAAGATAGCTGCTTGCGGATGGTTGATGACGCCCATCGATTGGACAGAACCAAACGAGCCGGTATTGTTAACGGTAAACGTACCCCCTTCCATATCTTTTGAAGTGAGTTTGCCTTTTCTTGCTTTTGCCGCTAGATCAGTAATATCCCGAGCGATCCCCTTGATGCTTTTCTCGTCTGCGTCCCTGATTACAGGTACAAAAAGCTCATCGTCTTTGGCAACCGCGATATTGAGATGAATGGCTTTACGCTGAATGATTTTATCCCCTGCCCACGTGCTGTTAAGCTGAGGGAAATCTTTCAATGCTTGAGCTACTGCTTTAACGAAAAATGCGAAATACGTTAAGCTGTACCCTTCTTTTTCTTTAAACTCAGTTTTCAATGAATTACGAAGTTCTACCAGGTTGGTGACGTCTACTTCCACCATCATCCACGCATGTGGAATTTCCGTAGTCGACTTCACCATATTCTGAGCGATTGCCTTACGTACACCAGTGACAGGAATTTCGATATCCCCTTCCTCTGTTTTAACCCCTGAGGAAGACTGGGATTTCGCAGGTGCTTCAGATTCTTTTTGGTCTGGGCTTTCTTGTTTAACCGTCGGCTTTTCGCCAGATTGTATGATTTTCTCAAGGTCTTTTCGCGTAATCCGTCCGCCTCGACCAGTCCCATCTACTGCGTTCAAATCAATGTCATTTTCTTGAGCAAGAGCCATTACTGCTGGTGAAAAGCGTTTCTTATCTCCAGTGTCTTTACTTGCCGTTTGCTCTTTAGCAGAGGGTTGTTCTTTTTCAGCAGACTTTTCAGCAGGTTTATCAGAAGCCTTTTGTTCTGCTGGTTCCTCACTGTCCTCTGAACCTGCTCCTTCTACTTCGATGTAACACATCAATTCGCCGACGGCAATCGTATCGTCTTCGCTTGCAACAAGCTCTTTGATTGTTCCTGTAAAGGAAGAAGGCACTTCGGCATTCACTTTATCAGTCATCACTTCTGCGATTGGATCGTATTTGTTCACGCTATCGCCGGGTTTTACGAGCCAGGAACTGATCGTTCCTTCCGTTACGCTTTCACCGAGCTGAGGCATGTTTATTTTTTCTACTCCCATCAATACTCCTCCTTTTCCATTTGGCTCTATCAAATTTCCGACTTGACATTCATATAAGCTCCCATGAATCTTAGAAAGTTTCCGTGGCTAAGAGTAGAGCTTGAAGGTCCGGGAAATCACTTACATTCCGCGGGCGTAAAGTGAGCTTCCCATAAGAGTCTCGCAAATTCCCCTCTTGCCGTTAATGAGGATATCGGAAACACCTGAGGCAATGCTTCACGTGATAAAAAAGCCAGACCCTTACATCAGGATGCTTTCTTTAGTAAGACTCACTCAACAA
The DNA here is from genome assembly GCF_030345335.1 of Halobacillus campisalis. Classification (GTDB taxonomy): domain Bacteria; phylum Bacillota; class Bacilli; order Bacillales; family Halobacillaceae; genus Halobacillus_A; species Halobacillus_A campisalis. The sequence continues at coordinate 484,554 of NZ_JAPVRC010000001.1, forward strand.
TGCCGGGAGTTCGTTAGCTTTTAATTAAAATTCTGCAAGATCCCTCATTGCTTTTTCTACCTTATCAGGATTCATCATGAAATATTTCTCCATTGTCGGAGCATAAGGCATAGATGGGATGTCTGGTCCCGCTAGTCGTTTGACAGGGGCATCAAGATCAAACAAACAATTTTCGCTGATGATGGCCGACACTTCCGAAATGATTCCGCCTTCTTTATTGTCTTCTGTTACAAGAAGTACTTTACCAGTTTTTGATGCCGCTTCGATGATCGCTTCTTTGTCCAATGGATAAACAGTACGAAGATCTAGGATATGCGCGTCAATCCCATCTTCAGCAAGCTTTTCAGCTGCCTGCAAGGCAAAATGAACACATAACCCATAAGTAATGACTGTAATATCAGAACCCTCGCGCTTTACATCTGCTTTTCCTATTGGCAGCGTATAATCATCTTCAGGGACCTCACCTTTGATCAAACGATACGCACGTTTATGTTCAAAGAACAGCACTGGATCATTATCACGTATGGAAGCTTTAAGTAAACCTTTCACATCGTATGGTGTGGAAGGCATGACGATCTTTAAACCAGGCTGGTTGGCGAAGATCGCTTCTACAGATTGCGAGTGATAAAGCGCACCATGAACACCGCCACCATAAGGGGCACGTATTGTCATAGGTACAGACCAATCATTATTGGAGCGATACCGTGTTTTTGCGGCTTCAGAAATAATTTGGTTGATGGCTGGCATAATAAAGTCAGCGAATTGCATTTCTGCCACTGGACGCATTCCGTACATCGCTGCTCCGATTCCTACTCCGGCAATAGCGGATTCTGCTAAAGGTGTGTCAAGCACACGGTCTTCGCCGAATTCTTCATAAAGACCATCCGTCGCACGAAAAACTCCTCCGCGCTTCCCGACATCCTCTCCGAGGACAAACACTTTCTCATCACGCCGCATTTCTTCTTTCAGAGCTTGAGTGACGGCTTGAATATAAGATAAAACTGCCATTGTTCTTCCCCCTCCTTACTCTTCATAGACATAGTTCAATGCAGATTCAGCTTCGGCGTAGGCAGCATTTTCAGCATAATCCGTCGCTTCATTGACTAAGATATCCAGCTCTTCGTTTAATGCTTTTTCTTTTTCTTCTGTTAAGATGTTTTGATCACGTAAGTATTTAGCAAAAGTGAAAATTGAATCTTTCTTTTTCGCTTCGTCTACTTCGTCTCTCTCCCGGTAAGTACGGTCATCGTCATCACTTGAGTGAGGAGTCAATCGGTAGGAAACCGCTTCTATAAGAGAAGGTCCCTCGCCTCTTCGTCCTCGATCTGCTGCTTCTTTAACTACTTCATAAACAGCTAATGGATCATTCCCATCGACAGTATATCCCGGCATTCCATAACCGATCGCTCGATCAGAAACTTTTTCGCATGCTAGTTGCTTGGAAACAGGAATTGAAATGGCGTATTTATTATTTTCAACCATGAAGATAACTGGGAGTTTATGAACACCTGCAAAGTTTGCGCCTTCATGAAAATCACCCTGGTTCGAAGACCCTTCGCCAAAGGTAACCAATGAAACAAAGTCTTTTTTCTCCATTTTACCTGCTAATGCTATTCCCACCGCGTGAGGAACTTGAGTAGTTACCGGAGATGAACCAGTCACGATTCGATTCTTCTTTTGTCCAAAGTGGCCGGGCATCTGACGCCCCCCGGAATTAGGATCTTCTGCTTTTGCAAACCCTGAGAGCATCAAGTCCTTAGCCGTCATTCCAAAAGCTAAAACGACCCCCATATCCCGGTAGTATGGCAAAGCATAATCTTTGTCACGATCCAACGCATAGGAAGCACCCACCTGGGCTCCTTCCTGACCTTGGCAGGAAATGACGAACGGGATTTTCCCTGCTCTGTTCAATAACCACATTCGTTCATCAATCTTTCTTGCCAGCAGCATCGTACGAAACATATCTAATACTTCATCATCAAGTAAACCAAGTGATTTATGGCGATTCTCAGCCATGCGGATTCCTCCTTTAATGTTTATCCGTGTATTTGATTCCCATCAACTGCCATAGCTGCTTCTCCTATAGCTTCTGAAAGCGTAGGATGAGGGTGAATCGTCTCAGCGATTTCCCACGGAGTAGCATCTAGAACTTTAGCGAGCCCCGCCTCGGAAATCATGTCAGTTACGTGAGGGCCTATCATGTGGACTCCAAGGAGATCATCGTTTTTTTGATCAGCAATGATTTTAACAAAACCTTCCGTTTCCCCAAAAACAAGAGCCTTCCCTATAGCCTTAAATGGAAATTTACCGACTTTGACTTCATATCCCTTTTCTTCGGCTTGCTGCTCGGTAAGACCTACGCTGGCAACTTCAGGACTTGAATAAATACAAGTTGGTACCTGGTCATAATTCATAATATGAGGAAGTTTATCTGCCATATGCTCGACAGCAGTCATTCCTTCATGCGAGGCCACATGTGCAAGCTGCATACCGCCAATTACATCCCCGATAGCGTAGATGTGGGTTTCTTTTGTCTGGTAATACTTATTCGTCTTGATCACGCCTTTTTCGACTTCAATATCTGTATTTTCCAACCCGATATTATCGATGTTAGCCGAACGCCCTACGGAGACGAGCATACGATCCGCTTCATAAGTAACTGTTTCTCCACCTACATCAGCCTGTATAGAAACGTGCGTTTCTTTTTGTAAAGAATCTGTCATAACTTTAGCATTCGTTACGATTTCAATTCCTTTATTCTTCAATTGCTTGAGCATTTCTTTAGAAATCTCATGATCTTCCGTCGGTAAAATGTGAGGCAAGTATTCAAGCACTGTAACTTTCACGCCAAAGTCAGCAAGCATAGAAGCCCATTCGATTCCAATTACTCCACCGCCTATAATGATGATCGACTCAGGAAGTTCTTCCATGTGAAGAGCCTCATCTGAAGTCATCACGAGTTCACCATCCACTTCTAATCCCGGCAGCGATTTAGGACTGGATCCTGTCGCTATCAGAACGTTCTTAGGAACAATCATCTCGTTTTCTTCCCCATTGTTCATTTCTACTGAAATCGTACCAGCTGTAGGAGAAAAAATGGAAGGTCCAAGAATACGTCCAAATCCTTCGAAAACGTCAATCTTTCCCTTTTTCATCAATCCTTGTACACCTTTGTGCAAAGTGTTTACAATCGATTGCTTACGCTCCTGTACTTTTGCAAAATCTAAAACTGGCTCTGAAGTCGAGATTCCGAATTGACCAGCTTCTTTCGTTTGCCGAAAAACTTCAGCGCTTCTTAGAAGGGCTTTAGAAGGGATACACCCCCGATGAAGACAGGTCCCTCCCATTTCTCTTTTTTCAACGATTGCAACCTTCAGTCCCAATTTGGAAGCACGGATCGCGGCTACATATCCGCCGGTTCCTCCACCAAGTACGACTAAATCATATTCTTCAGCCATCAGCTAGATAGCTCCTTTCTATTCTGCAAAATTAGGGTAATGTTTCGGCATTTCCTCTTTGTTCAATACTCGCAATGTGCCTTCATTCAAAGCTTCCAGCTCATTTTCACCAGGATATACGAGAACATCCGCAATCCAGCTTACGCGCTCAGAAATTTTATTTATGAAGTCTTTGCCATAAGCCAGCCCGCCCGTTAGAGCTATTGCGTCAACTTTGCCTTCAAGAGCTGCGCTCATACTGCCTATTTCTTTCGCGATTTGGTAAGCCATAGCCTCGTAAACGAGCTTTGCTTTATCGTCGCCATGTTCAATCATCTTTTCTACTTCTAATGCATCATTCGTATCAAGGTATGCCATCAAGCCCCCTTGTCCTACAAGCTTCTTCATCATTTCATCCCGGTAGTATTGCCCTGAATAACACATAGAAATCAAATCTCCAGCTGGTACGGTTCCTGCTCGTTCGGGTGAAAAAGGACCATCCCCGTGCAACCCATTATTGACGTCGATAACTCTTCCGCCTGCATGCGCTCCAATGGTAATTCCACCGCCCATATGCGTTACAATCAAACGAGATTCCTTATAGGATTGGTTTAAATCTAATGATGCACGACGTGCGACTGCTTTCTGATTCAAGGCATGGAAAATACTCTTTCTCGGAATTTCAGGTACTCCTGAAACTCTCGCCAAGTCTTGCAGTTCATCAACGACAACGGGATCGACAATATAGGCATTAATATTAAGACCGCGTGCTATTTCATTGGCTATGATTCCTCCAAGGTTTGAAGCATGTTCGCCATTATAACCAGTTCTCAAGTCTTCGAGCATGGCATCATTGACCTCGTATGTACCGCCCTCAATCGGACGCAGCAAACCCCCGCGCCCGCAGACGGCACTCAACTTATTGATGTTAATTCCCTCTTCATCGAGAATTCGCAGTATGACTTGCTTTCGAAATTCATACTGATCAATGATTTCTTGAAATTCGTTGATTTCTTCGGTTGTATGTCTGATCGTTTTTTCGAAAACGACCTGATCATTATCGAACACACCAATCTTTGTTGATGTTGATCCAGGATTTATGACTAATATTCGATGTGTCTGCACTATCATTGACCTCCGATAACCTATCTTCTGCTCAAAATATGATGACCATTTTGTAAAAATTGACTGCGTGACTTTCGCATTTGTTCAATACGTTCCTCAGCCATGCGATCAGCCGCTTTGTAAGTCGGTATATTGTCACGACGAGAAATATCGAACACTCGTGACACATTATCATAGATCGTTTCAACCCGCTTCATAGCACGCTCTTCATTGTATCCGTGAAGTTCATCAGCAACGTTGATAACGCCCCCGGCGTTGATAACATAATCAGGCGTATAGACGACACCTTTTTCGTGAAGAATGTCTCCATGTTTCGTCTCACTAAGCTGATTATTAGCAGCGCCCGCAATGACTTTAGCCTTTAACAAAGGGAGAGTCTTATCGTTCAGTGTAGCACCTAACGCACAAGGTGCATAAATGTCACAATCTACGCCATAAATTTCGTCGGTTCCTACGGCTTTAGCTCCGAATTCTTCTACAGCTCTTTGCACTGCTTCCTTATTGATATCGGTGACAATCAAGTGCGCGCCTTCTTCATGCAAATGGCGGCATAGGTTGAAAGCTACATTTCCGACACCCTGGACTGCAACAGTAAGGCCTTCTAATGAGTCACTGCCAAATCCTTCTTTAGCCGCTGCTTTCATCCCACGATAGACACCATAAGCTGTAACAGGGGAAGGATTACCCGATGAACCGAAGGCAGGAGAGATTCCCGTCACATAATCCGTTTCCTCATGAATAAGATCCATGTCCTGAACGGTAGTACCTACATCCTCTGCGGTAATATAACGGCCATTTAACCCTTGAATATATCGACCGAAGGCACGGAACATCTCTTCATTCTTATCCTCTTTCGGATTTCCGATGATAACCGTTTTGCCTCCTCCTAAATTCAGGCCAGCCGCCGCATTTTTGTATGTCATACCTTTGGCCAGGCGAAGGGCGTCTTCAATCGCTGCTTCTTCTGACTCATACGTCCACATTCTAGTACCCCCGAGGGCAGGTCCCAAAGTTGTATCGTGGATGGCAATGATAGCTTTCAATCCTGAAGCCTCGTCATGACACATCACTAATTGCTCGTAATCGTATTTGCTCATATACTTGAATATTTCCATTAAAAATTCCTCCTAGTTTGTACTGGAACGTAACGCTAAGGCTAATGAATATACTTTACTCTCTGCTGAATCGGACCTCGATGTTAAAACAATTGGAGCTTTAGCCCCGCTGATAATACCTGCTACTCTTGCGTCAGCAAAATACATGAAGGACTTGTAAAGAGCGTTAGCCACTTCTATCGTCGGTACTACTAAAATATCAGCAGCACCAGCCACTTCCGATTCGATGCCTTTTTGGACAGCCGCTTCTTTGCTCACTGCATTATCAAAAGCCAGCGGTCCATCTACGACACAATCTTTGATTTGCCCCCTGCGATTCATCTGGGTGAGAGCCGCGGCATCAATTGTCGCTTGCATGGATGGATTGACAACTTCTACAGCAGCCAGCATCGCTACTTTAGGACGTACCCACCCTGAGCGAATGGCGACATCTACGGCATTGTTAATGATCTGACTTTTCTCTTCCAGAGTCGGTGATATGTTCATCGCAGAATCGGTCAGAAAAATCATCCGTTCTTGATTAGGTACCTCAAATAAAGCAACATGAGAAAGAACTCTTCCAGTCCTTAGTCCATATTCTTTGTTCAATACTGCTTTAAGCAGCGCTTTTGTATCAATATGACCTTTCATCACCACGTGAGCCTTACCCTCACTTACTGCTTTCACAGCTTCATTTGCGGATTGATCTTCTGGGCAGTCAAGCAGTTCTACTTCAGAAGATTCGATATCAATACCTGATTCCACAGCCATATCCCGGATTTTGGTCTGATTTCCCGTTAGTAGAAAAGATGCAATACCCAAGTCCAAAGCTTGTTTTACTGCACGCAGCACTTCATAATCAGCTGCTTGGGCAATGACTATACGTTTAGATGGTTGTTGCTCCAAGTGGTGTATGAGTTCTTTTAATGCTTTCATGAGTTCACCTCTTTGATCCATTTTTGCATACTATGAAAATTCTTGCACACTATCTTTATCGAGCTGATATTTCTCCAGCTTATAATATAAATTACGAATTGATATTCCTAGCGCTTTCGCTGTTTTCGTTTTATTGAAATTGTGTGACCGGAAAGCGTCGGCGATAATATTCTTTTCATATTCATCCACCGCCTCTTGTAAGGATCCCCCGAGCCAGATCGTTTCTTCACCGTGGGCATCCGCAAAGCTAGTTTCTTTCCTTTTTAAGGAAGGAATATGATTTTTCGAAATGATTTCTTCATGGTGCTCCATAAATATCATAGCGCGACCTATTATGTTCTCGAGCTCACGCACATTTCCAGGCCAATCATATTCTCTGAGTTTCTGAAAAGCTTCCTCATCAATTGAACGGACTTTCCTGCCATAATCTTCGTTCAGCTTTTGTATGAGATGCTCAATCAGCTGAGGCAAGTCCCCTTTCCTTTCACGAAGAGGCGGAATGTAAATCGGAAGCCGATTCAGCCGATAATATAAATCTTCGCGGAACGTTTTTTTCATGATCGCTTTCTCCAGATTGATGTTCGTGGCAGCAATCACCCTTACATCTACTAGTATCGGTTTTGTGCCTCCGGTCCGAACAATTTCTTTCTCCTGCAGCACTCGAAGTAACTTTGCCTGCATAGCTAAAGGTAATTCTCCGATTTCATCAAGAAAGACGCTTCCATGATTTGCCTCTTCAAAGATACCTTTTTTTCCTCCTTGTTTGGCTCCAGGGAAGGACCCTTCCTCATAGCCGAACAATTCGCTCTCAAGCTGAGACTCCCCAATAGATGCACAATTGACTCGAATGAATTTATTATGCCTGCGATTGCTTTCGTTATGGATAGCATGGGCAAATAATTCTTTTCCAGTTCCAGACTCTCCTCTAAGCAGGACAGTTGCTGGTGTTTTTGCCCCGACACGAGCTTGCTCAAGTGCAAGAGTGAGTTCCTGGGATTCTCCAGTGATATCTGCGAACGTATATTTCGCTTCCAGACTTCGGATGATCTGACGTGCTCGTTTTAATTCGCTCGTCAATGACTGGATTTCTGTCACGTCATGTAGGACGCCGACACTGCCTTTCAACCTTCCATCGACAATGACGGGAGCTACATTAACTAATACTTCCTTTTTTGATGGTCCGACGCTCATACGGACTCCCCGCACAGGACGTCGAGTATTGAGAACTTTCATATGCATACTTTCGCCTTCCGAAATATCTACAGTAGCAGGTTGACCTATTACTTCTTTTTCGCTGAGACCTGTAATACGCGAGTATGCAGGATTAATCATTAAACCGTTTCCATTTTCATCTACTACTGAAATTGCTTCATCCGAAGATTGTATGATAGCTTCGAGCATTGTTTTGACTTCTTTTAAGTCTGTAATCTCTTCGGCGAGCTGTACTACTTCAGTGATATCCTTAAATACGGCATAAGCTCCAATAGGTTCTCCCTCAGAACCGATGAGAGGGATTCTAGTTGTAATGACTTTTTTGCCATTTTCTATTTTCAATTCTTTATTGATTTCTTTTGTCTTCGTTCTCAAAAGGTAAGGCAATCCTGACGACGGAATCACATGACGCACTGGCTGTCCGATTACTTCAGCACGCGTCTTTCCTAGTATTCTTTCTCCGCTTTTATTTAAAAATGTAACGATTTCATCTTGATCCATTACAATCATACCGTCATGGATACTGTTCAGGATTAAAGTCTGATTGTCAGTCTGTTGTTTGGCTTGTCTAATCAACGTCTCTTTTTCTTCCAGAAGCTCTGCTGTTATGTACGCGACCGCTCCAGGAATCACTACCGTTCGTGCAGGCCGCTCCGCTCTTATCTGTTCAAACACATCATCCCGTCCGGTAGCTTCGATAACTATGTCGATGTCATTATGTATAAACGCACGCCAATTACTTCCTGTAGAAATGCCTAAGGAAGCTGCTCTTTCAAGACCTGTCGCACTCGAATCGATGTCAGTCAAAGCTGCTACTTGAAGACTATCCGTTTCGTCAAGAAGCTTCAATAAAGCGGTGCCGCCCTTGCCTCCGCCTACAATCAATACTCGTTTCAAATTCATCACACCCTGCAATATTTTGCGCAATTTCATCGTACATTATCCTGCACATTTTGGCAAGCACAACCTTTATTTTCACACTGGCCTCAGTTTGGTATACTTATGGAGGATTGAATCGTAAAGGAGTACATAACATGCGTCTGATCGCTTTACTATTACTTGTAACCCCGGGCATAATTGCCGTGATTGGGATCAAACTTATAAGAGATGCTATATTTAATGTTTTTCATCCTGTTTTTTTACACATCGCTGTTCAAGGAATTTTTGGTGTCCTTTGCGTAGTTGGTGGTGTAGCATTCATTGGAGGATTCATTTTACACAGGGATCGGAAAAGAAATTTAACTAAAGGACGTTTTAAGAAGAAGTAGTGTATATACTCTTCTTCTTTTTTACGAAATGCACCATAAAGGAGTTTTACCTATGCCCAACTCATTCGACTTCTATAAGACGTTGTACCCGTTCGATTTATTATCCGAAAAAGAATTCAATGATATATTTGATCATGCTGTCGAGAAAGATTACACAACGAATGAATTCATCATCCATGAAGATCAAACAGATGATACGATCGATATTCACTTCCTAGTTTCTGGATTAGCTAAAAATATTATGCACCGTTCAGACGGCCGACAATTATCCGTACGTTTTTATTACCCTGGTGATCTAGTAGGGGTCATGATTTTACTGACAAGTGGAGAAATGAGGTTTTCTGTTCAAGCTTTAGAACCTGTAAAAACATTATGCTTTAACCGTGAATCGTTTTTAAAGATCATGTCGAACAACACTCAGTTTTCTAAAGTCGTTATGGATGGAATCAGCCAGTTAATGAAAAGCTTATATGATGAGGTGAAATTCAAAAGTTCCACGACCGATGAAGATGATGACAGGGAGCTCTATAAGAAACGGGCTGGCTCTTTTATGGAGCCTCCAACATTCATCCACCCGGAAGAATCGATTGAAAAAGCAGCGAGAATGCTTCAGCAGCAAAAAATCGAAGCACTTCTTGTGAGTGACGACAAACAAACTTTGCTGGGCATGATTGGTTACGGAGACCTGCTTAAGGCTTATTTTGAAAATAATCATCATGACCCTGTTTACCACCACATGTCTGAAGAGCCCTATTTAATCAGTGACAAGGAATTTATTTATGATGCATTAAGTTATTTGAAGCACCACCCCACCGAAATCATACCTGTCCATCATAAGGATAAAGTGGTCGGTATCTTAAGGCAGTCTTCCTTTTTCACTATAAAAAATTCGGTTTACTTTGATCTTACTTATCGCATTTCCAATGCTGAGACAATCGAGGAATTAAAAACTCTTTCACCAGTTTATAATTCCAGGTTCCAGGAATTTATTTCCAGTCTCATTGATGAGCAAATGTTCGCTTACGACATAGCTGAATTGATGACGAACTATAATGACCGTATTCACAAACAAATCATTCAAATTGCAGAGAACGAAATGATAGCTTCAGGGCACGGCGCTCCTCCTATCAATTATTGTTTTCTCGTTATGGGAAGCGAAGGAAGAAAAGAACAAGCCTTCTCCACCGACCAGGATAACGGGATGATCCTGTCCGACTTCGAAAACTCAAGGAATAAATTGCAGATCGCTCAATATTTCAAGCTGTTAGCTGAGAAAATAAACTTTATGCTAAATGAATGTGGGTTCCCTTATTGTTCAGGCGGAATCATGGCTCGTGAGGATAAGTGGCGGCAGCAAATGAGCCAGTGGCATAGCAGTATAGACCAGTGGATTTCAAAGATGGATGCGGAAGAAATACGCGACTTCACGATTTTCATGGATTTCCGCCCTATTTTTGGAGATTTTTCCCTAGCGTACGATTTGAAAAAATACGTTACCCAAAGGGTCCAAAGGTCACTGGGACTTCAGCAACTTTTAATGAAAGACACACTCCGTTTCAGAGTACCCGTCCAGCCCTTCGGACGAATTTCAGGCGTAGGAAAAAGAAAAACGCTGAATCTAAAGAAATCAGCGATCATGCAGATCGTCAATGCCGTGAGGATATACAGTATGAAATATGGAATTGAAAATATTAACACGATCAGCAGGCTGGACAGTCTGGCAGAACAAGAACGCTTCCATCCGAGAGATGCTGAAAACGCGAAACTTGCCCTCCATAGATTGATGCTATTCCGCCTTAAGGAGAATTTGAGTCAATTAAGGAATGATGAAAACGTGACGAACGAATTACGTTTGAGCAAACTCAACAGAGATGAAAGGAAGTCTTTAAAGGATGCATTGAATATTGCAAAACGCCTACAGCAAGTTCTAGAATTGAGCTACAACCGAAATCGGGTGATGTAATGCTGCCTATCGATTTGCAGATTTTAAAATACATTTTTATAGAAAAACCCATTTATTATTATAAAATCCGTCCTTTTTTAACTACGGAAACTCATCAAAAAATAACAGATCAAATACATTCGATGCCGTCCCCTAATATTCAGCAATCGAAGTTAAGCGAGCTTGATTACACTATTTTTGATTTAGAAACTACAGGTTTTATCCCGGAGATAGGCCATGAGATCATTTCGGTTGGTGCAATAAGATTAAACGGGCTTGATGCGTGCCATAGAAAAACCTTCTACAGCGTCGTGCAGCCCCTGCGGCCAGTTGGCAAACAAACATTGAACTTAACCGGGCTGACACGTACCCAGCTGGCTGAGGCTCCATTATTCATGGACGCTTTTCAAGACTTTTTCGACTTTTGCCAGGGTTCCGTGCTCGTCGCCCATCCTGCGAAATTTGATATGCGATTTTTGCAGACGATGCTCAAACGCTGGAAATTACCCGCCTTGAATGTACCTGTCATTGACTCGCAAGTCATGGCCAGGCACTTATTTCCAGAAGTCAAACATCAGCTCGATCCTCTGCTTAAACGTTTTAATATAGACAAACGGGAAAGACATCATGCGCTAAACGATGCGGTAATGACAGCTGAGTTATTCAGTCACTTACTACAGCTCATCATCGAAGAAAACGTACAAACATTCGGTGAATTAAAAAACACACTCGAGCCTCACAAAAAAGCGAGGAGCCATTAAAAAAGGCTCCTCGCTTTTAATTATTACTTATACAGTCGATACCTTTAGAGCATTTAAGTTCTAAGGTGATGCAGTATTTCAGAAAAAAGCTTTATATAAGGATCGTACGGCTTCATTCAGATCATCTGATTTGATACCGAACATCATAGATACTTCCGAAGACCCCTGGTTAATCATATCGATGTTTACATCAGCATCTCTAAATGCTGTAGTCGCCTTACTGGCAACACCGATAGCCTCGTTCATTCCTTCGCCCACAATCATAATCATCGCCATGTTTCTCTCTATCGTAATCATATCGACTTGAAGCTCATTTTGTATGCGATCTTTCACTACTTCTTCTTTTTCAGCGGGCAGCTGATGATCTCTAATAATAACGGACATATCATCAATTCCAGAAGGCGCATGTTCGAAAGAAATTTCTTCTTCTTCGAGAATTTGGAGCAATTTGCGTCCGAATCCTACTTCACGGTTCATTAAGTATTTACTGACATATAAATTCAAGAATCCGGAGTCGCTTGCTATACCTGCCACATGACCTTCTCTCTCAGGCAAGTCTGCTACGATCATAGTACCGTCCCCGCTCGGGTTATTTGTATTCTTGATACAAACAGGAATTTTCTCTTTAAATGCCGGAATGAGGGCTTCGTCATGGAACACAGAAAAACCAGCATAAGAAAGTTCACGCATTTCCCGGTAAGTCAGCGTTTTAAGCTGCTGCGGGTTTTCTACGATCATCGGGTTCACACAAAAGACAGAATCCACATCTGTAAAGTTCTCATATAGGTCAACCTTCATTCCTGCCGCTACAATAGAGCCGGTAATATCTGAACCGCCGCGCGAGAACGTGACCAACTCATCATCTAGTGTATATCCAAAGAATCCCGGGATGACAAGCACACCTTCTCTTTCCCTTAATTTATATAAATGTTCGAAGCTTTCGTCCAATACTAATGCTCCGCCCGGCTGGTCACTGACAAAAATGCCGGCTTCCTTTGGGTTTACATAATAAGATTCCAGTTCCCTGGTCTGTAAGTATGCACTCAAAATTAATGCCGTTCCATCTTCACCGCAAGATTTCAATGCATCCATACCGCGGTTGACATCTGTTTTCACTAAATCGGACGCTTCATCAATTCTATTTTTGATTTTTTCTAGAATAGACTGATCTAGCTCCAATTCCCTTATGATCGAGCCAAATCTCTCGATAACCTGATCATAAATCGCTTGATTCTGCACATGTGCCTGGACAGATTCCCCAAGAGTAATTAACAGATCTGTCGTTTTTGTGTCTTTTGCATGCCTTTTTCCTGGTGCGGATACGACAATAGCTTTTCTTTCTCGATCCGCTCTAATGATTTCTGTTACTTTTTTTAGTTGATTGGCATCGGCTACTGAACTTCCGCCGAATTTTACTACTTTCATTTGTACAACTCCCTGTTATTATGAACTAAAGTGTCTAATAATTAAGAATTGTATCATAATCTCACAACAAGATGAAATAAAAAAATCCTCCTCTGGTAAAGAGGAGGATTTCATTAAGATGCTTTGTGCTCTAGTCTTAAGCGATCGGCGACCATCGCAATAAATTCACTGTTTGTCGGTTTAGCTTTTGTGGAAGAAATTGTATATCCGAACAAGGAGGAAATGGCGTCAATATTCCCGCGGTTCCAGGCTACTTCAATAGCATGACGAATCGCGCGCTCTACTCGTGAAGCTGTAGTATTAAATTTGACTGCAATATCTGGGTAAAGGACTTTTGTAATGGAGCCAAGCAGGTCAATATCCGTGTAAACCATAGTAATCGCTTCTCTTAAATAGAGATACCCTTTGATGTGAGCTGGCACTCCTACTTCATGGATGATGTGAGTTATGCTTGTGTCTAAATCAGGTTTCTTGGCTTTAGTGTAACTGCTTCCCATTGCTCGGTTGATAGGGTCTCCTACATGTTTGATCTGACGAACCTGTTCACTAAGATGATCTAAATCAAAAGGCTTCATCATGAAGTAAGCAGCGCCTAGTTCTACAGCTTTTTTCGTCACTTCTTCTTGTCCGAAAGCTGTCAGCATAATCACTTCAGGAGATTTTTCACCGCTTTTTAGTTCTTGCAAAACAGCTAGTCCATCTACATGAGGCATGATAATATCTAGAATAAGGACGTCAGGCTTATTCTCTTTCAGCATTTCCAAACAGTCTCTTCCATTAAAAGCCGTACCTATTACTTCAATATCTTGAGTATCTGAAAAATAATCCTCCAGAAGTCTAATTAGTTCACGGTTGTCGTCTGCTAAACACACTTTTATTTTATCCATTTAACCCTTCCTCCTTACAAAATAATCCTGATCTTTCTTAATATACTAATTCGACATCAGGAAGTATTAACCTTCTTTATTATAGCAAATTTATTTATAAAAAATAACATTATCTTGAAAATGCTTCTATTTACTCTTATTTTCTTTGTAATTCGATAATATTCAACATTATCACGATTAACATTGTCGAATTTTGTCGAAATTAATGAAATAAGAGCCTCTAAATTAGAGGCTCTTATTTCATTTAGCTTGCTTTGGCATGATCTTCTTCGTAAATATTGATTCCTGCTTCTTCCAGCATCCATTCAATATGGACTCCATAACCCGAGGTAGGATCATTTACAAATACGTGAGTGACAGCTCCAATAATTTTACCATCTTGAATAATAGGGCTTCCACTCATACCTTGAACAATTCCTCCGGTTTTATCCAAAAGCTCCGGGTCGGTTATTTTCACGATCATCCCTTTGGTTACAGGTGAATCTTTAGGCATGTTACGAACAATTTCAACGTCGAATGATTGAAGATCTTCTCCATTTAACACCGTCATTATCTCTGCAGGTCCTTCTTTTATTTCCTCATCTAAGGCAATAGGTAATCCTTCTGAGTATTTGTCGTTTTTAATAGCTTGTTCCAGCTCTCCAAAGACTCCAAAAGAACTATTTTTTGTAATCGTACCCATTCGATCATCCGTTAAAGAGAATTCCGCTCTTTTTTCTCCTGGGACACCCTGGTTTCCTTTTTGTATAGAAGTGACTCTAGAATTAACAATTGTTCCTTCATGGATTTCAATCGGTTTTTTCGTATCCATGTCCGCTATAACGTGACCTAAAGCTCCATATTTTTTAGTTTCAGGATCATAAAAGGTCATTGTTCCAATTCCCGCAGCGGAATCACGAACATATAAACCGATTTGGTATTTATCCTCTTTAGGATTGACCTCGGGCTTTATCGTTGCTTGAAATGTTTCTTCCCCTCTTTTTACATCAAACTTTATTTTTTTATCATTTTCACCAGATTCTGCCACTACTGTGGACAAATCCTCCATATGGTTAAGTTCTCTGCCATTTCCTTTCAGCAGAATATCTCCTACTTGAATATCGGCATATTCTCCCGGTGATGTCTGTTCGTTTTTATCTTCACTAACAAGATGGTGACCGACGACTAAAACGCCTTTCGTCTGCAATTCAACTCCTACAGACTGTCCTCCCGGTACTAACCGGATATCCTTGACATGCTGCATTTCCGTCTTTTTCACCGGGATTCCAGCATATTCATGGAAAACATTGTCACCTTCTGTAATTTTATCCATCGAGAGTGCCGGAAGCGATTGTTCACCGGCACTTGCAGTAACAGACTGAGAAGCATTTATTCTTAACTCTGTCGGTATAGATATATACTCTTGAAGTGGATTAATTAAAGGAATAACAAGCATCATCAATAGGAGTACGGAGCCACAGATCAACTTCATTTTTTCTTTTTTCTTCACTTTCTCACACTCCTTTTCACTCCTGAACCAAACAATTGGCTTACTTATAATGTGGGCTTCAATCGCATTTTTTAAACGAGCATAATGACAGAAAATATAGGATGGATTCCCTTCTCATGAAACATTCTCCAAAATAAAAACGCATGGATGCTCCATGCGTCTCTTTCGTTATTTTTGCTTGTGTTTTTCAGCTAAAGTAAGAAGCTCTCTTGCGTGTTCTATCGTTGTTGCCGTCATCTCTGCACCTGATATCATCCTTGATATCTCATCAGCTTTGTCTTCTTCAGAAAGCTCATAGACCAAAGTGGATGTACGATCGTTTTTCACTTCTTTTTCGATTCGAATATGAGTATCAGCCATGGCCGCTACTTGAGGTAAATGAGAAATACAGAGAACTTGTGAGCCTTCAGAAATACCATGAATCTTCTCTCCTATCGCTTGTGCGACTCTCCCACTTACTCCCGTATCCACTTCATCAAAAATAACGCTCGTCACTCCCTGGTGTTTTGAAAAAATACGTTTTAAAGCTAGCATAATCCTTGATAATTCTCCACCAGACGCCGTTTTATGTATTTCCTTCAAAGGTTCACCAGGATTAGTCGTAATTAAAAATGTAATAAAGTCCATTCCACGCTTATTCAAACGAATCGGCTGTCCGTCCAGTTCTGGATCTGAACTATTGCCTTCTTTATAAGAAAAGCCGACATTAAAAGCAGCTTTTTCTAAATATAAATCCTTAAGTTCTTCATGGATCGATTCTGACAGCTCTACAGCGGCCTTCGCTCGTATTTCATGCAGATGTTTAGCCTCGAGAACAGCATCAGCTCCGGCGTCCTTCATTTGTATCTCAAGCCGATTTAAATGAGAATCCTTATTCTTTATCTCGTCAATCTCTTCTTCAATTTCAGAAGCGTACTCCATCATACGTTCCACGGTCTGTCCATATTTTTTCTTCAATCTGTTTAGCTCATCTAATCTGGATTCAATGAAATTCAGTCTTTCAGGGTCAAATTCCATTTCAGTTAACTGGGAACTCAATTGAAAACTGATTTCTTCAACCATGTAATAATGATTATTGAGTTCTTCTGACAATTTAGAAGTCTGTTCGTCGTAACCTGCTGCACTTTCTAAAGAAGACATAGCGTGGCTGAGCCAATCCAAGCCTCTTTGTTCTCCGTATAATGAATTATAGGCATCATGAATTCCCTGGTAGACTTTTTCAAAATTCATCAGCTTTTTTCGTTCTTCGGATAGCTCTTCATCTTCATTAGGCATAAGTTCGGCTTCTTGTAGTTCGCGCAGTTGGAATTCAAGCAAGTCAAGCCTCTGTGCCATCTCTTGTTCATTTTCGCTTAGTTCATTATAACGTTTTTTTAACGAAAGCAGCTGCTCGTACTGTATTGTATATTCATCTTTAGTATCCTTTAACTTCCGGTGAGCATACAAATCAAGAAGTTCTATATGCCGTTCAGGATCCATAAGAGATTGAGTTTCATGCTGACTGTGAATATCGATGAGGGAACGTCCAAACTCCTTTAAAATCGCCAGCGTGACGAGTTTCCCATTCACACGGCAAATGCTTTTCCCCTGGTTTGTAATGGTTCGCTGCAGGACAACCATACCATCCTCACTGATGTCTATGCCGAACTCTTCGGCCTTGCTATAAACCGGGTGTGAATTCTCCACAGTGAATAAACCCTCAATATCTGCTTTTTTTGTCCCATGCCTGACAAATTCAACAGAACCTCGAGAGCCTGAGAGCAGTTGTATAGCGTCGATGATGATGGATTTACCAGCACCTGTTTCACCCGTCAAAACCGTCAGACCTTCTTTGAAGGTGATGGTAACTTTATCAATAATAGCAAAATCTTTGATAGATAATTCTGTAAGCATGAAGTGAGTCACCTCAATTTATAGCATATTTAGTAGCTGTTCACTGATATCTTCTGTTTGTTCCTGGCTTCGGCAAATGATCAGGCATGTGTCGTCTCCGCATATTGTCCCCATGATTTCTTCCCACTCTAGGTTATCGATAAGCGCTCCTACAGCGTTCGCATTACCAGGAAGGGTTTTCAAAATGATAAAATGGCCTGCCCTATCAATACTGACAAAGGCATCCATCATAAGCCTTTTTAATTTTTCAAGCGGATTGAATCGTTGATCCGCAGGCAGACTATATTTATACCGACCATCCATCATGGGTACTTTTACGAGATGAAGCTCTTTGATGTCTCTAGATACCGTAGCTTGAGTGACGTTATACCCCATTCCTTTGAGCCGATCTACCAGCTCATCTTGTGTTTCAATATCGTCATTCGTAATTAACTCACGAATTTTAATATGACGCTGACCTTTATTCATGATCACACTCCTGCTTCTTTTTTATTCTCTTGAAGAAAGAGGCTAATGTCCACTAGCCTCTTTCCGAAAGTTATGTTGCTTTTTTATGGCTCTTGTGCGCTTCTTCTACTACTGAATAGCTGTCGGCATCCGATATGAATTTCCCTTCCCCACCCACGTATTGAAAGTGAGCAAGGAATTCTATATTGCCATCACCGCCTGTAATGGGAGAAAACGTCAAGCCGTGTACGGAAAATCCGTGCTTCATGGCAAATGATAAGATAGTATCAATCACGTGTTTGTGGATTTTTGGATCTTTTATGATTCCTTTTTTTCCGACTTGTTCTCTACCCGCTTCAAATTGAGGCTTTATTAGAGCAACAACATCACTGTCTTTCTTAAGTAATGTGGCCAAAACAGGCAGAATAATGCGCAGCGATATAAAGGAAACATCGATTGATGCGAAATCCGGACGCCCGTATTTTAAGTCTTCTTCTGTCACATATCGAAAGTTTGTACGTTCCATAACGACAACCTGCTCATGGTTTCTAAGCTTCCAATCCAGTTGGTTGTATCCTACATCGACAGCATAACTTAATGCCACTCCGTTTTGCAGAGCACAATCTGTAAAGCCTCCGGTAGATGAGCCTACATCAATCATAATTTTGCCATCAATATCAAGAAAGAACGTATTTAAAGCTTTCTCCAATTTTAAGCCGCCGCGACTAACATAGGGGATGGCTTTCCCTTTAACGGTCAACTCAATTTCTTCGTCCACCTTTAAACCGGGTTTATCCATCCGCTCCTGCTCATGAAAAACGAGACCGGCCATAATTGTTCGTTTCGCTTTTTCTCTAGTTTCAAACAATCCTCTTTCAACGAGGAGTACATCTAGCCTTACTTTTTTACTCATTTTTTTAAGCCCTTCGCTTTTTAGTCAATTTCATAGTTTTGACTTCATTTATAATATTGTCTTCCGTCAACCCGATTTCTTCCCACAGCTTACTTACACTTCCGTGTTCTATGAAACGATCGGGCACACCGAGCCGTTTGATCCATGATTTATAATTGTGTTCTTCTTTGAATTCAAGTACGCTCGAACCGAAGCCGCCCAGCAGAACTGCTTCTTCTATAGTAACAATCGGCAATTCTTCACCCATAATATCGTGAAGCATAGGCTCGTCCATCGGTTTGATAAAGCGAGCATTTATAACACGAACGGAGATGCCATCCTTTAGAAGACGTTCTCTTGCTGCTAAGGCCATTGGTATCGTAGTACCGAATGTGAGTAAGACAGCGTCAGACCCTTCTTTTAGAACTTCCCAGCTGCCGATTGGAAGGGCAGTTGGATTATCATCCATCTCCACACCGCTTCCGTTCCCTCTTGGATAACGGATACCTATTGGACCATCATTATACTTCACCGCAGTGTGTACCATGTTCTGGCCTTCATTTTCGTCTTTGGGCATCATCAGAACTATATTAGGAACTGAGCGCAGGAATGCTATATCAAATACACCCTGATGAGTTTCTCCATCCGCTCCGACGAGACCGGCGCGATCAATACCGAAAATGACATTCAAGTTCTGCCTTGCTACATCATGGATGACTTGATCATATCCGCGCTGCAGAAAAGTCGAATAAATTGCCAAAAACGGCTTCATGCCTTGAGTTGCCAATCCGGCTGATAGCGTTGTAGCATGCTGTTCAGCAATACCTACGTCGAATAATCGATCTGGGAACTCCGCCTGGAATTTTTCAAGTTTTGATCCAAGCACCATGGCAGGAGTCACTGCTACAATACGTTTATCGGTGCGTGCTTCCTTAATGAGAGTATCACTGATAACTTCACTCCACGCTGGCGGAGCTCCTGCCGCTTTGATTTTTTCACCTGATTCTATTTTATAAGGGCCCACTCCATGCCACTTATCTTTCAGATCTGTTTCTGCAGGGTGATAACCTTTCCCTTTTTGAGTGATGACGTGTATGATCACCGGGCCTTCCGTTTTTTTCGCATACTGGAGGTTTTCAAGAAGGTCATGGTAGTCATGTCCGTCAACAGGACCATAGTAAGTAAAACCCAGCTCTTCAAAAAACATGCCAGGAACCACAAAATACTTCATACTGTCTTTAAGCCTCTCGGCTGCTTGGGCCAGTTTTCCACCAACAGCAGGAATTCTTTTGAGAAGCCATTCCAAATCGTCTTTTGCACGATTATATTTTCCAGCGCTCCTCATACGGCCGAGCGCTGTGTTAAGGGCTCCCACGTTTTTAGCGATCGACATTTCGTTATCATTTAAGATAACGGTTACATTCTTTTTCTCATCCCCAATATGGTTGAGTGCTTCCAGAGCCATTCCGCCTGTCAGAGCGCCGTCCCCTATAATAGGAAGAATGGAATGCGATTCACCTTTTAAATCCCTGGCAATTGCCATTCCCATAGCCGCGGACAAAGACGTTGAGCTATGACCGGTTTCCCACACATCGTGCTCGCTTTCGTTACGCTTGGGAAAGCCGCATAAGCCTTCGTATTTTCTTAGCGTGTCGAACTTCTCAGCTCGTCCTGTTAAAATTTTATGGATATATGATTGATGGCCAACATCGAAAAGGAACCTGTCTTTAGGGCTTTCATATACGTGATGCAAAGCAAGAGTAAGTTCTACAACCCCTAAATTCGCTCCTAAATGTCCACCTGTAGAAGACAAGTTTTCGATAAGGAATTTCCTGACATCTGATGATAGGTCTTTAAGTTGTTCAATAGATAGAGCCTTCAAAAATGACGGGTCTTTAATCTTGTACAGATCCATAAATGGACCCCCTTATATTTATCGTGATTTTCGAGTGTTTTTTGTAGCGGCGGAAAGAATTTTTATTTTTAAATTTGCTTCAATCCACGCAATCACCCGTGCAGCAAAAAAGATGATTTTTGTAGAGGAATTTATAGCGAGGAATTTCCCTACGGCTTTCCCACCTACAGTTAATGCTGCGACTATACTAGTTAATATAACAGATAATGTGATCTGAACGCTCGATCCATCAGAGTGTCCAAGCGTGTTGGCGATTTGGATAACAACGACGGCTGAAGCCGTACCACTAACTATACCTGATATATCCCCTATTACATCATTACAAAAACTTGCGAATCGGTCAGCATTTCTTACGATAATGATCGCTTCTTTTGATCCGGGGATTTTTTCAGCGGCCATGGCGTGGAAAGGAGGTTCAGAAGCTGCTGTCGCTGCTATTCCCAACATATCAAATACAACTCCCGTAAATACAATGACTAACACGATGACTAATCCGATTCCCCAGACTACACCGCTCATGACAGAGTTTGATATAACTGAAAAAATAGCCGCTAGCACAAAAGTGATAACGGCAATACTAACACTAAATTTTAATGATTTTTTTAATTTATTGTCCATTTCAACCCTCGTATATAAAAGACTTATGTAAAAAGGAATGGTCGCGGATCAGGTAAAAATTACGGCTTAGGTCTAGTAGGTTTTCCCATTCGGTTACCGAGTGTCACCACTCTGGCGGTTCCCCTTTAAAACCGAATCAGCTTCGTTTCCGAATGCTGGACTAGATTACCACTTAGTCCGTACTATAATTCCTGATCCCCGTCCATGAAACAGCCTAGGGGATTTCCCCGACAGCCTTTAACCGTTCCTTAGCCTCTTTTGCAGTTCTGATTTCATATAGCGACAACATTCACACTTCAGTGGCCATCCGAAGTGGTGAATGGTCCATGGCTATAATCCCCTCAAGAACCACTCAAGGCAGGCTACGCTACTTATATAGATGTTACTCCATATAAAAGTAGGTTCATACCCCATTTCATAAGAGTCTCTGGCTGAGATACTCTCACAAGAATGGGCCTCCGCGGAAGCAGGGTCAACGCCCACATGCCTTTGTGGATCGCCCTGCGACCTTAACTCCCAGCATCGACCCAAGGCTGGGCGCCTCAAGCCGACACAAGGAACTTCATCGATGTGCCCTTTGGCGGATTTTTAGGCCCGCCTTCGGGAACGGAGGACCGACTAGGATACTGCACCATTCCTTTTGTAAATATAATATATCACATCCACCTGACATCCTCAATTAAAAAACGCTGAACCAATCTTATCTGTCGCGGCTGCTTAAATAGTCAATCAATTCAGATAAAGTGGTGCCATTTATCCCTGATTCGTGTAAAGCATTTTGAGCAACCTCAACATACCCATCTTTCTGTGCAATAGCACCTTCGAGCCCTAATAACTGAGGATAGGTACTCTTATTGTTTCCTTCGTCACTTCCGATAGGCTTGCCGATAGCATGAGAGTCGCCTACCACATCGAGAATGTCATCCTGGATTTGGAATATTAAACCCAGTGCTCCTGCCATCGCTGTCAGGTTGTCCATTACCTGATCATCAGCTTCAGCTAAATAAGCCCCTGATAACACGGCAAAGTTTAATAGACGGCCAGTTTTCTGCCGATGTATGTCTTCGAGCTCACGCAACGGAATATCATGGTTTTCATATTGCATATCTTTCATCTGTCCATTGACCATTCCTTTTGGACCGCTGGCTTTTGATAATTCTCTTACAATGAATACTTTTTCATCATTCGTAAGGTCATTGGAGTCCGTGATGATTTGAAAGCTAAGCGTTAGCAGTGCATCTCCAGCTAATATAGCCGTCGCTTCATCAAATTTCTTATGATTTGTCGGCTGGCCTCTCCTTACGTCATCATTGTCCATAGCAGGAAGGTCATCATGAATAAGGGAGTAAGTATGAATCATTTCTAACGCACAGGCTACCGGGAGTCCTTTAGAAGGGTTTCCGCGGAAAGCTTCTATAGTTGCTAATAAAAGGATAGGTCGCAGACGCTTTCCTCCAGCCTCAATCGAGTAGAGCATCGCGTCCCGTACCCGGCCTTCATCCGTATTTGCGGTAACATAATTTTCTAATTGCGTATTCACTAGCTGCCGCTTTCCATCTAAGTATTCGATTAGCGAATCCACTATTCTTCCTCCTGAACATCAAAAGGCTCAAATTCCCCATGTTCATTTAAAATTTGCTGCATTTGTTTTTCTACATTCCCTAACTTCTCATTACAAAGCTTCGATAACTTCATGCCACCCTGATAATACTCTATCGCTTTTTCTAAAGGAACCTCGCCGGTTTCAAGTTTTTCTACGATTTCTTCCAATTGTTTCATCGCTTCCTCAAAGCTCAGTTCTTTGTTCTCTTCGCTCATCGGTTTTCCTCCTTGACATCAGCTACTTTGCAGTATAAAGAACCATTATGGATGCTGACGATGATTTCGTCCCCTTTTTGTACGCTCTTAACGTCTTTTAACACTTTACCAGTTTCCAGATACGGTATAGCATAGCCACGCTTCATTGTATCTAGTGGGTTCAGTAATGAAAGCTTTTCTAAAGAGGCTCTGAATTCTTCTTGCTTAGATTTAAGTTTATATTGAAACTCAGTGTGCAGCCGCTTCGTAACATCATGGACTTGCTTTTGTCCGGACTCGATCTGTGATGCGGGGTGTTGTTGTTGAAGTCTGTTCTTCAAGTATTTCAAACGTTCACCTTCACGGCTTTTTATTGAATCTGCGCTTTTGTGGAGCTGCTCGATCAAGCGGTCCAAGTCTTGTTCTTTCTGGCGCATCAGCTGTTCCGGGTATTTAAAAGCGTAGGATTTTTTCAGACGAATAAGGCGCTGTTCGGCTTCAGACTGCTTTACCTCTAAAGTACGATGCAGTCTCCTCGTCACATCCTGGATATGCTGCTTAATGTCAACGAGAGAAGGTACGGCAAGCTCTGCTGCTCCAGTCGGAGTAGCTGCTCTTAAGTCCGCAGCGAAATCACTGATTGTTGTATCTGTTTCATGACCTACGGCAGAAATGACCGGAATCCGGGATCCTGCGATGGCTCGTGCCACGACTTCTTCGTTGAACCCCCAAAGGTCCTCTAATGATCCACCTCCCCTCCCTACAATAAGGACATCACAATCGATATGTTGATTGACGTATTCAATGGCTTTGGACACAGAAGAAGCTGTTGATTTTCCTTGGACGAGAACAGGAAAAATCGAAACCTTAACAATCGGATACCTTCGTTTAATCGTCGTTAAGATATCCCGTATCGCTGCCCCTGTGGGGGAGGTTATAATACCTATATGTTTAGGATAAGATGGAATCGCCCGCTTTCGGCTGAAGTCGAACAATCCCTCTTTCTCTAATTTTTCTTTCAATTGTTCAAACGCTAAGTAAAGGGCTCCTATACCATCAGGCTCCATCTCTTGGATGTAGAGCTGATAAGATCCCATAGGTTCGTACACATTGATCTCACCACGCACAAGAACATTCATCCCGTTCTCAGGAGCGAATTTCAAAGACCGATTATTACCTGCGAACATCACGGCTTGAATGCGGGATTGATCATCCTTGATAGACAAGTACATATGCCCCCGGCTATGATGCTTAAAATTCGATATTTCCCCTCTTAACCAAACTTCTTTTAAATGAGGGTCATGAGAAAGTTTGCGTTTAATATATTTGGTAAGTGCCGAAACGGTTAAATAGCGATCATTCACTAGAAAGTCTCCTTACTTTTGGTGAATCCACTTAGCTGCTTTGATCGTATTGTGCAGCAGCATTGTAATAGTCATAGGACCGACCCCTTTTGGAACAGGGGTAATATGTGATGCTTTTTCTGAAGCCGATTCAAAATCCACATCCCCTGTCAACTTCCCATCGACTCGGT
Organism: Halobacillus campisalis; assembly: GCF_030345335.1. Classification (GTDB taxonomy): domain Bacteria; phylum Bacillota; class Bacilli; order Bacillales; family Halobacillaceae; genus Halobacillus_A; species Halobacillus_A campisalis. Next base: position 509,226 of record NZ_JAPVRC010000001.1, read on the forward strand.
TTACTCCTACATCTATGACTACCGTACCATCTGATATATCTTCACCTGTAATTAACCCCGCTTTACCCGCAGCTACAATCAGAATATCTGCCTGCTTCGTATGCTCTCTTAAATTTTTTGTTCTTGAGTGGCAATGAGTCACTGTTGCATTTTCGTTCAAAAGAAGCTGTCCTACAGGTTTTCCGACTAAGTTACTGCGTCCTACAATAACTACATGCTTTCCTTCAAGAGAAATATCTGCACGCTGCAGCATCACTAAAATTCCATAGGGTGTACAAGGATAAAATGTTTCTTGCCCAGTCATCAAGCGCCCTACATTACTAGGGTGAAACCCATCGACATCCTTAGAAGGGTCAATCGCTTCAATAACTTTCTGATCATCGATTTGTTCAGGCAAAGGAAGCTGCACAAGAATTCCGTGAACGCTTTTATCCTCATTCAATTCTTTAATGATTTCCAAGAGCTTCTCTTCAGAAGTATCCGCAGATAACTCTAATAAATCGGAATTCATGCCGATTTTTTCAGAAGCCCGTTGTTTCCCTTTAACATAGGACTGGGAAGCCGGGTCTTCTCCCACGATGATGACAACTAGTTTAGGATGAATGCCTTGTTCACTTAACTGGGCAACCTCCTCTTTCATTTCCTGCCTGATCGTTTCGGCAAGCTGCTTTCCATAAATCACTTCTGCTGACATAGTCGTTTTCCCCTTCCTACTTCACCATTTTTGATAGCACGCCATTAATGAATTTTCCTGATTGATCTTCTCCAAAAATTTTAGCTAATTCTACTGCTTCATTAATCGCAACCTGTGTAGGAACGTCCTCATTGAACTTAATTTCGTAGGCTGCCATTCTTAATAAGGTCTTTTCTACCCTGGCTAAACGAGCAAAGGTCCAATGCTCTAAATGCTCCTCAATCCAAGGATCGATCTTCTCTTTATGTTCTATAACCCCATCAATCAATTGGTTTAAAAAAGCATCCTCTTCTTCCTCATTCAGTACATGCTGCATCGCTTCTTCTGTACTAATGTCACTTGAGTCAATTTGAAAAAGGGTTTGGAATGCTTTTTCTCTTGCTAATCGTCGTTTCATCTATATTCTGCTCCTTTAATGTCATATCCGTAAGAATCATAACATTTCCGCCTTTGAATTGCTATTCTGTCAATAGAAAAAGACCAGTTAAGGGCAAGCCCAACCGGCCTTATCTTCATTCTTCTTCGATTTCTGCTTCTTCTTTGGAATCCATTTGGACGCCGACCACGTGAACATTAATTTCTTTAATCTCGAGTGCAGTCATGTTTTTTAAAGCCTGGCGTGTATTATCCTGGATCTTTTGTGCTGTGTCAGGGATTGAAATGCCATAGTCCATGACGACATAAGCATCTATAAGAATTCCATCTTGATCCAGTTCAACCTTCACACCTTTGCCATGACTTTTTTTACCTAGCCGCTCCACTACACCTGTGGCAAAATTCCCACGCATTGAGGCGACTCCTGCAACTTCTGATACAGCTATACCTGCAATAACTTCAATAACTTCCGGAGCAATCTCAACATTACCAAGCGTTGAGCCTTCTGTAACGTTCAACAATTGTCTTTCATCCATCAATGACCACTCCTATTTTGTTAATCTTCCATTATTGTATAGTTTTCAAGAAATTTTGTGTTGAAGTCGCCATTAACAAATACTTCATGTTCCATCATCCGCTGGTGGAACGGAATGGTCGTTTTGACTCCTTCCACAACGAACTCATCTAAAGCTCGACGCATTTTACGAATGGCTTCATCACGGTCTTTTCCGTAAGTAATCAGTTTAGCTACCATTGAATCATAGTATGGCGGGATCATATAGCCTGGATAAGCAGCGGAATCTACACGGATACCAAAGCCGCCAGGGGCTAAATACATATCTATCGTTCCTGCTGAAGGCATAAAGTTTTTAAAAGGATCTTCAGCGTTAATACGACATTCCATCGCCCAACCCTCAAACTTTATTTCTTCTTGAGAATATGTCAGCTTTTCATCATTAGCTACATTCAGCTGCTCCTTGATCAAGTCGACCCCAGTAACCATTTCCGTCACAGGGTGCTCCACTTGAATTCTCGTATTCATCTCCATAAAATAAAACGATTGTTCATTTTGGTCAAAAATGAATTCAACAGTTCCAGCTCCTGAATAATCAACTGCTAATGCAGCTTTAACTGCTGCGTCGCCCATTTTCTTACGGATATCAGGAGTGATAGCAGGAGAAGGGGTTTCTTCAATTAATTTTTGAAGCCTTCGTTGTATACTGCAGTCACGTTCACCCAAGTGCACCGCATTCCCATGATTATCTGCAAGGACTTGAATCTCGACGTGACGGAAATCTTCTATGAATTTTTCAATATAAACGCCTGGGTTTCCAAACGCAGTTTCTGCTTCCTGCTGAGTCACACGTATCCCTTTTTCAAGGTCTTCTTCTGTACGTGCTACGCGGATACCTTTTCCGCCCCCGCCAGCAGTCGCTTTAATGATGACAGGATAGCCTATTTCTTCTGCAACACGCTTTCCTTCTTCCACGTCTTTTATAATACCTTTCGATCCAGGAACGACCGGGACACCTGCTTCGCGCATCGTTTCACGGGCTGCATCTTTCGTACCCATTTTCTGAATAGCATAAGCGGAAGGCCCGACAAACGTAATTTTACACTCTTCACACATCTCAGCGAACTCAGCGTTCTCAGCTAAAAAGCCATAACCTGGATGGATGGCATCTGCTCCGGTCAAAGTCGCCAGACTCATTATATTTGTGTAATTTAAGTAACTGTCTTTACTTAACGTTGGACCGACACAATAAGCTTCGTCAGCAATTTGAACATGGAGAGCTTCTTTATCTGCTTCTGAATATACCGCAACCGTTTCAATGTCCATTTCTTTACAAGCGCGAATGATTCGAACCGCAATTTCCCCACGATTCGCAACTAGAACTTTCTTAATCATGACTCCACCCCCGAACTATGACGTTTTCACTCTGAATAATGGCTGACCGTATTCCACTAGTTCGCCATCATCCACTAGAATTTCAACGATTTCACCGGATACTTCAGCTTCAATTTCATTAAATAACTTCATCGCCTCTACGATACAGACAACACTATCCTGCTTTACGCTGTCACCGACTTTTACATATGCACCCTCTTCCGGTGAAGGTGATTCATAAAAAGTCCCCACCATAGGAGAAGTGATTTCTTTATCATAGTCAGATTTTGCTTCAGTCTCTTCTTTACTCTCTTCCGCCTTTGTTGTTTCCTGTTTAGGTTCAGGCGTCTCTTTTACTTCTGGTTCTGGTTTTTTAGCAGTTTCCTGAATGGCCGGCGCTTCTGTGACGACCTGTCCACCACTTTTCTTCATACATACTTTAGTTCCATTTGTTTCGTAAGAAAATTCGTCAATTTGTGATTGATCAATCAACTTAATTAGTTCTCTTATTTCTTGAACTTTTAACATCTTAGGGCACCCCTTTATGTAAATTAACTTTTATGAATGGTACTAATAACTTCTTCTAACATTCTACGACACAATGACGTCTAACTGCAACTATCCCTAAAGAACATTATCAACAATAAAAAAACCTCCTGAATCACAGCACAGGAGGTTTTCTATTTATTTACTCGGTTGGAACTTCACTTCCACTCTCATTTGCCCGAATTCATCCGACACCATCTGCATGATTTCCCTTGTTTCCGCCTTAGTAAGTTCATCGGCTTTGACAGTAACCTGAATGACTTCATCTTCGGCTCTTACAAGCACGTCCTCATATGGAATGCTTGCTCGAATTGTATTTTCTAAAATGGATTCTTTAGAAGAAGTTTCCTGCAATGTTTCCATTTCTTCCATCGCTTCGTTCTTCTCCTCTGCAGAATATTCACTAGAAGCTACAATCTCAGATAATTGCTCTGTTTTTTGGTCTCTTTCACTTTGTGTTTCTAACCGAATCGATGCGAACAGTTCTTCAGCAGTAAAATCCGAAGTGACAACATCTTCTGAAGTCCCTTCCCCATTCACATCAACATCTTCTCCCTCTTCCCACTGATCATCTTGTATGAAAGCCATCTCCCCATTATCTGGAGAAGTCATATAGTACACACTTAACACAATCAATAAACTCAACATCGTCAATAGCCATACTGTCTGTTTTTTCACCAATCTAATCCCTCCCTATGATTTAGGTAAAACTGATACTCTATGACTGGGTACATCAAGCACCTTGGACACTGCATCAACGACCCATTCTTTAACTTTCATCTGCTCTACACCTTTTGCTGTTACGAATACCCCGCTCACCTCTGGCTTATTTGTTTTCGTAAGCAGCGGCACTTCTTGATCGCCCTGTCGGACTAATACTAGCTGCTGTTCCTTTGAATAGTCCTCAATCTCCCTTTCCCCTCCATTCTTATCTGTTTCCTTCGTTGTCTGCTTTCCAATAATCAAGTTTTTGTCATACACTTTTTCCTCCGTCGCAGATAAATTGATCATTAACTCCACCTCACTCACTCCTTGGATATTCTCCAGAAGCGGCTTCAGCTGCGACTCAAATTCTGATTCCAGCTGCTCAACAGAAAGGGAGGTCTCTTCCACTTCCTGGTTCAACGTTTCGGAATCGCTTTGCACAGGAGGCGGGCTGCTTGTATCAGGCGTCTGAAACCAATTACTCATTAAAATGAAGAGTACTCCTATCATTCCGATAATGATAAAATATTTGCGTTTGTTCACGCTGTTTCCATCTTTTGAAGTCAATGGGCTTACGAGTTTACTCCACCATTTACTCATGGCCTTCCTCCCAGTGAATTTCAATTTGCTGCCGATTTAGATCTAGTTGGTCCGCGACATACTCATATACCCTGTCACGATCTTCATTTCTTACTGTCAAATTTTGATTTGTATCCTCACTTGAGGTGGAAATGATTACTTCTTCTATGTCACCCTCCTCGTTGTTTGAGGATACATATAATATCAGCTTGTCCAGTGATTCCATTGAATAAGATTCTTCCAGAAACTTGAAGTCCACTTGATTAAGGCTGAGTTCATAATCGGCTTTCAAAGGTTTCTGCAGCTGATCTAAGACTGCTTCTTCCACTTGCTGTAATGTATATGCGTCTTGTCCACGTAATATTTCATTTTTCTTGTCCTCGATTTCCCCACTCATTTCTTCCGTCTTTATACTAGTGTCCATCCTGCTTTCAACAGACTGAATGATTTGCTGCGGATCCAACTTCAAAAACTGGAGCAGCGGGTCTAAAATAACTAACAGAAGAAGAATCGCCATCACTAATCTTGCATACTTCCTCATGGCTCCTGAAGGCAGCAGAGCATCTGCAACCATAGCTAACAACAAAAATAATACAATCTCTGTTATCCACTGGATAAATACTTGCATATGATCACCCTTATCGAACCATCATAGTAATATTACTTGCAGCTACCATAATGACTATGACTAAAAAGAACATCATTGATACCATTAGCAAGGCAGCAAATATATACATCATATGACGACTGACAATATCCATCGCTGTAACGATCGGGCCATCTCCTAATGGCTGCAGAAGTGCCGCAGCTAATTTATAAATGATCGCTATGGCCAAAATTTTCAAAGCAGGAAATAAGGCGATCCCTAACAGGATGACAACCCCTGCCAGACCGAGCGTATTTTTTAATATTAGGGAGGCTCCCAAAATTGTATCGGTGGCATCTGTGAATAGTCTTCCTACGACCGGGACGAAGTTTCCTGTAACAAATCTTGCTGTTTTCATCGTGACACCATCCTGGACAGCGGTGACTGTTCCTTGTACCGAAATTACACCTAAGAACAACGTTAAATATACCGCCATCACTGCGACTCCAGTTTTTCGTAATAATTCTGCCAGCTGGTCTACTTTGAACGACTCATTCAATGTGCCGACGATCAACAGAAGCGCAGATGAAGCAAATAATGGAATTAATAAATGTTTTACCAACAGGCCGCTGGATTGGACTAAAGCAATTATAATTGGATGGAAAAAAGATATGGAAAGAAGATGGCTGAAGGATGCCATTATTCCGAGTAATAAAGGAAGCAGTCCGATCATGAAACTGCTCATTTGGTTTATAGCGCCAAGGGTGTATTCGATGACTTGTCCAAAGCTTTCTAAAGCCAAACCAATAAGCACAAGATAGACGACCATATAAGCAATGTTGGAAATCACGGTATTCTCAAAAGATGACTGCATTGCTTGAAGCAGCGTACTGAACAACGTCAAAAATAATAGAGCGCCAAGCAGCTTTCCATTCGAAAGAAGTTCATTAAACAGGAAATGAAGAATTCCTGATATCCAGCCAGAAGGTTCGACTTCTTTTTCGCTCCAGTCACTCATATCACTGAAAGAAATCGAAGGCATATACTCTCCGTATTGTTCGTGTAATTGCTCGTAGTTCCTCTCTAATTCTTCTGTTGAAAAATGTTCTCTTAACGATTCAACTTCTTCATTTGTAGTTGCAGCTGAGATGGCCATCGGAAAGAGAAGGAGTCCTATCCATAAAAAACATATAGACGTCATTAATTTCATGGCATACCTCAATCCTTAACCTGCCGCTCCAGGTATGAAATCCAAGATCGTTTCAATTAACGCCGTTATGATAGGTATCGCTAACATCAATATGAATAACTTACCAGCTAATTCAACCTTTGATGCTAAAGCTCCAAGCCCCGCATCACGGATGAGCTGAGCGCCAAATTCTGTGATGTAAGCAATACCTATGATTTTAAGAATGGTTTTAAAATAAATCGATTCGACTTGAGCTTGTTCAGACATATATTGAAGAAGAGAAAAAATATATTTAATTTGATCCAATATGGAAATGAAGATCAACAAAACTGTAAATAACAACAAAAGAAATGCGATAGAAGACTTTTGCTCTTTCAATAAGATGATGAGCATGGTAGCAATTAAACCTATAGAGACGATTTGAATGATGTCCATACCGGTTATCCCTGGTAAAGAAATACGGATTTGATTTGCTGGAATAAATCAGCAAGTCTGTGCAACACGATGAATAACACAATGATGAACCCTGTCAAAGTAACAACTTGAGCAATTTCTTCTTTTCCCATTTGCTTTAGAATACTGTGGAACATAGCTACGATGATTCCTATCCCAGCAATTTGAAACAGGATGGATGCGTCTTGGAACAAAAACGTCCCCTCCCCCTTGTCATATAAGTAGTAAAACCACTAATAAACCGCTAAGCACCCCAATCCCGCGCGCCAGCCGCTGATGCTTGACTGAAACTTCAATCGCCTCATTGAGCTGTAAATCAAGGTGGTGCAAAGTTAACTTAATCTGCTTTTGCTGTTGATCCAGATCATGCTGTCCTAGTGTATTTCCAAATTGGATCAATATATCCAATTCACTTTTGGCCATAGCATTCCAAAACCATTGCTTTCTTAATTCAGAAGTCCATAACTCACTAAAGTCTGTACATGTACTTTTTCCATTTACCAAACTTGAGAAAAAATAGCAGATTGGTGAAGGGAGCACTTTGGATAATTTTTCACATACATCCCACAATGAAGACTGACTATAAACCATTTCTGCCTCTATCATTTGAAGTGCGCTTTTCCACTGTCTAATTTGCCCTGGACGCTTTTTGAACTTTGACGCAGCGTCAAAACCTACCCACGTGGTGGCGACTAGTACGATCAGTGCTCCCAACCACTCCATGGTCCCCCTCCCCCTTTAACCTGATCAATTGACTACCCTTTTCATCTAACACTTCGATGCAGCTACTCGATGCAGATAGTCTATTAAGGATGATAAATCTATCGAAAGCCTGGTTTTCTATCAGTTCTTGAACATCCTGGCGCCGAGCTACAGATATTTGGTTGTTTCCATGTACGCTGCAAATCACCTGGACGCCGGTGTATATCGCTTCTTTTATAGCAAGTGCATCTTCCGTCCCCCCTATTTCATCAACAATGATGACTTCAGGGGACATTGAGCGGATCATCATCATCATACCGACGGCTTTTGGGCATCCATCCATAACATCTGTCCGCTCCCCTACTTCAAGCTGAGGGACGCCGTCTTTACAGGCAGCGATTTCAGATCTCTCATCAACGAGAGCCACTTTGGAGGCTGGTTTGAACTCTGTCCCAGAGCCAATCCATTTAGCAAGGTTTCTCAGTACGGTTGTCTTACCTGAATGAGGCGGACCGATAATTAATGTATTCAACCACTTTCCCTCATTTAATAGATAAGGCAGAACCTTTCTTCCGCTATCAATAGATGAGCGAGCTACTCTAATATTCATAAACGTTATATCTTTTAAAACTTCTACACTTCGTTCGTGGATGTTGGTTTTTCCAGCCAGTCCAATCCTGTGCCCCCCCTCTATCGTAATAAATCCTTCCTTCATTTCTTCCTTGAACTTATAGACGGAGAACTGGCTTACTTGGTTGAGTACATACGATAAGTCTTGCCTCCCTGCGACTTGATCCGTTACATAAGACACTCCATTAGTATCCGTCACTTCCAAGCATCGGTTAACTCGAAGGCGTATCTCTTGAACGGTATTCCAATTAATTTTTTTATGCATAGCGGGATGGTATGGATTCGGAAACAGCCGGATAATTTCCTTCATGGCACCATTCTCCTTTAGATGCTTTACCTTATATGTATGTCCTCTCTCAAAAGTTATGACACATGATAGAAAGTGGAAATAAAGAGATTGATATGCTGAATAAACGCTTGTTTCTATCATCATGAGAACAAAACTATTCATGGTTTTCGCCATAAAAAAAAGAGCAGCCCTATCAGGACTACTCTTCTAAACCTTTATTTATGCTCTGGATACGTATTTACCGTCCGTTGTACTGATCAATAAAACTTCGTCTTCATTTATGAAGAATGGAACTTGTACAATCAGCCCTGTTTCAAGAGTTGCTGGTTTAGTTCCGCCACTAGCGGTGTCACCTTTAATACCCGGTTCTGTTTCTACCACTTTAAGCTCTACGTTTTTAGGAAGCTCCACACCAATGGTTTCCCCTTGATAGGTTTGGATTTGAACTTCCATATTCTCTTTCAAATAATTGAGCTGATGTGAGATTTGAGCAGTAGGCAGTTCCACTTGCTCATAATTTTCTGTATCCATGAACGCGTGCATATCACCTGAACCATACAGATATTGCATTCTTCTATTCTCTATGTGAGCCTTCTCAACCTTTTCTCCTCCACGGAAGGTTTTTTCCTGGATGTTTCCGTTTCGCAAATTACGAAGCTTTGAGCGTACAAATGCCGCTCCTTTTCCTGGTTTCACATGCTGAAAATCCATAACTTGCCAAATATTACCATCAACTTCAATCGTTAACCCTGTGCGAAAATCGTTCACAGATATCATATTGAATTCCCTCCTAATTATAGTGTAATAAGCTTCTTAGTCGAATGACTTAATTTCTCGTTTCCGTTCTCAGTAATAATCGTATCATCTTCAATTCGACAGCCGCCGACTTTCGGAACATAGATGCCCGGTTCTACAGTCACAACCATACCAGGTTCCAATTTTATGTCTGATCTAAACGATAGACCGGGACCTTCATGGACATCGAGGCCAATACCGTGACCAGTCGAGTGACCAAAGTATTCACCATAGCCTTTTTCCTTAATATAATCACGGGTCAGCGCATCTGCTTCTTTCCCAGTGATTCCAGCTTTTAAACCTTCCATACCCTTCAACTGGGCGTGATACACTGTATCGTAGATTTCCTTTAGTTGATCACTGATTTCGCCGACAGCTACTGTACGGGTTATATCTGAACAATACCCTTTATATAGAGCACCGAAGTCTAATGTCACCAATTCTCCGGTTTGAATTTCTTTTTCAGAAGCAACTCCATGAGGAAGTGCGGAACGATACCCTGAAGCTACGATAATATCAAAGCTAGACGAGGAGGCACCTTGTTTTCTCATGAAGAATTCCAGCTCATTTGAGATATCAATTTCTCTGACACCCGGTTTTATATAGGAAAGAATATGCTCAAATGCATCATCAGCTATTTTAGTGGCATCCTTTAATATAGTAATCTCATCTTCGGTCTTTATCAAGCGTAACTTTTCGACCAAACCTGAGGTCGGAACAAATTCAGCATCCAATTTCTTAGCAAACATGTCATATTGCCCATATGTAAGATGATCTTTTTCAAAACCTACCTTCTTCAAGCCAAGGTTATCGATCTGAGTCGCCACTTCCTCATGTAAAGGTACTTTATGTTCAACAATCTCAAAATTGACGGCTTGCTCAGCAGCTTGCTCAGTATACCTGAAATCCGTAATAAACAAAGCTTTATTATGAGTAATAAGCAAGGCTCCGGCTGAACCTGTAAAATTCGTTAAATAGCGGCGGTTCTTTTCACTCATTATCAATAATCCATCTAATTGTTGTTTCTCAAAAGCCTGGCGTAAGTTATCAAGTTTACCCATCAGCTTCTCTCCCTTCGTTTTCCAGTTTATTAATCAATCCTAGAGCAGCGATTCGATAGCCTTCGATTCCGAATCCTACAATTTGGCCCATACACACAGGCGCTAACATGGAATGATGCCTGAACTCTTCGCGTGCATGAACGTTTGAAATATGAATTTCAACTACCGGTACAGATATGCTGGCAATCGCATCACGCAAGGCAATGCTCGTATGAGTATAAGCTGCGGGGTTGAAAATAACTCCAGCCACAGTACCCTCCGCCTCGTGGAGGCGATCGATCAGTTCCCCTTCGTGATTTGATTGAAAGCACTCCAATTTATAGTGATAAGCTGAAGCAGCTTCCGTCACCAGACTCTCCACGTCTTGCAAGGTATGATGGCCATAGGTTTTCGGTTCTCTTTGACCAAGTCTATTCAAATTAGGGCCATTCAATAAAAGCAATCGTTTCAACAATCATCAGCCACCCAACTATTTCAGAATGAATACTCTCCGTTATTTTATCATACTATGAGCATATCATCACTTCGTCTGCTGGTTGTATTCGTGAAACTCGTAAGATATAGAATATCCAATGAATACACCATACAAGATAAATAAGCATAAATTAGTTACGATGGAATCTCCTGATAATTCTCTCCAGTGAGGTACAGCCTTAAATATAGGATTTAAGCCAAAATAAATTCCTACAAAAATCACCAGACCGAAAAGCAGTCCAGGCCATATACCATTCATACTTTTCAAAGCTGTATAATAGATAAGCGCTGTTAAAACAGATAATAAACCTACAATTATCACAGCTAATATCTCGCCCAATAAAGAACTTGTCCATTCTGTCTCCCAAAAAGAGCGAAAAACGAATGATGCAGCTGATACTTCTGAAAAATGAAAATAGTAAGATAAAGCTCCAATCCCACTCCACAAAACTCCCGCAACGAATCCGACTGTTAATGATTTAGCCAGCACACTATGCGGGGGTTCTTTTTTGCTTTGTTCTTTTTGTTCATCCGACATTATAATCACCTCGAACTTATAGTTACCAACATTTTAAAATTTCATCCACTTTCGACCATCTTAATGGTAGTGAAACTTGCAAATATACTGTAAAATAAAAGTATGAAAAATATAGAAGCAAATCGAAGCGATCAGTCAATCGTTTTTTTTAAAGCAGCCCTAGAAGAATGAATACTTTAAGTATTTTCGGAAAGAATCTAAACTATTACCACGCTCCTTATAAGCTAATTAATAAAATATGCTAGAAAATGATAAAAGTGCACAGAATAGTGGTATACAATTAGTAAAGACCTGAAATATGCCGAATTCTTAAAAAGGGGGATAACACAATGACCAGAAAATGGATTACTCCTGTCATTTACACTCTGATCGCACTTGCTGTTTTTTATGTGGCTGTTCAATTGCTGACGGACACTACCAGTTTCCTATCATCAATTATCATGATGATCGGATTTGCCGTTCTACTATATGGTGCTATCTATTTCTTTTTTCTCCGTCACCGCATGGGGTCTGGAGGAAATAAAAATGAGATGAAAAAATATAAACAAGCGGTCAAACAATCCAAACAAAAATACAAAGCTCCTAGTCCTGTTAAAGCATCTAAAGTAAAAACGAATCCTTCATTTAAAACAGCGTCCATACAAAAGAAAAAAAGCAGAAGAAAAAACACACCTAATCTCAGGGTTATAGAAGGTAGTAAAAATACTAAAAAAGATCGAGCCTCCTTTTAATTATCGCGGGCTCGATCTTTTTATTTTGACCATCTTTTCAAAAATTTCTCCGCTTGTTCACGGCCTAAATCAATCAACATCTCTTTATGCTTAGTACTCAAGTGGAAATCTGTCGTTTCTACTCCTTTTACGGGTATAAAAATAATATCACGGCTTTTAGAAGCTGATATATATCTGGCATCATGAGCCTGCTTCATCGTATTGAATAAGGCTTGAAACATCTCTATTGCGTTTTTGATTCTCTTTTCAGGTAAGTGGTCAGGAGGATCGCTAAGCTGCATCCCAATGATTGGCCGCTTCCTCCTTCCATGCTCATTTTCAAACAGCCAAATAGGGAAATTACTTAGAACACCTCCATCGACTAATATAGACTTCCCTTTCTTGCCGTGCAGCTTTACCGGCATAAAAAAATAGGGCAGGGTGGCACTTATTCTTGCTGCTTTTGCCACTGAAAATGTATTCGGATCTATGCCATAGACCTCTTTTAAATCATCGGGTATTACGACCATCCTCCCTAATGTCAAGTCTGAGCACACAATCTTAAGCTCTCCCTCCGGCAAGTGGGCAAAAGTCTTTATGCCTTTTTTTTGAAGCCATTTCTCCAATACATCTTCTAACCTATTCCCTCTGTAAAGACCCATCCGAAAATATAAATATATCCATTTGGAAAACGGGAAAATTTGATCCACAAATGGTTGATCAATCAAATTTTCCAAAGTGAGCTCTTCAAGTATTACTCTTAAATCTTCAGAGGTATACCCCGCTGCTTTCAAGCAAGCAACAATAGCACCAGCCGAGGTTCCTGCCACTCGCTGAAAAGAATAGTCATTCTTTTCAAGCACTTCTAAAGCACCAATAAAAGCTAAGGATTTAACACCCCCGCCAGAGAAAACGCCGTCTATGTTCACGCACATCCCCCCCATATGTTATTTATAAGTGTTGAGAGTGTTATATAGAACGGAAGCCATAAAAAAAAGACGTAATTCTACGTCTTCTTAATCCGTCTCATTATTCTGCTCTTCATTTTTTTGCTGCACACTTCTTAAGTCATCAACTCGGCTGGACTCTTCTTCAAAATATTGCACCAGGTCGCCTATACGATCTATGGAATCCCAGCTTAAATGATGCTCGATTCCTTCTACATCTTCATATATTATATCCGGATCGACGCCTATGATCGCAAGGAATTGTTCTAGTAACTCATGGCGGTAGACAAGCCGCTTACCTACTTTCTTTCCTTTAGGAGTTAATATAAGTCCCCTGTACTTCTCATAATTCAAGTATTGATCACGGTCTAATTTTTGGACCATTTTTGTTACGGAAGAGGGGTGAACTTGCAGATTCTCCGCAATGTCTGAAACCCGTGCATACCCTTTATCCTCAATTAATATGTAAATTTGTTCAATATAATCTTCCATACTTGGCGTTGGCATGTTAAACCCCCAATAATGCTTATGTTCTGTAGGCCTATTCAAGAAAATGATACACTAGTTCAACCTCAATGACAAGGAAGGGTGTGGCAATCCCCTAAGTTTGAAGACGCAAATCAAAGATATATTGGCGTTTCCGACACTAAAGATAGTTTTTGAAGGTCCAGGAAAGCGAGTCCCATCCTAGAAATTCCTTTTACTTATCACGATGGTGGAACTATGAAGTGTCTGAACTTTGAGTCTTAACAATCCTTACATTCAGACGAACAGCAAATCACAAGTTCCCATAACCTTATACAAAAAAACCGCTCCACTCGTTTTAATGTAAGCGACTAAACTTAACAAAAAACAAGATAGAGCGATTTTTTATGAGTAACTTTTCAGCTGCTATTATCTTAGGGACAGCTTATTTTACTAGTGTTTTATAATCCACACTTCAACTGAGCATTACAGTTTGTACATGTGTTGCATCCACCAATATCTTCTACTGTTCCCTTACGACAGACAGGGCATGTATCTCCTACCTCAGAACCGATGGTAACGTTTGTCTTTTCCAACTCATGGACAGTATCCATAAGGACAACTCTCGGCTTCTTCTCTTCCTCAAAATCGAATTCGGTTTGTTCTCCTTCAAAACCGTTTTCTTCTGCTTTGAGCGTAAGCACCTGGCTGTCACGGCTGCCGTCTACATACACCGTGCCGCCTTTTGCTCCACCGTGGTAAAGTCGCTGATAAACCTTCTCTACTTGCTCTACAGAATAGCCTTTCGGGGCATTCACCGTCTTCGAAATTGAACTGTCCACCCAGCGCTGGATCACACATTGAGTATCTGCATGCGCTTCAGGAGACATCGTCATCGCAGTGATGAACCATTCAGGCAGTTGGTCTGGATCCTGCTCAGGATTCCTGTCTAAATATTCTTTAACAATATCCGCTTTTACTTCGATAAATTTACCTAAACGGCCGCTTCTATAATACGAGAAGGAAAAATAAGGCTCGAGCCCGGTACTTACTCCGACCATAGTTCCTGTGCTTCCCGTTGGAGCTACAGTTAATAAGTGAGAGTTACGAATGCCGTATTTCAGAACACCTTCTTTTATATCATCAGGCATGTCCTGCATATAGCCCGTGTTAACGAAATTCTGACGTAATTGTTTCGTTTCTTCATCTGTTTGCCCGATTAGGAAAGGAAAGCTTCCTTTTTCTTCAGCCAAGGCGATCGACTCGCGGTAAGCTGTCGTAGCAATGACTTCGAAAATTTCATCAACAAGTTGATTTCCTTCTTGTGAACCGTATTCTGTCTCACAGTAAATCAACAGGTCGTGCAGACCCATTACTCCTAAACCAACACGGCGCTCACCAAGCGCTTGCTTTTTATTTTCTTCAAGGAAATACGGTGTAGCATCAATAACATTGTCTTGCATGCGAACCCCAGTGGCGACTGTTTTTCTCAATTGATCAAAATCAACTTGTTTATTATCTTTATCTGCCACAGATGCTAGATTTACAGCCGCTAAATTACAAACGGAGAATGGAGCTAAAGGCTGTTCCCCACAAGGGTTGGTAGCTACGACCTTTTGTCCGTAAGCACTAGCGTTAGTTTTTTCATTCGCATTATCGATGTAGAAAATACCCGGCTCTGCCGAATACGTCGCACAGATGTTAATGAGATTCCAGAGTTCCTTCGCTTTTACTGTACGGTATGTTCGAACAGCCAAACCTTTCTCTTCCCATTCACGAACATCTCCGCTCGCCTGCCATTCTGCATTGTAAATTTCCATTTCTTCTTTTGAATAGCTTTCTACATCTGGGAATCGGAGACGATAGTCCTCATCGTTTTCAACAGCTTCCATAAAATCCTTTGTGATACAAACAGAGATGTTAGCCCCTGTCAAAAATTCGGAATTGTTGACCGTGTATGTTCCACCTGTATAAAGCTTTTCTTCCGCTTCCCGAATGCCGCTCTCTGTAAAACCGCCCTGACCCGGCATGGTCTTGTAGTTGACAACACTCTGATAAAGATCTCTTTCCGTTTCTGTTAACGGAGCGAATTTCAGCTTATCTTTTGCCAGCTTTTTGATTTCCTCATCTTCTGTATTTTCAATTAAATAACGCAGAATACGAGGGTTCTGCATTTTTGAAATGATAAATTCTACGATATCCGGATGCCAATCAGCCAGCATGATCATTTGTGCTCCACGTCTCGAACCGCCTTGCTCTACTAAGTGAGTCAGTTTAGCAATGTCATCAAGCCATGATACAGAACCTGAAGATTTACCGTTTACCCCGCGAGCAAGTGTATTCCGCGGTCTCAGCGTTGAACCATTCGTCCCTACGCCTCCGCCTCTGGACATGATCTCCATTACTTGTTTACGGTGATCAGAGATTCCTTCGCGCGAATCCTGGATGTAAGGCATAACGTAACAATTAAAGTACGTGACATCTGTATTAGAACCAGCCCCATACAATACTCTGCCTGCCGGGATAAAGTTCAGGTTAGAAAGCTCTTCATAAAATCTTTCGAAACTTTCCTGTCTCTTTTGTTCATCTGCTTCTACTGCCGATAACCCGGAAGCATTTCTTAACGCGATCTGTTCATAATAAACTTCTAAAGGCTTATCTATCGTGTCAAGGCTTTTAGTGATCAAACCTGTCTGCTGCTCTTCTTCGCTGTCCAATACGTTTACAAATTCCGGCTCCACTTTGACCACAGCTTTGTGTGTATTCCAGTCGATGGATTGGATAAACCCGAATCCACGTGCCGGAAACTTAGGATCATCTTTGACCGTAAGTACGACAAAGTCCCCTTCTGCTAAGGTCAGCTTTTCCGTGTCTTTAAACGCGTAACGATCCAACATTACCAGTCTTGATACGCCGCTATGGGTCAAATGCATATTCTCAGTCACTTCATGCACTTGCTCAAATTGGCGTATGTCCGCATTCAAGCGCTCCACGTTAATTTTTGAATTTGCATCTTTCGTTGTGGGCGTCATTTGCATGCAAACCTCTCCCTTCCCTCATGCTTGTTAGGGCATGTCTTAAAACTTTATAAAGAATTAATATATTAGTAACATACCACATTCAAGAAAAATTAATCAATATATTGTGCTCAAAAATTACACAATACCTATATATTGTGTTTTTGAACAACCATGTAGAACTTTGTCAATTTACAAATCGTTCAAAAATGAAAGTGAACGGAAGGTAATCAAAGTAAATAGAGTTAAATAAACGATTAGTCACTTTTTTTATCAGTTGCAAAATTCGACAAGAGCGAAATGTCGTAAGATTGATTCTTCCAATCCAAAAAGCCATTATAAATTCTTTCTACTCAAAAGTCCAAGATAAAAAAACTTTGAAATAGGATGGATTCCCTCATATAATAGATAGGGGAAGAGGGGGTAGAAAGATATATGGAACTTTGGATTTTAATCGGTGCATTAGTATTTTTGATAGCTTTCGGAGTTTATCGATTTTTGAAAGCTAGAAAGATATTGACTACATTATCAGAGGATGAATTTCGACAAGGATATAGAAAAGCTCAGCTTATTGATGTACGCGAACCAAAAGAATTTGATGGCGGCCACATTTTAGGAGCTCGTAATATCCCGCTTTCTCAGATGAGAAACCGTCTCATAGAAATTCGCAAAGACAAGCCTGTTTACCTTTACTGTCAAAGCGGAGCACGCTCCACAAGGGCGGCCTTGATGCTGAATAAGAAAGGGTACTCTAATCTTAACCAGCTGCAGGGCGGCTTCAAAAAATGGAACGGAAAAATTAAAACGAAAAAATAACAGAAGCTGAACCTGTAAATAACTAGAATCCTTAAAAAAGTTAACAGCTTATGAGATCGAGTATACAACCTTTTAGTGTATACTCGATATTTTTTTGTTCTTGTGAATTTCAGTCTTGTTAATGATATAAACTCCCTTAAGTTGAAGACTAATTTTCCAGATGTTGGGGCTGTTTCCGTTATGTTTAACTGCAGGAAGAGCTCCGGGAAATCACTCGCTTTCCGTGGGAGCGCAGTGAGCTTCCTCAGGCTGCCGCCTTCCGGGATCTCACCAAGCACTCTTTTCCCACAGGAGTCTCGCGATTTCCCGGAGCTTTTTTCGATCATTAGTAGAACGGAAACTCTCAGGACAGAACTTCTATACCTAAGAACAAAGAAAAAATCAATTATGAAGTTTTTTACTCAGAACATGGCAAGGTAGTGAGATATATCCCCTCCATCCATGTAGTGTGTCCTACCCAAGTAGAAGAAGCTTCTCTCCTTAATTAATAAATTTAAATGCTGGAGGTGATTACCACGCATGCTCCAGTTGTTTACGATACCGTCTTCGTATGAAAATACAAACATTAATGTTAAATACTGAGGGTCGTAACAAAGATCTCTTGGAAAAAATTGAGGTAGAACACAATATTTTCATTTCACAGGAATCGTGAAGAAGCTCTTTTTTTATGAGAGGGGCGTTTCTCCCCTTCAGCGAATGGGAATGTTGGGAAGCTGCGAGACTCCCTTTGTAAAAGCGAAAGCGCTTCGTTCAGCGACGTATGGACTGGATGAGATAAAGGAAACATGAAGAACGGAGAGAGTCTATGTTGACTTATCGTACAGAAGTGAAGTAAGTCTCGTTAACCCGCTAAGCGTCGAAACTCGAATACGCGGGTGAGATGAGATCATGGCAGTCACTTCATAATGAAAGGGTGGGTAGGTAACGTTGGTACCAGAGAGTTATTTGGTTCTCTTTCTTAGTTCCGTCCCTTCATATAAGTTAGGTGGTTTTAGGAATGGGCGAGACTCCTGTGGGAAGAGAGTGATTGGTGAGATCCCGGAAGGCGGCAGCCTGAGGAAGCTCACTGCACTCCCACGGAAAGCGAGTCCATTCCTAAAACCACCTTCCACTCATCAAGATGACGGAACAGCAGAGATCCCACAGGAAAGCGAGTAGCTTCCCAACCACCCCTGACTCTCAATACGGGAACGAACCCATACTACCTCGAAACCGAGTCTTTCACTATCCTGCCATATCGTTGAATAACTAATATCAAAGTAAAAGGTAGAAGTCCACCTTTTTTCTCTGGTGGACTTCTACCTTTTGGTTTTTCCGTATCCGTGCTTACTATTCTTCTTTAAGGTACCTGAGTACTGGTTTTCTAGCTGCTTTCGTTTCATCCATCCTACTTACAATCGTCGTATGAGGCGCTTCTTGGACTTTCTCCGGATCATCCTTCGCTTCCTGAGAAATCTGCAGCATAGCATCAACGAATGCATCCAGCGTTTCTTTGGATTCCGTTTCTGTAGGTTCTGCCATTATTGCCTCTTCTACATTAATCGGAAAATAAATCGTTGGCGGGTGATAGCCAAAGTCGAGCAGCCGCTTAGCTATATCCAGAGTACGAACCCCTAATTTCTTTTGACGCTTTCCAGACAAAACAAATTCATGCTTACAATGCTGCTCGAAAGGAAGATCATATTCTTGCTGTAATCTCCGCATCATATAGTTAGCATTAAGTACGGCATACTCACTCACTTTTTTCAATCCTTCGGCGCCCATTGTCCGGATATACGTATAAGCACGTACATTGATACCGAAGTTACCGTAATAAGGTTTCACACGCCCGATAGATTTCGGTCTATCATAGTCGAAGACAAACTCTTCATTACGTTTAATTAAGATTGGTTTAGGCAAAAATGGTTCAAACTCAGCAGTAACACCAACTGGGCCTGAACCAGGTCCTCCGCCTCCATGAGGTCCTGTGAAGGTTTTATGAAGGTTCAAGTGAACGACATCAAATCCCATATCTCCTGGCCTTGCGTAACCTAGAATCGCGTTCAGGTTAGCTCCATCATAATACAATTTACCGCCAGCTTCGTGTATGATTGAAGCCATCTCTTCAATGTTTTCTTCAAATAATCCGAGCGTATTCGGATTCGTAAGCATAAGGGCGGCTGTCTGCTCGTCTACTACACGCTTCAAGTCCTCTAAATCAACGAGACCTCGGTCGTCAGATTTCACAGTAACTGCCTCAAACCCTGCGACTGTAGCAGAAGCTGGGTTCGTTCCATGAGCAGAATCCGGAACTATCACTTTCGTACGATTAAAATCGCCGTTGCCTTCGTGGAACGCACGAATCATCATTAACCCAGTCCACTCCCCATGGGCACCTGCCGCGGGTTGAAGTGTTACAGTATCCATCCCTGTAATTTCTGCTAATGTTTCCTGTAAATCAAACATAAGACTAAGTGCCCCTTGCACCGTTCCCTCAGGTTGAAGTGGATGAATATGGCTGAATCCCGTAAGACGAGCGACATCCTCGTTCATTTTCGGATTGTACTTCATCGTACAAGAACCTAAAGGATAAAAACCAGAGTCTACGCCATGGTTCCTCGTCGATAAAGCAGTATAGTGACGCATGATCTGTAATTCACTAACTTCAGGAAGATCAGGTTCACTTTTTCTTACGAATGCGTCTCCTAATTGCTCGTCAATATTTGTTTCTGGCACATCGAATTCAGGAAGGCTGTAACCCGTCCGGCTCTCTTGACTAAGTTCAAAAATTAATGGAAAGTCCTGGTTAGCCACAAATATCCCCCACTTCTTTTACGAACTGATCGATTTCTTTTTTTGTTCGAATTTCTGTAACGGCTACAAGCATATGACCTTTTAAGTCTGAAAAATCCCTGTGAAGATCATATCCTCCGATAAAGCCCTGGCGAAGCAGCTCTTGATTCACCAGTTCGACATCTTCGTCCAATTTTAGAACAATTTCATTGAAAAAAGCTCCGCGAAAAGCTAATTCAAATCCGGCATTTTCCAACTGTTTTTTCATATAATGAGTCTTTTGCAGGTTCATCCATGCCATTTTCTTAAGGCCTTGCTTACCTAGAGAAGACATAGCTACTGAAGAAGCTAACGCGTTCAAAGCCTGGTTAGAACAAATATTGGATGTTGCCTTATCCCTGCGTATATGCTGTTCTCTGGCTTGCAGTGTCAAAACAAACCCTCTTCTTCCTTGTTCGTCATTAGTTTGACCAACTAATCGTCCTGGAACTTTACGCATCAGTTTTTTTGTTGTCGCAAAATAGCCGCAGTGAGGTCCTCCGAATTGAGCAGGAATTCCGAAAACTTGTGCATCTCCTACGACGATATCAGCCCCGAATTCGCCAGGAGGAGTGATGTATCCCAGCGCTAACGGATTACTCGATGCAATCAACATCGCTTTCTTTTCTTGATCCACAATTTCGCGTACACGATCGAGACGTTCAACCTGACCAAAAAAGTTAGGGTATTGAATGACAACACTCGCTGTGTTTTCATCCAATTCCCTTTCCAATTGTTCAAGATCAGTCACCCCATTGACATGATCTATCTCTACAATTTCTAAGCCTGGCCCTTTTACATATGAATGGATAACCGCCATGGATTCTGGATGGATTGCTTTAGATACGAGCACTTTTTTCTTCTTCGTATGGCCGGCTGAAACATTAACTGCCTCCGCAAGAGCAGTTCCTCCGTCGTACATGGAAGAATTCGAAACGTCCATTCCTGTCAGCTCGCAAATCATCGTTTGAAATTCAAAGATAGCTTGTAGTTCACCTTGTGAGATTTCAGGCTGGTACGGAGTGTAAGCTGTATAAAATTCAGACCGGGAGATGACGTGGTTTACTATCGATGGGATGTAGTGATCGTAAACACCCGCGCCTAAGAAGCTAGTATGAGACTTAGTATTTATGTTTTGCTGCGACAGGTCTGTCAGCTCTTTCGTAAGCGTGTACTCGTTGGCTGGAGGCTTTATATTCAAGTCTCCTTTGAACCTTATGCTTTCAGGGATATCGGCAAAAAGCTCATCAGTAGTTTGTACACCGATAGTTGATAGCATATCCTTCTTATCCTGCTCGGTCATAGGTAAGTATCGAAATTCCATTGTTGTCGTTCCTCCGATCAATTAACGTTTATAAAATGGTGTCGGTACAACTTTCGCTTTTAACGTTTTTTTACGTACTTGAACATCTACTTCTGTGCCTTGCTCTGTATAGTCCGTTTGAATCAAAGCCAGCCCTATATTTTTTCCTAACGTCGGGGACTGTGTGCCTGTAGTTACGAAGCCGATCTCTTCTTCTTCTCGGAGTACACGGTAACCTGTACGCGGTATTCCTTTATCAATCATTTCTATACCGACAAGTTTACGTGTCAGTCCTTCTTCTTTTTGGCGCGTCAGTGCCTCTTTCCCTATAAAATCCTCATCTTTTTTCAACTTCACCGCAAAGCCTAAACCGGCCTCAAGCGGTGAAATGTCTTTGCTTAATTCCTGGCCATAAAGGGCTAAATTCGCTTCAAAACGCAGCGTATCCCGTGCTCCAAGCCCTATAGGCTGAACGCCATCGTTCTCTTGCAGTCCAAGAATCGCCTGCCATAGAGAAGGACCAGATTCACTCGGAAGATAAATTTCAAAACCATCTTCCCCTGTGTAGCCTGTCCTTGAAACAATCGCTTCTCCGTTTACGCCATCAAACTTGACACCTTGGGCAAATCGGAAAAACTTCAGGGTGGATAAATCGGTCTCCGTTAACTTTTGGAGCTGCTCTTCTGCTTTTGGGCCCTGCAGGGCTAATTGAACATATTCGTCAGAGACGTCGGAAACGGTAACCTCTTCTTCAATATGCTGCTGTAACCACTCCACATCCTTCTGGCGATTAGCTGCGTTAATGACAAGCAGGTACTTATTCTCTGCTAACATATAGACTATGAGATCATCCACAGTGCCCCCGTCGCTATAGCACATAATTGTATACTGTGCTTTACCTGGCTCTAGTTTAGACACATCATTGGTCAGCATTTTTTGTAAAAATTCCAGACTTTGAGGACCTTCTACTAGCGCTTCTCCCATATGAGAGACATCGAATAGTCCGGCATTATTACGAGTTGCATGATGCTCATCCTTGATACTTGAAAATTGAACGGGTAAATCCCATCCCCCGAAATCAATTGTTTTAGCACCGAGCTTTTTATACTCTTCATAAAGTGGTGTTCGCTTTAAATCCGCCATATGTTCTCTCCTTTAATCGTTGTAATTACATAAAAAAAGAGACTCCACCGTAAAGTTAGGAGTCTCTGTCCGTGCACCAGAAAGTTTCACGTCGTCCAACGCTTGCTTCTTGGGTGGTTTACTGCTCGAGTAAACACTCTCCAGAGTTGCGTCCTACAGAGGTCTTCTTTGCCTGAGAGATTCACAGGAACCTGCTTGCTCCTTCGGCGCTACAAAAGTAGTCTCTCCCCCTGCAGTCATTCGCATTAGTATTTAGTTAGATTGAACTGGACATACTAACCTGTATAGCTTCCGACAAACTCTCTTAAATTTCAGCTTCATTATACCATAGCGTTCTTTATCGTCCAGTTAGTTTTCTAAAATTATAAAAATTCTTATGATTTCCCAAGGAGGTCATCCTATTGATCGATACTCGGATTGATCCTGCATTTTTCACTCAGCTCACTAATCAATTAGAAGAGTCTGATTCATTATGTTCATGGGATGAATTCAAATTAGCCTGGAAGGGATTGAATTTACAGACAACCCCAGAATTTGATGGGCTTTTGTCACTCACCCAGCTTCCTCACATCAATTTTTTAGAACATCAAGTAGATGCTTGTGAAAAAGTCGTTCATGAAATGAGTGGTCGGGCTATACTGGCCGATGAGGTCGGCTTAGGGAAAACGCTTGAAGCCGGTCTAATTCTTAAAGAATATATGATTCGCGGCATGGCAAAAAAAATACTTATCCTTACCCCAGCTTCTTTAGTCAACCAGTGGACGCAGGAACTTAGTGAGAAATTTTATATCCAGGCTGCTTCTCCGCGAAAGAAACACGCAGATTGGAAGAACTGGGATATTACTGTCACTTCTATAGACATGGCTAAACGAGAAAACCATAAACAAGAAATTTTATCCATCGATTATGATCTCATCATTATTGATGAAGCTCACAAGTTGAAAAATCATCAGACAAAAAATTATCAATTCGTCCAGCAATTGAAAAAAACATATTGTCTGCTGCTTACGGCCACTCCCATCCAAAACCATTTAAGCGACTTATTCAATTTAGTCTCCATTTTAAAACCAGGCTATTTAGGTGACTTGTCAACATTCAAGAAAAAATACAAAAACACTCATTTAGGAGCGGCAGATACCCAGGAGCATATCCACTCTCTATTAAGTAAATTGATGATTCGAAATTTAAGAAAAGATACAGGACTAGACTCATCAAAACGGCATGTAAAAAATATTACGCTTAAATTCAACAAGGAGGAACAGGAAGTCTATGACGAGCTGGACGCCATAAAGAAAGATTATCCATCTTTCACTTGGCTCACTTTGACTAAAGAGCTTTGCTCTTCAAGAGAAGCCTGTTATATGTCTCTCCAGAACATGCATAAAAAGCAGCCATCCGATCTTCTGAAACACCTTATCGATCGCTTAGGCGAGCTTCCTCAACATACGAAAGCGATGAAAATGGCAGAATTAATTCAACAATCTGATGAGAAATTCATTGTTTTTACAGAATATCGAGCGAGTCAGTTTTATTTGCAATGGTATTTGCAGCAAAAAGGTATTTCGTCTGTTCCATTCAATGGAAAGTTCAATAAGAGCAAAAGAGATTGGATGAAGCAGCTTTTTAAAACAAAGGCTCAAGTGATGATCGCTACGGAAGCAGGTGCAGAGGGCATCAATCTGCAATTTTGCAATAACATCATCAATTATGATTTACCATGGAATCCTATGAGACTCGAACAGCGAATTGGAAGAATCCATCGATTCGGTCAAACGAAAGACGTAAATGTGTTCAATTTTGCCATTGAAAATACTATGGAAGATCAGATTATGAAACTGCTATACGAAAAAATCCAGCTCTTCCAAAATGCAGTTGGAGACCTGGACGCCATTCTGGAAAAAATCCCTGGCGGGAACTTTGAAACGCACGTCCAAAAAATCCTGCAAGAATCTGAGTCTCAAGGTGAAATCGATATAAAAATGAAAAACTTGGTAAGCTATGTTGAATATAACGTCAAAGAAAGGAAAGAGTCGAGTTGAAACAAAATGTATATTATGATTTCACAAAAGAATTCTTTACGATTAATGGATGTTTAATAGAAGAAAAAAATGCTAAACACATGAAAGTTCTACTAACGAGACAAATGGATGAGTCTTTGATGAACCGTCCTTTCTATTGGCATTATATGAAGAAAATGAACCGTGAAGGGGACCCGATGAGCTTATCCTTTAAAGATATCAGCATCGGAGAGGAAGAAGAAGGAATTTATCTTCACGCGGGTACACCAAAGCTCCAGCAAATTTACCAAACAGCATTGGAAAAGGGGTACATTACGAGGTTATACGAGTCGATCAATCATCCGACCCACAACCTTGCCATGCACCCCTGGCTGATTCTTAATATGAAAATTACATTCCGCGGCAAACAATCAAAAGACAAGATTTTATCAATTGGGCTGAACTTAATAAATGGAGCTATTACTCATAACATGATGGAGCTGCTGGAACATATTAAACTCATTCAAAAAATTTCGGATTATACCTTTCCAATGACTCCTATGATCAAATTAGAAAGTGCCTATAACCGCATCATCCAGCACGTAGAAACATACTTGACTACTCTAGATACAGATTGGGCGGAACAGTCCATTCAGCAGTTCAATTATGAAAAACAACTGCTTCAGAAATTTTTCCATTCCGATGATATCGGGGAAGAGCAATATCAAAAGGAACTTGATCAGCTGGCTATCCGTTATAAGCCTCGAGTTACGATAAAAATTGCTAACGGAGGACTTTTCTATCTCTCCGTCCATACGAGTCAGAACCTGTTAACTTAGAGAATTCATTTCTTCCGCTTCTTCCTTAGCATCCTTAAAGCAAAAGGAACCACTCCGAACCAATAAGAGGAACTTTTCTTAGAAGGTTTGGAGTGTTTCTTTTCCAGCTTTTCTTCCTTCGTCATATGCATGTGTTTCATCATTTCTTCCGTGAGATATTGAGCGTACTCACTCTTTTTCATACGTCATCCCTGCCCTCGCTTAGACTATTATTATTATGCCCGCAAGGTCAAAGTTTTAGACGGGAAACAATTTCATCTGCGATGGTCGAAGGATTCTTATCATCTACCGAAACGACAAGTGTAGCAAGTTCTTTATAAATCGGCAGACGAGTTTCATATCGCCTCTTATTTTCTTCAATGTTCGCCCCCCATAGAGGACGATCTTCATCGTCTGCTAAACGTTTGTTGATCGTTTCAAATGAAGCATCCAAAAATACAACAGTGGATCTGGTGAGGAGCTTTTGATTTTCTTCCGATAATATAACCCCTCCCCCTGTAGAGACAATAATTTGACCGGATAAAGATTGTAATAAAGACGTTTCTAGTTGACGGAATTTCTTCTCACCATCTTCTTCAAAAATCTGCGGAATCGACCGGCCCTCTCTTTTTTCAATTTCACCATCCATTTCTATGTACCCAAAACCTATAGATTCACTCAGCTGTTTAGCAACCGTTGATTTTCCACTACCCATATAACCTATGAGAAATATCATATTATCTCCTCCATGGAATAATTTATTAAAAAGCAGGATTATAAAAGTTTGTGTCGAATAAGATATATTAGAAAATTAAAATGAGGTGATAATGAAAGTGACTCAAATCGCAGGATATGCAAGAGAACTACTTATTTCAGCCACTCAACAAACCGCTTCAGACATCCACTTCTCTCCATTTTTAGAATCTACGACCATCCACTTCCGAATCCACGGACAAAGAGTTTTCCATTCTTCCCTTCCTAACCCTCTTTACCGAAAATTACTAGCTTATCTGAAATTCACTTCCGGTATGGACATTGGCGAAGTTTCAAAACCCCAAAATGGATCTCTGGAGCATCGGAGTCAACAATCCCTTTACAATCTTAGACTATCAACCCTCCCTACTTTAGGAAACGAAAGCCTTGCCATCCGTATTTTATCTTCCGACGAGCATTTAAAACTGAATAGACTTTTTCTATTTCCCCATCAGCTGAACACTTTAAAACAATGGCTTTCCCATAAAACAGGGATGATCCTTTTCACGGGAGCTACTGGCAGCGGAAAAACCACTACGCTTTATGCTCTGCTTCAGACACTGACAAATGAACACTCCTATCAAGCCATCACTCTTGAAGACCCTATTGAAAAGAATTTAAACAATATGATCCAAGTCCAAATGAACGAACGAGCCGGAATCACTTACGATACTGGTCTCAAGGCAGCGCTTCGTCATGACCCTGACTTGTTAATGGTTGGGGAAATACGTGATAAACAAACGGCCCAGTTTGCCTTTAGAGCAGCATTGAGCGGACACCTCGTAATCAGTACTATCCACGCAAAAGATGCTTTTGGGACGATCCATCGACTAAAAGAGATGGACATAAAGACAGTAGAATTAGAACAAACATTAATAGCCATTGCTGCTCAGCAATTGATACCTCTAGCTGAACATCGGAACTTTTCCAGCAGGGCCGCAATTCTTGAACTGCTATACGAAGAATCATTGCAGCGGGCCATCAAAGATATTTCTCCCGAGCAGGACCCCTCCTTTTCCACCTTCAGTTCATTAAGGAGGAAAGCCTATGCTCTCGGCTTCACTGAGAATTAAAGAATGGATATCTACAAAACGTAGCATGATCCCTATCAAAAAACAAATCCTCTTTCTTCATCGAGTCAGAAAATTATTAGGCAAAGGTTTCCCTCTGCTCGATACTCTTAAGATGATAAGCTGGGATCCGGAATTCGAAGAAGTTACTGTAATCATCACACAACAATTGAAGACTGGAAACCCTCTTGATATCGCCTTTGACAAGGCTCATTTTTCTAAGCAGATCGTCTCCTTTTTATACTTCGCTAGAATTCATCATGATCTTCCTACTATGTTCAAGCAATGTGCAGACTTATTAGAATTACAATACGAATATACTAGGAAGTTTAAAGAAGCCATGAGATATCCACTTCTTCTCCTGATCTTCGTAATCGTTGCCTTCAGTGTCATTAAACAAACAATCATACCAAGCTTCCAGACTTTATTCGCTGATGGAGATACAAAACCTTTCAGTTTGATGATATTAAATGGGGTAGATATTTTGATTACAATATCAGGTCTATTACTCCTCATTCTAGCTTTAACATTCCTCGTTTTCTATTCAGTAAAGCATAAAATCACGCTTCAGCAGATGTTAACTTTATATGAAAAAATCCCGCTGCTCAAACACTATAAAATGTTTTCTCTCACCTTTTTATTCTCTACTCATTTAAGTTCATTACTTGCTGCCGGCCTTCCCTTAAAAAACGCTTTGACCCTTATCAGTGAACAATCACGCTACCCTTTTCTCTCCTATTATGGAAAAAGAATGTTATCCCACCTCAGTGATGGCCAGTCGCTGGCTTCTTCCTTAAATGAATGCACATTATTAAGATCCGAACTTACCTCGATTTTTCACCATACAAATGATTTGAGAGCACTCGGTGAAGAATTAAACGTCCTTTCTGAACTGTTAATCGATCAGCTCAAAGAAAAACTGACAAAGATCGTTCAGCTCATTCAGCCTATCTTCTTTATAGGAGTCGCCTGCGTTGTCATCTTAATCTACGCTTCCATCATGCTCCCTCTCTATCAATGGATGGACCAAATTTAAGGAGGAATTATTATGAACCAAAAAGGATTTACACTTATTGAAATGCTTATCGTACTTCTGATTATTTCCGTATTACTAATTATAACCATTCCCAACCTGACAAAGAACACCGACTCTGTCCGCTCAAAAGGCTGTGAAGCTCTTATTATGACTGCAGAAGCCCAGGTGGAAGCTTATTATATTGAGAATGATGAATATCCCGAGAGTATCTCAACCCTGGTAGATGGCGAATATCTTAAACAAAGTACATGTCCGAGCGGAGAAGTATTAACTTATTCTAATGGTCAGGTAACAGCAGAGTAAATGATGGATAATCAAAAAGGATATACACTGAGTGAGATGATTGTGGTGTTAACCGCTATTTCATGTCTGCTCCTATTATTTTTCCCTCTTCAAAGCTCCCTCGCAGAAGAAGTCAAAAAGAGATATATTATAGAACAATTTGAAAATGATCTTCTTCTTGCCCAACAACTCACGATCCAAAACCACCCAAATTACTGGCTCATGATCAATTCTTCCTCTAATCATTACTACCTTTATGATTCCCGGAATAGAGAAACTATCTTTGAACGGTACTTTCCTGACAATTGGTCTATACAGCTACTAAGCCTGACTACCCCTATTCGCTTTAATTCTACTGGAACTTTGTATAACCCAGGTACAATGAAAATAACTACACCTCGTAAAGAGCTGAAAATAACATTTCCCTTTGGAAAAAGCAGGGTGAAAATTGTTGAACAATAAAGGATTTACTTTAATGGAAGTGATCTCTGCTTTTGCTGTCCTCATGATTATAGCTGCAGCTCTCCTCCCTCAGCTTAGTCAATTGAGGGTGGAGCAGTATAATTTATCTCTAGAAAGAAAGGCTGTTTTAATGTTGCACAACGAACTGATATTTCAAAAGGATACCCATCCCGCTTCCGAAGGTCTAATTATAACGGAAGGTAACTTTACTATGAACTTTGAATATTACATCGATTACATTGAAGGCTGCACGTCTTGGAGGGACTTTAGAAATGACAAAAAAGAGGTATGTCTGTACTCACCACGTTAGTGACAGCGGGTTCACACTAGCTGAAACTATTATTAGTGCTACACTCATCACTATATTGTTAATTTTCACTATGCCTTTATTGAAATTGCTTGAGAGTCCTTCCTATTCACAAGAACTATCTGTATTGCAATTTTTCACATTTATTGAAGAGGAAATCAACACTGCGATATCTGTAAGAGTTATAAATGAGAATCTCCATATTGTAGACAGCAATCAAAGGGAAATTTCAATTTCTAAATACGGAAGAGATGTAAGAAGAAGAGTGGACTACCAAGGACATGAACTATTAATCAATGACATCGATGACTTTTCTGTGGAAATCGAGAACAATATATTGAACGTCTCAATCACTGATAAGAATGGAGAGGGTTATAATAAGAGAGTCCCGGTTCAAACAGGCTTTCAATGACAAAGGTTTTATTTTCCCTTGGGCATTATCAATTTCAGCTATTCTATTTTTCATCGTAATGACTACAGTCCTTCAATATGAAAACCAGATAATTTCCACCGATTCGTCCAAAAATTATAATCAGCTTCAAAGCTTATTCCATTATAGTGAATACCATTTGCTGAAAGACTCTGAACAAAGCTTTACTGAAAATAACAATTTTCACCTTCCAATCGGCTATTCTGAAGTAGAGTGTAAATCCGTTGATGAAACCACTTTTGATTGTACATGGGACCTTAGGCTGGAATCAGGTGCAAAAAAGGAAATATCTAAAACTTATATTTCCCATAAAAAAACCGATGCTCACTGATGCATCGGTTTACAGTTTATGAAATTTGTTGTTGATATTCCGACTTGCTATCAGTGATACCACGTAATCCTTCAACATTGTACCCAACAACTAGTTTATCGCCATTCGTCAAAATCGGGCGTCTTAGCAATTTAGGTTTTTCTATTACTAAATTTAGAAATTCATTCACTGTTAATTCTTCTACATCTATGTTCAATGCTTTGAATTCCTTACTTCTTTTAGCCAAAATCTCATCGATACCATTCGTAGTCAGGGACAAAATTTGTCTCAGCTCGTTAACGTCCGGTGTTTCCCTGAATAAATGCTGTTCACTGAATTCAACCCCTTGACTCGTTAACCAGGCTTTCGTACGGCGACATGATGTGCAGCTTGGATAGCTGTAAAATTTTAAAGCGTCCATCTTCATCGCTCCCCTTTTTTATTAATTTTACAATATTGTATAATCTATGTATAGCCTTTGTACAATTAAATAAACCTATTTTTCAATTATTTATTTAAATTATACTGAAAATTCGACAAACCTTTCTATTTAATGGTATTTAACTTCCTTTATTTAACAATTATTCTGTTGTTTAATCATAAACCAAAAAGGAAAGAGTATATGTAAGAAGTGCAGGTGCTTTATTTACTTTCAGTAATGGGTCGTTTATAATAATAATGATAGCGTTACGATGATGAGAAAAGGAGGGGAAGCAGCATGGATCGCATGTTTCGTGTATTGGCGTTCTGGACGGGGATTTTCGCTGTTATGTTCTACGCTGGCGATATGATGGAAGCAGCATTTTTATCTCTTGCTCAAACAGCCTTTTTCCTTGCAATTGGCTACCTCAAGCTGTCAGAACGTATGTACGTATACATATTTTTCTCATACTTGACAGTGTTTATGATTGGATTTACTTATTATTCATCTTTTATTCTGGTGCCTTCTTTCGGAAGTCACTAAAAAAAACCTGTTATCCTAAATTTGGGATAACAGGTTTTTTGTACTCCATTATTTTATTTATCGATTAAATGAAAAACGGATTATTCTTCCGTTCTTCTTCTACAGTCGTAGGTAAGCCATGGCCTGGGTAGATTCTCATATCATTCCTTAAACTGAATAGTTGAGTAGTGATGCTGTCCAAAAGCAAGTCACCATCCCCACCTGGAAGGTCAGTACGTCCGATTCCTCTTTGGAATAACGTATCCCCTGCTACCGTAAATCGCTGGTTACGGAAAACGAAGGATACACTCCCAGGAGAATGTCCCGGAGTATGACGCACTTCAAATTGGAAGGGACCAATTTCCATTTGTCCTGGCTCTAGAAAATAATCAGCTGGCTTTGCAGTTATTTCACCAAGTTGAAATAGGGCAGAACCATTTAGTCGGCTGTCAGTAAGCCAGTCTTTTTCTTCTTCATGTAAATATACTGGCACCTCATATTCAATTCTTGCCTGTTCTACCGCTCCAATATGATCAAAATGTGCATGAGTCAGCAGTATCGCAATGACTTTTACACCCTTCTCTTTTATAAGATGATCCAGCTTTTGAAAATCACCACCTGGATCAATCACCAAAGCTTGTTTATTTTCAGTGATTACATATGAATTCGTCCCCATAGGTCCCAGAGGAAGTCTAGCTATTTTCAACATAAAAAACACCTCAATATCATAAATTAAAAAATCTGGAATAACTCGACAAATACACCTTTATACTATAAAATAAATGTGGAATGAATGAATCTACATATAGTATAACATCCAGCATGACCGGGTGATAATAAAGTAAATTGATATTGGAGGGCTTATTATGGTAACAGCTGTTCTTCTTTTATTGGTAACAATCTTATGTGTATTTGCAGTGTTTCGAGAAATCAAAACAAAAAACTTTTTCGCTGTACTTTTTGCCGGAGTATCTGCGTTAATGTTCGGCTGGTTTTCGATTATGACCATTTACGCAAATCTATTTGGTTGAAATATAACTCGCTGCACCCCTCTGCTTATATTGCAGAGGTTTTTTTATGCTTCAGAACGTATTTCTTCTTCAGAATCCACAAGCTGGCCCTGTTCATTAAAGAAGTAGCGGTACATCGCTAAGGTAATGAACATTGCGCTCAATGATACAGAGGAAAAAATACTTATTGAAATAACAAGCTGATACTTTATGGCGGTAACAGGAGCCACACCGCCAAGAATTAACCCCGTCATCATTCCTGGAAGCTGGACGAGGCCTATCGTTTTCAACTGGTCTACATTTGGGATGAGAGCGGCATTCAGAGTCTTTTGTACAATCAATTTAGAAGCAGTGCTAGGCTTTGCCCCTAAAGATAACGCTGCTAAAAGCCGGCCGTTATTCTCCTTGAATTCATTCTTCATACGCTCCAAAGCTAACCCCATAGCGACCATACTATTACCTATTACCATGCCGCTCATTGGGATCACTTCTGAAGGTGTGAACGCAACCATATCGAATATCAGCCAAAGACTGAGAACACTGACTTCAATAACAAGCAGCCCAATAAAAATATATAATAAAACGTTAGGCAGCCCCATTCCTTTTTTCCTTGCGTGAAATGCAGCAACAGTCAACATAATGCTAATCATAAATGGTATGCCTATCATGGCAGGAAGTTCAAATAAATACGTTAATAAATAGCCTATTGCAAACAATTGAACCGTTCCTCTTAGAGAAGACCATATAATATTTTTATTTAGTCCAAGTTGATAAAAATAGGATAAAGAAAGTGGGATCAGTACAAACACCACTAAAAACAAAAGGGATTGATTGGATATTTCCGGCTCCATTACGATTCACGTCCTTATTCTTCTAAAAATTCTTTTAATTCCTGGGAAGCTGGAGAATCCAACATATCGGGCAGTTTCCCATCTTCCATCACTTTACCTTCAGTAATGAACAAACCCCGGTTACCTAATCTCCTCGCCTGCCTCATATCATGCGTTACCATAATCATCGTCAATTCATGCTGGTTGATTAATTGTTCAAGAACTTCTTCTATATCCTCTGCTGTGCGATAGTCGAGGGCGCTCGTCGGTTCATCCAACAGAAGTACTTCAGGTTGGTTAGCCAGCGTTCTCGCTAAAGACACCCGCTGTTTTTCTCCTCCTGAGAGTTGTTCCACATCACGATTTAAGTAAGTAGAAGGGAGTTGAACGTAACCCATTAACAGCTCACCATCCTCCTCTTTCCATTCTCCAAATAATGAAGGGCCGTATTTAATATTATCCAATACTGTACCTGGAAAGAGGTTTGGTTCTTGCAAAACGAGACCTACACGTTTTCTCAATTCTGTGAAAGGATACTCTTTTACATTCTGACCTTCAAAATAAATCGTTCCCTCCGTTGGATTATGTAATCGGTTGAATAAAAATAATAATGTGCTTTTCCCTGAGCCAGACGGGCCAAATAATATAACTTTCTCCTTTTTTTCAATTTGAAAATCCATCTTTTTTAAAGGGTATCTTGATACTTGTTCAAACCTGAACATAATTATCCCACCTTTACTATTATCTGCATCCTGCACGGAACAGAACATTCTTATACATACCCCTTCTACAAAGGATATAACGCAGAAAAGCCGCAATGATTTTAAATCATCACGACCCTATGTTAATCAAAATCATAAAAGCGGAATAGATCACCATATATAATATCATCCGAGTATTGTAATTCTTTATCTACCTTCTCCCTAACGGGAGCACAAGCTTCTTCCTCTGGATCAACTTCTTCTCCGGACTCCCTGTCATAACAGATGCCATCCGTAAAGATGTGATCATCGCTGACAAAACTGCCATCACGCATTGCGATAAATCCTTTTCTCTCGTCTGCGAACATATCTGTTCCAAAGGTTAAATCATTCTTATCCTCGATACCTAATAAATTGAGTAAGGTCGGTTTGACATCTATCTGACCTACAACCTCATCCCGTACACCACCATCTTCATATCCTGGAATATGGATCATAAAAGGTACTCTCTGCTGTTGGATATGCTCATATCCATCAATCTCTTTACCGATAAATTCGCCCATTGCTTTATTATGAAATTCACTAATCCCGTAATGGTCGCCCATGAGGACTATAATCGAATCCTCGTATAAACCAGCTTCTTTCAACTCCTCAAAAAATTCTGCTACCGCCTCATCAGTATATCGTGCGGTCTGGAAGGAATCGTTCAAGGTTGTTGAACCCGAGTCGTATTTATCTATATTCGCTTTATCTTCGGGTAACTCAAACGGGAAGTGGTGAGTTAACGTAATAAATTTACTGTAAAATGGCTGGTCCTGCTCTTTTAGATAAGGTATCGATTGTTCGAAAAACGCTTTATCTTCAAGACCCCAGCCAAATGAATTCTCTGGTGTTTCCTCATAGGATTCGTCTCCGTAAAACTCATCGTACGCAATATTGTCGTACATGACATCACGATTCCAGAAGCTTTTGTTGTTAGCATGAAATACGCTTGTTTCATAATCACTTTTATTGAGCATCTCCGGCAGTGCATGATAATCATTTTGTGCATGGGTGAAGTAGACTGAGCCACGATCAAGGGGATAGAGAGAATTCTCTACGATAAACTCCGAGTCAGAAGTTTTGCCTTGTGCCGTCTGATGATAAAAATTTTCGAACCATATGGTCTCCTGTCCCTCTTTTAGATCATTGAGGAAAGGAGTTGTTTCCGTACCGTTGATTTCAGAATCGATAAGATAATTCTGAAAGGATTCAATACTGACAAAAATTACGTTCTTGCCCTCTGCCGCTCCAAACATTTCTGACGGTTCCTTTGACCCCGTTTCGTTCTTCATATACGATTCAATGTCACCGATCTGACTGTCATCAGCAAATACACGCTGGGCTTTAGTCTTCGTATGCATCGTCGCGTCATAGATATGATAGTTGTAAATACCGATATTCTTTACTAAATATTCTCGGTCGAAAGCTCGAACAAACAGCATAGGACGCTCGATTTCTGCTAGTACGACGTTGCCGGCAAGCAATAGAAAGGTTACGGCAGTCGCGGCAATTTTTGCATGCTTAGTAAAGCGTACGGCCATTTCGTCAGTTTTTTTACTTAAAATCCAAACAATGATGACATCTAATAAAAGAAAAACATCTCCCCAATGAATCAGTGTCAAAAGACTGGATCCTAAATCTGCTGCATTATTCCCTTGAAATAGAACAGGAATCGTTATGAAGTCAGTGAAATTCCTGTAAAAGACTAAATTCAAATATATAATTATCGTCCCTATAACTGCCGTCCATCGAAGGTATTTCATTTGATTCTTAGGTTTCAGCCAAACGCTGATCGCAAATATTAAATAAGCGCTGGCAAGCGGGTTAACGAATAATATAAACTCCTGCATCAAGTTCTCTATGGACATATCAAACATAAAACGATAAACAAAGTATGTTTTTAGACCAAAGAGAAAAGATGCAACAACAAATAAAGGGGTGCTCAATTTGTTGAACTGCATGGTGTTTTCCTCCTCAACCCTACAATGAATAATAGGGTACTGCCTCTATAATAATTGACAAGCGACCTGTAAACTAAACAAGTCCCTCTAATATGACGAATATATTACCACAAAAGTTTCATTAACAGAAGTTAAATTCATTGAATGGACCCTTTCATTATATGTGTCCTCCTCACTAATTCATTAAAAAAAAGCCAAATGAATGGCTTTTTAATTATAGACTCATTGCTCATTAGAATATTGTTTTACTAAAGAAGCTCCCCCGATAACGCCTGCGTCATTTCCTAATTCTGCAAGTTCAAAAACACAAGCTTCTGCTGCTCTAGGCAGGCAGTGTTTTGAATATGCATCTTTTAATGGTTGAAGCAGCTGATCTCCTGCTTGAGAGACTCCTCCACCCAAAACTATTTTATTCGGATTTACAGCGACGGTTAAGTTGGCAAGCGCAAGCCCAAGTGTCTCGGTAACATCGGATAGTATTTGCTGGGCTGCTATGTCTCCCTGCTTAGCTGTTACAAACACATCTTTTGCTGTGATTTCCTTAATAGAAGACAAGGCCGAATGAGGTTCTTTAACAATAGCTTCTTTTGCTTTTCGCACGATAGCTGTGGCCGAAGTCTCTGTTTCAAGACAGCCTGACCTTCCACAATTACAAGGGGCTCCCCCTGTCGTTTTAACGGTTACATGTCCGATCTCCCCGGCTGTTCCGTTAGCTCCGTTTAAAATTTCGCCATTTGCTATGATTCCTCCACCTACTCCCGTCCCTAGCGTCACTGCTATCAAGTTCTTAACACCACGGCCAGCTCCTAACCAATTCTCTCCTAGTGCAGCCAAGTTCGCGTCATTATCCACCCAAACATTCAAACCAGTCAGCTGCTTTAATTCAACTCCGAAATCAAAATGCTTCCACCCGATATTTATTGCTTCGTTGATGTAGCCCGTACTTGAATCAACAAAACCCGGTGCCCCAGCTCCGATTCCAAGTATGGACGACTTATGTAAGTTTAATTCTTCTAATGTATTATCAATAGTTATGTTTATGTCTCTCGTAATATGCTTTCCTCGTTCACTGGTATCCGTAGGTATTTCCCATTTCTTCACGATTTCCCCTTCAGTAGAAATGACGGCCAATTTGATCGTTGTCCCTCCAACGTCAGCTCCGATGCAATACTTCTCACTCATTTACGTAATCTCCCCTTTTGTTTATCTGTTAATACTGTAATTTCGCTTCTTAAAATTAGAATAGCCATTTGATAATCATCTTGTGTCATGCACTGCGATTGATAAAGTTCTTGAATTTCCTGTTCCATAAGTTCAAGCTCAGCTAATCGATCTCCGATATAAATGAAAGTACCGAATTTTTTTAATAGTTGTTGCACGTCATATACTGTTCTCATTTTCATCACCTCCTCTATTATACCAATCAAAATAATAATTGAAAACGTTTAAAACCCTGCCGTTTAACGGTCAGGGTCTTTAGGATGAAGAAAAGCAGGCCTTCGGTTCTTTAAAGGAATAGGAGACCTTATGAAAATATCTCTGAAAGCACGTAGCGAAAATGGCATGAACGGCCATAAATAAGGTGTTTTAAATGTCTGCATATGAGCAAGGTAAAGAATCCAAATGGTAATTCCTATAATATAACCTTTTAAACCAAACATTCCAGTTACCAGCAGCAAAGCTATTCTTGAGATTCGATCAGCCAGACCGATTTCATAACTAGGAGTAGCGAACGTACCAATAGCCGCAATCGAAAGGTATAAGACGACTTCGATAGAGAACAATCCCACATCTACAGCTACCTGTCCAATTAGGATGGCTGCTACTAGACCCAAAGCTGTAGCTAATGAAGATGGTGTATGAATGGCCGCCATACGCAGCAGATCTATTCCAATTTCAGCAATTAAAAATTGTAATAGTAAAGGAATCATACCAGTATCTTCTGGACCGATAAAAGATAAACTAACCGGTAGTAAATCCGGCTCTATCGAAAACAAGTAATATAGAGGCAATAAAAATAACGAGGCAAACAAACCGATGAACCTTACCCATCGCAAATATGCGCCAACCAATGGTTTCTGACGGTACTCTTCAGCATGCTGCATATGGTGCCAGAACGTTGCCGGAGTAATCATCACGCTTGGAGAACCATCAATGATGATTAAAATATGTCCTTCATATAAGTGAGCGGCCGCTGTATCTGGGCGCTCGGTATACCGGATAACCGGATACGGATTCCAGTGCTGCCCGCTGATGTATTCCTCCACCGTTTTCTCTGCCATAGGAAGGGCATCCGTATCGATCTCATTAAGTACCCGCCGTAAGTGACTGATTCGATCGTCATCTGCTATATCTTTGATGTAGCATAAGCACACATCTGTTTGTGATCTTCTTCCTATTTGAATATATTCCATCCGTAAAGAACGATCTCTTATACGTCTTCTCGTTAAAGCTGTATTAAATACTATCGTCTCAACATAACCGTCTCTTGAGCCCCTTACGACACGTTCCAAATCCGGCTCTTCAGGTCCTCTGACCGGATAAGTGCGAGCATCGATTAAAATAATTTCATCGACACCTTCTACAACGAGGGCTGTTGGGCCAGCTAAGACTGTATCTCCTGCTTTATTTAAATCATCAACCTTATCGAGCTCTACGTAAGAAATATATGTTTTCAACAATTTATCCAGGGGATCTGTCTCTAACTCTTCAGGGTTTAATCTTGAAAGCAGCCTCATTAAATAGTGTAGTATTTCATCTTTAACAAAACCATCAACCATAAATAAGGACATTTTTCTATTGGCATAAAACAAATCCAAATGAATCATATCAAAACTTTGATCGACACCTAAGTAATCTTTCAAGTAATCTACATTCTTCTCATAACTTTCAAACATCGGCTGCTTTTTTTCCATCCTAAATCCCCCTCAAGCTTATGAACGTTAGGATTTACTAATTGGCTGAAAACATACATCCCTAAAGATTTCTATAAATTAAAAGCATGTCTTCCCCTTTTTCAACATACTTGTATTACATAGCACAAAAAGGGGATGCTCACATTGAAACTTGCCTGGATTGTCATATGTACAAGTCTTACCGCTATTTTATTTACTTATTTTTTTATAGAATCCCGGGATGAATCTGTCATCAAATACTTTCCTGCTGATGAAGAACAGTCATTTGAATCTGCGAACACTACCCTTTCATTCCTATCAGGAGAGGGCAATGATGAATATGAAATCGGCTGGGAACTATCCTCTCGTTCTCCTCAATCTGTTTACTTGCGACAGGACGTTTCTCTATTGTATGTAAACGGAAGGCTTAAGGGAGTCGTTAACAAGTGGAAGGAAAATGCTCAGGAAATCAACAAACGTTCTACGCTTCACGGAGAAGATACACAAAAATATGAAGCAATTTCCTTCCACCACGGAGAAATTCATAAAAACAGCGATACGATTAACAGTATTCAAGAAACCACAAGAGATAGACTATATATCATAGACTCCCCCCACTCCAATCGGATTGCTTTTCATGACCCTCAAACAGATGAAGAGAAAACGTGGAAAAATAAACTCGACCACTCTATCAAACAGCAGCTTGAAGCCCAATGGGACGAGCTTTTAACTCATTATCAAATCCCTGAAGGAGCATACGAAAAGGTTCCTCTCACCAAGCTTCCAGCTTTCGATGAAGAGAACCCTTTTCCCTATACTTCCAAAGAAAATTACAAAAGAATATCAGGACAACTATGGGAGGGATTGTACAGAAATTACATTTTAGGTATAAAAGATACACACTCGAAGCATCCGATTCAAAGCTACATCCCTTTATTGTTATTTGATAAAAATGGCAAGCACCTTATGGTCCTTTATGAAGATGATGCAGGAGAGAAGCACCAGCTTATTCAATATTATTGAGTTCATCTGATAAATCCTGAAAATTTTCATTATCAGGCTGAAGACGCGCAGCTTCGGCTGCGTGAGTTCGAGCTTCATTTAATTCTTCCTCCGTCTGGTGAATCAAAGCTAAGTTATAGTGAGCTTCTGCCATACCAGGCTGGAGCTCTACTACTCGTTCTAAATCAGCTTTAGCAAAAGCTAGTTCATCAACCCTTGAATAAGCGTAAGACCGGTTAAACAAAAGTTCTGCTTCATATTCATCTGGATTTGTGACTGCTGTCGTTGTAACCTCTATAGCTCTATCGTACTCTTCTTGTTGAATAAGCTCCTGAGAGATCTGCAGCTGCGCTGCTGCATAGTCTCCGCCTTCATCATTCCTTATCCCTATCGCTGCCATTAGACTAACAAGCGCGATATATATCAAAACTCCTGCCAAGCGGCTGCTTTTACCGGGAATTCTCGGTAATGCTGTAATCATGGAGGCGATGAACCCACCAACTAACCCACCAAGGTGCGCACTGTTATCAACTTGTGGTACAACGATACCAAATGCAATGTTGATCCCAATGATAATTAATAAATTATAACCCATAGTCTGAAAAAATAATCGTCTATTCTTCAATCCAAAATAAAGCAAAGCGCCGAATAAACCGAAAATGGCACCAGATGCCCCTGCAGCCACTTGTGGATTCATCATGAAGCTGGCCAGTCCGCCAAAAACACCTGCTAAAAAGTAGATAAAAATAAACCTTATGGAACCGTATATCCTTTCCACAGCCGTTCCTAAATAAAAGAGGGCAAGCATATTCATCAGCAAGTGGACAGCACCAATATGAAGGAACATAGAACTGACGATCCTCCACCATTCACCCTCGATAATCGCGGGGTTGAATTTAGCTCCATACTCAATTAACGTCAATACAGACGTACTATCTCCCTGCCACTCCATTAAACCGAATATAATAAAGTTCACTACCAAAAGGATTATCGTAAAGAATAGTTTTCCTTGTGAAAAGATCTGCTCATTTTCTTTTTGCTTTTTCTTTCTCAAGGTATGAAGCTGCTGCTTTAAATATAGAGACTGGCTTTCATATTCTACTTCATCTAAGTGATCAGGGAACACCGGCCGCTCCACTTGCAGCGTCTCATATAATCTGCCGCCGTCACTTTCTTTTTCTTTATCATCTAAGTAAAATATATTCACTTTCTGGATATTTCGATTTGTCGCTATGTCTAGACTTTCCCACTCATCAACTGGGGGAAACTCCGACACATATACATAATGCAGATCCATTTTCCCTCCCCGAAACAGTTGGGAATTCTGCTTGATCTGTGCCTGCACGTAGTCGATATCCCTCTTTAATTGATTTTTCCAATTGAAAACTTCGTGGATCAGTCTGACGACATGCCATTTTCCTTTATCTTCTTTCTCAAGCCAGATTTCACTTTTTTCTTTATTCATATATAAAATATGAAATTGATGGTTTGCAACTAAATGATAGGAGAGCTTCCACAGAAAGTATTCTTGTTTAATATACATAGCGTGTCCCCCTGTTCTTACAATGATCATACCATGATAAAATGACCTTTATCCAAAATAGAGAATTAAATAACTGTAGAAAAAGCGGGTGAACAGTTGTGTTCTGCACTTAGAATATTGGGAACTGGAAAGCAGCTCATATTCGCATCACTTTTCACCGTAGGAGTATGCTCAAGGCAGGGGAAATCAAGTACACCCCTGCAGCATCTGATGTCCGGTGAGAGTCTGCAGGTCAGAGAGCAATAGAGTAAGCTCAACGACACTGCTAAAAAAGGGAATGTTTCTTCATCACTGGTCCTTTAACCACAGCAGAACCAACTTCTACTTTCTCGCCACTCTAAAAAAACTACCATAAAGTATGGTAGTTTTCATGAATGGAACATTTGACCGAGAAATTTTTTTCTGATAAAAGGAACACGCATAACAGAACGCACAGCTATCTTCCTTGCTAAAGGAATAGATGAAAGCAGACGAAAGAGCCGGTATCGATAGCCATAACCTAGACCTACAACAGGAAGCAGAGACATGAACACTATAATACTCTTTTTCATTAAAGACCCTCCAAATGCGAATCATGTTCATGAATAGGCTTCACAATAATCACTTCATCTATTCAAAAGTAAACATCATCCTTCATTTAAAGAACTATGTATATCGGTTAGACCATTTTCTGTAATCAAGTAATGGACAGGCACATCATAGGATTCTGTCGGTACTTCATCTACTAACTGTTTTTTTGCTAATATCGACAAAGACACTCCGTTATAGTCCTTCAAAAAACGATCATAGAACCCGCCGCCGTATCCGATTCTGAATCCTTTCCTATCATAAATCAAGCCCGGAACAATTACTAACTGGATATCGTCTTTACTGACAGGTACGGTCAACTCTGGCGAAGGTTCCTTCAGACCATAGTACACCGTTTCCAGCTGGGTAAAATCCTTAAGTTTATAAAAAGTCATCTTTTTCGTAATGGGATCACACTTAGGAACAACCGGCTGTTTCCCAGTGCTCCAGGCTTCTTCAATAATTGTATAAGTATCCCATTCGTGTGAAAACGAAACGGTGAGAGCGACAGTTTCAGCTTCCGCCCATTGTTTACTTTGAAGAAGTTCTTCATGTAAACGGCTTTCTATAGACTGTTTCTCATGTTGATCCATAGCTTTTAATAACAGCTTTCCTTTTTCTCTTAACAGCTTTTTCTCCATAAACACAGCCTCCATATTTGTATAAAAAAAACAGCAGGAGTAAAATCCCGCTGTTTATTTAGTCTCGCGATGAAGCGTATGCTTTGCTAAGCGTGGGCTATATTTCTTAAGCTCAATACGCTCTGGGTTAGTACGCTTATTTTTTGTAGTAATATAATTACGATCACCAGTTTCAGTGCAAGCAAGTGTAACGTTTACACGCATGGTTTATCCCTCCAAATCATGATTCATTTCACTGTCTTTATCCACATAATCAGACTTTATAA
This sequence comes from Halobacillus campisalis, assembly GCF_030345335.1. Classification (GTDB taxonomy): domain Bacteria; phylum Bacillota; class Bacilli; order Bacillales; family Halobacillaceae; genus Halobacillus_A; species Halobacillus_A campisalis. The sequence goes on from NZ_JAPVRC010000001.1 coordinate 551,807, forward strand.
TCTTATCAAAACTCTGCGCTGCTTTCAAGTATGTAAATCAAATAGAAGAAAATAACGTAGAATACGTCAAAGTATTATATTATAAATGGATGTGAGAAAGTACAAAATGATAACAGCTATAACATCTTTATCGTATATTGGAATTGTCCTCTTTATATTATTTGCGACCGTATAAATGGTTTGGAAGATCAAGTGGAACATAAAAGATAAATATCAAGTAAAGAAAAAGCTGAACGTCTTCGAAGAAGAATTATTATCCGGAAACCTAACTAAAGCCTAACCGGCAAAACAGCATCGTCAAACTCCTTCTTTGACCCAGAGGATTCAAAGCATGTATCAATGTAGTTATTCTGTGGAAAGGATTGCTAGAGACACCCATTAAGCGAAGCAGAAGTAGAATATTCCTTACAACAGCGCAGCAAGGGTATGAAGCAGCCCCTGCTCTTTTTTCATTGGCCTGCTTTTAAGCACGGCAATTATAGGCGTATTTTATAGGTTGGAGCCGGCACAGGAAGTTGAATGAAGCCAGGAAGGCTGTTTAAACATCCTTTCCTGGCTTTTATAATACCAACGTTCATATCACCGTTGTTTCCCTGCCCCCCTACATTTTAATCAGCAGCGAAACCACAGCTGGGGATGGAGTGTTCAACTCATCTTTTTTAAACTTTTGTGCAATTTTCTTTCCAAAGAATGCTTTAAAATAGAAGGCACTGATTTGCAACCAGTGCCTTCCTAAAAATTAATTATTCAAGTCAACGTTTTTACCTTTGACAAGGTATAAAACATGCTCACCTATATTCGTTATATGATCAGCAAATCTTTCTATATAACGTGCCGTATAGGCCATTTGCATAATATGCTGGATCTGTTCAGGATTAATCGCCGTGCTCTCAAGCAATTGTTTGACAACTCCACCATACATTTCGTCAATTTCATCATCCAAAGTGGCCAGCTTTCTTGCAAGACTTATATCCTCATACTCGAAAGCTTTAACCGCTAGATCAACCATATCCATAGCAAGAACCGCCATTTCTCTTAGTTGAGGATGAATATTAATGTCATGGTCTTCCCCAAGGTGAATCGCTGCTTTCACGATATTTTTCGTATGATCAGCCATCCTCTCGAGATCAGACGATATTTTAATTGCCGCTATTAAACGTCTTAAATCAGTGGCGACAGGCTGCTGTTTGGCAATCATTAAAATCGCTTCTTCATTGATCTCAATTTCTTTTTTATCAATCGCCTTGTCATCTTCAATAAGCTGTTTGGCCTGCTCGATATCCCCATTGTATAGAATGAAAATGGAACGGTGGAGCGCTTCTTTTACCTCTAATGACATTTCGTTAATATGGTTTTTTATTTTGTTTAACTCTTGTTCAAACTGTACTCTTATCGGCATTGCAAACATCCTTTCAAATAGAGATTAACCGAAACGCCCTGTAATATAATCTTCTGTACGTTTATCATCAGGATTTTGGAACAGCTTATTAGTATCCGCGTATTCAATAAGTTCTCCATTCAAAAAGAAAGCTGTGTTATCGGATATTCTGGCTGCCTGCTGCATGTTATGAGTAACAATGACAATGCTGTATTTTTTCTTCAGTTCCTGGACAAGCTCTTCTACTTTTAAAGTAGAGATCGGGTCCAATGCAGAAGTTGGTTCATCCATAAGAATGACATCCGGCTCTACTGCAAGCGCTCTTGCGATACAAACGCGCTGCTGCTGGCCGCCTGATAAGCTATAGGCATTTTCATTCAACCGATCCTTTAATTCATCCCAAATTGCGGCATCTTTTAAACTCTTTTCTACGATTTGATCTAAGATCGCTCTTTTCTTGATGCCGTGTACCCTCGGTCCATAAGCAACATTATCATAAACGGATTTTGGGAAGGGGTTAGGTTTTTGGAAAACCATCCCTACTTTTGTCCTTAAATATTCGACAGTCAGCTTATCTTTATAAATGTTTTGATCATTATATTTTATAGTACCGGAAGTTTTGACGCTCGGCACCATTTCAACCATTCTGTTCAATGCCTTCAAGTACGTAGACTTTCCACACCCGGAAGGTCCGATAATAGCTGTTACTTGATTCTGAGGTATTTGCATGCTGATTTCGTATAATGCCTGATTGGAGCCATACCATAAATTCAAATTTTCTACTTCGAAAACACTTTTCATTGGACCTTTGTTCATTTCTTGCTGTCTTGCAGGACTTACTTTGATATTGCTTCCGCTCTCTGACGATTTTCTTTTCTCTTGTAGTTTACTCATAGTGAAATCCTCCCCATCCAAGTTTAGAAACGTTTCTGAAATTTATTTCTTACTAATACTGCAATAGAGTTCATAATTAACAATATAGCCAGCAGCACAATGATACCTGCGCCTGCTACATACTGCCATTCATCTTGCGGGCGAGCCGTCCAGTTGTATATTTGAATAGGCATGGCTGTATATTTCGAAAGTAATGAATCGGGTAGTGTATAGATGGCTGCAGCGGCCCCCACTATAATGAGTGGTGCTGTCTCTCCGATCGCACGGGATAACGCTATAATCGTTCCTGTAAGAATACCAGGAAGCGCTGCAGGTAGTGTAACTCTGGCAATTGTTTGCCACTTTGTAGCACCCATTCCGTATGAGGCTTCTTTAACTTCATTCGGTACAGAACGCAGCGCTTCTTGTGAAGCAACAACAATAATAGGCAGAATAAGGAGGGCCATGGTTAAGCCTCCAGCCAAGAGTCGATAACCTATACTGAACATGTACACAAAAAATGTTAATCCTAACAGACCATAAACGATGGACGGTACACCCGCTAAATTTTGGATGTTAATACGGATGATATCTGCAATTTTGTTTTTTGGTGCATATTCCTCTAAATACAGAGAGGTGGCAACACCTATAATAATAGAAACAACGGCTACGATGACCATCAGCCATATTGATCCTATTAAACCGGCCCATATTCCTGCATCTTCAAATGATGGAGAAGGCAGGCTGGTAATAAAGTCGAGACTTAGATAGCCTAATCCTTGAGTCAGTACACGGTAAAATAATAGAGCTAGTACGATAAGACCCACCAGGGTGGCCCCCAGGAAAAGAGTTCTCATCCCCTTATTAAGCCACACTCTATTATTCACTTTTTTTTGTAAGTTTCCAGCGTTCTTTTCAAACATTAATACTCCTCCCTAAACCTATGCGAGATGTATTGAGCGATTAAATTCATGACTAAAGTCAGAATAAATAATGTCATCCCAACGGCATATAAACTATAATAGATGTCTGATCCGAAACTTGTATCTCCCGTAGCAGCCTGAACGATGAAAGCAGTCATCGACTGTACGGATTCTGTAGGATCCATTGTAAGGTTCGGAGTTGCGCCAGCTGCTATAGTCACAATCATTGTTTCACCAATCGCCCTAGATACCGCTAAAACAATAGAAGCAACAATTCCAGAGAAAGCCGCAGGCAGTACTACTTTAATGACAACCTCTAGTTTAGTTGAGCCTAGACCGTACGCGCCTTCACGCAGCGAATTAGGAACAGCATTCATAGCATCTTCGGAAAGCGAGGCAATCATAGGGATAATCATTACTCCTACTACGATACCTGCGCTTAAAGCATTAAAGATACCTAGTCCAGGAATAAAGGATTGAAGTATAGGAGTTACAAAGGTCAAAGCGAAGTAACCGTAAACGACGGTGGGAATGCCAGCCAAAACCTCTAAAATAGGTTTAATGACTCTTCTCACACGATCATCAGCATACTCACTCAAAAATATGGCAGACATAAGTCCAATAGGTACAGCTACTACTGCAGCCACCACTGTAATTAATAGAGTACCTCCTATAAGTGGAAGCACACCAAACTCACCTGACCACGGGCTCCATGAGCTACCGGTATAAAATTCTACTAAAGAAGTATCGGAGAAAAAGCCAATCGATTCTCTTAATAGTGTAAAAACTATTCCAAATGTCGTTAAAATACTTACACTAGCACAAAGAAACAAAAAGACAGGAATAATTTTTTCTATGATGTTACCAGTCATTCTATTTTTTCGTTTATCTTCAATTAAAGTTTGGACATTTAACTCTTTTCCCTCATTATTCAAAAGTTGGTCCATGATTATACTCCTCTCATCCAAAAGGCAAAGTGAGGCCTCTTAGCGGCCCCACCTCCTTTTTGTTTTCAGAATTACTCTTCTATCCAGCCTTCTACTTCTTCAATCTGCTCTTGATACTGTTCTTCATTAAGTGAAACGTATCCTACTTGATCAGCTGCTTCACCAGCGTTTTCAAGAGTGAATTTTACAAAATCTGCAACTTGAGGCTTCTCTTTTAGAGAATCAAGGTTTACATATGTGAAAATCGGTCTTGATAGTGGAGCATAAGAACCATCTTGAATAGTTTCCCCATCTGGCTTCACAGCACCATCTCCATTGTCAATGCCTAGCACTTTCAAAGTATCCTGGTTAGCTTCATAGTAAGCATAGCCGAAAAATCCAATAGCATTCGGGTTACCTTCGATTCCACGTACAAGTGTGTTATCGTCCTCAGACAGTGTTGTATTTTCTCCTTCTTTCATCGGTTCTTCTTCTAAGATTACTTCATTAAAGTAATCAAATGTACCGGAATCATGACCAGGAGAGAAAATCTCAATTTGTTCTTCTGGCCACTCAGGGTTAATATCTGACCACATTTGAACATCAGATGAGTCAAGGAAAATTTCTCTTAGCTGTTCAGTAGTCAACTCTTCAACAAAGTCATTTTGCTGACTAACTACAACAGATAGTCCATCATAAGCAAGCTCTAATTCTTTTAATTCAATATCATTTTCTTCAGCGATCGCTTGCTCTTCTTCACTGATAGGACGAGAAGCATTACTTAAATCAATTTCCCCAACGGTAGATTTCTTGAATCCGCCACCAGATCCTGAACTGTTCAAAGCAGGCTCTGTTTCGGGGTGTTCTTGAGCATATTGTGCTGTAATTCCTTCCATAATAGGGAATACAGTAGAAGAACCATCAATGGCAATCGGTCCAGATACCTCTTCGCCTTCTGAATTGCCTTCTGAATTACCTTCTTCACCGCTTGCATCTTCCTCTTCAGATGATCCACATGCTGCAAGTACTCCGACTACTAAGATAAAAGCTAATAGTAGTGCTAATTGTTTTAAATTCTTCATTTTTCTCCCCCTAGTTCTCTAAGTGTTTGGATGATGGCTTGGCCAACTCACAATTTATATATTAAAGGGAGAGTTTTAAGGACATATGAAAGCAACGTAAAGGTTTTGTAAACCTAGTGATTTCTGTGTATAAAAAGCCCCAGCATCGACTTAATCAAGTGATTTCACAACTTCTTCGAACATTATCAAAGGCTTTTGAAGGGAAAAGAAGCTCCTAACTATCTATTCAAATAGCTATGTAAAATGTTGTTGTTTTTGTATAGCACTTACTCATACTGCCAAGGTAAAAGGAACAAACCCTTCTCTTAAAAAGAATAAAAAAAGAGCGATGCGCTATGCATCACTCTTCTTCATCTGACTGTTCTTCAGCAATTTCATCTTGCTCAGTCAATTCTTGATTTATTCCATTTTCATCTCGTTCTTTTTTTAACTCGAAATAAGCATCCATGATACGCCTGCCTATATCTCCATTGATGCTAGTGTTAGCATTTTCTCCTGTGTTAGGAGCAATCACAGAGAAAGCTACTTCGGGATCATCGTATGGTGCGTAGCCTACAAGCGTAAGGTTCAAAGTTTCTTCTGTTACTGGAGCACCTTTAGAATCTCTTACTATCTCTCCATTTTCATCTCTTTCAACAGCTGTTGATTGAGCTGTCCCTGTTTTTCCAGCCGCCTCGTAATCAGCGCCGCTGAAATAACCGCTCGCTGTTCCGCCTGGAAGAAAAACATCTCGGAACGCTTCTTGCACTCGATTGATATCTTCTTTATCCATTGTAATTTTGTTCATTACTTCAGTGTCATTTTTATTATACAGCGGACCTAATCCCTGTTCATCATAGCTAGGATTGTGAACCTCTTTAACGAATTTAGGACGTACTCTCTTTCCGCCGTTAGCAATTGTTGAAACATACTGATTCATCTGCATAGCCGTATAATTTCCATATTGACCGATCGTGTAATACAAAACATTACCAGGACTAGGGTTATCCGTACCTCTAAACCCGACAGCTTCATAAGGAAAGTCAATCCCAGTTTCTACGCCAAGTCCGAATTGGTTGAAATGGTATACTAATCTTTCCAATGTATCATCTTTTAATTGCAAAGATTGTCCTTCTTGATAGTTTCCTTCACCCATCCATATTGCAATATACGCCATATATATATTGGAAGACTTTTGCAGCGCTTGACGGTAATTTACAGTTCCAATACTAGAGGTATAAGAACTGAATTCAGGTGTTCCAGAGATTTTTATTGGTCGGTCATTCACTACTGTTGAAGGAGTTATTACACCTTCTTCAAGACCGGTCAGCACGGTTGCCCCTTTAACTGTTGAACCGGGTTCGTAAGCATTATAGACCGCCTGATAGCCTGCATCGGAAACCTTTTCCTCTCCACTTTCTCTATTTCGGTTATACTGTTTTCCAGAGACCGCCAGTACCTCTCCGTTATTTGGATCCGACATGACCACAATGGCGTTTTGCATGTGTCTGTTCGCCTGAGGTTCAGACTCTATGGCTTTAATTAATTCATCTTCAACAATATCATCTACTTTTTCCTGCAGCTCGATATCTAAAGAAAGCATAAGATCTTTCCCTCGGGAACCTTCTCTTACAACTTCCGTGTCGATGACATTGTTATCGCTATCCGTTGTATACTGCACTTTTTCTTTTGTACCTCGCAAAACGTCTTCATACTGTTGTTCTAACCCACTCGTGCCTACCCGGTCATTTCGACTGTAATCCAAAGACATGTAATATTCTTCTTCGTCACGAGGGATACCTTGATCACTTGTTGTGATCGATCCTACAAAGCTTCTGAAAGTATCATCATAAGGAAAGTCTCTGTCCCAATCTGACGTTACATTAATTCCAGGCAGTTCGGATAAATGCTCGGCGACAGTAGAATATTCTTCTTGAGAAATTTCAGCGTTTTTTACTACATGCGGAGATAACGTATACGCTTGATCTAATTCTTTTTTAATTGCGATGATTTCCTTCGTTTCGTCGTCCATTCCTTCAATTTCTTCTTCTTTTATGCTGTCCAATTGAGCCTGATAGACTTCCCCATTGTCTAAATCCGTGGTTTCTTCTTCAGATAACCGTCCTGTGACTTCTTCTTCGTTTTTCAGGAAAAAGTATTCCTTTAAATCACGTTCTGTCAATTGATCCTCGAATTCCATATCGATGTATTGGGCCAATGTTTCAGCAAGTTCCATCCGGTCTTCAGGCTGTACCCCTTTTGGAGGTGTATATGTAATAGAATGTAACGGAATGTTATTGACGAGCACCCGTCCATAACGGTCATACATTTCTCCTCTAGGTACAGGGATGGTGGTCGTTGTATTTTCCGTCCGATCTATCTTCTCCTGGGCAGATTCCCCTGTTAAAATTTGCACGACACCCAATTGCAGAATGAGGCCGGCAAACAATAAAAAAACGATAAAAAAGATTATGTTCAACCTTAAAGGCAGGTGTGATTTTTTTCTATAGCTTTTCTTCTTCCCCATGGGTTCCTCTCCCTTGTTACGTGAGTTTCCATGATATAGTATACCATCTTTCAATGGCTGAAAGACAGGAGAAAAGAATATCAAAATTGATCAATTCTGCGGTGATTCTTTCGTTTTAAACTGAATATCTTTAATAAAAAAGTATATGAAAAAGTGTCCTCCCCCTACAATTAACAGAATATATGGGATTCCCGTTTCTGGCGGGATAAATACAATCGCCAATAAAAAGACGAGAATCGACAGGACCCTTCCTGCATTCAGAAAAATTTCCCTGACCACAATATACTCAATACGCATTTCCCCTGCATTCCAAGATTTCCCAATTACGTCGTAGGTTAATGATTGATAGGGAACGTAAAGCATCGGAAAGAACACACCGGCTATCGCTCCATAAAATAGCAATAACGATAAACTGTCTCCTAAAAGCAGCAGAAGGACAGAAAGATATAGCGATAATCCTGCATAAAAAATTGCCTTTTTACGACGCCTCGGTTTCACCCATCGTGTACACAAAAAGAAAAACAAAAATGCAAATCCCGAGTAAACTAAATTAAAGACACCTAATGTGAACTCACTTCGCGTCAATAAAAAAATCCAAATAGAAACGGCGAAAAGAAAAGTGCCTTCCCTAAAACCTTGAGACACATGAGCTTTTAAAATTTGGTTCCAATTCGAATTATATTTTCTTTCTAATAATATTCTTCTGAAAGAAAAATTCCCCCTGGCTTTTCTTCGCGACAGACCAAAGCTGATGAACACAGCTAAAATAAAAAAACTGAACGAAATGGCGAAGATGACAGTATAGCCTGTCATTTGGTCAAGACGCGAAATGACATATCCAGCGAATAATGGACCTGTCATACCTCCAAAGGATTGCAATACACCTAAAAATCCATTAAAGAAATCTCTAGTATCTGGTTCTGTGATTTCGAACGTCAGAACATTGTAAGCCAGCCAATAAAATCCATAGCCAATGCCTAGCAGTGATCCAAGCAAAATATTATAATCAGCTGCCTTTTCCCCAATTATCAAAACGGATAGGAAAAACAGCGATAGTACGATGACCCCAGCCCGCAGAACAATAACCCGATCAATTTTCTTGGCACACTTTCCTGCCAAAACGAACGTCAAGGGCTGTAACACATATATGCTGAGATTATAGAGAGCGATATCAGTGTAACTGTTCGACTGCTTCCATAAATATATATTTACAAAAGTACTGGATAAAAAGATGCCTAGAGAGTATAGTCCTCCTATTAATAGCAGAAAAATTAAATCTTTGGAAACATTTTCTTTATTTAACCACACTTTCAACATTGTGAGCATAATTGTATATCTCCTTTTACCCATCTGCTCTTAGTGTAATCAGAACAAATTTAGATATACAAAAAGAAGGGAACAGATTAGCATCTGTCCCCTTCACTCACCATTATTATTTTGCAGCTTCGTAACGCTTAGAAACTTCTTCCCAATTCACAACGTTCCAGAATGCTTTAGCATAGTCTGGACGACGGTTTTGGTAGTTCAGGTAATACGCATGTTCCCAAACATCTAAGCCAAGGATCGGCGTTTTACCTTCCATGATTGGAGAATCCTGGTTTAATGTGTCAATAACCTCAAGGTTCCCATTATTAACAACTAACCAAGCCCAGCCAGAGCCGAAACGGCCTGCTGCTGTTGCTTCGAATTTTTCTTTGAATTGATCAAATCCACCGAAAGTATCGTTGATTTGAGTTGAAAGCTCACCTGATGGCTCACCGCCTCCGTTTGGAGAAAGGATGGTCCAGAATAAGCTGTGGTTTGCGTGACCTCCGCCGTTATTACGGACAGCAGTCTTGATATCCTCAGGTACTGCAGCTAAGTTATTAGCAAGCAGTTCTTCAATTGATTTATCTTGAAGGTCTGCATGCCCTTCAAGAGCACTGTTCAATTTAGTTACATAAGTGTTGTGGTGCTTCGTATGGTGGATGTTCATGGTTTCCTTATCAATAGTTGGTTCTAGTGCATCATATGCGTAAGGTAGTTCTGGTAGTTCAAATTTAGCCATGGTTAACTCCTCCTTTAATAATATGTACATGTTCGGGATTATTTGATATCCCTACAATGTACATTACCAAACGAATTTTTGAGTTGCAAATTATTTGCCCGGCAATTTGATAATTGCTGGGGACACATAGAATGCATTCCCCATGCACAACAAATGAAACATAGAGCTCCGTAAAAATTTACTAACGGATTATTTATATATTTAAAGGCGCTAAACGAATTAAATATACCTCTACATTAAAACCTTGTGTTGGGTCACTTCTACCCGACCTCGCATGTTTTAAGTATTATTCGCGTGAACTTCTATATATAATTGAGTATTCTCTTATCGGCAAAAACATTTCACAAATACAAAACATAAAAAAACAAGCCAGTATGCTTGTTTGAAATGGTGGCTCGGGACGGAATCGAACCGCCGACACACGGATTTTCAGTCCGTTGCTCTACCGACTGAGCTACCGAGCCCTGGTATATAGTTTTTAAAATGCTTCGATTCAAACTTGCATCCGATATCTTTTCAAGGATGTTCTGTACTTGTCTCGTAGCAGGCTGATTCACTGATTGCTTACGTTCCTCGTGAACCCTGCTGTGAAGTTATGGCAAGGAAATATGTAATGGCGGAGGAGGAGGGATTCGAACCCCCGCGGGCCGTGAAGCCCCTGTCGGTTTTCAAGACCGATCCCTTCAGCCGAACTTGGGTACTCCTCCGAAAAAAATGGTGGACCCTGCAGGACTCGAACCTGCGACCGATCGGTTATGAGCCGATAGCTCTAACCAGCTGAGCTAAGGGTCCAACATGGGGCGGCTGATGGGAATCGAACCCACGAATGCCGGAACCACAATCCGGTGCGTTAACCACTTCGCCACAACCGCCATAATTGGAAAGTATAAAATTTTAATATGTAACCTTATCTTTCAACAACTCTTTACTTAAAGAATTAAGTGCTGTGTTCTGAAAATCAGGAACAATAATGCTGCTTGTCTTATACGTTTCGTATCTGACCAAGCCCCTTCAGCACTTAAATATAGTAGCGGCGGAGGGGATCGAACCCCCGACCTCACGGGTATGAACCGTACGCTCTAGCCAGCTGAGCTACACCGCCATTTTGTTAATTTCGCTTCGTTCTCAATTGAAGCGACGCAAATAAATATATCATGGTTTCGAAGGCCTGTCAACAAATTCATCAAATGTTTTTGGCGCCAGAAATAATATAGCACGTGAGGTGCTCGGTTTCAATAGTTTTTTATATATTTATATAAAAATATAAGCCGCTGCCTTTAAGGCAGCGGCTTATAATAGTTAAAGACTTTCTTTTTCACCTAGAACTTCTTCAGCAATATTCACTGCGTGGTCACCTATACGTTCAAGGTTACTAATCATATCGACAAACACAATGCCAGCTTGGCCAGTGCAAAGTCCTTCGTTCATTCTAATGATGTGTTTCTTACGGAAGCTTCTTTCCATGCGATCGAGTTCATTCTCTTTTTGAACAACAGAAAGTGCTTCTTCACGATCCATCGATTCTAATGATTTCGTTGCTTGTTTCACTGTCATAAGAGTCAAATCGAACATTTCGTTTAAATCTTCAACAGCTTGCTCAGTTAATAGAACTTTATTTGAATTTTTATAATCGATCAATTCGATAATATTTTCAAAATGGTCTCCTATGCGCTCAATGTCTCTTACAGAATCCATCAGAGCCGTATGCTTATGACTGTCTTCGTCTGAAAGCTGAGCTTGTGATAGATCTACTAAATAATCTGTTATTTTTCTATCTAGATTATTTAATGCTTCTTCTATTTGCATAGCTAATTCAGAGTGTTTCGGTTGTTTATTATTTAAATACAAACTAGTTTCCTCTAAACCTTTATATGCATATTCACCCATACGAATAACTTCTTCTTTCGCCTGGTCTAATGCTAGAGATGGAGATTGTTCAATGAAAATCGGGTCCAGGTGCTGCGGTTTGTATTCAATTTCTGAATCGTTACCAGGGACGATTTTCATTACGACCCATGCAAGTAAAGCGATAAACGGAAACTGAACGATGGTGTTTGCAATATTGAAAGATCCATGTGCAAAAGCAATCGTCATTTCAGGATTCAAGTCTAATGTCACTCGTAACCAATCGACAAAAGCGTAAAATGGAGCGAGTAATATTAAAAATACTCCAGCGCCTATTACGTTAAATATAACGTGGGCAGCAGCCGCGCGTTTTGCTCCTACACTGGCACCAATGGCTGCTAATACAGCAGTAATTGTTGTTCCAATATTATCGCCGAACAATACAGGCAGGGCAGCCTGGAGATCCATTAGACCTTCCCCGAATAACTGTTGAAGCACCCCGATTGTGGCACTGGAACTTTGTACTATAACCGTGAACAGCGTACCGATTGTCACACCTAATATAGGATTGTCACTCATGCTTAAAGTCAATTCTTGAAATGCTTCTAGTGACCTTAGCGGTTTCATTCCGCCGCTCATAACATCTAAACCGAAAAACAAAGCACCTAAACCGAATACAGTCTGTCCAATATTCGTAACTTTTTTGTTTTTAAAGAAGAATAATAAGAAAGACCCGACAGCGATAATAGGTAGTCCGTACGAACTGATGTCAATACCGATGATAAACGCCGTTACTGTGGTACCAATGTTGGCACCCATAATAACACCAATCGCCTGCCTGAAAGTCATGAAACCGGCATTAACAAGCCCCACTGTTAATACTGTGGTAGTTGTACTGCTCTGGACAAGTACGGTTACAAATAAACCTGCCAGCACACCCATGAACGGGTTACTAGTGAACCGATCCAGTATTTCTCTCAAACGGTCGCCAGCTGTTCGCTGAAGACCATCCGCTAAATATTTTAAACCAAACAGGAAAATACCTAGACCACCAATGAATTCAAAAATCATTTGTTGAACATCGATTTCCAAAGTTTCTCCACCCTTTCTTCATCCAAGTTTATTATCTTTTTCTTTTATAACGCCTTCCCCATTATTGACGAACGCAAAATGCTTTGTAAAGGATAATCATGAATCTTAACATTAAATTTACATTCGCGTTAATTTGACGATATATTACAAGTTTTTCTTGCTAATAAATAGCAATGTCAATTATCATAAAACCGATGATTGTAAAGGGGAAGTTTACATATGACTAAAACTCAGCAGTTTATTAAAAGTTTCTATCACATAAAACTACTTGCCGCCTTTCGAGTACAGCCGATGGGCAAAGCCATCAGCTATCTATTTTATTTAAGCCTGATTCTCTTGCTTCCAGTGCTCGCCAGTTCATTATTTACGTATCTATTTGGCAGCGAATCACCTTCTATCGTTTCAGGTGTTTCCAGTGGTATTTTTATTGTCATTTTTTTACCCTTTATTTATTTTTTGATCGTCTTCGTTTTATTTATAGTAGTAAGTGCTTTCGCAGCTCTTACTCTTCTTTATACACGGCTAACAAGACGTCGCACTGATTTTAAACAGTTATGGAACATTTCCGCACTTGCTATCACTGGCCCTTCCTTTGTCGTTGTAATGATGGAGTCATTTATTTTTTCAAGTACATGGTTTTTATATGTATTCATCATAGCTTCCACCATTTATATAGGATCAGCCCTTAAATATTTGCCTCAAAAAAAATAAAAACGGTCGATTTTCATTTAATGAAAATCGACCGTTTTATTATTCAGTTCCTTTTAATTTCTTGACTAATATTCTCGTGCCGTCGACCGAAGCCACTTTGACTTCATCTCCTTTATAGATCCACTGACCATTAGAGATGGCACTGTATTCTTCTTCGTCAATTTGTATCGTTCCTACAGGTCTCATATCAGTCATCGCCTTTCCAGTTTGACCGATAAGAGCCGAATATGTTTCCTTCATTGAATTGTAACCCATCTCTGAAGATAGCTGATCCGACAAAGCGATTTTCGTCCACATTTCCCTTCTCTTAAATACCTTCAAGAACATTAACGATGCCGCACCGCCTACCAGCACCCCGATGACACTGTACAAACCAGAAACCCAGTCTGGAGCGCTGAAGCCAACAGCAATTACCATCGCTGTTGCTCCAATTGTTGCCAGCGTCCCATCGTTCACTACTTTCCCATCTATAATAATTAAAGCAAGTCCTAAGATGTAAACAAGCATCATAATCGCAAACATATCCGGAGTAAGAAAAGAATAGAAGTACACAGTAATAAAGCCAAATCCTAATACTCCAAAAAGCCCCCGCATGTTGACGAGCAGCTCGCCTATTAAAAACATCGTTCCAAATAATGTTATGAGCAGCACAATCCAATCATAAGATAACAGATTCATCATCCATTCACCCTCTCATATCCTTTAGTTTACATACGTATGAAAATCCATTATGTTTCACTTAGACTGCTACATTTTTATATTCGTTACCCTCATGATATAATTTTTCTTAGCATACGTACACTTTTTTAAGTTTACACAAACTTAACATTAAATATCTCTGTTTTAAGTGACAATACTTCTCATTTCGTATCATACCCCTTATAATATAAAGTGGTATTCATTTAAAGCTTTTTTCAGAAATAAAGGAGCGATTATTAATGGCATTAACTCACAGAAAAGATACTCGACCAGTAAAAGTCGGAGATCTGACGATAGGTGGAGAGGACCAGGTTGTCATTCAGTCCATGACCACTACTAAAACACACGACGTAGAAGCAACAGTAGCTGAAATTCTTCGTTTAGAAGAAGCTGGATGCCAGGTTGTACGCGTCGCATGCCCGGATGACCGTGCAGCAGATGCTATACCGGAAATTAAAAAACGAATTAACATCCCATTGGTTGTCGATATCCACTTTGATTATAAAAAAGCCTTGAAAGCTATTGAAGGCGGCGCAGATAAGATCAGGATCAATCCCGGGAATATCGGTAAAAAGGAAAAAGTCGAAGCTGTTGTGGAAGCCGCAAAAGCAAAAGGAATCCCTATTCGTATCGGCGTAAATGCCGGTTCTCTTGAACGCCATATTTTAGAAAAATACGGCTACCCTACTGCAGAAGGAATGGTCGAAAGTGCTCTTCACCATATTAAAATTTTAGAGGACCTCGATTTTCACGATATTATCGTTTCGTTAAAAGCCTCAGATGTTAAGCTGGCTATCGAAGCGTATGAAAAAGCGGCTGAAGCTATCTCATACCCGCTTCATTTAGGGATTACTGAATCCGGCACATTATTTGCAGGAACTGTAAAAAGCGCCGCCGGACTTGGAGCTATTTTAAGTAAAGGGATCGGGAGCACATTAAGAGTAAGTTTAAGTGCAGATCCTGTAGAAGAAGTAAAAGTAGCAAAAGAATTGCTGAAATCTTATGGTCTTGCTTCAAACGCGGCCACCTTAATTTCATGTCCGACTTGCGGACGAATTGAAATTGATTTAATATCCATCGCCAATGAAGTTGAAGAATATATTTCAACAATCAAAGCACCGATTAAGGTAGCAGTACTCGGCTGTGCCGTTAACGGTCCAGGAGAAGCTCGCGAGGCTGATATCGGGATTGCAGGGGCACGAGGAGAAGGATTACTTTTCCGTCATGGTGAAATCATTCGAAAAGTTCCTGAAGAGATCATGGTTGAAGAACTCAAAAAAGAAGTCGACAAACTGGCAGAAGAGCATTATGAGAAAGAACGCAAAGAAAAAGAAGAGCTGAATGCATAAATCAAACTAAAGGTGGACCCTAATCGGGTCCACCTTTTTTAAATTAAAACACTTGGGTAATCGGAGTCAAGAATAGAGAGAATAAGATGGAAACGATACTTATGATGATCGCCATGTTTCCTAACGTATCCGCTCCTCGTCTTTTTGACACGACACCTAACGCAATACCCACAATTCCTAAAAGAAATGGAGCAAAGAAGAAGGACAGAATTGCCGCCGATAATGCGACCCATCCCATTCCAGCTTTCACGTCAGTTTCCATAGTGGTTTCAGATTCTTCCGAACGAATCGGCTCATTCATTGGCATGACGGCTTCTTGAGCATATTCTTCGTCATAACTCTCGCCATAAACAGGCTGATTAGCTACTCGTTCTACTTCAGTTTCATGCTGTAATTCCTCACCATGCTCTGGTAAAGATGGTTCGTTTTCGACACGATCAGGAAAAGATTGTTCTTCCTCTTGATTCCTTACAGACTTATTTGAATCATCCATGTGTAACCCTCACTTTCTGGTTGGAGAATCAAGGTTAGTATGTGGAGTATCCTGTTTTTAAGTAAGGTATTTAATGGGATGCATGAAAAACCTGTACTCTTCTGAGTACAGGTTCAAGGATCATCTGCAAGCAGACAATTATCATAACGTGGAGTATAAACAGAGTATCTATAAAGCATATTCAGTATAGTAATAAGTTACCTTTACTTTTGGCATTGTACATTTTCTTTTATCACCAGTCTCCTTATAATTTCAGTGCTTTTAGTCAAAAGATCACTTACGTACCTGTAATAGCACAAAAAGAACATGTGCATTTTTTTAGCATTACTCATTTAACTTTTTTCATTCGATTTGTCCAACGCCAAACAAAACTATCCCACAAAAAAAGCCCTCAACTTATCTTATCAAGAACGAAATTCCTGCGCTCATCATAAGGTGTAAAGAATGAAATAAGAAGGGGTATGGATAAATGTTAAAACAGTACATTACCCATAAATTAAAGAACCTGACCGTTGAAGAACTGCTTTATTATAGTAATATGTATAATATTTCCACAAGACGCAGGGAAGCAGAAAAGATCGTTAAAGAATTACGGAGAAACAAGGAAGATCCTTTTGAAAAACAAGGGAGAAAAAAAATGCTGAAGAAGCTCTCTGAAATCACTTCTGCTGAGACAGCTCATTCAGTAGATGTTTTACTTCATAAAATCGCTAAACAATACGGATTAGAAGAATGGCTTCATTAAACTCTCCCACGGATAGAAGAGTTTTCCCGAGCTCGAACGTCTCGAAATTGAGTCTTCCCCATAAGGGAGCTTAAGCATCACAATTTACTAAAGCCTGATACAAAACAAAAAGAAGAGTGCATCCAAGCACTCTTCTTGTTTATTGCTGCATTATTTTCTCTTTTAACTGTGAATCATATTGGCCTTCTTTTAACATATTGATTTCGAATTGGTAGGGAGGCTGTTTATTCTTTTTATCCTCACCCACGTATGGAGTTTCAAGAATTTTAGGGATATCCTTGAATACTTCATGATGAACAATATAGTGAAGGGCTTCAAAGCCGATGTGACCGAACCCAATATTTTCATGTCGGTCTTTAGCAGCCCCCTTGACATTCTTGCTGTCATTGACGTGTACGACTTTTATACGATCCAGTCCGACAATACGATCAAATTGGTCAAGGACACCATCAAAATCTTCCACAATGTCATAGCCTGCATCGTGGATATGGCAAGTATCCAGACATACAGAGAGTTTTTCGTTCAATTGAACCCCTTCAATAATTTCAGCCAGTTCCTCAAAGCTTCTTCCACACTCAGATCCTTTGCCGGCCATCGTTTCTAAGGCGATTTGTACGTTTTGGTCTTTATGAAGGACTTCATTCAAACCTTCAATGATTTTAGGAATTCCTTTATCTACACCTTGTCCCACATGAGAACCCGGGTGGAGGACGATCTGTTTAGAACCCAGGGCTTCCGTCCTTTCGATTTCACTTCTGAGAAAATCCACGCCAAGTTCAAAAGTTTCAGGTTTTGTCGTGTTACCGATGTTAATGATGTATGGAGCGTGCACAACAATATCATCGATTCCCTTCTCTTTCATATGGGAAGCTCCTGCTTCAATGTTCAGTTCCTCGATCGGGCGTCTTCTTGTATTTTGAGGTGCACCTGTGTAGATCATAAATGTAGAAGCACCGTAAGAAGCAGCTTCTTCGCTCGCACCAAGCAGCATCTTCTTTCCTTTCATCGATACGTGCGATCCGATTTTCACCATAAATGTCAGCTCCTTTCTATTTCTTTTTCCGGAAACTTTCACGTTTGAGCTGTCTGTAATTTTTATCAGCTTCTTGCTTCATTTTTTTCTTATAGCCTGGTTTAACCTTTTTAGGTTTTCTGACCATTTGTTTCGCTTGCTTTTCCATATCGTTTTCATTTCGGTTACGCTTTTGCCGCTCTTTGTAGGATTTAGCCTCTACCCATTCTCCATTTTTCACTTCATAGAATGTAAAAGATAAACCTCTTCGCTCTAACTTCTCGATTAGCGGCAAGTCTTCTTCGGCATAAAGATTAATGGCAGTTCCTTGCATCCCTGCTCTCGCCGTACGGCCTACACGGTGGACGTAGAACTCCTCCTCTTTAGGCATTCTTGCATTAATTACATGACTTACCCCTTGGATATCAATGCCTCTTGAGGCCAGATCAGTGGCCACAATGTATTGGTAACGAAGATTTTGCAAATCTTTAAGCATTCTTTTCCGTTCGCGGGGGCTTAGTCCGCCATGGATGATTCCAGTTTCCAATCCCCGTTCCAGTAAATCATTAGCCAGTTCATCAGCCTGCTCTTTTCCATTCGTAAAAATAATGGCTAAATAAGGCTGGATTGTCTTGGAAATATCAATGATGATATCTGCAGGGTTTTTATGACGCAGCGCGACGAGTCTATGCTCCATTGTTTCTGGAGAAGGCTTATTATCCTTAATTTGAATGTGAGTGGGATTCGATAAATATTTTTTTAAGAACGGCTGCAGTCGTTCCGGAATAGTGGCCGAAAAGACAAGCATTTGAAGATCTTCATGCATGCGAAGCAAAATTTGATCGACATCTTCTATAAATCCTAGATCAAGCATTAAATCCGCCTCATCTAAGACAAAGGCTTTCGTCTCATGTAATACAAGGGCTTCCTCTTTAACCATATCCAATACTCGTCCCGGGGTTCCGACGACGATATGCGGTGGATTAGAAGATAATTTATCCATCATTTTTTGCTTATCGGTCCCACCAATCACGAGACTTGATCGCCAAACGTCCGTTTTCCCTGCATACTCGATCGCTTTTTTGACTTCATCATAAATCTGATAAGCCAGTTCCCGAGTAGGAGCGGTTATTACAAATTGAACACCTTTGGCGCCTTCTTCTATTTGGTTGAATAACGGCAACAGGTAAGCGTGCGTTTTCCCGGACCCAGTGTGCGACTGCCCAATTACACTTTCACCCCGTAAAGCTGCCGGTATCACTTCTATTTGAATAGGAGTAGGTTCTTTAAAACCCAGTCCTTCAATTATTTGCTTTACGTCTGAACGTATCGCATATTCGTTAAATGAATGATTACTCATATACGTGCTCCTTTAATGTAAAATATCCCTACCCTATTATAATCGACTGAAGAAAGAATTGCACGAACTGTAGACATTCTTTGTCATCTTCTGCTTTAGCCTTTATAATAGTGAGTGAGAAATATTGTTGTAAAAGTTGCTAAGAACGAAGAGGAGGATTTATGAAATGGAAGTCATAAAAATCGCCCCTCGCGGTTATTGTTACGGAGTGGTTGATGCCATGGTCATCGCACAGAATGCGGCGAAAGATCCGAATTTACCACGCCCTATATATATTTTAGGAATGATCGTTCACAATTCTCATGTTACAGAAGCATTTGAAAGTGAAGGAATTATAACCGTCGACGGAAAAAACCGTATGGATTTATTAGAAGGAATCAACGATGGTACGGTTATTTTCACTGCACACGGCGTTTCACCTGAAGTGAAAGACCGTGCGAAAAGAAAAGGCTTGACGACGTTAGATGCTACTTGCCCTGACGTTACGAATACGCATAATCTCATTCGCGACCGTGTGGAGGAAGGATATGAAATCGTATATGTCGGAAAAAAAGGACACCCTGAACCTGAAGGCGCCATGGGTGTAGCACCAGGTAAAGTCCATCTCGTACAGACAGAAGAAGATGTTGAAGAGCTGGAATTAGATCATGATAAACTGTTGATCACCAACCAGACCACGATGAGTCAGTGGGATGTTTATGACGTAATGGAAAAAGTCAAAGAGAAATATCCTCACGTAGAAAAGCACCAGGAGATTTGCATGGCTACCCAGGTCCGTCAGGAGGCAGTGTCAGAGCAAGCCAAAGATGCGGATTTGACGTTGGTAGTTGGAGATCCAAAGAGTAACAATTCAAACCGTCTAGCTCAAGTATCTATTGAAATTGCAGGCACACAAGCTTACAGAATAGCTGATGTTACAGAGATAGAACTTGAGTGGCTCGAAGGAGTTTCTAAAGTAGCCGTAACGGCCGGAGCCTCTACACCAACACCGATTACTAAAGAAGTGATTAGATTCATCGAATCATTCGACCCTGATAACGAGGAAACATGGGTTCGCGAGTCACTAGTTGAACAAAAGAAAATACTGCCTAAAATCAGAGCTAAGAAGAAATAAACTAAACAAAAGGTCATCCGTTCACTAGACGGATGACCTTTTGTTTGAACAAAGAGATAATTAATAGTGTTAGCTGGTTTTATATAAAGTAGTTATCAATAATATGGCAGGATTGTTGTATACTCAATTTCGAGACATTCCGTGAGTGAATCAGGTCTACGGGGAATGTCTCGCTATCCGTGGGAACGCAGTGACCTCCTAGGATGCAACAGGCAAACCTTTTCCCGCAGTCCCTAAGCCCCGAATATGTCTCGAAGATAATTCTTCAAGAAGAGGGAGTTTATTTTAACAAAAACGAAAAGGTTCAGTGTTCGAAGCAGAGATAAAAAACTTTACTTCATTAGAAAATTTATCATCAAAATATTTTTTCAAAACCGGGTTGACCACTTTTTCTACATGATGGCCAGGATCAATAACCATCAACCCGTTTTCCCAAGCCTCTTGCGCTAAATGGAAAGTCATATCTCCCGTTATATATACATCAGCACCTTTAGCTAAAGCAGCTCCGTGATATTTTTCACCGCTCCCACCCAGCAGCGCTACGCGCCTGACTTTTTGATCAGGCTCCCCGATAAAGCGGAGCTTTGGTACTTGATATTTTTCTTTAACCAATTCACAAAGAGTATGCAGTGTCATTTCACTACTTAAATCACCGATTCTCCCCACTCCCCTTTTTTGACCTTCATTGAGTAAAGGGAATACATCATAAGCAGCTTCTTCATATGGATGAGCTTTTCTCATAGAATGTATGACCGTATCCACTTTTTCTTTAGGTAAAATGGTTTCTAACCTATCTTCTTTCACTTTTTCAAGGTCGCCTTGACTACCTATTAATGGGTTTGAGCCTTCTAGAGGTTTAAACGTCCCTTCTCCGCTCACTTGATAGGTGCAATGGCTATAATCGCCTATATGTCCGGCTCCAGCTTCACTGATTGCATCCCTTACATAATCTGTGTGGCTCTCTGGAACAAATACTGTTAGTTTAACAAGTTCTTCATTATTAGATTCAATTAAAGGCTTTAGGTTTTCAATTCCAAGAAGTTCTGCCATAGCATCATTTACTCCACCTTCAGCTACATCCAAATTCGTATGAGAAGCGTACACCGTAATATTATGCTGAATCAATTTTTTTATAGCTCGTCCTTTAGGTGTATCAAGGTTTATTTCATTGAGCTTGATAAACAACAAGGGATGATGAGCGACAATCATATCTGCTCCTTGCTCAATCGCTTCATCTACAACATTCTCCAGCACGTCCAGAGTAATCATCACTTTTTTTACGGGCTGCTTGAGAGACCCTACTTGCAGCCCCACATTGTCCCAGTCAAATGCATACTCTTTAGGCGCTATTTCCTCTAATGATTTGATAATGTCCGATGCGGTTACGTTATTAGCCATTTGTTAATGCCTCCTCGATCCATCGAATTTCTTTTTCAAATATTTTTAATTTACTTTCATCAGGAAAAGGTGAATTCTGTATTCGATGAATGATTTGTTGTTTCTTTTCCTTTTCCTGTTGCCATTTCATCTGAAACGCATCATTTTTCTCTTCTAATAGATGAGGGCCGAACCAAAGCTGTTTTTCGAGAATATTTTCATTATAATTTTCCAGGCCATCTCCTTCTTCAGCTACCAAAATTTCGTAAATATGACCATTCTCTACAATAATACATTCTTCCACTAAATTATAATTATTCTCAATAAGCCATCGTCGGATCGAACGAGCATCTATATTAGGCTGAGCAATTATTCTTGAGACTTTCCTTAGCTTATTTTTCCCTTCTTCAAGAATATCTCTTATTAAAGGACCGCCCATACCAGCAATCACAATTTGATTTACACGTTCATCTATGACTTCTAACCCGTTTCCCTGTTTGACTTCAATTCTGTCCTCCAATTGATTGTCTGCTACTTCTTTTTGAGCACTCAAAAAAGGACCTCGATTGAGTTCACCCGCAATGGCAAAAGCTTCTGAATTGCGGCTGCAAACATAACAGGGCAGATAAGCATGATCTGATCCTATATCTGCAAAGTATACCGGTTCTACTAAATAATCAGCTATCGTTTTCAGCCGCTTTGATAATTGATTTCCGTTCATGTTGCAATCTTTCCTCTCATAAAAAGAAAAGCTTCCTGAATGAACAGAAAGCTTTTCTCAATTTATTGATGTTCTTCAGCAAGCCACTCTGCTAAAGTCGCAGCATCGTCACCTGTATAAAGACCTGCAGGCATAGCCCCATCGCCTTTACCATTTTCAATGATGTCCTGGATTTCAGAGGCATCATATTGAGAACCTACTTCTTGAAGACTCGGACCATTTTGGCCTTCGAGGTCTCCACCATGACAACTGGCACACTGTTGTTCATACATTTCTTCTGGTCCAGCAGCGGTTTCTTCTGTTCCTTCACCATCTTCTGCGTTTTCAATTGCATTCCTTTCGTTGACTCCAACTGATGACACAACAATCATCACTAGAATCCCGAGCACAGCAATAATCGCAAAAGGAATCACAGGGTTTCTTTTCATTAGTTGCATCCTCCTTATGTATTCCCTAAAAGTATGAGAGATGTCTAATAGACTATACTTATTTTACTTTAAATTCCTTCCATAGGAAAGGAAAATCAGACAAATACTAAAAAACTGTGGTCAATGCGATAACAATTAGTCCTAATAAACCGAGTATTTTCAGATAAGTATACTGCTTTAACCTGCCGATCAGAAGCCAAATTATAGAGTGAAAACCTGCCATCAAGTAAACCCATAAATTATTATCCATCCAATAACCAGTTATATAAACAGCAAAAACCATAACCAGTACTAAAAGTATGACAAGTGACGTTTGGGCAAAGTGGTGAAATTGATAGGAAGTAGATCTATATAAAATGAAAGCGATACCAACAAAAGTCGACAAAAGACCTGTTTGCAATATAATTCCCAGTTCAGTAAAATAAATGACAAGAAATGAAAGTGGGAGCAATAAAAGGATAACACTTACATAAGTATATAGTAGGTAAGGAATTGTAGTTTTTGATAGCAATCTTTCAGGTTTCTCCATACCTTCAGAATACAATGCCAGAAGAAAATCACAATATTGCTCTGGCAGTAATCGATTCTGCTTCCAATATAATATCTCTTTAACAATCGTTTCATTCCGTTTGTCCAATAGGTTTTCACCCCACCTCTCCTGATAAAACTTTAGGGACCCTCCGGCCCCTAAAGAATGAACAAGATATACCCTATATATCGGATGGGTTCCATTACGGATTAAGGAATTTATTCCATAAAATCTTTTAATCGTTTGCTTCGGCTAGGGTGTCTCAGTTTTCTTAAAGCTTTCGCTTCGATTTGACGGATACGTTCTCTTGTCACACCGAAAACTTTCCCTACTTCTTCTAATGTGCGGGTACGGCCGTCATCCAGGCCAAAGCGAAGACGCAATACGTTTTCTTCACGATCGGTCAGCGTGTCCAGCACATCTTCCAGTTGTTCTTTTAATAACTCGTAAGCTGCATGATCGGAAGGTGATGTCGCTTCCTGGTCTTCAATGAAATCTCCAAGATGAGAATCATCTTCTTCACCGATTGGTGTCTCAAGAGAAACAGGTTCTTGTGCGATTTTCAAAATTTCCCGGACTTTGTCAGGTGTGAGTTCCATGTCCTGTGCAATTTCTTCAGGAGTAGGTTCTCGTCCTAAATCTTGAAGAAGCTGTCTTTGAACCCTGATCAGCTTATTAATTGTTTCCACCATATGGACTGGAATACGGATAGTACGTGCCTGGTCAGCAATCGCGCGCGTAATCGCCTGCCTTATCCACCAAGTGGCATACGTACTGAATTTATACCCTTTACGGTAATCGAATTTTTCAACTGCTTTAATTAGACCCATGTTTCCTTCCTGAATCAAGTCTAAGAAGAGCATTCCCCGTCCTACATATCTCTTTGCGATACTTACCACTAAACGCAGGTTGGCTTCTGCTAGGTCACGTTTAGCTTCTTCGTCGCCTTCCTCAATCCTCTGAGCCAGGCTTATTTCATCCTTGGCAGCAAGTAAATTGACACGACCGATTTCTTTAAGATACATACGGACGGGATCATTGATTTTCACGCCAGGCGGCACACTAAGATCGTTCAAGTTGAACTCTTCTTCTTTGTTCAACTGCTGCATACTAGGGTCCTGGTCAGAATCTCCTATAACTTCAACACCCTGTTCATTCAGGTGCTCGTAATATTCGTCCATTTGATCAGAATCCAATTCAAAACTGGATAATTTCTCAGCAACCTCTTCGTAAGCTAGAACTCCCCTCTTTTTCCCCATTTCAAGGAGCTGTTCTTTAGCTTGCTCTAGAGTTAGTTCGCTGTCATTTTCTTTAGAACGTGATGGCTGTTGTTGCTTGTCCGCCATTAGTCCCCCTCCTTCCGACTATCCATACCAAGTTAATGAGTGTTTTTCAACTCTTGTTTCCGTCTCAAAATTTCCATTGCGATTTGCGCAGCTTTTATAGGATCACCTTGCTGCTCCGCTCTCTTTTGTTCTGCTTCTAAACTTTTGATATCCGTACGATCCGTATTTTCCATTCGGATACGATGGATATAGTCTCCCAGTTCCTGATCGGTTATTTCTTCCTCAGCGTTTGGTGACATCGTCAATTGTATAACTAAATTCTTTAAAGATTCATCTTCCAGACGCTCGATAAATTGACTAATGTCAGGTGCATGGCCATCTTCATAATATGCGTATAAGTGCGTAACGATTACCTGGTGCTCGGAAATATTAAACGCCCCACCTAATTCCTCTTGCACTTTATCAGCAATAACCGGGTTTTTCAACATATTTGCAATAAGCTTTCTTTCCGCATTGTGAAAGGCCGGGAGCAGTTTATGATGCATGGATTGAGAATCTATCGAACGGTTCTGCCAATTTCTCTTCTGTTTCCCTTGTGAAGGGGCTGACGGAACTCGTTTCTTTAATTGATCTACTTCATCTTTTAAGGTTTCCATTGATATATCAAAATCCGCGGCTACTTCTTTTAGATAATGCTCTCTTTCTATGGCACGATCTAATTGAGCTACCTCCTGTAATACCTTTTCGATATAAGCAATGCGATCTCCTTCTAGTTGTAAATTATAATTTCTACGAAGGTAATTTATTATAAATGACGTGTAGGGATCGCTCGCATCTATAACTTCTTTTTTGAAACGATCTCCGCCATGTTTTTTAATGTAATCGTCTGGATCCATGCCTTCGGGTAAACGGGCTACATTTATCTGACAACCTGTAAGCTTGAGAAGTTTCGCCGCTTTAGCTGCGGCATTCATTCCTGCTTCGTCTCCGTCGTAGCAGATGATTGCCTGCTCAGCATAACGGTCGATCAACTGAGCCTGTATTTCGGAAATAGATGTTCCCATTGTCGCTACACCATTCTCTACACCCGCTTGACGGGCAGCAATGACATCAGCATATCCTTCGAACAAAATAATTGTTTTCGTTTTCCTGATGGCCGAACGTGCTAAATCAAAGTTGAAAAGCAGTCTGCCCTTTTGGAAAAGGTCTGTTTCCGGGCTGTTCAAATATTTCGGCTGCTGGTCTCCTAAAGATCTCCCTGCAAAAGCGACGGTTTTCCCTAAATGATTACGAAGTGGAAACATTATTCTTCCTCGAAACCGATCCGAATAGTCTCCTTTATCATTTACATTCAATAAACCTGCTTTTACCATAGTTTGGGGATGGTACCCTTTTTTCTCAAGAAAGGTTACAACAAAAGACGGGGATGTGGGTGAAAATCCGATTTGATACTCCCGGATGATTTCCTCAGTGAACCCTCGATCCAGCATATACTGAAGAGCTTGTTTACCTTCTTTAGAGTTCCGGAGCATATGTGAGTAAAGTTTGGTCAGCCATTCATGAGCCTCCAACATACTTTGAGCTTCAGGATCTTGTTTTCCAGCAGGCTCTTCTTTCATTTGTTCAGGCAAGCCGTGGCCAGTTCTCTCAGCTGTTTTTTGGACAGCCTGAATGAAGTTATACCCTTCTATCTCCATTAAGAAAGAATATACGTTGCCGCCTTTTCCACATCCGAAGCAGTGAAAAATTTGTTTGTCGCTGGATACAGAAAAGGAAGGCGTATTTTCTCCATGAAACGGACACAAACCGAAGTAGTTTCTCCCTTGCCGTTTCAATTGAACGTATTCCCCAATAACCTCTGCTATATCTACTGATTTTCTAATTTCATCGACTGTTTCTTCAGGAATGTGTCCAGCCATATACATCACCATACCAGTTGTAAAATTTACTACATTCCTTTAGGTTCATCATTCTTTTGGAGAAGGTCGTGTAATGCTTTCGAAAATGTGTCGCGATCATTGTTAGTGAAAGCTTTTGGACCTTTCCATTTTTTCTTACGTTTCATCGTTTGCTGACGAAGATGCTTTTGATTCATGATATCCGAAGCCTCTTCCTCTTTAATCAGTTTACCTCGTGGAGTAAGTACGTAAACCCCTTGTAAAGTAAGTAAAACCGCCAAAGAATAATCTTGTGTCACTACTATATCAGCCGTCTTCACATGATTTAGAATATAAAGATCAACTGATTGGGAGCCATGGTCAAGAAAAGTCCAGTTTTCGCCATTTAATTCATTCTTAAAATGGTTCACTGTTGCAATAAACTTGGGCTGAATTTTAAAATCTGAACATACGGCAGTAAGTTCACGTTGAACAGGACAACTATCGGCATCTACCCACACATCACGTTTTAAATTCTGCATAACTCAATAATTCTACAATAATCGTTAGAATCCTTCCCATTTTATAATGTTTTACTTTTCTGAAAAGTGTCCTCACATAATTAGCAATAAGATTATTTTTACACAAATATTTATTATAATACCTATGATTTATAAAATCTATAGTTTTTTTGTTTTTTTTCATGAAAAATCGCGCTTTTATATAAAAAAGCACGATTTTTTCTTAATTCACGATGAGTACTCCCGTAATTTACTCATGATGACGTTAGCAGTTTCTTCGACTGCTTTATGGGAAACATCAATCACGTGACAGCCGATTTGATCAACGATTTGATCAAAATGTTCGATTTCCTGCTGAATCCGATCCATGTTAGCGTAACTCGCTTCAGCACCGAGCCCTAAAGATTTCAAACGTTCTTTACGTATATCGTTCAGCTTTTGTGGACTGATTTTTAATCCGATACACTTCTTCGGATCTACTTTGAATAATTCTTCAGGAGGCTCAACTTCAGGAACGATAGGTACGTTCGCTACTTTTAATCTCTTATGAGCTAAATATTGCGAAAGTGGAGTTTTGGAAGTCCTCGAAACACCAATCAGCACGATATCCGCTTTTCCGATCCCGCGGGCATCTCGTCCATCATCATATTTCACAGCAAATTCAATAGCTTCGACTCTTTTGAAATAATCCTCATCCAGTTTATGAACCAAACCTGGCTCTAAGCGAGGTTCAGTCTTAAAAAATCGTTGCATAGCATCCATCATCGGGCCCATGATATCTATACATTCCAAATCATATTCCTTCGCTTTGTTCAATAGGTGGGTTCTAAACTCAGGAACTACCAGCGTAAAGCCGATCATAGCATTATATTCTTTCGCCTGAGCGACTGTCTCATTAATCGTGCCTTTATCCTCTACATAAGGAATTCTTTGCACATCGAATGGTCCATCATCAAATTGACTTAATGCTGCTTTTACTACTAGCTCTGCGGTTTCTCCTACTGAATCTGAAAGAATGAAAATTAATGGTTTACTCACAGCTTTTCCCTCTCCTTCTGCAAAGACGTACGATTTATAAATGCTGATCTCTTGCAAGCTCCACTAATGCTTTCGTTACGCTCGTCTTCGTCAGTCTACCTATGACTTCCAATCCGCGATCTACAGGCTTCACTACTGGAAGGCCGTCTATTTGTTTCTCAATCAGCTTTTGCGCCGCATCCAATAAGAGATCGTCTTTTTCACAAATAGAAATATTGGGCATCCTTGTCATGATAATATGAACCGGAACTGAAGTTAAGTCATGATTTCCAATACTTGCACGCAATAAATCTTTTCTAGAAAGAACTCCAACAAGCAGTGCTTGATCATTTATGACAAAAAGAGTCCCGACATCTTCTAAAAACATCGTGCAAATTGCATCATATGCGGAAACATCCTCTTCTACAACGACGGGAAGAGCCTGGTATTCATGGACTTTGAACTTTTTTAGTTTCTCCGTCAAAAGTTCAGAACCTGTTTTCCCTGTAAAGAAATACCCAACACGAGGTCTTGCATCTAAATAACCAGCCATAGTTAAAATTGCTAAATCCGGCCGCAAAGTCGCTCTAGTCAAACTCAAGTTTTCAGCAATATTTTCTCCTGTAATCGGTCCATTGTCTTTAACGATTTGTATGATTTGCTCTTGTCTGCTGGAAAGTTCCATTCTTTCACCGCCCTAATCACAACTGTGACATACTATTTAATTATTATAGCTCATTTATTCTGATGGGTAAAAGAGTTCACTTAATATTGTTGTTTCCATTGCACAGCGTTTAAATCGGCAAAATCTAAAATGTCAGACGCAATTTGTTTCAATAGAGCTAACCGGTTGGAGCGCAGCTGCTCATCCTCTGCCATTACCATTGTCTGATCAAAGAACGAGTGGATAGGATCAGCTAGCTGTGCGAGAAGATTCAAGGCACTTTCCGGGTTTTGTTCTTGTAAAGCCTGCTGGTAGTTCTCGTGAATGTCCCTATGAAGTTCGTAAAGTGCAGCTTCACTTTTATTTTCAAACAAAGCCGGGTCTATGGCTGCAGCTTCTGTTTTTTTAGCCAGGTTGAGCACTCGGCCAAGCGCTTCATGTACAGATTTGAATTGATTATCATTACGCTTTTCCATCAAAATGAGTGCTTTGGCGGATGTTTGGGAATATACTTGGATCCCTTGAGCAAGGACTGATTGAATGACATCTGGAGCCATCCCCTCGTCTTTCAATAAGTAACTAGCTCTTGTACGGAAGAAGTCATGCACATCCTGAACGACATCCTCTTTTTTTCTAGTAGGCAAGTTCTTTGTGAAGTAGAAATCGATCACTTCATCCAGTAAATCTTCTACGCACAGTGACCAGTTTCTACCTTTAAGAATTTGTATAACGCCTAATGACTGACGTCTTAATCCATAGGGATCCTGTGAACCAGTCGGAGTATGTCCGATAGCGATAGAGCCGACGATAGTATCAAGCTTATCTGCAATGCTGACCACGGCACCAACTGTTGATTCAGGAAGCTGTCCGTTTGCTTGACGCGGCATATAATGCTCATTTATCGCTGCCGCCACTTCCTCATCCTCTCCATAAATACGAGCGTATTTCTCACCCATGATGCCCTGGAGTTCAGAGAATTCGTCCACCATATGAGTAACCAGGTCAAACTTACTTATTTCCGCAGCTCGTACTGCTTGCTTTTCTACTCGTTCCCCGAGACGCAATTTCCGGCTGATTGACTCGGTAAACTGCTTCACCCTTGACACTTTATCTGCCAAAGTTCCGAGTTCCACTTGATAGACCATACGCTCCAGCTTTTTAAGCTTTTCATCTATAGATCCTTTTTGATCTTCTAGATAAAAAAATTGAGCATCTGCCAAACGGGCCTTTAAAACCTTCTCATTTCCTCGGGCGACAGTTTCGAGGTGTTTGTCATTACCATTTCTGACGGCGACAAAGAAAGGTTGTAACACGCCTTGAGTCGAGCGTACCGGAAAGTACCTCTGATGTTCTTTCATTGAAGTAATTAGTGCTTCTTCAGGAACTTCAAGAAATTCACTGCTGAATTCACCACTGAAAACAGTTGGATACTCTACTAGATGAGTAATTTCATTCAACAATTGGTCATCTTTTACTATCTCCCAATTTCTTGTTTGCTCTAAGTGACTCAGCTGTTGTTCTATCATTGTTTTTCGTTTGTTTTTATCAGCTATAACTTGTTCATTCTTCAATACTTGTTCGTATTGATCCGCATGTTCAATAACAGCTTTAGAGCCAAGGAAACGATGTCCATACGTGAATGCGTCCGTAGATACATTCTCAATCGCAAAGGGAATGACCTGATCATTGAATAACGCAGCAATCCAGCGGATAGGACGAGCATACTTCAAATTAAAGCTCCCCCACCTCATGTTTTTCGGAAAGTTTAAGCTTAGCAGAACTTGTTTGAAATCCGCGAGCAGATCAACAGTGGACTGACCAGGAGTGAATTTTTTCACGTGGACATATTCTACTCCTTTGATCTCTTTAAAATAAATTTCATCTACAGATTGCCCTTGACCTTTAGAAAATCCTATCGCAGCTTTCGACCATTCTCCATTCTCGTCTAGAGCGATTTTCTTAGCTGGTCCTTTCGCTTCTTCCTCAAGGTCAGGCTGTTTATCTGCGACGCCGAAGATTTGAACGGCCAGACGACGAGGAGTAGAGTAGCTTTTAACCGATTCGTAAGGAATCCTTCGATCGTTCAGCCAGGTCTCTGTACTTTTCGTTAACTGTTCGATAGCATCATCAATGAACCTTGCAGGCAATTCTTCTAATCCTAGTTCAAATAAAACCGTATTACTCATAGGACGACTCTCCTTCCTTCAACATTGGGAACCCTAATCTTTCCCTTTCATCAACATAAGCTTTGGAAATTGAACGGGCCAAGTTTCTTACTCTCCCGATATAACCGGTTCTTTCGGTAACTGAGATGACCCCTTTAGCGTCCAATAAATTAAATGTGTGGGAGCACTTAAGTACATAATCGTATGCAGGGAATACTAATCCTTTTTCCATAATGCGCTTCGCTTCTTGTTCATAAGTAGAAAATAAATCAAATAACATTTGATCATCTGATTCTTCAAATGTATAAACGGAATGTTCATACTCTGGCTGAGTAAAGATATCCCCTACTGTTACGCCGTCCGTCCATTCAAGCTCAAACACATTTTCCTTATCTTGGATATAGGAAGCCAAACGCTCCAAACCATAAGTGATTTCTGCTGCTACCGGACGAGCTTCAAGTCCTCCGATTTGCTGGAAATAAGTAAATTGTGTGATTTCCATGCCATCCAACCATACTTCCCAACCTAATCCCGCCGCACCAAGCGTAGGATTCTCCCAATTATCTTCAACAAAACGAATATCGTGTTTTTCAGCATCAATCCCCAGTTTTTCGAGTGATTTCAAATACAGATCTTGAATATTGTCTGGAGATGGTTTCATAATCACCTGGAATTGGTGGTGCTGGTAAAGACGATTAGGATTCTGACCATAACGTCCATCAGCAGGTCTTCTGGAAGGTTCTACGTAGGCAACATTCCACGGTTCAGGACCCAGACTTCTTAATAAGGTCATCGGTGACATAGTGCCGGCACCTTTTTCTACGTCATAGGCCTGCATAAGCAAGCAGCCTTCATCGGACCAATGCTTCTGCAAGGTTAAAATCATTTCTTGAATGTTCATGTTCTACCTCCTAATTAGTAAGCATAAAGAAACCCCGTCTCTATGCCATCATTGACATAGGGACGGGGTTTACCGCGGTTCCACCCTATTTGCTTCCTCTAAAAGAAGCCACTTTGAACGTTCTTTGCTCCGGAATGCCTTCATCGAATTTTTGTTACTCGATTTCCACCATCACGAGTTCTCTATAAACAAAAAAGATCGATTACTACTTTCCATCTACACAATCTTTTATTAGTAAATAGAATCATACTGAATCATCATTCTTTTGTCAATCATTATCGTTAAATAGATCAAGTTGCTTAAGAAATTTTTTTGATTTAAGGAAGTATCCGCCAAAACGATCGTAATATTCGTCCATTATTAAACGGAGCTTCTGTTTGTTTTCATTTTTCATTGAAATTTGCCCTAGCCTTTTAACATCCATATGTAAAAATAAGCGCAGTAGCCTTGCTAATGTATCAGACAAACCATAAGCGTAAGGATCCTTGTGTTTACAACGGGAGCATAAATATCCTCCTTCAACTACTGAAAATGAGAAGGGCCCCTCTTCATTTCCACAATTGACACAGCTGTCAACTTTAGGGGCGAATCCCGCTTTCCGATATAATTTCAACTCATACATCATAGCTAAGATTTCACAATCTTTCCCTTCAGCCATCCACGTATACGTTTGCAGCAGCTGCTCATAAATAAAAGGATCAGGCTGTTTTTCATCGATCAGTTTGTCCGTTAATTCTGCTAGATAGGAGGCATAGGCTGTCTTGACAATATCTTCTCTGATCGAACGCAGGGAAGTCAGCATTTCTCCTTGACTCATCGAACCTAAGCCCGAGCCTATTTGGATTAGGAACTGGGCATGGATAAATGGTTGAGTAATCGAGGCCATTCGGCTTTTTGGTTTCTTGGCACCTCTT
Organism: Halobacillus campisalis; assembly: GCF_030345335.1. Lineage (GTDB taxonomy): Bacteria > Bacillota > Bacilli > Bacillales > Halobacillaceae > Halobacillus_A > Halobacillus_A campisalis. The sequence goes on from NZ_JAPVRC010000001.1 coordinate 584,362, forward strand.
GCCATGACCCCGATCTTTCCTTTTTCCCTTGTGAGTATAGTAACAATTTTGTGTGTTTCTCCATAATCTCTCGTTCGTATGACGATACCTTCGATTTTTTCTAACAAAGCATTCACCTGCTCATGGTTTTTACTTCTTAGGAATCTCTCTGTTGTTCCGGCGCAGATGAAGTTTCTTCAACAGGCTGCGGGCTGTCTTCTAATTCCTTCATTAATAAATAGGTTTCTATGTTTCCTGTCCGTCTAAACAAATTCCAGGATAGGTCTAGCACAAGAAACACCGCCTTTCTTAATATCAAATGGAATGACATCCTTAGGTTGCTTCATCTACGCCAAACGATAAGGCTTAAAATTTACCAATCTTAATATTCATCTTCCTTATAACCAAAATCACTTAGCTGGATTTGCTTATTTCTCCAATCCTTCTGTACCTTGACCCACAATTCTAAATAAACTTTACTTCCAAGAAGCAGTTCTATATCTTTTCTGGCTCTCTGCCCTACTTCTTTCAACATGCTTCCTTGCTTACCGATAATGATTCCTTTTTGTGAGTTACGCTCCACGATGATGACAGCCTGAATGAAAACGGCGTTTGAATCGTCCCTTTTCTTCATGGTTTCAATAACTACAGCAATAGAGTGAGGAATTTCTTCACGAGTCAATTGCAGGACCTTTTCACGGATGAATTCACTTACAATGAACCGTTCAGGATGATCCGTGATCTGATCCTCGGGATAAAATTGAGGACCTTCCGGCAAATGGCTTTTTAATACACCAAGCAGGTGATCGACATTGTTCCCTTCTAATGCTGAAATAGGAACAATCTCTTCAAAATCTAACTTTGACCTATATTCTTCAATCAAAGGCAGCAGCTGATCAGGATGGACTTTGTCAATTTTATTTACGATCAAAAAAACGGGCTGGTTGATTTTTTGTAAACGATCGAGTATGAATTGGTCGCCGCGTCCATATCCTTCTTCAGCATTGATCATAAACATAATGGCATCGACTTCGTTCAGCGTATTCTCTGCCACGTTGACCATATAATCGCCTAATTTATGCTTCGGCTTGTGGATGCCTGGTGTATCAATAAATATCATTTGAGCGTCTTTTTCTGTAAGGACACCTGAGATTTTATTTCTAGTGGTCTGAGGTTTATCACTCATAATGGCGATTTTTTCACCGATTACCCGGTTCATAAAAGTTGATTTCCCTACATTCGGGCGGCCTATTATAGCTACAAACCCTGATTTAAACGTTTCTTCCATATGCTTATTGCCTCCATTAATCCTTTTGTTTAAAACATGATGTCCATCAATTTAGGTAAGAAAATGATACATCCTATGATGATTGAACTTATTGCTGCGACCAACACAGCTCCAGCTGCTATATCTTTAATTTCTCCTGCGGAAGCGTGCCATTCAGGAGCCAGGTAATCCATTACCCTCTCGATGGAGGAGTTTATCATTTCTAATGAAATCACTAGCGCAATTATACCGAAAAGCACCGCCCATTCCATTAATGAAACGTCAAGAAATGCAGCGAAAAAGATAACAACGACACTTATTATCAAGTGGATTTTAAGGTTCCTTTCCTTACGAAACACTTGCTGTATTCCACGAAGTGCGTGTCTTAAGCCAATCAGCTTACGACCTTTGTAATCCATACTCATGTAAAATTTCCTCTTGACGAGCGAACATCTTTTTCTCATCTTCTTCAGTTTTATGGTCGTAACCAAGCAAGTGAAGAAAACCGTGTAACGCTAAAAAGCCGAACTCACGCTCTAAAGAATGGTCATACTCTTTGGCCTGCTCATTAGCCTTGTCTACAGAGATCACAATATCGCCTAAGAGAACAGGAAGATCTTCATTCTGGACCTCTACCTCACCATCCCCCAATTCCTGCATAGGGAATGAAATGACATCCGTAGGCGAATCAATTTGACGGTAATTACGGTTCAATTCCTGTATCTCTTTATTGTCCACAAAGGAAATAGAAATCTCCGATTCCGCCACCTCTTCTTTTTTAGCTGAAAATTGGATGATACGTTCCACTAAGTCAATGAATGCTTCATCCACCGAATTTGTGGCATCATGAAAGTCTATCTGAATCATTATTTTGCCTCCTTTACAAGATTGTTCTGATTGGGATACTGAATGCGCGAATGGAAAATCCCTTGAAGTGTTTCACAAATTGCTAATTCTAGTTTGTTCAATTCTTTAAAAGTTAAATTACAATCATCCAATTGCCCATCTAATATACGATCTTCTATAATAGCATGCACAATTGAATCAATCTTCTCCTGAGTAGGCTGATCGAGTGAACGCACAGCCGCTTCTACTGAGTCACAGATACAAACAATAGCCGCTTCTTTCGTTTGAGGTTTAGGCCCTGGGTATCTGAACATACTTTCATTTACAGAAGACTCTTTCTCTTTAGCCTTGTAGTAAAAATATTTCAATAGCGTAGTTCCATGATGCTGCTTAGCAATATCAATTATTTCTTTAGGGAGTTTCTCCTTCTCAAGAAGCTTGGCGCCATCATAAGGATGACTGATGATGATAGCTGCACTTTGTTCAGGTTTAATATAATCGTGCGGGTTCTTCATCCCCATTTGGTTCTCGATAAAATAGTGAGGTCGCATTGTCTTCCCTAAATCGTGATAATAAGCGGCTACTCTTGCTAAAAGCCCTCTAGCACCAATCGATTCACAGGCCGCTTCGCTCAGATTAGCTACCATTACGCTGTGGTGATAAGTACCAGGGGTCTCCATCAAAATTTTCCTTAACAACCTGTGATTAGGATTTGCCAGCGCGATAAGCTTACTATCCGATAGAATATCAAACGTCGACTCGATAATCGGAAGTAAGCCAAACGTCAGAATAACTGATAATACAGCGCTAATCAAGCCATATCCTGCGAACAGCCCCCAATCGAACCAGCTGTATTTTTCAAAGGAAAGGAATACAGTAAAACTGATCGTCATACAGTTAATTAAGGCAATACCTACGCCTGTCTTTGCGATAAACAAGCGATCACTAGTATTCCATAAAAAGAATATACCCGCGAGCTGAGACAGTAACACGTATATCCCCATATGGGCATTCAGCGCCCCGGGAACTTCCCCATTGAATAATACGACAGCCATAAGAGAAAAAATCACGCTCATAAAGACGGCAAAACGCTCATTACATAATAGCTTGATCAATATGGCACCCATTGCTGCAGGCATTAAATAATACAGAAATTCATTGGAAAAATCAAAAACACTGAACCCTTTCATCAAGCTCATTGAAATGACTGATACGAGGACAACGACAGAAATATGCCGATACGTTAAACCCTCTTCAATCATCATTTTCCTGAAATGATAAAGAATAGCGGCTCCAAGGAGTAAAGAAAACAACGTCAATCCCAGGTAAGGCATTACATTTCTTTCTTGGTTCAAAAGGCCTGTAATCTCGAGTTCATCATAAATGTCATTCGTAATCGTCGCACCTTCTGTAACGATCACTTCACCAGCTTGAATCATGGAGGGCTGAACTTGGGCGGCAGCCTCTTTTCTTGCTTCGTCCGTTGCCTGCGGGTCAAATATCGCATTTTCTACTAGTGCAAAACTGCCCAATTCGGATGATTCATCTTTTAAATCTTCTGGAATGGAAGAATATCTGATTTTTAACTTCAGTGTATCTAGTGTATCTTCTAAATCAGTCGTTCTGATTCCTTCGTTGAAATAGGATTCAGCAGAGGATATTAATAATTCTTTTGTTTTGTTAAGGTCGTTTTCAGAGGCATTCAAAAACGGACGGAAAATTTCCATAGGCAGCTCGTCTGTTATGGCAGATGACAATAATGAATTAAGCTGATTCAAGTTCTCTTCTGTAGAAAGCCTTCCTGACTCAGATTGGTTCACTTCACCTACCGCTTCAAATACTTCCTCGATATATGCCAGCCTTTCTTCAGCTACGTCCATAGAAAGCTGATATCGATCTTCTACGTCAAGTGTTGCTTCTCTTACCCGTTGTTCTGTTTTTCTTTCATTTTCAATTGTAACCGGTGACCGGATCGTTTCATGAGCAACGCTGAACTTTTCAAGATTGTAGGTTTCTGTATGTACGTTTGAAAAACTCAAAAGGAGGAAAAAGAGGGCAAGCAGAAAGGATGGAATACTTAATCTCAACCAAGAATTTTTACCATTAAATAAGTGTTTGATCATTTGTCTTACACCTTTCAACACACCCTCACCCCCTTACATATAATTCCAAATAATCATAATAATAAAGGCCCTCCTGCGGGCCTTATTATGGATTTTGCTCATAAGCATCAATAACACGCTGGACGAGCGGATGACGAACTACATCGGTCTGGTCAAGGTGGATGAAAGCAGATCCCTTCACATGATTCAGTTTTTGCTCGGCAACCTTCAAGCCTGAAGTCATTCCTCTAGGAAGATCAACTTGAGTAATGTCGCCTGTTATGATCATCTTCGAACCAAAACCTAGTCGAGTTAAAAACATCTTCATTTGTTCTGGCGTGGTATTTTGCGCTTCATCTAGAATAGCGAATGCATCATCTAATGTCCGGCCTCTCATGTAAGCCAGAGGCGCAATTTCTATTGTTCCCCTGTCAATTAGCCGTGTGGTATGCTCTGCACCGAAAACATCGTGTAAAGAGTCATATAGTGGTCTTAAATAAGGGTCTACTTTTTCTTTAAGATCACCAGGCAGAAAACCAAGGCTTTCTCCAGCTTCAACTGCCGGACGTGTGAGAATAATTTTCTTCACTTCTCCGTTTTTTAACGCATTGACTGCCATAATCACCGCTAGATATGTTTTACCTGTTCCGGCTGGCCCTATTCCAAATACAAGATCATGATTTTTAATTGCAGACACGTATTTTCTTTGTCCTAAGGTTTTTACACGCACTGATTTGCCTTTGGCATTTCTCGTAATTTCATCTTCGAAGAGTGCTTCGAATTGATTGATCTTACCATTTTTAGCTAATTCAACGGCGTATACGACATCTCTTTCAGTAATAGATAATCCTTTTCTAATGATTTCGAGTACGGAAAGCAGCACGTCTTCCACAAGTTGAACGTGCTCAGCCTGTCCGGAAACATTGACGTGTTCCCCTCGTGAAATGATCGTTACTTTCAACTGCTCTTCTATTCGTTTTAAGTGACGGTCTTCTGTGCCAAACAACGATAGTGCTTCAGTCGGATTATTTAATTGTATATCGATTGTTTTCAATTCTCCTTGCATACTCAATCTCCTTGGGAAACATACTTGGTTTCAGCTATATTTTCTTCAACTTTAAATAATAGGATTAATTTTACTTTACCACGGTCCACACCCTGGTGCAAAATTTTTTCATCTAATATTTCTGCGTCTTCGTTTAAATTGACAAGTAAGGAATTCCGCCCGTTTTTCAAAGCCTCTTTGACCGATTGCTCCTTTGAAGGTTGTTGTCCTAAAAACTCATTTTTATACTTAGTATTATGACCAATACGAACAGGAAGTTCCCAACCGAACAACTCAAAAGTCTGCTCATATCTTTCCTCACGATCCTCCTCGTCATTCTTTCGCCAGAAGCCCCAAACCGGTATCGAAACTTTACCAATTGCAATCGAATAAACTGTGCTGGAACTTCCATCAGTCAGGGTTTGCTCTATTTGTTCAGGCTGGTCTATCTCTACTCGGTACCATGTCTCTGCAAGAACCTCTCCAACTGCTTCTACATATTTTCCACTATCTTCTTTCAACTCACCGGTTGCCAGCATTTTACCTTTTTTAACTACATCGTTAACTTCTACTAGTGGTCTTCCTTTAGAAATAAACATTTTAGTAATCATGCCTTTTTTTGAAGCAACAATATTTGAAGGTCTAGGTGCCTCGGGTTCATCATAGTTGGTTTGCTTTACTCCATACAATTGATAGCTCGTCCCTTGCTTTTTCACCCCTACCCATAGAAGATCGGGTATGTCTTCTAATAATAACCTTTGAACTTCTCTAGGCTGCTTCATCGAAATACTGAGAGAGCCGGGCTTGATCCCGTATGAATCTAATTGACTTTTAACTGCGGCCTCCAGCTCAGGTTCCAAACCTTCAACTTTGATCGACCATAACGTGTTAGCCAGTAAAAATACTGCAAGACAGCTGCAGACGATCGCGAGCCATAAAGATTTTTTCTTTTTTTGTGCGTTGTAAAAAAAGGGGAGTCCTTCCGTTGATACAAACTGTATACGGCATTTATGACGTTTGCGATATTTTTTTAAAGTAGACCAGTCCTGTACTCGAATAGTCATAAGTAGAGTGGAATCGTCAAGTTGTTTTATTTGAGAAAGCACACATCCCTCACTTACACAAGTTTGCATAAATGACTCGATGCTTCCCCCTTTCACTTTGATCGTTATCCTTCCTTGAAAGACAGGCAGGTTCTTTGACATTAGTCACCCCCTCCTTTAGGTTCATCAATGAAATCAATGGATAATAATTGCCCTTCCAGTAATAGCTCCTCTTTCAGCATCATTTTTATCCTTAAATCTTTACCTTTGATGGATAATTCACCTCTTCGATGAGATATCCTTATCTCGTGATCGGAAAAATGAAGAAGCCCTGTACAATTTTCTATGTAAGCATGGATAGAGCCGATGGTTGTAATCCTTGGAAGATCAAGCATTACATCAGCTGGCAGGTCAAAATACTGACTCACCCAATTGCGCAGTTGATTTTGCCATTTTGACATGCAGCTCCCCCCTTACCTTATACATACGAAAAACGCACGGATTGTATTCACTACAATCCGTGCGTTTCATTATCTTTTTCTTGGATGAGAGCTATGTGGCTTGTAAGCTCTGGGCTGACCCAGAATTTCTGCCATTATTATGCCTTCAGCTAACTTGTTTCTATTCCACCTCGATGAATACTTCAAATTCGGTTTTTTTGTCTCTTTACCTTTCTCAATATAAACTTCTAAGTTATCACCATCTAAAGTTCTTTGATCGAAGGACAAAGATTGTCGGTTGCGATCATTTTGATAATCAGCAGCCTCTTCCAACCTCTTTTGTTTTTCTTCATAATAGCTTTCGACCCGGCCTTTGGATTCCTTCACGGCATCCTCAACTTGCGTCCGTGTTTCCTTTTGGCCGCTGCTCTCGGCAGGACCTGAAGGTGTCATCGTCGGCCTCGGCTGCTTAGGTGCCCTTTTCTTCTCATTTTCATCCTCTTTACTCATGCTTGAGAACCAGCTAATCAGTCCCCCGATGATTGCCGCGACAATTAAAATATTGCTCGTGATCATCTCAATTAGATCAGTCATATCCATGCTCCTTTATGAGGGTAGGAAAATTATTGATCATCCTTATCCTTGTCCTCGGACATATCACCAAGTGTTTGCCTCATATCCGTATCAGCATTGATGTTTTGATAATTCATGTAGTCCATAACACCCATTTTCCCTGAACGAAGAGCCTCTGCAAGGGCTTGTGGTACTTCTGCTTCAGCTTCCACAACTTTAGCTTGCATTTCTTGAACACGTGCACGCATTTCCTGCTCTTGGGCAATTGCCATAGCACGACGCTCTTCAGCTTTCGCTTGGGCGATATTTTTATCTGCCTCTGCCTGGTCAGTCTGTAAGATCGCGCCGATGTTTTTACCAATGTCGATGTCGGCAATATCAATCGAAAGGATTTCAAAAGCGGTTCCTGCGTCCAGACCTTTGCCTAACACGTTTTGCGAAATCATGTCTGGGTTTTCCAATACCTTGTTGTGATTTTTACTGGAACCGATTGTAGAAACGATTCCTTCACCAACACGGGCAATCACCGTATCCTCACCAGCACCACCGACTAGTCGGTCAATATTAGCACGTACAGTAATTCTTGCTTTCGCTTTTACTTCGATCCCATCCATCGCAACACCTGCGATGAAAGGAGTTTCAATAACTTTAGGATTTACACTCATTTGTACCGCTTCTAGAACGTCACGCCCTGCTAAATCAATTGCCGCAGCTCTTTCAAAACTCAGTTCAATATTCGCTCGCTGGGCAGCAATTAAAGCATTGACGACTCTGTCGACGTTACCTCCAGCTAAGTAATGGCTTTCCAGCTGGTTGGTGTCTACATTGACACCCGCTTTGTGAGCTTTGATCAATGGATTGATGACTCGTGATGGGATTACCCTTCTCAGTCTCATTCCGATTAATGTAAGGATGCTGATTTTCACACCAGCCGCTAACGCGCTAATCCATAGCATGACTGGAATAAACGTGAATAGTACAGCAACTACGATGATGATAATACCAATAATAATAATAGGCATCAGTTCTTGAATTGTCATTAAATTATTCCTCCTCTAAATTTTTTAACAAGCGTACGACGATTCTGGATCCTTCTGTTTTCACAATCTTCACACGCTGATTTGCTCCAATGAAATTACCTTCTGTCACAACGTCAAGCCTTTCTTCCTCAAAGACGGCAGTGCCTGCCGGCCTAAGTGGTGTAACAGTTTCTCCTACTAGTCCTATCAGTTCTAAGCGGGTCACAGATGATACATAGCCTTTCTCGGATGAGGTGGAATCATTGAGAATGACTCGTTTAAAGAAACCTCGCTCCATTCCGATGGTTTTAAATAGGATGATGGAAGCGACTATCGTCACGACTAAAGCAATTCCTATACTGAGGGCCATCTGTCCCATGTCAGCAGAAGACATCATCAAGGATGTAACGACTGCAACGACACCTATTATACCTAAGAAGCCACTCGTCACGAAGAACTCAGTTACAATCAGTCCTATTCCCAGTATGAGCAGAATGATGGCTTCATATCCAGCCAAGCCGGCTACGATGTGTCCATAAAAGAACAGGACAAGTGAAAGCACTCCCATGATTCCAGGGATTCCGAAGCCTGGCGAGTATAATTCAACAATCAGTCCTAAACTAGCGACAGATAATAGAATAGGGATGACCACAGGATTGGTGAGAAAACGAGCAAAGTTTTCTGCAGGAGTAGGATTATTTTCCACAACTTCAGCACCAGAAAGCTCTAACTCATTAAGAAGTTCCACCCGGTCTTGCATGATTCCTTCTGCGTACCCTACTTCGACCGCTTCATTCGGACCCAGAGTCAAAAATTCACCTTCAGCAGCTCCATATTCAGGTAAATCTACACTGCTATCCGCCATAGCGCGTGCATAGATCGGGTCTCTCCCATTGGACTCAGCAGCTGCTACCATTGAGGAAATCCACGCTGACTGTGCTTTTTTATCCGCCGCTGTACCATCAGAATTTATGACACCAGAAGCGCCGATCGTCGCTTGCTGTTTCATGTAGATCTGATCAGCGTTCAAAGCAATGTACGACCCTGCCGAGTAGGCCTGGCTCGTAATGTAAGCAGAATTCGGCACCTCAAGATCTTGAAGCAATTCTCCTATAGCGCCCGCAGCATCAACTCTGCCTCCCGGTGTATCAATTTCAAATATGATATGGTCCGCTCCATTTTCAATGGCTTCACTAGTTGTACGCTCTAAGAAGGCTGTCATCCCTCGTTCAACTGTACTCTCCACAGGAATGACATACACTTGCTTGCCTTCACCATCTGCACTAACTTTATGAGTTAATTGGAAAACGGATAAACCTGCCGCCACCAGCAACATGATACTAAGTACGGTTATTCGAAAAGTTTTCATATATCCACCCCCCTCATTCTATCTTATCTGTTGAATACTAGTCTATACGTTTTTATGATTAAATAAGTTTCAAAAAAAATTAAAAAGGTCTCTCTTTTTTTAAAAAGAGAGACCTTTAACAATTATGATAATTGCTTTAATACGAGCTGATTCACCTTAGAACCGTCGGCTTTGCCTTTTACTTTAGGCATAACCGCGTTCATGACTTTTCCCATGTCGGCTTTAGATGATGCTCCTACTTCTTCAATGGTATTCTGAACAATCTGATCAAGTTCTTGCTCAGAAAGCTGCTCCGGCATATATGCTTGTAAAATCCCAATTTCTTGAATAAGTTCTTCTACAAGATCTTCGCGTCCAGCTTCTTTAAACTCGTGGAGGGAATCTTTTCTCTGCTTTACCTCGCGGGATAAAACAGTAAGTTCTTCTTCTTCAGAAAGTTCATCTTTACCTAGTTTAATCGCTTCGTTCTGCATCGAAGCTTTCACCATACGGATGACAGTCAGAGTTTTCTTCTCCCTGGCTTTCATCGCTGTTTTCATATCTTGGTTTAGACGTTCAGTAATTGACATCTATTAACACCCTCTTTAGATCACTTGCGCTTTCTAGCGGCCTCAGACTTTTTCTTGCGGCGAACGCTAGGCTTATCGTAATATTCACGCTTACGATATTCTGATAATGCACCGCTTTTCGATACATCGCGCTTGAAGCGACGAAGAGCATCTTCAAGTGACTCGTTTTTACGAACGCGAGTTGTTTTTGACATGCTATTTCCCTCCCTCCGAAGCAAAAAAACTGTTTCTCTAATGTATGAGAGAACTCCCATACCTTCGACAATTATATTATATTGGAGGAATATGGTCAACTTTTTTCGAAATAATAATGAAATACAATCTATTTATTAATAGTCCGAGGTTCCCTTTCCTCCATGAACAATAGCAATTCCTGCGCTTGCCCCGATGCGAGTAGCGCCAGCCTCAATGACGGCTTTAGCTCCTTCATAATCGCGTACTCCGCCAGAAGCCTTTACACCTAGATCAGGGCCTACCGTTTTCCGCATTAAACTGATATCTTCCACCGTAGCTCCTCCACCTGAGAAACCAGTGGAAGTCTTCACGAAGTCTGCTCCGCCTGTTTTAGTCAATTCAGAAGCTGTAACTTTTTCTTCTTCTGATAGTAAAGATGTTTCGATGATTACTTTGACTAAAGCTTTCCCTTCAGCTTCTTTAACGACAGCTTCAATATCTTTTTGTACGACATCTTTATTGCCGGACTTAAGCTCACCGACATTGATCACCATATCTACTTCTTCAGCACCATTTTCAATAGCCTGGCGAGTTTCAAACACTTTTGTTTCCGTCGTAGTTGCCCCTAATGGGAAACCGATGACTGTACAGACCTTAACATCCGTTCCTTCTAAAAGATCTTTACAATAGCTGACCCAATAAGGATTCACACAAACGGACATGAAATTATTGTCACGGGCTTCTTTGCATATTTGCTCAATTTTTTCTTTTGTTGTATCGGGCTTCAATTGTGTATGATCAATCATCTTGGCTAGATTTTGCTCCATCATAATACTTCCCTTCCATTAGTTGTTCGTACATCTATTGTATCATAGCATGCCCCCATGAGAAATGCGAGCAGACGTTAGAAATACTAAAAAGACTATGTTCACATATAAAACAACCGCTATGAATGCCATAGCGGTTATTCATTTTCTTCAAAATGATAAGAAACAGCAGATAAGAAATAAAGTGGCGCTGTTTCCATTCTCAAAATCCGCGGCCCTAGGCGGATAGAGTGAAAGCCACTGTTCACTAAAGCATTGGACTCTCGTGAAGAAAAACCGCCTTCAGGTCCAAAAATGACCAGCAGGGAATCCCCTTCACTCACCCTCTGTAACTCGAGCCGCAAGGAGCTGTAAGTATCTTTGCGGGCTTCGTCTTCAAAGGCTAACAATTTCACATCAAAAGAATCCATTCGCAGCAGTTCATTCAACTCTAAAAGGTCATGAATTTCTGGCACCTTGACTCGCTCTGACTGCTCACTTGCTTCTTTTGCGATTTTTTTAAGCCGCATAATTTTTTTATCTGTTTTTTTCTTGTCCCATTTCGCAACTGACCGATCAGCTTGATAAGGAATAAAAGAATCAGCACCAAGCTCCGTAGCTTTTTGTACAACCTGCTCCATTTTATCTCCCTTACCAAGGCTTTGGACAATCGTTACATTTATAGGTAATTCTGTGTTCTTTTTCATCCATTCATCGACGTTACAAATAATCCGTTCAGGAACCTCCATCTTCTCAATAGAGCAAACCGCCGCTCCACAATCTGGATGAACACATACTATCGTCTGCCCTTCAGTCATACGCATCACATTTGAAATATGATGTACATCGTCACCTGAAATAGTCACTTGCGTTTGATTCCAGTTGGAACTGTCTACAAAATAACGTTGCACAATAAGTCACACCTTATTTCTTAGCGATAATTAGAACCCAGTCTTCCATCATATTCGTTTCTACTATTTCAAAACCAGCTTGCTTTAAGCGTTCTAAGACGAGGTCTTTTTTCCCAGAGATGATCCCTGAGGTGATGAAGTACCCATCATCTTTCAACAACCTATAAGCATCGTCCACAAATTGAACTATGATTTCAGCAAGAATGTTCGCTACAATTAGATCCGGCTGTATTTCTACACCTTTAAGCAGGTCGTTCTTGGTTGAAGTGATCTGATTCTGTACGTGGTTCAATTCTGCATTATTGAAAGTACTCTTTACGGCGACCTCATCCAAATCAAAAGCGTGTACATGTTCAGCACCGAGAAGAATAGAAGCAACACTAAGTATTCCTGAACCCGACCCAACATCGAGTACAAGATCTTCGGGCTTCAAATATTGTTCAAGTGCCTGCATACTTAAAACTGTAGTAGGATGAGTTCCCGTACCAAATGCCATACCTGGGTCCATTTCTATGATGAGTTCATCACTTGAAACAGGTTCATATTCCTCCCAGGTAGGAATGATCGTAATCCGTTCAGATATCTTTACAGGTTTGTAGTATTTCTTCCAGGCCGTAGCCCAGTCTTCTTCATGTATTTCACTCAATGAGACGGAATTGCGGCCAATATCTATGTTATAAAGCGTAAGATTTGTAACAGACTGTTTAATCGAATCCACTGTCTCACCTAAAAAACTATTCATCTGCAAATACGCTTTAACGTATACCCCTTCTTTTGGGTAATCTTCAGGATTGAGCTCATATATTTCACCGAACGAGTTTTCCTCTTTAATCATATCTCTAGGATCTTCAATTACAACTCCACTGGCACCCGCCTCATGTAAAATATTGGAGACCGGTTCAATTGCTTCATTTGTCGTGTGAATACAAATTTCTGACCACTTCATTCAGGATCAACTCACTTTTCTTAAGTAGGTATAAAAATTAAAAGAGTGTCTAGATTCAAGCTGCGGGACTACCCGAAACACCTATACCTCCAGACACTCTAATAAACGATCATTCACCTTTGAAAGCGCGTTTCATTCTTTCAAAAAAGTTACCATGCTGTTCTTCTGTAGCTTCATTTCCACTGATTTCATTAAATTCTCTTATCAAATCTTTTTGACGATCCGTTAGATTCTTCGGAGTAATCACTTTAATTTTAACATGCTGATCTCCTTGACCACGTCCATGAACATTCGGCGCACCTTTGTCTTTCAATCGGAACGTTTTGCCTGTTTGAGTACCACCAGGAATTTTAAGTTTCACTTTTCCATGTACTGTTGGCACCTCAATTTCATCACCTAATGCAGCTTGTGCGAAGGTTAGAGGCATATCACAGAAAATATGATCACCTTCACGTTCAAAGAATTCGTGAGGCTGCACACGAATGACTACGAATAAATCGCCTGCAGGTCCGCCGTTAGCACCATCCTCGCCTTTACCAGGCACACGAATTTGCTGGCCTTCATCGATTCCGGCTGGAATATCGAGATGAATCTTCTTACGATTAGTGACGCGGCCGTCCCCTCCGCAAGTATTACATTTTTCTTTGACCATTTGGCCGCTGCCCTGACAGTGATGACAGACGCGGCGGTTCACGACACGACCGAACGGAGTGTTTTGTTCCTGATTAATTTGACCGCTTCCGTTACAGTGTGTACATGTTTCTGGAGAAGTACCTGGTTTAGCTCCTGAACCATCACATGTATCACATTCTTCTTCCGTCGGAATTTCCACATCTGTGCTTTTTCCAAAGATAGCTTCCTCAAATGTCAGCGTCATAGAATATTGAAGGTCTGCACCTTTTCTTGGGGCGTTAGGATCTCTTCTGCGACCTCCGCCGCCAAAGAACATATCGAAGATGTCGCCGAAACCACCGAAGTCTTCAGCACCACCGCCAAACCCTCCGAATCCCTGGCCTTGAGGACCTGAGTGGCCAAATTGGTCATATTGTGCACGCTTTTGCTGGTCACTCAGCGTTTCATAAGCTTCTTTCGCTTCTTTAAACTTATCAGAGGCGTTTTCCTCTTCACTTACGTCTGGGTGATATTTTCTAGCTAGTTTTCGATATGCTTTTTTGATTTCTTCTTTAGAGGCATCTTTAGAAACCCCTAGCACATCGTAATAATCTCGTTTACTCACTTGTTCATCACTCTCCCGGGCACTATTGCATAAAGTTTATCATAACACTCTCTAACTCATTCAAGCAAACGAAATAGAGCTTGAAAATCTTGTGACCTGAAAAAAGTCAAAGTCAAGAAGATCCTGACTTTGACTTTTTCATTTCAATCACTTACTTTTTATTTTCGTCATCGTTAACTTCTTCATAGTCTGCATCTACAACATCTTCTTCCGCGTTACCCTGCTCACCTTGAGCTGCTTCAGCTTGCTGTTGTGCCTGCTCATAAAGTTTAACGGAAAGGGCTTGAACTTGCTCTTGAAGAGCGTCTTTCTTCTCTCTGATCGCTTCAAGATCTTCGCCTTCGAGCGCAGTTTTCAATTCTTCTTTAGCAGATTCAGCATTTGCTTTCTCTTCTTCTGAAACTTGATCCCCTAGATCTTTGATCGTTTTGTCGGTAGTGAAGACTAGCTGATCAGCTTCATTACGAAGTTCGATCGCTTCACGCTTCTTCTTATCTTCTTCTGCATTTTCTTCAGCTTGACGAACCATATCTTCTACTTCTTCATCAGAAAGACCTGAAGAAGATTTGATTGTAATGGACTGTTCTTTGTTAGTGCCCATGTCTTTCGCACGAACGTTAACGATACCGTTCGCATCAATGTCGAAGCTCACTTCGATTTGTGGAACTCCTCGTGGTGCTGGCGGGATATCCGTCAACTGGAAGCGGCCAAGTGTCTTGTTATCCTGAGCCATTTCACGTTCACCTTGCAGGACATGAATATCTACCGCTGTCTGGTTGTCTGCTGCAGTAGAGAAAACTTGAGAATGACTTGTAGGAATTGTAGTGTTACGCTCAATTAATTTCGTAGTAACGCCACCCATAGTTTCGATACCTAGAGACAATGGTGTTACATCTAAAAGCACTACGTCTTTAACATCGCCCTGAAGGACTCCACCTTGAATAGATGCGCCTAATGCTACTACTTCATCAGGGTTAACTCCTCTTGAAGGGTCTTTGCCTACTTCTTTCTTAATAGCATCCTGTACAGCTGGAATACGAGTTGAACCACCAACAAGAATCACTTTATGAATTTCATTAGTGCTTAGTCCAGCATCTTTAATAGCCTGACGAGTCGGCTTCATAGAACGCTCGATCAAGTCTGAAGCAAGCTCTTCGAACTTCGCGCGTGTCAAGTTCATTTCCAAGTGAAGCGGCCCAGCTTCTCCAGCTGTGATAAATGGAAGAGAAATCTGTGTTTGAGCAACACCAGATAGATCTTTTTTAGCTTTTTCAGCTGCATCTTTCAGACGTTGTTTAGCCATTTTATCTTGAGAAAGGTCGATGCCATTCTCTTTTTTAAATTCAGCCACCATGTGATCGATTATAACTTCATCGAAATCATCACCGCCAAGACGGTTATCACCAGCTGTAGATACTACTTCAAACGTACCGTCACCGATATCAAGGATGGATACGTCAAAAGTACCTCCACCTAAGTCGTAAACTAAGATTGTCTGATCCTGATCTTCTTTATCGATACCGTATGCAAGTGCTGCTGCAGTAGGCTCGTTAATAATTCGCTCTACTTCAAGACCCGCAATCTTACCAGCATCTTTTGTAGCCTGACGTTCCGCGTCATTAAAGTATGCAGGTACTGTGATAACAGCTTTATCTACCGTTTCGCCTAGATAGTCTTCGGCATACCCTTTGATATACTGAAGGATAATCGCAGAAACTTCTTGTGGAGTATATTCTGTACCTTCAACTTCTACTTTGTGGTCCGTTCCCATATAACGTTTAATGGAAAGGATTGTATTAGGGTTTGTAATCGCCTGGCGCTTAGCTACCTCGCCAACTTGACGCTCGCCATTTTTGAATGCAACAGCTGAAGGAGTTGTACGGTTACCCTCTGGGTTAGGGATTACCTTTGCTTCTCCACCTTCCATTACAGCTACACAAGAGTTAGTTGTACCTAAGTCAATTCCAATTATCTTACTCATAAATCTAAATCCTCCTCTACTATAGTTAACAATTTTTTATTGGTTCACTTTGACCATTGCCGGGCGGATCACTCGATCATTCAAGCGATACCCTTTTTGCAGCTGCTCTACAACTACATTGGATTCAAAGTTTTCATCTTCTACTTGCATGACTGCCTGATGCAAATGAGGGTCGAATTCTTCTCCTTTAGCTGGAATTTCTTCAACTCCTTCTTTGTCTAACGCTGCCTGGAACTGGTCGTAAACCATTTTCATCCCACTAGCAAAATTTTGAGCAGCGTCTCCTTCAACTTCTACTTGCAGTGCTCGTTCGAAGTTATCAAGAACAGGAATTAGTTCTTCTACAAGAGATTGCGCTTTATATTTCCGATCCGCTTCTTTCTCTTTTTGAGTTCTGCGACGGAAATTATCATAATCGGCTTGGAGTCGTAAAAGTCGATTGTGCACTTCTTCTTTTTCCTTACGAATCTGGTCGATCTCACTATCTTCTTCTACAACTTCAGCCTGATTCTCATCAGTAGTTTGCTCTTCATCATTTTCATCGTTTAAATGATCGATGATTTCTTGTTCTTCTTGTTTCTTTCCTTCCATGACGTACACCTCCTTGACCCTTTCAACGTTATTGACTATAACATGAATTAATATCCTAAAAAAAGCAATTAACAAAAAGAAGCGATGGGAATTAAAACTCCCCCATCTAATTTTGTTTTATTCCCGCAGTTAATACCAGCCACGGAACGTTTCTGTCATTTGCTTGGATAAAACATTTATTAATGAAATGACACGATTATATTCCATTCTTGTCGGGCCTAACAGAGCTATAGTTCCCGCCTGCTCATTACCCAGCGTGTATCTTGCAGTAATTAAACTACAGTTCTGCATGGCATCGAATGGGTTCTCATGTCCTATCCTTACGTGAACACCTTGTTCACCAGATCTCAGCAAGTCCGCCATCTCGTTCTCTTTTTCAATAATTGCATAAAGAGATCGCACTTTATCCAAGTCTTTGAATTCGGGCTGCATCAGTATATTGGTTTTTCCCCCAATATACAATTTCGTCTGGTGTTCATCCAACAAAGCGGCTTGTAAATAAGAGTAAGCATGTTCATGCTGGTCAGTATGAATCTCAATCAAATCGTAAATTTCTGTTTGAAGTTTTTCATACAGTTTCACCAGAGGCACTCCTCTTAAACGATCATTCAAAATGTTAACCATCTTTTCTAATTGAGGATGATCGATTTCAACAGGAATGTTAAATGCCCTGTGCTCTACATGCCCTGTGTCGGTCACGAGTATAGCGATAGCGGATTGATCATTTAAGGGAACAATTTGCAATTGCTTAAGCTTCGTTTCAAAAATCTCTGGACCGAGGATAATGGATGTATAATTGGTCAGTTCAGATAATATTCCTGCTGACTTTTGCACAACTCGTTCAAACTCCATCATTCTATCCTTGAATGCTTGTCGAATCGTCGTCAATTCCTGGTTAGATAACCGAAGAGGAGACAATAAATGATCGACATAAAAACGATACCCTTTTTCTGAAGGAACACGCCCTGAAGAAGAGTGGGTTTTTTCAAGGAAACCCATTTCTTCTAAGTCTGCCATCTCGTTTCTGATCGTAGCAGAGCTGTGAGTGATTTCGTCTTTTTTTGATATTGACCGGGAGCCAACTGGCTGTGCCGTCAGGATAAAATCATCAATGATGACTTGCAAAATTAATAATTGCCTATCCGTTAACATCGATAATCACCTCTGTTAGCACTCGAATAAAGTGAGTGCTAAATCTAATAATAAATTATCAAAAGCGATAATGGATGTCAATGAATTTACTTTGATTTTTATTAATCCAACAAAAATTCCTGAAACACTTCATTACCCAGCAGCTTACCTTTCTCAGATAAAAGAATATGACGTTTCGACTCAAGGAGTAATCCTCGCTCTCTAAGTACGGGTATCGCTTGACCAAACACATCATGTATAGAGCGGCCAAACTTTCTTTCAAAGCGGTCCATAGAAACGCCCTCAGCCTTTCGCAAACCAAGAAACATTTCTTCCTCCATTTGTTCTTTAACCCCTACAGGTTCCTCGTGAAGAATCGGACGGCCATCAGCCATCGCTTGTTTGACATAAGCAGGCAGTGGACGAATGTTAATCGTTCGCTTTCCTGGTAGATAACCATGGGCCCCTGCACCTATTCCGAAATAATATTCATTATTCCAGTATGTCAAATTGTGCTGACTCTCATAACCAGGCTTAGCAAAATTACTGATTTCGTATTGTTTAACACCACGGCTGGCCAGTTTACTTTGCAGCATCTCATACATTTCCGCCTCCTCTTCCTCCGGAGGTTTGATAAGTTTTCCTTTATTATAACGCTGGTAAAACACGGTTTTCGGTTCAATTTGTAAAGAGTAGGAAGAGTAGTGTGGTAAATCAAACTGCATGGCTTCATCGATTGTACGTTCAAAATCACCTACTGATTGACCGGGAAGTGCATACATGAGATCGATGCTGACATTCGTCAACCCTTCTTGTATTAACCGATCTACGTTTGTATAAACATCTTTAACCTTATGAATTCTTCCGATTTTCTCTAACATGTCATCATCAAAAACTTGAACACCGAGGGATATACGATTAACACCGAAAGATTTCAGTAATTTTACTTTTTCTAAATCAAGGTCTCCAGGATTAGCTTCAAAAGTGTATTCTTTACACTGATCTATCATAAAATGGTTTTCGATCATGAGTAGCAGCCTATGCAGTTGTTCAGCTGTCAAAGCAGTCGGTGTTCCTCCACCAACAAAAATGGTTTGCACTACTGCCTTTTCATGAGGAATATACGTATGAATTTCTTTTTCTAAAGCTTCCAGGTACTCATCGGCCAATCTTTCATTATAAAAGAATTTGGTGAAGTCACAATAATGACATATTTGCTGACAAAACGGGATATGAATATATGCTGATGAAATGTTCATGCTGCTCAACCTTTCAAAAGGAAAACCGCAAGAAAAAGCTCCTGCGGTCTTTGCCTTAACGTATTAATCTTCGTCAATTTCTAATACAGACATAAATGCTTCTTGTGGAACTTCTACAGATCCTACCATCTTCATTCGTTTTTTACCTTCTTTTTGCTTCTCAAGCAATTTACGTTTACGGGAAATGTCACCACCATAACATTTAGAAAGCACGTTTTTCCTCATAGCTTTAATCGTAGTCCGCGCCACGATCTTATTCCCGATAGCAGCTTGAATAGGAACCTCGAATTGTTGTCTAGGAATAAGTTTTTTCAGCTTCTCAGCAATAACCTTCCCTCTGTCATACGCAAAATCACGATGAACTATAAATGATAATGCATCAATTGTATCCCCGTTAAGCAGAATATCCATCTTCACAAGATTAGAAGAGCGATACCCTACTAATTCATAGTCAAACGAAGCATACCCTTTAGTTTGAGACTTCAGCGAGTCAAAGAAGTCATAGACGATTTCAGAGAGTGGAATCTCATACACGATGTTTACTCGATTGTCATCGAGGTACTGCATGTCCATAAAGTTCCCACGTTTTCTCTGGCAAATTTCCATTACTGGCCCTACGTAATCATTCGGAACCATGATGGTCGCTTTAACAAAAGGCTCCTGCACTTCTTCGACTTTCTGATTGTCAGGCATCATAGAAGGGTTGTCGACGGTCATTTCACTTCCGTCCGTAAGTTTCACGCTGTAAATAACACTCGGCGCTGTTGTAATCAAGTCGATTTTATACTCGCGCTCTATCCGCTCCTGGATGATTTCCATGTGGAGCATGCCAAGAAATCCGCAGCGGAAACCAAACCCTAAAGCTTGTGAAGTTTCAGGCTCGTACTGCAGTGAAGAATCGTTGAGCTCCAGCCGCTCCAAAGCGTCTCGTAAGTCGTTATAATTACTGGCGTCAACAGGGTACAGACCACAAAACACCATAGGATTCATTTTTTTATAACCAGGTAATGGAGTTTCAGCTGGACGTTTCGCATGGGTAATCGTATCACCCACTCGAGTGTCACCAATATTTTTAATGGATGCTGTTAAATAGCCGACATCTCCTACGTTCAGTTCTTTTAAAGGTGTAGGGGTAGGTCTGAAAACACCCACTTCATTCACTTCGAATTCTTTTCCAGTAGCCATCATTTTGATTGTATCGCCTATTTTAACTGAACCTTCCCTTACGCAAGTATAGGCGACAACTCCTCGGTATGAATCATATAAAGAGTCGAATATTAATGCTTTTAAAGGATCATCCTTATTCCCGTCGGGAGCTGGGATATCAGAAACAATTCTTTCTAGAATTTCATCGATCCCGACACCTTCTTTAGCAGAAGCAAGTATAGCATCTGATGCATCTATCCCGATGACATCTTCAATTTCTTGCTTAACCCGCTCTGTATCTGCACCAGGCAAATCAATTTTATTAATGACTGGAATGATTTCCAAGTCGTTCTCTAATGCTAAATAAACGTTCGCCAATGTTTGAGCTTCAATACCTTGGGCAGCGTCCACCACAAGGATGGCTCCTTCACAAGCCGCAAGACTCCGAGACACTTCATATGTAAAATCGACGTGTCCAGGGGTATCAATTAAATGAAACGTATAATCCTGATTGTCATTAGCTTTATAATTAAGCTGGACAGCGTTCAACTTTATAGTGATCCCACGTTCTCGTTCTAAATCCATGGCATCTAAAAACTGTTCTTTCATCTCTCTTTGAGTCAGTGCATTCGTTTTTTCAAGGATCCGGTCGGCTAACGTCGATTTCCCATGATCAATATGGGCAATAATCGAAAAGTTACGAACTCTGTCCTGATTTGATCTTGTTGTCATCATATCACTCCTACTAATTTCGGCACAGCTATCTAGGATGATTATAGCAATAGCAGAGCTACGATTCAATCTTAAGTACAAGCAACGTTACATTATTAACCGCCGAAGAAGCCGGAAAGGAGTATTAAAATAAAATCGAACCCATGGCTTACCCCTTCTCCCAAACCGTAAGCAAACTTGGCAATCAAAGGCGCCTCCTCAGCATTCACTTCAGGGAGGCATGCCTCCTGATCGGAAACTTCCACTACTTTTTCTTCAACCGGAGTCGGAGTTTGGCTGATCCCATAAAGAGAACCTGAAACAAATAAGATCAAACCAATCATTGTAATAAATAAACCTTTCATTTTAGGTCTCCTTTATTCATCACTCGAAACTTTCTCAGCCTGCCAGTAATATTCGCTGAACACTTCGGCAATGACATCCGCAGTCAAATATGTTTCATCCAAATCGTTGTACACTCCCCCGAATTCAATGAGCACTGCATTTCCAGATAAATCTTGATTGTACTTTCCGTCGACACCACTACCTTGTTTCGTTAAGACACCTCGGCTCAAACCTGGATATGACTCTTCTAACAATTTATGAAGGTCTGTCGCTATCTTCAGGTTCTTTTCGTAATCGGGATGTTTAGCACCGACTACAAAAATCGTGCGGGCATAAGTTTTACCATTTATCTCTTTCGTAGTAATATCCCGTGGAACGTTGTCACGATGCAAGTCAAAAAGGTATTTTATCCGATCGTTTGAAGCCATCGCTTCCTGGACGACGCCTCTAGAGACATCATAGTAATCCACACTTTTTTCCAGGGCTGTCGTCGTTATATCCGTATGATCCACATGGGCACCAATTCCGTGACGTTCAAGAGCCTCTCCTAATCGATCCCCTACTTTGGTAATATTGACTTCATCGTGATAAGCATCCGTAGTTCCTTCGGGTAAATGCGGAAAATACGATTCCCTGTTATGCGTATGATAAATGAAAACTGAATTCTCTTTGATGGTTTTCCCTTCTCCCTCTGGGGCAGGTTCTTTTTCTGATTCGTTTGAGTCTCCATCGTCGACAGCTTCCCGATCCTCTAATACCACATCTAATGGAGGCTGTGATTCAAATGGCAGGTTCGTATAATCTGTTCCTTCTCCGGCAATTACAATTTCACTATTGTAAGCCGACAAACCGGGAATTTCTCTGCCAAGAAGACTTCGTAAGTCATGAGGTTTAATACTCGTGAATAATTGGAATGAAAGAGACGATAACCCTGGAAGTTTGGATTCATCAGGATGAGCTTGTTTAAATAATCGATTCTCCATTTCAAATAAATAGAGGAAAGAGCTTCCTTCGACCTGTGTAGTGAAATTCTGAATAGTAGTGGAATAAAGTTTATATGTAGATTTGGCTCCGGTAAGCAAGCCGATGCCAATAAAAAGCAGTAATAGAATAGCCATAGCACCTGCCGCAAATACAGACCACCTTTTAAATAGATTGGAATGTTTCTTCTTAAATTTCTGAATAGATCCCATCGTTCTATTCCCCCTAGTATGGACTCTAGTAAATCCTATGTGAGAAGGGATAATCATAGAACGCGGGATCTCATTTTATATTAAATTCTCGTATAAGAGGATGCTTCACCATCATCAATCGCATCATGAAGAGCACTGTTGATACCAGAGGCGATCACATAAGCCATGTCATTCACAAAAGAATCAACTTCCTTTGGAGTTACCATCAAATTATGACCAAGCGGGGTCAGCACCTCTTTGATCAATTGTTTCTTCTCTTCTAATCCTAATTGGCCAAGCATACCCAGCACGGCTTTTTTCTGCTCTTCATTAGGCATATCTTCTTCCGTCAGAGTTTTTCTTTCGAACGGATTCATTGAAGGGGAGAGGACTCCTGCAGGACGATCTTTATCCGCCCATTCTCTGCCAAAGTGCATAAGAATGTAGTCAATGCTGTCATTCGTAATTGTCACAGCATCGACAACTGTAGGTACGCCTATAGAAATCACAGGTATACCGTACGTTTCCTGACTGATTTCCTTTCTTTTATTACCTACTCCCGAGCCTGGATGGATACCGGTATCAGAAATTTGAATGGTTGCGTTAATCCTGTTTATTGATCTTGATGCAAGAGCGTCTACCGCAATTACGAAATCTGGTTTGGTTTCATGAATGATTCCATGGATCATGTCACTGGTTTCTATTCCTGTTACTCCCATTACTCCAGGGGAGACGGCTGAGACCGGCCGATAACCCTCGGCTACCGTGTCAGGCTGCAATTCGAACAAATGACTGGTGACTACGACCTCATTCATGACAAGCGGACCGATGGCGTCAGGGGTTACATTGTGGTTACCCAGACCGACGATCAAACACCTGTCCATCTTCTTTATACCGCAAAGTTCCATCACTCTTTTTAATTGATGGGATAAGCATGTGGCTAACCTAACCTGCATATTCGTGTCCTGCTTTCGAATAGCCAGGGATTCCAATGTAATATAGTGTCCTGCTTTCTTACCTATTCTTTCCGCCCCCTCTTCATCCACCTGAACATGAGTGAGGGTAATATCATCGATCGTTTCTTCACTTACTGAAACACCATCGTTTTTCTCGCTTTGTTTTTCTTCAGGGTGCACATTCATCTCTTGAGCTTCCAATGCTAAATCCGTACGAACTGAAAAATTGTCTTGATTGTTCATGGGTTTAATCCTCCTTATCCCATTATTTTTCCTTTGTTTTACCATCCTATTCAGTTCAAGATATAGAAACATGTTGAAAACAACGCGCTGCTTTGGTAAAATGTCTCTTGTTCGACATGAACGAGTTTGATGTTTTTACCTAGGAGGTGAAACAATGCCTAATATTAAATCAGCTAAAAAACGTGTACGTGTAAATAGCGAAGCTCGTGAACTGAACGCAGCATTCAAATCTGATATGCGTACGGCAGTTAAACGTGTGGATAAGCTAGCGTCTAACAATGAAGCGGATCAAGCGAAAGAAGCACTTTCCACAGCTATCAAGAAAATTGACAAAGCTGTTCAACGCGGTGCCCTTCACAAAAACAACGGGAACCGTACAAAGTCTCGCCTTTCAAAAAAAGTTAACGCTCTATAATTGCGATCAGTTTTTTATGACCAACACCTGCGATCCTTGTCAAAGGGTCGTATTTTATTGAACAAACAGGGCTGTCCACAATAGTCTATTTCTTAGACTTTTGGGACAGCCCTGTTTTCTTTATACAATGAGTCTGTTAAATTTCCATTCAGTTTCAAATTAACTCCCTTATAGGAGAGTTCTTTCTTACATTAGACTGAAGAAACTTCATGACGCTTTTTAATATGGATCAATTGATATAGAAGCATTTCGAAAGCAAGTACCTTGTCCATCCTTCCCTGCTTCATAACAAAATCAGTTTCCGCCAGCTCATTCATGATGCTGTTCAGCTCTTTCATCGAGAAAGCACGTTCCCTTTTCAAAGCCATTTTGATGACAAAGGGATGAGCTTTAACATATTCACGCATTTGATTTTGAGCGTAACCTTTTTGTTTAAGCACTTTCACCTGACTGATGATGCGAAACTGTGAAGCTAATAAAGCCACCAATGAAATCGGCTCCTCGTTCGCTTTCAATAAATCTTTAAATAAGGTTACTGCCCTTCCTAAATCTCTTTCCATAACGGCATCCACCATTTTCAGCCCAGAAGTTTCAGAGCTGTGTGACAATAACTCTTCAGCGAGCTCTCTTGTGACGACACCTCCCTCTTCCAAGTTCAGCGCAAGCTTTTCCATTTCCTGGCGCAGTGCCATAAGGTTCGTTCCTACTTCCTGTGCGAACAATTCGTGAATGGATTCGGGCACAGTAATATGTAAATCTTTAGCAATGGACTGAATCCATTTATCGATATCCCACTCTTTTACAGCTTGACACATTATTATTTCAGCATGTTTTTTCAGCTGCTTAAACACTTTCTTCCGTTCATCCACTTTCTCGTAAGGTGCGATGATGATTAGTTTGCTATAATCAGCGGGATTCTCTATATACTTGAGCAGTGCATCAACATCGTGTTCAAATGGCAGTGAATCAGGCTTGGCCTTAAGAAATACAGGATTGTAGACGATGACTACTTTATTATCTCCTAGAAATGGAAAGGTTTCTGCATCCGTTATGGCATCCTCAATCGGTGATTCTTCTAGATCATATTGCGAAATGTTAAATTCGCGGTCTTCAGGTGCCAGCGTCTTTTCAATTAATTTCTGCTTCTGCTCCTGTATTAAAAAACTCTCAGTTCCATATAATAAATAGATCGATTTGGCCACTTTGTCGCCTTCCTTTCCAGTAAAAAAAGTTGCGGTGGTGTCCCTTATAAAAGGAATTCGTGTTTTATTTTATTGCTGTTCAGCACTTCTGTCAAAATTCCACCACCGCAATAATCTATATAAACGCCACCTTCACAGCCCCGGGATGCCTAGAAAGTAAACGATGTTGTTTCCCTCATGTGTATAGTGTGACCTTTTAGAGCAGAAATATCTTTGACAACTTTATCTAGATGAGGCAATCTTATAGGCAGAAAAAGAATTTGTTCAATCTTTTCAGTTTGTGGATTTTTGATGATCAATCAATTATAATGAAAGTGGATATAGGAGGGGTAACAATGAATGAATTTAAAAAGGATATTCAATCTAAGACGAATGACGTAATTGACTCTGGATTAGGGTTTGTTTTTTCATTTGTTTTCTTCTTCGTCATTTTTGGTATAGGCGTATTATTTTCCATCATTGGACAATAGTACATATTGATTGAAATGGACTGCTTAGTAGCAGTCTTTTTTTATTTTCTTTTCGCATTATACGGTAAATGAGTCGAAAACGTTCCACTTTCTCCGCTGAATTTATATGTGACAGCTCCATGAGTATCCGTTCTGAGTATGGTAATGTTGTGATCTTCAAGTAAACTAACCACTTCTTCATGAGGGTGACCATAACGATTCTCTTTTCCTGCAGAGATCAGAGCAACCGACGGATTTAAACGACTCAGCCATTCTTTTGATGTCGACGTGTTGCTTCCATGATGCCCCACCTTTAACACTTCGCTTGATAACGAAGGATATCTTTCTAATATATCCTTCTCCACACTTTCAGAAATATCACCTGTAAACAACCAGGACATCCCGCCTAGTTCTACAAAAGCTATCAACGAATTTTCGTTTGGATCTGAATAGTCTTTACTGGGATGTAAAAATTGAAATGAAGTTTCTCCAAAGGTAAGACTTTGGCCCGCTTGAATCGTTTTTTCCCGCTCAATCTCTTTCTCATCATACGGATTTACAAAAACGTTTTTTACAACGAATGACTTTAATAACGCTTCCACACTGCCACTATGATCCTGATCTTTATGCGAAATGATTATTGCATCTAATTCCGATATACCCTTTGCTTTTAAAAAAGGAGAAATGACTTGTTCAGCTATTCGGTCTTCGTTTCCAGAAAAAAATGGAGGACCAGCGGCGTCAATCATGATAACTCCCCGACGATAAGGCAATTCAATGACAAAGGCATCTCCCTGTCCAACGTCCAGCATAGTTACATACCCTTCACTACTGAAATAAGGCTTCAATGAATAAGTGAATAGCAGCAGCACAAATAGCACTCCATAACTAAAGGCACGAGATAAACGGGCAAGAATCCAGTTCTTCATCATTAGTGTAAAAAAAATAAAACCCGCACATACCCAGACCCCTTCTATTTCTCCTACAACCCATTGAATGTTAAAGAAATCCGAATGATTCATGAGAAAGTCGAATATTGTGCTGTGCACCGAAACAAATATTTCAGATAATTCCACACCTAACAAAGGAAGGGATATAGATATAAGTACTAATAAGATTAGTATGGGTATAATCAGCAATGAAAAATAAGGCACCAGTATGAAGTTGGCGAGGAGGGATAAAGGATTGAATTGATAGAAGTGATGAAGCTGCAAAGTGAGGATGCATAATTGACTGATCAAACTGATTTCTACAGATACTATTAACGGATGCTTCTCCTTAAAAATCGAGGTGGATAAAATCAGAGCGAAAGTTACCAGAAATGAAAATTGGAAACCGAGATTATGGATGTAATGCGGTGAAGAAAGAAGAAGAACTAAAGCGACAAAAGATATAACATCAGTTATATTGACCCGAACCTTCATCTGAACCAAAAACAATATGACTACCGCCATTATAGACGATCGAAGAACTGAAGGTGCGGCACCGGCAATGAACGCATAGACAGGAATGATAACGAGCAGCAGCCATCTTGACTGTTCAAGGGTGGTCACACCTGAACGATATAAAAAAAAGAACATTCCCCCTATGAATAAACCTACGTGGAGACCCGAAATAGCCAATAAATGGGAGACGTTAAAATCCCTGAACCAGTCCACCGTCTCGGGAGGCAAAAGGGTAGTATCACCAAACACAAGTGCAGAAGCCCACATGAACGTTTGATCATTCATTGAACTCTCTACTCTCTGGATTAACTTTTGTCTAAGGTCATATGCAGTCTGAAGCACTGAGGATCCTTCACATAT
Organism: Halobacillus campisalis; assembly: GCF_030345335.1. GTDB lineage: Bacteria > Bacillota > Bacilli > Bacillales > Halobacillaceae > Halobacillus_A > Halobacillus_A campisalis. The sequence continues at coordinate 612,094 of NZ_JAPVRC010000001.1, forward strand.
AATTTCATCAGAAGTACTTAGCGTAACCTCATAGAAAATGTTCTGATGCTCTAAATACTTCTGATAATCAAACTGTCCCGGATTCCTGGCTGACTCAGGTGCTTGATATTCACTGAACACTATACATGAAGCTCCCAATCTTAGCTCTGAGCGCAATTGGTCATACTCACTATCGGCTTCATCATTTTTGAAGTATTGTACAATCGCTTTTTGATGACTATCAGTTATTGAGAGGGTAGTTCGAAAATATGATGGGGTTTCTGTCAGTGGCGAGGATATAGTTCCTTCTAAATTGTTTGTTGGCGGGTAGGTCGGGCCAACTTGAGGAGTGAAAAGGAAAGTGCCGAAAATGAAGAAGGAAATTAAAATCCCTCTCCAAGTCCAGGCAGTAATAAGGTAATATAACCATGCTGTAAAAGATATTATAAAGAAGAATTGCATTTCTCTGTCGCTTATCGTAAACAACCCGCCCATGATCAACGCAAATACTATTAAGTGGAGGTTACCTCTCATAATTTTTTTGCAGCGGGACGTGAAAAAGATCGTTGGCCCGTTCTTTTAATACAGCCACCTTTTCCTCATCGATGTTGCTCTTTTCTAAATTTGATATCAGTTCATCCACTAAGCTGCCTTTCTCCAACAGTTCTTCTGCCGTTCCTAAGCTATGGTCAACCTTAATCATAGCAACTCCGGCATCTTCAAACAGTTGAATAGCATATGGATGGTTGCGGTAATCTTCACTGTAATACACAGCTTTAATTCCCGCCTGAATTATGGCTTTTGTGCAGTGTAAGCAAGGAAAATGAGTGACATATATTTCAGCCCCCTCTGTCGCTACACCGAATTTGGAACATTGAAGCAATGCATTCATCTCTGCATGGATCGTGCGTACACAATGACCATCTATGACATAACAGCCTTCATCGATACAGTGAACGCCTCCTGAGACGCTTCCGTTGTATCCACCTGCAATCATGCGTTTATCTCGTATAATAACGGCCCCTACAGCTAATCTTTCGCAAGTACTTCGTGTTTTCAATAAATAACTCTGAGCCATAAAATAATGGTCCCAAGAAATACGTTCCATAAAACTACCGCCCCCATCATTAATTTATAATTTAGTTTACTCTTAGAGAAAATCGACGTCAATCAACGCTACGGAACTTGTATTTTTTCTTTTATTTGTTCTAGCGTTTTTTCACCTATTCCTGAAACCTCCAGAAGGTCTTCTGCATTATTAAACCATCCATTTTCTTCCCGGTATTGAACAATGGCGTCCGCTTTTGAAGGTCCTATTCCTTGTAAGACTTGAATCTCTTCAGAGGTAGCTTGATTAATCCTGACAAGAGAATCTGACGGCTTAGAAGAACTGGAATATTCTTCCTCAACCAACTCTTCATCTGTCTCTACTCCGTTCTCTGACACTAAAATGACCATTTCATCTTGTACTTTAAGTGCGAGGTTGACGCTCGTCTCATCCGCTCTCTCTGTCATACCCCCTGCCATATTTATAGCATCATTCACTCTGGTGCCTTGATCCATCTCATATATTCCCGGATTTACGACTTCTCCTTTGACATCAACGACAACCCATCCTGACTTAACATCTTGGCCAGAAATTCCATCTGCTGTGGATTGCTCCTCCAACATTGGATCTGCTGAGGCTTCATCTACAATCATTGCCTCTTCTTCAGGGTTTACCCGCCACACAATTACAAAAAAGAGCACAACAATTAAAACCCAGCCATAACGTTTTAGTAATAGCAAAATAAGCCAATCTCCTTTCATAATTCATTTTTCAGTGAATAAAGTAATTAGGTAAACGATAAGGAGGAGATTTCCATGCGTTATGGAATCATAGGGACAGGTAATATGGGTAGTATGCTGATTCATGCGTTGATTTCCAGCGGAGGGGTTAATGAAGAACAAGTTACGATTTATAATCGTACGAAGGATAAAGCAGAAAAATTGCAGAAAGTTTTCAATGGCTTAACAGTTGTTGAAGATATTGCGGAGACTGCTGCTAACAGTGATATTGTTTTCATTTGTGTGAAACCCCATCACTATAAAGATGTCCTTCAAAACTTTGTGCCAACCCCCTCCCAATGCATAGTGTCAATCACTAGTCCCGTCTCTGTGCAGGAACTAGAGAAAGTACTGAACTGCCAAATCGTTCGTATCGTACCCTCAATCACGAATAGAGCCCACGCCGGGGTCAGTCTATTTACATTCGGGGAACGCGTTGCCCCCACCTATCGAGCCGAACTTTTAGACACTTTTTCAAAGTTCTCTAAACCGATTGAAGTGGATGAAGAGAATATTCGTGTGGCTTCTGATATTGTTTCTTGCGGTCCAGCTTTTATTGGCTTTCTGCTCCAAAATATGATTGAAGCTGCTCAAACCGTAGGAGGGATTTCTAAAGATCAAGGAACCCAATTGGTCGAAGAAATGATTATCGGACTTGGCACGCTTTTAGATAAAAAAATATTCAGCCTTCCGGAACTTATCGAAAAAGTTACGGTTAAAGGTGGAGTTACGGGAGAAGGGCTCGTGGCTCTGGAAGAAAATATAGATGATACGTTCATTAACATGTTTCAAGCGACTCATTATAAACATTATCGCGATAAATTATCCATTAATTTATAGTATTCGACACTGAGACGGATTTTCCTGCATGAAAAAAGGGAGCTATATTACAGCTCCCTCTCTTTCTTGCGGCATACAAAGAAAAGCCTGTCGCCTGTTTCATTCAGTTCATTAGAAAAATCACTCGTTATACTTTCAATATCAAAACCAGCTTTATTTAGAAGCTGCTTCAAGGTTTCTGTCGAATATCCTCGTTGAAAATGAGTTTCATCAAACCTAACATGGTGACCTTCGTTATTTTGGACGAAAAACGTCAGATCATGAACGAGGGAATATTCACTTTCACCAGGGTCACAGAACCAAATATAAGAAATTTCGTCGTACACTTCGGCAAAAGTTTGTCCATATAAATGCTGAACGATATGTTCAACTGAGTGTACGTCAAATAAAAACAGCCCATCCGCCTTCAGAGCATCATACGCACGTATAAAAACGTCCTCAAGCTTTTTTTCATCAGTTATATAATTCAGTACGTCACAAAATGAAAAAACGCAGTCAAAGCCATAGAGCCCATCTAATTGCGTGATATCCTGTCGAAGCCATTGAACGGTTTTCGCATTATCCTTTGAAGTAGCGACAGCAAGCATATCCTCAGACAGATCAACTCCTGTCATTTGATAATGACCCGCTAGACGGAGAGTGATTTCCCCGGTACCACAGCCAAGGTCAAGAATGCGATTTGTATCAGGGTGATAGGAATTAATGACTCTCTTCGTCCACGCCTCCCAATTCTCATAGGGTGCATCCTGCATGAGCCGGTCGTAGACTTCAGCTATTTGTTGATAACTCAACCTTCAATCCCCTCTAAGCTTACAGTAGAAGCATCTCCCCATAAGCGTTCTAAGTTATAATAATGACGCTCATCTTTATGGAATATGTGACAAACTACACCATTCAAATCTACAAGGATCCAGCGAGCTTTATCAAATCCTTCCATCCGTTTCACTTCGATTCCATTTTCTTCTGCCTGCGCTTTTACTTCTCTGGCAATAGCCTGAACTTGACGCTCATTAGACCCTTCACAAATTAAAAAGTAATCAGCTACTAATGAAACGTCAGCCATATCCAATACTATTATATCGTGTGCCCGCTTTTCATCGCATGCTTTAGCCGCGACGGTCACTAACTCTCTACTTTCCATATTATTCCTCCCGTTTTCATTCAGGTTCCTTAAAAACATCCTTATACTAATTGATTATATGCATGAAACGTATTTGGATAAACTGAACTTTTATTTTTCATTAAAAATTGTATCGTGTTGATCAGAGCTTGCAGACATGCCTTATCCAAGTCTTGTTCAGCTAACTCCCTTACTTCTTCGACGCCCGAAAATTTACGTCCCGGCTCGATATAATCAGCTAAAAATACGACTTTATCTAAAGTACTCATATCTTTCTTACCGCTCGTGTGACAGGCAATAGCTGATTGGACTTCCTTATCTTTAAGCTGGATTTCCTTTTCAAGCATTAAGGCCCCTACAGGACCATGCCATAGTTCATGATGATAATACAAAAGATCCTTTGGAAGTCGCTGGTCTTTTAAAATCCATTGTTTCAACTCATCTTTACTTTTATTTTTTGCAAAATCGTGTAAAATAGCAGCTTTTTCTGTACGAGCCAGATCAGCTCCATATTTCCTGGCAAGTTCCAATGCAGTATCAGTCACTCTAATCGTATGTTCGTATCGAGACTTTTTCAAATGAGGTTTTACGAATTCCAGTAGCTGATCACGGTTTAAATTCATACAAAGCGTTCTCCTTTATAAAGTGAAAAACTCCTTCAGGAATAAGGTAACGTATTGATTTTTTATCGGTCAACCTTTGTCTTATCATAGAGGACGATATATCTATACGAGGTATTTCCACCATCTTCACATTGAAATGAGAATCGAGTGCAATCCCTTCGCGGCCGACACCTACGAACTGTACGAGTTCATTTAATTCTTCTATTTTGTGCCAGCGGTCTAAATACTGGACCATATCGCCGCCGATAATAAAACAAAACTCGTCTGAAGGGTATTCTTTCAATAGGCTTTTCATCGTATCAATTGTATAAGACTTGCCTTCACGATTCAGTTCAATTTCAGAAACGGAAAAGTGAGGGTTTCCTTCAGTGGCTTTCTTCACCATTTGCAAGCGATCCTCTGCTGATACCGCAGCTTCTTGTTTATGGGGTGGAAGATGGGAAGGAATGAACCAGACCTCATCTAATTCCAGGTTTTCCCGGATATGTTCAGCTATGATCATATGACCTAGATGGGGCGGATCAAAAGTCCCTCCTAACAATCCAATCCTTTTCATTTTAAATCTCCTCTATGGTAGATTGATTTGTTTATTATTGACAGATTCTTTATAAAGGATAACGGTATTTCCGATCACCTGTACAATTTGTGCTCCTGTTTGGCTGGCGATTTCATCTGCTACAGCTTGATTATCATCAAAATTGTTTTGTAGAATGCTTACTTTGATCAGCTCCCTTTTTTCAAGAGCTTCACTTATTTGTGTAGTCATGTTGTCATTGACTCCTGCCTTTCCTACTTGAAAGATAGGCTGGATGTCATGAGATTGCTTACGTAAATATTTCTTACCTTTACTTGTTAACATGCTATTCTCCTTTTAATACGTTTTCGAATTTCTCTATAAGTTCACTAGATTCTGGTTCTCTGCCGGTCCAAATCTTAAACGCATAAATGGCTTGATGAAGCAGCATTTCATGGCCATAGTGGAGAAAAGCACCTAGCTCATCTGCTCGTTTAAGAAATTTGGTATTCATTGGCCGATAGACGATGTCACTGAATAATGCATTTTCCTTTATATCGTCGAACTCAATGATGGATTGATTTTCATTTGGTGACATCCCGACTGAAGTGGTTTGGATGACGACATCGTACTCACTGATTCTATTACCAGCTTCTTGAATGGTTAATGGCTCAGAAAATTCTTCTCCATTCAATTCTTTTATAATCTGTTCAGCTTTTTGAACTGTGCGGTTCGCAATATCAACCTGACGTACACCTTTTTGAAGAAAAGCATGGTAGATACCGCGGGCGGCTCCTCCACTGCCCAATATTAATACCTTAGACGTATCCTTTAACGTATTATCGAATCTGGAAGTTACTGAACTGAAATAGCCTATTCCATCAGTATTGTATCCGACCCATTTTCCGTCTTCCACTTTAACCGTATTTACAGCTCCTAGAAATTCAGCCGCCTGATCAATTTCATCCAAAAACGGGATGATTTGTTCTTTATAAGGTACAGTCACATTGAAGCCTTCTAAGTTTTCTTTCTTTAAACTTTTTATATTCTCCTCAAATTTATCAGGTTCTATTTCGTAAAGCTGGTAACTACCTTCTAAATTTTGAGATTCTAAAAGCTGGTTGTGAATCCATGGCGATAAAGAATGGCCAATAGGATAACCAATAAGACCGAGTTTCATCATCTTTCGCCTCCTAAATTAATGATTGGCGCAGGGATACTTTAACTCCTGCAGGCACGTGAGCTGTAACCGTAATATTTCCTTCCGGCACAGTAGCCCATCCTAAACCTGAAAAAACAATATCTGTCTTACCCTCAGGTAACCTGAATGTTTGTGCTTTCAGTTCAGGAAGGGACTTCATTGTTTCCTCATCTGGAGGTGAAAGAAGACCACCTAAGTGATTTCTATACAATTCATCCGCGTTCTCTAGCTTTGTCCGATGGATATCCAATTCATTGGATAGGTAACAAATGAAAGAAGATCTTTCACCTGAATCAAAATCAAGCCGAGCCAGTCCGCCGAAGTACAATGTTTGTCCTTCGTTTAGCTGATACACTTTTGGCTTTACTTCTTTTCTAGGCGTTATTGTTTTAAGGTCTTGGTCTGAAACATAATGAGCCATCTGGTGTCGATGGATAACCCCTGGTGTGTCGTATAAAGAAGTCCGTTCATCAAGTGGTATATCAATAAAACCTAACGTAGTTCCTGGGAAGTAAGAGGTAGTGATAGCGTCCTTAACCCCGGAAGTCTGCTGGATCAATTTATTGATGAATGTAGATTTTCCTACATTCGTCGTACCTACTACGTAGACGTCATGCTCATTCCTATGCTTTTCAATTGCTTGAGACAAAGCTTCGATTCCTTCTCCTCTTTGAGCAGAAATGAGAAAAACATCCTCTACGATCAATCCTTGGTCTTTAGCAGCTGATCTTAACCACTGTTTCACTTTTCTCGGATTGACAGAGTTAGGCAGCACATCCATTTTGTTGCCTACGAGGAGGACAGGATTTTGACCTGTCAGCCGCTTCATACCCGGTATAAAGCTACCGTTAAAATCAAATATATCTACAATTTGAACGACTAAACCTCGGCTGTCGCTGATTTGATTAAGCATCTCAAGAAATTCATCATCTTGATAAGGGACATCCTGCACTTCGTTGTAATGCTTCAAACGAAAGCAACGCTTGCAAATAATATCTTCTCTGCTTAAAGCAGATTCCGGAGCATAACCTGGAAGATTTGGATCGCTGGTTTGGATAACTGCCCCGCACCCTTGGCATTTAACTGTTGTCATCTTTAGAATTCTCCTCCCATTCAATCTTGCCTTTACGTTTCATCCATTTAAGAATTCTCCGCTCTATTTTACGGTTGAATTTTGTGATAAAGCCATCGGTTTCAACAATCGGCACAACAAGAATCGTGTGAATACCTGCCAAATTACCGCCTAAGACATCGGTCATTATTTGATCGCCTACTACTACAAGTTCATCTTTTTTAACATTCATTTCCTTCTGAGCCTTTTTAAAAGCTTTGGATAATGGCTTCCTTGCACTATGGATAAACGTTGTATCCAATGGCTCAGAAAATAATTTGACTCTATTTTCATTATTATTCGATGCTATGATCACTTGAATACCATGACGGTTCATAAGTTGAAACCATTCAACAATCTCCTCAGTAGCATCAGGCTTGTCCCAAGCCACAAGAGTGTTATCCAAATCTGTAATGACACCCTTAATTCCTTTATCTTTCAAAACGAGAGGATTAATGTCATACACACTATCCACGTGTTCGTTCGGAAGAAAATTTTTCAACATTCTATTCACCCCATCTTTAACGACAAATTCCCTTACCTATCATATACAAAAACCTACAGTGTTTCAAAAGAATCCTGATATTCTTTAACATGTCACAAGAATCGTTCGACAATTCGCGACATAAATGACCTTGTGGATAACTTTATGCACACATTCCACACATCCTAACACTTTATAGAACAGGAACATCCTCCTTCAGCATGAAAACTTATCTACATTTCACTGTTGATAAGGTGGTTATTGTGGCTATGATTAACTCGTGATATGGTTGGAAAGTAGTAAAACTTCCGAGCTCTATATTAAACAGGAGGTGGCTGCCATTCGGCAGAATAAGATGAAACAATTATCTGATACCCTGTTATTACAATCTTACCACAAAGCCATACAACTCAATCTTTCTAAAGATTTCATTAACCAAATAGAAAGGGAAATCATTGATAGAAAACTCTATCATTTATTAGACCGAACAAACCCAATGGTTGGTTGATAGAAAAATCAGGAAAAATAGGCCTAGTTGAAAAACGTCAAATCAGATTTGACGTTTTTTTTTAATATTTTTTTTACATAACCTGTTTCCGATTTTCTTCATATTTATATATTTTGAGAAAAAGGACAACAATAAAATGGTTTATAGGAGTATTCAGTTGAATCTTTGACTGTTTTTTGATTACAATTGAGTGAACCAACTATAACAATATGCTGGATCTTAGTTCGAGGGAGGATCAACCAGATGCTACTGGCTGTACTATTGCCTTTTATTATCGCTATTTTCATTCCATTTTTAAGTAAGTGGAAACACAAGCTTCACACAGGTTTTTTCGTTACTGCTGTACCTGTTGTGATCTTTATTTATTTTGCACGATTTATAGGACCGGGATTCGAGCCTGTTGAAAGAGAATATTCCTGGATACCATCATTGGATATGAACTTTTTATTCTATCTTGATGGTTTGAGCTTACTATTCATTTTACTTATAAGTGGAATAGGCTCCCTAGTTGCATTTTATTCGATCTATTACCTACATAAATCGGAGCAACTGGGACATTTTTATGTTTACTTTTTATTATTTATGGGTTCCATGCTAGGAATCGTATTATCTGATAACGTATACGTTTTATATACGTTCTGGGAATTCACTTCCCTATCATCATTCCTTCTTATCGGATTTTGGAATCACAGGGAAGGTTCTCGTTATGGGGCTCTGAAATCCATGCTGATTACAGTCTTTGGAGGTCTGAGTCTACTTGGCGGCTTAGTGTTCATGAGCGGAATTACTGGAACTGCAAGCATTCAGGAGATGATGAGTCAGCAAGAATTGATTTTAAATCATGACTTCTTCCCACTCATCCTGACCTTGATTCTATTAGGAGCATTCACGAAATCTGCTCAGTTCCCATTCCACATTTGGCTTCCAGATGCAATGGAAGCCCCGACACCTGTCAGTGCGTATTTACACTCGGCCACTATGGTTAAAGCCGGAATCTTCTTAGTTGCGCGCTTTCTTCCTATGCTTTCTGTTTCAGAGTGGTTCTTTATTATCGTATCTGCAGTCGGAATAGCCACGTTATGCTGGGGATCCTATATGGCTGTGCGACAGACTGACTTAAAAGGAATCCTTGCCTTTTCAACAATCAGTCAGCTCGGGATGATAATGGCTATGCTCGGTTTCGGTACAAAAGCAGCTATTTTTGCTGCAGTTTTCCACATTTTGAACCATGCGACCTTTAAAGGCAGCTTGTTCATGATTGCTGGAATAGTAGATCACGAAACCGGTTCGAGGGACATTAGGAAATTAGGGGGACTCATGACATTTCTCCCAATTACAGCTACTTTAGCTGTCATCGCTTCATTTTCGATGGCAGGTGTACCGTTTCCGTTCCTTAACGGATTCTATAGTAAGGAAATGTTTTTTGATGCTGCCGTGACTATGGACTTGTCTGTTACTGGCATTGCAGCAACATTGCAGACTTTATTCCCTTACTTGGCCGTACTAGGAAGCATTTTCACATTTGTATATTCTATGTACTTCTTCTTCGGCACTTTCCGAGGAAAAGCGAACATTGATGAGCTTCCTAAGAAGCCTCACGAGGCACCGGTGGGGATGTTGGTTTCACCAGCTATTTTAGTACTTGGTGTCATCATCATCGGATTGTTCCCTGATTTGATCAACAAACCTTTCATAGAGCATGCGGCTTCAGCTGCTTATGGAAGTGAAAATGTGAAAGATATTTATTATTGGCACGGGTTGTCACCGGCATTCATTATGTCGATTACTGTACTGGTATTCGGAACGATTCTTTACCTTTCTATTCCGAAGTGGGCTTCCATTTATAACGCAGTTCCAGGCCGTCTAAGTTTAAACACATTTTATGACGGGCTAGTCGAGCGCACAGAAAGATATTCAACTATCATTACTAACAGCTATATGAACGGCTCACTGGGGCGATACGTCCGTTTGATACTAGTGGCTATAGTTGTAGTAACTTTCGGCACCATGGCTCTTACAGGTGGGTTTACTCTAGATTTCGGTAACTTATCAGAGGTGACCCTGCACGAAGTACTGATTGCAGTCGTCATGGTCATTGCTGCAATAGGTACGATTATAGCTAAAAACAGAATTGCTGCCATTCTGATCTTAGGTGTTGTCGGTTACGGGTTAGCGATGTTGTTTGTGCTCTACAGAGCACCTGACTTGGCCTTGACCCAACTTATCGTCGAAACAGTAACCGTAGCCCTATTCTTACTCGTGTTTTACCACTTGCCTAATCTTGAGCCGCACAATGAATCATCATTAACAAAAACGATGAATTTGATCATATCGGTCGGCTTCGGTTTATTGATGACAATGGTAGCCATTTCTGCCCACAGTCATAAGATGTTCGATTCTATGTCGAGTTACTTTGTAGATAATTCCTATAAGCTCGGCGGTGGAGATAATATCGTCAACGTCATTCTTGTCGACTTCCGTGGATTAGATACATTGTTCGAAATTGCTGTGTTAGGAATTGCTGCGATGGCTATTTTCGCATTAATTCGATTACGTGGAAAGAATAAGGAGGAGTAACTCATGGAGATCATTATGGCAGTCCTTGCCGGTACTTTATTCACAACAGGAGTATATAACCTCCTCCAAAAGCAGCTCCTCCGTATCGTAATCGGGACCGCATTAATATCTCACGGTGCCCACCTGTTCATTTTGACGATGGGAGAGCTTAAAAGAGGAGCGCCGCCGATTTTGACGGATGGAATTGACCAGTATACAGATCCGCTTCCGCAAGCCTTGATCTTAACTTCTATCGTCATTAGTTTCGGGGTGACGAGCTTGCTGCTCGTATTAGCTTATCGAGCCTCCAAGATTAACGGGACAGACAATATGGAGCAATTGAGGGGAAACGATTATGAGTAATTTATTAGCTTTAACAATTATATGGCCGTTATTGGCAGCAATCATTACGGCCTTTTTCAATAATAAGAAAAAAACAGTTCGAGTCATGTCTCAAGTTTTCACACTGATCAATTTAGCGCTTGTAAGTGTCGTTCTTTTTATGATATCAACAAACGGTACGATCATCCTTGAAACGGGAAGCTATGAAGCTCCATTCGGGATTGTGCTAGTTGGAGATATGCTGGCTATCACTTTAGTGTTGACCACTAATATAGTTGCTGCTGCCTGTGTATTCTATGCACCAAAGTCACTGACCGAGCAGCAAGAATCTTTCTTCTTTTACAGCTTCTTTTTCATGCTGATCAGTGGTGTCAGCGGAGCATTTCTTACAGGAGACTTATTCAACCTCTTCGTATTCTTTGAAGTACTTCTCATGGCTTCATACGGGTTGATTGTACTTGGAAATGGAAAAGCGCAGCTAAGAGAATCTTTGAAATATGTATTAATTAATTTATTCTCATCCATGCTGTTTGTAACGACCATTGCCTTTTTGTATTCTGTCGTGGGATCGGTAAATATGGCTCAGGTTTCTCAGAGGGTGCAGGAAGTCGAACAACAAGGGATCCTTACAACAATTGCCATGCTGTTCTTCTTTGTTTTCGCTACGAAAGCAGCAGTTTTCCCCTTGTATTATTGGCTGCCAAGGCCGTATATAGTTCCGAATCCAGTCGTTTCCGCTCTTTTTGGTGCCTTGCTTACTAAGGTTGGAATTTATTCGATCCTTAGAGTGTTCACCTTGATCTTCGTAGGTGAAACCGATCTTACTCACACTATTTTCATATATTTAGCTGCATTTACTATGATTTTTGGGGTGATCGGTGCATTATCTACAAACAATATCAAATTGATCGTAGCTTATAATATTATTCCTGCTGTCGGTTTTATGATGATGGGAATAGGCATATTTTCAGAAACAGCACTTAGCGGCACGATTTATTATTTGATTAATGATATGGTAATTAAAGCAGCGCTCTTCCTGCTCGTTGGCATCATCGCTTATGTAGCGGGAACTTCAGACTTAAGAAAAATGAATGGACTCATTCACCATTATCCCGTCCTTGGATGGTTCTTTTTCATCGCTACTCTTGTTTTAGCGGGAATTCCGCCATTCAGTGGTTTTGTAGGAAAACTGCTTCTGATCCAGGGCGGGTTGGCGCAAGAAGAAATAATGGTAGTCATCGCTTCACTCGTTTCGAGCCTGCTCATTTTATTCTCTATGATCAGAATCTTTATTCGTGGATTTTGGGGTGAAAAGCAGGATGCTCCCCCTCACCCTGAAAGAAGCGGAGCAGCTCGCCGTATGACTTGGCCGATCGCGGTCCTGCTATCAATTACTGTTCTTCTGGGCGTTGGAGCTGAATGGTTTTATCCTTCCGTAGAAGAAATGGGAGAATATTTAATGAATCCGCAAATCTATATTGATTCTGTAATAAAGGAGTAGACAGCTAATGCCTTATCAAATTGTCCTCAACATTATAATTGCTGTCATGTGGATGTTCTTAAGTGAAACGTATAACTTTACTACTTTCTTTGTAGGTTACCTGATTGGTATCCTGATGTTGGTAGTACTACAGAGGTTCATCCCTGACACGTTTTACATGCAGAGGGTTTTCAGTGTAATTAAGCTGATCTTACTCTTTGTCCGAGAACTATTACTTTCAAACATCGATATCGTAAAACTCGTTTACAAGCCAAAATTAGATATGAAACCGGGAATTTTTGAACTTCCCATTGATCTGAAAAGTAATTGGGAGATTACCTTGCTTGCCAATTTGATTTCATTGACTCCCGGAACTCTTTCTTTAGATGTGAGTGAAGATTACTCAAAAATTTATGTACACGCTATGGACATTCGAGATGTTGAAGCCTCAGTTACGGAAATCAAAGAAACGTTTGAAAAAGCTATCATGGAGGTGACACGGTAATGGAGCAAACTTTAGAAGTTACCCAATCACTAATCCAAGTCTCTGCAATTATCTCTATTATCGGTGTCTCCTTGTCTGTAATGATCTTGCTTTATCGGGTCATCAAAGGACCGACCAACCCTGATAGAGCGGTCGCATTAGATATATTTGGAGTGAACATCATGGGCTTAGCAGGCATCATCGCCATCCTGCTTGTTTCTACACAATTCAATGATGTTATTTTATTGATTGGTATACTATTATTTATCGGAACTGTAGCGCTGGCGAAATTCATTGAAAAGGGTGTTATCATTGAGCGGGACATGGATTAATATTGTTTTTGATTTGCTCATATGTTTTTTCTTATTATCAGGCACCTTTTTCTTGATTTCCGGTTCTATCGGAGTATTAAGATTTCCGGATGTATACACCCGCCTGCACGCAGCTACAAAAAGTGCCACTTTAGGTGTCGCAGGGATATTAATAGGTGCCTTCATCTTCATGTACGTGGAACATGACATCATCAGCGGTAAACTATTGCTGGGTGTTCTGTTCATTCTACTCACTGCTCCTGTTTCAGGTCACATGATTGGCAGAGCTGCTTATAAAAGCGGCGTTCCTTTATGGGAAGAGAGCATACAGGATGATTATAAACAAAATAAATAATGAAGCAAAAAAGCAGCCAGTTCACCTGGCTGCTTTTTTATTTGCTTTAGTACAGGCACGGCCATGCTTCTTTCGACATACACTTGTGGTAGGCAGTTGCCCAATACGCGAGGAGGTGTGTTTTTTGAGCAGTTTGTTAGCTTCCATCTTATATTTCTTCAAAGAAGCTATATTCTTTGTATCATATGTAAAGAATCAGGCGTTTCCTAACCCCTTATCCAAAGAAGAAGAAGCTAAGCAGCTACAATTGATGAAGGAAGGGAACAGAGAAGCCCGGGATAAGCTGATTGAACATAATTTAAGGCTTGTCGCTCACATCGTGAAAAAGTTTGAAAACACAAAAGAGGACTTTGAAGATCTGATATCTATCGGTACAATAGGCTTAATCAAAGGAATAGAAAGCTATTCCACGGGTAAAGGAACGAAACTCGCCACTTATGCTGCACGCTGTATAGAAAATGAAATTCTTATGCATTTGAGATCTACGAAAAAAATGAATAAAGACATCTCTTTGCAAGATCCCATCGGTCATGATAAAGAAGGTAATGAACTTAATCTGCTCGATATTTTGCAAGCAGATGTCGTTGATATTGTGGAAGAAATTCAACTTCATATGGAAATAGCTCAAATTAGACAATATATTTCGGTACTTGATGAAAGAGAAAAAGAAGTAATCGTTTTCCGTTATGGTTTACATGATGAAGATGAAAAAACTCAGAGAGAAATTGCCAAAGAATTAGGTATTTCAAGGAGCTACGTATCGAGAATTGAAAAGAGAGCTTTAATGAAGATTTTTCATGAATTTTATAAACAGAGTAAATATGGAAATTCTCCTTGAGTATAAACCCTGTTTAAGGATAAATCCTACTGAGGTTAAGCTGTCCGTTATGAGCGGTGTGTATTGGTGCAATGGAAGAACTAAAAAGAAACTTACTGGCTTTCAGTCGAACATCCATACCGGGAGACCTGCCCTGCTCTAGAAAGATATAAACAGAAGTCATAACACCAATCTAACTTGTTTTAGAACTAATTTTAGAAAAAGAATTTAAACATAAAAAATCCACTGTGTATATGAGACACAGTGGATTTGACTATTCTTCCCTTAATTTTTGCTGAAGCACCTTCAATTTTTTCACAAAATAGAAGGCGGTGGATAATAGCAATGTGATGAGTACGAACAAATAGTAGTATGAAGTTGAATGATACTCATATATGCTGATCAGCACCCCGATATATAAATAACCGCTCAATATAATCAATGTCATGGTGAACCTTCTGTAGTCAGCTAATTTACCTTCTAATACCTTGTTAGCGTCCATCAAGCCACCTCCTATACTTGAATGATTGTAACATAAGTTAGAGGTGTCTTGAGGTGGTAATTTCTACTAGTCTATCGACTCTAGCATAGAGACGATCATAGAAGCTGCATTGTCAGCTGCCTTAGGCAGAAATTGATCAAATGATATAGAAGATTCTTTCCCCGCAATATCAGAGAGAGCTCGAATGACTACAAAGGGTGTTTCATACTTGTAACACACTTGAGCAATGGCTGCTGCTTCCATCTCTGCTGCTATCATTTCAGGAAATTTCCCTCGTACAAAACTTACACGTGATTCCTCCTGCATAAAGGAATCACCTGTTGCTATTATTCCTTTTTTAGCATTTGCATCTGTTTTGTTAACGGCATCCATAGCTTTATTAATAAGATCCCCATCGGCCGGGTACATCGCAGGCAAGCCGGGTACCTGGCCATATTCATACTTAAATGCAGTTACATCTACATCGTGATGAGTCACGAGAGTTGAAATGACCAGGTCCCCAACTTCTAACTCTTTCGCAAAACCGCCAGCTGAGCCTGTATTGATTACTTTACCGATATCAAAACGTTCATGCAGGATTGTAGTAGCAATAGCCGCATTTACTTTTCCTATTCCGGATTTTAATAAAACGACAGAATGTCCGGCCAATTCACCTTCAATAAAGGTGCTTTCAGCCACATGATGGACTTCCCTTATTTTCATTTTATTTTTCAGTAATTCTATTTCTTCATCCATTGCGCCTATAATACCTATTGCCATTAGTCAAACTCCTAACTTATTAATAAGGATTGTTATTTAATTCTTCTACTTGAAGTGGTTGATATCCTTTTCCGTCTTCCCAATCAATCAACACCCTCTGGACCTGTCCTTGCCCTCCATCTGAAATCGCTGCATGAACCTGTCCATTACCTGCATTCTCTATTCTCCAAACCGTCATAGCTCCAACATCTACACCTGTAGCCTTACTTGCCGCCTGTAGGATTTCCTGCCAGTCTTGAGAGTTCGGATCATAAGTTGTTCTATGTTCTCCAGATATGTCTTGTTTGGTTTGTACAGGGCTCCAATCCCCTGTGATTACTCTATCCACGTTTTCTTCAGAACTCTCTTCCACTTGACGATTATCATTTTCTTCGTCTTCGCTGGACTCCTCCTCCTCAGAAGATTCTTCTTCCGATTCTTCTTCTTCGGATTCTTCTTCCTCGTTTACTTCTGAAGATTCGTTTTCACTCTCCTCTGACTCTTCTTTTTCATCTTCTTCTGAAGAATCATTTTCGGAGTTTTTCTCTTCTGAGTCTTCATTTTCCTCTTCTATTTCTCTCACTTCTAATTCTTCAGTTGGTTCTTCTGATTCTTCTGAGTCACCACTGCTATCATTCTGTTCTGCGAATTGTGACTGGGTTTCGGAATCTTGAGTCTCATTTGGCGCAACACTTCCGCCAGCTGTGAACAGGATTATATAAACGACTACTAATAAAGCCGCTGCACTAGCCAAAATCGTTGCTATTATTTTTGATCTCTTTCTTTTCGCAAAACGGCCTTCTCTGGAAAATCCAGAGTTATTTTTAGACATGCCTTGTTCCTCCTTTACAAGAATTACTATAAGATATACATCTTCTATATTTTACAAAACGCAGGAAATAAAAGTTTCACAAAAAAATTCACTTCAACCTTACACACTGATTGATTCGTATAAGCCCATTTCTCAGAAAGACGGTTCCTCTGGAGTTTGGGGAACGTGTAGTTACTACTAAAAAAGTTCTACATGATGCTTCGGAATGGCGGCTTATAAATAACTTTCATATTATTGAATGGCTCTCTTATGAAAAAAGTTTAAACAGCTAGATAAAAAGGCAGGGAGTTTTTCCCTGCCTTCCCCATTATAATGTAACCGTAACTATTTTCACGTTGATCTCGCCGCCAGGGGTTACAACAGTAACCTTATCTCCTACTTCATGGCCGATCAGGCTCTGGGCCATCGGAGAATCATTTGAAATTTTTCCTTCAAAGGGATCGGCTTCCGCACTGCCTACGATTGTATATGTTTCTTCATCTCCGTCAGGCAATTCTTGGAAAGTGACTGATTTCCCCATGGATACGCGATCAGGATTATCGTTATCACTTTCAATAATAACTGCATTGCGAATCATATTCTCAACCGTTTGAATTCTTGCCTCTACGAAGGCTTGCTCATCTTTAGCCGCATCGTATTCCGAGTTTTCGGATAAGTCACCAAAACCTCTAGCAATCTTAATCCGTTCTACTACTTCTTTTCTACGTTCGTTTTTTAAATATTCAATTTCTTCCTCAAGTTTTCGTTTTCCCTCGTCGGTCATGTAAAAATTCTTTTCTTCTGCCATATTCATACACTCCTTATATCCGCCAATAATAAACGATTAAAACTCTTACCATTAAGAAAATTCTACTCCATTTTATTAATATAATGTATACGGGAGTCAGGTTTCCTAGAACTTCTATCAAAAACTATGCCAGATTTGATTAAAATTTTCAACTATTTTCTCTGCTTACGAGCTGACCTTTTTCGCGGAGAACGGTCTGAATTTTCGTAGCCATTAAGTCGATGGCCACGTGATTCTGCCCGCCTTCTGGAATAATTATATCTGAATAACGCTTCGTCGGTTCAACAAACTGAAGGTGCATAGGTCGAACAACATTTATATACTGTTCTATGACAGAATCCAAAGTTCGGCCCCGCTCATTTATATCTCTCATCAATCGGCGAATGATCCGCACATCTGCATCCGTATCCACAAAAACCTTGATATCCATAAGGTCACGGAGCCTTTCATCTTCTAAAACGAGAATTCCCTCAATAATAATGACTTCTTTTGGTTCTACTGTAATTGTTTCATCCGATCTGGTATGAATTTTATAATCATACACTGGTTTTTCGATCGACCGCTCTGCAATCAACTCTTTTAAATGCTCAATAAGTAAATCGTTATCAAAAGCGAGAGGGTGATCATAATTGGTTTTCAGTCTCTCTTCCATAGGCAGATGACTCTGATCTTTATAATAATAGTCTTGTTCCACCATCAAAATCGATTTATCAGCAAAACGTTGAATAATAGATCGGGTTACACTCGTTTTCCCCGATCCGGTCCCCCCCGCTACTCCAATTACTACAGGTTTATCAGTCATTCGTTCTGGTTCTCCTTTCACCAATTCCAATTTTATCTATGATTTTCTAGTTGTAATAGCTACTCCATCGCCTATGGGTACAATCGTTGTATTGTAATCTGGATGTTCATTGAGCAGCTGATTAAATTTGATGATTTTAGATACCATTTTCTCAAGCCTCTCAGGCGCCTTGGAAGGATCTGCTACATACCCCTTAAACAATACATTATCTGAAACGATGATTCCATGTTCTGACACTAAAGGAGAATATAAATGAAAAAAATCTTCATATTTCCCTTTAGCTGCGTCTATAAATAGAAAGTCAAACGGTCCATATGCTTCTATTTGTTCTTTTATATGAAGAGCATCTCCTGCTAGTAAATGGATCTGTTTTTCTTTACCGAAAAGCCTGATGTTTTGCTTGGCTTCTTCGTATCTTTTCTCATCTCTTTCAACCGTAACTATTTGACTTTCAGGTAAAGCTTCCACCATTCTTAAAGCAGAATAACCAATCGCTGCCCCAATTTCAAGAATGTTGTTTGGTCTGTGGACTCTCAACAACTGCATGAGAAATTCAATACCTAAAGGTTCCATGATCGGCACATTATGCTCCTTTGCATACTTTTCCAGTTCCCTCACGTCGTTCGAGGCCGGATGAAGTAAACTATGCAGATATTCTTCCTGCTTCATGATGGAATCCCCTTTCATCTATAGAACTTCTCTTTTACAACCCTATTATTTTAACATAAAAAAAACAAGGAATGCGAGATATATTACGCATTCCTTATAAATCATTCATCTTCGGGTATATAATTTTGGCCCTCGTCATTAGTAATATGCTCTTCTTTTAACTCATTATGTTCCTCTAAAGTCTCAGAATAGAAAATTTCACCTTCACTGTTCGCTAAGAAATAAAGGTAATCTGACTCTACCGGATTAAAAACAGCCTGAAGTGAATTGATGTTAAAGCTTGAAATAGGACCTACGGGCAGCCCTTTATTCTGGTAAGTATTGTACGGTGATTCTACTTCCAGATCTTCATATAACACACGGTCTTTGTGCTCGCCTAAAGCATAGAGAACAGTGGGATCCGTTTGCAACATCATATCTTCGTTCAACCTGTTATAAAAGACCCCTGCGATTTCTCTGCGGCTCTCTTCATTGGGTGCTTCGTTTTCTACAAGCGAAGCCATCGTGATTACTTCATGGATACTCATATCGGAGTCCTCGATTTCATCACTGTATTCCATAAATTCTTCCTCTGTCCGTGAAACCATTACCTCGACTGTTTCTTCTATCGTTGGGTCTTCCACATCATAATCATACGTTCCCGCAAATAAATATCCTTCTAAGGGATAACGGATTTCTTCTTGTAAAATATCATCGGTAAGAAGTGATGGGTGATCTTCTATCAATTCATTTAAATAGTCTTCATCATTTACTTTATTTAGAAACTCTTCCTCTGTAAATTCGAGCTTTTCACTGTAGATTTCTGCTATTTGCTCCATATTACGTCCTTCAGGAATAGTAACTCTAACGGCCGCATCTTTTGTCTTCCCGGTTTGGAGCGATTCGATGATCTCATCCAATGTCATTGAAGCAGAAAAACTGTAATTCCCTGCTTGAAAGCCTGTTTCATTATTAAATTTTGTGTATAACCTGAAAATGATCGCATTTTTTATTACATCTTCACTCTCAAGGATAGCAGCTATTTCAGACGTAGAGGACCCGAGTGGGATATCCACATCGACATTAGACTCGTCATTTGGATCTACGGGTTCTATGGATGATTTAATATATAGATATCCTGCGATTAAAGAAACAATCAATCCAATACCTATGGCGGCTAATACGATCATAACGATCTTTCTCACCGTTCCCGCCTCTTTGCGGCGATTCTTCAACCGCTCTTTATGTCCTTTATTATAACCTGACAAAAGTACTCCTCCTTCCACCCGCTACATTATACTACAAATTACATGGCTATTTCTACGCCATTAGTCACTTGCCAACATATCGTCTGCCATTAACCAGTGACGACATCCTAGTTACTATAGTTAAAAAACCATAAAAAAAACTTGCAGGCGTCTTGCCTGCAAGTTCAATCCCTCTTACGTGAGATCTTCTTCAGTTAACGTATTCAACATTTCTTCAA
Source organism: Halobacillus campisalis (assembly GCF_030345335.1). Classification (GTDB taxonomy): domain Bacteria; phylum Bacillota; class Bacilli; order Bacillales; family Halobacillaceae; genus Halobacillus_A; species Halobacillus_A campisalis. The sequence continues at coordinate 632,441 of NZ_JAPVRC010000001.1, forward strand.
CCATTTCCCATTCTTCGTCAGAGTCTATCTGATATAAAGCCAGGTCATCTTCTTCATTGCCTTTTTCTTCATACCTAAAGGCAAAGACTTCTACCTCATCGCCCTCTTTTTGTTCAGCAGGTACGACCGCAATATAAGATTGTTCTGTCTGTTCCACATCGAACGTAAATAATACCTCGAATAAATGCTCTTCCCCGTTTTCATCAGGGATGATAATGCGTTCTTCTTTCTCTAATGCCATGATGTTGCCTCCTTTATTGTTTAGAATCCAAATAGCTTTGTAAAATGATGACCGCAGCCATTTTATCAATGACCTTTTTTCTTTTTTGACGACTTACATCAGCATCCAGTAATACTCGTTCCGCCGCCATGGTCGTCAAGCGCTCATCCCAATATTGGACGTTTAGTTTGAATTCCTTTTCTAGCCACTTTCCAAACCTGTAACTTGCTTCTCCACGTGGACCAATCGTTCCATTCATATTCTTAGGTAACCCGATGACTGCTTCACTCACATCGTGTTCAGTAATCATCTCACGAAGCGGCCCTTTCGCTGTCGTATAATTGTTCTCGTCCCAATGAAGTGTCGTGAGACCTTGAGCTGTCCACCCTAGTGCGTCAGAAATGGCAACTCCGATAGTTTTTTCTCCTACATCTAAACCTATTTTTTTCATTAAACGTCCTCTTTATTGTTTTCCAAATAGTACTTAACTAATTCCTCAATCAGCTCGTCCCGTTCCATTTTGCGGATTAAATTTCTGGCATCATTATGGCGAGGAATGTAAGCAGGATCCCCTGATAGTAAATATCCGACAATTTGATTGATAGGGTTATACCCTTTCTCTTGAAGGGAGTTATGAACCGAGAGCAAGAGGGTTCTGACATCTTCGTCAAACAGTTCTTCCGAAAAGTTGAAGCGCATCGTTTTATCCATCGAACTCATTATTTGTCACCTCGCACATTGTTAGTCTTTGTTCCATTATATACTTATTTTCGAGTTTGTAAAAATCAGCCGGTCTTTCTAGCGTAATCTTTTGCGAAATTCAAAGCCTCGGATATTTTCGAAGAATCTTTACCTCCTGCTTGAGCCATATCAGGTCGGCCTCCACCGCCTCCACCGCATATGGCAGCCGCTTGTTTAATCAAGTTCCCTGCATGGTATCCTTCATCGATTAAATCTTTAGAAACACCCGCAATCAATTGAACTTTATCCCCGTTTGTAGTTGCCAGCAGGACTATGGCCGAACCGATTTGCTGCTTCAAGTCATCCATCATGGTCCGTAGGGCATTACTGTCCTTGACGTCGACTTGCTTCGCCAGTACATGAACACCATCGATATCTTCTACTTCATCTAAAATAGAGGAAGCCTCCAAGTTAGATAATTTGGTTGATAATGACTCGTTTTCGCGCTGTAATTCTTTTAATTCCTGATGAAGGACTTGCACACGCTCTGGTACTTGATCGGGTTTAGTTTTCAGCAATTGAGCCGATTCTTTTAGGATCATTTCTTTATTGGTCATCAACTCGTAAGCGCCTCTTGCAGTAACAGCTTCCATTCTTCTCGTACCGGCACCAATACCTGTCTCGCTTATAATTTTGAACATGCCGATTTCAGCAGTATTTCCTACGTGACAACCTCCGCATAATTCCATACTGTAATCTCCGACTTCAACAACTCGAACTTCAGAGCCGTACTTTTCACCGAAAAGAGCCATAGCTCCTTTCTCCTTTGCCTGCTCGAGAGAATGGTACTCTATGCTGACAGGAATCGAATTCCATATCTTTTCATTGACGATTTTTTCAATTTGTTCAAATTCAGCTTCATTCACCGATCCGAAGTGAGAGAAATCGAAACGCAGCCGATCAGGAGAAACCATAGATCCAGCTTGATTGACATGATCACCAAGAACATCTTTAAGAGCCTGATGCAGCAAGTGAGTAGCAGTATGATTTTTAACGATATACGATCTCGTCTCTTTATTTACTTCCGCAAAGACTTTATCACCTTTTTGTATCGTACCCTGAATTACGACCGCTTCATGCATATGCTGTCCATTCGGTGCTTTTTGGACATTGCTCACATTTAAAACAGCTTCATTGCTTTTTACGGATCCTTTATCAGCGATTTGTCCTCCGCTTTCCGCATAAAAAGGAGTACGGTCAAGGAAGAAATACACAGTATCTCCTTCACTCGCTTCTTCTGCAAATTGATTTCCTTTAATCAATTCGACGATTTCACCATCAGCCTTCAATTGGTCGTACCCTACAAATTCACTGGCAACTTGAACGTCCCCGAGTACACCGTCTTGGATTTGCATACTGTCAGATTTCTGGCGGGCACTTCTTGCACGTTCTCTTTGCTTTTTCATTTCCTGCTGGAAACCTTCCTCATCAATAGTGAAGCCAGCTTCAGAAACGTATTCATCTGTCAGTTCTTTTGGAAAACCAAATGTATCATACAATCTGAACACTTCTACCCCAGGAAATACATTGCTGCCTTTTTCTGATTCCTGGTTCATAATCGTAGTAAGGATGGATAGCCCGTCATTCAATGTTTCATGAAAACGTTCTTCTTCCGTTTTGATTACGTTTTGAATAAAGTCTTGCTTTTTACTGACTTCAGGATAGAAATCATTCATGATCTCAGCGACTACTGGCACTAGTTTATACATGAATGGTTCGTCTATACCTATTTGCTTGGCAAAACGTACTGCACGGCGCAGGAGGCGTCTTAGAACGTATCCTCGACCTTCGTTAGAAGGAAGAGCTCCGTCACTTACAGCAAAGCTTACTGTACGCATGTGATCCGCTATGACTTTAAAAGCGGCATCCTGGTCGACTGTATCGCCGTACGTGCGCCCTGAAATCTTTTCTGTCGATTTGATGATCGGTAAAAACAAATCTGTTTCAAAGTTCGTTGGTGTGTCTTGAATGACACACACCATCCGCTCCAAACCCATTCCTGTATCAATGTTTTTCTTAGGAAGCGGCGTATACGTATCATCAGGATTGTGATTGAACTGGGAGAACACAAGGTTCCAAATTTCTAAATAGCGTTCATTTTCTCCTCCTGGATATAGCTCCGGGTCAGAAGAATCTGCTCCATACTTAGCTCCGCGATCATAAAAAATTTCCGTATTCGGACCGCTTGGGCCTTCTCCGATATCCCAGAAATTCTCTTCCAAGCGTATGATTCGCTCTTCATTCACCCCGATTTTATCCCGCCAAATTTCATAAGCTTCATCATCTTCGGGATGCACGGTTACTGATAATTTCTCAGGATCGAATCCAATCCAATCCTTACTCGTAAGAAACTCCCATCCCCAGGCGATAGCTTCTTCTTTAAAATAGTCTCCAATGGAAAAATTTCCCAGCATTTCAAAAAAGGTATGGTGACGCGCAGTGAACCCAACATTTTCTATATCGTTCGTACGGATAGATTTTTGAGCGTTAACAATTCTCGGGTTTTCCGGAATCACTCGTCCATCAAAATATTTTTTCAGTGTAGCCACTCCACTGTTAATCCATAAAAGGGAAGGATCTTCATGGGGAACAAGCGATGCGCTCGGCTCCACTGTATGACTTTTTTCTGTAAAGAAATTTAAAAACATTTGTCGGACCTCTGCTGAAGTTAATGATTTCATGCTACGTGCCTCCTGTTAATTTCATGTATTTCGCTATATGAACATAAAAATCCCGCCCCTGCACTCTGGCAGGGACGGGATTAAAATCCGCGGTACCACCCTGATTATAGACTGATCAGCCTATCACCTTGGACGCTTGTAACGGTACGTGAAACCGGCGGGTATTAGCCGCACTCAGAAATAGCTTTCAACAGCGCCAGGTTAGTTCCTCTTTCAGCCCGGGGAGGTACCTCTCTTATGACCGGCTGTCTGTTTACTCTTTTTCTTCAAAGTGTTATACGTTCATATAGTAATAGATAGCGCAATTATAGATAATTTGTGCTTATCTGTCAACGTTCATACGCGATCGGTAAACTTCTTCTGAAATGACTTTCAAACAGGTGAGTACAGGTACAGCTAATACCATCCCTGCGATTCCTGCAAGTTCACCTCCGGCAAGCAGGGCGAAGATAATGAGCAAAGGGTGGATATGAATGCTTTTCCCCATAATATAAGGTGAAAGGAAGTTACCCTCAATGACTTGTATGATGACTATGACGACCACCGCAATAACCAAAGTTTTCACAGAAATAGTCAAAGCCACTATCAATGCGGGTACAGCACCGAACAGCGGACCGAAATAAGGAATGATATTCGTGATCCCTGCCACTACACCGAGCACCAATGGATATGGCAGCCCTGCGATCCAGAAGCCTGTACCAGCCAGCACTCCTACAAACAGACTGATTAACAGCTGACCTCTAATATACCCGCCCAGGGAATGGCTTAACTCTTTCGTCAAATGAACGGCCTCTCTTTTCCACTTTCTTGGCACTAAAAAAAGCAAAGCATTCATAATGTAATGATGGTCTTTCAAAAAATAAAACGTCATGACAGGTATGACTGCAATGAGTACAATCATATTGAAAAGACCGCTCATACCTGAAACAATTGCCATCATTCGCTCATCCATCCATGATTCCAATCTGCCGAAACTTTCCTCCAGCCTCTCATGAATTCCGTCAGGAAACCGCTCGGTCTGTTCATACATTTGCTTCGTCCACTTCTGATAAGCCTCTATTAAATGAGGAAGCTGCTCATTAAGCATTTTAATTTGATCTATTAAATGAGGATATCCACGATAAACCCCATATCCTGCTAATGAAAAGAATACGAGAAATATGAGTAAAATAGCTAGTGAGCGCTTTAAACCCACTTCCTCTAAATACTTGACCAAAGGATGTAGCAGCATCGCCAAAATAATTGCAATTAAAAAAGGAAGTACGATTCTCCCTAGTAAAATTACTACATGATCATAGTGTGGAAATAACCAGGCAAGAAAAAGAAGAAGTAATAGAACAATGAAAAAGATGGACAGACGGACCGCCCATTTTATCAGTTTTTTATCCATTAGGAACCTGATTGATAGAATAGATCATTCAAGGAACTTAAACTGCCATCTTCTTCGATTTGATGGACATTGACTATGCCTTTTTCTACAGAAAGTTCTAAACAGCAGTTCCAGCAATAGTATTGTTCATTACCTATCCGTCCCAAGTTCTTGCCATTACAGTTCGGACATTTCATAAGGGCAAACTCCTTTTTACTGCTAGTTTGTCCCTTGATTTTACAATTTATACCTTACATAAAGTCATAAGGTGATAGACCTTCCTCTTCCTCTTCTTCCTCTACTGCGGGGATGCGATTTTCTTGAAGCTTTTCAGCCAAACCTGTATACCTTAAATTCGTGTCCCTCGTCTGGATTCCTTCTAAAAACGCTTGCTGATCCCCGCAAATGATCAGCGATTGTTTCGACCTGGTAATCGCTGTATAAATCAAGTTCTTCCTAAGCATTCTCCGGTAGCCTCTTACAATTGGAAGAATGACAATAGAGAATTCACTGCCTTGGGATTTATGGATCGATGTACAATACGCGTGCATGATGTTGTTCAGGTCTTTCTTTGGATAAACCACTTCTTTGCTGTCATATTCCACAACCACCTGTTCAACTTGATCCACGTTTTCTTCAGCTCGAAAGATTGCTGCGATTTCTCCTATATCTCCGTTATATACACCGTCTTCAGGCTGGTTGACCAATTGAATGACTTTATCTCCTTTTCGATAGGTCACTTCTTTAAAGGTCAAGTCTCTTTTTTGTTTGCTTTTCGGGTTCACGACCTGCTGGATCTCTTCGTTAAGCTTATGGATCCCCGTTTCCGAGCGGTACATCGGAGCCAGTACTTGAACTTCACGCAGTTCAATTCCCTTATCGATCGCTTTTTTCACAATATTCGTGACCAACTCTTTTATTTGGTGCTCCCCGGCAGGTATAAAATTGAAATCATGGTCTTTTTCTAATGATTTTGATGTACACTGGTCATTTTTTATTTCATGGGCCAGCTGGATGATTTTCGATCCTTCTTTTTGTCGGTAGACCTCTGTTAATTGAATAGAAGGTATATATTCCGAACGCAATAGGTCAGCTAATACTTGACCGGGTCCAACTGATGGAAGCTGGTCTTCATCTCCGACAATCAATACTTGCATACCTGAGGGAATCGCTCGAAACAATTGGTTGGCCAGCCATATATCAACCATAGAAAATTCATCAATAATCAGTACATTGCCTTCCAACTGGTTATCCTGATTCTTTTCAAAACTATTGTGGCCATCCCAGCCTAATAAACGATGAATAGTTCTAGCAGGCAAGCCTGTCGATTCTGTCATTCTTTTTGCAGCTCTTCCTGTAGGAGCTGTCAAAATAAAAGGAAACGGATCTCCACTGCCATAGTCACCTGGATCAATCGATACATCATTAAGCTTTGAATAGGATTGTATGATCCCTTTTATAACAGTCGTCTTCCCCGTACCTGGACCGCCGGTCAATATCATAGCCTTGGAATGAAGAGCTTTTTCGATCGCCTGGAATTGGTCTTCCCCGTAACTCATGGCTTCTTTCTCTTCCACATCACCTATAATTTTCATTAAATCCGCCTGTGTATGTTCGATGTCCAAGCTTTCTTCCGTGATGCGCTCCAATTGATGGCAGAGCCCATTTTCAGCATGAAAAAGCGAAGGCAGATAGACATGATCCTCTTCTATGAAAACATAACGATTTTCAGCCAAATGGATGATTTGGTCCGATAATTGCTCAAAGGTTACTGCGTTCATATTGCCATTGTTCAAAAGATTTTCCACCTGGGAAAGACACAATTCAGTCGGAAGATACACATGACCTGATGATAGGCTTTGCTGCATGATATATAGGCAAGCCGCCCGTACTCTTGTCGGATGGTCATCGGGGAGCTCCTGCATTTTTGCAATCTCGTCTGCCCTGTGGAAACCAAACCCTTCAACTTCAAATACCAGCTGATAAGGGTCTTCCTCTATGATCGATAGGGTCTGATCTTTGAAAGCTTCATATATTTTTTGAGACATTTTCAGTCCGAATCCGTACTGGTTAAGATGAATCATCACGTGTTCAAAACCTTGATGCTCCTTTAAAGCCTCATGTAATTGCTTCTTCTTTTCCTTAGCCAGTTTCGGCACTCGGTCAAGAACATCCGGGTTTTGAAGAATCATTGAGATAGCCTGTTCTCCAAGCTCATCGACAATCCGCTCTGCCGTCTTTTGCCCGATACCATGGAATAAATCGCTCGCTAAATAAACGATTAACCCATCTTTCGTTTCAGGCATGACACGTTTATAAAAATCCACCTGGTATTGGCGTCCAAATTTTTTATGTTCTTGAAATTCACCATGGAAAACGTAGGATTCTCCTTCTTCTAAAGGAGGGAAATATCCTTTAATGACTAAACTTTTTTCTGAGAAGTCTTCATTCGTATCCGTCACGTTTATGCTGGCAATCGAAAAGTGCTCGGATTCTTTATGAAAAATCATCCGATTCAATTCACCAATAATATATGGACGTTCTTCTTCTGTTGATTCAGAAAAAAGTGTATTCTCTTCCATGATCATCTTTCCCCTTTAGATTATTCTCCACTTAAAGCTTGTTCGATTTGTGCCTTAGCATGGGCTGCTAACGTATGATCACCATTACACTCTAAAGCTTTGTTAAAGTGTTCAAGGGCTAGACCTGCATCTTCTTTATGAAGAGCGACAACCCCTAAATTATAATGAGCATCACTGTGATTTTCTTCTAATTGTAGCACAGTTTTCATCGTTTCTTCAGCTTCTTCAATTTGACCGGTTTGCGCTAAACATAACCCATATTGAAATTGAATATCGACATCCTTCGGTTCAAGTTCAGAAGCTCTCAGCAAATACGGAAGAGCCAGCTTCATATACTCCTGATGAACTAGCGTCATCCCAAGCATGAAGTGAACATCAGCCTCTTCTAAGCCTTTTTCAATGGCTAATAGGAACTGGTTTTGTGCTTTTGTATAGTTTTCTTGCTCATAGTAAACGTTGCCTAAGCCGTAATAAGCAGTGGCAGCCTGCTCGTCAAGCTCAATAGCCCTATTAAAAAATCGTTCAGCTCGTTCCCATTCGTTCACGTGAACTAATAAATTCCCGAAATTAATGTAACCTACGGGGTCGTTAGGATTCTCTTCTATCGTTTCCGTGAAAAGTTTAGTAGCTTCCTCGAAGTTTTGCTTCTTCATATGTTCGATCGCTTGATTCAGTTTATCCATTTTTCATACCTCCTGCTTAAAAATAGCCATGCCCAAAAGCAAATGGACATGGCTTGTTTTTTTATCCAACGTAAGTCAATGATTCATTCTCTTTCACTACTTGGTCAATCGTTGCACCGCCTAGACAAACTTCACCTTTATAAAGGACAACAGCCTGACCGGGAGTGACCGCACGTTCACGTTCATGGAATTTCACAACATAGATTCCGCCCTCTTTAGGGATGACAGTGACAGGACTATCTTCTTGACGATATCGGAATTTAGCCGTACATTCAAATGGTTCTAAAGGAGGGTCATTACTCGTCCAATTTGCATCTACTGCTATTAGACCATCAGAGTACAGCGCTTCATGATGGTAGCCTTGACCAACATAAAGGATATTGTCTGTTACATTTTTACCAACCACAAACCACGGTTCACCTGCTCCACCAATACCAAGCCCCTGGCGCTGACCTAATGTGTAGTACATCAAACCATCATGCTGACCTTTTACTTCACCGTCTAAAGTTTGCATCTCTCCAGGCTGGGCAGGGATGTACTCACTTAAAAATTCTTTGAAATTACGTTCTCCAATGAAGCATATGCCTGTGGAATCTTTTTTCTTAGCGGTTGCAAGATCATGATCCTCCGCAATTTTACGTACTTCTTTTTTATCTATATGACCTAGAGGAAACATAACTTTAGAAAGAACTTCCTGCGACAGCTGATTCAAGAAGTAGGTTTGATCTTTATTTTGATCGACCCCTCTAAGCATTTCGTACGTTCCATCGACCTCACGTACTTGAGCATAATGTCCAGTAGCGAGGTAATCAGCACCTAGAGCTAACGCGTGATCCAGGAAAGCTTTGAATTTGATTTCTTTGTTACACATCACATCGGGGTTCGGGGTTCGGCCAGCTTTATATTCGTCTAAAAAGTAAGTGAACACTTTATCCCAGTACTGCTTTTCAAAATTCACGGCGTAATAGGGAATATCCAGTTGATTACATACACGTATAACATCTTCATAATCTTCTGTCGCGGTACATACACCGTTTTCGTCGGTATCATCCCAGTTCTTCATGAAGATACCAACGACATCATACCCTTGCTCTTTTAGCAGCAGGGCAGATACGGATGAATCGACTCCCCCGCTCATACCGACGACAACTCTTGTATCTTTATTCTCTTTCATCGTATTTTACCTCCTAACTCAGCCTTTCAATGATTTGGCTGATGCGCTTTGCGGCCGCAACGACATTTGCCTCCGTGTTGGCCATTCCAAAACTAAATCGAATCGAGTTAATCGTTCTCGGGTCATTTCCCCCGTACATTGCGGACAGTACGTGTGAAGGTTCAACTGAACCAGCCGTACAGGCACTGCCGCTTGAGGCGGCTAGACCAGACAAATCAAAATTAGTCAATAAAGTTTCCACATTCATTCCGGGAAAACTAAGATTCACGATCGTTTCTACCTGATGATCGACTGAACCATTTATTTTGAAATCGACATTTTCCTTTTCTAGTGTCTCCAAGAATAATTGTTTATAATGAGCGTATTCAGTTATTCTGGATGAACGAAATTCGTCAGCCAGTTGAACTGCTTTCTGAAATCCGACGATGGCTGGAAGATTTTCTGTGCCAGCTCTCCGTTTTCTTTCTTGTTCTCCGCCGTAATGCTGGGAGTTTAAGTTCGTACCTTCTCTCACATAGAGAAAGCCGACGCCTTTAGGTCCATTGATTTTATGACTGGACACAGTTAGTAAATCAACAGGAAGTTCCCTGACATCGATGGAAATCAAACCATAAGCCTGTACAACATCTGAATGAAAGTAAGCTTGATGATCTTTGACAGCCTCGCTTAATTCACGAATAGGCTGAACGACACCTGTTTCATTATTCACCATCATGATCGTCACTAAAATCGTATCTTCTCTTAAAAGGCTGTGCACATCTTCTGACTTTACACGGCCATCATTATATACCGGGAGATAACTCACTTCAAAGCCTAACGACTCCAAATGCTCTACGGCGTGCAATGTCGCATGATGCTCTATTTTAGAAGTAATAATGTGACGACCCTTATGCTGATTAGCAATTGCTGCTCCGATAATCGCTAAATTATCAGATTCTGTTCCGCCACTTGTAAAAACAATTTCCTTATCCTTCGCTTGGATGCTTTCCGCTGCTGTATGACGCGCGTCATCAAGTTGTTTCCTCGCTTTTCTGCCAAAGGTATGGACACTTGAAGGATTTCCGAATGTTTCTTGTAAAACGGGAATCATAGCTTCTGTCACTTGTGGATGAACAGGTGTCGTAGCCGCATGATCTAAATAAATAGACTCCACCTTTTCCACCTCCATATTTAAATATAAAACATATACGCATCTTGAGTTTGATCGTCCACGTGATCTTTCAAGTCTTCTAACGTAGTGGTATCCAGTACATCTTTCACTGCATCCCTTACTCTTTTCCAAAGAGCTTGCTTTGCAGGTTCTTCATCTTCTATTCCTTCTACAGGGGTAATCGGTCCTTCTAGTACCCTGATTACATCTCCCGCAGTGATTTCGTAAGGAGCTTTCGTCAGCATGTATCCTCCGTAAGCACCCCGCACACTCTTAACGAGGCTCGCATTCCGAAGCGGTGCAATAAGCTGCTCTAAATAATGTTCGGATAACTCGTTATCTCTGGCGATTTGCTTCAATGATATTGGACCATCGCCATATTTCCTAGCCAATTCGATCATGATGGTCAGGCCGTAACGGCCCTTTGTAGAAATTTTCATACGATTCACCTTTCTTCATTAAAAAGTTCAATAATCGTTTAGAAAGAGGGAGAGAATATCCCACGAAAGAACCGAGGAAAAGTGCGATAAAAACTGTTCCGATTCCCACCGGTCCTCCTAACATCCACCCTAGAAGGGCAACCGTGACTTCTATCCCATTACGTACAGTAGAAACTTTCCATTGCAATTTATCTGTGAGAATCAACATCAAACTGTCGCGTGGCCCAGCACCGATATCTGCTGCTACATAAACTCCTATACCTAGCGCCGTTATCATTGTACCAGCCACGAAGAAAATGACTTGATTAAGAAGCCAGCTTGGTTCAGGCAATATCCAATTAAAAAAATCAATGAAGACACCGATTAAAACCATGTTTAATATCGTACCGATTTTAGGAAATGTCCTCAAAACGATTGAGCTGATAATGACGATCAACAGACCCGCGATAATAGACCATGTCCCGACCGTAAGTCCGAGTTGTTTATATAGTCCATAATGAAGTACGTCCCATGGCCCTATACCAAAAACTCTTACTTGCATAGTTAATGAAATTCCCAATCCAAGTAAAGTTAATCCTACAATAAAAAAAGACCAGCGAAGACCGGTGTGCGGTCTGACGTATTGATCATTCTTCATAGCTGATCTCTCCTTCTTCAATTATACCAAACGCTATTATAGCATGAATGGCAAGTCTCTTGCATTTTAATAGAATTGAGCATACCCTTAACGTAATTATCATTGTAAAGGAGCTATCCGTTTATGAGCGTACAACCTCTAGCATACCGACTAAGACCCTCCACACTCAACGATATTATCGGACAGAAACATTTAGTGGCTGAGGGGAAAACATTACATCGAATGGTAACAGCTGAACGATTAGCTTCGATGATACTATTTGGTCCTCCAGGGACTGGAAAAACCTCCATGGCAACGGCTTTGGCCAAAAGCTTGCAGCTTCCTTACAAAACGCTGAATGCGGTGACTGATAAAAAGAAAGACATGGAGATAGTAGTGGAAGAAGCTAAAATGCACGGTCAAATGGTGCTCATCTTAGACGAAGTGCACAGGCTTGATAAAGCTAAACAAGATTTTTTACTTCCTCACCTTGAAAGTAACCGACTAACGATGATCGGATGTACGACGAGCAACCCTTACCACTCCATCAACCCAGCTATTCGCAGCAGATGCCACCTTTTTGAATTACATCGTCTTGAAGAACGGGACATGGAAGAAGCAATTCAAAAAGCATTAGCCAACAAAGAAGAAGGCTTGGGGAACATCAATATCAAATTGACGGAAGAAGCCCTCCATCATTTTGCCAAAAGTGCCAACGGGGATATGAGAGCCGCCTTGAACGGATTGGAACTTGCTGCTTTTTCAACTCCGGAAAATGAAAAGGGTGTTGTTTTTATCGATCTGGATACGGCAGAAGAGTGTATGCAGAAAAAAAGCTTTTCCCATGACAAGGACGGAGATGCGCATTATGATGTACTATCCGCTTTTCAGAAATCGATTCGCGGAAGTGATGTTAACGCCGCCCTTCATTATCTGGCACGGCTGATCGAGGCAGGGGACCTTGACAGTATCAGCCGCCGGCTTGTCGTGATCGCTTATGAAGACATAGGGCTCGCTAACCCGCAGGCGGGACCTAGAGCTCTAGCCGCAGTAGAAGCGGCCGAACGATTAGGTTTCCCTGAAGCTAGAATTCCTCTGGCGGCTTCTGTTACAGAGCTTGCGCTTTCTCCAAAATCAAACAGCTCTTATAAGGCATTGGATTCAGCCTTATCTGATATTAGAAATGGAAACAGCGGTGAAGTTCCGATCCATTTGAAAGATTCCCACTATAAAGGGGCAGGCAAGCTCGGTCGAGGGAATGAATATAAATATCCCCACAACTACCCGAACGCATGGGTGGACCAGCAGTATCTTCCGGACATACTGAAGAAGAAATCCTACTACGAACCTAAATCAACTGGCAAATTTGAGCAAGCACTGAAACAAGTTTACGATAAAATCAATCAACAAAAATCATAATCAAGTATAATCCTGCTTTACTTTGGTCACAATAGTAGCAAAATCTTACAAACTATTTTTCTAATAGTTCAACTGGAGGGTAAATTATGCCAAAAGTAAGGCAAGATGCTTGGTCTCATGAAGATGATTTATTATTAGCTGAAACAGTGCTCCGCCACATAAGGGAAGGAAGTACCCAATTAAGAGCGTTTGATGAGGTAGGAGACGTGCTTAACCGCACATCCGCTGCTTGTGGATTCCGCTGGAATGCAGAAATAAGGCAGAAGTATGAGCAAGCTGTAGAACTTGCTAAAAAACAGCGCAAAGAAAAGAAACGATCTGAAGCTGCCTTTCAACAGCCTGTTGCTGCCATCCCTAAAACCCATTCCGACACTGTACACAGAGAAATCGAGGCTCCTATGGAAGAGAATAATGAAGAAATCCTTGATTTGAATCAGGTGATTTCATATTTGAAATCACTACAAAAAGAGAGCAAATCTCAGCTTGGATTAAGTAGTAAACTTCAAGAGCTTGAAGAAGAAAAACAAGAACTCTTAAAAGAAAACGAGCAACTGCATAATCAACTCAACTCATTAAAGGAAGATTATCAAGCTTTTATTTCAATTATGGATCGAGCAAGAAAGATGACGATGTTCGACGACCAGGAATACATGAATAAACCCTTCTTCCGTATGGAGAAGAACGGAAATTTAGAACATTTAGCAAAATAGAAAGAGCGAGCATAATATGCTCGCTCTTTCTACCAAAAAACAAAACCAATCCCAATTGTGCCGTTGTTTCACCATGAGTTTTGAACCCGCTCCAGGCAGGTGGGTGCCTTGCTTCGCATTTCTTGCGTCCTCTGAATGTAATAAAGAGGCATGCATTCCGTGCGAAGACGTCAGGCTCCCGTCTCAAAAATGTTCGGTCAAAACGTACATTCGGACAACGTACACATCAGGATTGGCTTATTTAATTTGTAACCAAATAATAGCACAGTTTATTATGCTTATCAAGCATAGAACAACCTTATTTGGTACTACTTCCGTCCTGTTTTTGTTTTTTCAGCTGAAGGTGAAGCTCATCCAGCTGGGCTGCACTTACTTCGCCAGGAGCGTCTGTAAGCGGATCTTGTGCTGATGCTGTTTTTGGAAATAAAATCGTATCACGTAAATTGCTTCGTCCTGCCAGCAGCATAATGAAACGATCAAAACCTAAAGCGATTCCCCCGTGCGGTGGGGTGCCATATTCAAGAGCTTCCAACAAGAAACCAAACTGTTCTTCGGCTTCTTCCTTAGTAAAACCTAACACTTCAAACATTCGATCCTGCATTTCCTTATTATATATACGCAGTGATCCTCCACCTAATTCATAACCATTCAAAACAATGTCATAAGCTTCTGCTTTAGCAGCCTCTGGACGTTCAGCCAATTGATTAATATCCCCATTCTCAGGCATCGTAAATGGATGGTGGGCTGCGAAAAAGCGGCCTTCCTCTTCGTCATATTCAAACAGCGGCCAATCGGTCACCCATAAGAAGTTAAATTGAGACTCATCAATTAACTGAAGAGTTTTACCCAATTTCAAACGTAATGCGCCTAAACTATCATATACGACAGACGTTTTATCTGCTACGAACAGTAATAGGTCTCCATCTTCAGCATGCATTGCTTCTTTTATCTGCCGGGCTTCTTCGTCTGTGAAAAATTTAGAAATCGGCCCATTGAGCTCTCCTTCTTTCACTTTAAGCCAAGCCAACCCTTTTGCACCATAAACTTTAACATCTTCTGTTAATTTATCTATATCTTTTCTAGAAAACGAGTCAGCTTCTCCTTTTACATTAAGTCCGCTCACTTTACCACCAGAGGAAACAGCTCCACTGAATACTTTAAACCCAGAGTCTTTCACTATCTCGGATAAGTTTACAAGCTCAAGCCCGAACCTTGTATCCGGCTTATCAGAACCGAACCTTTCCATCGCTTCATGATATGGCATTCTTTCAAAAGGTGCTTTCACTTCGACTTCCTTCACTTCTTTCATGACTTTCACCATCATACGCTCAGTCATTGCCATTATTTCATCTTTTGACATAAAAGAGGTCTCGATATCCACTTGAGTGAATTCCGGCTGACGATCAGCTCTTAAATCTTCATCACGGAAACAGCGGGCGATTTGATAATATTTTTCAAAGCCGCCCATCATAAGCATTTGCTTAAATAATTGAGGAGATTGTGGAAGTGCATAGAACTCCCCTTCATGTACCCTGCTTGGCACTAAATAATCACGTGCACCCTCTGGTGTACTTTTAGTCAGCATTGGCGTCTCCATTTCCATATAGCCTTCATCGTTAAGGAAATTACGGATCGACTGGGTAGCGTTATGACGAAGCTTGAATGTCTCCTGCATTTCTTTCCGGCGCAGATCTAAATAGCGGTATTTAAGCCTCAAGTCTTCAGACACATCGGTTTGATCCTCGATCATAAATGGAGGTGTCTTCGCCTTGTTCAACACTGTCACTTCGTTTGCGAGCACTTCTATTTCCCCGGTAGACATATTCGGGTTCACTGTACTTTCATCACGTATGACTACTTTTCCGCTAACTTCAATTACGTATTCCGTACGGATATTTTCAGCAATCTTCAATGCTTCAGAAGAATCCTCCGGACTGAAAACTACCTGAACAACGCCTGAGCGGTCTCTAAGATCAATAAAAATTAAACCGCCAAGGTCCCTCCGCTTCTGAACCCATCCTTTTAAGGATATGTTTGTGTTTTTATCGCTTGTACGTAACGATCCACATTGTATTCGTTCCATCAGTCTTTCCCTCCTGCTAGTTGTTTCTTAAGAAATTCTGCAACTTCCTCTAAAGGAAGCTCTTCCTGTTGACCCGTCTCCATATCCTTTACGGAAACGGCATTTTGTTCAATTTCTCTATCTCCTAATACAACCACATATTTTGCGTTTAAACGGTCAGCCGATTTGAATTGACCTTTCATTTTCCTTTGCAGGTAATCTTTATCCACTTGAACGCCTGCCTGCCGCAGCTGATGCGTCAAGCGAACCGATGCCTCTTCAGCCTTTTCACCGAGTGAGACGATATAACAATCGAGCGCTTCTTCGATCGGCAATACCACACCTTCAGCTTCCAGAGCCATAAGCAGCCTTTCAATACTAAGTGCAAATCCGATACCAGATGTTTCTGGGCCACCAATATCCTCAACGAGACCATTGTAGCGGCCGCCTCCGCTTAATGTCGTGATAGCACCGAAACCTTCCGCCCGGCTCATGATTTCAAAAGCCGTATGGTTGTAGTAATCCAGTCCACGAACTAAATTAGGGTCGATAACGTATTCGATTCCCATACGATCCAGATGAGCTTTCACTTTTTCGAAATAAGAGCGGGACTCATCATTCAAATAATCCAAAATAGACGGTGCATCAGCCATTGCCGGATGATCTTTGTCCTTTTTACAATCCAGTACTCTTAAAGGGTTCTGACCTAAACGAACCTGACAGTCCGCACATAACTCTTCCCTGTGAGGGCTGAAGTGGTCAACTAGTGCCTGCTTGTGAGCTTCTCTGCTGTCTTTATCACCAAGACTATTCATCACGAGTGTCAAAGATTTCAGCCCAAGTTCTTCATACGCATTCATGGCGAGACCCATCACTTCGGCATCAATGGAGGGGTCATTACTCCCTAATGCTTCGATACCAAATTGGACAAACTGCCGAAGTCTTCCTTGCTGGGGACGCTCATAACGGAACATTGGACCAATATAAAAAAGTTTCGTCGGTTGATTGGGAAGACCAAACAATTTGTTCTGCACAAAAGACCTTACTGTTGATGCCGTGCCTTCGGGACGCAGTGTAATACTTCTCCCACCACGATCTTCGAATGTATACATTTCTTTCTGAACAATATCTGTCGTGTCCCCTACTCCACGCTGGAACAATTCCGTGTGTTCAAAGATGGGGGTGCGAATTTCTTTATAATTATAGCGATGGCAGATATCCATAAGCTTACGCTCTACAAACTGCCACTTTTCTGAAGTGCCTGGTAATATGTCTTGAGTTCCTCTAGGAGCTCTCATAAGCTTCTTCCTCCTTTAAGTGCTATATGAATCTGTGGACACAAAAAACTCCCGCCCCTTTCTAAACTCGAATAGTTTAAGAAAGGGACGGGAGTATTTCCCGCGTTGCCACCCTAGTTGAGGTATGTACCTCCGCTCATAAACAGTTAACGCCTGTCACACGTACATACCTACTGGGATTTCAGCATGTCACCTAAGAAATGTCTTTCATTTAGAGTTTACAAAGAAATGCTTCCAGCCTTAACGGCATTTCCTCTCTGTTTGCAAAGGATCTAAATTACTTTTTTCCTCAATGGTTTTCAATCGATTCATATGGAATATGGATACTATCATAATGTTTAGACTTATGCTATGTCAAGCGTAACAGCAATAAATTACGTACTACTTTAAAAAGATTGTAGATTAAAGAAGGGAAAGTCACTTTTTTGTCGAATAAGTTAAAGCATTCTTATATTATGGAGGTGACAAAAGTTTTATGAAAGGTTGGATGTCGATAGTATTTATTTTAGCTTGCTTACTTTGGCTGATTCCGACGGCCGTTCACGCTGACAGCGTCAAGGTGCAGGTTGACAATTTGAACGTCCGCTCAGGTCCTGATCTTTCACATTCTGTTTTGGGCAAAGTCCAAAAAGATGAAACGCATTCAATAGTTGACCAAAAAGACGATTGGATAAAGATCAAATGGGATAACAAGACGGGTTGGATCGCAGATTGGCTAGTCAATGTTAAGCAAGAAGAAACAGTAAAATCAAAAGTGGATTATTTAAGAGTCCGCGGAAAATCAGGGATGGACGGAGAAGTCCAAGATTATCTCATGAAAGATGAGGAAGTTACCAAATTAGATCAAAAGGGTGACTGGGTGCTGATCGATCAAAATACAGCATCTGGTTGGGTACACAAAAGTTATTTGAGTACATACTCTAAGGAACAGCCTAAAGAAACCTCTGAATCCGAGCTTTCAAAATCACTTGGTAAAGTAAAAGTGGCTGCAGCTGTCTTAAATGTAAGAAGTAAGGCTACCTCAAACAGTTCTATACTTACCCAAGTAAAAAAAGAAGACAGCTTTGAATATTCTGAGGAGAAACAAGGCTGGTACAAAATTAGTCTCGACAATAATAAAACAGGCTGGGTTGCCGGTTGGTTAGTGACAAAGGATAATTCTTCATCGGCCACACCTCAATCACAATCAAAAGTGACACTGCAGTATAACGCTACTAACTTAAGAAGTGGACCTTCTACCAATCACAAAGTTATTAGCAGCGCCGATAAGGGTGACCAATTCAGCGTGATCAGTAAAGAGGGATCCTGGTATAGAGTTTCATACAAAGATAGCAGCGCCTATGTAGCAGGATGGACAGTGAAAGAAAGCAAATCCTCAAATATCAAATCTGCTTCAGTATCTAAAGGAAACTTACAAGGTAAAACAATTGTGCTAGATGCGGGGCATGGCGGTTTCGACCCTGGAGCTATAGGCCGTAACGGCACTTATGAAAAGACTCTTACTTTGCAAACCGCTCAAGACCTTAAATCCACACTGGAACAAAATGGTGCAAGTGTTGTGATGACAAGGACTAATGATTCTTATTTATCTTTATCTGCCCGGGCAGCAATATCGAACGCTTCAAGTGGCGACGTGTTTATCAGTGTTCATTATAATAGTGTTCCTGCTTCTAATAGTGCAACAGGGATCAATACTTATTTTTATAATGATAGCACGCGATCTCTTGCATCCAACGTTCAATCAGGCCTCATCAACTCCACGGGGCTGCGTGATCGAGGTATAGCAAACGGAAACTTCCACATACTGCGCAATAACCAAAAACCTTCCGTGTTAGTTGAACTAGGTTTCATCTCTGACGTGAACGAAGAGAAGACGGTTAATAGTTCAAGTTTTCAGTCCAAAGCCAGTCAAGGAATTACAAATGGATTAATTAATTATTTTAAATAGATTCTTTTACTAATAGCTGGGTTACAAGTGGTTGTTGTATTTCATAAAAGAGCTCTACAACTTTATTGCAGTATTGTGGAAGGATGGGTTTCGAGATACTTATAGGGCAGAGAGGCGGAAGGAAACGGTGAGATTCCCGCCCCACGGAAAGCGAACGTTGTCCTTTTGCCCTATACTCCCCATATGTCTCGAATCGAAGTCTTCAAGATGTGAATATCAACACGGAAATTGAAAAGAGACTAAATAAAAACAAGCAAGTGCTTAAAAAAGCTCTTGCTTGTTTTTTATCGATCTTTACTATCTAGTATGAGCGTGACGGGGCCACTATTCAGTAATTGAACCTCCATCATTTCTCCGAAGGCTCCAGTTTCCACTTCAACACCTTCGTTTCGTACAAACTGGTTAAAGCTCTCATATAATTCATTAGCTAACTCCGGTTTAGCAGCCTTCATAAAATTAGGCCGCCTTCCTTTGCGAGTTTCACCATATAAAGTGAACTGGGAAATGGATAGAATTTTCCCCTTCACATCTAGAAGGGAATCATTCAACTTATCTTGTTCATCTTCAAAGATCCGCAAGTGAGGAATTTTCTTAGCTAAGTATCGAGCGTCTTCTTCTGTATCTTCATGAGTCACACCCAATAAGACAACAAGTCCTTCATTAATTTCCCCGATGCTCTGCCCCTCAACTTTTACAGAAGCGGGGCCACTACGCTGAACTACTGCTCTCAAATCAATTCACTCCCGTTCCTACTGCATGACTCGACGTACTGTATATACTTCCTGGATTTGTTTTATACGTTCCACTATTTTTCGTAAGTGATCCGTATTTTGAATCAAAATAGTAATATGAATAGTAGCCATCTTATTACGATCAGATTTACCCGTTACAGCTGTTATATTTGTTTTAGTTTCATTCACCGCTTGAAGTACTTCATTTAAGAGCCCCCGGCGGTCGTACCCCCATATTTCTAAATCAACATGATACTGTTTAGTATCAGCTGGTCCTTTTTCCCAATAGACAGGAAGCAAGCGGGTTTGAGCTTCTTCCGTCTGCACATTAGGGCAATCCGAACGGTGTACTGATACTCCCCGCCCTTTTGTGATATATCCAACGATATCATCACCTGGAACCGGGTTACAACATTTGGATAGTCGCACAAGTAAGTTATCGACGCCTTCGACACGGACGCCTGAATCTTTTTTACTTTTCGAAGTCGATGTCTTGATTTCAGTCGTTGATACATCCGCTAACGTTTGTTCGAGATCCTGCGCTTTTTGAATTTGTCTCCGCAGTTTTTCTGTTAACCTTGTGGCGATTTGGGAAGCCGTGATCCCCTGGTACCCTACAGCTGCAAACATATCCTCATCATTTGCGAAATTGAACTTTTCAGATACTCTCTGCAAATTATCTGAAGTGAATACTTCTTTCGGCTGAAGATTCATGTTGCGGATTTCTCGTTCGACGGAATCGCGGCCTTTTATTACATTTTCTTCTTTCCGCTGACGTTTAAAAAACTGTTTAATCTTATTCTTAGCTTGAGAAGTCTGAGCCAATTTGATCCAGTCCTGAGAGGGTCCATAGGAGTGTTTAGACGTCATCATTTCTACGATATCACCTGTGTTGAGCTGGTAATCAAGCGGCTCCATTTTGCCATTCACTTTTGCACCAATCGTCTGGTTGCCGACTTCTGTGTGGATACGGTAAGCAAAATCGATCGGCACTGACCCTGAAGGAAGTTCCACCACTTCTCCTTTTGGGGTGAAGACATAGACCATATCCGAAAACAAATCCACTTTGAGCGATTCCATGAACTCTTCGGCATCATGGGTTTCACTCTGAGATTCTAAAATTTCTCTAAACCACGTCAGCTTTTCTTCAAACGAGTGCTTGGAGGTTGCTTCTCTTCCCTCTTTGTAAGCCCAGTGAGCCGCAATTCCGTATTCAGCGATCTCATGCATTTCATGAGTGCGTATCTGAACTTCAAGGGGATCTCCTTTAGGTCCGATAACTGTCGTATGCAGGGACTGGTAAAGGTTTGGTTTAGGCATGGCAATGTAATCTTTGAAACGCCCTGGCATCGGTTTCCAGCATGTGTGAATTATGCCTAAGACAGCATAACAATCTTTAATACTGTTCACTAAAATTCTTACAGCCAGTAAATCATAAATTTCATTGAATTGTTTATTTTGCAAAACCATTTTACGATAAATACTATACAAATGTTTCGGACGCCCGTTAAGATCCGCTTCGATGTTAACGTCATCAAGCTGGGACCTTATTTCGTTCATGACGTCATCGATATAAAATTCTCTTTCGTTTCTCTTTTGTTTCATCAAATGAACGATTCGATAGTACTGCTGAGGATTCAGATAACGTAAAGCAGTATCCTCAAGCTCCCATTTAATCGTTGAAATCCCTAACCTGTGAGCTAAAGGCGCAAAAATTTCCAATGTTTCATTGGAGATTCTGCGCTGTTTCTCAGACGGCAGATGTTTAAGGGTTCTCATATTGTGTAAACGGTCAGCAAGTTTAATCAGAATAACTCTCATATCTTTAGCCATTGCCACAAACATCTTTCTATGGTTTTCAGCTTGCTGAGCTTCTTTTGATTTATATTTAATTTTCCCCAATTTTGTAACACCGTCAACTAGCATAGATACTTCCTCGCCAAACTGTTTCTCTATATCCTCAAGTGTATAATCGGTATCTTCTACAACATCATGAAGAAAACCGCCGGCAATTGTCTCGGGGTCCATTTCTAAATTGACGAGAATACCAGCAACTTGAATGGGATGTATGATATAAGGTTCCCCGGACTTACGGTATTGCTCGCTATGAGCCTGATTGGCAAACTCAAAAGCCCTCCGTATAAAACCGAGATCCTTTTCATTCATATAGGAGGCAGCCTGCTCTATCACTTCTTCAGCTGTTAAAATTTTGTCTTTAGCCATACAATCACCCTGATTTCTCTATGCTTCCTAAAATTTAGTAGTGGTTTAGTTTTCATTATCAAAAAAAGACGAGAAAAAGTAAAGAAAAAACGTCTATTCACAATCAGTGAATAGGACTGATTATTTGTGAACTGAAAGAATCTAAAACAAAGAGCGCCCTAACTTAGGGCACTCTCCATCTTAATATTGCATTAGTGTCAAAACATCATAACCGTCCAGCTTATCTCGGCCATCTAAGTAAGTGAGCTCAACTAAAAATGCGCATCCAGCAACTACACCGCCAAGTTGTTCCACTAAGTTGATGGTAGCTTCGATTGTGCCGCCTGTAGCCAGTAAGTCATCTACGATAAGTACTCGCTGTCCCGGTTTAATCGCGTCTTTATGAAGGGTAAGAACATCTTTACCGTATTCTAAGCCATAATCAACTTTAATAGTTTCTCTTGGGAGTTTACCTTCTTTTCTTACAGGTGCAAATCCGATTTCCAGTGCATACGAAACTGGACAACCCACGATGAATCCTCGCGCTTCGGGACCTACAATGATGTCTATTTCTTTATCCTTGGAATATTCTACAATCTCATCAACCGCAGATTTAAAAGCCTTCCCGTTATCCATCAATGGGGTGATGTCTTTAAATTTAATTCCCTTTTTAGGCCAGTCTTCCACGATAGCAATATGTTCTTTATAATCCATTTAATACTTCCTCCTTGACGGGCTGTCTCTGTTTATCGAACCAGCCTTTCAGCTCTTTATATGTCGAATAATAGAGAGCCTGTTCCACATGTAATTGTTCTTTCCTCTGTTTATATAGAGAAGACTCTGATAAGTCTTTCTGAGCAGGAGCAGATTCAAGTGTAATAAGACCATCTTCCATTTTAACAAAACCAAGTTCAAAAAACACCTGGGAAATAAAATCAATCATTGAAGCATTCCAGCCTTTTCTTTGAGCAAGTCTTTCCCGGTCATTTTTCAGATGAAAAGATTTTTGCTTTACAAGCATACCATAAAACCACTTAAAATGATCTCTCGTAGGCCATGAAGTGAAAAAAGCACTATCATCGATTTGATAACAAGCATAAATATTATCCGGCGCAAGCTTGTGAACAACGTTTGATACATGAGAAAGCTGTTCCGGCAGATCGATAAAAACGAGCCCCTGAACATCTGCTGCAGTCAACTTATCTATTTCATCATAGTGAATAACGGGCACATTAGCAGGAGGCGTGGTCTCTTGTTGGAATCGAACAGCTGTCGCAGTTTGTCCAGCAGGAAATTTCAAATTCTTTTCCAGATGCTTGGAGCCGCGATAATCAAACAGCTGCCAGGATTGGACTTCCAGATCTTTGATCATAATTTGAACGTTTTTGCGTCCGTTCCATTCATTAATACTAAGCTCTCCCACTATATCCAGTTCTGAAGCCGGCGCAATTTGAGAATATAAATCACCTAAACCAAAAGCGATACCGTCCAACTTGCTTGTATCTTTCTTAAAGCTGAATTTCAAATGATTTTGTCTGCTTCCTATTAAGCGTATTTCTTTAGGCGTTTCTTTTATATGAAATAAGGGCTTTGGATTGCCCATGCCAAAAGGTCTCAACTTGTTGATCTCTTCGATTTGCTGAAGGGTAATCTCTTCTATTCCTATTGACATCTCCACGTTCAAAACTTGCTGATAATCGTCATCACTAAGCTTGTTCTGCGCCATTTCACATAACTTCGACCTTACTGAATCCACTTCATCTATAGACAAAGTCATTCCTGCCGCCTGAGCATGTCCGCCAAAATGAATAAAATGATCTCTGATTTCCATGCAGTTTGAGAACAAGTCGAATGCATCAATACTTCTTGCGGATCCTTTGGCTTGCTGCTTTTCAGAGTCAATCGCAAGTACGATAGCCGGCCGATCAAACTGACGCACGAGCTTGGAAGCGACGATTCCGAGAACCCCGGGGTTCCATCCCTCTTTAGCTACCACGATGACTTCTCCTAATGGCTGCTCCTCATTCATCAGGATCTCTTCTGCTTCTTTAGCGGTTTGTGTGACGATCTTTTGACGTTCCTGATTCAACTGGTTGATATACTCCGCGAGCTGCACGGCTTCCTCACGAACTTCTGTTAAAAAAAGCTCTACAGCAGGAGAAGCATCTTGAAGACGGCCAACTGCGTTAACTCTCGGTCCTATAGTGAATCCAACCATTTCCTCATCAATAGTGCCTTCAATTCCACATACTTCTTTTAAGCTTTTCAGTCCTATGCGTTTTGATTGGGATAAAGCTTTTAATCCTAAATGAACAAGAGCACGATTCTCATCCTTTAAAGGTACCAGGTCCGCAATCGTCCCCAAAGCAACCATATCAAGAAGGTGTTGAGGAAATCGCCCAAGAAGAGCTTGCGCAAACTTAAACGCTACTCCTACTCCTGCCAATTCATTGAAAGGATAATCTGGTGATGTTTTAGGATGAATGATGGAATAAGCCTCGGGTAAAGATTCTTGAACTTCATGGTGATCAGTAATAATCAAATCGACACCTAATTGTTTCGCCACTTCTGCTTCATGGACTCCAGCTATCCCATTATCTACTGTAATGATGATACCCACACCCGAGGCAGCCGCTTCTTTAAAGGCTTCCTCATTAGGACCATAGCCTTCTGTAAAGCGGTTCGGAATGTAAAAATCACAAACTGCTCCAGCCTCTCGCAACGCTTCGATCATCACAGTTGTCGAGCTCACACCATCTGCATCATAATCTCCATAAACAAGAATAGGCTCACCTTGCGCAATAGCTTGTTTGACTCTATCCACAGATTTCTCCATTCCCTGTAATAGTAGAGGGTCATGCAAATCATTTTGAGAAGGATGCAAGAAACGGTCAACTTCTGTGAGCTCTGTTATATTTCTTCTTTCAAGCATACGTCTCGTCAATTCAGAAACTCCTTTAATCTTAGGAGATTCAAAGTTTTCATTATCTTCATTATATGTAAAGTTCCATTTAGTTTTACTTGGTAACATAAGTTCACCCCTGACTAATCCATTATACAAGAGGTCATCAGGGGGAGCAAATGTGATTATTTAACTGTTTGAGTTCGTCTCTTCTCCGATGTCGGAAGAATCATCTGCGGGACGCATGTCTTCAGAATTTGAAGTAGTCGTTGAACTGGAATTTTCATTCATCTTCTCATTTTTCAATTGCTTAATTTCTCGTTTTAACTGATAAAATCTCCGAGCTCCTACTAAAGCAGTAATCAACCCTCCTAAAAGCACGGAGAATAATATGACGAGAATAAGCGGTGCTTGTCCGGAACCGAACAAGTAGTTGACTTCAACATTGCCTACATTAATAACTGCAAACACAGCTACAATTAACGCAAATATAAGTGCAAAAATAAAATAAGTCTGTCCTTTCAATGGTAGAACCTCCTTCATCCATAGTTATTGTATTTATACCCTGATTCATCCTCGTATAATCAAAAACAAGGCTGCCTCTGTAAGACAGCCTTGCGTTGTTAAACTTGTGGTCCACCAGTGTTTTTCTTTTTAACGAATTCCACTGGCTTATCTTTGATATTTTTTCCTCGCCATACTAACCATAGCTGTGCTGCTATAAACAGTGAAGAATACGTACCTGCGATCAACCCTATGACAAGTGCGAATGCAAAATTAGTAATCGATGAAGCTCCGAATACGAATAGCATAGCTGCCGCGAATACTACTGTAATGACCGTATTCAGGCTTCGGGCCATCGTTTGAAGCAAGCTGTCGTTCACTATTTTAGCGAGTTCTTTGAAAGATTTCACCTTCTTGTGGAATTTCAGGTTTTCCCTGATCCGGTCGAAGGTTACTATCGTATCATTGACTGAATACCCTACAATCGTAAGAATCGCCGCAATAATCGTTATATCAAACTCCAATCTGGTTAGACTGAAAAAGGCTATGATGAAAAAGGCATCATGTAATAAGGCTATGATCGCAGTCATTGCAAAGAAAAATTCGAACCGGATGGTTACGTAAATAATTATTCCTATGGAAGCGTACAAGACTGCAAGTGCCGCGTTTTTGGCCAGTTCCTGTCCAACTACAGGAGACACCGTACTGACGTTAGGGCTGCTGCCATATTCCTCAGTGAAATAATCTTGTATTTCTGCAATTTTTTCCTGGGGCAATTCTGACTCGAACCTGGCTACAGCGATGTCGTTGTTATCTCCTGATAAAACTATTTGTTTTGGAGGTACATCAAGTTCATCCTCAAATGCTGATTCTACTTCCTCCGTAGAAATGCTCTCATCCGCAAGTATTTCCACTCTGGAACCACTTGTGAAGTCTATTCCCAAATTCAATTTAAAGATACCGAGAACGATAGCTCCAGCAGTCAAAAGGACAAGTGAAAGCGCAAAGAATTTTTTTCGATGCTTAATCAAATCGAATTTACGATTCATGAACTTGGCTTCTAAAACTTCTCCATCTTCTAATGTATGGACTTGATCTTTTTTAACTCCGAACCAACCAAACCTCTTGGTCAAAAATCGACTTTTAACCCATAACCCTAAAAGCAGCCTTGTTCCATAAACAGCTGTGATGAAGCTTACGAGTATACTTACTATAAGCATGGTCGCGAACCCTTTTACAGAGCTCGTCCCAAAGGCAAACAAAACACCTGCGGCAATCAATGTTGTGATGTTCGCATCTAAGATTGTAGCCAGCGAGCGTTTATTCCCTGACTTAAATGCTGAGAGTACGGATTTACCGGATTTCAACTCTTCTTTAATTCGTTCATACGTGATGATATTGGCATCTACCGCCATACCTACGCCGAGAATCAATGCGGCAATTCCTGGAAGGGTAAGCACGCCTTGCAGTAGCTCAAATACAACGAGTATCAAGTAAATATAAGCTGACAATGTAATGACAGATATCAATCCCGGAAAGCGGTAATAGAAGATCATGTAAACAAAAATCATTGCAACACCAATCATTCCCGCATAGATCGTCTTATTCATCGCTTGCTCACCGAACTGAGCTCCTACTGATGTGGAGTAGGTTTCTTCAAGTTCAACTGGGAGCGACCCGGCATTTAAAATATCTGCTAACTGTTGAGCAGATTCTTGTGTAAAGTCTCCTTCGATTTGTACGGTGTTGCTTCTGATTCCTTCACTTACCCGAGGAGCTGAAACATAAGCTGGATCTTCTGAAGCATATTCTTCCTCAAACGAGATATCTTCATCATAATCGAGCCATATCACTAACAAATTCGGTGGATATGTAGCGTTTTCTACTGGCTCCTTATTTGAAATCTCCTGAGTGACATCATAGAATTCAGAAGCACTTTTCACCTCAAGTGTAACGATAGGCGCATTATTTTGATCGTAGGATTGCTGAGCACTACCTTCGCGAATATCTGAACCGTCCATATATTCGTTACCTTCTACATCTCTAAAAGAAAGCTGTGCAGTAGTGGACAATAGTTCCCTGGCCTCTTGCTGGTTTTGAACGCCTGCAAGCTGCACCCTGATGCGGTTATTGTTTTCAATCGATATATTGGTTTCGCTGATTCCTAAAACGTCCACACGTTCATTCAAAGCTTGGACTGTCGATTCCAGCACCTGCTGGCTGACTTCCTGGTCTTCGTCCAGAGTCTCGACATCGTAAAGGATTTCAAACCCACCTTGTAAATCCAATCCTAAATTGATATCCTTCGTCACACCAGTTATTGTAGTTCCAATCGTAGCTGCCAATATGATAGCGATTAGAAAAAAGGCAACGATACGCCCTCTTTTCACCATAAAATTCTTTACCTCCTTTAAACTTCAACGACGATGACACTATGTAGTAAGTTATCGTTTGTCTATAATTGTTACTTTGTCAATTTTACTACTTTTTTCGTTTTAAACAACACGAAAGTTTATCATTTTTCTGAACTCCCGCTATCTACGGCTTTGATCGACTCCATTAAGTCATCATTTTCGTAAGCTTCTACCGTTATATAGCTGACATATTGATTGTTGCTCAAGTGTAATACATCCTGGACTGCTGCATGTAACCGTTTCTCAGGATTGTTTTTCCAGAGTTTCTTATTGACACATCTCCATATATCCTCCGCTGTTGCACTTCTATATCCTAACAGCCTGAACTCCTCCTGTTTACTTAAGAGGATGGGTGTTAATGTTTCTTTCCATTCGCTGACAGGTTTAATTCCTTTCATGTATGGCACTCCTTCAAATTATTAGTAACGGAGAATTAAGAAATCCTTTGTCATGCCTTGTCCATCTCAATGCATATAATTCATTGTATATGAATTTCATTTCTTTGAGAAGGCGGATCCCTACGATGTCAAAACAAACCTTTTTGCATGGAGCGCTTATTCTAGTAGCTGCTGGACTCGTTACTCGGTTATTAGGATTTATAAACCGCATTCTAGTTGCCCGGATCATGGGAGAAGAAGGTATGGGACTGTATATGATGGCCCTTCCTACCCTTATCTTAGTATCCACCATCACTCAGTTTGGCCTTCCTGTCGCTATTTCTAAACGTGTCTCTGAAGCGGAAGCACTTGGTGATGAAAAACAAATCAAAAGAATTCTCATCGTATCCCTTACAATTACCGGGAGTTTAAGTATTATTTTTACAGCCGGACTATTTCTCTTCGCTCCTGTTTTGGCCCAGTACTTATTTACGGATGTACGTGCGTTAGCACCTTTACTTGCTGTCACTCCTATTATTCCTATTACTGCTGTATCAGCTGTACTGAGAGGTTACTTCCAGGGACGACAGAACATGAAACCACAAGCTATTTCTCAAGTTATTGAACAGGTTGTCCGCATAGCAACTGTCGCTTTTTTAACGAACCTATTTATGCCATATGGTGTCCAGTATGCAGCGGCTGGAGCAATGATCGCTGTAATCATAGGAGAATTTGTTTCCCTTCTTTACATGTCCAAACAATTCTCCCTTCATAAAACCTTCAAATTAAGGAAAGCCTGGAGGAAACAAATCAAACAAGGAAAAGCGACATTGAGGCAATTAATGACGATAGCCCTGCCGACTTCCGGAAGCCGCCTGATTGGCTCTCTCACTTATTTCTTCGAACCTATACTTGTGGCGCAGAGTCTTGCTATTGCCGGATTCACTGCAATAGAAACAACTAAATTATATGGGGGGCTAACAGGATACATTCTCCCATTATTATTTCTACCTACCTTCTTAACACACGCTTTGGCCGTTTCACTCGTCCCTTCGATCAGTGAATCTGCGGCTAAACATCAATATGAATCCATTCACTATCGAATATTACAAGCCATCCGCTTGTCCCTTGCATCTGGCGGACTCATAACAGTCATCTATTTCTTATTTCCAGCAGCTACGTTGGCAATCGTTTACGGTACCGACCAGGGAGGTTTCCTCCTGCAGTTCATGGCTCCCTTTTTCTTGCTCCATTATATTCAGACCCCCTTACAGGCTAGTCTGCAGGCACTGGACCTGGCCAAGGCTGCCATGTGGAACACATTGATCGGAGCCGCCGTGAAATTCATCGTATTGGTAGCCTTAAGTTCAAGACCTGAATTTGGAATTAACGGCGTGGCGATCGCTATGGTGACGGGAGTTGTAATTGTGACACTCCTTCATTTATCAGTCCTAGTGAAATCTACCGGCTTTGTATTCCCTATCTTCATGACTGTAAAATTCTTCTGTATACTAGTGGTAACCGCTTCATTTGGAATGTTTATCCACGAGCAAAATTTTATGTCATCCGACGCTCTTATTGAGATGCTTTTAGTCGGTGGAATCCTGACATTCCTTTATTTGCTGCTTCTATTCAAGTTCAAATTACTGACTAAAGAAGAGTGGAATCTCATTCCATGGAATAAAATAATGAAAAAAAGATAGCCTGAAAGGTTGCTCACCTGTCTGGCTATCTTTTTTTGCGTTGTTTAATAAATTTACATGTTGATAATCATATAAGCTCCCTTATCTTAAGTACTCCGTTTCGAGACTTTTGTATAAGGAGCCGTATTAAGAGTCAGGGGTTGTTGTGAAGCTACCCGCTTTCCTGTGGGATCTTTGCTGTTCCGTCATCATGATGAGTGGAAGGTGGTTTTAGGAATGGACTTGCTTTCCGTGGGAGTGCGGTGAGCTTCCTCAGGCTGTCGCCTTCCGGGATCTCACCTATCACTCTCATCCCACAGGAGTCTCGCCCATTCCTAAAACCACCTAACTTAAATTAAGAGACGGAACTAAGAAATGAGAAGCAAAAAAACTCTTGTACCAACGTTTCCCAATCAAACCCGTGTATTCGAGGTTCTACGCTTAGCGGTTGAACGAGACTTCCTTCACTTCTGAACGATAAGTCAACATCGACTCCCTTCGTTCTTCGTGTTTCCTTTATCTCCGCCAGCTCAGTCCAGTCCATACGCCGCTGACCAAAGCGCTTCCGCTTTTACAAAAGGAGTCTCGCAGCTTCCCAACAACATCATTCGATGAAGGTGAGAAACTACCCCATAAGGAACGGCTTTTGTCCTTCATTTCCTATAGGTAGAAAGCGCTCTATAGCAAGTCTTTCGAACACATGCTTACATTGAGTTTGCTGCTTTCCTTAAAGCGGTCGAGACACTTATATGGAAAGGAGTGGAAGGAAACGGTGAGACTCCTGTGGGATTAGCGGTACAGGTGAGACCACACAGAGCGAAGCTCGAGGAGGCTCAGCGTCCGCCCCACAGAAAGCGAACCGTTTCCTGTAGCACCTAAAATCTTACTATGTCTCGAAACTGAGTATTCGGAGCTTTTATGAATATCAACAAGGAAATTTAACAGAGCCATTAATAAAAAAATGAACAATTCACTTGCCTTAAGCTATCATACATCTAACATCACTTTATTTCGTTTTTCTCATCTATAGAAAGATCTCCATCAGAATTCACAGTACATAAGGAGATATTCGACGAATCAACGTAACCTTTTTGTTTCAGTTCATTCATAAGCCACTCCTTGCTTTTTTCAATCGATCGTAGTCCGTTATATTGAACATGTCCATCTTCTATCAATACGACTGCATAATCCGAACTGCCGTCCTCACCCTTTTTGAATACAGACAACTTTCCAGAAGGTTCAAGTATAGCAAAGTCTATGACTTTAATGTCTTGTACTTCCTGTTCCCTCAACTGCATGAGTAGATCAGAGAAATTGTAGCGCTGACGCCGCATCTCTCGCTCATCAATTTTGCCATTCCGTATCAATATCGAGGGCTTCCCGTCAAACCAGTCGCGAAACCTTTTACTCTTCAGAGATAATAACGCACTTCCCCATTGTATCAGCAGTAATACTGCCATAGGGATAACCGCCTGCCACAGGGAGGCTTCGGGCTTTTCAATCAAAAATATAGCAATTTCGGCGAGCATTATAAATACTACGAGATCCATCACGCTCAGCTCGCCGATCTCCCTTTTGCCCATTAATCTAAAAACAATCAGTATGAAAAAATAAGTTATAACAGTCCGAATGATCAATTCAAAAATAACCATAAGTCATCTGCCCTTCGTACTCTCTACATCCTTAAGATGACCTATTTTGTTATTTCTATGAAAGAAACGGAACTAAATATCTTAGAAATATATAGACGGTACAAATGAGTAAAGAAAGCAGCATGATCGGCACACCGTATAAAGCAAACTTCACAAAAGGGATCGGCTCCTTATAACTTGCTGCCAGCCCCGCTACCACAACATTTGCAGATGCTCCGATCAGCGTTCCGTTCCCTCCTAGACATGCACCTAAAGCAAGCGACCACCAAATGGGATCAACATTCATCATTCCATAGCCTTGCAGTTCTTGAACGACCGGAATCATCGCAGCCACAAATGGAATATTGTCGACGATCCCAGAAAGGATGCCAGAACTCCATAACATCAGCATGGAAGTAAACGGTAAATCTCCATCTGAGACCCACACCATGGCTCTAGCTAATTCATCAATTAATCCAACAGTCTGAAGTCCACCTACGAGCATGAATAAGCCTATGAAAAAGAAAAGCGTGACCCATTCCACCTCTTGAAATACTTGCTCCACTTCTATACATTTATCTGTCAAAAATAAAAGCAATAACGCCCCACTTACAGCAATAGTCGTAATGTCCATATGAATAAACGGGTGGAGCATGAACCCAACGATTGTCAAAAATAGAACTGACAATGACCGATAAAGCAGCTTGTCTTTCACCAGGTGTTGATTTGCATCTTGATTGAGAAACTCTTCTGCTAATCCCTTATTATAATGGAGCTTATTCTTAAAGATGAGGATCATCAAGAACATGACAACGATAAATACCACAGTAACTACAGGACCCATATGGTTGAGAAAAGATAAGAAACTGAAATGCTCTACAGCCTGTCCTATCATGATATTCGGCGGATCCCCAATCAATGTAGCCGCTCCACCAATGTTGGAAGCGAATATCGTCGTAACTAAATAGGGAAACGCTGGCAGCTTCAGCTGTTTAACTAGTGAGAGGAGGACAGGGACAAATAATAGCACGGTCGTCACATTGTCCAGGAAAGCTGATCCTATGGCGGTGAATATTCCAGAAACGATCAGCAGCGGAACAGGACGTCCCTTGACGATCTGCGCAAGCTTAATTGCCACGTACGTGAAAATGCCTGTTTTTTTAGTAATGGACACTAGAACCATCATTGAAAATAACAAAGCGATTGTAGACCAATCGATGAAACCGAATGCCTCTTCCCATTCAAAAACATTGCAAATCAGCAGAAGGACACCACCTGTCAAAGCTACAACCGCACGATTCCATTTCTCAAGCATAAGTAGACAATAACTAATTACAAAAATGATGATCGTAATCAAAGTGGTCATAGATCTTCCCCTTTAAAACAAGCTTTTTTTATATCTATTCAAAAGCTTGGGAAAATATCTACTTCTACTAGAAATATGTGTGAGCATATAGTAAAGAAGACAAGCTAAATAAGGAGGACGGAAGATATGAAAATTTTTCTTCAAGGGGTACTTGGATACGGGGTAGGATCTATCTTCATTCTGATGATTCTGTTTTCAGCCGTGTTGGCCGGCTTACTGCGCTTCACTACTATCGACACAGATGCTTTAAATCAAGTGTCTTTAATTGCCGGGTTGACCATTTTAGGAGTCGGCGGCCTGCTCGCAGCTCATAAAGGCGAACAAAAAGGGTGGCTCACAGGGCTGCTAACTGGAATTGTTTTTATATCGATCATGATGCTCTTTCAAATTATTTTTGAGAATCGATGGATTTCTTTAGCCCAATTAAGTTATTTCGGCGGTTTGGTGCTCGCAGCCATTTTAGGGGGAATGATCGGAGTCAATATGCCAAAAAGAAAGATATAAAAAACCCCGCTCAAGGCGGGGTTCTATTTTAAGTATGTAGGAAAGCGCAGGTCCGAACGAATCGAACCTTTACCGCTTTAAATTATACTTAATCTTGGTTCAACTTTTCTCTTACTGAGGAGCGGTCAAATTTCATCTGGGTGCCATCTTGCACACTAACGACTATTGTACCTTCATCAAGTGCATGAATCGTCCCATGAAGGCCTCCAATAGTGATGACCCTATCTCCTTTTTGCAATTCCGTCTGCATCTGCTGTACTTTTTTCTGCTTCTTCTGCTGTGGACGGATTAACAAGAAATAGAAAATGACGAACATTAGAATAATCGGCAATAATCCTACTAACGTTTCCATTTATATATTCCCCCTTTCTAAAAGTTCTTTGCGTTTGGTTTGTTGAAACCATACTGCTCAAAGAATTCTTCTCTAAAGTCACCGAGTCGATCTTCTCTAATGGCTTCACGAACTTGCCTCATTAATTTTAACAGAAAATAAAGGTTATGATAAGTAGTAAGCCTAAAGCCGAATGTTTCACTCGATTTCACCAAATGTCTAATATAAGCCCGACTGTAATTACGGCATGTATGGCAGTCGCAATTTTCATCGATCGGGCGGAAATCACGAGCGAATTTTGCATTTCTTACGACTAAACGGCCATCGGAAGTCATACAGGTACCGTTACGAGCAATTCTTGTCGGCAGTACACAGTCGAACATGTCAATGCCTCTTATAGAGCCGTCAATCAATGAATCAGGAGAACCTACCCCCATAAGGTAACGAGGCTTTTCATCAGGTAGTAACGGTGTAGTAAAGTCAAGTACGCGATTCATTACATCCTTTGGCTCTCCAACTGACAGACCGCCAATTGCATATCCCGGAAAGTCGAGCGACGTTAGATCTTGAGCACTTTGACGCCTCAGATCTTCATATTCGCCGCCTTGCACAATTCCGAACAAACCTTGTTCATTCGAACGATTGTGCCCCTCTAAACAACGTTCAGCCCAGCGGCTCGTCCGTTCTACTGACTTTTTCATGTAATCATGGTCCGCCGGATATGGAGGGCATTCGTCAAAAGCCATCATAATATCTGCACCGAGAGAATTTTGGATATGCATAGCTTTCTCTGGTGACAAAAATAGTTTTTCACCACTGATATGGTTTCTGAAGTGTACGCCTTCTTCTTCGATTTGACGAAGATCACTCAAACTGAAAACTTGGAACCCGCCAGAGTCTGTGAGAATGGAACCGTCCCAATTCATAAATTTATGGAGTCCGCCGGCTTCTTCAACAATATCTTCCCCAGGTCTAAGCCACAGGTGGTACGTATTCGATAAAATGATTTGAGCACCCATACGCTCAAGTTCCTCCGGGCTCATCGTTTTAACGGTAGCTAACGTTCCTACCGGCATGAACATCGGAGTTTCGAAAGACCCGTGTGGAGTATGCACGCGGCCGAGCCTTGCCCCCGTTTGTTTACATGTTTTTATAAGTTCATAAGTTATTGCCATGTTTTAAGTCCTTTCTCACGTTTATCATTAAAATATAAACATTGCGTCACCGAAACTGAAAAAGCGGTAACGTTCTTCTACAGCAAGTCGGTAAGCTTCTAATACAAAATCACGGCCGGCAAATGCACTAACGAGCATGATCAAAGTTGACTTTGGCAAATGGAAGTTCGTTATCAATCCGTCAATCGCTTTGAGCTGCTGAGGCGGGTAAATGAAAATATCAGTCCAGCCGCTCGAAGCTTGGAAACTTCCATAATCACGCACTATGGTCTCGAGCGTCCGAGTGGAAGTGGTCCCGACAGAAATAATCCGCCCACCTTTTGTTCGCACCTCATTAAGCTGATTAGCAGCCTGTTCGCTAAGCTGATAAAACTCAGCGTGCATTTCATGTTCTTCCACATCATCGACACTTACGGGGCGGAAAGTCCCTAGACCAACATGAAGGGTTAAATATACGATTTCCACTCCAGATGTCTGTAACTCGTCCAATAATTCGTTTGTGAAGTGCAGTCCAGCCGTAGGTGCAGCAGCTGAACCTTGCTCTTTGGCATAGACTGTCTGATAGCGTTCACGATCAGACAACTGCTCTTTAATGTAAGGAGGAAGGGGCATCTCTCCTAAAGAATCTAAAACTTCAAGAAAAATCCCTTCATATTCAAAACGCATCTTTCTTCCGCCATGTTCCTGCAACTCTGTGCATTCTGCAATCAGTTTACCGTCCCCGAATACGATTCTTGTACCGACATTCACTTTTTTGGCAGGCTTTACGAGAACCTCCCACTCATCGTTTTCATGCTGATGAAGCAATAAAACTTCTACTTTTCCACCCGTCTCTTCTTTAGCTCCATAAAGGCGGGCGGGGAGTACCTTTGTATCATTTAATACTAAACAGTCACCCTCATGCAAGTAACGTTTGATATCGGAAAAATGCTGATGATCTATCCT
The DNA here is from genome assembly GCF_030345335.1 of Halobacillus campisalis. GTDB lineage: Bacteria > Bacillota > Bacilli > Bacillales > Halobacillaceae > Halobacillus_A > Halobacillus_A campisalis. Next base: position 668,298 of record NZ_JAPVRC010000001.1, read on the forward strand.
TTTTTCTTTTCGATCCAACACCATCAGTTTAGAGGATGCTCGTTCCAATAGCGGAACTTGAGCAATCAATTCTTCTGGCAATTCAAAATCGTATGCGTTGATATCCATTTGAAACTCCTATTCTGCTTATCGAATTTTTCCTATTAAGTAAAAGATCAATGTGAGTACGATACTGGCAATTATGGACGTCATGATTGGGAAATATACTGTAACAGGACCTTTCTTAAAACTAAAGTCACCCGGCAGTTTACCAAACAAACTCCATAACAACCCAATAACGATAAATACAACCCCTATTACAATAAAGATTTTACCCATGCCCGTCAAGAGCCTGGCACCTCCCGATTAAAGTGGCTGTATGCCTTATCCGTCACTACTCTTCCTCTAGGAGTTCGTTGAATAAAGCCTGTCTGTAAAAGAAATGGCTCATACACGTCCTCAATCGTCTGTGATTCTTCCCCTATAGTAGCTGCAATAGTATCAAGTCCTACCGGTCCGCCTTTAAAGCTGTCCATAATAGCAGTCAGCAATTTATGATCGATATGATCCAAGCCTTCTCCGTCCACTTGAAGCATCCGTAATGCGGTTTGAGTCGTCTCCTCAGAAATAACTGTCTCTCCGCCTACTTGCGCGATATCCCGCACACGCTTAAGCAGTCGATTAGCGATCCTCGGGGTCCCTCGGGATCTTCGAGCAACCTCAATCGCCGCTTCCTTGTGAATACCTACGTGGAAAATATCCGCAGTTCTTTCTACAATAGAACATAGAGCGCTGGCATCATAGTAATCAAGACGGCAATGGACACCAAAACGATCTCTTAACGGAGCTGAAAGCAGCCCCGCTCTTGTTGTTGCTCCAACGAGGGTAAATGGAGGAAGGTCAAGACGCACTGACCTTGCACTCGGACCGGTACCGACTATGATGTCCAGGCAGAAGTCCTCCATCGCAGGATATAAAATTTCTTCGACGGATCTTGGAAGACGATGAATTTCATCTATAAAAAGCACATCCCCTGCTTCTAAAGAGGACAAAATGGCTGCCAAATCTCCAGCACGTTCAATCGCAGGACCTGAGGTCGTCCTGAACTGGACCCCCATTTCGTTTGCTATTATTGAAGCCAGCGTGGTTTTCCCTAAGCCTGGCGGGCCGTACAGCAAAGTATGGTCAAGTGGTTCTTCACGCATTTTTGCCGCTTCAATGAAAATCCGTAAGTTCTCTTTAGTTTTCTCCTGGCCAATATACTGACATAAGTTTTCAGGACGTAAACTAAGTTCGATATCCCGTTCTACGTCTTGTAATTCTCCAGATATCATACGTTCCTCCATCCCGCTTCCTCCTTTCTGTTAAGATTTCATTAAAAGCTGCAGTCCCTGCCTAATTAAATCGTCAATTTTCGACTGATTTGATTTTGCTAATTCAGGTTGGATCACCTTTAATTCCTTATCTGAGTACCCTAATGCTTTTAATGCCTCAAGCGCTTCATCCAAACGTTCTCTCTTCTCTTTAGAAGTCACATCTTCTTTGTAAAAGATCGTTTGTTCATTCTCTTCATCAGGCAGCCAGATAATAAGCTTCCCTTTTAAATCGAGAATCATCTGACGGGCTGTCTTTTTCCCGACTCCGGGGAAGCGAGTCAAATATTTATCATCTTCCTGTTCTATCGCTGAAACAAATTCGGGAACACTGACGCTGCCTAGAATACTTAAAGCGCCTTTTGGACCAATTCCAGAAACATTTAGAAGTTTAGCGAAAAGTAATTTATCTTCCTTCTTTTTAAAACCGAAAAGCAGCTGCTGGTCCTCTCTTATATAATGATACGTATGAACTTTAATTTCATTATGTAAATCATCCTGAAAGTTGAAGGGGTTTGCACATAAAATTTCGTACCCTATGCCTTCTGTTTCAATGGCTATTGCCTCTTCATCTATAGATGTTACTTTTCCTCTCACGTATGCGATCATGGTGAAAATTCCCCTCTGTCTCGAATTCTTTTCTACACTCCATTGTAACACACAAGCACATGTTCGTATAAGAATTAATCCAAAGAAAAAACCGCCAAAATACAGCGGTTTTTTCTTTATTCAGGCTATTTCAAGCTGCTTCTGAAACACGACTTCCCCAATACTCTGATCCTCCACTGTCCAGCCTTCATATGCCGCCCAAAAGTCTTCCATGGCCCATATCGTCTCTGTTTGGATTTTCGTATCTATCAATTCACTGCCTTCATAAGTTTTCAAAATAACTTTAAGTTCTAATGGATCCAGATAGACAAAAGCCGGGATGGCTTTCTCGGTTAGAGTAGAACTCGCAAAACTATGGTCGCTTACAGCTCTTTCTGGAGTTCCTGTAAACGGCTGAAGTGTCATACTGACGATCATAAGGGCTGTAATCCATATGGATTGCATGGTTTTTCCTCCTTATAAAAAGCTATTATTTCTAGTATGCTCAGAAACAATAGCTTTTATAAGTGAGACTAATATTTATGATAGTTTTTCCAACACTTCTTCATCAGCGTCCAAATTATGATGAACCTCTTGAACGTCATCATTATCTTCTAAAGCATCAATCAATTTCAACATTTTACCAACGCCCTCTTCGTCCAGCTGTGAATACGTAGTGGGAACCATTGTAACTTCGGCTGTTATAATGGCGTGGCCGTTATTTTCAAGTTCAGATTGTACACTAGTAAAATCCTCTGGTTCTGTATAGACTTCATATTGTTCTTCACTTGTTTCGAGCTCTTCGCCCCCAGCTTCAATAACTTCAAGTAAAAACTCTTCTTCATCCAGATCTGTCTGGCTGCGATCTATGGCTATATATCCTTTACGGTTGAACATAAAAGCTACACATCCATTTTCACCGAGGTTTCCATCATTTTTATTGAATGCGTGGCGGACTTCGGCGGCTGTACGATTCTTATTATCCGTCAATACAGTGACCATAACGGCTACTCCATTCGGACCATAGCCTTCATAAGTGAATTCCTCATAGTTAACACCATCGAGGTTACCTGTCGCTTTTTTAATAGCTCGATCTATATTATCGTTCGGCATATTGTCTGATTTTGCTTTATCTACAGCTAAGCGAAGGTTAGCGTTCATTTCTGGATCTCCACCGCCTTCTCTAGCCGCCATAAAAATTTCACGAGCATGCTTCATGAAAATCTTGCCTTTTTTGGCGTCCTGAGCACCTTTTCTTCGTTTAATATTATTCCATTTAGAATGGCCTGCCATAGGTAATCTCCTCCCCTGGAGCAAAACTTTTCCTATATCAATATATCACAAAAGCAAGCCCTTGATAACTTATGAAACCTGTTTAATTTGAGTTAAAAAAATCTTTAATTTGTTTCTTAAGAGCTTCCGGAGCCTCGGCAGCCCTGGATCTGGCGTCTTCATCCTTTCTTCGATCCCACTGACTGACATTTGTATAGACTACAACGGGTAGATCCGTGACAGCTTCTGCTTTTTCTAAAACTTTTTCTGCGATTTTTTCGTCCTTATAATCAGGTGGGTTGACCATTACTGCAACGTAAGCTTTTTCTCCGTTTGTAAAAGCTTGAGAAAGCGTCACCTCTTTCAACTCGTTGACCTCCTGAGTAATCAGCATGGCTTCTTCATTGTTGAAAGCATTGTCATGTGAGCGGGTTGTTTCCGAGTACTTGGTTTCCCTCATTTCTTCTTGAGTCGATCTTTTAAAAAACTGATCCTCTCCTGTAGGGATTTGTGTTCCTTTAGGTTTTTTGTCCTCATCTGTATACTCGATAGGCTGATAAAGCTCATCGCTTTGTGATTCATTAGTTTTCTCCGGAATGTCATCTTTACAAGCTGACAATACCGCCGCTAATAATAAAACAATTAAAATTTTCCACATAAAAAACATTCTCCTTTTCCATTACTATGGACGAAGAAGAATGTTTTAGTCTGTCAATTTAAGGTAAGATTACTTCGGCGGCCCTGGAGCCATTTCTCTTTTATGCGCTGTTCTGTTATGCATCGCCTGGATAATTTCTTTATCCTTGTCAGGAATAGTTTCACCTTTTAAGTAACGGTCGATCATGTCATAACTTGTGCCCATCTCATTTTCATCAGTTTGACCTTCCCATAAACCCGCACTTGGCTGTTTATGAATAACCTCATCTGGCACGCCAAGATATTCTGCCATTTCTCTGACTTCACCTTTAGTCAAGTTGACAAGAGGGACTAGATCCACGCCTCCGTCACCGAATTTGGTGAAGTAGCCTGTGTGCCATTCTGCGGCATTATCGGTTCCTACAACTAAATACTGATGATTCGTGGCAAGAGTGTATAGGGTACTCATTCTCAAGCGAGCCCGTAAATTGGCATCAGCAATTTTCTCCTGGTCGGGATCATAGCTATTATCTGTTTTCAGCTGATCTAAAATGTTCCCGAACATCACGTTATGCGTCTCAGTTAAATCAACAGTCAATGAATCAATCTCACATGAGCTGATTACTTTTTTTGCATGCTCCTGGTCGCTGCCATGACTCTTACAAGGCATAATGACGCCCAGGGAATGATCTGGGTAGGCTTTTTTGATTAAGTGAGCCACTACGGCTGAGTCAATACCGCCGCTTACACCAACAAGCATCCCTTTTACGCCTGCATTTTCACCCTGTTCTTGCAGCCAAGCTACAATACGATCTACTTTTTGCTTCACTGGATTGTTCATCCTTTCACACGTAAGATACTTTTTATCTTAGCATGAATTCTGCATATCGGACAAACTGTTTACGACTTTGCCATGCAATTTCAAACTTTTCAATATGATTGGTTAATAAATCTTCTCCCATTCGAAATTTGTTATACCCGTGAAGCCATTCTCTGACAAGATCGGCTGGAACGAGCACGCCTCTAAGCCAAATCTCAGGATACTCAACATGTTTAAATAATTGGAAGAATGCTGAGCGATCATTTTCTAAATAGGGGAGAAATCGGTGAGCTAATTGAATTTCATCATACAATTTCGGCCCGATATGAAGTAAATCGAAGTCGATCATTTTCATTGATCCTGCAGGTTCCAATATGAAATTATGGTGAGCAACATCCCCGTGCAGCCATTGCTGTTCTTCCCAAGCCTCTTCTTCGATCACTCCCCAGGAATAACGGGCAAACGGGTCGAGCAAACGGCTCATGGAGGTTACGACTTCATCGTAGAACTCCTTTTTCTCGCAGTATTCAAAAACCTCTCTCGTATTTTTGAATTGTTCTAACCGACGTCCCCATTTCAAGTATAAGGGATCTCTAGGAATCGATAATGCTTGTAAACCTTTTGTCGAACGATGAAACTGCCTTAAGCAATGGTAAGCTTTTTTTCGATCACTTCGATGATCAAAATTTGCGTGACTGCCGTTAATCCAAGTGAACAGCGCCCAATCACAGCCAAGCTTACTCAAACTTCGGGCATTGTCAGGAAAAGATACCGGAGTAGCTGCAAATTTCGCTGCTTCCTTCCAATTTTCAAAAAATGATAGTTGCTGGTTCAGTATGTTAGAACGTCTATACCCTTTTAATAAGAAGGGCTTCTGGTCCACCCATACGTTGTATACTTTAGGTTTTATTTTAACAAATTTGGTAATATTCATGTCTCTTGAGCGCAGCCATTGAAAAAGGCGATCCGTATAAGAATCGCCTTCTTTTAAATTACGAGTCATCTCCATCATCATCCTGCCACGTTTGTTCAGGCGCCCAGTTTTGAAAAGGCTGTGGTGGCTGTTGAGGGAAATATAAACCTCTCATCTGGTAATCGTTATTCATCATAGCATAAGGGTGCCATCCATTCATTTGAGGCTGCATCATTTGATTTGGCGGGTAACCATAATCCATCATCTGTGGCTGAGTGAATGGCTTTGGAGCTCCACAGCCGCAATCACTTTCTTGCTGTGCTCCGCCCACATAAGATGACTCAGACTCCTCATCCATTTCCATTTCGTACATCTCATTAGCCGCTGCGTTTTGATACGGCATCTGCTGCGGATATTGATGGTTCATCATTTCATTCTCATAAGGCATCATTTGTGGGGAGTGCGGCATTCCCATCATTGCGTGATGGTAAGGCGGGCACCAGAAACTATCCCAAGGAGAATGCTGATAATGCATCGGCATGTTCTGCATCGGCATGCTATGCTTCGGCATGTTCTGCATTGGCATATTTTGCATCGGCATGCTATGCTTCGGCATGCTATGCATCGGCATGTTCTGCATCGGCATGCTTTGCATTGGTATGTTCTGCATCGGCATGCTTTGCATTGGCATGTTCTGCATCGGCATGCTTTGCATTGGCTTAGTCTCTGATTCTTGCTCCATAGGCAATGATTTTGCTGTCTCTTGCTTAGAAGGTTTTTCCATATGCTTCATCGGTTTCATCGGTTTCATCGGTTTTTCATAAACAGGACTCTCCGAAGATTCCTCTGGAGCAGGCATCTGAGGAAGATGAAAGGTTGTATAGTAATTTTGCATATGCTGGTCCATCGGCATTTGGATTGGCATATTCATTTGGATCGGCATCATTGGCTTTTCCATCATCGGCATAGGCTTATTAACTTGTGGCATTTTTTCATCTTCTTTTATTTGAGGAATGGGTTTAGGAATTGTTTTTGGCTTTGGTTTTGGCATTTCTTTTTTAGGCGCTTCTTTCTTGGGGGCTTCTTTTTTTACATTTTCTTTTTTGGGAGCTTCTTTTTTTACAGGAGTTTTCCCCTGAGGTACTTTGATTTTCATGCCCGGCATAATCATATCAGGGTTCGATAATTGGGAATTCACTGATTTCAATTCTTCGAAATTCACCCCATATTTTTTCGAAATCTTCCACAGCGTATCACCTTTTTGTACAATGTGAATTCTCACAGTTGCAACTCCTTTCCTGTGATCTATAAAGTTATAAGAGCATAATCGTTTCCTAACACTTTATGCGTAGACAAGAAAAAGAATGATGAATTTGCCTAATTAATAAACCCGAGCTATGGGAAGCCTCATTATTAATAGTCAGGGAGAAGTTTTTAAATATAGTCGCTGTAAAATTTTCGCATTGACATTTATATAAGTTGTTATCACTGTGGCAACTCTGCTGTTCCGTCATCGTGATGAGTGGAAGGTGGTTTTAGGAATGGACTCCCTTTCCGTGGGAGTGCAGTGAGCTTCCTCAGGCTGCCGCCTTCCGGGATCTCACCAATCACTCTCATCCCACAGGAGTCTCGCCCATTCCTAAAACCACCTAACTTATATTAAGGGACGGAACTAAGGAATAAGAAGTGAAAACTCTGTTGTACCAATGTTTCCCTCCGTCCCTCGCTATAGATATAAAAGTTCTACCTTAAATTACCTGAATAAGTACTTTCTTACTAATGGTGTGGCATTAAACTCCAGTGCAATAGTTAAGCATCGCATGAGGTGTTTCCGTTATCCTCACAAAAGCAAGAAGGACCGTGAAATTGCGAGACTCCTATGGGATGACAGTACAGGGTGAGATCCCGAAGGGCGTCAGCCCGAGGAAGCTCACCGTACGCCCATGGAAAGCGAGTGATTTCCCGGCCCTTCAAATGCTATTTTTGTGACGGAAACAGCTCTAACATCTCGAAACTGAGTCTTCAATATAAGAAAGCTTAAAAAGAATATCAACACGGAACTTTAACAAAGCCTTTCTTTTAAAAAACGAGTCCCCAATTATTGAGGACTCGTTTTACTTACTGACATACAGGAGAAGGGATATCTATATTATAACTCGGGTACGTGCCGAGCAACTTCAATGTACAACCTAAGGCTTCTAATTCCGCTTTCACTCCCGGGAACAAGACCTCATCATAAGGTTGATCGACATCTATTAAAAAGAAATAATTGCCTAAACCTGTTTTCATTGGGCGAGATTCAATTTTTGATAAGTTCATTTTACGCCAGGCGAACGCAGCTAACACTTGATGGAGAGCTCCAACGAAATCTTTAGGCAGCGTGACCATCACCGTCGTCTTTTGAGTGGTAACGGGATGATTTTTCACTTCCAATGGCTGTTTCTTTTTTTGCACGACAGCGAAACGGGTATGGTTATTGTCGTAATCGTGAATATTCGGCGTAAAGATTTTCAGACCATTTTCTTCAGCTGCCAAATGATTTCCTATAGCGGCTACGTGAACCCCCTCCGAAGCTACTACCTCGGCTGCCCTTCCTGTAGAAGCCGTATATTCTAATTCTGCTTCAGGATAATGTTTGTACAAATATTGATGGCACTGGGCAATAGCGTGACTGTGTGAATAGATGTGAGTTAGGTTCTCTCCATTGTAATCAGGGTGGACGAGTAAATGCTGTTTTATCGGTACTGTCATTTCTGCAATGACAGCCTGATCTACCTGATGAATCAAATAATCGATCGTCAGATGAACCGATCCTTCAATCGCATTTTCCAGGGGCACCACGCCCGTATCAATATCCCCGCGTTCTACTGCATCAAGGCAAGCAGGAATGCTGTCATAACTGATAAAAGATCCTTTTTCAAACAATGCGTCAACCGCCATTTTTGTAAAAGTACCTTTTGGTCCTAAATATCCAATTCGCTGCATAGCTTTAACTCCTTCTTTCTTAAGCCCCAGAACTAAGAATCTCTACACGATCTACAAAGTCCAATTTATGAAGCCTCTGTAATAATTGCTCAATCGAATATATCATACCTGTCGTATTCAATGACAGAGTAACGTTCGCTTTCCCTTGCAAAGGAATCGTTTGGTGAATGGTCAATACATTACAACCTGAATCTGCCACCGTATTGAGGAGGTTGGATAATGTACCTGTTCGATCCTCCAAATGAAAAAATAATGTGATCATCTGCTCTTTCACCATAGCCTGGAACGGAAATACGGCATCTCTATATTTGTAAAAAGCACTCCTGGACAAACCAACATCTTGAACAGCTTCAAATATAGATACTGCCTTTCCCCGTTCTATCAAAGCTTTAGCTTCAATCGTCTTCTTCATCGCTTCGGGCAAAATATCACTACGGACTAAGTAAAACTTTTCATTATAATCCGTCATCACTTAGCACCCCATTAGTCAACAAATTCAAATTCATAATCAAGCAGTCTTACAGTATCGCCGTTTTTTGCCCCGCGCTTTCTAAGTTCTTCATCTACACCCATTCCGCGCATCTGTCTCGCAAAGCGGTTAATGGATTGGTCTCTAGAGAAGTCAGTTTTACGGAATACGGACTCGATCTTTTCACCATATAAAACGTAGGCTCCATCATCAGCTCGCGTAACTTTGAATGGGGCTTCCTCTTTTTCATACTTATATATGACTCGCTCTTCCACTTCTTCAATTGGCTCCGCTTCATACTTAGGAATTTCATCCAGCTTATCTGCTACCGCATAAAGAAGCTCGTCGAGACCTGTTCTTGTTACTGTTGAAATAGGAAAAACTGTTACTTCTTCTCCCACAGCTTCTTTAAAAGCATTAAGATGTTCTTCCGCTTCCGGAATATCCATCTTGTTGGCCACAACGATCTGCGGACGTTTTGTCAGCCTTTCATCATAGGAAGAAAGCTCATTGTTGATCGTGACGAAATCTTCGTAAGGGTCTCTTCCTTCTAAGCCAGACATATCAATTACATGCAGCAGCAATCTCGTTCTTTCCACGTGGCGCAGGAATTGATGACCGAGCCCAATTCCTTCATGTGCGCCTTCTATTAAACCTGGAAGGTCAGCCATGACAAAGCTTCGGTGGTCCTGACTTTCTACAACACCTAAATTTGGAGCTAAGGTCGTGAAATGATAATCAGCGATTTTTGGAGTTGCTGCTGTCACGACTGAAAGAAAAGTAGACTTTCCAACACTTGGAAAACCAACCAGCCCTACATCAGCTAACAACTTCAGTTCCACTTGCACGTTCAGTTCTTCCCCTTGCTCACCATTTTCAGCAATTTCCGGAGCAGGATTCCTAGCCGTAGCAAATCGAGCGTTTCCTCGGCCTCCTCGACCTCCTTTGGCAATGACAGCCTGCTGTTTATGCTCAGTGAGATCCGCAATGACTCTCCCTGTTTCAATATCTTTAACCGTTGTTCCAGGGGGGACGCTGATCACTAAAGGCTGCGAATTTTTACCGTGCTGCTTTTGATTCATGCCATTCTCGCCGCGCTTGGCTTTAAAATGATGCTGATAACGAAAATCCATCAGCGTATTTAGTCCTTCATCGACTTCAAAAATGACATCGCCGCCATTTCCTCCATCTCCACCGGCTGGTCCTCCCATAGGAACATATTTTTCCCGGCGGTAGGCGACTAAACCATTACCACCATCTCCACCTTTTACAAAAACTTTAACCTGATCGACAAACATATGGATCACCTCATTATTCTATCGTTAATTCTAGATAAAGGTCAGAACCGTTAACATAAGCCATTCTGTACCCGATATCTTCGAGCTGTTTAATCAATTCTTTTTCTTTGGTGAATGCCCCTGTCCAATTCCAGCTTAACGTTATACCTGCGTTTTCCTCATTATCGCTCAGTTGGAGGGTACCTTCATAGAGTTCTTCATGGACGTTGAATTCATCCATAGCTTTAATCGTTTGATCCGCATAAGCAACAAGCTGTTCATCATGACGGGATAAATCAACGTCATTATTGATTACATAGGCCAATCGATAGTAAGAGTGACGAAAATTGAAAGTGATTAGCCACAGTGCAAAATGAACCGCTGAACTATTCATAAGTCTTCGTTCATGTTCTGATTCGTCTATAACCCTTCTCAACTGTTCTTTTACTCGCTCCATCTTTCCCATAGACGCATACCCTTGCACCAACTGTATTTGATTCATCCAGTCATGACGCTTATGCTGTAATAGATGCAGTACCTCATTTTCATCCATTGTCTTCCGCTCCCCCTGCTTTCCATTCTCTTCTATAGAAAGTATAGCAAACTCATAGGAAAACTGAAATCATCATAAAATAAATAAGCCGCGCTTATGCCATGGCACAGCGCGGCTTACATGTACGTATGAAATCATACTAATGATGTTACGCTTCCTGAGCTACAGGATAAACGCTAACTTTTTTACGGTTACGACCATAACGTTCGAATTTAACTACACCATCCACTTTAGCGAATAATGTGTCATCTCCACCACGGCCAACGTTTTCACCAGGGTATACTTTCGTACCGCGTTGGCGATAAAGGATTGATCCACCTGTTACCGATTGACCGTCGGCACGCTTAGCTCCAAGACGTTTAGACTCAGAGTCACGTCCGTTTTTAGTACTACTTACACCTTTTTTAGAGGCAAAAAATTGCAAATCTAGACGTAGCATGTGTCCCACCTCCTTACAGTTCTGTAATTTTTATATATTCGTGATAATCATTTTCGATCGTCTGCAAAGAAACCATCATTCCTGCAAGGAGCAGTTGAGATTTAGAATGAGATGTCTCATCCAAATTCTCAGGCAGTTTTATTTTCAGATAACCGCCTTCACCGCCTTGAGTGATTTCCGGTTCGAATTCACAAAGGCTGATTATTGAATTGACCGCTCCAAAGGATACTGCGGATACTGCGGCACAAACGAGATCATGTCCATAAGGACCGCTCTCGGCATGACCGGCTATTTCAAAACCAGTTACATCCTCTTGTGAACGAAATATCGTTACTTTAATCATCGTCCCGCTTACGCCTTGATGCTCTCAACAACAAGCTTCGTGTACGGTTGACGGTGACCTTGTTTACGTTTGTAGTTCTTTTTAGGCTTATATTTGAAGACAGTCAATTTCTTCTGACGACCTTGTTTTTCAACTTTAGCCGTTACCGTTGCACCGTCTACGAATGGAGCGCCAACTTTAGTATCGTCTCCACCTACGAAAAGAACTTTATCAAAAGTTACAGTCTCGCCATCTTCTACGTTCACTTTCTCTACGTAGATCTCTTGACCTTCTTGAACTTTGATTTGTTTTCCACCAGTTTCAATAATTGCGTACATACTTGCACCTCCTCAAATAACTCAGACTCGCCATCCAGGTACCGGAATCGGTTTAAAAACCTGTTCTGTGCGGTTGTAGCATGAAGTGCTACTTGAATAACATATTGATGTTACCACAGATCAAAACAAGTTGTCAACATGATACACACGTCTCTGAATAGCTGCTGTGATCATGTCTAGTGACCCTTCAAGCTCAATTTGCCAGCCAGGAATGCTATGATCCTGCCTAACAAACAGCTCCTGTGGAATTTTACTAGATATAGGTTCAGAATGCAATTGTTTTTTTATATCATATAACTCAGGATGAACGGCAACGAGGACCGCTTCTTGCTGCCGGTTCTCAAAAAGAAAACGTTCCAGTCGATACCACTGTGTATGTAAATCATATCGACGTTCAGGTCTCGCAAGTAATTGATCGCATACAGGATACCATTGTCTAGTCCGAGTCATTTCCACTATTCCTAGTTTAGTCATTCCGTGGATGAGCGTTTTGACGGGATCTGCCTGCGCAATCTTTTTCATGTATTTAAGGAGCTGCTGCTCTTCTGAAAGGATGTTCATGGAAATGAAATCTACGAGAATCATTCCAGAAAGGTTTCGCAGCCTTACCTGCTTCAATACTTCCTCAGCCGCCAATTTATTCACCGTCAATATTTCCTTACGGGACATAGCTTTTTCCTTATATTGATGACTGTTAACATCGATGACCATCATAGCTTCCGTACGGTCAATTATTAATTGAACTCCTTTAAACGTTGTTACCTCGCGTTGAGAAAGCTTATTTTGGATTTCATTAACAGAATGGTTTGTATAGTTTTCTAAACTTTTTTCCCATCGTATTTTCCCTTCCAGGCTCGGGTACTTCGCTTTTAACAGAACACTCATTTCACTCGTGTCCACTACAATTTCATTCACAGAATGAGCGTATTTTCGAATGAACTGATCAGGGATAATGAGATCCTCCCACACCTTCCCTGGCTTATTCGCTTCGGGAATCTGCTTCCATACCTCTCTTAAAGTGCTCAGCTCGTCTTTCATGATGTTAGCTCCCGTATCTTTTGAGCTCGTCCGCATGATGGCTCCTTCCGCGTCAGTCAGCATCGAGGTCATAACTTCACGTAAAGTTTCCGCATGATCCTTAGCTACTTTTTTAGAAATTGAAATCCTCTTCCCAAACGGTCGGTAAACTAAATACAGTCCAGGGAAAGTCAAGTCTGCACTGACCTGGGCTCCTTTGTCACCGATAGGTTCTTTAGTCGCTTGTACGTAGATCGACTGTCCTTCCGTTAGTATCTGTTCTATAGACCCGTTACACCACGGGATTTCAGTTTTTTTCAAAAAAGCATGCTGTCTTTCCCCAATATCAACAAAAGCTGCCTGCATGCCTTTATGAATATTTTTTACCGTACCTTTAAAAATTGAACCCGAAAGCTGAAAAGCATCCGGGCGCACCGCTGTATATTCAATGACATCTCCCTGTTCGATAAAGAGAGCTATCAATTCACTTGTTTTTGTATGTAGCGCTAAAGTTCTCATGTTGAACCTCTTCATCACTATAGACTTGAAATGTCCTTTAATGTCGCGTTCGTTCGTTTCTCATCTAAAAATTGATGCAGACATTCCTGTTCATCTACTATATATAATCCTGGTGTTTGTTTCAATATATATAAATGGTGACGATTCGCGCGGATATTTTTTATAACATCAAATGCGGAAGTTTGAGGCGGAACTGTGAAGTACTTTACTTTCATATTCGTAACGTCTCTCTCGAGGCAGTAGACGGCATATCTCATAAATACATACATCTGCCTTTTCCACTCCAAAACATTTTCTAAAAGCAAAAAACCTGCCAGCAGTGTGCCGGCTAAAGTCATTCTTCCGTCCAGAATTAATACGGATAAGCTTAGCAACAACACAGCCATTGAAATGATCAATGAGGCTTTCAGGCTGAATTTAAAAGGAAGATACTGACTGAGAAAATAAAAAAGCAGTTTTCCTCCGTCCAACGGCCATACAGGAATTAAATTCAATAGTAAAATCAGACTATTGTAAGTAAAGGCTGCCGACAATAAAGGGTGTGGACCGATCACAAATGAAAGCAGCTGAAGGACCGCAAATATCCATACATGCTGAATTGGTCCCGCTAACGTAACATGAAATTGTTCTTTGAGTGGTCGTGTCGTATGTTCATCACTTACTACACTTCCTCCGAGAAGCCAAAATTCGATATGAGAAACTCTCCATCCATACCTTCGAGCAGCCGCATAGTGCCCCATTTCATGAATGGCCACTATTGAAAACAAAATGATGAATTCGTAAATGGCTCCAGTCAAAAGAGCAGATACTGCCAGCACAAAGAACAGGGGATGGATATGGATGGATTTAGCAAGTTTAAGAGTCGCCATCGACTTTGATCACTGCAGCAGGGTCTAAATATTGCTTGTCTTTCTCAATAGCAAAGAAAAACTCATTGCCATCTTTCTCATTCAACAAGCCTACCGTTTCCTGTGCTTGAATATGTTCATATAAATGGACATCTATAGTGGACAAAAACCCGTAAATCGTATTCGAGTCGTCCTGATGCTGGATAATAACTGTTTTTTTCGTTTCTGGGTCATTGCCCGCAAAAATAACGGTACCTTCTTTAATAGATTTAACTTCTTCACCTTGAGCCGTGCTCATGATGATTCCTCTTCCGTGATTCTCAAAAGGCTCTGTTACCGTTCCGTTGACTGGAAGTGCTACATTGACACTCTGCTGCTCTTCTTTAGGCTGAACTAGCTGCAAAGGCCCTCCAAAGCGATCACTGTACCACGCCGTCACTTTCGCAAAAGGAAACTCTTCTTGCAGCTGGGAAGACACCCATTCCCTGGGCTGTTCGGCAACAGCTGATGAAGATTGTTCACTGATAAATACAACTCCAAATAAAAGAACAGAAGCCAGAGCTTGTACACCAAAAAGCGAGGCAGATTTCTTTGACGATTGCTTGAAACCATCGCTCACTGCGAAAGGAGGATACCCATGCATCTCTTCATCCTGCGGTCCGCTGATCCCTTTATGAGTCGTTGGAGTGCGGGAGGTTATAACCTTTTTCCTTTTTCGTTCTGCTATGTTTTTTCTTACATCGTTTATATTCTTTTTCACTTGATCCCTTCTCTCCCAGCCTTTTTATTATTTTATGGCGTAAAGAGAGAGAATATGAATAGACTCGTTGTGATTAGCTGGTGTCGCAAAATCCCCAGAGATGTTTGCAGGCAAAATAAAACAGCTGCGAATTATGGTTCGCAGCTGTCAGGCACGCATTCCGAAGAACTTTTTCACTTTAGTCATCAAGCCAGGGTCTTCTTCTAAATTCATCAAAGGCACAGATTCTCCTAAGATGCGTCTTGCAATATTGCGATAAGCGATAGACGCTTTAGTATCTGGCGTAAAAGCCACAGGCTCACCTTTATTCGATCCTCTAATCACAGCATCATCGTCTATAACAATCCCTAAGAGATCAATGGATAGCACATTGACAATTTCGTCGACATCCAGCATTTCTCCATTTTTCATTAAATGATTGCGAATCCGATTAATCACTAATTTCGGTGGTTCCAGTTCTTCCTGCTCCAATAACCCTATGATTCGATCAGCATCCCGGACACTCGCTTTTTCAGGTGTGGTCACCACAATAGCTTTGTCAGCTCCTGCGACTGCATTTTTGTACCCTTGCTCAATACCGGCTGGACAATCGATGATGACGTAATCGTAATCCTGCTTGAGTTCATCAACGATGGCTTTGACCCTTTCAGGGGTGACCGCTGATTTGTCAGAAGTCTGGGCGGCTGGCAATAGGTGAAGGCAGTCAAACCGTTTATCTTTTATGAGAGCCTGCTTCGTTTTACAGCGCTCTTCCACGACATCTACAATGTCGTAAATGATTCTGTTCTCCAGCCCCATGATGACATCCAAATTACGCAACCCGATGTCCGTGTCCACTAAACAAACTTTCTTGTTCTGGAGAGCTAATGCTGTACCTAAATTTGCAGTCGTCGTTGTTTTCCCAACACCGCCTTTTCCTGAGGTGATTACAATGGCTTCACCCATTTAGCATTCTCCTTTCAAAACTGAGTAAATCCGGTTTTAACTTTATAACTTCCTGCAAAGGGGCTATACGTATAGCGTTGACCTGTTCATCGATAAAACCACATTCTATATACACGCCCTCTGAATCCTGATCAGGTGCTCTAGATAGCTGTCCTGCAATTCTCAGCTGATTTGGCTTCATATAGGAAGCCGCTATTACTGTTTGTTCGTTCCCCTCATATCCAGCGTGAGCAATCCCCCGCAAATTCCCTAATACGAAAATGTTGCCGGTAGCAATAACCTTCCCACCTGGATTAACATCGCCTAACAAGAGCAAGTCTCCAGTGACTTCAACCACTTGACCAGAGCGGATAGTTTTTACTATAGGAGTGATTTCGCTGTTTTCTTTCCAAGAAAGCGCTTCTTCTTTTGTAATAATGTCCGACTCGATTTGCTCAACAACAAGCTTCTGTTTCTCACGGACAATGTCCCTGAGCTTGTTCTTTTGCTGATCCGTAAGGTAACGATTCCCTAATTGTATTGTTACACGGATCATCGGCTGGTCAGCATCTGTACCGCTCACTGAAAGCTTTTCCTCAAGCTCCTGGAGTATAGCATCATAAGAGCATTGGTCATTTAACCGAAGTGTCAATCCATCTCTCGTTCCTTTTATCGTCACCATTTGACTATTTGTTGTCACGGGCCTTCACCTCAAAACTTGGACATTTCTCCGATTAATTAAGTACTTTTCCACATGTCAGACCAACGTTCTACTCTATTTTTCATAAGAGGATATAAAAAGACAAAAAATACGACGTTCGCCAATATTGTCGGCACCAATCTAAGGACTATATAGTTCCACCATGGCATTTCTGTTATCTGAACAAAAGAATAAATTATATATAATACAGCATCCGCCAAACCTACACCAGCCATCGCAAGCAGCAAAGAAACGAAGAAGGTTTCGTGCACCCATTTATGAACCCCGTGAATGACATAGGCGACAATAGTATAAGTTACCATATAAACTCCGAGGACCCCAGTATATACTACATCAATCAAAAGTCCGAAGATCATTCCATACCATACGCAGTGATATGTATCATCTTTATCAAAGAATATGGCAATAATTAGTACAAAACATAAGACCCAGTGAGGAGTCATCAATAATTCGGAATACGCGATTTTGGCGGGTAATAAACTCATCGCCATCCCTTGAAATACTAACAATATAATAAGCAGGCAGGATATTGTAAAACGTATCATTGTCCTTCGCCTTCCTCTTCCTCTTCCTCTTCTTCCTCATCATTGGCAGATTGCACATCGCGGTCTACGACAATTACGTGACTAATATCGAATAAGTCTGCAAACGGTTCTACGTAGGCGGTTTTCGTCAATCCGGACTGGTCATTTTCCACCTCATCTACGGTACCTATGCGCAAGTCACTAGGAAATACACCACCCAGCCCGGAAGATATCACGGTATCTCCTTCTTCCAATTCTTCATCCAAACTTATGCCTTCAAGAAGAAGCCGGCCGCTTTCACTATCATAGCCTTCGATTAAGCCGAACGCGTTCTCTTCGTCCTCTCTGACAACCCAGGAGGAAATTTTATTGGACTCATCAAAGCCGCTCAATAGCTGTACGGTGGAGTGAAAGGAGCCGGCGGATATAATTTTACCTACCATTCCTTCACTAGTAATGACAGCCATATCCTTCTCCACCCCGTGCTCTTCCCCTTTATTGATCGTCATTTGTTCAAACCAGCGATCGGAGCTTCGGGCAATGACTGTAGATTGAATAGGCGTATAATCGCGTAAGGATTCCGTTTTATCTAAAGCAGCTCTTAACTCCTCGTTGTCTTTTTGAAGCTGCTGGTTCTCTTGAATAAGCCCTTTATATTCATCTAGCCTTGTTTTCAAAACTTCATTCTGATCATATACATTCAACATTTTTTGTATATTTTGGTAAGAATCATCGAATAACTGCACAGGCGCTAAAAACACTGTTTGTACCCAGCCGACGGAATCCTGAAGGAACTTCTCTGGAACTGATAATTCACTGCGGTCCCTCATTGAAAAACCGATAAGTGCTACAAGTATGATAAAGCCGATAAGTACGGTCATAAGTCTTTTTCTGCGAAACAAAGAAGGCATAAAAATACTCCTTAATCCGTACTAGGACGTGCCGCTACATTAGGCTGGGATCTGAAATGATGAATATACTCAAGAGACTTTCCTGTTCCGACGGCTACGCAATCTAAAGGTTCATCAGCGATGAATACTGGCATGTTTGTTTCTTCACTTATTACCCGATCCAGATTCTTCAGTAACGCTCCACCGCCTGTCAGCACAATTCCTCTCTCCATGATATCAGCAGAAAGTTCAGGAGGTGTTTTCTCTAATGTGTTTTTCACAGTTTCAATAATAGAGTCTACAGTGTCTTTCAAAGCTCCTACAATCTCGTCTGAGTGTATTTGAATTGTTTTAGGAAGACCGCTCAGAAGATCGCGTCCGCGTATCTCCATTTCCACACTTTTTTCGACTGATCCTGCTCCGCCAATCTCCACTTTTACGTCTTCAGCCGTACGCTCTCCGATCATTAAATTATATTTCTTACGGACATGCTGGATGATCGCCTCGTCCATTTCATCACCGGCAACTCGTATGGACTGGCTTGTCACAATGCCTCCGAGTGAAATGATGGCAACTTCTGTCGTACCACCGCCTATATCCACCACCATGCTTCCTGTAGGTTCCCAGACAGGTAGTCCAGCTCCAATCGCAGCCGCAAAAGGCTCTGCAATAGGAAAAGCTTCTTTGGCTCCTGCTTGTTTTGTAGCATCAATAACAGCCCGTTCTTCAACCATTGTAATTCCTGAAGGCACACATACCATGACATTCGGCTTACTAGCGAAAAATGAACGTGTGCGAATCGCCTGTTTAATATAATGATTCATCATTTGTGCAGTTGTATCATAATCTGCGATTACCCCATCTTTCATCGGACGAATAACATTTATGTAATTCGGTGTACGTCCTATCATGTTTCGGGCATCGTTTCCAACAGCTTCAATCACGCCTGTATGGCTGTTTTTAGCTACCACAGAAGGCTCTCGTAAAATAACGCCTTTATTTTTCAAAAACACCAATGTATTTGCAGTACCTAAATCGATCCCTAAATCTTGCGAAAAACCAAATAAGCCCAATTATATCTCCCTTTCTAAACCTCATCCATAACAAAATGAATAACTAAATATCATCAGAAGAAGCGCCATATTATAAGAAAAACTTATAAAAGGCGCTTATTTTTTTCATTTATTCAATTATACGAAAAATACATAAAAATAGATAGTGTTATAGGTATCCTTTTTCTTTCAGGGAAATGAATGTACGATCCCCGATCACTAAGTGATCCAACAGTTCTATACCGATCATTTTTCCGCACTCATTTAACCTCCTCGTTACCTGAATGTCTTCCTGAGAAGGAGTCGGGTCGCCGGAGGGGTGGTTGTGGGCACAAATGATAGAGGCAGCTGAACGTTTAACCGCTTCCTTAAAAACCTCTCTTGGATGCACGATGGAAGCGTTAAGACTTCCTATAAAAATCGTCTGTCTATGAATCACCTGGTTCTTTGTATTAAGGAACAGACAAATGAAATGCTCTTGTTTAAGATCCCTCATCTCCTCCATAACAAAATCCGCTCCATCCTCTGGACTTCTTATGACATAGCGTTCTACAGGCTTCATATGATGAATCCTGCGGCCGAACTCAATAGCTGACAATAGCAGGACCCCTTTCGCAGCCCCGATTCCACGAATAGCTGTCAGTTCTTCGATTGTCGCATCTTTCAATAACATAATCCCTTCGAAATGACTAAGTATCCTATGGGCTAGATCCGTTACCGACTCCTGCCTGGTCCCGCTCCCAAGAAGAATCGCCAACAGTTCCTGATTGGAAAGGTGGGACGCACCTAATTTAAGCAGCCTTTCCCGAGGGCGGTCCTCCTTTGGTAGATCACGTATCATCACACTGCTGGTTGTCATTCTATTACCATATCCTTTCTCTTCTATTCCTCATTGAGGTACCTATAGTGTATAAAAAAATGGCTTATTCATAGACCAGGTAAATATGAGGATTTGAAGGATATGATTGAGATAACATTAACTTCTTAACATAGAAAATACTAAGATTGAACGAGTTATACCTATGAAATTTATAAAATTTATATAAACTCTACAAAGATTCAAAGGCCTGGGCAAACTCCAGCCAAGTAAGACCATTCGCTTGTTCATTCACCCAGCCGTCGAAAGCTTTACGTACCTTTTCCTCCCCCACAGCTGAATCATCCCATTTCTCAAGCAATGCCTTTCGTTCCTCGACTGGTACCGTGTGCAATGTATTATTTTCTAAATGAGTAATAATAGTTTCTGCCACGGCGGCATTGTTTTCTGTGATCATCAAATCAGCAGCCGGCACATTCCATTTTTTTATATAAGTAGGTACATCTAATTTCGCCAGTTCACCAGTCAATGATTGAATCCCAACATCAAGGTCACTGGTTCCTGATAGCAGAAAGTACTGGTCATTTTGCTTCCATATAAGGGAAGGCAGCGATTTATCAGATAAATCCTTCTGCCACTCCAGTGCAGTTTCTTCACTCGTAAACACACCACTTTGCACAACTTGCGTCTCTAGCTCAGGAAGCTTCACAGGAACCTGTGCTGCTGCCGTTATTTCAGCTTTGCTCCCCTCGGTTAGTGACTCAGCAGCAGGAGCTGTTTCCTCAGTTACTGAAACAAATAACTTTAATAGAATAAAACCAAGAAAAACGCTAACGACTATGGCTGTCATTATGGATATGCTTACATGTTTCATGTAAGAAGGATTCACGTTGTTTTTAACTGCAGTAAATTTAGAAATTTTGGGCTGGCGTTTTATTTCATGAATGTGGTGAACCTTTTTAATTTGGGAAGCTGCCTGCTCTTCCTGAGCTTGTACAATTTCTTTTTTTGTTTGTTCTTGATCACGGTTGAATGAAATCACTATTTTATTTTTTTCTGCCATCCTGCCCTCTCCCTTACCATTTTTATCAATCTAACATAAGCATATTAAAAATGGGGTTGGATTTTGTCATGAAGTTTTCGACAGCAAATTTCGCAAGAAAAAAAGAGACTAATCAGTTAGCCTCTCTCTTCCCATTACCATTAAAATGGATTTATTTTATTTGATTCTTCGTCATATTTCTGAGAGGGCTGCTCGCTTTCCAATTCCCCAAGGTCAGGTTGAAAGAAAGCAGAAACAGTAACTAAATAGCTTTTCACATCCGACTCATATCCTTCAGGCACAGAATCGTCGAAGCTTATAGCATCAACTGTCAAAATACGATCGTCATTCGACAATTCCTCAAGAAATATTAAAAAGTCTGAAAAACCATCTGTCAAAACCTCGACTTCATAGCTAAGCTTTTGCACTCCTTCTGGCAGGGAATTTTGCGACTCTTCTTCATTCGTCGCCTCCCGAGGATCTGTCCCTGCACTTTGAGTAGTCACGCTATTAATCAAACTATCAGAGATACTCTCAGCACGCTCCAATGCGATAAGCAGTTGATCCGTTTTTTCAGTAACAGGCAGACTAACTAAAAGTTCTCGTAGATTTGAGGAGGTCTTGCTGGCATTCTCTCGCTTCTGCAGCTCCTCTAAAATCTTTTGTTCATTACTTATTGTATTGCGGAGATTTTGGACTTCTTCTTGTGTTCCTTTTATAAATACATCGTGTAAAAGGAACCCTAAGCCAAACAAACCTATAATTACGGCCGTCAGGGTCAAGGTGTAAGTTTTATTCCAGCGCAGCATTTACTCCACCTTCCCATCATTATTCATTTTGGAGGCGATATTCAAAGAGTAAGAAGCAGAATAACCTGTCCTGTATTCAAAAGAGTCCAAATCCGCTTCTGTTTCTGAAGATAATATATCCACTAATTCTACATTTTCAAATAAAGGGTCATACAGTAAAGCATCCGTATAAGCAGCAGCTTGCTGAAAAGAGTCAAACCTCACCTGTACTGCCACGGAACGATCCATCAAAATATAATTTTCTATGTAGCCTCGTTCGGGAAGCAATCCAATCATTTTTTCCAACGCAGGAACAGCCGGAACGGCAGAATCTATTATGCCATCGTGCGCTTCTTGTAACTTGCCCTCTGCTTCCGCTTTTTCATCTGTCATAGTCAGTTGCAATTTTTCCTGCGCCTGGTGCAGCTGCTCAATACGTTCCATGTTAAGGTCTCTTTCTATTGTCAGCTGCTGTGAACTCACCATAAATATGACGAACATGATCAAAGCAGCTGAAATAGCAGCTACGATGATGAACAAGGGCGTTCGGTTTTTCTTTTCTTTTTCTTCTAATAAATTAATATCGACCATCATAGTGAACACTCCAAGCTCAATAACCTACTTTTTATAAGACAATCCTACAACATCGACAAAGTGGTTGGGCAGCTCTACATTCAATCGAGGGAGTTTAATCCATTGCACAGGAATTTTAAGAAAGTCTTCCAACTGCTCTTCTAATTCTTTTCGGTAACACCAATCTCCTGAAAGGATGACCTTTGAGATATCAGCCTCCCCTTCTTTCACCGAAAATTTATAAAAACTCAAGATTTTGGTAATCTCCTCAAGTTGCTCACGAACGTAATTCCTTAGTGAATCAAGTTCTCCTTCCCAACGAACCCAGGTTTTCTCTCCCACATTTCTCACCTTCCAATCCTTACGATCCAAAGTGGATTTCATTTGACGTGAAAATTGCGGGATACCCTCATGAAAAACGGTCAAAATGATACCATCTGCATTCCATTCTACCATCAAAATATGCTCATCCTCTGACACCTCATTTTGTTCCTCATAAAAGCGATAGGTTGAAAGAGAAGATAAATCCGCAGCTTTTGGAATGAGTTTCGCTTTCTTAAAGCTTGACCTCAGCTGTTCCAGTCGTTCTTCAGGGTAAGCGACAAATAGAATGTGTTTCTCACCATGCGCCATCCCGAGCTTTACAAAGTCAAATACGGGATCTTCAAATGGGAGGTGCACCGTTTCTCCTAATTGCGAGTATAGATATCCTTTGATCTCGTCCCAGTTTACCTGATCGGGTAATGAATGGTGACGGATGATAGCAGACGCATCCGGAACACAAAAATATAAATCCCTGGCTTTTAATTTATGGTCGATCAAAATATCTTCTATCTGCATGATAAACTTTCGCTCATCTGTAATGACACCTTCAACAATTAGATCATTAGGTAAAAACACTTCGCCGAAAACGGAAATCCGCTCCCTTTCATTTGGTGTGGAGATGATATACCGAATCGTATGTTCCTTAATGATCATATTCATTCTCCGTTTACTTTTTTTCAACCCTAACATCAAATACCTCCTTAGAAGAAGCTTCCTAAATACCAGTTGATCAATTGAATTCCGTAAAAATAAGAGGCTAGGCTCCCTATGGCAATGAATGGTCCAAAAGGGATAGGATTCTTTCTTCCAACCACTTTCAAGCTCATTAATACAAGGCTCGCGGCCGTACCAATCAATACAGCTAAGAAAAATGACACGATCAGAAGTTTTACCCCTAATGCAAATCCGATCACTGTAAACAGCTTCATATCACCACCACCCATACCTCCTCGGCTGACTATAATGATCAAAGCTGTACCTGCAAAACCAAGCCCCCCGCCTGCAAGTGATGCCCACCAGGGGTCTATTGGGTCCGCTATGCGATAAATCATTATGAGAAAAGCAAAAAACACCAGCACTTTATTTGGAATAATCATATATCTTAGATCACTGACCACGATAATATGAAACATAGAAACCAATAATAGAGCGAGAAGAAGTTCAAACTGAAAGCCTAGAGATAAAAAACTTGCAGCAAAAGCCAGTCCACTGAAGAATTCCATAAAAGGATAAATCGGAGAAATGCGCTGTCGGCAATGACGGCACTTTCCGCTTTGAAGGGTGAAAGATAAGAGAGGGATTAATTCATACCAGCTTAATGAATGGCGGCAGTGAGGACAGTAAGACCTGTCTTCCTTGAACAGTTCTCCTTTTGGAACACGGAGTCCTACCACATTGTAAAAAGACCCTAAGATGATACCTAAGATAAAAAAATATAGAATGAAAAAAGTTGTCATTGTTCTCTCCTTGGTTATGTATAGAAGAAAATCCCCCATGAAGAGGGACTTTCATCAATATTAAAACGATCTAATTATTTTATTCAGAGCTTGCCTGCTCGTAGGTCTCACCATCTAACGTTACGGTACCATTACTTAAATTAACAGTACTATCCGTTTGGCTATAGACACCCCCGTCAGGATTTTCTACATCCCCGTCTATATAGCCCTCATCAATCAAATCAGCCAAAGTGATTGTCTCATCGTCAACGTCTTCCGTAACTTCATATAGCCTTGCCGCTTCTCGTAAAGAAGACGCATTCGCTTCATGAGCATCCGACTTTGAATTATCAATTACATTTCCTATAGCCGGTACTGCGATCGCAGCTATGATTCCAAGAATGACAATAACCGCCAGCAGTTCTACTAACGTAAACCCTTTTTGACTCTTTAGTGCTTTCTTCCATCTTTCTAACATACATTTTCCCCATTTCTTAAGTATTAATTGCCAATTATGACCAGGTCGGTTGCACTACTTGCTCCCAGCCCTCCAAGTGCCCAAATATAGAGTTCTGTTCATCGCACCTCTAACATATGACTTATAAACTAATTCTATTTTACTAAATCAACTAAGTGTTTACTATAGTAAACACAAAATCAATGTGTAATTTCACTAAATCTGCTCGAATATGGAAAACATCGGCACAGCCACCGCCGTAACGATCCCGCCGACCATAACAGCTAATACTACGATCATGATAGGCTCTATCAACGTTTTGATGCGATCGGTAGTGTGATCGATTTCTCTTTCATAAAAGTCAGCAACTTTGCTGAGCATTTGGTCTAAAGCCCCCGTTTTTTCTCCTATGATGATCATTTGGGTGACCAGGTTAGGAATAGCCCAATGGTCCCTGAAAGGTTCAGCCATCGACTCCCCTTTTTCCATAGAGTCTGCGCTCTTTCTCAAAGCTTGTTCAATTACTTTATTTCCGACAATTTTTTCTGTGATATAAATAGACTGAAGGATAGGCACGGAACTGTTGAACAAAGAGCTCAATGTTCTGGTCATTTTAGATAGAGCTGCCTTTTGTATGAGTTTTCCAAACAGCGGTATTCTCATTTTATAGTAGTCAGTATAATAAGCGAACGCAGGGTGACGCTGGCCCGCCTGGTATCCGAACACTAAAAGGACTGGGACGGTGAGCATTAACCACCAATAAACTCCAAAAAATGTGCCGATATTCAATACAAAATGCGTAAAGGGCGGAATATCACTCCCGAAAGATAAGAACATATCCTCAAATCTGGGAACGACATAGCTCAACATGAAAACCACAATAGAGAGTGCAATGAGACCTACCACGAACGGATAGGATAACGCAGATATAACTTTCTGTTTCAAATCGTGCTGCTTCTCATAATAACTTGCCATACGCTGTAAAACTTCATCAAGGTTACCCCCAGCCTCTCCTGCGCGAACCATATTGATAAAAAGCACAGGAAAAACATCTTGATGGCGATCCGCCGCATCCGAATAAGCATGCCCTGCTTCTAACTCCTCGGCAACATCACGCAGTACCTTCTTTAAAGATTTACTATTGCTCTGCTCCATTAGAATATAAGTCGAATCAAGAATGGACACCCCTGCTGCAATCAACGTTTCAAATTGACGTAAATAAAGAACAAAATCCTGGCTCTTTACCTTTTTAGCTAATCGGATTTCTTGATATAAAAATCCATTCATTTCTTCAATATGAGCTATGAACATACCGGATTCTCTTAATGACTGCAGAGCCTCCTGTTTGCTTTCCGCTCTTATTTTTCCACTCTTCTTCCTGCCTTGCTTATTCCGGCCGTCGTATTTGAAGTGAGCCATTGTCAGCCTCTCTCCTGTATGTATGGACCTGCATGATCTTCTGAGATTTTACCTTCATCCAACAGCTCTCTCACAGACATTTCCATCGTATGCATGCCTTCAGATTTAGCTGTCTGCATTATGTTCTGGATCTGATGGATCTTTTCATTTCTAATCAAATTCCTTACCGCAGGGGTATTCATTAATATTTCTGTCGCAGCTTTTCTTCCTTTACGATCTTTCGTTTGGAAAAGACGCTGGGAAACGATGGCTTGTAATACCGATGCTAATTGAATTCTTACTTGAGACTGCTGTTCGGGTGGAAAAACATCAATCACGCGATCCATCGTTGCTGAAGCCCCTGTCGTATGGAGCGTTCCTAGAACTAGATGCCCCGTTTCCGCAGCAGTAATCGCTGTTGATATCGTTTCTAAGTCCCTCATTTCCCCGACTAAAATGACATCCGGATCCTGCCGCAGGCATGCTCTCAACCCATTGGCGAAATTTTTCGTATCGAATCCAATTTCCCGTTGGTCGATAATGCAATGATGATGAGAATGCAAGTATTCAATTGGGTCTTCAAGTGTAATGACATGCCTTCTCGAATGGTGATTCATATAATCGATCATCGCCGCTAGAGTCGTACTTTTACCACTTCCAGTCGGACCTGTAACTAGTACAAGCCCCTGGGGGGAGTTAGCGATGTTTTTTAATATATCCGGCATAGATAAACCTTCAAGGGTCGGAACCTCCTTCGGAACAATCCGGATAGCTAAAGAAATACATCCTCTTTGATGATAGGCATTGATGCGGAACCTAGAGATCCCCGGGATTCCATAAGAAAAATCAAGCTCTCCTAAATCTTTGAATTTTCCCCACGATTCTTCAGATAATATTGATTCTGCCATTTCCTGTATACTTTCAGGCGTAAGAACTTCTTTTCCATATTGCTTTAGTTCCCCGTGTAATCTGAATACAGGAGGAACCCCTACCGTAAGATGAATGTCAGAAGCTTCTAACTTGTATGCGGCTGTCAACAATTCTTTAAAACGTTCTAACATATGAAAACACCTCCTGTACTAATCATTTAGTGCCACCCGCAAGACTTCATCAATCGTCGTCAATCCTTTTTTAACTTTTAACAGTCCATCGTCAATTAAAAAAATCATTCCATTCTTCAATGCATATTCTTTTATTTTTGAAATCGATTGATTGTTCATCATCATTTGGCGGATATCATCGTTGATGACGAGAATCTCCTGAATCGCTAGTCTTCCTCGGTAACCGGTGTGCTGGCAATTGCCACATCCGGCTCCCTTATGGATTTTTTCAATAGGTAAACCTCTTTTTTCAAAAGGCTCTTTTTCCATCGGAGTCGGTTCAACTTCTTTTATACAGTTCGGACAAATTTTTCGTACGAGCCGCTGAGCTACAATACCCGATAAGGAAGATACAACTAAGTACGGCTCAATGTCCATATCAATCAGTCGCGGGATCGTTGCTATGGCGCTGTTTGTATGTAATGTTGATAAAACGAGATGTCCTGTTAAAGAGGCACGCACAGCAATCTCAGCTGTTTCAGAATCTCGGATCTCTCCAACCATAACGATATCCGGATCCTGGCGAAGCACAGAGCGTAATCCCTTTGAAAAGGATAACCCCACCGAAGTTTTCACTTGCACTTGATTGACTCCCTCTATTTGATACTCCACAGGATCTTCGATCGTGATGATATTTTGCTGATCTGTATTAAGGTGGTTCAATGACGCATAGAGGGTAGAAGATTTTCCAGACCCAGTTGGACCAGTGATCAAAATTAGGCCGGAAGGTTGTTCGATCAATTTCAAATAACGTTTATAATTAATCTTGTTGAATCCTAATTCTGAAAGTTTATTCAGAATACTGCCCAAATCTAAAATCCTGATGACTATTTTTTCACCAAAAACAGTAGGTAAGCTAGATATTCTAAGGTCAACAGGGATAGAGTTCACATCTGTTTTTATTCGTCCATCTTGAGGCAGCCGGCTTTCCGTTATATTCAGATTACTCATGATTTTCACACGCGCAGTTAAAGAGTTTTGTATGGACTTGGATAAGGATTTTTCTGTGCGAAGCAAACCATCTACTCGATACCTTATGAGCACTTTTGTATCCTGGGGGTCAATATGAATATCACTCGCCTTCAGTTGGATCCCGGTTTGCAGAATCTGATCAACAATGCGAATCGCAGGCGATTGGTCATCGTCACCTCCCGTTACCTCTTCCTCCTTCTGACTCATTCCATAATACTTGTTGATGGTATGCAAAATCTCCTCACGTGCAGCGATCACAGGTGAAATTTGGAAGCCGGTGCTGATTTGTAAATCATCAATCGCATAGTAGTCCATCGGATCACTCATAGCGAGGGTCATGATATTGTTTTCTTTCTTTAAAGGCATCACGATATTTCTCGCAGCAAATTCTTTATCGACTATATTCATTAAACTTGAATCAATCGGATAACGATAAAGAGAAACGTGAGGGACGCCTAACTGGAATTCGAGCACCTCTATCAGCTGTTGTTCAGTAATCAATCCTCTCTCCAAGAGGGCATCACCGAGTTTCTGTTTATCCTTCTTGATAAGCAGGGTGTCATGGATTTCCTGTTCAGATACCAGCCCTGTCTCTTTTAAAATATCACCAAGCCTTTTTCTTTCCATAGGGGCCTCCTTCGAAGTTTACTTAAAGTACAAAACTTCATCTTCATTTTCCCAAATCCCTTCCCCTTCTTTCTCTTCATCACTATTTTCGTCTTCTTCAAATGAAGGGTTGGATTCTTCAATAGTCTCATCCACCTCACTCTGTGGACCATCAGTATCTGAATCATTTCTCTCAGGTGAAGAGGAATCGCTGTCAGAGGCAGGAAAATCTTCTTCCATCTCTTCTTCGTCCATTGTGTTTTCTTTAAGTAAACTGCTTCGGACTTCTATACGATTAACAGGGGGGTAATAATCACGGCCCATTTTTTCCGTTCGCTCACCATTTTCATTCGAAATGACTCTTGTCGTCACAGCGCTTCTGCCAGGTTGTCCTTCTTCTTCAACCTTAATTTCCTGTTCATTGAGATCAACAGAATATTCAACAACTGTCCGGGAAGGAATTTCTTTTTCTTCTTCAGTATGAGTTTTGACTTTACTCCCCATAGGATAGCCCCGAATTTCCAATGTAAGCCGGTTGTCGATTATTGAGAACACCAAATCATAAGTGTATTCATTCGGGTTCGTAAAAGAAAGGTCGTGTGATTTATCAAAATCAACAGCAGCTTCTTTTCCTATATCTGCGAAATCGGGGAGCTGCTGGCTTATATGTCTTTCATCGATCGAAAAGTTTGTATTGAGGACGGCTGTATAGACAGCGGTTGCAAATCGGTGTTCATCTTCCTCATCGATGGATGCAGGAAGGGATTCAATAGTGTCAATTATAGAAAAGCTGCTTCCAGGCTCTAAGGACACGGAACCTAGCTTGTCCAAAAATTCCGCTAGCTGTTCTCTATCCTTAATATTGATTTCTGCAGTAGAAATCGTTTCATATAAAGCCTCTACATCAGGTGGTAAAAATTCATAAACAGAATAGGCAGGCAAGTTTTCCGGAAGGGTTGATGCGTCAGTTTCAACTTGAGCGACAAGCTCTTCTGATAATAAATTATCGCTGATGTTTTCCCCCGTACTTCTTTTAAAATCATCGAGATGAGAGCGGTCTACTTTAATAACTGCAGCAGTATTTTCCCCGCTCTCACTATTATGTAATGAAGCTTCTGTAGATATTGTCAAAAAAGAATCCTGAAAACGTAATGTATTCTCCTGAGTTTCTATCTCGATAAGATGGTTTTTCTTCCATTTGGAGAATTGATATTCCAATTTTCCGGCGGCTTCTTCTTGATTCATATCCTCAACATTCACTCCGGCTATTTGAGTGCCCTTAGCAAACTTTCCGTGCTCACCTGATACGATTTGCCAGCCAAGGGGTCCTCCATACGTAACACTTAATATGAAGAGTACCATGCTCGTCATTATGATTAAACCTTTCCATTGGCTCACCTTGATCACCTCATCCTTCTTTGTGGGACATCGACATTAATTTCTGCAATCTCATAATCTTCGACCTCTGTCTTTTCTTGTTCCGAAGCAGTGACATGTTCTATAGGTTGATTTTTAATAGGTTTTTCTTCCTCTTCCTCAAAAATGGCTTCTAAACGACCCTCTACCTCAGTAATAAGAATGGGATTCTTATCTTCCTGCTGAGCATCAGGAATTGTTCGCTTAGAAAACCATTCTTCTTCAATATCAAATGCTTCATTGTTTACTTTCAATTGATTAAAAGATACCCGCTCAGGAATAACTTCTTCTTTGACACTTTCCTTTTCGGAGGAAGTGTTTTGTTCACTCAAAAAAGAGGATCCCTTTTGCGTATATTGATCATTAATTTTATTTACTCGTACATTTATTGGCTCGATTTCGTCTATACTCTCATCTTGAGAGACTTCAACAATTTTACGTCTGATCATTATGTAAGTCGAAAAGATGAGAATGCTGCCAAGTAATACTGTACCCCATAATTGGAATATCGTATTAGCAAAAATGATAATTATACTCACTGTGACCGCCGCACCGAACAGAAGAAATAGACTTTGTCTATCAGCTCCAGATCGATAGGTAGTTATTAAAGCAATAACGACAATCAAAGATAAAACAAAGAATATGATCTGCATGCCACTTCCTCCTCACCTTGCTTAAACTTCCAAGCACTGCAGTTAACAACTATTACGCAGCATGATGATTTCCTTCTGTAAATTGATTAAATGGAGCTGGTTATAAGGTTTTTTTATTCTGCTGATTCAATAGTTACCGTACCTTCTATAACTTCCTCAACTTCTCCTGACCTGCCTATACTTTCGTATTGAAGTTTATTAGGTTCGGTAGGATGCTCAAAAACGCGGACCGTATATTCGGTTTGCAGGGATGCGTCATCCATGGTTATCGTCGTTTCGCTTCCCCAATACTCTAAAATTTGCTGCGAGGTATCTCCTTCAACAATTTCTGGTTCTATCTTATTTAGAAAAGATCGGAAGTAATCCTGGCCCATCACAGCCAGGTTTTCAGCTTGCAGGTGCTTTTGCGAGAGTGTGACCTGTTTACCTGTGGAGGTCAATTGAAATCCAGCCACCGTAAATAGAAGTCCCATGAAAACGATAAGAAATAAAACCATAATTAAAGCAGCGCCCCGCTCATTGCTAAAAAGTTTCACGAGGGATTCACCTCTTCATCTATGTATTGGTACACTTCTGTTACAAGGGATAAATCACCGCTTTGTAAAGTTCGATACACCTCAACTTTCATACGTACGACCAATCCTTTTTCCGCTTCGTTCTGACACAGATTCACAACTAGGTCATAGGTTTGATTTTGAGAAGATGTGTAATATAATCGGTTAGAACCATCTGATTCAAATTGACTGTTTATATTAGATAAAGAACTTACATTCACTTGCTGATGTTCACTATCTGATTCACACGCAGCAGGGTCCTGGCTTACGATCTGCTCCGACTGTCCCGCATGAAAAGCGACTTCTTGTGCAAGATTTGTTGCATCAAGCTCACTTTCGACTCGATCGGTGGATGCAGCATAATTAGAAAAAACGGCAAGAAACACTGTCGCTATGATCCCTACCAATGTTATTGCAGCCAACACTTCAATTAAAGTGAAGCCATCTTCTTCGGCATTCATAATATCACCACTACTTTTGTCTAGTTAGGAGAACCAGTATGAGACAGAACTTTTTAAATAATAATCGAGGTGTTACCCTAATTGAACTATTAGCTGCTTTAGCCATTGCAGGCATTATCTTAACCATTGCGGGCTCTTTATTTGTACAGTCGATCAACTCATCGAGCAGTGTGGAAAGTCAAATAGATTTAAAGCAGCAGTCCAATCTATTACTATCCCAAATAAGGGAAGAAACTAAAAATCAACCTGCTGAAATCTGTTTTGATAACGAACTTCAATTATATGTAAATAATGATAAAGTCTTAAGTAATGAGCACATTTACATAAATGAATTATACATTGAAAATGGGAATATTTCATTATCTAATCCAGGGGATTGTATAAATACTACAACCGAAAGTCCTATAAGCATTGGTTTGACAGTTTCCACAACAGGACAAAATTCTTCAGATTACAATACCTCTACCGTGATAATGCCCAGGAGCCCTTCCCACCTGAAAGTAGAAGTAAAACAAAACGAAAATGAAGAGCCGGAAACTATTTTTACAACAAGTGAACAGTTTGAGGACTTAAGTGTGAAAGATGGAGAGCCTTACCAACGTACGAATTCAAACGGTAATGGCCAGTGCCATTATGAAGACTCAGTATCACTTTTGTCGATCACTTTTGCTAGTTGGACAAGTCCTTGCCTTCATACGACATTCGCTGAATTTGTGCACGCCAAACAAGGATTTTCAATGAATGGTACTAATGGCTACCGTGATGAACTTTTAGTTGAAATTGGTGAAAGCTTATATGTAGATGGCTACGCCAGTATACAACAAGGCACACTAAAGGTAAGTAACAATATACAGTTCAACAACCGCTTCAACCTCAACAGCGGGGTGCTTGAAGGAAACAACGTACATTTTAAGAACAACACAAACTTTAATAATAATTTTACCCTGCAGACATCTGGCAGTACTCGATTTGATCAACCCATGACTTCTTTTTCAAATGGTACTTTTAACATAGGAGGATATCTATTCTCTAATAATGATTTTAGGATTGGAAATAATGTAGAAATGTACGTCTCAGAGGGTGCTGCTTTTACACATAAAGTAAACCTTCTAGGAAATGCCGACTTGTACGCAGGCGGATCTATCGATATTCGCGGCAAGACACAATTTCAAAACAACGCGTCCATGTCTTCAGGAGGAGACATAACCTTTCACAGTCAGGCGAATTTAAATGGCAATAGTTCTGTTAAATCTGAAGGCAATATCACTTTCAATGAAACCGGGTATTTCCAAAACAATACATCACTGATAGCAAAAGGGGACATTATCTTCCGCAAAAATATCGGGTATTCAGATGGTGAAAATGAGTTCATTTGCGCCGAAGGAGAAGTTATTGGAAAAGAGTATATTAATGGACCCCACACGATAGAAGAAGGAGGCAGCTGCCCTTTTTGAACGTAGTGATTAGAAGTTGATTCATATCAGTGGGGTTTTTATTTTTTTATCTTGACGATCAGTAATAGTTGTAAATTCATTACCTAACAATACTGATTAATATAAACTTCATTGATATCATCAGACGAAGTTAATTCCTTATGTATTAGTTCTCCAAATGTGGTCGTTTCAGGTCTATTCATTATAAAAAAACAACGAGTTCTACTGCTATAAGTCCACTAATAATACCAACAAGCCCCTATACATATCCCCCTACTTTATTCAGGCCGCCTAAACAGAATATTTCATTTCTACCGAAATAGTCCTGACCAAAAAAGTTAAGAGTTATTTTAAGACTGTTGTTATATTATTTAAATTTTAAAATTAATTTATCATTCAGATTTATATTTTTTAAGTTTAAATTCAGCCAGAAATATCATATTTGCCCCAATGACCATACTTGCTACTAGGATATAGGAGAAACCAAAAAAACCACCATTTGATATTTGTGATTCAAGAAAAATCGAGAAGAGAACTACTACGAAACCTATCCATTTCATAAATATTAGCTCTTGTTTATTAAACTTCTTCAATTAAATAATTCACTCCTTCATATCAATTTAATACAATTATTTAAATGTTATATCCCGCTTCGTTAGTAATAAAGCGATCGTTCGTATTAAGCAATGGCCAAGTCTATGTAATACTCGGGTTCGTTATATATTTAAAAAATCTCTCTCTAACGCTCCATTTAGTTGTATTTAATCTCCATTTTTCTACTCTTTGTTGTCATCCCCATTGACTTATAAAATTCTATTGCAGATTTATTTTTCTCGAATACTCCCAGTTCAATACTATCAACTCTGAGGCTTCTTCCAAAATCAAAAACGTATGTAGTTAGTTTTTTTCCGACACCCTTCTTTCTATGCGTTTCATCAACACATAAACTATTTATAAATAATACCTTCCTCGCTTTGACGAAAGAATTTTCAGGCGTTTCTTCTTCCTTAGTAACTATAACTCCGACTATATCATTCCCTATGACAGCCACAAAAATATGCTGTTGGTTATCAATTAACTGGCTTTCAAAGAACTCTTGCTCGACTGGAGTTGAATTCTCTTTATATAAATCTGGTCTTTCAGCAACGTGCAATTCATGAACCTGCTTAAATAAAGGCAACAATGACTCATAATCGTTTTTCTCGGCGGTTCGAATAGATAAATCCATATTTTTATACCCCTTAATTATTGATAATTTACCACTTCTAACTCTTGTCCTGCTTTGTTAAACAATTCTGCTGCGTTAATTAAAAAGCGATCGCCATAATAGAGCAATCGTCCCCGATACAGGAAGAATTGAATTCATGATAAACGTTAAATTTTAAGGCTGCAAAATTAGTCTCCTCCTTTCTTCTTTCTCAAGTATTTTTTCACCGACCAATTTGATATTGCACGCAACAGCTATTAAAACCACTAATATCCCAAATAAAATTAGTTCTAGCATTTTTCACTCCTAATTACTACAGTTATATTCGCACTACCTTATTGAATGTTGAAAAAAAAAATAATATAGCACCTGATAAAAAAGCTAATTCACCTACAAATACGATTATTTAAGGTATGAGTTTCAAACATTTCTTTGTTTCCTTCTGAAATCGTTGAAACACGACAGTAGTGATTATTCGTGTCCTCTTGAACAGTCATGTGTCCTTCATCAATAACCCAATAATCATCATCATTTAAAGTCACAACGAATATGATTGTGAAAAAGACCACCGGTAGTACGAAAAGACTGATTTTATTCCCTATCGAAACCTTTGTGAGTTTAGACGATTTAGTCAATAAAGGTAAGACCATCGCTCCCAATACACTAATTAGAGCTACAATTTCCTTGTCATTAGAGTGTCCACTTTATTTCAGAATTGTCCCTAATTCTTTTAAATTTGAATCTGAGATGGTATCGATCCACTAGCTAATTCTGAATATACCAATAAATATCAAATTTTTCTATTTTTTGATTGAAAAAAAGGTATGCCCCTGCTAAGCTTAGAAATAAATTTCTAATTTTTACCATACGAGAGTTTATTATATTTCTACCACCTCCTTCGTTTTCTCAAAAATCAAAATATCTAAGTTTACATTAATAATTAGATACACCAATATGAGATCAATAAGAAGCAGCTTCCCCTTCTAATAATGAATTTTTAATAATCCAATAGCTATCAAACTCAATATTAAGTATCAGCTTTCACTGTTTTAACTTTATCCTCTGACCGCAAAGTTCCGTATATATATTCCATGTGAAAGATTAATTTGACTTGAGGATGAAGTAAAGAAAATTATCACTTATGCCTTCTAAAAACATGCGTTTTATTACAGAAGATGGTTTGGCTCTATAATTTCCATTGTTTTTAAGCGCACTTTATATTTCTAAGAGGTCTGTTTTTGTATTATTACTATTTTTTAGGAGGCATATAAAAGGTGAGATCCGTAGGTGTAAGCTTAGTTATTTGTGCAGCTATATTCTGGGGCGTTAGTGGAGGAATTGC
Source organism: Halobacillus campisalis (assembly GCF_030345335.1). Lineage (GTDB taxonomy): Bacteria > Bacillota > Bacilli > Bacillales > Halobacillaceae > Halobacillus_A > Halobacillus_A campisalis. Next base: position 704,096 of record NZ_JAPVRC010000001.1, read on the forward strand.
AGATATTTTAATGAACAAGGGCTGGGATCCTATTGTAATTTCACTTTATCGAGGGGCTGTTGGCTTTGTATGTTTTTTTGTATGGTTTCTTTTACGCTTTAAACAAAATTGGACCTCCTCTACTCGTTTATACATTTGGTCCTTATTAGCTGGTGTTGGTGTTGCTGGTAATTTCACCTTTTATTTTCTCACTATCCAAGCATCAAGCGTGGCTGTTGCTGCTACTTTAATGTACACAGCACCGGTGTTCGTCCTTATCATCTCTTTTTTATTAAAAATAGAACGTTCGACTTGGTTTAAATGGGGATGCATATCGGGTGTACTTATGGGAATTATCATGCTTACAGGTGCTTACAATGCGGATTCTATATCAGTGGGTTTTCTAGGGGTGGCCTCCGGGCTTGCTGCCGGCCTTTCCTATGCATTATTTATATTCGGATTTAAGAACGCCTCTTCCATTGGAAAGCCACAGACCACGTTAACCATCGCGTTCTTTGCATTTTGTCTCGTACTTTTGCTTATTGCGGACATAGATGAAGCTGCTAGTGTTGCGAAGTCAAACGACTTAGGCTGGTTTCTTTTATTGGGAATCCTGGGAGCTGGAATTTCATTTATCTTTTATGTGATTGGCATTCAGTGGACTGCCCCAACTACCGCTTCAATGGTCGCTATGGTGGAACCGGTAACAGCTTCATTGTTTGGCTTTCTCCTAATCGGCGATCATTTAATCATCATCCAACTTCTTGGAATGGTGCTCATCCTGTTTACGGTTATCGTTCTTAGCGTGAAGAAGACTCCTCATCCTCAATAAAACGCACGCATCAAAGGAAAAAGAAGGCGGTATAAATCACACGGCCTTCTTTTTCCTTTTTGTTAATGGGTTCTATTATTTTATGGATGCTCATGGAATTATCATTGTGTATGCTTTTATCAATAACCCATTTATTACTAAACTGGGTCTTACACAAACCTGTCCGTTTCTTTATGACTCAGTTTCTCACCATCAAATCGTTCATTATGACATCTGTTTTTGAAAATGAACGCCCTCTAACACTTGAAATCAGAGACACTTGGTTTCCACAACGTTTAATCGTTGTATCCATCCTTTAACTTTCCATATTTGAATATTTCATCATTTAATTATGGGAATAAATCAGTTTTTCAGTGGTCCCGACAAAAGCGCATCGTTCCCAAACACCTCTTCTCCCACAAAATAATCCGAAATCGAGTCATCACAATCCTGACTTATAGTTGTATTACTCAATTATAAAAAATCAACCATGACGTTCGACATAACTTAATACAAAAAAATCGCCCTTCTCGTTTTAATGTAAGTGACTTAACTTAACAAAAACGAAAAAGGGAGATTTTTATGAGGGTCTATTCAGATACTACTTTCATTTTTAAGAGTTTTTATCATGTGAATTAGCTTATGTAACAGCATCTTGTTTCAACTTTTCATAACTGGCTACTCGATTTCGTCCCCTCTGTTTAGCACCTACATACATTGCCCGGTCTGCATGACGGGTTAATTCAAGAATATCCTCACAATGTTCAGGATAGGATGCTACTCCGATACTCGCAGATATACGGATGCTAGCGGGCTCTCTATCCTTTAAGATATGCTCATATGCGGTGAAGGGTTTTTCAATAATCGTTTGCCGGATCTCCTCAGCCATAGGAAGTGATTCTTCGATCGTCATACCTGGAAGCAAAACAACGAATTCCTCCCCGCCATAACGTGCCACAGTTCCAAGTTCGCCAATCACTTGCTCTAGTCGGACAGCCAGTTCGCATAAAATTTCATTCCCCGCTTCATGCCCATACTGATCGTTCACAGACTTAAAGTGATCGATATCTAATAAAATTTGGGAGACCGGTTGACTCGTTTGTTCATTTGCCCACTCATCTGTTAATATTTGCAGATAGTTTTCAAAATATCGATAATTATACAATGACGTCAAAGGACAGCGCTCGCTCTCCATTTTAGTCTTTTTATAGTTCCTAGCATTTTCGATGGCTACTGCTAAGTAACCACCCAGTATGTTCAATATCATATACTGATATTTAAAGAACGCACGAGGACTGGTCGAGTACATTGTAATTACACCCACTATTTCGTTTTGACGGCTGATCGGAATAGACAAAACGCTCTCAGCATTCTCCGGAGTATAAGAGTTGCTCAAATGTCTCCACTTTTTTCTGTTATGGTAATGCTTACCTTTGCCACGCTTACATGTATCTCCACTGATGCTTTGATTCTCTACCAGGTTAAGGTCAGGAATTTCATCCTGCTGAAACCGGTTGTAATATCTAATTAATTTTAGCGAGTTGCCATGTGTCACGTCAAAAACATACATATAATCAACCGGAAGCAGCTCAGTTACCCTCATAACAAAGACATCTAACACTTCTTTCACACCGAGGCTGCCTGTAAGTTCATGACCAATTTCGCCAGTAGTCTGTAAATAGTAATTCACCTGACTCGTTTTATGGAATTGTCTTAAAGTGATAGAAAGCAGTAAAAAAGGAAAACCAATCAAATAAATGGCAGACGGACCGATTTTTGTGTAAACAAAATACAGCATAAGTCCTACGGGTGATATCAATATTAAACTTATTAATTCCCACAGCACCCCGTTGTCCAAAAGATTTTGCTTCCGGCCATACAAATACCTCCAGATGAACTGAAGGAGCAGCTGATTGACTACTACGTGAGTAACGACATACGCAACTACTGGGATGGCATCGTTTCCGGAACTTAAAGCGTCACTTCCGTGGCTTCCACCCAGCAGAATATATACATAAGCAGAGGCTAACGAAATAACTAGAAACATGAGCATATTCAAAGGGATACGAAAGAAACCAACCCGTCCCACTCCGAGCTTTAGCATAAGAAATAAGATCGCTGCCTGTATTACAAGTATCTCTACCAGGAGGCCGAAATACAGAAAAGCAGCAAAGCTGACTACGTTCGTTAAGAAAACAGGATGGTCTCCCATCAACAATGGAAATAAAGCCACTACTGAGGCAAGAACGATGAATCCGAAAATATCTATTTTGTAATCTGCAAGCTCTAATGGTGTATTCGAAAAAAGTATGTAGATCGCGGCTGGCCAAATGACTAACCAGGAGGCATAAACGGCGAGCTTTTTTCGTTTAGTTATCAATAGAGCTGCACCCTCTCGCTACAATAGTAAAAGAATATTCAAACAATTATCATATTATCATAGCCATACTTTTTATTCAAAACATTTCCTTATATCGGAAATAAAATACAAAGATCCCGAAACTATTAGGACATCCTTCCCTGTCATTTTTCCAAGTATTTGATTAAGAGCCTCTCTATAATCCTCTTCCACATGTGCGGGTTCAATCATTGATTCAGCTTCTAAATCTCTGCCCTTAAGCGATTTTGGAAAATCAAATTGTGTGAACCATGCTTCTTTAACAATGGGCTGCAGCTTTTCTAACATATTATGGACCGGTTTCCCTTCCACTGCCGCATATAATAGGTAAATGGTCTGGTTCGGGAAGTAATTTTCAATGGTACTTACTAAAGCTTCAGTTCCTTCTTCATTGTGGGCTCCATCCAAAATAACGCGAGGATCCTCCTGAACTGTTTCAAATCGAGCCGGCCAAGTTGTTGCCGATATAGCTTCAGGGTAAAAATCTTGCTGAATAAGAAAGCCCATCTTCCTTAATTGTTCGATAGCCCCAAGAGCAAGAGAAGCGTTAGCCACCTGGTGAACTCCCTTCAAATTCGAGACGAGCTCTGGTGAGTCGTACGTTTTCATATGAAAAGTAAAAACTTCCCCATCACTTGAACTTCCGTAATACTCAGCTGAAAAATCCTCCCCATCAATCAAGAGGTCCGCCTGTTGAAGTGCTGCTTCTTTTTTTATAACCTCAAGGGCCTCCTTCTGTTTTACACAAGTCAGGACCGGTGTTTTCTTCTTTATGATCCCTGCTTTTTGATAGGAAATCTCTTCGAAAGTATTTCCGAGGATATGCGTATGGTCTTTACCTATATTCGTAATGATCGCCACTAACGGATGTATGACATTCGTGGAATCATAGCGGCCGCCCAACCCAGTTTCAAATACTGCAAAATCTACGCCTTTATTTTTAAAATACAGGATAGCTATTACCGTAATGACTTCAAATTCTGTAGGCTCCCCAAGTTCAGTTTGGCCCGCTTCCTCAGCGAGTGGTTTCACCATCTCAACTATATCGGCAAGTTCGTAATCTGAAATGGGATCTCCGTTTATGCTCATTCTTTCATTAAATCGGACGATGTATGGAGAGGTGAAAGTCCCTACGGTATACTCTTGTTTCTGAAGTAAATTTCTAAGAAATGAAACAGTCGATCCTTTTCCATTCGTTCCTGCGATATGTATGGAGTTCAACTGTTTCTCCGGATGGCCCAGCTTCTCCATCATCCATTCCATTCTTTTTAATCCTGGCTTGAATTTAAACTTCTCTCTTGAGTGTATCCATTGGATAGAGTCTTCGTAATTCACTGATATCCCTCACTTTTTTGTATCATAAAAGAGGAGAGTATTCCTTTGAATACCCTCCTTTTCCCTTTTAAGCTTTCAATTCTTTCATCCTTGCTTCAACTTTCGATCGTTTATCTAAATAATCATTTTCTTTATTACGTTCTTCTTCGACGACATGGTCTGGAGCTTTACTGACAAAGCCTTCATTCGCCAGCTTTTTCTGTACACGGTTTACTTCTTTGTCCCATTTATCCCATTCTTTTTCGAGACGCTTAATCTCATCATCGATATTGATCAGGCCAGCTAAAGGTAAATAAAGCTCAGCTCCTGTTACGACGGCTGACATAGCCTTTTCCGGAGCTTGCAAGTCTGTCCTGATGGTAAGTTCGCTTGGATTGCAAAAACGCTCTAGGTAGCTGCGATTCTTCTCTAATTCCTTGATAACCTCTTCATCTTTCGCCTGAATAAGAAGCTGGATCTCTTTAGACATCGGTGTATCTACCTCGGCACGGATATTCCTTACCGAACGAATAATAGAGACCAATCGATTCATTTCGGATACTGCCTGCTCACTGTGAAATTCTTTGACCACTTGCGGCCATGCTGCTTGAGTAATGGACTCCCCTTTATGAGGCAAATGCTGCCAGATCTCTTCAGTAATAAATGGCATGAATGGATGAAGCATCCGCATTATCTGGTCCAGCGTATAAGCTAAAATGGAGCGAGTCGTATGAATTCTCTTTTCATCTTCTCCATACAACGGCAATTTAGCCATTTCTATATACCAGTCACAAAATTCATCCCAAATAAAGTTGTATAGGTGGCGTCCAGCTTCACCAAATTCATAGCGATCAATATTCTTTGTGACTTGTTCAATGGTCTGATTTAAGCGAGTCAGAATCCATTCATCGGCTACAGATTTTTCACCTGAGAGATCGATGTCTTCATATTTAAGATCGCCCATATTCATTAAAGCAAAACGAGACGCATTCCAAATTTTATTCGCAAAATTCCACGTCGATTCTACCTTCTCCCACTGAAAGCGCAAATCTTGTCCTGGTGATGATCCTGTGGATAAGAAATAGCGAAGGGAGTCTGCCCCATACTTTTCTATGACATCCATTGGATCTACACCGTTTCCGAGAGATTTACTCATCTTACGGCCTTCCGCATCCCTTACGAGGCCATGGATCAGTACGTCTTCGAATGGACGTCGATCTGTAAATTCAATCGACTGGAAGATCATGCGGCTTACCCAGAAGAAAATAATATCGTAGCCTGTAACTAGCACGTTCGTCGGGAAGTACCGTTTGAAATCTTCATTGTTCTCATCAGGCCATCCCATTGTAGAAAAAGGCCATAATGCGGATGAAAACCATGTATCAAGTACATCTTCATCCTGTTCCCAATTTTCGATATCCTTAGGAGCTTCTTTCCCTACATGGATTTCTCCTGTTTCTTTGTGATACCATGCTGGAATGCGGTGCCCCCACCAAAGCTGACGAGAAATACACCAGTCACGGATGTTTTCCATCCAGTTCAAGTAAGTTTTTTCAAAACGGTCAGGAACAAAGCTGACTTTATCATCGCCGGATTGTAATTTGATCGCCTCTTTAGCAAGGGGTTCCATATTAACAAACCATTGAGTGGACAAATATGGCTCTACAACAGCTCCGCTTCTTTCCGAGTGACCAACCGAATGCATATGCTCTTCAATCTCAAAAAGAACACCGCTAGCTTCGAGATCCTTAACGAGCTGCTTACGACATTCGAAGCGATCCATCCCTTTGTACTTGCCGGCATTTTCATTCATAGAACCGTCTTCGTTCATAACGAGTACGCGCTCTAAGTTATGGCGGTTACCGATTTCGAAATCATTAGGGTCATGAGCCGGAGTAATTTTCACAGCTCCTGAACCGAACTCCATATCAACATAATCATCCGCTACAATTTCAATCTCACGTCCGATGACAGGAAGCACCGCTTTTTTGCCGATCAAATGTTTATATCGCTCATCTTTAGGATGCACGGCTACCGCCGTATCTCCAAGCATCGTTTCCGGACGTGTCGTAGCGATTTCTATCGATCCCTCGTCATCTTTTAATGGATAACGCATATGATAGAATGCACCCTGGACATCTTTATATTCCACTTCGATATCAGAAAGCGCCGTTTGCGTGGATGGATCCCAGTTAATGATATATTCTCCCCGATAAACAAGGTCCTTTTCATAAAGTTTCACAAAGACTTCTTTTACAGCTTCAGAAAGCCCTTCATCTAAGGTAAACCTTTCGCGGGAATAATCTAATCCAAGCCCTAGCTTTTCCCATTGCGTTCGAATGAACTGAGCGTATTCTTTTTTCCATTCCCAAGACTTATCAAGAAAAGCCTCTCGCCCTAAATCATACCGGGACGTTCCTTGCTCTTTCAGTTTAGCTTCTACTTTAGCTTGCGTAGCGATACCTGCATGGTCCATTCCCGGCAGCCATAGCACATCATAACCCTGCATGCGCTTCACACGCGTCAGAATATCTTGCAATGTAGTATCCCAGGCATGACCAAGGTGCAGTTTCCCCGTGACGTTAGGCGGTGGGATGACGACCGTATAAGGCTCTTTACTCTTATCCCCATCGGCTTCAAAGAATTTACCATCTACCCAATATTGATACCTATCCTTTTCAATTTCTGCCGGATCATACTTCGTCGGCATTGACAGATTTTCATGCTCCATTTCATTTCCTCCTTCAAATCATACACTGCTGTAAAACAAAAAAATCCCTTTCATCCTAAAAAGGACGAAAAGGACTGAGTTTCCGTGGTACCACCTTCATTTACAGACATTTACATCTGTACACTTCATGACAAATAACGGCTTTTAACCGGCTTCTTTTACTGAACATTCAAAGAAGCTGCATCCCGGGCGACCTTCCATCCATCTCTTTCCTAGAAAACTCTCAGCTCATGTTTTCTTCTCTGAAGGAGAGATTGATGTACTCTTCCCAATCACGGCATTTCACATATAGTAGTTAGTATTCATATTGTATATAGAATGCGACTAGGAAGTCAACTATTTTTAAAATTTAAAAGAAAGAGGTGGTCTATATGAGTAGAATGTACCGTTATCGGTTACCTCCATGGTGTCGTCATTGGCTCTATGTCATTGAAAAAGCGACGTTACCTATTTGTATTTATCAGCTGATCAGAACCGTCATCTTTCCTACCACACTTGACGTTTTATTGCTTGGGGTCTGTATAGGTCTTCACTTAGCTTTCCGAGTGAAGTGGATTTAATTCGGAATATAAACAATTTGCCCGGGTGAAACTTCATCTTCTACCCCATTCACTTTCTCCAACTGTTTCACAGGCACCTCATAGCGTTCAGCGATCATTTGAATGGTTTCATCCTCTTGTACAATATACATCTTCATTTGCGTATACGTTTCATCTCTATTTGGAAAGAGGTGTTGGAATATTTGCTTGAAGCCGTTGACGGATGGCGAGGATTCTTCTTCTACATTTGATACATTCTCCGCCTCATATGTTTCAGAATCATCTTCATCCTCAACTAATTCAGTTTCCTCCTCAATCTCTTTCTCATTTGTATAGAAAAATTCTGATAAACTTTGGGTTTTTTCTTTCCTGCTGCTTTCCTCATAAGTTTCATAACGTTCATTCCTTAGACTGTCTTCTTTAGTATTTTCGTACAAGGAAACTTCATCAACTGGCAATGTTTCTTCTTCAATATCTTTCTTTAAATCCACTTCATCTGCAGCCAAGGTTTCTTCTCCAGTATCTTTATTGAAATCCACTTCATCTACAGCCAACGTTTCTTCTTCAGTATACCGGACAGGGCCAATCGTAATCATTTCATGATCGTCTTTTTCAGGGGCAGCCGTTTGCTCTTGTTTTATGCCCATCATGCTGATTTGAGCATGAAGACTCAAGTTTGCAGGTTCAGGTAATTCGTAATCGAAACTTTCAATGTTTATTACTACTTTATCTAAATCATCGACTCGATCTTTGGCTACAGTAATTTCAACTGGAAATGAATGAGAAAACTCTGCCACTCCATCTTCTGCATCGGCTACCTCCAATACTCGACCAACAGGAATAGCATCTTGGTTTCTGTATGGCTCAATGTCTGGGTTCGGTAAATATTCCCCAGACAGCACGACAAATCCATGAAGCCTTACTTCTTCTCCTAAATCTGTAATAGATACATCAGGGTCCAATGATATGCCTAATAATTCATTTACTCCCTGTCCTTCCTTGAACCACAGAGATTCATCTAAATAAAATGTAAATTCCTGATTGTTTTGCATGTATTCCATTCCCTCCCCTAATTAATCAACAAAGTCACCTACTTAAAACGTATGCATGAATTTCTTTGATATACATTAGGAAAAGAAAAAGGAACTATCCTGAACGTTTTAGAAGTAGACTTTCTCCTTTATCGACTCAGCTTCGACATGTGGAGAGGGACGCAACGGAAGTTTTCGTTCCACTTAATCATCGCTAAGAGCTCCGGGGAATTGCGATACTCCTGTGGGAAGAGAGTGATCGATGAGGCCTCGCAGAGCGTTAGCTCGAGGAAACTCACCAAGCTCCCAAGGAAAGCGAGCCCATTCCTAAAAACACCTTGCCCTCATTACGATGAAAGAACGGTTAAAAATCACACTTCCAATCAACGATCGCGCGTCATTGTTTAATTAATCTCTTATAATAAAAATCGCTCCACTTGTTTTAATGTAAGCGACTAAGCTTTAACAAAAAAACGAAACAGAGCGATTTTTTATAAGTGACTATTCAGCTGATTTGATTTCATCTGAGTGCTTTACTCACTGCTGAAGGCTTGTAGTACAGAGCCTTTTGCGAAATTATAAATTACTGAAAACTTGTTCCACGGCTTTGATCGTTTTTTCTATATCTTCTTCAGTATGAGCGGTGGATAAGAACAAGCCTTCAAATTGAGAAGGCGGAAGGAAAATACCTTCTTCAATCATTCCTTGATAATATTTTGCGAACATGTCCAGATTAGAAGCATTTGCTGTTTCAAAGTTGACCACGGGATCTTCATTGAAAAAGACACCCACCATGGAACCAGCTCTATTGACGGTTAATGGAATGCTGTATTTCTCAGCAGCTGCCTTGAAACCTTCCACAAGTCGATCGACTTTTTCACCTATTTTTTGATAAGCTTCTTCGTCCATAGCTTTCAACGTTTCATACCCAGCGGTCATTGCCAGAGGGTTACCAGATAGAGTTCCTGCCTGATAAATGTCGCCAACAGGAGCTACACGTTCCATGATTTTTCGTTTTCCACCATACGCACCGACCGGAAGGCCGCCGCCTATCACTTTACCGAGACAAGTCATATCAGGAGTGACTCCAAAGTGACCTTGGGCACTTTCGTACCCGACACGAAAACCGGTCATTACTTCATCAAAAATAAGCAACGTGCCATGGTCCTCAGTAATTTCACGAAGCTGCTCCAAGAAGCCTTCTTGCGGTGGGACTACTCCCATATTGCCTGAGACAGGTTCAATAATAACAGCTGCTAAATCCTTGCCATATTCCTCAAATACATACTTGACGCTTTCCATATCATTATAAGGAACCGTAATAGTATTCTCTGCAATAGATGCCGGGACACCTGGTGAGTCAGGTAACCCTAGTGTAGCTACACCAGAACCCGCTTTTATTAAAAGGGAATCCCCGTGACCATGATAATTCCCTTCGAATTTAAGGATTTTGTCACGCCCGGTATACCCTCTCGCTACCCGAAGAGCACTCATGGTAGCTTCTGTTCCAGAATTGACCATCCGAAGCATTTCTATAGAAGGAACTCGATCAATTACCAGCTGTGCTAAGTCATTTTCCACCTGCGTAGGTGCACCGAAGCTAGTTCCAAGTTCCGTCGTTTTTTTTAATGAATCGACGACACGATCGTCTGCGTGCCCCAAAATTAAAGGACCCCAGCTCAATACATAATCAATATATTCATTGCCATCGATATCTGCAATTTTCGAACCTTTTCCTTTTTCCATAAAAATCGGATCCATCTTGACCGAATTGAATGCACGTACTGGTGAGTTCACTCCTCCAGGCATTAAATCCACGGCTTCTTTATAAGCGGCGACAGAGCGTTCGAATTTTTTCATTTACAGCATCCTTTCTTCCTTTACTTATCTAAATATCCAGCTGCATCTTTTGCAAAGTAGGTAATAATCAAATCAGCACCTGCACGCTTCATGGATGTCAGCTTTTCCATCACAATTTCTTCCTCATTCACCCAGCCATTAGCTGCGGCTGCTTTGATCATTGAATATTCACCACTGACATTATAAGCCACCAGCGGTAAATTAAAGCGGTCCTTTACTTCTCTCATGATATCAAGGTATGACAAGGCGGGCTTCACAATAAGGAAGTCTGCTCCCTCATCTACATCAGACTGGGCTTCTCTCATAGCTTCCAAACGGTTTGCTGGATCCATTTGATAGGCTCTGCGATCACCAAATTGCGGAGAGCTGTGGGCAGCATCACGAAATGGACCATAAAACGCAGAAGCATATTTAACCGCATATGACATAACAGGGACATGGCTATACCCTGCATTATCCAGCCCCTTTCTGATTGCTGCCACAAACCCATCCATCATATTTGAAGGAGCGATGATATCCGCGCCCGCTTCAGCCTGGCTCACAGCTGTTTTTGTAATAAGCTCAAGAGATTCGTCATTCGCGATCTCCCCGTCTCGTACGACACCGCAGTGCCCATGATCAGTATATTGGCATAAACACGTATCCGCAATTACGGTTAAAGATGGATGAGCCTCTTTTACATGACGAATTGCCTGCTGGACGATTCCCTCATTGTGATAAGCCTGGCTTCCCACTTCATCCTTTTCATTAGGCACTCCAAACAAAATGACAGAACGGATGCCTAACTGTTCAAGTTCATTCATTTCCTCAGATAGATGATCAAGAGATACTTGATGCACTCCTGGCATTGATGCTACAGCGTTTTTTATTTGTTCACCCTCCACTACAAAGATAGGGTAGATAAGATCTTCTTTACGCAGGTGCGTTTCCCGCACCAGTGCGCGCATAGATTCTGTTTTTCTCAAGCGGCGATGTCTTTTGAATTGCAAATCTTCCATGTTCACTTACCTTCTTTCGTGAAATAATCGATCATTTGCTGAATCATATCCTCCACTGTAAACCTGTCAGGAAAATACACTTGTTGAAAGCCCTCGGAACAGGCTTCATTAGCAGTCGTTGAACCGATACAGAAACAAGGAATACGAAAGGCTTCTGCTTTTCTATTTTCAACGACTTTTATAAAAGCTTGTATTGTGGAAGGACTAGTAAATGTAAGAGCATCCAACGTGTTCAAATGGTTAAGTATGTCATTCGACTCTTTTAATAGTAGGGTATCATATACAGTTAGTGTTTCAAAAAGAACGCCCTTGGCTCTAAATGATTTTAAGAGAGTATCTTTTGATAAATTCCCGCGAACAAATAGAGTCGGACCGGGATGCTTGTACAGTGATAAATATTCCTCCGCCATAGCTTCAGCTTCAAACTGACCGGGTACAAAGTCGGCATGTTTACCGAACTCCCTGAGCGTTTGCCTTGTTTTATCACCTATGACCGCCCATCGCCAGTGGGAAGGGGGGCTGAGATCGTTTCTCTTCATCCATTCGAAAAAAAACTTCACGCCATTAGAGCTTGTTAAGAAAACCCAGCTGAAATCGTGAAGTTTAGTCAAAATCGATTTATTATTAATGTTTTCATTGAACTGAAATTGAATCAGGGGCTCATGGATGACTTCAGCCCCCGATTCCTGCAGGTTTAAAAGCAGACCTTCCGATTGCTCTATAGCTCGTGTTACTAACACTTTCTTGCCTTCTAGAAGGATCATTACTGCCCGTACTCCTGTTTCGCTTTCTCCACTATGCTTACAGCACCTTGTGCTTTTAGTCGGTCAGCTGCTTCTCTGCCTACTTCTACAGGGTCCTTGCCTTTTACCCTTTCATGAAGAATAGCCGAGCCATCTGGTTTGCCTACAAGAGCTGTCAAAATGACATCGTCACCTTCAAGATAAGCATAACCACCAATAGGAACCTGACAGCCTCCATTTAAATCATGAAGAAATTTGCGTTCCGCTGTCACCGTTTTTTCCGTATACTCATGATTAATTTTTTTAAGGAAATTCAGAAGCTCCGTATCTGTTTCTCTGCATTGCAGCGCCAGCGCTCCCTGACCTACTGCCGAAACACATACATCTTCTTCTAAATATTCGGTCACAAGCTCATCATCCCAGCCCATACGCTTAAGACCTGCAGCGGCTAGTACAATCGCATCGAAATCTTCTTCTTTGAGTTTTTTCAGCCGCGTGTCAATATTCCCACGAATCCATTGAATTTCCAAATCCGGCCGGAAAGCTTTGATTTGAGAGCCTCTGCGCAAGCTGCTTGTGCCCACGACAGCACCCTCTTTAAGATCCTTCAATGCTACATGATCGTTTGAAATGAAAGCATCTCTGTGATCCTCACGCAAAGGAATGGAAGCAATCGTCAAGCCATCAGCAACTTCAGATGGCATATCTTTCATACTGTGAACAGCCATATCTATTTCTTCATCATACATAGCTTGTTCGATTTCTTTAATGAATAGACCTTTCCCTCCTACTTTAGACAAGGTCACATCAAGGACACGATCCCCTTTTGTAGAAATCCTCTTGATTTCAAAATCATAAGAAGGATCTACTTTCTTCAACTGGTCGATTACCCATTCAGTTTGAGTGATCGCCAAATTACTTTTACGCGAGCCAATGACTATTTTACGCACCTTACATCCTCCTCAGGTTAGAAATGAAAATTCGATAACGATCCAAATAAAAAAAAGTTAATCAATAAAAATAGAAATGCCGCACTATTAAAGAGTGAAATGGCTCTGCCCTGATACCCTTTAACAACCCTAAGGAACAAGTAGACCCCATAGACGATCAGCACGAGAATGGACCCTAATGTTTTGGAATCATACCAATAAAAAGTATCTTCAGAAACATAACCCCACGTGATTCCTAGAATCAAAGCGATCAATAGCAGAGGCATGCCAAGTATGACAGCTATATACGAGAAATGATCGAGTTTAGTCAAGTCTCCAAGTCGAAACAGTTTAGCATTCCATTGTTTCTGTTTTAACAGACGGTACTGCAATAAATACATTAGTGAAAAAGTGAAGGACAGGGTGAAAAACCCATAAGAAATGAGAGCCAAGATAATATGAACGACGAGCATCTCATGAACCAATGCCACTCCTTCATCATCCATTACACTTTGCGCACGCGTGGAAATATGAAGCAGCATGACAAGGAATCCTAATAGATTTGTAAAAAACACAAGAAAATCCACTCTAAAAAAACGGTTGATAATCAAGGAGAAAGTGACAAGGATCCATGCATAGAAATAGAGCCCATCATAAACGTTCATAACTGGGAAATTTTCTTGCACAAAGACTTGTGCCAATAAAAAAAAGGTTTGCAAACCCCAAACCAAACTAAGTAACCAGAAGGCAAACACATTAGCCTTCCGGTTATTTTGAATGAAATCAATAAAATATCCTATTAAGCTCAGTCCATAAAGTAAAAGGATCAGTTCATAAATCCATTTGAGCTCGAACATCGCTGACTCCACCCTATGAATTCACAATCTTACGAAGAGCTGGAAAGGTGAAATTTTCTTCATCCGTCGACTTTACGGTAGATTGTGCTTTTCTCTCTTGTTCTTCCAGTTCCTTTTCCACTTCTTCTTCAATGCCGAAAATTTGCGTGAAAAGACGCAAAGATTCCTCAGAATCTGGTTTAGCACTAAGTTCTTTCACTTGAAGAATGGGATCTTTAAGCATTTGATTGATGATGCTTTTCGTGTGTTTGTTCAACACTTTTCTTTCACGATCGGTTAATTCAGGCATTTTTCTTTCAATGCTTTCCATCGTGTCTGCCTGGATTCCCATAGCTTTAGCACGTAAAGCTGAAATGACAGGCACTACGCCTATCGTCTGCAGCCATTCTTTAAACGCTACTATTTCTGCTTCAATCATGATTTCAATCTCTTCGGCTGCCTGCTTTCTCACTGCCAGGTTTGAATCAACGATTCCTTGAAGGTCATCGATATCATACAAAAAGACGCTGTCTAAGTTTTCCATAGCCGGATCCAAATTTCGAGGTACGGAAATATCCACAAAGAATAGAGGCTTACCTTTTCGCTTCTTATGAATAGGCTCCATTTTTTCTTTTGTCATGACATATTCTGAAGAACCTGTAGAAGTTATCACGATATCAGCATTCGTCAACACATCTTCAAGGTTGTCCATCGTTTTAGCCTGCCCATTGAACTGTTCAGCTACCACTTGTGCTTTGGTTAGCGTACGATTCAATACAGTGACTTTTTTCACGCCCGAACCGTGCAGGTTTTTAGCCGCAAGCTCGCCCATCTTTCCGGCACCGACAATTACAATATGCTTATGAACTAAATCTCCGAAAATCTTTCGGGCAAGTTCCACAGCGGCATAGCTTACAGAGACGGCATTTCCACCAATTTCTGTATCTTTATGAGCCTTTTTCGCCATCGTAACCCCTTGTTTAAAAAGCTGGTTAAAAATCGTTCCCGTCGTTCCGGCTTCCTGAGCTCTTTGAAACGCTTGCTTTATTTGTCCTAATATTTGAGTTTCGCCTAATACCATGGAATCGAGACCTGACGTCACACGGAACAAATGCTCCATCGCGCCATCCGCTTCATAGATCGATAAGAATGGAGAAAATTGTTCTTTATCCATCTCAAACCAATCAGCTAAAAATTTCTTAATATAATATCGTCCAGTATGAAGCTGATCTACAACTGCATAAATTTCCGTACGATTGCAGGTAGATATAATGACATTTTCCAGCACACTTTTTTGAGCACTCAGCTTCTGCATCGCCTCTTCAATGTGGTCTTCAGAAAACGTCAATTTTTCTCGAATTTCCACAGGGGCTGTTTTATAATTTAGTCCTATTGTTAAAATATGCACTACGAATACCCCCATCTCAACGTTCCTAGTCCGTTACATATACACCATTATAACATGAACAAAATGAAATTTTAGAGAAAAAATATGAACAGAATTTGAAATCCTTATGTTAGGATGAAATTATAATCATTAATCATTGATATTTGTTTAGAACGAGTCTAATTTATAACCCGTTTGTAATATAACAAATCATTACAAATTGCGCAAGAAAAGCATTTTGCAGCTATGTATTTATGGAGGAATTATCATTGAAAAAACAAAACTCTTTCGCTGGCTATCTATTGATTGGTCTCGGAATTTATTTTCTTCTTCGCCAATTAAATATACCCTATTTCAGTCAATTTTACTCTTGGCCTACCATTCTTATCATAATTGGGGCCGCCTTTTTGATACATAGCTATGTGTCAAAAGATTATACGAACATTCTTCCTGGTTTTATTCTTACAGGACTTGGCGTTCATTTTCACGGGCAGAATCATTATTCATTTTGGATCGATCATTGGGCCATGTATCCTTTAATTATCGGTATCGGCTTTTTACTTAAGTATTCGAAAACGAAATCTGGCATTCTACCAGCACTAGGATTACTAGGATTAGCTGGTTTCGGCTTTTTCTCTACATCTAACCCAGGCTGGTTCAGCTTCTTCTATACATTGACGGGCTGGATTGAACAGTTTTGGCCTGTCGTCCTAATTGCAGCAGGACTATTTTTAATGAAAAGAAAATAGATGCACTTTATAAAATCAGGCTGTCTTATAAGTCTGAGATATTTTTTATAGGATAACAGTTTCCATTCCCTATTGCAGCTAGAAAATGCAGTCTGAAATGCCTATCAATTTGTTAGGCATTTTTTGTTTTATAAAGTTCTTTATCAGCTTTGCGAGCTGACATTACTTACGTTGCAGTAAATTAGACAGGCATTTAACTTCGTCTACATTTTCTTTATGCTATACTTTTTCACCTTCAAATTGTCATTCAAAGCCTTATTAATATTTGGAATCAGAAAAGGTGTATGCGAATGGATGTTTAAGTTTATATAGAGTCTTGGAATAAAGCTCTTGAACAAACTGGCAGGATAGTGGAAGACTTAGTTTCGAGATATTGGGTGAGTGGGTCAGGGCGGCGGGGAATGGCTCGCTTTCCGTGGGAGCTTGGTGAGCTTCCTCGGACATCCCGTCCTGCGGGATCTCACCAAGCCCTCTCTTCCCACAGGAGTCTCCCCATTCCCCGCCGCCCTTACTATAGATTTTCTTCTCGAAATCGCTGTAAAAAGAACCTTCTAAGTAATAATGTGAGTACTAAACTCCGGTGGTATAGCTATAGAATTTCAGTTATAAAACCTGCGCTTTAAGGTAGTTCCATACATTTCTTTGCATACGACAGTCTTCCTGGTTATCACTCCAGTGACAAGGTCTTTTCTAATATTTCTACTAATATTTTTAAATTTGGTATAGTTTCGAGCACCTTCCAATCGGATGGTGACTTTAGAAAACGGTGAGACTCCTGTGGGATGTACATGGTAGGTGAGATCCCGGAAGGCGAAGCCTGAGGAAGCTCAACACATGCCCACGGAAAGCGATCCGTTTCCTGAAGTCACCATATCCTCATACAAAAGTCTCGAAACTGAGTCTTCAAGAATAGGGAGCATTAGTGGAACAACTAAGATTTTAATAAGGCACTGACGCCTTTTGATAATGTGATGCACCATTTTCTTCAAATTATGAAGTTAATTACTTTACAATTTGCCAAGAGGCGGCCTTTTTAATTATAATATCGAGCTCAAGAAAGCTTTCGTTCGTTCCTCTTTTGGATGATCAAAAATCTCCTCAGGCTCGCCAACCTCTACAATTCTACCCTCATGCATATAAACTACACGATCGGCGACCTCTCTGGCAAATCCCATTTCATGAGTTACGACGACCATCGTCATCCCTTCACTCGCTAATGTTTTAATTGTCTGCAGGACCTCACCGACGAGCTCTGGATCCAGAGCAGAAGTTGGTTCGTCAAACAGCATGATTTCCGGCTTCATGGCTAGTGCTCTTGCAATTGCTACTCTTTGCATCTGTCCACCAGAAAGCTTAGAAGGAAATTCGTTCGCTTTTTCTAATAATCCCACTTTCTTAAGTAAGGCCAGGGCTTCTTGCTCAGCCTCCGTCTTTTTTTTCTTTTTCACCTGAATAGGGGCTTCGGTAACATTTTCAAGGACGGTTTTATGAGGAAATAAATTAAATTGCTGAAACACCATCCCGACTTTTTGACGAACGTCATTTAAGTTATTTTTCTTTGGGTCTACAGCTTGTCCCTTAATCATTACGACGCCGCTGTTAAGCATTTCTAAAAAATTCAGACACCGGAGCAGTGTACTTTTCCCAGATCCACTCGAGCCGATAAGGCAGACTACTTCACTTTCCCTTACTTTAAAGTTTATGTCTTTCAATACGTGTAAATCACCAAAATATTTATTCAGATTCTTTACGGTTACCATCTCTCTACGTTCATTCATAAGACTGCCTCCTCCGTACCTTCAGAAAAAAACCACCCCAATAGGAGTGGTTACTTTCAAATGTTTAAATACTCCAGCATTTTTCTCCATGCTAAATCCTTGCCCTCTCCAGTTTCAGCAGAGAAAGGAATCAACAGATCCTCTTCTTCCATCTGAAGCGTTGAAGAAATCAATTGGAGCTGTTTTTTCCTTTGACCTTTTTTTATCTTATCTAGTTTCGTCGCAATGACCATCACAGGAAGCTCAAAGTGTTTAAGGAAATCATACATCATACAGTCATCTTCAGTCGGCTTATGGCGGATATCGATGACAAGAGCAGTCGCTCGAAGCTGTTCTCTTTCTGAGAAATACTCTTCCATCATTTCTCCCCATTTAGCTCTTTCCTTTTTAGACACTTTAGCATACCCATAACCTGGGACATCGACAAAATGGAATTTATCATTGATGATATAAAAATTCAATGTCTGCGTTTTGCCTGGTTTAGAAGAAGTCCTGGCTAGATTTTTCCTTAAAATCATTTTATTGATAAATGAAGACTTACCTACATTGGAACGGCCAGCTAACGCAATTTCCGGAATAAGATCTTTAGGATATTGTTTTTTACTCGCTGCACTGATCACGATATCTGCCTGGTTAACCTTCATGAGAATCCTCCGTTAAAGCTTGTTCTAACACCTCATCCAAATGTTTAACCGGAATGAATGTAAGACCTTCCCTCACGCTTTCAGGAATGTCATCCAAATCTTTTTCGTTATCTGCTGGAATAATGATTTTTGTAAGTCCTGCTCTATGAGCACTTAAAGATTTTTCCTTCAGCCCGCCGATAGGGAGCACGCGGCCGCGCAGAGTGATTTCACCAGTCATGCCTACCTCTTTCTTTACAGCTCTTCCTGTAAGGGCTGAGACTAAGGCTGTAGCCATAGTAATACCGGCTGAAGGGCCATCTTTAGGTGTAGCTCCTTCAGGAACGTGAATATGGATATCATTCTTTTCAACAAAATCGCGATCAATCTTCAAATCGTCAGCACGTGTGCGAATATAGCTGAACGCAGCCTGTGCTGATTCTTTCATGACATCACCTAATTTACCGGTCAAGGTCAGGTTGCCTTTACCAGGATAAATAGAAACTTCAATGGATAGCGTATCTCCTCCTGCAGAGGTGTAAGCCAATCCTGTTGCAGCTCCAACTTGATCTTCGAGCTCTGCTTGCCCATAACGGAATTTAGGGCGCCCTAAAAGCTCCTCCAGCTGATTTTCAGTTACTACGACACGTTTTTTCTTGCCAGAGACGATGATCTTCGCTGCTTTTCTGCAGACGCCTGCCAATTCTCTTTCTAAATTACGCACGCCGGCTTCCCTCGTATACATACGAATTAACTTCAATAGCGCTTCATCTTTGAACTGGACTTTGCTTTTCGTTAAACCATTTTCCTTGATTTGTTTAGGAAGCAAATGCTCTTTAGCGATATGAAGCTTCTCCACCTCTGTATATCCAGCAATTGATATGACTTCCATACGGTCAAGCAATGGGCCGGGTATCGAGTTCATCGTATTTGCGGTAGCGACGAACATAACGTTAGATAGATCGTAATGTTCTTCAATGAAGTGGTCGCTGAACGTGTTGTTTTGCTCAGGATCAAGTACTTCAAGCATTGCGGAGGACGGATCGCCGCGAAAATCACTTGCCATCTTATCAATTTCATCCAATAAAAAGACAGGGTTTACCGTCTCAGCACGTTTCATCCCCTGGATAACACGACCAGGCATCGCACCAATATACGTACGTCGATGACCTCGTATTTCAGCTTCATCACGGACACCGCCAAGTGACACGCGCACAAATTTACGGTTGATCGCTCTTGCAATTGACTTGGCCAGAGAGGTTTTACCTACTCCGGGCGGGCCGACTAAGCAAAGGATAGGCCCTTTAATCGAATTAGTGAGCTGCTGCACAGCTAAGTACTCCAGTACGCGCTCTTTCACTTTTTCTAAGCCGTAATGATCTTCATCCAGAATGGTTTCCGCATGATTCACATCTAAATTGTCCTCAGTTTCTGTTGTCCACGGCAAAGAAACCAGCCATTCGATATAATTACGGATGACAGAGCTTTCTGCAGAGCTTTGTGGAACCTTTTCATAACGGCCCAGCTCCTTTTCTGCTACCTTTTCTACACGTTCAGGCATATTAGCTTCTTTTATTTTCTCTCTGAGCTCTGAAACCTCTCCAGACTTTCCATCTTTATCACCGAGTTCGTTTTGGATGGCCTTCATCTGCTCACGCAAATAATATTCTTTCTGCGTTTTTTCCATCGATTTCTTAACACGCTGGCCGATTTTTTGCTCAATTTGAAGCACGTCGCGTTCATTGCCGATCAATTCGATCAAATGCTTCAAACGCTGCTTAACATTAGCAGTTTCAAGAACGCTTTGCTTTTCTTTTATTTTTATTGGCAGATGTGAGGTGACGATGTCAGCCAGGTGGCTTGGTTCATCTACATCCGCTACGGTATTATACGTCTCTTTACTCACCTTTTTAGACACTTTGACATACTGCTCAAACTGATTGAGCAAAGTGCGCATTAAAGCTTCTTCTTCGTTATGATCTTCATGGATATCTTCTACTCTTACGACATCCGCTTCATAAAACTCTTCTCCTGTGCGGATATGTTCTACACTCGCTCGGTAAAGTCCTTCTACAAGAACTCGGTTCGTTCCGTTAGGGAGTTTAACCATCTGTTTCACGCGGGCGACTGTACCTATATCATACATATCCTCTGCTGAGGGATCATCGATATTCACTTCTTTTTGTGAAACGAGAAATATTTCGTTGTCTTCAATCATCGCTTGCTCTAAGGCATTAACTGATTTGTCTCTACCTACATCAAGGTGTAGTACCATCGAAGGGTACACTAAAAGACCTCTAAGAGGAAGGAGGGGTAACTGTATTTTATGTTTTTCTGACAAGGATTGCACCTCCAAATAATGCGAATTGTATGTTAATCATATAGAAATCCAAGTGGAAAGTAAAACGTAAGGAATAGGTCTAAAGACTATAGCCGTACTTAAAACTACGAGCGTTAGTTCTATTATAAACACGCAGCCCGTGAATCATGCTAAAAAAGAACCTATGTACAGCAGAAACCGCGCTACAAACTGATCGCAGCGCGGTTTTCATAAAAAATAGAAAAATGTTAAAAGGCTTAATTAAGCACTCTCTTTACCGGATTCCTTGTTCTCATCTTCTACCGTACCATCAGTCAAAATCAACTTAGGATAGCTGCTTTCTTCAACAACTGTATCCTTCGTTATGACACATTTTTCAATATCATCTCTTGATGGCAGTTCGTACATAACGTCTAACATGATTCCTTCGATGATTGAACGGAGACCACGAGCGCCTGTTTTACGTTCAATTGCTAAACGCGCAATCTCACGCAGTGCTTCTTCTTCAAACTCTAATTCCACATGGTCGATTTGCAGAAGCTTTTGATACTGCTTGACCAATGCATTCTTAGGAGCCGTAAGAATTTCAACGAGTGCTTCCTCATCTAATTGCTCCAGGCTTCCAATTACCGGAAGACGGCCGATAAATTCAGGAATCAAACCGTAACTAAGCAGGTCTTCTGGTAAAACTTTTGTTAAAAGTTCACTTTTCTCTGCGTCTACGTCCACTTGGCCTGAGCCGAAACCTATAACTTTTTTACCTAAGCGGCGTTTAATGATCTGCTCAATCCCATCAAATGCACCACCGACGATAAATAGAACGTTAGTAGTATCGATTTGAATGAATTCTTGATGAGGATGCTTTCTTCCACCTTGTGGAGGAACGCTGGCTTGAGTGCCCTCAAGAATCTTAAGCAGTGCCTGCTGCACACCTTCACCAGAAACATCACGAGTGATGGAAGGGTTCTCAGATTTCCGAGCTACTTTATCGATCTCATCAATATAGATGATCCCTTTTTCTGCTTTTTCAACATCGTAATCAGCTGCTTGAATCAGTTTAAGAAGAATGTTTTCTACATCTTCACCTACATATCCAGCTTCCGTCAATGATGTTGCATCTGCGATAGCAAATGGAACATTCAAAATACGAGCCAATGTCTGTGCAAGCAACGTTTTACCGCTCCCGGTCGGTCCAAGCATAAGAATGTTACTTTTAGCTAGTTCTACATCATCATTTTTAACTCCAGCGTTAATACGCTTGTAGTGATTGTAAACAGCTACTGATAAGTTTTTCTTAGCTTGGTCCTGCCCGATGACGTAGTCGTTCAGAATTCCGCGTATTTCCTGAGGTTTTGGAACTTCTTTAAATTCCACTTCCTCTTCATTGCCCAGCTCCTCTTCTACGATTTCTGTACATAGTTCAATACACTCATCACATATATATACGCCAGGGCCAGCCACTAATTTTCTAACTTGCTCTTGACTTTTCCCACAGAAAGAACATTTCAACTGTCCTTTTTCTTCATTAAATTTAAACATAACCTTCACCCCTTTATAAAATGACGCAATAGTTGATTGCGACTGCTCAATCGTGGCTGCTGTGCATCCGTTTCTTTTGCCCATCATACCAGATTAACGACAAACAAAAAAGCAATACCCATAGAGAGGTGTGCGAATACTATTACATCAACCTCATTATGTAGACATATAACTTAGAAGTCAACTGATAGGTATATCTATATTATATGTAAAAACAAGAGATATTCATTCATCATCTTTGATAAAACTAGTTTTATAAGGAATGAAAAATATAGGAGAAGACAAGGGGTGACTAGGTCCCCTTGTCTTCTATTTTTATTATTCAGGTTTACTATTTTCAGCTAATACGTCAATTGCTTTACGGACTTTTAAGTCTTCTTTGACCATGTCAGTGTTACCGCCAAGCATTTGTGTTAGTTGAGCTACGTCAGTCTGATACGTGGAAGCCATCTTTTCAAGCTCAGCATTCACGTCTTCTTCGTTAGCTTCAACATTTTCAGCTTCAGCAATTGCTTCAAGTGTAAGATTTGTTTTCACACGCTTGCCTGCATCTTCTTGCATTTGTTCGCGTAAAGCATCTTCATCTTGACCAGTGAACTGGAAGTACATGTCTTTCGTCATGCCTTGCATTTGAAGGCGTTGTTCAAACTCGCTGACCATGCGGTCAAGTTCTGTGTCCACCATGGATTGTGGTATTTCTACTTCTGCATTTTCAGAAGCCTTTTGAACTAGAGTGTCGCGCTTTTGGTTTTCAGCATCTGTTTTCTTCTGCTCTTCCAAACGCTCACGAGTTTTCTTCTTCAGTTCATCCAGAGATTCAACTTCTTCGTCTACATCTTTAGCAAACTCATCATCAAGTTCAGGAAGTTCTTTTCCTTTTACTTCGTGAATCGTCACTTTGAAAGTAGCTTCTTTACCTGCAAGATCTTCTGCATGATATTCTTCAGGGAACGTCACTGTAACATCAGTTTCTTCTCCTGTTTTCTTACCAACCAGCTGTTCTTCAAATCCTGGAATGAAAGAACCAGAACCAATTTCAAGAGAATAGTTCTCAGCCTGGCCGCCTTCAAAAGCTTCGCCATCGACAAAACCTTCAAAGTCCATAACAACTGTATCTCCATCTTCAACTGCACCGTCTTCTTTCACAACAAGTTCAGCTTGGCGCTCTTGCTGCTGCTGAAGTTCGTTTTCAACGTCTTCGTCCGTTACTTCAGTGCTTTGCTCTTCGTAAGTTAATCCTTTGTATTCACCCAGTTTAACTTCTGGTTTTACTGTTACTTCAGCAGTAAATACAAGCGGCTCTCCTTTTTCGATTTGCTGCACATCCACTTCAGGACGGTCTACAGGCTCGATACCAGTTTCTTCTACAGCGTCTGAATACGCTTTTGGAAGAACGATATCAATAGCATCCTGGTAAAGTGATTCCACTCCGAAACGTTGTTCGAATAATTTACGAGGTACTTTACCTTTACGGAAACCTGGTACCTGTACTTGCTTTACTACTTTTTTGAATGCTTCATCTAAAGCATTGTTGAAATCCTCAGCAGGCACTTCCACTGTTAGTGTCCCCTGATTACCTTCTTGTTTTTCCCACTTTGCTGACATAAAAATTCCCTCCAACATCTATAATTTCCTTTTCGTCAGTAGACGATCATTGTTTCATTCTATGATTCTACCTATACACGAATCTCATATGCAACCACTACATTATAACATAAAGATTCGTGCTTTCAACAATTGTCCATCCCTCAAAAGAATTATGAAAAGTCTAACGATTTCATTCCCCTACAAGAACCATATAATGCTGTTCACAAAGTTCAATTTCTTCCTTATATTTATGAACTTCTTCAGCATGTCCATCATAATTATAAGGAAGCTGCAAATACTCATGTCCCAATTGTTTTAAAGCCTCCACTACAAAATCCACTTCATCTTCAGATGGGAAGAGCGGATAACGGACGAAGCAGTAGTGATCAAGTAAGTTATGAATCAAGTCAAACATTGTCGGATTGCTTTGTTCAATGGAACCCAGCCTTAATTGAATCTGCTTGATAATGTAGTCAGATTGAAATGTGTTCAATTTAGAGGGTGTGACGTCCCATTCTGAACCGAATTTCTTAATCCGGATTTTGTTGTTGAAGCCCTCATCCCTAAACCACTGAATAATCCCGGTTTTAATAATGGGGTGTACTTGATCATCAACCAAAGAGCTTTCAAATACTGAAACATCCTTCGGAATAGGCTGCTTCTTCAATTGATTGACCGCTATCCATTGGTTATGTAAGTCACCGGCCCCTAATGCACTTTTAAAGTCGGACGTCAGTTTATCACTTTCTTCTTTATGTACATCCTGTAAGAGTTTTTTACTTACTTCATACATTTGCCAAAGCTGAGTACGGCTTTGATGGGGCATATCCTCCGTCTCAAATACTTCATCCAATAGACTGATTAATTCCTGATACCGATTATCTTGAAAAAGAATTGTAATGTAAATATGTAGATATTGATAATAGTGATCTTCTTCTGTTTTCATCTGCTCTTGACAAAGGTTCTCTGCTTCTTCATAGTGTCCCAGCTCAATCCATGCCATTAATAATCCAGTGATTACTTCATGAGTTGCAACACGGTGCTCAAGAAGCAGCTTAAAGCTTTCTGCTGCGTCTTCATACCGCTTCTCGCGAATAGACTGAAAACCTGTATTCTCCAATGTTGATTTCCATTTTGGGAACAATACTATATCCCCGTTTTGTTTTTCCATAAGACACCCTTCCAAATAATTTATCATTCATCCATTGTAACCAGATTCATTATTTTTAAAACCGGTAAGTTTTTGAAAATGGTCTGTTCCAAACTTTTTATAAGAAAACACCCTAAAAAAAGAAATGTACTCGAAAAGTGTAGATGTAACTCCCCCTTAATAAAAATATAGAGAAGAGGCGTCCAATGCGGCGCCTCTTTCTTTGTTTTGCGAAGTATCGCTGACACAAACCTGTATATGTATATTTGACACCGTTTATTATAGCACAGGCAGTTCATGAACACATCTTATTCACTCATAGAGAGGCATTAGGGGTGAATCTTTGAGAAGTAAGCAGCATAGTGGCCAGTGCTACACTTATGATAGTTAGGGTTGAAAGCAGGAGGGTGTGCGCTGAAAACAAGTATCCTCCTAAAAGAATTACGATCAAATCAATAAAAAGAATAACAAACCCGACGTTTACTTTCATAAACTTCGCAATCATCTGTGCAAGTAAATCTGTCCCGCCCGTGCTCGTCTGATGTCTGAGCATGTATCCGATCCCACACCCTACAAGTACTCCTCCAAGAATCGAGCTGACCGCAGGGTCGATGTTAACTTGATAATTTCTCGTATCACTCAGAACATCAATTAAAAAGGAAGAGACTAACAACCCATGCAGGCTATTATAGAAATAACTTCTAAATTGAAACCATGCGATCGTAAATATCGGGATACTGACACATATGATTGTGAAGCCTACTTGTAAATCCCATACATAATTCGCTATTAGCCCTAAGCCGATCACACCACCGTCCAATACCTGATGGGGGATAAGAAACAGATTGATACCTAATGAAAGGAAAACACTTCCTATAAGTATGGCTGATGCTTTCTTCACGAAATTTTTCATAGTATATCCCCTCTATACCAGCACAGTTTGTACTAAATATATGCAGAGAATTTATTATATAGAATTCCTATACAATGGACTGTCCAATTAGTACACCAATCTAAAGATTAGTATTACGTCCACCCCTATACATTCTAAGAGATTGACCGGCTTAGTTTCTATTCTCATTTTTCTTTATTAAATATCTCAAATATTACCTTCTTTATAAACTTTTTCATACCGAATTTATAATTGAAGAAAAGGATACAAATAGTGTTTTATATAATGAAAGCGAACCATAAAATATTATATAAAAAAACAAAACCTTCATTAAATAGATACGTACTTTTCAAATAGATTTTCATGACCTTTTTTATCGCATTTTAAGAAGTATAGAATGAATCCGTATTATGAAACCTCTAGGAAGATACGAATAGACAATTTTTTCTTAGATATTGAGAAGTGGAACTCAATGGGACAAGAACAGGTTAAGGAATTGCAGATATGGTGTTAGTAGTTAGTGCAGAAGTTGAAGGATATAGAAAGCAAGAAAAAAATTATACCTATCTTAAATAATAAAAGGAAGCACATCACACTATTGATGTGCTTCCTTTTATTGCATGTGGTTAGTTGGGTATTTTTTCTTTTTTGACATGAAAAAATTGTATTTTCTATATATATTGTTGCTAAAATTTTCTATAATTAAAGTAATAGATTTAAAATACTTGAACACGAGAGGTTGAAAACATTTGCCACATGATGACTTCCGTGATGAAATCGACTTGATTTACATGAAACCTTTAGAGAATGGATTATTACCTGGAGAAGTAATTCTACTGGATTGGCTAAATGGCAAAAACTTTATGAAAGCTACTTTTCCCCTCTATTTTGAATATGATTATGGTATTGATGCTCTCCGATCAGCAGAGAATCTAATTAAAGAAAACTACTTAGAACAAGCTACTATTTATGAATCACTTCCACACTTCAAGGTTGCAGAATTAAAGGAGATTTTAAAACACCACAACCTTAAAGTTTCCGGAAAAAAAGCCGTCCTCGTAGATCGCATTAAAGAAGAAATACCTTTGGCAGACCTCCAGCATCATATTGTTGATACAACTTTGAAACTTACTTCAAAAGGCGAGGATGTATTTAAGAAATACTATTATATTATCCCTTCCCACAAATCATCTTCAAGGGATGGTATTTACTATCCTGCAAGTGCAATTCGTTTTGTAAAGCAGAGTAATCACACTCCTAGTAACAGCGAAATTTCATGGGGGCTTTATACACGTGCCAAAAGCAGATATGAGAGAGAGCGTAATTTTGGATTATTGACTATTGTCTTAATTAATATGGCAAACCAATTATACAATGAAGAAGATTATGAACATGCACATAATTATTATCTTCATGCATTTATTTTAAGCACTAGTGGTTTACACAATGGATTTATTATTGAAGATCCAGAAAATATATCACCTATGCCAACAAGTAAGCGACTAAACCAATTAATTGAAATCTTAAAGTTAAACAGCAATGATCTCAAATGGATATTCAATAAATCATGGGTTGAACTAAAGAACACTCTTCCCCACCACGCTCTTGATGCAGAAACCTGCTTCAATTGCTTGCTGGCACACATAGAGGAAGATGAAGATAAATTTAGATCACTGGTGAAAAATTTTTTTAACATTCAAACTCAAATAAATGAAACAGGAGTATCTACTAACGAGCAGGTTTACCCAGATATAGCAGATGAAAAATCCACCCCTCAAACGTCAAACCAACCATATGAGCAAAATGAAAAAGCATTACCAAAAAAAGAATTGGTTAAAAATCTACTAATGAGTATGCACTCTGATTTTATTTATATGGTTGAGGGCGGATTATATAAATCAAATGAACCCAATCAGTACTCTGCAATTACTCAAACCGGAATTTTTGCTTATTCCTATCAAAAAGGAAAACTAATAGAACTAGAACAAACACATTGGAAAAAGATCACTCGAGCTTCGATTGATTTTAGAGCTATGAGCACCCTTCTAGCGCTGAATGGAAAAGTTTATAAGATCATTAATAACAGTAAGAAAGTATTAAGAACCGCTGAGGAAAAGTGCAATACAAACATTGAAAAACAAGAAAGAAAATGGCACCAGAAAATTGTAGGATTTAGAACCGGAAAAGCATGGAAAATGGTAACAGCTATCCTCATCTATATCTTTCTGGTTGGTACAAGTGTAGATGCTCTAACTGAGGAGAACGACAACTTAACAGATGTAGCTAATACAGAGGATGTCATGGCTGAGACTGACACGGAACCTAAAAATTCTAGTAATGGCGATGGAGCAGATCCAAACAAAAAAGATGAAGAAGAATTAAAGGCTGCCGAAGAAGAAGAAGCTGAAGAACAAAAAGAGCAGGAAGAAAAATATAAAAAAGAGGCTGAAGAACAAGCTCAAGCAGAAAAAGAGCGTAAAGAAAAAGAAGCCGAAGAAAAAGCCCAAGCTGAGAAAGAAAAAGCCGAGCAGGAAGCTAAGGAAAAGGCTGAAGCCGAAGCTGCAGAAAAGAAGAAAAATGAAACAAACGCTACATTAACACGAGTCATTGACGGAGATACAATTGAAGTGAGCATGGATGGTAAAACAGAAGATGTGCGTCTCTTACTTATTGACACACCTGAAACGGTACATCCTTCTGAACCAGTTCAACCTTACGGACCTGAAGCAACTCAGTTTGTTAAGGATACTCTATCCGGAGAAGAAGTAAGAGTGAAAGTTGGAAGCGAAGAGCGTGACAATTACGGCCGATTGCTAGCTTATGTATTTATTGATGGCGAAACTATTCAAGAAAAGTTGCTGGAAAAAGGATTGGCACGAACTGCTTACTTATACAACGACTTAACAATGCTTGATGAATTTCATGCAGCTCAACAGAAAGCAATCGATTCTGGCAAGGGTGTATGGTCAATTGATGGTTATGCCCATAAGGACCACGATCATGGTTATCACTTTGAGGAAGAACATGAGCCTGAGCCTGAACCTGAAGAACCGTCTAATGATGGGCTTTTGTACGACCCATTTGGACCTGATCGTGACTGTGGTGACTTCCCTGACCATGCATCAGCCCAAGCATTTTTTGAAGCTGCTGGTGGACCAGCGAATGACCCTCATGATTTGAATAGGGATACTGATGGGATTGCTTGTGATAGTTTGCAATAAATTATGCGTTCCTATGTTATCGAGAAGTGGAAATCAATGAGTCCTGAGAAAATTAAGGAAGTGGAGAGTATTTTCAGTATTTAGTGGAGAAGGGAAACAATTTAAGAAATAAATAATAAGAAAACACGTCAATTGACGTGTTTTCTTAATCTCAGTTAAAAGGTAATTTTAAGGAAAGTGGTTCATAAATTCGAGAATCATAAATTAAAGGGAGTAACTTATCAAATTAATTAATGATAGTCATAACAGTTAATTCTTTATTGAAGGGTGGTATTTGAGTGACAAGACTACAATCTATAGAGAACTCATTAAAAGAAATAAATGAAACGGTATTTCAGGAACTTTGTGATAGCCTTCTAATACGTCGCAACAATAATTACTCTGCATTTTCGCGTACCGGCAGCCAGAGTGGCAAGCAAAAAACAACTGTTGGGACCCCTGATTCCTTCTTTCTTCTTTCAAATGGAAAATATATATTCGTAGAACATTCTACTAATATCACCAAAGGAGTCAATAAGTTAAGAGATGACATTGAAAAATGCTTAGATGACGACAAAACAGGAATACATATTAATTACATAGCTGAAATAATAATTTGTTTGAATTTTAATTTAAATACAAGTGAAACAGAATTATTACAGTAATTAGTACGTGATAAGGGGATAACTCTTACTATAGAATATTTAGATTCTATTGCAATGGAAATAAATTTGCACCATAGAGACCTAGCGAAAGAATATTTAGGGCTTCATCTAGATACAGGACAGGTGGTTTCAATAAATAGATTTATTGAAGAATATAATAAAGCTGCACAGGGTATTTCTACTCCCCTTGATAACGTATTTCTACACCGTGAATTTGAAAGAGAAAAACTTCTTAATGCTATTCAAACAAATGATTTCACTATAATATCAGGGCCACCAGGAGTGGGGAAAACCAAATTAGCAATTGAGACAATTAAAAGCTATATAGAAGAAAACCCAGATTATAATGCTTACTGTATTTCATATAAAAGTCATACTTTAATTGAAGATCTTTATCAAGTAATTAATCCTAACCATAATAATATTTTGTTCGTAGATGATGCTAACCGGATAGATGCTTTTCAGCAAATAATAGGTTACTATCGTTCCATTAGAAAGGGTAACTTAAAGATTATTATTACACTTAGAGATTATGTAATTCCAGATATGCAGTGGCTTCACAAAGAACTCAATGCAACACAAATTAATGTGCCAAAGCTTAAAGATCAGCAAATTATAGATATAATTGAAGCAGATTCATTTCGCATTTTGAATTCTGAATATCAAAAAGAAATTCTTCGAATTGCAGATGGTAATCCCCGGCTGGCAATCATGGCTGCATTATTGGCGAAAACAAAGCAAAGAATAAGCGCTCTATATGACGTTTCTTCTCTATTTGAAAAGTATTTCTCTAACTTCACCCTAGATAAAACTGAAGTTATTAGCAATCAGGATATAAAGTGTTTAGGTTTAGTGGCTTTTTTTCATACCCTCCCTTATAAAGATAAGAATGTACTATTACCTATCCTTAAAAGTTTCAATTTAGACTATTATAATTTTATTGAGACCATGGATAAACTTGCAAAGAGAGAAATAATTGACATTCAATTTGAACATGTAAAAATTCCTGAGCAGAATCTCTCGACCTATTTCTTTTATAAGTGCTTCATAAAAGATGAAATGCTCTCCTTTACAGTTCTATTGTTTAATTACTTTCCTTCATTTGAGTCAAGGTTTAGAGATTGTGTAATTCCGTCAAACAACACTTTTGGCCCTAAGAACGTTATGGAAAAATTAAGACCTCTGTTACAAAAATATTGGGAAACAGCGAAGCTTGATGAGAATGACTCTTATAAGTTTTTAGCTGTTTTTTGGCCATACCTAAAAGAAGAGTGTTTCGAATTTTTATATAATTTAATTTCTAGATTACCCTCTGATAATTCTCTAGAGTACAACGTCACCTATGAACGCAATCAATTCACTTATAATAGAAACAAAACCATTACCCTTTTTGGACAACTATTTAGATCTCTCCCAAACGATATAAAAGATGCTCTAGCATTAGCAATGGAGTTTACAAGAAAATGCCCTGAGTACTTACCAGAATTAGTTTTTGAAATTAGAGAAACACTTACTTTTGATAAAGAGGACGAACTAATAAATTTTGAAAGACAGAAGACGCTTTTCGAACTACTAATAAACGGTTTTAAAACTGTCGATAAATTATACATTGTGTTGTTTTATGAATTAGCGAAAACCTTCTTAGAATCTTCATTTCACCAAGTCAAAGCTGGAAAAAATCTAACCATAAGTTTTTATGATTATCCACTTCCAAACACAACGGCAGTACAAGAATTTCGATCAAATATTTGGCATGCTTTAATTGATAACTATAAAGATTTTCCTGCTAAGTCTATAGAAGTAATAAAACATTACATTAGCAACAATAAAAATAAAAGGATTAAACAAATCGATGAGTTCGATATGTCTTTTTTCTTACAATTGATTCAAGAGCACTTCACGAATACAATTTTTGACCATTGTGATATTGTTCAAGAATATATTTCTTTGTGCAGATGGAACTCTATAAAAAACTCGAATTTCACCTTTCTTTCGAAGTTTTACACAAACGATACTTATGAAATGTATTTAATAATTGACTGGGACAGATTAAGAGACAAGGAAATATTTGATTTTGATGACTACAGAGAATACGAGAAATTAAAAGAAAATCAACTCCGAAGTTATTTTAAGTTTAGTTCAAGAAAAGATATTGATGAATTTTACAAGGATTTCTTATTTTTAAAAAAGAAATTAAAAAACGATTGGAATTCTTTAAATACATTAGATATTATAATTGATGAAACTTTCTCTAATAACTTTGAAATGGGTCTCTATTTATTAAACCTTATTATTAATGACAACAACTCAATAAACTACATTCCTAAATTAGCATTAAAAAATCACCTTAAAAATAAGACGCACGCTAACGAAGTTTACGCAGTAATTCAAA
Source organism: Halobacillus campisalis (assembly GCF_030345335.1). Classification (GTDB taxonomy): domain Bacteria; phylum Bacillota; class Bacilli; order Bacillales; family Halobacillaceae; genus Halobacillus_A; species Halobacillus_A campisalis. Next base: position 736,547 of record NZ_JAPVRC010000001.1, read on the forward strand.
ATAAAGATTTCTATGGTAAAACAAATTGGCAATTTTCGTATTTTGAAAATATTGACATCTCTTTCGTTAACATTGGAGAAATTACTAAAGCTCTGGAGAAGTGCGATGAGGAAGTAACTATTAATTTTCACGTATTAGAGAAGTTTCTTGAAATAGAACCTAATTTGTTTGACGGATTACTAAAAATAATTGTTGAGAGAAACTCTTCCAATAGTAATCCGATAATCCTTCGGGAAGAAATATTCACTCTTTATTTTAATAAGTTAAATATAGAGTTTGATATTATTTTTAAAGCCTATATACAACAGGCTAAGCTAAATGCCCATTTTGATTATAATGGAACTGGCTTAATTAATATCTTGAATAAAAAACCAAGTTATTTAACTCCTTACTTAGATACTATGTATCAAGATAAACAAAGAAATTATGAGCACAACGATCTTAGCTTTATCTGGCAAATCAGCGGCATTTCTCATGAAATTGAAAGGGCGTTTGATTCTATTTTAGATAGATTACCTTTCTTTGGAATACTTAGCCATCCCCTCAATAATTTATTTGAAGATCTTAAGAGTCCTTTTAAAACAAATGCTGAAACATTCATACTAGATTATGTTAAAAAGAATTTTGATAATAGAGAGAAAATGAATGTCATTATAGATATTGTACTCCATTCTATGGATTACATGTTTGAAAGCGTTTTGTTACAATATCTTAACCATAATAAAAGCACAGAAGATTTTTCAAAGATTTGGTGGGTAGGTAATGGTGGTACTTATAATGGTGATGTAATTATCGGAGATATTGAAGCTGTTAAATGGCGTAATTTGCTATCAATGGTAGATAATTTTCAATTAGGTATTGAAATAATACCACTTAAAAAGTATATAAATGATAGAATTGAAAATTGTTTAAGAGATGCTAACAATGAGAGAAAAAATAATTTTTTAAGGAAATTCTAAACATACAATAACTAATGCTTCTCACAATATTTTCAAAAGTCATAGTTGGGATGTTAGATGAAACATTCGTACTATAAGCAAGGATGATAGTATTATTTTCACACAGTACAAACTCCTCCCTGCTCATCCTTAAACTTAATAAAATACCCATTCAATTTATGGATGGGTATTTTTATTTGCAATAACAGAACATTTGTTCGTATAATATTTTCAATGAAGGTGACAGGATGAATTTCTCACAGTATACGATAACAGCACTAGAAGATTGGGTGTCCAACTGGTACATAAAGCACACAATTGAATCACGATATGCACGATTTGGAAGGTACGAAGAAATCGTTATTAATTCCACTAAAGATCCATTAATTCAACGCGAACAATTCTTTCATGAATTTTGCCACGCCCTACGTCATGTAGGAAAACAAACAATGATGCCTGAAGCCTTTAGAGAGCTACAGGAGCGAGATGCTCGTAACTTTACTCTATATGCTGCTCTTCCCTATCACATGATTAAGGAGTATAACCTCAAGGATCCTGAAATTATTGGAAGATTGTCCCTAGATTTTAAAGTGGCCCCTGAATTATATGTGGAGAGACTCGATCAAATCCAAAGAAGATACATCTCAGCAAGGCAAGAGAAATGTCACACAAAAATTACTGAAGATCATTTACGGTACTTGTAAAGGAGGTTAAAGCTATGGGAAGCATTGAGAAACGCGGTAAGGGCTCTTTTCGTCTTTCGGTTGTTACTGGATATGATGCAAAAGGAAAAGCTATCAGAGAGCGCAGAAACGTTAAAGTAAGGAATAAGACTCTAGCAAGGCAAGAACTGGCTAAATTTGAGTCAGAAGTGCTTTCTGGCGATTATACTAAGCCCACCTATACAAAGTTAGAAGATTTTTATGAGGAATGGCTTACTAATTATGCAGAAGATCATTTTGCACCTCGTACAAAAAACGAATACATTAATATTATTCAGAAAAGAATTCTTCCCCAGTTAGGTCATCTAAGACTTATGGATATTAAACCTATGCATGTTGTTGACTTTATCGATCAATTAAAGAAGGGTGAGAGCCGTTTTGATGGTAAAGAGGTTCCATTGTCCTCCTCCACTATTCGAAACTGTTACAAAGCTCTTAACAGCCTTTTATCGGTCGCAGCTGATTTTGGATTAATTAAAAACAACCCTGCGAAAAATATTAAGCTCCCTACGAACTCAAACAAGAATGCTATATCTTTCTCTAAAGGTACGATTGATTACATTATTGAATGTATTGGTAACGAACCATTCGAGAAGCAGGTCATGTTCTGGATTGCATTCGTCACAGGTTGTCGGGAAGGTGAATTAGTCGCTATAGAGGGTCGTCACATCCTACCTGAGAAAAGTGCTATTCGGTTTGAACAATCTCTGACTCAAGTTAAAGGTGAAGGATTAAAAGTGAAATCAATTAAAAATGGCATGGATGGTACGGCAGCCGTTCCAGTAGAATTAATGACCATGATTGATAAGATAGTTAAAGAGAAGAAAAGGCACTTTATGAAGCTCAGGGATCGTTGGTATGACCCAGAGCACCTATACCTCTTCTCTGATGAATTGGGAAAGCCAATGCGCCCGGATAGTGTTAGTCAATGGTGGGGGCGTTTTAGAAAGAGGTATGATATCGGAAACGTTCGATTCCATGATTTGAGACACTACTCTGTTACTTATTTAATTTAGAAGAATGTTCCTACTAAATCCATTAGTCAGAGAGTACGTCATAGGAAAATCGGGACAACCATGGATATTTACGGTCATCATATTGAGGAAGTGGATCAGTTAGCTGCAACTCATTTTAGTGAGTTTTTTAATAAAAACCACTCTGCTGAAAACTAGAATCAAAGGAAAGCTGAAAGCCTGAATAGCTTCCAGCTTTCCCCTATATTTTCTTTAAGACTAAACCAAAGTTTTCTGCTGTACACTGTTTCTCAGTCACCTTTTCAATTAACTTTACTAATTGAGACCCATTAATTAAATCTATAGGTTTATCCAAAACATATTTTCTTGCTTGAAGTGTATATTCCCCAGTCGTTATAAAAAAGCCAATTTCAGCTTTACAATCAATTACTGCACTATGAAACTGTTGTATTTTTGGTCTAGTTACTTTTGTTTTGTCGTAACGTTTACACTCTACAATTGCGCAATAATCTCCTTTTCTTAATACAATGTCTTTCCCTCCATCTCCTGTTGCTTTGGTAACTTCAGCTTCGTAGCCCATTTGCAAAAACAGGTCACAGATAAAATACTCAAATTCTAAAGGAAGCATTTTCTTTAAATCAATAAGGTTACCTTTTCTTTTTAACACAATTTTTCTCTCGTGAGCAATTAGTTCTTCTTCTATTATCTTTTTCTTTATTCGGTGATTACGAAAAAGAGTTACAAAAACAATAATTGCGAAGATCATTGTCAGCCATGTCAATGGAGATAATGACATCAGCCAATAAAAAAATTTTTCGATTAATATTGTCACATATATAAATAATGTAATGGCCAGTAATATCGGTAAATATCCAAATGAAGTTCTTCTCCGTCTTCCCACTTTCAATCACCTCTATAATAGTATGATCATAAAATGGACTTTGAAATACCAAAATTATTCAAAGGGAAGATTATTCTCCAATTTATTTTTATAAGAGGTAAGAATACAACGTAAGATTCCATTGGATAAAAATCCTGCCCCAATTCTGCCCCAAAAGGCGGTTTAGAGTTTCACCAGCCCCAATCCTTTCAAAACAAGAAAAACGCTGAATCCCTTGATACACAAGAGATTCAGCGTTTTATTAGTTAGCGTCCCAGGAGAGATTCGAACTCCCGACCCACAGCTTAGAAGGCTGTTGCTCTATCCAGCTGAGCTACTGGGACAAAATATGTAATTTAATTGGAGCGGGTGAAGGGAATCGAACCCTCATCATCAGCTTGGAAGGCTGAGGTTTTACCACTAAACTACACCCGCATATTTTATTCTACTGATTTTCTAGAAAAGTTCATGAATATGTATTTAATAAAGCAATTTGTAATTGCTGTCCTGTTTTTTCGGACAAGAATAAGTATATTAATTATCAGCGGATTTGTCAACAGTCTTGCAGCAAAGAATTAATTCTCTGCTGCAAGTGATGTTTCCATTCTTAGTTCAGGCATCGGCTCACCGTTGACGTGATAGTATTGCAGGCTGATTTTATCATTACTTTGCCATTCTAAAATTGCATAAGACGGTTCCTTATGATCTCTCGGTTCGCGAGCGCTACCTGGATTGATCAGGAGTTTTCCGTTTACTTTTTCTGCTCCGGCCATGTGAGAATGTCCAAAGCAGGCGATTTGTGCACCTACTTCTTCCGCACGATAAGATAATGGGAGCAATGTTGATTTAATTTGATGCAGGTGGCCGTGAACGACAAGGATTTTGATATTACCGACCGGCACTACTTGTTCGTTTTCCATTTCCGGTTCAAAATCGCAGTTGCCTTTCGCATAATAAAATCCTTCAAGTTCTTCTGAAGCATAAGCCAACTCTGAGTCACCGCAATGAATCATAGCATCTACTTCATGCTGGTGACGCTCTTTAATTTCAATAACCTTGTCCGTAAGACCGTGTGTATCACTTACAATTAATACTTTTGGCATTTAGAATCACCTCTTTAGAAATGTTCTTGTATCCATTCTTCAATTTTCAGAATCGCTTGTTTACGGTGACTGATCGAGTTTTTTTCTGTTGAACTATGTTCTGCCATTGTACGATTGGAATGGAGAGGAATAAAGATCGGATCATATCCGAACCCTTCGTTTCCACGTGGAGCTTCAGCGATTGTACCTTCACATGTTCCTCTTTTCACAAATGTACTAAGGCCAGGTCGAGCTACAGCTACTGCACAGACGAAACGTGCAGTGCGTTCTTCCGCAGGGGTGCTTTTCAACTCATGAAGGACTTTTTCTAAGTTCTTCTGGTCATTTTTGTCTTCGCCTGCATAGCGGGCAGAATAAATGCCTGGTGCTCCGCCAAGAGCGTCGATTTCTAAACCGGAGTCATCAGCAGCGACTGGTATTTGAAATTTTTCTGCAATGGCTTCTGCTTTTATTATTGCATTTTCTTCAAACGAGTCTCCATCTTCGACAATATCTCCGATAGGCTGTTCAAAATCCAATAATGACTTCACTTCGATGTTGTAATTGGCAAACATCGTACGGAACTCTTCCACTTTTCCAGCGTTTTTAGTAGCAATCACCAATTGTTTCATATGATTACTTTCCCGCTGCTTTTGAGGATTGTTTAGATTCGATTGTTTCCGACCATTTACCAATAGCTTCTTTTTGCAATGTAATCAGTTCGGTTACACCTTCTTGAGCCAGCGATAGCATCTCTTGAAGTTGATTCATCGAGAAAGTAGCTTCTTCCCCTGTCCCTTGAAGCTCTACGAATTCTCCCTGTCCAGTCATGACTACATTCATATCTACATGAGCCTGGCTGTCTTCCTCATAGCAAAGGTCGAGAATTTCTTTTCCATCTTTTAAAACCCCTACAGAAATCGCCGTCAAAAAATCTTTAACAGGGAGTTCTTTAATTGTACCCTTATCTACCATCTTTCCAAACGCAAGAACGACAGCTACGAACGCACCGGTTATGGATGCTGTTCTTGTACCGCCATCAGCCTGGATGACATCACAGTCCACCCACAAAGTGCGTTCACCGATTTTATCTAAATCCACTACAGCACGCAGGGCACGACCGATCAGACGCTGGATTTCCATCGTACGGCCAGAGACTTTCCCTTTAGAGGATTCTCTTATATTTCGTTGCTCAGTAGCTCTTGGGAGCATAGCATATTCAGCTGTGATCCAGCCTTTTCCTTGTCCACGGAGAAAAGGGGGAACACGATCTTCTACACTTGCATTACAAATTACTTTTGTATCTCCAAAGCTTATTAATACAGACCCCTCCGGGTGTTTTACATAGTCCGTTTCAATTGTAATTTTTCTAAGTTCATTGACTTCACGCTGATCACTTCTCATCGTAAACGTCCTCCCTTTCCATTCTTCCTTTTATCCTTGACTATCTTAACATAATAAGCTTCTGCTTTGCATAAACAATGAGAGCCACTCTTATTTTAGAGTGGCTCTTTAACCGAAACTTTATAAACTTTCAGCTTCTTTTATGTCAGATTTCGTTACAGGTTCACTAATTGGTTCTCCAGCTTCATTTAATACATCCTCTACTCCTTCTACCATCACTTCCACTGACTCTACGTCTGGCAGACCTGTCAAACTCATCACTAAGCTTGATAAGGCTTCATTCGACAGAGCCTTTGTTTCTTCACCGGTCAGCATCGCTTCATTGAAAGTGACTGACAGCACTCCGTCCTTCATCTCTGCCTTACTTACTTCCGCTCCTTCATTAAAAGGCTGCATAAGCGATGTGCCAAGTGCGGGGCCATTCAGGAGGGTTTGTACTACAGTTGTATATAAATCCTCTCCGCTGGCTACTCTCGTTGTTACAGGGACCTGATAAACTTCTTCACCATCCTGCTGACTCGGATAATACACAGTCACTGGTTCACTGTTCACTAAATCATTCGTTGAGCTTTCCTGTACATTGATCCCGTCAGAACGGGAAACCCCATCGGATATTGGGGTTCCGCTCACAGGCATTGTCTTCTGTTCATGGCCATTGATCCATAATTTGATTCTTTCCACATTATCGAACTGCGTAAGAGTGAAGGTCATAGCTTGTAAAATTTCCTCTTCATCTTCCGCTTCATATTCTTGGAATTCTTTCGAAACATCAACAGTCATTGTCCCATCTACCAGGTTCACTCCCTGAATTTGCGTTCCTGCTGGAAGTACGGCTTCAAAGCCTGATGGGAGAAGTTCAGTAACTGGCCCATCTTTGACCAAGTATTCTAATGATTGTCCGGCCACATTTTCAGAAGCCGGTATTTCAAGCGTCTGCGGTACAACCATTCCGTTGGAGTCAAGAAGATATAATTCTCTTTCAACTGTTCCGGAAGTTTCTTCTTCAGTACCTTCCCCTTCCTCACCTTCTCCACTTTCCGTTTCAGTTTCTTCGGTTATTGTATCTGTACTTGCTGCTTCTTCTTCAGGAGGACCATCCATTTCCTCCAGGGATTGCTCCCCCTCAAAGAGGCAGCCAGTCAACATACCCATGCTCAGAAGAGCTACAATTGTTAATGGCTTAATTCCCCAAGTTTTCATGCCTTTCCCTCCCATGATAGTTTGTACTACCATATATACGAGCTTTTTGAGGGATTAGACCAGCCGAACAAAAAAACTCCACATTAATTTGCGGAGCTTTGTATCGGGTCCAGGCTGACGTAGTTAAGCACTTGAATCGGTTCTTCAAACCAGCGATTCGCCACATGGCGGAATTTCTCTGTGTCACCCGTTGTATAAAATTCGTGAACAGGACTTCTGTTCCCTTGCTCTAAAGACCTGTGATAAGCAAGAATCAAACTGGCTTCTCTTGCCGTTTCTTCTCCAGAACTGATAACTTGAATGTGAGAACCCATCTCCTTTTGAATCAAATCTTTTATAATAGGATAATGGGTACATCCAAGAATCAGCGTATCGATATTTTTTTGATTTTTAAAAGGCTTCAAGGTTTTCGAAACGATCTCTTCTGCTTCAGGACCTGATAGAACGCCACTTTCTATCATCGGGACGAACGACGGACAAGCCAAACCATCTACGACAATACTTTGATCGATTGTCCGAAGGGTATGAGGATACGCTTCACTCTTGATTGTGCCTTCTGTACCAATAACACCGATTTGTTTGTTTTTGCTGTTTTTAATCGCCGCTCTTGCGCCAGGCTCAATAACTCCTATAACGGGAATAGAAAGCGTTGATTGAAGCTCACGCAGAGTATAAGCCGTAGCCGTATTGCACGCTACGATCAGCATTTTAATGTTTTTTTCTAATAAATAATGGACCATCTGCCAAGTATAACGCTTCACTTGTTCTTTTGGGCGCGGGCCATACGGGCACCTGATCGTATCTCCCAGATATATGAGTTTTTCATTAGGAAGCTGACGCATCAACTCCACGGCCACGGTCAGCCCTCCGACCCCTGAATCTATAACTCCTATAGGCTGTTCCAAGCATATCCCTCTTCTCTGCGTCTACTTAGATGTGTGTAGCATGTTATCATGCAGAAGACTCAATAATTTATTTAAAGTTTCCACGTCATCACTTGGCATTTCAGTTAAGACTTCTTTAAGGTATTCCTGCCTCTTTTCAATCACTTCGTGGATAATCTGTTTTCCTTTATCTAAAACGTGTATACGAACTACCCGGCGGTCTTTAGGATCACGGACCCGCTCCACCAGTTTATTCTTTTCCATACGGTCCACTAGATCTGTTGTTGTGCTGCATGCTAAATAAATATGGTCTGATAACTCACCTATCGTCAGATCACCTTTTTCAAGCAGCCACTGAATAGCTACAAACTGAGGGGCTGTTATTGGATACTGGTCAAGAATTTCTCTTCCTTTTTGTTTAATAATTCCTGATATGTACCTTAATTCTTTTTCAACATTGGCTATTGACGCCGCGGGATGTGATTCGACCACTTACAGCACTCCTAACAAATTGTTCTATTCTATATATCTTACTTTTTTTGAGATAAATATCAAGCTAAACTTTCTAAAAATGAAAACCCTCCCAGGCATAGACAATCTAATACCTGAAAGGTCTTTGCCTGCTATCTAGCATGGCACATCAAAGCTAAAGCTTCAATTCACCCATTCGCAGTAATTCTACTACAGCTTGAGACCTGCCCTTAACGCCCAGTTTTTGCATGGCATTAGAAATATGGTTTCTAACCGTCTTTTCTGAGATGAACAGTTCTTTAGCAATTTCTTTTGTTGTCTTGTCTTGCACCAATAGTTCAAAAACTTCGCGCTCGCGTTTAGTCAGAATCTGTGCTGGCCTATAGCCCTCCTCCTTCACAAGCGAACCCCTCCTTGTTGTCTAGAGCTCTGTACGGAGGGAATTATTTAGTCATTGTATCGTATGAAGGTAGGGGTGACCATGTGCCGTTCATTTACGTTTTAGATACAAGACCTAACTCCTGAGCTTTAAATAAGGCCTCAGTTCTCGACTTTACGGACAATTTATTGAATATACCCGTTAACGTATACTCTACGCTGCGCTGTGACATATGAAGGGTTTGAGCGATTTCCCGGTTTGTCAAACCAGAAGATACTTCTCTTAGTATGGACTGTTCCTTTTCATTTAACGAAAGTCGAGCTCCTTCTTTTTCAGAGATATCGCTCACGCTGGCTTCAGACCGCCTCAATTGTTTGAAAAGGTGAAGAGGAATGACGACTTCATCTCGAAGTGCACAGCGAATTACATTAATAAGTTGCTCACTAGAAGCTGTTTTACTAACGAACCCGTTGATATTCGCTTCCACCAGCATATTAAAATGAGTACTCAAGTCAAACCCTGTATAAATAAGAATGGCTAAATCCGGGTGGTCCTTGCGTAAATCCTTCGCTAAATCGACACCGCTCATTCCAGGCATATATAAATCAAGGAGCACAATATCATAAATTTGGTGTGCAAGTGTCGCCTCTGCCTCCTCAGCTTGATCGATGACATCTACCTGCATGTCCTCCTCTTGTTCCAGCATGGCTTTGGTTCCAGCACCGACCGCTGGGTGGTCGTCCACTATGAGTACACGAGTCATACTTTTGCCTCCTTTCTTGAGTTATAAGGGAAAGTAACCATTGATTTGAATCCTTGATCCGGCGAAGTATCAATATGCAAACGGCCGTTTAAGCCGTGAACCCTTTGTTCGATTCCTGATAATCCGATATGAGAGAAAAGATCTCGTTGAAATGAATAATCCATGCCCTGCCCATCATCAGAGTAAAGTAAAGTAACCTCTTCACTTAAATTGGAAAGACTGAGTTTAACAATTTTCGCTTCAGAATGTTTCATCGCATTGGACAATAACTCCTGGACAATTCGAAAGATTGCTAGAATCCGCTCCTGATCAAGCTCCGCATCAAAGTTATCATGTGAAAAGTATACCGTGAAATTAGACCTAAGCTGATATTGCTCAATAAGGTCCTCTAACGAATGTACCAATCCGAGTTCCTCAATAAAAGCTGGCCTTAGCTCATTACACGTTTCTCTAATCAAATGTATACTATCCAATATCGACTCCTTGAACATATTAAGTTCCGTTACAAGAGTCTTCGGTAAGTCTTTACGTTTGCTGACTAAATCATCCATCCTACGGTAAAGATAAAGCTGTTCCTGCAAAACAGTATCGTGAAGGTCAATTGAAAGTTGCTTCCTTTGGTTTTCCGCGATCGTAAATAAAAGCCTTGATAACCATGCTGGATATTGTTGAGTCTGATCACTTCGAAGGGTTCGCAGCTCTTTAAGCAGATCTTCAATGAGATTCATATTTTCAATAGCAATATTGGCATTATGAGATATCGTCTGAAGATACGTCTTCTCATCCCGATTTAACCTGGTGAAATCCTTCTTCCCTCTACACCAGAGCATTGTAATTTTTTCTAAAGAATATCCAACGATGACCCCGAACCCTTTTTCAGTCTCAATAATGGAGCCGATATCATAGCTGTGATGGGTCAAATGATAATCGACATGCTCGATATAGTCTTCAGGAATTGGATCGTATACACAATAAAGCGGTTTTTTGTTGTGTTTTGAATAAATATAAATCTCTCTAACGTTTAGTACATTGCTGATCTCATTTCTCAATACTTTCATTAAGTCGACCGCATTTGTCTGGTCTTTCATATCTTTGGACATGCGGTGCATACTCTCTTGATAACTATAACGAGCAGCGAATAGATACTGCTGAAGCTTAAAGTCCAATATTTCCTTTAAAGAAAGAAACACGATGAGCAAAACGTTGATGATAAAGTAGATCTCGATATAATGGACAACTGAAACGCTGTCTCTAAGGAATAAGACTAAAGCGATAGTAATCAATAAGCTTGGAATTGATGAAAGAAATAAGTAGTATCGCAGTCTTCCCATATAAAAGTTAATATCGATCAGTCGTTCACGTGTAATTAAATACATAAAAGTAACAGGCAGCGCTGTCAAGAAAGCCCCTGCAAATTCAATAGGAATGAACTTTGTATCCAGCAGTAAAGCAGGAATCAAGTACAAGAAAATATACGGAAAAAAGCCTACCGTCATCCCTATGCTTACATACTTGAACAACGTACCATGGGAATGATTCCGGTGAATAAATAATCCTCTGAAAATAATAAAAAAAGAAATAATATATAATCCCAATAAAAAGATTCGAGGAACATAGTAATAAACTGACGGGTATTGGTTCGTCAATATAAAATAACCTTCCAGTAAGGTTACGGCTCCAACCAAAATATATAATACTTGATACCAATTTTTTGAAAACCAATACACTCCAAGTTCCGAGAAATATTTATACAAAAAGTGTATCAATACAACGGGAGCAAGCAAAAACAAAAAAACATTGATGAATAAACTGTAGAAGTCAGCGCGTACCGCTCCACCATTGCTGATATAGCCAACAGCTATCATTAAAAAGAACAGCATGAGCAAATTCGCAGAATAACGTTTATTTACTTTTTTATTTACAAGGTGCGATATCCACAGTACGAACAACAGAAAAATAATCGGCAATATAATGAAAAATGCCCAATGTGTTGCAGAAGACTGTTCGATTTGTTCATAACTTAGAAATTCTCCATCATGATTCAATGTAAAAGAATTTGCGTTTTCCAGTGTTTTAAACATGGTAACTGTGTAATGTTCTCCTGGACTTTCTCCATTCACATTTTCAACGGTCGCCCCTAAAGGAACCTGCTGCTTGTCACCCCAGCTATCCCCGTTAATATGGGTGATTTCAAATTGTTCCCCATTCTTTTCGAGTTCGATGCCCAGAAAAGGCTGTGTGACAGAAACAAAAATAATATAGCTGGCAGATCCTAGTACAAATAATAGAATCAATAACTCTTTTGTATTAATCGAGCGCATAGATAAATCCACCTTTATATATGTCAATCCATTCTATTATACTACTACAATAATAGCGGGCAACCCTGACACACAAAAAAATACCTCTGCTCAATGAGCAGAAGTATTTTTGATAAATAAATTGATTTAAACTCTTTGGTCACTTCCGAAGAAGCTTTTGAAAGATTCAATCGCTGTATCACGATATAACGAAGCGATAGAAGTTGTAAGCGGGATACCTTTAGGACATGATTCTACACAGTTCTGCGCATTACCACAGCCCATAATCCCTTCTGCATCCATAATCGTTTGGAGCCTCTCACTCTTATTCATCGCACCTGTCGGGTGAGAGTTGAATAAGCGAACTTGTGAAAGTGCAGCTGGACCAATAAAGTCCGATTTACTGTTAACGTTAGGACAAGCTTCCAAACATACACCACAAGTCATACACTTAGATAGCTCGTAAGCCCATTGTCTTTTACTTTCAGGCATTTTCGGTCCAGGACCAAGATCGTGTGTACCATCAATAGGAACCCATGCTTTCACTTTTTTCAAAGAGTCGAACATACGGTTACGATCAACGGCCAAATCACGATTGATCGGGAAAGTCGACATAGGTTCTAAGCGGATAGGCTGGTCTAATTGATCGACAAGAGCGGTACAAGACTGTCTCGGCTTCCCATTAATAATCATTGAACATGCACCACAAACTTCTTCTAAACATCCCATATCCCAATAGACAGGTGTCGTGGTCTTCCCTTCAGCATTAACTGGATTCCGACGAATCTCCATTAAAGCAGAAATAACGTTCATATTATTACGATAAGGAATCTCAAATGTTTCCTCATACGGCTGGGAATTCGGATCGTCCTGTCGTGTGATTATAAACGTAATGTTTTTTTCTTCACTCATGATGATGGACCTCCTTTATTTGGATTTCGAATAGTCACGTTTACGCGGTTCTATCAAAGATGTATCTACAGCGTCATAACGGAAAACAGGCTTATTATTTTCTTTATCATAGCTTGCTACCGTTGTCTTCAGCCAGTCTTCATCATTACGATCAGGAAACTCTGGTTTATAATGTGCACCGCGGCTTTCATTTCGATTATAAGCACCTTGTGTAATCACTCGAGCTAGTTGAAGCATATTCCATAGCTGACGAGTAAACATTGCGCCTTGATTACTCCAACGGGATGTATCATTGATATTGATCCGCTTATATCGTTCCATAAGCTCGACAATCTTTTCATCCGTTTTTAAAAGTTTATCATTCTCTCGAACAACTGTAACGTTATCGGTCATCCATTCTCCCAGCTCTCTATGAATTTGGAACGCATTTTCATCGCCATCCATATTCATAATAGCTTCGAATTTCTCCTGTTCAGTTTTAAGCGCTTCGTCAAATAGAGTTGAAGTCATTTCATCTGAAATGGTTTCCAGATCCTCTGTATATTTCACAGCATTCGGACCGGCAACCATACCACCGTAAATTGATGATAACAGGGAATTTGCTCCGAGTCGGTTAGCCCCATGCTGAGTGTAATCACATTCTCCCGCTGCGAAAATCCCAGGTATATTCGTCATTTGATCGAAATCAACCCAAAGTCCTCCCATAGAGTAATGAACAGCAGGGAAGATTTTCATCGGTACTTTTCTTGGGTCTTCCCCAACGAACTTCTCGTAGATTTCAATAATACCGCCAAGCTTGACGTCTAATTCTTTAGGGTCTTTATGAGAAAGGTCCAGATACACCATATTTTCGCCATTGATACCAAGCTTCTGATTGACACATACATCGAAAATTTCACGTGTAGCAATATCACGAGGCACCAGGTTCCCGTAGGCAGGGTACTTGTCTTCAAGGAAATACCATGGTTCCCCATCTTTATAAGTCCAAACCCTTCCGCCTTCACCTCGAGCCGACTCACTCATAAGCCTAAGCTTATCATCACCAGGGATGGCAGTCGGGTGGATTTGAATGAATTCACCATTTGCATAATCCACTCCCTGCTGGAATAAAGAACCAGCCGCAGACCCTGTGTTGATGACAGAATTCGTGGATTTTCCAAAGATGATGCCAGGACCGCCTGTCGCCATGATCACGGCGTCAGCAGGGAAAGCTTTAAGCTCATGGTTACTTAAATTTTGACCGACCACACCTCGCCCAACGCCTTTCTCATCAACGATTGCAGAAAGAAACTCCCAGTTTTCATATTTCGTAACAAGTCCATTCACTTCGTGGCGGCGAACTTGTTCATCTAAAGCATATAACAACTGCTGTCCTGTAGTTGCCCCGGCAAATGCTGTTCTGTGGTGCTGTGTTCCACCGAAACGGCGGAAATCGAGCAAACCTTCAGGGGTACGGTTGAACATAACTCCCATACGGTCCAGCAAGTGTATTATTCCAGGTGCTGCATCACACATGGCTTTTACCGGCGGCTGGTTTGCCAGGAAATCACCGCCGTATACACTATCGTCAAAGTGTTCCCATGGTGAGTCCCCCTCACCCTTCGTGTTGACCGCTCCGTTAATTCCGCCCTGGGCGCATACAGAGTGAGAACGTTTAACAGGTACTACTGAAAGCAAGTCGACATGAACGCCCTTCTCAGCAGCTTTGATTGTTGCCATTAGACCAGCTAGTCCCCCACCAACAATAACTATATTTCGATTACTCATGATTAATGCTCACTCCCTTGACTTTCTCTAACCGTATATAAATTTATACTCCGTAGGCAAACTGAATTAATGTACGAACACCTACGTATGAAATTGCAATAAATACAATGATGCTCACATACGTCATAATGCGCTGTGAACGTGGAGAAACGGTAATTCCCCAACTAACGAAAAAGGACCAAAGTCCATTCGAGAAGTGGAATGTTGTGGAGATAACCCCTACTATGTAGAACCAGAAAAAGAATGGGTCAGTAAGGATGCCTTCCATAAGCTGATAATTTAAATCAGCCCAACCGAATCCAATGGCAATACGAGTTTCCCATACGTGCCAAGCAATAAATATGAGTGTAATAATACCCGTAAAACGCTGCAGCATGAACATATAGTTCCTGAAATATCCAAAGTTTTTCAAATTACTTTTAGCCGTGAATGCAATGTATACTCCATAAATCGAATGAAATAACAGTGGTAAAAAGATGATGAAAATTTCCAGAACGTATCGATAAGGCAAGCTTTCCATAAAATGTGCTGCCGCATTAAACGCTTCTGGCCCACGAGTTGCAAAGAAATTCACAGTTAAGTGTTGGATCAGGAAAATTCCTATAGGAACTACTCCTAATAATGAATGTAGTCTTCGATTAACGTATCCGCGTGATCCTGCCATGTTTACCCCCCTAGAAGATGATGACTATAGTATTATGCACATTATTCAGACAGTTAAGCGCTTTTATAAAGGCTCAAAAAAGATAGGAAATCCCCAATTTTTCCATGATCAAAACTGCTAAATGTACAATTTGTGACACGTATATTGTACTTCTATCGGGGAATAGCGTCAAGAAAACCTGTTCATTATTTAGTAGAAATCCCCAAAAATTCACAATTCCTTAAAATCTATTGAATATGTTGCTAGTTTTTTTAATTCAAGCGATAATAATGAAGTAGAAAGGAATGAACGTTATGAAAGAAACTGCTAAGCTATCTACTGAAAACATTTCATCGCTAGTCGCTACAGGCGCGGGGTTCGACCTGCTGCGCTATTATTCTTTACCCGATTTTCTTGGGAAAGAAGCCCCCTCTTTACTTTATTTCATGGGGAAAAATATCGCACGGGAAACCAGTATAAATACATTTGAAGAATTATATGAGTTTTTCCAATACTTGGGTTGGGGCGAATTACAGCTGGTCAAGGAAAAAAGAAAAGAAATGATTTTCAACCTTCAAGGACATATCGTTGAGAAAAGGTTGAATCAAAAAATGTTCAAAGTTGATTTCAGGCTCGAATGCGGTTTTTTAGCAGAGATCCTAAAATCTGTAACAGAAGATACATATGAATGCATTGAAGAAATAAACACAAAAGAACATATTGTTGAGATAATTGCAACAAAAGAACCAGAATAAGGAGCCAGTGTTATTCCTCAGCTGGCTCTTCTTCTTTATTGAGTGTTTCAATAATGTTCTGTGCTGTCGGTAACGGGACCCCTAATTTTGTAATATCCTCCGGGGATGCTTCTTTGATTTCTTTCACGGATTTGAAATGCCTTAATAACAATCGACGGCGCTTTTGCCCCACACCAGGGATTTGATCGAGTTCAGATTGAATTGCACCTTTACCTCGTAACTGCCTGTGGAACGAAATGGCAAAGCGGTGTACTTCGTCCTGGATTCGCTGGACTAAATAAAACTCTTGAGAATTCCTGTCCAGGCTCACAAAAGCCGGAGGGTCCCCGTACAGTAATTCACTAGTTTTGTGCTTATCATCTTTAGCAAGCCCGCATAACGGTATATCCAATCCTAATTCGTTATCCAATACATCCATAGCGGCTGTCATTTGTCCTTTGCCACCGTCTACAACGATTAAATCAGGAAGCGGCAATTCTTCTTTCAAAACTCTTGAATACCTTCTCCTCACGACTTCCCGCATCGTTTCATAGTCATCCGGCCCTTTAACATTTTTCACTTTATATTTACGATATTCTTTTTTGTTAGGTTTCCCGTCAATGAACGTCACCATAGCAGAAACGGGATCCGTCCCTTGAATGTTCGAATTATCGAAAGCTTCGATCCGATGAGGAGTTTCGATATTCAGTTCTTCCCCAAGTTTTTCTACTGCTTTTATTGTTCTTTCTTCATCTCGTTCAATAAGTGCAAATTTCTCTTCAAGAGCGATTTCTGCATTTTTCATAGCTAAATTGACAAGCTCTTTTTTACGCCCTCTCATAGGAATAGCTACTTTCGTTTCCACTACGCCTTCGAGAACCTCCGTATTTGTTGCCACGGGTACAAGGATCTCTTTTGGATATGGGTGGTTTTGGTGCAAATAGAAGCGGCCGATGTAACTTAAGAAAGTTTCTTCTGGGTCGTCGAAAAACGGGAATAAAGCAATGTCACGCTCAATCAGTTTTCCTTGACGTACGAAGAACACTTGCACACACATCCAGCCTTTATTGACAGAGTACCCGAATATATCGCGATCCACTTGATCATTCATCGTCATCTTCTGCTGCTCCATGACAGACTCAATATGTTCGATTTGATCACGATACTCCTTGGCTCTTTCAAAATCCAACTTTTCTGAAGCGTCCTGCATTTTTCTTTTGAGGTCATTTTTTATTTCCTTATGACCTCCCCCAAGAAAAGAAGTAATACTTTGCACGATTTCCTGGTTCGTTTCTTTAGAAACCGGAAACTCACACGGGCCTAAACATTGATGCATGTGGTAATACAAACACACCCGGTCCGGCATGGTATTGCATTTTCTTAACGGGTAAAGTCGGTCCAAAAGTTTTTTCGTCTCCCTTGCCGCAATGACGTTCGGGTAAGGACCAAAATACTTCCCTTTATCCTTTTTCACTTTACGAGTCACAATCAACTTAGGATGACGTTCAGCTGTGACCTTTAGGTAGGGATAAGTTTTATCATCTTTCAACATAACGTTATATTTAGGATCATGTTTCTTGATGAGATTCATTTCTAGAATTAAGGCTTCGATTTCTGAAGTAGTAACAATATATTCAAAGTCCACGATTTCTCTTACAAGTCGCTGCGTTTTTCCATCATGAGCTCCTGTAAAATAGGAGCGAACTCTATTTTTTAAAACTTTAGCTTTACCTACATAAATGATTGTATTCTGCTTATCTTTCATCAAGTAGCAGCCCGGCTGGTCCGGCAATACTGCCAGTTTCTCTTTAATATTGTTGTTCATGGTTGTTCCCCCACCCTTATTGTGGTTCTTATATGAAAGGTACCACATTTAGGAAATCTTATACAGCAAAAAGCCACGCTGTCATACAGCGTGGCCATTTTCAAAATTACGCTCTTATTAAGAGTGCTTAGTAATAAGTTCAGCAAGTGCTTCTTTCGGTTGAAAACCGATTACTTGATCGACGACTTTACCATCTTTGAAAAGAAGTAATGTCGGTATACTCATAACACCGAATTTACTAGCCGTTTCCTGGTTTTCATCAACATCAAGCTTAACAATTTTCACCTGATCGCTCATTTCTTCATCCAGCTCTTCAAGAACCGGTGCGATCATTTTACAAGGGCCACACCAAGGTGCCCAAAAGTCAGCAAGGACAAGGCCTTCACTAGTTTCATTAGTAAAATTTTGATCAGTAGCTTTTACAAGTGCCATCTTTACATTCCTCCTCGAACTTTTAGTCTGTAACGAGTATATCACTTTCTATTTTAACTGACTAACAATTTGTTTATGCACCGAAAAGCGGCGGTGTTCGGGTAGACACGACAAGCATAAGCAAGGCGGCGCAACTAAAATCTAACATAACAAAAATAAATGGTTAAAGTGACTAAAGCATCACTTTAACCATTTATTATAACTAAGCGTTCACTTTCATCTGTTTGATTTCTTCAATCAGCTTAGGTAATACGTCAAATAAATCTCCTACAATTCCATAATCCGCTACATTAAAGATATTCGCTTCTGGATCTTTGTTAATAGCTACGATCACTTTAGAGTTAGACATACCAGCTAAGTGCTGAATTGCACCTGATATCCCACAGGCGATGTATAAATCTGGAGTTATGACTTTACCCGTCTGTCCGATTTGCAGAGAGTAATCGCAATATCCTGCGTCACAAGCTCCTCGAGAAGCTCCTACTGTACCACCTAACAGCTCAGCAAGTTCTTCAAGCGGTTCAAACCCTTCGGCGCTTTTCACCCCTCTACCGCCGGCTATTACGACTTTAGCTTCGGAAAGATCCACACCATCCGTTGATTTACGGATTACTTCTTTAATAATCGTCCGGATATTTTGCACATCTACACTTTTTTCAGTAACTTCCCCTGCACGTCCTTCGTCCCTTGCAGCTGCAGGAATATTGTTCGGACGGATAGTAGCAAAAGTCAATCCTTCAGTGATTTCCTTTTTCTCGAAGGCTTTTCCTGAATAAATCGGACGTGTAAATACGATACTTCCGCCTTCTGCTACGACTTCTGTAGCATCAGAGATTAAACCTGACTCCAGTCGACTGGCGAGCTTAGGTGTTAAATCTTTACCGATAGACGTGTGTCCCATAACGATTCCTTCTGGGGATTCATCATTGATTACGGCTAATACTGCTTGACCATATCCATCAGATGTATACGTTTTCAATTCTTCGTTTGCTACAGTGATGACTCGATCCGCCCCGTAATAAATCATTTCTTTACCCATATCCTCAAGGCTGTCAGATCCGCAAAGCACACCGACCACTTCGCCTCCATCACTAATGATATTAGCTGCAGCTATAGCTTCAAACGTTACATTTCTCAAAGTTCCTTCTCTAGCTTCCCCGATGACTAATACTTTCTTACTCATAAATAAGTCTCCTTTCCCTCCATAAATAATTACAGAACTTTAGCTTCCGTTTTCAGTAAAGATACCAGTTCTTTTACTTGATCCGCAGTTTCTCCTTCTAACACCTTACCCGCTTGTTTTTCAGGAGGCAGGAAGATTTCTATAGTTTTCGTTTTTGGTTCGACTTCATCTTCATCTAAATCAAGATCATCAATCTCAAGTTCTTCTAAAGGTTTTTTCTTAGCTTTCATAATTCCAGGCAATGAAGGATAACGTGGTTCATTCAATCCTTGCTGACACGTTACAATTAGTGGAAGTGTCGTCTCCACTTTTTCAACGTCACCTTCTACGTCTCTTTCTATTTGAACATCACTTCCGTCAATATCGATACTTGTAATTGTTGTGACACAAGGCATATTCAATCGTTCAGCCAGACGTGGTCCGACCTGTCCGCTGGCTTCATCGATAGCTACATTTCCACCTAAAATGATGTCTGCTTCTTTATCTTCAAAGAAGGCTTCTAAAATTTTAACCGTGGTGAACTGATCACCTTCTTCAAGGTCATCTTCAGTATTGATCAATACGGCTTTGTCTGCACCCATCGCCAACGCTGTACGGAGTTGTTTCTCAGCGTCTTCTTCACCAATCGTAACGACCGTGACTTCTCCACCATGTGCATCACGCAAATTAATGGCTTCTTCTACCGCATACTCATCGTATGGGTTGATGATGAATTCAGCACCATCATCCTCGATACGACCATTACTTATGGAGATTTTTTCCTCTGTATCAAATGTTCTTTTTAATAATACATAAATGTTCATTTGCATACCCTCCTAAACTATTTATCCTTGAATTCTGGTTTTCTTTTTTCAATAAAAGCCTGCACACCTTCAACTGCATCTTCATTACCAAAAACTGCACCGAAAGCCTCTGCTTCTTTTTGGATACCTTCCTGAAGCTGAGTAGTATGAGCATAAGGAATCAATTTCATGATGTGGTGGATAGAAGGTCCGCTTTTCGCCGCAATTAACTGAGCTGTTTTATCAGCACTAACGAACAATTCTTCGTTGCTGAAGCTTTGATTTGCTAATCCAGCCTCCACCGCTTCTTTACCCGAAATCGGTACACCGGTTAATATCATTTCATACGCTTTGGCAGCACCCACATGGCGAGGCAGCCTTTGAGTTCCAGCAAATCCAGGAATGATGCCTAGATTCAATTCTGGTAAACCAAGCTTTGCGTCTTCCGCCACATAGCGGATGTGGCAGGCCATGGCAAGTTCCAAACCACCACCTAATGCAGCACCGTGAATTGCTGCAATCACTGGTATATGGAAGTTTTCAATTCTATTGAAAAGCTCCTGGCCTTTACCTGCAAGACTTCCGGAGTCAGATCCATCCTGGAAAGAAGTAAATTCTTTAATATCTGCTCCTGCGGAAAAGAACTTATCTTCCCCTTTGAGTACAATAGCTTTAATGGATTGATTGTTTTCAATATTGTCCAGCTCCACTGACAGATCATTTAAAATATGACTGGATAAAGCATTTGCCGGTGGACTTTGAATGGTGATTGTGGCCACATGGCCATTTGTTTCGACGTGTAAAGTAGACAAAAATTTTCTCTCCTTTATTTACTGGGTTCGGCCAATCCATAGACGATTAAACTATGGACGTCTTGTGCTTGCTCTTCTAAGTTATATTTTTGTTCTTTCATTACCCAATTGGTGACAGCTTCGTCCATCATCCCAAAAATCAGCTGACGAACTAGTCTGCGATTCAGGTTACTACGGAACAATTTTTCCTGAATGCCTTCATCGACGATGTTATCAATAACTGCTAAATACTTCTTTAGCACATTATTGATTTTGTAACGCAGCTCTTTATTTGATTGACGAAGTTCGAGCTGAGTCACTATAGCCAGATGATGATCGGCAGCCAGCTGTTCGAAATGGGTTTCTACTAAGGTCAACAATTTCTCTTCAGCAGACTGCCCGGAAGTGGTTTCGTGTTCAATCTTCTCTATGAACTGGCCCATTTTGTCTTGAAAAAGTGACACTAAAATATCTTCTTTATTTTTGAAATATAAATAAATAGTACCATCCGCCACTCCTGCTTTTTTGGCAATCTTGGAAACTTGCGAAGAGTGGTATCCATTTTCAGCAATAACTACGACTGCTGCATCGATAATTTGTTTGTATTTTGGTTTATTCTTATTCATAGTAATCCCCTGCCTTTGCTAAAAATGAATGAATGGTCATTCACCTATTATATTACATCCCAAAAGTATATCTGTCAACACGAAAACTAGGAACTCTGCAGAGGTTTATTGTCCCTCTTCTTTTTTTCTTCTTCTACCAAAGTACGCCTTAAAATTTTACCTACAGCTGTTTTTGGCAGCTCTTCCCTGAACTCATAAATCCTTGGCACTTTGAATGCAGCCATATTTTTACGGCAAAATTCATCCAGTTCTTCTTCCGTTACGACCTGACCAGGCTTTTTCACAATAAATGCTTTGACGGTTTCTCCGCGATAAGGATCAGGAATACCAATGATGACTGCCTCCTGTACAGCCTCATGCTCATATAATACTTCTTCAACTTCACGAGGATATATGTTAAAACCGCCAGCGATGATCATATCCTTCTTACGATCCACAATATAGAAGTACCCGTCTTCATTCATGTAGCCCATATCCCCTGTTCTGAACCAGCCATCCTCACTTAACACTTTATCAGTATCTTCTTTTCGTTTCCAATAACCTTTCATGACTTGTGGTCCTTTTACCACAATCTCTCCGATCTCACCATGGTCCGCTTCTTCGTCCGCATCAATACGAAAAATCTTTGAATCCGTATCAGGCCACGGTACACCAATACTTCCGCTGATCCGATTGGACCAAATGAAATTCGAATGAGTAACGGGAGAAGTTTCCGTCAATCCATACCCTTCTACTAACTTACCTCCAGTAATTTGTTCAAATCTTTCCTGCACCTCTACTGGTAACGGTGCTGAACCGCTTAGGCATGCTGTAATGGATGATAAGTCATACTTCTTAATATCCGGATGGTTCAATAAAGCTATATATATTGTAGGTGCTCCTGGAAATAGTGTCGGCTTTTGTTTAGCAATGACTTTTAAAACATCTTCCGGTTCGAATTTAGGCAAAATGACCATTTTACTACTCATCATAACGGATAAGTTCATGACTGAGGTCATTCCATATACATGGAAAAATGGCAGTAACGCCAACACAACCTCCTGGCCTTTTTCAGATTTGTACATCCATTTCATAGACATTTGAGTATTGGCTACTAAATTATAATGGGTAAGCATGACACCCTTCGGAAATCCTGTCGTGCCTCCTGTGTACTGCAAAAGGGCTAAATCTTCTTTGGGATCGATTTCTACAGGGCTCACCTGTTTACTGCTTTCATTCATCAGATGTCTCCAGAGATGAGTATCTGTCGACTGCTCCGGCTTTACAAGCATTTGATACTGCCGCCTCTGAATGAATGGATAAATTTTATTCTTAGGAAAAGGCAAATAGTCTTTAATACCTGTCACAATAATGTGCTCGAGTGAAGTAGCTGGCTTGACGTTTGCCACTTTAGGATATAAAACGTCTAAACACAAAATCATTTTTGCTTCAGAGTCCTTTAACTGATACTCCAATTCTCTCTCCATATATAAAGGGTTCGTCTGAACGACGATTCCACCTGCCATCAGTATCGCGTAATAAGCAATAACTGATTGTGGACAGTTTGGCAGCATGATCGACACTCGATCCCCTTTTTCAAGCCCAAGCTTCTGTAAATAGCTTGCAAAAGCCTTTGTATCCTCGTACACTTCTTCGTAATTAAGTTCTTTACCCATAAAATAAAGCGCTTTCTTTTTACTGTAATGTTCAGCGCTTTCTTTCAGATAATGGTGCAACGGATATTCGTCATACTCAATGCTAGTAGGAATCTCTGGTGGATAGTGCTTATGCCATGGTTTTGTTTCGATTGTCATCTTTGTATCCCTCCCGCTACTTAATACTTACATTATAACGATATTTCCGAATAATTTGAAATATTATTTAAATTCTTGAAAATGTTATGAGGACAACTAATAAATTCAATACCACTAACACTTATTTTTTTGAAACTGGTAACAAAAAAACTCCTTGTAAAAGGAGGTTTTAAACTAAAAACATATAAACGACGCCGACTATGATAAAAACAGCGGCAACTACCATCAATACTTTCGCTAAAGTTTCCACCTTGCGCCCCCTCACATAATGTTAGCACCAATGACATAGGATAATCCTACTGAAATAATCAAAGAGATAAAGCCGACCGCTCGGTTATCGGCAGAGAGTTCTTCATCAATTTTAAAAGAAGGAGTCAAAAATTCGAAGATGAAATAACCGACGAGCAGCATAACAAAACCATAAATTCCCCACCCCATCGTCTGCAGTAAGCTGTCATTATGTTCTATGGAGTACCTGAAAATGTTAGCAATCCCGAATATTTTGCCTCCGGTTGCCATAGCAACGGCAATATTTCCTTTTTTGATTTCTTTCCAGTTATTGTAGGAGGTGACCACTTC
Organism: Halobacillus campisalis; assembly: GCF_030345335.1. GTDB lineage: Bacteria > Bacillota > Bacilli > Bacillales > Halobacillaceae > Halobacillus_A > Halobacillus_A campisalis. The sequence goes on from NZ_JAPVRC010000001.1 coordinate 760,611, forward strand.
AAATACAGCCATGAATACGATTAAACATAAGACGGCCACACTATAACTTGCAGCCGTTTCTACGTATGGGTTTTCCCAAAAACCTGTCATTCCTCGCACTCCCTTATGTCATCACTTTAATTCTAGTACAGTGACACCGCTGCCGCCCTCATTCATACCGCCGAATCGGGAAGAAGCGATCGACCGATGGTTTTTCGCATAATTTTGCACGGCTGTTCTAAGCGCACCTGTTCCTTTGCCGTGAATGATAGAAACTGTAGGATAACCTGCTAACACAGCATCATCAACATATTTCTCTAAAAGGTTCAACGCGTCCTCATATCTCTCCCCACGTAAATCAAGCTCTGTTTTAACGTGATGACTTTTACCTTTTACTGTCGCAAGAGGTTTATCTTTATATGGCTGCTTAGACTTGATGAATTCGAGATCTTTTGCTTTTGCCTTCACTTTCATGACCCCGACTTGGACCTGATATTCTTCTCTGCCGGTTTTTTCTACAATCGTTCCTTCTTGATTCAAAGTCAATAGTTTAACTTCATCGCCTGGCTTCATTTCTTTTTGCTCTTTCTTATCTGGCTGCTTCTGAGGAGTCTTTTGTTTATTAGACAGATTCGGTTGAGCTTCTTCGAACGATTTTCGAGCCTCAATCCATTCGTGCTCTTTTAAACCAGCCTGATTTTTCATATTACGAATTTCACTGACGATGGATTCTGCTTCTTCTTTAGCTTTTTGAATGGCCTTCTCGGCTTTCGCTTCTGCCTTCTCATACAACTTCTCTTTCTTTTCTTCAAACTGCCGCAATTTTTCCTGTAAATCACGATGCAGCTGCTCAGCTTCCTGCAGCTTTAAATCGGCTTCCTCATAATCCTTTTCTGCTTCTCTTGTGGAAGCTTCTAGTGAAGCAATCATGTGTTCCACACTTTGCGAATCTACTCCAACATGCTGCTTAGCCGTTTCAATAATATTCTCATCAAGACCCAGCCTGCGTGAAATTTCAAAAGCGTTACTCCGACCAGGAACACCGATCAACAATCGGTAAGTAGGTTTTAATGTCTGGATATCAAATTCCACGCTTGCATTCGTTACCCCGTCACGGTTGTAGCCATATGCTTTTAATTCAGGATAATGAGTGGTTGCAATGACCCGAGCCTTTCTGCTGACGACCTCATCAAGAATGGACATCGCCAGTGCTGCTCCTTCTTGAGGGTCTGTACCGGCCCCTAGTTCGTCAAAAAGCACGAGCGTGCGATCATTCACGTGTTTTAATATGTCTACAATATTCGTCATATGCGAAGAAAAGGTAGATAAGCTTTGTTCGATCGACTGCTCATCTCCAATATCAGCGTATACTTGTTCGAACACCGAAAGTTCGCAGCCATCCATTGCAGGAACTTGCAGCCCTGACTGAGCCATCAAGGTGAATAGGCCGAGTAATTTCAACGTGACCGTTTTACCGCCGGTATTAGGCCCTGTGATAACAATAGAGGTAAAGTCTGAGCCTAGCTCAATATCATTGGGTACTACTTCTTCAGAATCTATTAATGGGTGTCGAGCCTGCTTTATATTGACGCGTCCCTCATCATTCATCGTTGGCATAGCCGATTTCATTTGACTGCCTAGTTTGGCTCTTGCGAACATGAAATCAATTTGAGATAAAATTTCAACGTTGGTATATAAGAAGCTTTGATTTTCAGAAACGTCCTGGGATAATTCCGCTAATATCCGCTCGATTTCCTGCTTCTCTTCCACTCGGGCTTGTTGGAGCAGGTTGTTGACTTCCACTACAGCTTGAGGTTCTATGAATAAAGTAGCTCCAGAAGCGGACTGGTCGTGAACGATGCCTCCAATGGACCCGCGATATTCTTGTTTTACAGGCAGAACATAGCGGTCATTACGGATCGTTACGATAGAATCAGAAAGCATCTTTGATTTTGACTTCATAATGGAATCTAACTTGTCCCTTACTCTGCTTTCAGAAGTGCGTATTCTAGAGCGTATCGTACGAAGTTTATCCGAGGCGCCGTCCATAACAGTCCCGTGGTCATCAATACAGCTCTTTATACTTCTTTCCAGTTCATGCAGGGGAAGCAGACCATCAACTAATTCGCGAAGAATTGGGAGTTCGGGCTCTTCCATATCTTCAATAAAACGTTTGAGCTGACGGCCTCCATAGATCGTACTGGCAATGTCGAGACATTCCAATGCACTTAAGATACCCCCGATCATTGTTCTTTTTATGCTTGGTTTAATGTCAAAAATACCACCCAGAGGAACATGGCCTTTCAAACGCAGCACTTGCGCGGCTTCATCTGTTTCCTGCTGCCAACGCACAACTTCCTCTAATTCAGTGGATGGCTTCACTGCTGCCGCTTTTTCTTTTCCTAGTGAAGAAGCAGCTTGATCAATCAATTGATTTTTAATTTTATTATATTCAAGAACCTTAAAGATCCGCTGGTTCATTATGACATCCCCTTCTAACTTAATCCGAGTCGTTTCATGAGCTGTTCTCTTGTCATCGTATTGACGACCGATTCTTTTTTAAGCCAGCCTTTTCTAGCAGACCCGACTCCAACCTCCATATGCTCAAGCATAGGATAGCTGTGTGCATCCGTATTGATAGCAATCTCTACACCGGCTTCCTGAGCCGCTCTTACCCACTCGGCGCTCAAGTCGAGGCGGTTGGGGTTCGCGTTCAGCTCCAAAATAGTCCCGGTTTCTTTTGCACCTTTTATCAATTGTTCAACATTAGCTCTATAGCCCTGGCGCTTGCCTATCAACCTACCGGTAGGATGGGCAATCATATGGACATAAGGATTTTCTAAGGCATTAGTGAGCCTTTTCATGATGAGCTCCTCTGTTTGACTGAAGCTTGAGTGAATAGAGCCAATTACAAAATCCATTTCTTTTAGAAAATCGTCCTCAAAGTCCAAACTGCCATCTGGCAGAATATCCATCTCAATGCCGCAGAAAATATGAAAGTCCTCTATTTCTTCATTGATTTTTTCTATTTCTTCCCGCTGCATCCGCAGACGTTTTTCATTTAATCCATTTGCCACTTTTAAATATTTAGAGTGATCGGTAATCGCAATATAATCGTATCCTTTTTCCTTACTGCGTAAAGCCATTTCCTTGATGGATTGGGCACCATCGCTCCAAGTTGAGTGCATGTGCAGGTCTCCACGGATATCACTTAACTCCAACAGGTCGACCTTTTCACGAAAGGCATCGATCTCACCAGTATCCTCTCTCACTTCAGGAGGAATATAATTCAAACCGAAATGCTGAAAGAAAGCTTCCTCTGTTTTAAAAGTTTTTACTTTGCCGGTCTCCGTATTTTCAATGCCGTACTCACTTATTTTTTCGTTATTTTCCTTAGCCAACTGTCTCATTGCGACATTATGGTCTTTAGAGCCAGTGAAGTGGTGCAGTGTTGTAATGAATTCCTGAGGTTCCACAATTCTAAAGTCGATACCGATATCATATCCCTCATTCACGATGATGGATACCTTCGTCTCGCCAGAAGCTACGACTTCTTTTATATCTGGATAGTTCAACAGTTCATCGCGCGTGGCTTGAGCATCATTAGAAGCGATAATGAAATCAAGGTCCTTGATGGTTTCCCTCATTCTCCTGACGCTTCCTGCCTTGGAATAACGCTCTAAAGTATGAAGCCCGGCTAAGTACTCTTCAACCTTTTCAGAAAGTGGAAGCATTTTAGAAATTGGCAGACGTTCTGGTCTTGAGCCTGCTTCTTCCAATGCCTTAAGCATTTTTTCAGCAGACTTTTTGCCGAAACCTTCTAATTCCTCGACCTTTCCAGATTGTAATGCTTCTTTCAAGGACTCAGCATCTGTGACACCTATTTGTTGATAAAGTTTGGCCAGCTTCTTACCACCAAGACCAGGTAAGTCCAATAAAGGCACTAGTCCTGCAGGTACGTCCGCTTCTAACTGTCGGAGTGTTTCTGATTCACCAGATTGGACATACTCCTGAATGACGGATGCCGTTCCTTTTCCAATGCCCTGCATTTTTGTAAAATCATCAATTTCGCTCAATGAATGATCGTCACGTTCTAATGCCTGCGCTGCCTTTCGGTAAGCGGATATCTTAAATGGGTTTTCACCTTTTAATTCTAAATACACAGCAATCTTTTCGAGTAATTGAATCACTTGCTTTTTATTGACGTTACTCAATTTTCCCATCCTCTCTTCATAGGAAAAAGCCGCTATGAAAATAGCGGCTCCCCTTTACTCCATTATATCAAACTAGCCACTTGTTCAATCCACAAATTTTTTAATTGAGATGAAAGCACAGGTGTATGCTCTATAATATACTGTGCTAAGAAAGATCCATCAATCGCATTTTGAATCTGGACTACAGGAACAAGTGCCGCAATATATAAAAGTATAAACAAAAGAACATAGCGCTGAACAAAACCCAGGATTCCTCCAAGCAATCCATTAATGGAGCTAAGTACTGGAAGATCGGAAACGAAGTCCAGCATAGAAGCCACGATTTGCAGGATAATCCTCACCCCGAAAAACAAGATAGCAAAGGCTATGGCGTTGTAAAAAGCAGTTTCAAGCGGGAGATTATCTAAGAAGATAGCCCATGAGGCTCCTTCGGGAAGGTCTGGATAAGGAATCCACAATACGAGATTAGGAGCTAGATCATCATAGTAAAGAACTCCTACAATGAAAGCTGTCACAAAGCCGATTAAATGGAACAATTGTAAAATGAAACCTCGTTTAAATCCTGTAAATATACCTAAAAGCAAAATAAAAAGTATCAGTAAATCAATCATGTTAGTCGTCGTCCTCTTTCTCTATCTTTTCAATATAGTTAATCAACTCTGTACATTCCTCTTTCAGTTTTATGTACTCGTTCATTGTATTAACAGCCGTTAATACAGCCAACTTAGACACATCCAGAGCAGGATTGGACTCGTGAATTTCTCTCATTTTCTGGTCGACAAGATTAGATACCATGCGGATATGATGTGGTTCTTCTTGACCAACTATAGTATAAGATCGATTGTATATCTCAACGGTAATTCGCTTCCGCTCTTTATCTGATTGGGACACATCTATACCCCCTTGATTCTAATATCCTAAGCTTTATACTAACATGAAGCTAAACAATTAGGAAACCAATAAGATTGATTTCCTTTGAGGTACGGGAATTTGCTATACTATGGCTAGAAATATATCAAAGAGAGGAACTATATATGCCACAAGTTGTACTTACATTATCGAAGGAACGATTATCTAAATTAAAAAATCATTATCGCACGTCTTTGAAACCCATTACACCGAATCATGCTGCCTTTGCAGCGAAAACACCCAATTGCACGATCACGGCATACCCTTCAGGAAAAGTTTTATTTCAAGGTAAAAATCCTGAAGCGGAATCGAAGCAGTGGGGTGAAACAACCCAAAAAGCGTCAAAGGGTGCTTCGACGAAAAAAACACATAATTACCATCCAGCAAATGACTTATTTACAAGCAGTCATATAGGATCTGACGAAGCGGGAACTGGTGACTTCTTCGGGCCGATAACCGTTGCAGCAGCCTATGTTAAAGACCACCAGATTGGTCAACTAAAAGCCATTGGTGTAAAAGATTCCAAACATTTATCAGACGATCAAATTACACATATCGCAAAACAAATCGTTGAAATGAACATCCCTTACACCTTATTAAGACTTCACAATAGTAAATACAATGACTGGCAGGAAAAAGGCTGGTCCCAGGGGAAAATGAAGACCCTTCTTCACCACCAGGCAATCGATAAATTATTGACAAAAATTGAACCTGAAAAGCCCGACGGAATTTTGATCGACCAATTCTCAGAGCCGTCCGTTTATATAAAGCATTTGAAATCTGAAGGACGAATGCTTCAGGAACATGTCTATTTTATGACGAAAGCGGAAAGTTACTCAATTGCAGTAGCGGTTGGTTCTATCATCGCACGTTCAGCCTTCGTCAAAGCGATGAACCAATTAGAAATGGATACTGGCTTGCCTATTCCAAAAGGAGCTTCCGCTAAAGTAGATCAAGCTGCCGCAAAAATTATAGAAGTTTATGGTGAAACTAAATTAAGAGATATAGCCAAGATTCATTTTGCCAATAAGGAAAAAGCCAAAAAGCTCGTGAAGTAGTGTATACTTTTGCTTTTACTGTTTTCTTGAAACATTTAAGATCGCTCGAAACTAAAATATGTTCAAAGAGAAAAAAATGCCTTTAACCTAGCTCTAATCCCGGTTAAAGGCATTTTTTAGTTAACAGACCCCTTCCCTTCTTTGAAGTAAAAAAAAGCTGCCGAGAGAATTTCTCGACAGCTTATACTTGTACAGACCAACTGCTGTTTAAAAGCTATGAGGTCCTAATGGGAGCAGTGGAACCTTTTTTTTAATAGGTGTCCTGAATATTACCCTCTTAACTCAGCTGCATGTCGTTCTTTTACGGATTGCAGAATATTTTCATGAGCAGATTCTACTTCTTCATCCTTTAATGTCCGCTCTGGATCTAGATAAAGCAGATTGTAGGCTAATGATTTTTTACCTGCCGACAGATGTTCTCCCTGATAAAGGTCAAACACAAGTACCTGTTTCACTAAAGGGGAACCTGCTTCAAGTATTGTTTCTTTAATATCTCCTGCTGAAACGTCTTCATCTACAACTAAAGCAATATCACGACTTACACTCGGGAATCGAGGAATCGCTTCAAAGGCTTCTTCCTTCTCGTATAGTTCAAAAAGCTTCTCAGCATTCAAGTCGAATACATAAGTTTCTTTAAGTCCCCATTCCTTTTGAAGCTTAGGATGAACCTGCCCTATAAAACCAATGATTTTACCATCAGCCATGATATTTGCCGTACGGCCCGGGTGCATACCCTCAATTTTAGCTTTTTCGAACGTCATAGGAATATCTAAAAGGTCACTCAGTCCCTCGACAATCCCTTTTACAACAAAGAAGTCGACGGATTTCTTTTCCTGCTGCCATGGATGGGACAACCATTCACCAGTCAGCGCGCCAGAAGCTCTCAGCATTTCATGTGGCTGCTTCGTTACTTCTGATTCCTCACTTATAAACACCGTTCCTAATTCGTAATAAGCAATATTATGCTGCTTTCGAGCTACGTTATAAGCTAAGGATTGAAGCAATTCAGGCACAACACTTAACCTTAAGTGACTGTGATCTTCACTCATAGGCATGGCAAGCTTTACAGGTGCGGCAGCTTGTTGAGCAACCTCCTTACTCACTAGCATAGTCGACTGCTTCTCACTCGTCAGGGAATACGTAATCGTCTCATCTAGCCCTGCCCCTTCGAAGTAAGCTTTCACGCGACGCTTCAACTGCTGTTCTAATGAAAGCCCACCTGCTTGTGAGGCACCACTTGGGAGTGTATAAGGTAAATTGTCATAGCCATATATACGAGCTACTTCTTCCAGCACATCTTCAAATCGCTCAACGTCTCCGCGGCGCGTCGGTATAGAAATCGTGAAGTCTTCATCTGATTGCTCGTATGGGAATTGCAGACGCTCGAGAATAGAGGCTATTTCCTCCCTAGTTATTTCAGTACCTAAGCGGTTATTGATCTTTGTCGTATTTACATCGATTGTCTTTTCGGAGCGATCAAGCTGATCGTAACTAACTACACCTTGTAATACCGTAGCTCCTGCGTATTCTCTCAACAATTCACTCGCACGAAGACCAGCTCGCTCGACTCGTCCAGGATCTACCCCTTTTTCAAAGCGAGTACTGGCCTCACTGCGAAGACCATGATCTTTAGCTGATTGTCTTACGTTAGCTGGATTGAAATAAGCCGCTTCTAACAAAATCGTGTTTGTATCTTCCTGAACTTCGGATTCTGCTCCACCCATGACTCCGGCAATAGCATGTGCCTTATCACCATTCGTAATGACTAAATGGTCGCGCGTTAAGACACGCTCCTGATCATCAAGAGTTGTAATTTTTTCTCCATCACGCGCACGGCGAGTTACTACTTTGTCAGAACCGAAGCGGTCGAAGTCAAAAGCGTGCAGCGGCTGACCATATTCAAGTAACACGTAGTTCGTAATATCAACTACATTGTTGATTGGGCGAATACCGGCAGCTGTTAAACGATTTTGAATCCACAGAGGTGAAGGGCCTACGGTGACGTCTTTGAGTATAAAAGCGCCATAATAAGGATTGGCTTCTGGATCCTCCACTTCTACACTGACTAGCGATTCAGCTTTTTCAGATCCTTCTTCCACCTTTTCGGCGATTAATTCGTACTCACGGCCTAAGGCTGCTGCTACTTCATAAGCTACGCCGGCCATACTTAAACAATCAGCACGGTTCGGAGTAAGTCCTAGCTCTATGATGATATCGTCTAAATTCAGTAAAGAAATGGCATCGTCGCCCGCTTGGACATCTTCAGGAAATACATATATTCCGTCCTGGTATTCTTTTGGAACATCTTTCTCGTCGACACCAAGTTCTTGAAGGGAACAAACCATTCCATTCGATTCTTCTCCACGAAGTTTTGTTTTCTTAATTTTGAAATTACCCGGTAAAACCGCTCCTGGAGCAGCTACAGCCACTTTCTGTCCTTCGGCTATATTCGGAGCTCCGCACACGATTTGCAAAACGCCTTCGCCTACATCGATTTGACAGAGGGATAATTTATCAGCATTCGGGTGCTGTTCGCAGGATACTACATGACCAACGACAACCCCGGTAGCTTTTTCAGCTACTGGCTCCACGCTTTCCACTTCAATCCCCGTTTTTGTAATAATCTCAGCGAGCTCGTCAGGCTCGTAGTCACGTACATTTATATAATCGTTTAACCAATTTAATGATACTAGCATGCTCTATTCCTCCTTACGCCTTATGATATTGTTTTAAGAAACGCTGATCATTTATATAGAAATTCCTGATATCATCTACTCCATATTTCAACATAGCGATACGTTCAGGCCCCATACCAAAAGCAAATCCAGAATATTCTTTTGGATCATATCCGGCCATTTCAAGCACGTTCGGATGAACCATCCCTGCTCCCAGAATTTCAATCCAGCCCGTTCCTTTACATACAGAACAGCCTGCTCCTCCACAAACCTTACAGGAAATATCCATTTCTACAGAAGGTTCCGTGAATGGGAAAAAGCTCGGACGCAATCTTATATCTCGTTCAGCGCCGAACATTTGCTTAGCAAACGCATTAAGTACACCTTTTAAATCACTCATACGGACATCTTTGTCCACTAGCAGCCCTTCAATTTGAGTGAATTGGTGGGAGTGAGTAGCATCGTCTGTATCGCGGCGGTAAACTTTCCCCGGGCAAATCATCTTCACAGGTTCTGAACCATTTTTCAGCCCCATTGTGCGAGCTTGAACTGGGGAAGTATGGGTTCTCATCAACAATTCTTCAGTAACATAGAAAGAATCCTGCATATCACGTGCCGGATGCCCCTTCGGCAAGTTGAGCGCCTCGAAATTGTAATAATCACTTTCTACTTCTGGACCTTCTTTAATTTCAAATCCCATACCGATGAAAAGATCTTCAATTTCTTCTACGATACTTGTCAGTAGATGCGGACCTCCAACTTGAACTGGACGGCCCGGCAGCGTGACGTCTAAGCTTTCTGCTTCCAGCTGCTCCTCAAGAGCGGCTTCCTCTAGACCCGTCTGCTTCACTTCGATCGCTTGCGCAATATCTTCCCTGACTTCATTAGCCAGCTGGCCGATGACAGGACGCTCTTCTTTGGACAATTTTCCCATCCCGCGCAGAACTTCTGTAATCGGGCCTTTCTTCCCTAAATATTCAACCCTTACATCCTTTAACTGCTGAATACCATCTGCCGCGTCTACTTTACGTAACGCTTCTTCTTTCAACTCTTGCAAACGTTCCTTCATAAAAAGCTTCCTCCTTATAATAAAATAAAAAAAGCCTCATCCCTGTAAAAAGGGACGAGACTTGGATATTCGTTTCGCGGTACCACCCTTGTTGACACACGAAGTGCCCACTTAGATCATTAGATAACGGACTAGGATCCGGACGCTTCTGCGTCAGCTCCAGAGTGAAAATTCAATGACTGCCACGATAGAAATGCTTCCAGTCTAAGGCATTTCTTCCCTTGATCGTTTTTGCATTCATTTACTTTGCTCTTTCATAGCTTTTTTTCTTATAACTGTTGATAATTATAGAGAAAGTCGACGTGCAATGCAAGCCTATCCTTTGAAATGATACATGAGAATCGCTGCGGCAATGGCTACATTCAATGACTCAGCTTGTCCATAAATAGGAATATAGACTTTATCATCAACCAAATCAAGCAATTCTTTACGGATTCCCTGACCTTCATTTCCCACAATAATGGCTGCCCGTCCCTTTGGCTCAAACTTCTTATAAGGTACTGCTCCTTCAAGAGCAGCCGCATATAATGGAACTCCTTCACTGTTGATGGCTTCCACATATTGCTCTAACTTCCCTTGAATAATAGGCAGGTGAAAAAGTGATCCTTGAGTTGAACGAAGAACTTTCTCATTAAAGGGATCTACAGAACCTTCACCTATAATGACCTGGCTGAATCCTGCCGCATCTGCCGTTCGGATTAATGTGCCCAGATTTCCCGGATCCTGTACGGAATCAATTAGTAAAGAAAAATCCTGCTGCCTGTAAGGAAATTCTTTATAGTTGACGATAGCAGCCATTCCTTGCGGTGTTTCGGTTTCCGCAATCTCCTGAAATACTTGATGGCTTACATAAGTGGCAGGTACTCCCTCGATAAGGTCAAGACTGGAGCCTTCTCGAAGAATGATCTCCTCCACATCCCAGTCACTGTTTAACGCTTCTTCAACTAAGTGACTTCCTTCAACGATAAACCTGCCATTTTTCCTTCTATATTTTCTCTTTTGTAGTTTTTTCCATTCTTTAACTTTTGGATTATTTAACGATGTCAGCATGGCGAACCTCTTTTATTGTATTTTCTTCTCCATCATACATAGCTTATTCACAATTGGTCAAACTAAAATATACTATTAATTGGAGGTAATGTACGATGAATTTAAATTTAAGACAAGCCATTTTATCTAACGTGTCCGGCCATAACGCCGATCAATTAGAAGCAACCATTGATGACGCTCTTCAAAGAGGCGAAGAAAAGATGCTGCCTGGCTTAGGTGTATTCTTTGAAATGCTCTGGAAAGAATCTAATGAGCAAGATCGTCAAGAGATGCTTGATACTCTTGAAAAAAGCTTAGCCGAGTAACGGATGAATTAATTCTTTTATTTAAGAAAAAACCTGTAATAACTAATTGAAATAACAATTGGTTAACAGACCCGGCAAATAATACGCAAAAAAGCTTAGAGTTGCTAAAAGGCTCTGAGCTTTTTTACGTATTATGAGATTAATTCGCCTTATATCGAAGACTCGTCTTTGATATATAACTTACTGAGTAAATTTGAAAAAAGTGGCTGCGAAAAGCTTTATATCACGAGGGCTTTAGACTTCTGAGGAAAGCGGGTCGTTCTGAATGGCCCCTTCTCCTACACAAACCTTATGTCAGTTTACTAAACGGATAATAAGAAATCGAGTATGAAACCAATGCGGTTTCATACTCGATTTCTTTTGATTATTTTAATTGTTTTTTCTCATGCACTGATCTACTCAGCCTATAAAAGTAAGACTATTGATGATTAGTTAAAAGTAATCTCTTTTACTTTTTTATCATCCAGCCCTTTGATGACTTCCACAATCAAATTCACTGCGTTTTCAAAATCATCGCGATGAAGCATAGCGGCATGAGAATGGATGTAACGAGTAGCTACCGTAATAGAAAGAGCTGGTACACCGTTGTGGCTTAAGTGGATAGCGCCTGAGTCTGTACCGCCTCCAGCTAAAGAATCGAATTGATATGGAATTGAATGGGTGTCTGCCGTATCTACGACAAAATCACGCAGTCCTTTATGGGAAACCATAGAAGCGTCATAAAGGATGATTTGCGGCCCATCGCCCATTTTGCTTGAAGCGTCGCGATCGGAAACCCCAGGCGTGTCTCCAGCAATACCTACATCTACACCAAAAGCGATATCAGGATTGATTAAATTAGCTGAAGTACGAGCACCACGTAAGCCGACTTCCTCTTGAACAGTCCCAACACCATAAACAATATTCGGATGTTTTTCACCTTTAAGCTTCTTCAACACTTCGATGGCAATAGCGCAGCCAATGCGGTTATCCCATGCTTTAGCGAGAAGCATCTTTTCATTCTTCATTTGTGTGAATTCGAAGTATGGCACGATTGAGTCTCCAGGAGTTACGCCGAATTCCTTCGCTTCTTCCTTGCTGGAAGCTCCAATGTCGATAAACATGTCTTTAATATCTACAGCTTTTTTGCGCTGTTCTGCAGGCAGGATATGAGGTGGTTTAGAACCGATAATCCCTGTCAAATCACCATTGCGCGTCATAATCGTAACACGCTGGGCAAGCATGACCTGGCTCCACCAGCCGCCTACCGGCTGAAAATATATATAGCCGTTATCGTCAATTCGAGTCACCATAAAGCCGACCTCATCAAGGTGACCGGCCACCATGACTCTCGGTCCTTTTTTGTTCCCGGTTTTTTTAGCAACTAAGCTTCCGAGGTTGTCCGTATACACTTCATCCGCGAATGGAGAGATATAACGGCTCATCACTTCTCTTGCTTCTCTTTCATTACCTGGAATACCTTTAGCATCCGTAAGATCCTTTAACATCTGTAAAGTTTCATCTTTTTTAGCCATATGTAATTGCCTCCTTATTTTCTCTACTTATCATTATATAGTTTTATCGATCAATTAACAAAAATTCGCCTTCTTTTAATACCCTTCATCCTGCCGTTGAAAATTAACTTCATTTTTCTTTTGATAAGCTGTCTGCAAATCTTTTTCACTGAACCCTAAAGTATTTCCAAGCTCTAGATAGGATCGAAACAGGTGTTGGTAGGATGCTTCACTTTTTTCCTGTTTAAAATGCTCAATAGAAGTAAATATATCTAAGAAAGCATCTGTTTCTCGTTTTTTCAGAGACAGAGAAGCTTCTTTGTAGTAAAATTGCAAATCCAACCCTAACGATAATATAAAATGGAGTCCATCCACATACTCCTCTAAGATTACTGACTTCTCACTTGAAGGCTTGGCGCTCCAAAATTTAAAGCACCTTGTTTCATTGGCAAGTTCCCCTACTTCAACAAGCAAAGCCAGGATCTTATCGTCGATCACTGACACTTCCTTCATTTTCTGAGTCTCCATGATGTGAGCATCTAATTCGCTCTGTTTTTCGTAAAATGACTGCCAGTCCATAAATATAACTCTCCTCTTCTATCATCTATATTAAATGTATCATTTTTTGAAACAAAATAGCACGCTGAAACGTATACAAATTACAATAGATAAACAGGGAGACGATCGCGATGGTGATTATCATATTATTACGTATCCTTCTGCTGATAGCTTTTGCTTTTCTTATATACACGGCTTACAAGTTTTTTATTGATCCAAAAAGAAAATTGGATGCCGCTCAAGAACGAAAAGAATTTTATTTTTATGACGACCCGGAAAATACGAAGAAGAATTTCCTTATTACGTATCGAGGAATGTTATTTGAAGGGGAGAAATATTTAGGAGCAACAGAAGATTCCTTTGAAGTATTAACAATAAATGTGTCCGCCCAGCGCCCGGAGCTGCTTAAAGGTTTGGAAAGAAACGATATTTATTTTCTTGAAGAGGAAATACTGATACGCTATCCGTTTTCAAAAATCGAATGGAAATATCCACTTAACCGATTAAATGTCCTTCGTCTTAAAGATGAGGACGAACATGAATGAAGGCCGCATTATGTGCGGCCTTCACTTATGTGAAAAAACTCATGCCAAACGAAAACCTCATATTTTCTTCGAAGCAAATAACAAATTCCCAGCAGCAGACTGACAAGTCCGATAATCACCGGAAGTGAAAATAACGTAATCCACTGACCCATCGACGTATAAACGAAGGCCAATGGAAAATTTGCCACCAGGGATGATTTTGCGTACTCTTTAAAGTCTGCACTGATTTCAATCAAACAATAGGATAACAAATGAAAATGGATAAAAGGAATAAGCCTCAGTACGGCTACTTGTTTGACGGTCAGCTTCGCATGTTTCCCGCTCCAGCGGCTGTACATTTGCTGAAGCTTCCTGAACCCTGAAGGAACAAAACGGATCATTCGATAAAAAAGTAAACTGGATAATAGCGTGCCAATGACAGAATATGCTGTCCCTGCAACTGGTCCGAACAGGACCCCTCCTATAATACAGATAACCATGACCGGAAGAAAAAAGAACGGCCGGAGCAGATGAATCACAATAAATAAAAGTGGAGCCCATATGCCTTGATGTTCAATCCATGATAGCAGTGCAGATGATGCTTCACTCATGCTTCTCGCACCTCCTGCCTACATCCTATGTAAATACACTTGAAAATAGAACAGACAGGATGACGAGCTGGATAGCAGCAAGTGCAGGCCATCCGTACTTGAACGAAGAGTGTTTGGTTTTATGGCGGTACACCTGCATACCGATCACCCCGCCTAAAGCTCCACCAATCAAAGCCAGTACCCATAAGTTCTTTTCACTAATTCTTCGCTTCCTCTTCCTTGCCTGGCGTTTATCATACCCCACGACAAAAAACAACAAAATATTAATGAGAAGAAAATAGACCATCAATTTGATAACCTCCAATGTGTCTCCATATAAAAAAAGCCATTTCCTACCGATCGGAAATGGCCTTTTTCACTTAATTATTTTAGAGCAGATTTCGCTTGGTCTGCTAGACTTGCAAAACCTTTTTCATCGTTGACAGCTAAGTCAGCAAGCATTTTGCGGTTCACTTCGATACCGGCAAGCTTAAGACCGTGCATAAGACGGCTGTATGAAATATCGTTCATACGAGCTGCAGCATTAATACGTGCAATCCAAAGCTTACGGAATTCACGCTTTTTCTGACGACGGTCACGGTAAGCGTACTGACCTGACTTCATCACCTGCTGTTTTGCTGTTTTAAATAGAGCGTGCTTTGAACCATAATAACCTTTTGCTAGTTTAAGGACACGATTACGACGTTTACGTGTCACTGTTCCACCTTTTACTCGTGGCATTGGAATTCCCTCCTATATGAATCGTTATTCTACTTTATTTTTTTGGAAGCATGTGCTTAATACGACGGAAGTCTCCGGCGGATACTAAGGTAGCTTTACGCAATTTGCGCTTTTGTTTTGTAGATTTATTAGCGAACAAGTGGCTAGTGAAAGCGTGTGAGCGTTTCACATTTCCGCTACCTGTTTTCTTAAAACGTTTTTGAGAACCTTTATGGGTTTTCATTTTAGGCATTACAATTTCCTCCTTCAGCTAATTTCGCTTACTTCTCAGTAACAGGAGCAAGCATCATGAACATGTTACGACCTTCCATTTTTGGTTTGGTCTCAATTGTAGCAACATCTTTACACTCTTCGGCCAGACGATCCAGAACTTTTTGTCCTAGTTCTTTGTGAGTAATCGCACGTCCACGGAAGCGGACAGAGGCTTTCACTTTGTCGCCTTTTGATAAAAACTTGCGGGCATTACGCAGCTTCGTATTGAAATCATGCTCTTCAATACCTGGGCTCAAGCGTACTTCCTTGATCTTAATCGTTGTTTGATTCTTACGAGCTTCTTTTTCTTTCTTCTGCTGCTCATAACGATATTTACCGTAATCCATGATTCGGCAGACCGGAGGTTTCGCATTAGGCGCAACCATTACAAGATCAAGATTTGCGTTTGCTGCAATATCAAGTGCTTCATTTTTAGATTTAACACCTAGCTGTTCACCGTTTACATCAATGAGGCGTACTTCACGTGCACGAATTTTTTCATTAATGTTATTGTTATCCTTGCTAATAACTAGCCACCTCCAACATATTTTAGAAACTTTATATAAGATCTGTCATCGACAAGTGGATTTCACTCCATAAAAAAAGTGCCGGTACATAAATGCACCCACACGTCTCCTAAAAGTTAAAAGGAAAATTAACCTGCCAACTGCTCATTAGCGTCGATCAGGTGAGAAGCGGGTGCTTCTTCTTGTCTCTAGATCCGTTCATTCAGTTACCTAAATTATAATATCATGCTTACTAGTTTGTGTCAATCATCACTAAGATGTCTTTTTGCTACCTTTTAGATGATATATGACCTTAACGCAAAAATCAATAGGTTTTCAAAAGAAAGTAGCTGGCCAAAAGCTTCGATATATTTTGGAAGTTTCCGTTTTTAAGAATGAAGATCGAAGGTCCGGGAAATCACTCGCTTTCCGTAGACGTAGGGTAAGCTTCATCAGGCTAACGTCCTTCCGGATCTCACTATACTGTCTTCCCATCTCTTACACGTAAATTAGTCTAGATCCGTAAACCAGTTCATAAATCTTATGGGTCGATTAAGAGATACTGAACATCTGTGACAAAGGGTTCGTTCATTCCATTTGGATTTGGGGTGGTGGGAAACGACTAGACTCCCGCGGGAGAAGGGGCTAGGCGAGATCCCACAGGGCGAAGCCCGAGGAAGCTTGCCAGATCCCCCGCAGGAAAGCCAGTTGTTTCCCGACCACACCATTTCCCGATTTAGTAACGAAGCCCATAATGTTGGAATAGAATCTTATCAATTCGACTTTATCATTGAATCCTCTGTTCTATAAGACCCTTGCTTTAATTATCCCTTTGTATTCTTCTCATTTAAATAATACCTTCAGGAAAGCAGGGACCTTACTTATTCAAGAGCTTTTGGTCAATTTCGTTACGAATTTCCTGAATAAACGTGTCAACTGACTTTGTCTCCGAATTCTGCTCACTATAACGTCTTACATTAACCGCATCTGCTTCAATTTCTTTGTCACCCACAACTAGGGCAAATGGAACTTTTTGAGTTTGAGTTTCACGGATTTTGTATCCGATTTTTTCATTACGTTCATCCACTTCCACTCTCACTCCGGCTTCACGAAGCTGATCTTTCAATTTTTTCGCATAATCCAGATGAACATCTGCAGAGACAGGAATGATCTTAGCCTGCACAGGTGCTAACCAAGTAGGAAAAGCGCCCTTGTACTCTTCAATAAGAAAAGCGACAAATCGTTCCATAGTAGAGACAACGCCCCGGTGGATGACGACAGGCCGATGGTCTTTTCCATCCTCGCCTACATAAGTCAAGTCGAAGCGCTCCGGCAAGTGGAAGTCAAGCTGAACAGTCGATAATGTTTCATCTTTCCCGAGGGCTGTCTTAACTTGAACATCCAATTTAGGTCCGTAGAATGCCGCTTCTCCTTCAGCCTCTACGTAATCAAGCTCCATATCTTCCATTGTTTCTTTAAGCATAGCCTGAGCTTTATCCCACATTTCGTCATTATCGACGTATTTCTCAGTGTCTTCAGGATCACGATAGGACAAACGGAAATAATAATCGTTAATGCCAAAATCACGATAAACCTCTTGTACAAGACGAACTACTCGTTTAAACTCATCCTTCAACTGGTCTGGACGAGCGAAAATATGGGCATCGTTCAACGTCATGGCACGCACGCGCTGCAAACCAGCTAGCGCTCCTGACATTTCATGGCGGTGCATCGTTCCGAGCTCAGCAATCCTTACTGGCAAATTACGATAGCTGTAAAATTCATTTTTATAAACCATCATGTGGTGAGGGCAATTCATAGGGCGTAGTACGAGATCTTCATTATCCATTTCAAGTGTCGGGAACATATCGTCCTTATAATGGTCCCAGTGGCCACTAGTCTTATAAAGATCTACACTCCCTAATACTGGAGTATACACATGATCATATCCTAAGCGCTCCTCTGTATCTACAATATAACGTTCGATGTTCCTACGGATGGTTGCTCCTTTAGGCAGCCAGAGAGGCAGTCCTTGACCGACTTTTTGATTGACTGTAAATAATCCTAACTCTTTGCCAAGTTTACGGTGGTCTCTTTCTTTAGCTTCTTCAAGTAGACGGAGATGTTCGTCCAAATGTGCCTGCTTTTCAAAGGCAGTTCCGTAAATACGTTGCAGCATTTTGTTATTACTGTCACCTCGCCAATAGGCACCTGAGATATTCAATAGCTTAAATATTTTGATCTTACTAGTCTGTGGTACGTGTATCCCACGACAAAGATCGAAGAATTCTCCCTGCTTATAAATTGTAAGAGTTTCGCCTTCAGGAATATCCTCGATAAGCTCGAGTTTCAAATCATCCCCAAGCTCTTTGAATTTTTCAATGGCTTCTTCTCTAGAAAGTTCAATTCGTTCAATTTCTAAATTCTCATCAACAATCCGCTGCATTTCCTTTTCGATTTTCGGCAGATCCTCAGGTGTCAACGATACGTCCAGGTCGATATCATAGTAAAAGCCATTTTCTATAACAGGCCCGACACCAAGCTTGACCTCACCATATAAGCGTTTGATGGCTTGTGCCATTAAATGAGCCGATGAGTGGCGCAGCACTTCTAAACCTTCAGGGTTCTTATACGTCAGGATTTCAATAGACCCATCCTGTTCAATCGGACGTCTTAAGTCATAAGGTTCACCGTCTAATTTTACAGCTAATGCTTGCTTCTTCAAACCCGGAGAAATAGAATGAGCGATCTCCTCACCAGTAGTGCCTACGGAAAACTCTTTCTTATTTCCGTCAGGGAATTGAATATTCATTACTTCAGACATTTGTTCCACTCCTTAATATAGTAAAATAAATTAAAAAACGCTCGTCCCATAGCTGATATCAGCTATGGGACGAGCGTTGAGACTCGCGGTTCCACCCATAATTCCCGCAATCGAATTGCGGCTTCGTTCATCTTTAACGCAGATTTGACGCTGTTCATTACTAGTTCACGTTCACGAACAGAGCTCCGAGGTGGTAAACATTCAAGCCGTCCAGAAGGAGTTTTCAGCCGATGACTCCTCTCTCTTATCAAGCGTCACTTCATGTTCTTGTCCTCATCCAAGCTTTACTATTGAATATGTAGGTATTATAGCGGCATTCAATAAAGAAATCAAGCTTTATGAAAAGGAAAAAACGACAAAGGCTTCCAGACTGCTTTCTCTTCAAAGATATTCATCAACAATTCTAGTTTGGCTTCTCCCTGTTTATTTGAATAAATCATCAACTCATCTGGTGAATAGATGAGAGCAGGCAGTATCCCTAACTCTGATGGTAACGTCTGAATCATCGGGTCTGGATTTGATTGTAAAAAACTAAGAAGTTCAGCTCGTCCTACTTTATTGCCCTCAGGGAAATAATATTCCAATTGACCCTCGCAGGTTACATGCAATAGAGTCACCGCACTTCTTTTATTTTTCACTTGCCGTCTCCAGGAATCAACCATCATCTGATGAGCTTCCTCCAGTTTATATTCATCTAAGAGTTTTCCGGTAAACTCCAAAAGATCTTGATAAACATATTCCAGGCAAGAAGCGGACAGATCATCAAAATCGTTAAATTCAAAATCCATTACTTTCCGCTTTACAAACAGTTCGGCTTTTAAATCTACACGGGGAAGCGAGACACCGTCTGGCGGTTCTTCCATCAACTTCGAGGAAAGCTTGATGACTTGTTCTATTTCTCTAGGATCACCGTAATAAAAACGATGCCTGAGAACCCCTTCCATCCAAGCCTGCAATTTTCGCTGGCGTATGATAGTATATACCGCCTGACTAATATCAGGAAATGAATAGTCTTCAGTGATAGTGACGCTCCACTTGTTTCCTTTATCTTTTATTTCCCCATTCAACTCGATTCTGGAATTGGAGCAGTTGTCAAAAAGATATTGATAAAATATTAATGCTTCTTTTCGATTGGAGAATTGCACACAAACCAACATCACTTCCTCCTCACCACAACATATCAAGCTTTATTTAAACACCACCTTACATGGTCTTAAAGCATCTTGTAGTTTATATATATGTGAAGTGATAAAAAATCATGCTAAAAGCTCGCCCTATCCCCTTCGGTTTCTTCCGCCCATAGAAATGACAGTGCTGAGTTGGCGTATTCTTTCAGTAATCCGCTGAGCTTTCACTTGTTCGACATCGCCTCTATTGCTTGTCATCAACACTTTTTCAAGCTCGTCTAAATTGTAATTTGATGTGAAAAACACAGGAAGCCTCTCCATCATTCTATACTGTAAAATAGATCCGAGCACTTCGTCTCTGAACCAGGCGGATTGAGATTCCGCTCCAATATCATCGAGCATAAGTACTGGTGTTTTTTTGAAGGCCTCTATTTTACTGTTCATGGAATCATCTTTGATGGAAGCCTTCATTTCTCTTACAAATTCAGGCATATAGATCAACATGGAAGAAATGTTCTTTTTACTCAATTCATTAGCTAAAACACCTAGAAAATATGTTTTCCCAACTCCGAATGGTCCATGGTAATAAAGACCCTTACTCGGCAGTTCATCGGTGATACCTTCTAAATACCGGACCGTCTTCTCGACTGCTTCTCCTCGATCTGGATCTTTAAAATCTAACCGATCGATAGTGGCTTCCAGTATTTCACGAGGTATATGAAGACTATTAATCATCGATTCTTGCTTTCTGCTCTCTTCATGCTGGATTTGTCTAGGGCACTTATGATATGCCATTTTTAATTCGGAACCTTCAACAAAAGCTTCGGGAGCATAACCTTTTAGTATGTTAATACACCCTTCCCTTGAAGGACACTTTTCACATTTTTTAGACTGGGATTGATATTCATAAAATTTCATAAGCTGTTTTTCTACAGCTTCCCTCGTTAGCGAAGGGTGGTCCGAAATTAAGGACTGAATATTTTCATCTTGTAAAACTTCACGTTTCATTTGGGCGAAACGCTGTTGAAAATTTTTATTATCTTTCATCCAGCGCTGCAATGATTTCTGTATGGGTTCCATTTCGGTCACCACCCTTTACATTCCGTTTTCTTTGTTCGAAAGCATACGGATCCTTTTTTCTAACTCTGTCGAATCAAAGGACTGAGACTTGGTTTGCTCTTGTTCTCTTTGCTCATCCTGCTTTTTGAACCATTCCGGGATAACTTCAGTACTCTTTTTTCGATATTGATTTTTCTGCTGGCCCCACTGCTGATATTTCTGATGCTCAGCTTTAGCTAAATTCATCGCCTGTCTCACCGTAGTCACATTTTTTCTAGCCCAGTGACTCGCTATCTTCTCAAGGTATGGTTTTGAGAGTTTCATGTCTGTTTTCAGCAAAACATAGTGAACAAGAACATTCATAACCCCTGGTGATACCCCTTGTTCGGTCATCACATCTCTGATCATCTTCATATCTTGATCGGCTGCCTGATTACCATTAGATAGGTCTTCCAGTAGCTCTTTAGGTGATATCTGCTCCAATAGCTGGACAAACTGGTCTTCCTTGCTCTTCATTTCTGTTGAATCATCAGCGATTCTCTCACGTTGATTCAGAACATTAGCATTAACTTGCGAGTGACTTTTCATAAAGTCATGACAAGCAGATTTAAATTCCTCTAAATTCAACTCATTATCTTCATTGATCGCCCATGTCAATGCGCGTTCAATTTCTGTCGAAGATAAATTGTAGAGAGAAGCTAGCTGGATGATGACTTTTCTGTTCATACCCGATAAGATTTTATCGGCAGGATACATGCGCTGTGTTAAAGCTTCATGCAGCCAATTGAAATCAATTCGATGATTCATCAAAACAGGTCCTTTTCGTACATTGTCAACTCGAGGTTCTCCCTGATTTTTAGGACCTTCGCTTTGCACGGCCGCAGGGAAGTTATGATGAAAAATTTGATCGAATGATTCTGTTATATCAGTAAACCCTTCATAAGAAATAGATTCCCGCATAAGACGCTTCTTAAGCTGTTTAAATTTATCTATACCTATTTCATGTTGAAGAAGCAATGATAAAAATGTATCACTAATAAACTCTTCAGCAGCGAAAGGAGGACGGATTTCATAGATATAAACTTTTTCTTCTTCATTTTTCAAAAATGTACGCAGCATTCCGATAGCTTCAAGCTTTTGCCTTGCCTCATAAATCTTATCTAAAGGTGTAGACAGGTAAGTCATCAAAGTGTGATGTGTTTGCAGGTCATCTCCATTACTTGTTTCCTGTTCAGTACATAAAAATTGATAAAGAGAAACAGCTAATTGACCAATCACGGGCTGATACAAATGAGTCAGCGCCCATTGCGCATTTTGAGGAAAAACCCCTTTTCTAGATATACGGAATCCATCTACTGGCAGTAATTTTCCGACTGCAGAATCCATGAACCTTTGCCTCCTTCCTTAAATTATGTAAACTGGCTGCAAAAGAAAATGAGCCGATCGGGCTCATCCTTTATCTTCGTGTTTAATTAATTCTTTGAGCTCATCAATGAAAACGTTGATATCTTTAAATTGTCTGTACACAGAAGCAAACCTCACATAGGCCACTTCATCAATAGAGGAAAGTCTCCCCATGACCATTTCACCGATATCTTTACTTCCCACTTCCGAAACTCCCCGGTTACGTAACTCTTTTTCGATATCTAATGTGACACCTTCCAGTTCCTCGGCGGCCACAGGACGCTTCTCGCAAGCACGAATAAGACCGCGCATCAGCTTTTCGCGACTGAACTCTTCACGCGTGCCTTCTTTTTTAACAACAATCAGTGGTACTTCTTCCACTCGTTCAAACGTCGTATACCGGAAATCACATTGTTCACACTCTCTTCTGCGCCTGATGGCATGACCATCCTCGATAGGTCTTGAATCAAGTACACGAGTGCTTTTATAGTGGCAATTAGGACATTTCAAACAAATCAACTCCACTTAAATTCATATCTTTCATAATTTAATTCGAGGGATCATATTTAACAAACTGCTGATCCAGCTTTTTATAGGATTCTTGAATCAATTGATGACTGAACCCTAAATCAATAGGTCCGCCTGAGTCTGTAGTCACAGAAAAATCAACGGCGGTTTGAAAAGGCTTCACCATGATGATCGTCGCTACAATAAAAGCCTTCCTTTTCCCTTTGTATTTAATTGTAATTTCACCGCGTTCTTTTGAAACCGCAGCTTTCTCAGAAGGGGAAGGAAACAATTCTTCCACTGCCTTAAATACTTCATCGCGCTTTGCTTTATAATACCGTGTTTCAAGCGCTGGATCTTTATGTTTTTCACTAGTTTCGGAATGATTACTAAAATACTTAGAAATAAATGCTTTCACCGACATTACCCCTTACAAAAAATTCGACATGATCTGTTTTTATTTTAACATGTTTTGATAAAAAGAAAAGAAAGGCAGAAAAATACTAAAAAATCACACAGCAGCACTGTGTGATTTTTTAGTATTTTATAATGCTCTGGACTGATGAACTTCTACAGGACCCATTCCTCTTGGTACTTCTACGGTTTCATTTCTTCCGGCTTCTAAAGCCTCCACGATAAAGTGCGCAGCGACATTTGGATCTATACGATCTCCACACGTGTAAACATCTATACTCGCATATCCATGCTCTGGAAAACTATGAATTGTCAAGTGCGACTCAGAAATAATAACCACGCCGCTCACACCATGTGGCGCAAATTTATGAAATGCCACTTCACGTACTTCAGCACCTGCTTTTAAAGCAGCATCTACAAAAACCTGTTCAATATAACTCATATCATTTAATTTATCTTCATTACAATCCCATAGTTCAGCAATTACATGTCTTCCCATTGTATCCATTTCTAAGGATCCCCCTTTTTGTACAGTGACTAAATGCCCTTCTAAATATACAGACATGTACTGCCACGGGGGAAAGTTAGTCCTGAGAGGTCCTAACCCTTTGAGCAGTCATGAAATGGACAGTATTCAGAAGGTCAAAAAAAGTATATACGGTTTATCACTTTTTTGCAAGAAACATTTTCAAAAGGAAAGGGTGATGCCCATTATAAAATACATTGGGAAGAATTGCTACTATTTAGGAGACCTTTGCTGCAGTTTCATGTTTTAGAAGATTGCCGACATATTTAGCTAGATCAACAACTCTGCATGAATATCCCCACTCATTGTCGTACCAGGCTAATACTTTCACTTTTCGGTCGCCCATCACCTGCGTAGACAAGCCGTCAATAATGGCAGACGCTGGTGAAGTCGTATAATCGATGGAAACAAGTGGTTCGTCACTATATTCAAGGATTCCGTTCATGTCATTTTCTCCGACCGCTCGAAAAGCTGCGTTCACATCTTCCTTCGTAACATCTGCTTTCAAGTCTACGACTAAATCCACTAATGAAACGTTCGGTGTAGGTACGCGCAGGGCCATGCCATTCAATTTCCCTTGCATAGAAGGGATAACTTCTCCCAGAGCTTTAGCAGCGCCTGTAGAGGTAGGTATGATCGATTGAGTACATCCTCTCGCCCGACGCAGGTCCTTATGAGGGTTGTCGAGATTTTTTTGGTCATTTGTAAATGAATGTACAGTAGTCATCAATCCATTCTCAATCCCGAACTCATCTTCCAAAACTTTGACTACAGGAGCGAGGCAATTCGTCGTACACGAGGCATTTGAGATGATGTCATGCTCATCTGCATCATACATGTGCTCATTGACTCCCATCACTATGGTAGCGTCCACTGATTTTCCAGGAGCAGTAATAATTACTTTTTTTGCACCCGACTGTATATGAAGTGAGGCTTCGTCCTTAGTTTTGAATTTGCCGGTCGCTTCTATCACTATATCTACATTCAGCTTATTCCATGGCAGGTCCAGGGGATCCCTTGTGGAGCAGAGTACCACTTTCTTTCCATTTATGATGATCCCATTTTCTGTCGCTTCTATTTCACCCTCAAAGCGCCCGTGGACGCTGTCATATTTTATCATATGAGCAATTGTCTCAGCAGGATAACTTGCGTTCACAGCCACAAGTTCAATTGACTCGTCTAAGACCGCTTTTCTGAAGACCATTCTCCCGATTCTTCCCAGACCATTGATGGCAATTCTTGTTTTCTCCATAAGGCAAGCCCCCTAATATGATATACTTTAAAATGAATTTTCAAAAATAGTATAACACATTGTAAGCGTTTTTGTAGGTTAGTTTACTAATTTCCCAAAATAATAACCTGACCTATTTTATGTAAGGTCAGGTTCATTTAAGACTCCCCATTCTCTCAATACTTCTTGCAGTTGTGTACGACTGCTTTCTAACGTTCCTGAATTATCAATCACCGCATCGGCCAGGCGTGCTTTCTCCTTAATGGAAATTTGAGAGTTGATACGGTAATTGGCTTCATCCTCCGATGAACCATCGCGATCCATAAGGCGTTTAAGCTGTGTATCTTCATCGACGTATACCACTAATGTTCGATCAGCGTAACTGGTTAGCTTGCTTTCAAACAGCAGAGGAATATCCAAAACAACAGCTCTTTCTCCATTATTAAGGTACTCATCTCTTTGCCGCACCATTTCTTTACGGACTTCTGGATGGACGATTCCATTCAGTTGACCTCGTTTATCCTCATCTTTAAAAACGATGTTCCCTAAGCTTTTACGGTTTAATGTGCCGTCTTCGTTAAGTACTTCTTCACCGAAAATGTCTACAATCTGCAGATAAGCGGGCTTTCCGATTTCAACCACTTCTCTTGAAATAATATCCGCATCTACGACAGGGATTTGAAACGATTTTATCATTTTTGAAACTGTGCTTTTACCTGTGGCTATGCTTCCAGTGAGCCCGATAACCAGTCCCATGGTGCACCTCCTAAACGAGTTTGATTATACCTATGATGATTAGCAAAAAGCCGGGCAGAGCGGAGAGATAATCTAGTTTATGGCTCAGCTTCGCACCGCTCTTCAACCCTCCATATAACATTGCGCTTGTCATGAGAAAGATGAGACCAGCCGTAAAAAAGGGAGGTATTCCGATAAAAACACCACTCACCCCAGCCCCTATTGTATCGAGTGAAAGAGCAAGACCTAACAGCCAAACTTCCTTTCCGTGAATTCCTCCTGAATGATCGACATCTGCCGCTTCAGGAGATTGAAGAATACGGGCAGGCTGAGTCCAGATGTTATCCTGCTCTTTTTCTGCTGGTTTTCTGTAGTTTGACCAAATAAAAAACAATCCGAGCAGTATGAAAGCCATAGCTCCAAGCGATTCAAACAGCTTAGCATCCACAAAAGGCAGCAGCAAGTGTCCGATACTAGCTGATAAAAGAAAACAAAGGCCAGATAGGAATGCAATCGCGCCCACTGCTTTTATGGATAATTGTATTTTTTTCAGTCCAATCATACAGCCTATTCCGAAGCTATCCAAACTCACAGCAATAACGAACAATAACGTAAAAAGCATGGTCCCCATATCCATCCCACCTCAATGATGATCATTGTGAGATAGTATATGGGCGACTGACTAGAGTGTGTTAATTTTGACAGATAGGACAAACATGAGTGCCACGACCGCTCACTTTCAATTTGATAATAGGCCCCCCACAGCTCTGGCAGTCTGTATTCTCTTTGCCATATACCTGGAGCTGCTGTTGGAACATCCCCATTTCTCCTTGTCCATTCAGATAAGAGCGAATCGTAGTGCCGCCTTGTTCTACAGCTGCAACTATCGTTGACGTACTTGCTTCTCTCACACGTTTCACTTCTTCTAAAGTCAGCTGGTCAGCTTGCCGTTCAGGATGTACACGTGCCCGGTAAAGTGCTTCATCTACATATATATTTCCTAACCCTGCCACGACCGCTTGATCAAGAAGTACAGCCTTAATGTTCCGGGAGGTTCTTTTTAACTTTTCATAAAAGTATTCCTCCGTAAAAGCTGGATCGAATGGATCAGGACCTAATTGATTCAAAGGTTTACTGGCCCACTCCGTTCCTTTTTCAAATAAATGCATCGTTCCAAATTTACGTACATCGTTATATCGCAGTTCAGACCCGTCTTTGAAATGGAATATGACGTGGGTATGCTTAGGTTTGGGGACAGCTTGGTCATATACTCCAAATTTACCCTCCATCCGCAAATGCGAGACCATCGAAAGATCGTCCATTTCAAATATGAGAAATTTACCTTTGCGCTTTATATCTAAGATCGCCTGACCGTAAAGTAAAGATTTAAAAACATCCGGATCCTCTGGAGCCTTGATAATATTGTCCCAAAATATCGAGACTTCCGAAATTTCTTTATTTATTATTAATTGTTTCAGTGTTTGCCTTACCGTTTCGACTTCTGGCAGTTCCGGCATGCCTATCCCCTCACTTACTTCGCGTCATACCAGGTGGATCCGTAGGAATAATCAACTTCTAAAGGTACATCCAATTCCACAGTTTGCTCCATGACTTCTGATACGATGTCTTTTAATTTTTCTATTTCGTCCTGTGGTGCTTCTAATATTAATTCATCATGTACTTGAAGAAGCATACGAGCTTTTAAACCCTCTTTGGTGAGCCGCTCGTCCAAATCTATCATCGCTTTTTTGATAATATCGGCAGCACTTCCCTGGATGGGTGTATTCATAGCCGTCCGTTCAGCGAAACTCCGCTGGTTGAAATTACGGCTTGTAATTTCAGGAAGGTATCTTCTCCGATTCATAAAAGTGGACACGTACCCAACTCTCTTAGCTTCCTGCACTGACTCTTCCATGTATTCTTTTACACCGGGATAACTGGCCAAATATTTATCAATAAATGATTTAGCTTCTTTTCTGCTTATCCCTAAACTTTGAGACAAGCCGTAGTCACTGATCCCGTAAACAATACCAAAGTTGACCGCTTTTGCATGTCTGCGCATTTGAGAAGTGACTTCATTTCCGGGAACATCAAAAACCTCACTAGCGGTTTGAGTATGGATGTCTTTTCCTTCTCTAAAGGCTTCCATCAATTTTTTATCTTGCGCAATATGGGCGAGAACCCTTAATTCAATTTGTGAATAGTCACTCGCAAAAATTACCCAGTCCTGCTTGGAAGGGATAAAAGCCTGTCGGATTTTCCTTCCTTCTTCCAGACGAATAGGTATATTTTGCAAGTTAGGTTCGATCGAACTAAGCCGGCCGGTTTGAGTAAGTGCCTGATTGAAGCGTGTATGAATTCTGTTCGTATCTTCGTTTACGACTTTAAGCAATCCTTCAATATAAGTGGATTGCAGTTTACCAAGCTGACGGTAAAGCAGGATCTTCTCAATGATTTCATGGTCATCCTGGAGTTGTTCCAAAACATCAGCTGAAGTAGAGTAACCGGTTTTAGTCTTCTTGATGACAGGAAGCTCTAACTTCTCAAATAAAATAGGACCTAATTGTTTAGGAGAATTCAGATTGAATTCCTCTCCCGCCAGTTCGAAGATCTCCGTTTTAATATCGTTCAGTCTGCTTTCAAGCTCACTCCGCATATCTTCTAAGCGGCCGGTATCCACTTTCACACCATAATGTTCCATTTCTCCTAAAATTAAAGCAAGCGGCATTTCCAGCTCATTGTACAATTGATATTGTTCATTAGCTTGAAGCTGCTCTTCCATGGAATGCTTTAATTTAAAAAGAACTTCCGCTTTCCTGGATACATGCTCGTACAGAACATCATTCGAATCTGGAACTTTCAGCTTAGCCCCTTTGCCATAAACCTCTTCATCGTATTTTACTGCTTTCTCACCCATTCTATGGCTGATTGATGGGATATCATGGTTGTTTTCTGAAGGGTTAATAAGATAAGAAGCCAACAGCAAGTCGAACGTGATGCCCTTAATCGAAATATCATGTCTTTTTAATCCTACTAATGTTCTCTTAGCATCGAATACCCATTTTTCATTATTTTCATCTTCCGCCCACTTCTTGAACTGCTCGGAGTTCTGAGCATTCTCGATAGATATGAAATAGTGGTTTTGATCGTTAACGATGGAAATGCCTACAACAGGAGATTGATGATAATTCTCATGAAGCATCTCTACTACCAAAGCCTCTTTTCCCGTAAACATATCTTCTTCTACATTCTCAACTACTGTTACATCAATAGCTTCCCATTCTTCAGAAACAGATTGGTCAGATGTTTCTTCTTGCTCAGAGGATACACGTCCAATTAACGACTGAAAGCCGAGATCTCTAAAAGCGTGCGTAACCTTACCACTATCAAACCCTTTGTAAGAAATATCGGCTAAGTTCACTTCTATAGGAGCTTCTCGTTCAATAGTAACTAATTGTTTGCTCATAAATGCGTCACCTTTATGATTCTCGAGCTTTTCTTTTAATTTCTTACCGCTGACTTCATTAAGATTTTCAAATATATTACTCAATGTATCAAATTGTGTAAGCAGCTTGACAGCCGTTTTTTCTCCAACTCCCGGGACACCGGGAATATTGTCCGAACTGTCCCCCATTAATGCTTTCAGATCAATGACCTGATCCGGTCTAATGCCCATTTTTTCTTCCATGAAAGTCGGATCATAGGTTTCAACATTGGTAATCCCTTTTTTGGTAAGGCTCACTTTAACTTGGTCGGACACAAGCTGTAGTAAATCCTTATCACCGGAAATGACTTTCACATCAAATTTTTCTTTTTCTGCCTGTGTAGCAAGCGTGCCAATGATATCATCTGCTTCATATTGATCAAGCTGATAATATCTTATATCAAAAGCATCTAAAAGCTCCTTTAACACAGGAAACTGCTCAGAGAGTTCAGAAGGCGTCTTCTGCCTTCCGCCTTTATATTCGAAATATGTCGAATGTCTGAATGTCGTTTTTCCCGCATCAAATGCGACAAGAATTCGGTCAGGATTATCTTCTTCTAATATTTTTAATAACATCGTCGTAAATCCATAAACGGCATTTGTGTAAACACCTTTGTCATTATTAAGTAAAGGCAATGCAAAAAATGCACGATAAGCTATACTGTTTCCATCAATTAATACTATTTTCTCAGCCATAAATTCATCTCCACTTCGTAAAACGTCATTGCTTTCATTTTACCATGTTCCTACCTAAGAAGAAAAAATCTGCATAAAAAAAGGCAGAAGCGAGGGAAGCTTCTGCCTATAAAAGAGAAAACACCTTGGATGAAAGGGTTTCATAGACACTTTAACAATATAACGTAAACTATAATTAAACAGTACGTTAATTGTTTGTAAATTATTTAAATAGTTTAACATGGAAAACAGTTCCATTATCTACTTCACTCTCTACCTCGATATGACCGTGATGAGCTTCTATAATATGTTTCACAATAGCCAAACCGAGCCCGGTCCCGCCCGAATTGCGGCTTCTCGCTTTATCCACCCGATAGAAACGTTCAAAAATCCGTGGAATTTCTTCTTCAGGAATTCCAACCCCATTATCACTCACGCTGACTATAACATGTTCCTTATGATCCTCAAGCGTTAAGTGCACGTCACCGTTCTCGCTCGTATAATTGATGGCGTTTGCTGTTAAGTTGATGAACACCTGTTTCAAACGGCTGGCATCGCCTTCTATCCATGATTCTCCTTGTAAATGAGTATGGAGTGTAATATTTTTTTGTTCGGCTTGATGTTCAGCAAGCGGAAGTACCTCTTCCAATAACCGATTCAGATTGATTCTATCTAAGTTAAGTTGAAAATCCTCTTTCTCAACTTTAGATAATTCTAATAAATCTTGAATGAGAGATTGCAAACGCCCGCTTTCCTTCAAAATAATCTGTAGAAACTGCTCCAGCATATCTTCATCTTTCATAGCTCCATCTAATAGAGTTTCAGAAAAACCTCTTATTGAAGTAATCGGAGTTTTCAATTCATGAGAAACATTTGCCACAAAATCTTTTCGCATCTTTTCGAGCTTTTTCAACTCCGTAATATCATGGAAAACGAGAACGATCCCTTTCCAATTCCCCTTATCACTAAAAATGGGAGCTCCTGTAACCTCCAAATGTTTTTGATCAATATGGACAGGCATTATAAATGACTCGGTAACAGTTTCTTCAAACATATAAATATTCTGTACAGTTTCATGTATGGCCGTAAACGGGATAGACTCGTGATAAAGGTAACCGACGTATTTACTTTTTTCTCCGCCAAAGCTGTCGAGAAATGCACGGTTAACTAATAAAATATAGCCTTTTTCATCAATAAGGATCAGACCGCTCCCCATATTGTTTATAACCGCTTCTAATTGGTTTTCCTGCATTCCTTTAGTGCTGGTCATGGTCTGCAAGTTTCGGGCAAGTATATTTATAGAGTGACTCAACTGGCCAGCTTCTCCAAAATGACCTTCATACGTCCTTGCTCTGTAATTTCCTTTGGCTAATTCATCGGCTACTCCTGCTGCAGATCGTATAGGTTTAATATATTTCGAAAAAATATTAAAACCGATTAAAAAGATCGCAATAAGACCAAGTAGCAGCGTAAGTCCGATAATTAACCAAATGTTTTTTGTAATATTCGATAATGACTCAACGGGTGATAAGAGGACAAGAGTGCCTGAAGATTCTCCGATTGTTTGCGGTATCGGATAATAAAACACGTCATCCAGTAAAACCCCTTCCCTTGAAACTTGATCCTGACGCTGGATCAAGCGCAGGATTTCCTGTTTTTTCTCTTCTGATATTTCATCATTAGCTTCTACAGTATCTATGACGACCTCATTTTCGTTATTAACGAAAATCATACTTGTATTGATTTGTGCACTGAATTCGTCGATGGATTGGCCGTTTACTTGTTCCCCTTCTAAGTAATCTTCCAGAAACGTGACAAAGTATTGACTCTCCACCGAAATTCTTTCTTCAAAAATAGTAATGAAATAACTGCGTGTCAGTTGAGCCAGCAGTATACCTAAACTAATCATTACGATAACGACCAGTATCGTATAGGTTAGTAATGGCCGAGTATTTGAGCCCATTTATTTAGGAGACTCCATTTTGTAACCGAGCCCGCGGATCGTCTTAATATAGACCGGTTTTTTTGTGTCCGGTTCAATTTTTTCTCTTAAGTGGCTTACATGAACATCTACGATACGGGTGTCTCCTGCAAAATCATAGTTCCACACGGCACTTAAGAGCTGATCCCTCGATAATACACGCCCGATGTTTTTCGCAAGATAATAAAGCAGTTCAAATTCTTTTGGCGTAAACGTCAGAGCTTTCTCTTTGATCGTAGCTTCATACTGCTCAGGATAGATGACAAGATCAGCTATTTGAATGGACTGTGCAGTATCTTCCACAGGTTCTCTTACCATTCTCCGCAGAATCGCTTTGATCCTTGCCACAACTTCCCTTGGGCTGAAGGGTTTTGTTAAGTAATCATCTGCTCCAAGCTCAAGTCCAAGGACTTTATCGAATTCATCATCCTTGGCAGTCAACATAAGAATGGGGGTTTGTACTTGTTTCTGACGCAGCTGCTTACATACTTCCATTCCATCCATTCCAGGAAGCATGACGTCAAGGACGATCATGTCATAATTGGTGTCGGATGCCTTCTCTAATGCATCACTTCCCGTATAAGCTACATGAGTCTCATAGCCTGCTTGATCTATATTATACTTTAATAATGTTACGATTGATTCTTCATCGTCAACGATAAGAATTCTTTGTTTCACAGTAATCCCCCTACACAAACAATTATTTTTTCACTTTAATCATACAATGTAGTTTACAGTTTGACACGCAACTTTACAATTTTTACAGAAAAATAACATTCGATCAATTTAACAAATTGGCTATGTACTTGATTTCGAGACATTGGGTAAGTAGATCATTGCAGCGGGGAATGACTCGCTTTCAGTGGGAGCGCGGTGAGCTTCTTCGGACGTCCCGTCCTTTTGGATCTCACCAAGCACTCTCTTCCCACAGGAGTCTACCCATCCCCCGCCGCCCCTCACTATGATTTGCTTCTTGAAATCGCTTGAAGAAGATCCTTCTTAGTAATAGTAAAAGCACTAAACTCCAGTGCTCTGATTCCAGCATTTTAGTTTGAAAACTTCCTACCCTTTAATATTGTTTCAAATATATTTTTGCATACAGAAGTCTAGCTGGTTATGACTCGAAAGCAGTTATTTTTTATATGAAGCACCGCATAAGATGTTTCTCTTATCCTCTTAAGAGCAAGAAGGTTGTTAGAGGAAAACAAGTGACTTCTCGACCAACCCTACATTTCATACCATAAAAAAACCGATTATATTGCCATCGAGTTTTCCGTATAACTACACTTTTATTGAATTATGCTAAAAAACTCCAGGAATTCTTTTCTAAAACAAGTATACTCAAAGCTATCAACAATAAACGTACCGCTTTGATATTATGATGCTATATATGTTGTGCTCCCTTTTTGTCGAATAAAATTCTTCAATAAAAAAGGCAGAAATCGCAAATGATTTCTGCCTTCAAATGTTGTAATGGTATAACTTTACTACTCAATAATCGTACGAATTTCAAAATATAAACCTGGCAGGTTTCTAATAAAAATTTTCTAATGAACTGGCATTTAATGACTTTGGTTCGTAAGGAGGACGTACCGATAACCTACCTGTTAGGATTTCATCCCCTTCTTCATCATAACCTACTACATTTACAACAATATAGTTCTCCTTTTTGTGGATCATACTGATTTCAATAGTCATCTTCATTTCCGTATAATGGTGAACAGGCTTGGGATAATCCAAATCCTGTTTAAAAATATGACTACCCGGGCCAGGAAGGTGCATTGAAATCATAGAGGAAACCTTCCCAAACAGCAGAACACTAGGAACGATCGGCCTTTTATAAGGTGTCTCCGATGCGTAATCATGTTGAATGTACAACGGATTCGCGTCATCCGTTAGACCGAGGTACATAAGTAAATCCCGGTCCTCAATCGTTGAGGTAGAAGTAAATGTATCTCCAACTTTTAAATCCTGAATCTTTCTGCCTAACTTTCTCTTTTTACCCAGCATTCTATCAACCTCCAAAGAAAGCGTTTTCATCATTGTTACAAAAAAGGATTCGAGGATAGCCCCGAATCCTTCTATTTCTAGTTTAATACATTCAAAACCTTTTTAACAGAGTCAGCTGATTGATCAAGTTGTTTCTTTTCTTCTTCTGTTAAATCCAGCTCGATGATCTCCTCAATTCCATTTCCTCCGAGAATTGTCGGTACACCTAAATAAATTCCCTCGTACCCGTATTCTCCTTCAAGATAAGCTATAGAAGGAAGAATACGCCGCTGGTCTTTAAGAATAGCTTCTGCCATTTGTGTAAGAGAAGCTGCTGGAGCATAGTAGGCACTTCCATTTCCTAACAGACCTACTATTTCTCCACCACCGGTTCTAGTACGCTGGACAATTTCATCCAGACGTTCTTTTGAAATCAATTTTTCAAGAGGAATACCGCCGGCAAATGAATAACGCACGAGTGGTACCATATCGTCCCCGTGTCCGCCTAGAACGAAACCAGTAACATCTTTTATCGATACGTTAAGTTCTTCAGCTACAAATGTACGGAAACGAGCAGTATCAAGCACGCCTGACTGGCCGATCACTCGGTTCTTAGGCAAACCGGCTTCCTGGAACACTGAATAGGTCATGGCATCCACAGGATTTGTCAGCACAATGATGTAACAGTCTGGAGAATACTTAACAATCTCTTTTGTTACACTTTTCATGATTTTGGAGTTGGTGTTTACTAAGTCATCTCTACTCATGCCAGGTTTACGTGCAATACCTGCAGTAATAATCACAAGATCGGATCCTTTAGTATCTTCATAATTAGCTGTTCCAGTTACTTTAGCATCAAACCCTTGTACTGGACTAGCTTCCAACATATCAAGTGCTTTACCTTTTGTCGGATCTTCCATATCTGGAATATCGACTAAAACTACGTCGCCTAATTCTTTCTGGGCGACCATAAGGGCTGTTGTAGCCCCGGTAAAGCCGCTCCCAATTACTGAAATTTTACTTCTGCGAATGGCCATTGGGATCCCCTTTCTTAGTCCATGTTTTTGATTAGAGCATCACCGAATTCAGAACATTTGACCTCAGTAGCACCGTCCATCATACGTGCGAAGTCATATGTCACTACTTTGCTGCCGATCGTTTTATCCATAGATTGAGAAATCAGATCTGCTGCTTCTCTCCATCCAAGATGTTCAAGCATAAGCACACCGGAAAGGATGACTGAAGAAGGGTTCACTTTATCTTGACCAGCATACTTAGGTGCTGTGCCGTGTGTTGCTTCAAAGATAGCATGCCCTGATTCAGAGTTGATGTTGGCACCAGGAGCAATTCCGATCCCTCCGACTTGCGCAGCAAGTGCGTCAGAAATGTAGTCTCCATTCAAGTTCATTGTTGCTACTACATCAAACTCTTTTGGACGTGTAAGAATTTGCTGCAAGAAAATGTCTGCAATGGCATCCTTAACGATCAGTTTACCTTCTGATTCAGCTTTATCTTGAGCAGCATTTGCAGCATCTTTACCTTCTTTTTCAACAATGCGGTCGTATTCTGCCCATGTGAATACTTTATCGCCATATTCTTCTTCGGCAACCTCATATCCCCAATTTTTAAATGACCCTTCAGTGAATTTCATGATGTTTCCTTTATGAACGAGCGTTACATTTCTGCGCCCTTCAGCTATTGCATAATCAATCGCTGCGCGTACTAAACGCTTAGTTCCTTCTGCTGATACTGGTTTGACACCGATTCCAGAAGTTTCAGGGAAACGAATGTTATGTACACCCATTTCATTTTGCAAGAAGTCGATTACTTTCTTCACCTCAGGTGTACCTTCCTGCCACTCGATACCTGCATATATATCCTCCGTATTTTCACGGAAAATAGCCATGTTAGTATCCTCTGGACGCTTAACGGGAGAAGGTACTCCTTCAAAGTAACGGACTGGACGTAAACAAGTGAAGAGATCAAGTTCCTGACGAAGTGCAACGTTCAGTGAACGGATTCCTCCACCGATAGGAGTAGTCAAAGGTCCTTTAATAGCGATTTTGTATTCACGAATAGTGTCTAGAGTTTCAGCAGGCAGCCATTCGCCTTTAGAATCATAAGCTTTTTGACCTGCAAGAACTTCTTTCCATTCAATAGATTTTTGGCCATTGTATGCTTTATCAACTGCCGCTTCGATTACTCGGCTAGCTGCAGCCCAAATGTCCGGCCCTATTCCATCACCTTCAATATAAGGAATGATCGGACGATCGGGGACAATTAAATTACCGTTCTGTTCTACTGATATTTTCTGAGATTGTGCCAAAATAAACCCTCCTAAAATGGTTGCTAGATGTTGCTAGATTGGGTAGGGATAAAACCTACTCTTCCATCATACGTTAAATTAATTACAATAAAAAGCGAGAGCAGACTGATGCCTGCCGTCTTATTATTAGCGCTCTTCGATAGGTGTGTACTTTTGCCCTTTAGGACCGACGTATTCTGCACGCGGTCGGATTAAACGATTGTCTGCATACTGCTCTAAAATATGAGCTAACCATCCAGATACTCGGCTTACGGCGAAAATAGGCGTGAACAAGTCATGATCAATTCCAAGACTATGATAGACAGAAGCGGAATAGAAATCCACATTTGCAGGTAGACCTTTATTTTCTTTAATATATTCTTCGATTTTTATAGACATCTCATAATACTTAGAATGACCAGTAAGTTCTGTTAGTTCACGTGACATCTCTTTAAGATGTTTTGCTCGTGGATCACCATTCTTATAAACACGGTGGCCCATACCCATGATTTTTTCTTTGTTCTCAAGCTTTTTCTCAATGGCAGGAACTGCATTATCTACTGAATCGATTTCTGTCAGCATCTGCATAACACGTTCATTAGCTCCACCATGTAGCGGTCCTTTAAGTGCGCCAATAGCCGCGGTAACTCCTGAATAAACATCAGACAGGGTAGCTACGCATACACGTGCTGTAAAAGTTGAAGCATTAAGCTCATGGT
The DNA here is from genome assembly GCF_030345335.1 of Halobacillus campisalis. GTDB lineage: Bacteria > Bacillota > Bacilli > Bacillales > Halobacillaceae > Halobacillus_A > Halobacillus_A campisalis. Next base: position 797,514 of record NZ_JAPVRC010000001.1, read on the forward strand.
CAGCATGCAGAACCAAGGCTTTATTCATGGCTTCGATTTCTACATTTTCAGGCTCTTTGTCATTAAGCATATATAAGAAATTAGCTGCAAAGCTTAAATCTTTTTTTGGAGAAACAGGTTCTTGACCTTTACGAATGCGAGAGAAGGCAGTAACGATCGTAGCGATTTTCGCTTGAAGGCGCACTGCTTTACGCTTATTCGCTTCTTCTTCCATTTCATCTGCTTCAGAATCAAACAAGCCCAGCATCGACACAGCCGTTCTTACAGCTGCCATCGGATGGACTGTCGATAAATCATAGGATTTAAGGTGATCAATGACTTCACCTGGAATGTCCATATTTGAGATCAGCTCTGATTTAAAGCTGTTCAATTCATTTTCAGTCGGAAGCTTTTGGTTCCATAATAAGTAAACCACTTCTTCAAAGCTGGAGTGGTTGGCTAGATCATCGATGTCATAACCTACATAAGTCAACTTATCATCAATAATTGAACTGATCGTCGACTCTGTAGCTGTAATTCCTTCTAAACCTTTAGTTGATGCCATAAGATCTCTCCTTTTGAAATAATGCTACATTCCCTCCTGAAATCCGAGAAAACGCTTTACTATCCGTGTATCTTGGTTAATTGGATTTCTTCCCCACCGACAATTATAAAGTATTCTGAGTTGAATGTGAATTGAAACCGGTTAATTTCCAACAATTAATAGCAATTTCATCTAAAAATTTATCAGGGGAGTGTTACCGATGAACAGATTCAACCAGTATCAACTTTACCGTTTGCTGCTGGTCTTATTGAGTGCAGCTTTACTAATCACGGCATTGTACTTTGCATGGAAGCTATTATTTCCGTTCATTTTAGCCTGGGGATTAGCCTGGTTCCTTCAACCGTATATAAAACTGCTTCATAATAAGTTGAGAATTCCTAAACCTATAGCTATACTTTTGATGGTGGGGCTTGTAACTACCTTCTTTATAAGTCTGACTACGTTATTTATCACTAAAATCGTCTACTTGCTCCAAAGTCTTTCTAAGAGCGAGTTTCAAGAATATAGTGAGGCTATCAACGTATTTCATAATCAAATAACAAGTTGGTTAGAAAAAGTTATACATCAGCTGGATGTTTGGATAGGATCTATTAACCCCGCTTGGGGGGACATGCTTTATGAATATCTCAATGACTTAAAAGATCATGCCATAGAAGCTGGAACCGCCATACTATATTCCATATTGCAATTTTTCAGTGGAGGCGTAGCCAGCTTACCGATCTTCCTGATGGCTTTAGGTTTCATATTCGTCGCTACTTTTTTCATAAGTAAAGACTGGGAAACCATCTCTCTCTATTTTCATACCAACTTCTCAAGTGATGTTCGCTCCCCGATTATGAGCATCAGTTCGAATTTCAAAGAGACAATAAAACAATTATGTAAAGCACAATTTACGCTTATGTCCATTACAGTTGTTATCATGTTCTTTGGATTATTGATCTTCAGGGTTCCCCACCCTTTAGCGTTATCCCTCATTGCAGGGGCTGTAGACCTGGTTCCTTACATAGGGACAGGAGTTATTTTCGTGCCCTGGATTTTATATACTTTCTTTACGAATGATTTCACATTGACCATACAACTCACATCTCTATACATGATCATTATAATCACCAGACAAATCTTCGAACCGAAAATTTTAGCTTCCCATTTTGGAGTCCCGCCTCTACTGCTCTTAATTGGACTTTTTCTAGGTTTTCAATTTTGGGGCGGTCTCACTATACTATTTACCCCGCTTATCATTGCTTTAATCAAGGCTATTCATACTTCTGGATTTTCTCGTCAACTATGGATTTTTATTTTAGGGAAATAAAAACCTTTACAACTTGGCTATGTTAAAGTGGAGGTTGGTTTTGATAAGGGAGTTATTCAACAATATGGCAGGATACTTTAAGACTCAGTTTCGAGATAACCAGGGTTCGTGGCCGCAATGAGAGTCTGGTGTGGTTGGGAAGCTACTCGCTTTCCTGTGGGGGAAGTGGCGAGCTTCCTCGGGCTTTGTAGCCCTGTGGGATCTCGCCTACATCCTTCTCCCACTTCTTACACTTATATTAGTCTAGGGCGTGGTTCCAATCATAAACCTTATGGGGGACTATCCAGCTCCAGCGCTTAGCGGCTACTGAGACTTCCTTCACTTCTGTACGATAAGTCAACATCGAATCTCTTCGTTCTTCGTGTTTCCTTTATCTCCACCATCTCAGTCCAGTCCATACGCCGCTGAACGAAGCGCTTCCGCTTTCAAAGGTAGGAGCCTCGCACATTCCTAAAACCCCTAACTCATATTACGGGCCGGAACTATGAAATGAGAAGCAGAAACTCTCTTGTACGAACGTTTGCAGAATAATTAAACCGGTTGTTTTAGAAAAACTAACTATCCAATAGGGTTTTCATTTCCGTGAAAGTAAGCTAGAAATGAACCCTTTTTGCAAGAAAGTGCGTCTTCTTTATCCATGTTCGTTTTTTGGTGACCGTTTGTTTATAGGGATAAACCGCACAATATCAAGTTTTTATCATAACTGTAGCGCAGCATCTGACATCCTGAAATCAGTGTTTCCGTACCACCTAATCATCGCAAAGAGCTCCGGGAAATTGCGAGACTCCTGTGGGAAAAGAGTGCTTGGTGAGACCCCGGAGAGCGTTAGCTCGAGGAGGCTCACTGCGCTCCCACGGAAAGCGAGTGATTTCCCGGAGCTCTAAACGCTGTCACTCATAACGGAAACAGCGCGAATATCTCGAATCTGAGTCTTCCACTAAAGGGAGCTTATTTGAATATCAACACGAAACTTTACCATAGCCTCTAACTTAGAGCTCTACTCCAATAAAATAAAAATCCTCCACCTTCTAGAAAGCGGAGAATTTTCACCATTTAAAAAAACAGTAAGAACAAAGTGTTACAATCTGACAGACATCCTGCAAGACTTTTATTTGCGATAGATAGTTATTGTATTCTGATCGATCATTTTGGCGATTACTCTTCGGATCACTCGCTTTAATGGAGCTCTTGTTGCGGGAATCAACAGCAGAAATCCTATAGCGTCTGTAATGAAACCAGGGGTTAACAGAACCGCTCCCCCTACTAAGATACAAGCACCATCAATTAATGCATCTCCTGGTGCCTGCTGCTGCGCCATCGAATCCTGGACTTTCCTTATCGTTTCCAAACCCTGTTGCTTTGCCAGCCAAGCGCCTATCACCCCGGTTAATAGAATGAGTATAATCACCCACCACGGACCGACTAAATTCCCAGCCCAGATCAGAATTCCAATTTCTAAAGCTGGTACAATTAATATCAAAAGTAACAACCAGCGAAACATATAATCTTCCTTTCTACTTCAATCCTTTCTCCATTATAAAGAAAAAACAGCCAAGAAGCTAAGAAAAGGGACAGTAAAACACTTCTGATCATTAACATCTTTTTAAAAAGCAGTGGTAGAGATTGCTGAAAGTTATTGGGCGCGGGCGGAGAATTTAACTTAAAAAACAGGGCAGTTGGCTTTTCTACTTAAAGTTCACCGTACGCCCTTGCCAAGCCAGTGCTCTCCCTGATCTTCAATCTGCAATCTTAAGAATAAAAACTTAAAATTTTATCGACTAAAGACAAAAAACAGGCTGACGAGAAAATTCGTATCTCTCGTCAGCCTGAGGTCAGAAGTTCAATATTCTGTCCTTTTCAATACAATTTACAGGACGCTTGCGTGTCCATCATAAATATCTCCGCGTGTACTGTCCATTGTTATATCCATGCCATCATCGATTTTCTTGAAAGCATCTTCCACACCAACGATTACAGGAATACCAAGGCTAAGGCCGACTACCGCTGCGTGCGATGTCAGACCACCTTCCTGGGTGATGATTCCAGACGCTTTTTCGATTGCCGGCATCATATCACGCTCTGTACCGTACGTTACTAGAATATTTCCTTCTTTCAGACGATCGATTGCATCCCCTGCATCTTTAGCAACGACTGCTTTGCCGTAAGCACTTTTTCTCCCGACGCCTTGTCCTTTTAACAGCACGTCTCCGATAATGTGTACCTTCATAAGGTTCGTCGTACCGCTCTCTCCGACAGGTACGCCACCAGTGATGATTACACGATCTCCTCGGGAAACTATGCCAGAAGCCAAGCCGCGATCTACTGCTACGTCCAACATGTCATCTGTGGATTCAGATTCAGGTCCCATTACAGCATAAACACCCCATACAAGCGATAGCATACGATTTACGCGCTCACTTGATGTAATCGCAACAATAGGTGCCTGAGGGCGATATTTAGAAATCATGCGAGCAGTATGGCCACTTTCTGTAGGTGTCACTACAGCATTAACCTTTAAATTGATTGCCGTGTGTGTGACTGACTGGCTGATTGCATCTGTAATCGTCATATCGCTATGCTTAGAACGTTCACTAAGAATGGCTTGATAATTTAACCCGGTTTCTGTTTTAGAAGCGATATTACTCATCGTTTGAACAGCTTCTTTAGGGTAATCTCCAGCAGCCGTTTCTCCTGAAAGCATAATTGCGTCCGTACCATCAAAAATAGCATTAGCTACGTCAGAAGCTTCTGCACGAGTAGGGCGCGGGTTACGCTGCATGGAATCCAGCATCTGAGTAGCTGTGATTACTGGCTTACCAGCTTTATTGCACTTACGAATGAGAGCTTTTTGTACCAATGGTACGTCCTCTGGAGGAATTTCCACTCCAAGGTCTCCTCGTGCGACCATCAAACCATCACTGACTTCAAGAATTTCATCAATATTATCGACACCTTCTTGGTTTTCGATCTTCGGAATGATTTGAATGTGGCCGGCTTTATGCTTTTCTAACAATTCTTTGATTTCAAGAACGTCAGAAGCACGGCGTACAAATGATGCAGCAATAAAGTCTACGTCTTGTTCAATACCGAACTCAATATCCTTCGCATCTTTTTCAGTAATACCAGGAAGATTCACACTTACATTCGGTACGTTTACACCCTTTTTATTTTTAAGAAGTCCGTTGTTTAGAACTGTAGCTTTTATCTCATTTTGTTCTTTCAAAATTTCCTCTACTTGAAGTTCAACAAGCCCATCATCGAGAAGAATTTTTGAGCCAGGGTGCACATCATCAATCAGTCCAGGGAATGTAACTGAAAAGCGTTCAGCATCCCCTTCAATTTCTTCCATTGAAATATTGACTGTGCTTCCTTTTTCAAGATATGCTTCTCCACCTTTAAGACTGCCTGTACGGATTTCAGGTCCTTTAGTGTCCAATAGGATAGCTACTGTCTGGCCCGTAGATGAAGCAGCTTCACGGATATTTTTGATTCGTGCCCCATGCTCTTCAAAATCTCCGTGAGAGAAATTAAGGCGAGCCACATTCAAGCCTGACTCAATCAAACTTGTTAACATTTCTACAGACTCAGAAGCTGGTCCAATCGTACTTACTATTTTTGTTTTTCTAATCATTCTTTTTCCTCCTATATTGCAAAAACTAATTATTGTTAAATGGAAAGTTCTTTAGATAAACGGTACATGTCTAAATCAATAGAATGTTTTCGATTCAGAACTTCTATGATGTCATGGTCAACTAGTTTATTTTTTTCGATGCCTACCATGCATCCTGCTTTACCTTCCAGAATCAAATCCACTGCATAAGCTCCTAAACGACTAGCCAGTACACGATCACTTGCGGATGGTGAACCGCCTCTCTGCGTATGTCCAAGTACAGTGACTCTAGTTTCAAGATCAGTAGCTTCTTTTACTCTCTTACTAAAGTCTACAGCACTCGTTACACCTTCAGCAACAATAATTATGCTGTGTTTCTTGCCCCGATCATGGCCTCGTTTAAGCCGTTCGATGACTTCATCGAATTCTTCTGCCATCTCTGGAACAATGATGCTTTCTGCTCCATCAGCCAACCCTGACCATAAGGCTAAATCACCCGCATCGCGCCCCATTACTTCAATGACATACGTGCGCTCATGAGAAGTTGCCGTATCACGAATTTTATCGATCGCATCTGTAATTGTATTTAAGGCAGTATCAAAACCGATAGTATAGTCTGTTCCGGGAATATCATTATCAATGGTACCCGGCACTCCGATACAAGGATAGCCTTTTTCAGTCAGCTTCTTCGCCCCTCTGAAACTGCCATCTCCTCCAATAACTATCAAACCTTCAATACCATGCTTTCTCAATTGATCGATACCTTTTTGCTGACCTTCTTCCGTCTTAAATTCCTCACAACGTGCAGAATACAGCACCGTACCGCCTCGCTGGATAATATCTCCTACAGAACCTAGTTCCATTTTTTCGATACTCCCATCGATCAAACCTTGGTACCCATGTTTCACTCCGTAAACTTCCATACCGTGATAGATTGCTTTTCTAACAACGGCACGAATAGCAGCATTCATACCGGGCGCGTCTCCACCACTCGTAAGTACTCCTATTTTTTTCATTGTTATCACCCCAAAAGTTATACTTACTCCCCAATGTGCCCATTTAAGGGGAGATTGAAACAATACCATCGCCTCATGAAAGCGTCATCACCCTAATAAAATGACTAAAGTCGCACTTTTTAAGTGTGCGACTTTCTTCATCACGGACGATTCATTTTTCCGTGTATTATTATATATCAAGAGACGTATAATCGCCAATGATTTTATATTTTTCAAAGCGCTCTTCTAACAGATCGTCTTCATTCTTCTGGTTCAGCTCATCAAGAGCAGCCGTAATTACTTTTTCTATATTCAACGCCTGCTGCTTCACGTCTCGGTGAGCGCCTCCTCTAATTTCAGGTATGACTTCGTCTATGACTTGAAGCTCCTTCAGATCCTTAGCAGTAATTTTCATAGTTTCTGCCGCACGCTGTGCTAAGTTAGAATCCTTCCACAGGAGAGCAGCTGCCCCTTCAGGAGATATTACGGAGTAAGTAGAGTTTTCAAGCATAAATATTCGATCACCAATCCCTAATCCAAGGGCTCCTCCGCTGCCGCCTTCCCCAATTACGACACAGATGACCGGAACAGTCAAACCAGCCATTTCCACTAAATTTCTGGCAATCGCTTCACTTTGACCTCTTTCTTCAGCAGCTCTCCCAGGATAAGCTCCTTTAGTGTCAATGAAAGTGATAACAGGACGTTTAAACTTGTCTGCTTGTTTCATAAGCCGTAAAGCTTTTCTATACCCTTCGGGGTGGGGCATGCCAAAATTACGCCTAATGTTTTCTTTTGTATCTTTTCCTCTTTGGTGCCCGATTACTGTAACAGGCTTCCCATGAAACTTGGCAATTCCAGATACGATGGCTTCATCGTCACCATATAAGCGATCTCCATGAAGCTCCAGGAAATTCGTGAATAAGTAATCAATATAATCTAAGGTCGTAGGACGTTCCGGGTGGCGAGCCATCTGAACCCGGTCCCACGGCTCCATTTGATCATAGACATCCGTTTCAAGCTTCTCGAGTCTCTGTTCTAATGTAACGATCTCTTCACTGAGATCCATTTCACTTTCTTCAGTGAGCCTCTTTAGTTCAGTGATTTTCTCTCGAAGTTCGATCACTGGCTTTTCAAAGTCTAACACATGTTTCATCCCTGCTCTCCTCCTTCCTTGTGAATACTGAGAACAGTCGAAAGGGTTTCTTTCATTTCGTGCCGGTGAACGACTTTGTCCAGCTGACCGTGCTGAAGTAGAAACTCTGCAGTTTGGAAATCATCAGGAAGTTTTTCACGTATCGTCTGTTCAATGATTCTGCGTCCTGCAAAACCTATTAACGCCCCCGGCTCTGCAAAGTTATAGTCGCCTACAGATGCGAAGCTGGCAGATACACCTCCAGTAGTTGGATGGGTCATGACGGATATGAATAATCCCCCGCTTCTATTCAGACGTTGTAAAGCTACAGACGTCTTCCCCATCTGCATTAAACTGAGAACTCCCTCCTGCATCCTCGCTCCTCCAGAAGCAGTGAAAATAATGAATGGGATATTAGCTTTTCTGGCGTTTTCAACCGCATTGGTGATTTTTTCACCGACTACTGAACCCATGCTGCCCATCCGGAACCGAGCATCCATAATAGCTACAGCCGCTTCCATTCCTTCTAGAGAAGCTTTTCCAGTCACTACAGCTTCATTGAGACCTGATTTTAAACGGTCATTTTCCATTTTTTCTTCGTAATCTGGAAACTGAAGCGGATTCGATGAAATCATATCCTTGTCCCATTCCTCAAAGGAGTTTTCATCAAATAATTGTTCTATACGTTCGAACGCACTCATTTTATGATGGTGATCGCAATGTGGACAAACGTTCATGTTTCTTATTAATTCTTTTCTATAAAAAATCTTCTGGCAGCTAGGGCATTTTTGCATCAACCCTTCTGGTACATCCTGCTTAGCTTCTTGGCTGGGTATAGAAGCGTAGCGCTTTTTCTTGCTGAAAAAATCTCTTAGCAAGGTGATTCCTCCTTTAGGACAAGGCTCTTGTCTAATTCTATGTCATCATACAAAATACTTCGCGCGTATGTTATCAAAGGTTGTCGATTTTCATTTTGTTCATTTATATATAAATAATTCGTTAATTTTTTCTCGGGATTGATCTAGCAGTGCTGATTCCAGTTGTCGATACCAGGCATTATCATATGTGATTTCGTGGATGGTATAAGTGAACCCGATTATAAATTGCCACATCGATAGAAGTAAGGGATGATCGCTCTTTTCAAATAAATAATTAAATAACTGCTGATGCTTCTCGCTCTTCTGTTCATCAATTACACCAATTGGCAATAAAGAGATAGCATGATACATTTGTTCACTTTTTAAATGGCTAACAGATATATTAAGAATTTCTTTCTCAAGCATTTGTTTAGCCGTCAGTAATTCACTTCTTGTTCTCGTATCGTTTAGTAAGAATTTGGAAAGTAATCCAACCATATGGTAAGGGCGGTAGGCTCTCATATACGTCCCTTCACCACGCCTCGTCTCTATTAAACCTAGCAGTTCGAGAGCACGCAGTGCTTCGCGAATCGAAGATCTCCCTACTTGAAGCAGTTCGCTGAGCATTCTCTCTGAAGGAAGCTTATCACCTGGTTTCAACCTTTTATCTTCAATATAAGCTTTTATTTGCTCTAACACACTTTCATATACCTTTTCATTGAAAGTATGGGTCATAGAGTCCCCCCTTTGAACTGACTAAACACTAAAGAGAAAAGCCTTATCAAGGCTTTTCTCTAAGCTTCTTCATTGTTCATCTATTAAAGTAAGATTTCTAGTTCTTTCAGCAACTTCTTCAGGATCAACGTGGTGTCTTGCCACTCCTGATTCCATAGCAGCTTTAGCTACAGCAGCAGCCACAGCTGGAGCCACTCTCGTATCAAAAGGTGCTGGAATCACATAATCTTCATTTAATTCCTCTTCACTTACGAGCTCAGCAATCGCTTCTGCAGCTGCGATTTTCATCTTCTCATTGATGCGCGTAGCTCTAACGTCAAGTGCCCCGCGGAAAATTCCCGGAAACGCGAGAACATTGTTCACCTGGTTAGGAAAATCCGAGCGGCCAGTCCCAACGACCCGTGCGCCGGCTTCTTTAGCATCCTCAGGCATGATCTCTGGTTCAGGATTTGCCATTGCGAATATGATGGAATCCTTATTCATACTTGACACCATCTCTTTTGACAACAGCCCCCCTACAGAAACACCTATGAATACGTCGGTTCCTTCCATCACTTCCTGCAGGTTCCCTTCTTGTTTATGTTTATTAGTGATTTTAGCAATTTCGTCTTTGACATCGTTCATTCCTGAAGGACGTCCTTCATAAATTGCGCCTTTTGAATCACACATAATAATGTCCCTGACCCCGAAGTGGTAAAGAAGCTTTATAATAGCTATTCCAGCGGCTCCGGCCCCATTGGCTACTACTTTGATTTCAGAGAAAGATTTCCCAGTCACTTTAAGAGCATTCATCAAGCCTGCAACTGTTACAATCGCTGTGCCATGCTGATCGTCGTGAAAAATAGGGATGTTCGTTTCTTTTTTCAAACGATCTTCTATGATAAAACAGTTAGGGGCAGCAATGTCTTCTAGATTTACGCCTCCGAAAGTAGGCTCCATCAACTTTACAGTTTGTACAATTTGATCGATATCCCTCGTATTCAAACAGATAGGAAAAGCATCCACTCCCGCAAAACTTTTAAATAGCGCGGCCTTGCCCTCCATGACAGGTAAAGCAGCTTCAGGACCTATGTTTCCAAGACCCAGTACGGCTGAGCCATCGCTGACTACTGCCACCATATTCCCTTTCATTGTGTAATCATAGACTGTATCTTTGTGATCGTATATTTCCTTACAAGGTTCAGCTACTCCTGGAGAATAAGCCAGACTTAGATCTTTGGCATTTCTTACAGGTACTTTTGAAACTGTTTCTAGTTTTCCTTTATTGGCACGATGTATATGCAGTGCTTCATCTCGCAAATTTGACACAGGTCCACGCTCCTTTAAAACGGTTGAAATAGGCCGATATCGGTGGTCTGACCACCATTAACTTCTTAATTATAACAGATGAAAAAGCTGTGTAAAGATTATCAAAAAACTGGTCTTAGAATTTCGAAAACTAGTGATTTTGTCGCGCATCCCTTAGTACTACAGATGCCTCACCGAAAAATTCATAAAGTTTATCTAGACAGCTTTCAGAAGCCGATAAAGCAAATAATTCATCTAACTGGACAGTCTTACGATCTTCAGAAGTGAAAATGATGACCGGTGTATTACCCGGGAAATACGCAGCTAACTTCCTGAGCCTTGCAATAACTTCTTGCTTTTCCGCTATTGAAGTTTTTATAAACAACCTTTTTTCGTCTTGAGTCGGAAAGTCTTCTTCATTGAACGGATAAATCTTATTGATAACCCATTGTTTTTTACCATTTCTATCTTCTACTTTTCCTTCAATCAATGCCAGTTGATTTTCGTTAAGCCATTTTTTCGCTTCTCTGTGAGCCTCTGGAAATAAAACAGCATCGACCTCATTCGTTTCATCACTCAGCGTCAAAAATGACATGGGGTCGCCGCGCTTCGTTCTGATTTCTTTCATTTCATTCACCACAGCCGCTGTTTTCGCTCGAGGAAACGAGCCTTTTTTCAAACTTTCCGAAAGCGTCATGTAGCCTTGTGTATTCAATTCTTTTCGATGTTCTTCTAAAGGATGACTTGAGAGATATGTTCCAAGAACATCCTTTTCCATCGATAGCTGCTTTAAGGCTGGGAACGGATCCATGACCGTCACCTCTCCCTCTAACTCTAAGTCTGAGCTGAACAATCCAGGCTGATCTTGGAATTCTTTGAAAAGTTCTCCTTGTTCTAAGGCCTGGTCGATACTGGCCAGCAAACTGGCCCGGTTTTGCTGTAATTCATCAAAGGCACCTGCCATGATCAAGGATTCAATCGTTGCTCTTGAAATCTCTTTGGATGGTACTCGCAAACAAAAATCGTTCAAATGTTTGTATGGTCCGTTAATGCGTTCTTCTATAATGGCTTGAGAGGCTTGGTAACCTACACCTTTAATAGAAAGGAAACCGATTCTTATACTTCCGCTCTCATCAATAGCATAAGAAAAACTTTGATTGACTGAAGGAGACTTTACCTTTAAGCCAAATTCCTTTGCTTCTCTAATAAAAACAGCTAATTTTTCACGATCCCCTAACGTGGAGTTCATAAGTTCCGCGATAAAAATGGCAGGAAAATGAGCTTTTAAATAAGCAAGCTGGTAAGAAATTACACTGTATGCTACTGCGTGACTTCTATTAAAACCGTAATTTGAAAACCTCACGATCCATTCAAAAAGCTGATCTGCCACCTGCTCTTCGTACCCGTTCTTAATCGACCGTTGCACGAATTGCTGTTGCTGATGTTCTAAAATGCTCTTTTGTTTTTTGCTCACTGCTCTTCTTAATAAATCAGCTTCTCCTAAAGAATAACCAGCTATTTTCTGAGCCACCTGCATAATCTGTTCCTGATATACAAGGACACCGAACGTCTTCTCTAAAATCGGTTTCACATCAGGATGAGGATATTGAACGGCTTCTTCTCCATGTTTTCTTTTAATATACAACGGGATATACTCCATAGGTCCGGGTCTGTATAAGGCATTAACTGCGACTACATCTTCAAAATGGGTAGGCTTCAACCTTTTCAGAACACCTTTCATACCCTGAGATTCCAGTTGAAAGACTCCGTTACTCCAGCCTTTTTGCAATAAGGTAAACGTTTTTTGGTCATTTAACGTAATGGCCTCACTAGTAAAGCTTTTATCTTTATATTTTCTGATTTTATCTTCGATTTTTCGAATCAGAGATAAATTTCTCAGTCCTAAGAAATCCATTTTCAACAATCCGATTGCCTCTAAATCGCCCATAGCCATCTGAGTAAGATGAACGTGATCCTGGCCCTGCATCAAAGCTGTATAATAGGATAATGGCTGTTCACTGATGACTACCCCTGCAGCATGTGTGGAGACATGCCTTGGCAGGCCTTCAAGCTTAGCCGCTACTTGAAATACTTTTTGAAGCTGCGCTGAAGAGCGGATGTATTCCTTGAGGGGGTGGGAGTTTTTGACGACTTCTTTTAAAGGTTGAGATGCACCACTCGGGATATTTTTTAAAATAAACTCCCTATCGCTTTCTTCTACCTGAAATACTTTAAATAATTCCCGTAATACACTTCTTGTAGCGAAAGTACCGAACGTACAAATCTGCGCAACATGCTCTTTACCATACTTACCGGCAACATATTCAATTACTTCGTCTCTACGGTCATCCGGAAAATCGATATCTATATCCGGCATCGTTATCCTCTCAGGATTAAGAAACCTTTCGAATAGAAGACCATATGCTAACGGATCGATCCGGGTGATGCCGAGCAAATAACTGACAATGGAACCTGCAGCAGACCCTCGTCCAGGACCAGCCTTTATACCCTTATTTCTCGCGTATTCTACAAAGTCCCAGACGATCAGGAAATAATCACTGAACTTCATATTCATAATGACAGCTAATTCATCTTCAAGTCTGGATTTGGCTTCGTAAAATCGGTCACTGTATTTTTCATTCAATTTCTCAAAACATATTTTCTTTAAAAACTCATCTGCATTTTGACCACCATTTAAAGGGAAATTAGGAAGTAACTGCTGATCAATATCAATAGACACATTACAGAGGCCTACAATCCGCTCGTTGGCTTTTAAAACTTCAGGCCAGAAATCATTAAAATAGACCTTCATTTCTTCCGGTGATTTCAAATATTGATGATGTTCAAATGAGTCATCTTTCCAATCACTTTGGGTACTTTGATCTATCGCACGCAGTGCCCGATAGGCCGCCGCATCTTCTTGAAGCAAATACCTGACATCGTTCATTACTGTCACAGGTATGCTGTGTCTTTCACTCCACTCTTTTAAAGGCTTATGAAGCTGCCTTTCAAATTGGACCCCGTAATCTTTTACTCCTAAGTAAAAATCTTGAAAAACAGACGTCCAATCTTTCAATTCTTCTTCCATTCGTTCAAATGTCTGATGAAGAATCGAACTCGCCCACGACGTGTCCGAAACCGTAAGAACAGCAGCTACATGAGGAGCCGCATCTTTTATATTGTTCATCTCTAATGGCTCACTCTGCAATTGAAGCTGGCTGCTCAATTGCAAGAGGGCCTGGTAGCCTTGTTTATTTTTTGCCAATAATGTGAGAGGAAATTCTTCATTTTTATATGTAACTGAAAGTCTCATACCTATAATAGGCTTGATCCCTTCCTCCCTGCACGCTTGATAAAATGAAACAGCTCCACTCATCACTCCTTCATCTGTCAACGCAAGAGATGTAAAGCCTAGTGACTTTGCTTTTTTGACGAGAGAAGGGATTTGAATGGTGCTTTTCATCAAACTATAGCCGCTATGTACTTGTAAGTGAGTATAAGACATATCAATCACCTCTTTCTTGTATATCATTATATGGAATTCTTACAGTGGATAAAAGCCTCCTGCATATAACCACTACATTCCGAATAGCTTGGTTAATATATAGGTGTCCACATTCATAGAAAAGAGGGACAAAATGGAAGAACGATTAGTGGTTTCAATGATTCACTGCTTCTTTATCGCTTTCGGTGTCATTATGGGTGGTACATTGATCGGCAGTATTGGAAGTTTCTTAACTGGAGAAGCTCCATTGACTTCCATGTTTCGAATAGCTAAAGGATTAAGAATTTGGGCTATTGTGGCTGCGATTGGCGGGACGTTCGATGCCATAAGCAATTTTGAACGTGGGATATTCGAGGGCTCGACTTTCGATCTATTCAAGCAGGTTATGATCATAGTAGCAGCCATGGGAGGAGTACAAGCCGCCCTTTTCATATTTGAATTGCTGCTAGGTGAGGAGGTAGTTTAATTGTACATTCCTCCGCAATTACGAAGGATAGAGTGGAGGCGTTTTTATGCGGGGTTCATTTTAGGAGCTATCGCAGGGTATGTGCTTTTTGTTTTTATGAACGATCAGCTTCATGAACATTTCGAAGAAGAAAACATCCAATTGTCTTCTGAATTGAGTGCATTGGAAGCTAAATATGAAGGCCTGCTGGACTCGGAGAAAGAAGCTGATAAAGAAAAGAAGCAAGTGTTGACGATTCAGGAAGTCCGGCCGAATTTCTCCAATGCCAAAGAACTTCAAATCGATAAATTGACTCAACATCAGCTCTCCTCTATGGTCAAAGACCAGTTGCAAAGCATTACAGGCGAAAATATTGAAGATATAGCACAGCAAAGTGACCTTATCATTTCTACATTAGAGAATAAATCCTTTGAAGTAGAAGATTTTAAATATAAACTTACTGTTGAACGGTTAATCATTACGACTCAGGTCACTCTGCTTTTATCTATATCGTTGGATTCTTAAGGGGGAGTTTACTGTGATTAATTCAATGCTTCTTCTGAATACTTTACACAAACTTCCCTCAATTCATTGGCAATCACTTCGGTTTCCTCCCATGTTTCCGCCGAAGCTCCCGACGCCATAGGATGCCCCCCTCCATTGTGGTTAGCAGCAATACCATTGATCACTGGTCCTTTTGAGCGAAGACGCACCCGAATCGTATCCTCTTCCTCTACAAAAAACGCCCATGCAAGTATTCCTTCTATATCACCAAGCAGACCTACCAGTGCACTTGTTTCAGTGGAAGTCACATCATATTCCTCAAGGACTTCTTTAGAGAGTCTGATGGTACTGTACCCTTCTGGGTTTACGGTAAAGTTCTGCAATACATACCCCTTTAATTTAGCAACTTTCAAAGGCGTGCTGTACATATTGTCATATAAGTCGGGCCGGTTAAAATCATAGGTGACAAGTTCGGCAGCTGCTTTCAGTGTTGCTTTTGTAGTACTAGGAAACAAAAATCTTCCCGTGTCTCCGACAATCCCTGCGTACAGGAGACGCGCTGCTTTGTTGTTCAACTCAAGTTTCTTGTTCTGTTTAAACAACTGAAAAATCATTTCACAAGTAGAACTGGAAGTTGTATCTACCCAATTAATATCCCCATACCCATCAACATCAGGGTGGTGATCGATTTTGATTAACAGAGATCCTTCAGAATAACGTTGATCATCAATCCGGGCTTGGTTCGCTGTGTCACAGACAATGACTAACGCTCCCCGGTAATGATCGTCTTCCAATTCATCCATCTCTAATAAGAATCTCAGAGACTCTTCACTTTTGCCCGTAACATAGACTTTTTTATGCGGATAGTTGTGGCGAATCAATTCTGCCAGTCCGCCCTGCGATCCATATGCATCAGGATCAGGCCTAACATGGCGATGGATAATAATTGTGTCGAAATTATTAATTGCTTCACCTATTTGTGCTATAGACATTTGATAACGATCCCTCTCTTTTACAAATCTTCTTACCATTATCACACAATTTAAGAAGTACAGGTAGTAAAACATAATAAAACAAGCTACAATGGACAGCGTACAATATTTTTTAAGCAGGAGCAGATACATATGATACTTTTCCCAGTTGCTATACTTGTTTCTTTCGTTCTTTATATCTACTATAAAGTCATGGTTCTCAGGACGAAAGATCCTTTAACGCAAGAATATTTGAACAGCAAGGCTAAGATATTCTTAGGTGTTTTCATTTTCGTATTCGGCATCAATCAGTACCTTTTTTATGAAACTAGATTGTCCCTATTCATAGGTATTTTATTCTTAATACTAGGTGTTTTTCAATTTCGTCTAGGATTTAAAGCGAGCAGACATTATAAGAACGAATATGCAAAACTCCGTCAAAAAAGCCGCTGATTTCAGCGGTTTTTTTGTTTCTCCTTATCGGTCAATTAATTGGGCCATCAACAAAGCTTTGCCAACAATCGATTTATTGTGGTGAACTTCTACGTCTACCTTGGCGAACTTCCTTCCAATCTCCAGCAATTGTGGTTTGATTTCAATTACACTTTCGAGCTGGACAGGTTTAATGAACAATAAAGATATGTTTTCAACTACTAAATTTCCTTTTTTGTGTTTACTAAGTAAACGGCTGGACGCTTCCGTTATGAGAGAAGTAAACACTCCATATGAAAGGGTTCCTAATTGATTCGTCATTTGTGGCGTAACGGTTGTTTCCAATGTGAAATCTTCTATGTCTTCTTCACTTAATTGAAGTTGGTTAGAGACTAAATCATCGATTGTTTCCCCGATTTGCGGCTGCCTCTGCAAATTCTGTAATGCTTTTAATACATCCTGCCGCGAGACGATACCTTGCAGCTTGTGGGCCTGATCGACGACAGGCATCAGTTCAATACCTTCCCAAACCATCATGTGCGCTGCATTTGTAAGGGAGGTTCGAGTCTGGACGGTCATCGGGTTTTTCGTCATCACTTTTTCTATTCTAATGTTTGGTTCTTGATTGATAACATCTTTTGACGTCACCATTCCTACTACACGTTTATTGGCATCTATTACCGGATAACGACTATGCTGTGTTTCTTCATTTAATTCATGCCAGCGAGACACATCTTCACTCGTCTTTAAAAAACTCGCTTCTTCTAATGGGGTGTAAATGTCGTCAACCAGAACAATCTCCTTCTTGATCAATTGATCGTAAATCGCACGGTTGATCATCGTTGCTACAGTAAATGTATCGTAACTAGTTGAGATTACAGGCAGCTTCTTTTCATCGGCCAGCTTCTTCACTTTATCAGTAGTGTCGAACCCCCCAGTCACTAACACGGCAGCTCCTTCTTTCACTGCCAGTTCGTGAGCATTGGTTCGGTTACCTACAATTAGTAAAGATCCCGCTTCCGTATAACGCATCATCGCTTCAAGCTTCATTGCTCCGACAACGAACTTATTAAGTGTCTTGTGCAGACCTTCTCTTCCTCCCATAACTTGCCCGTCTACCACTTTTGTGATTTCAGCAAAAGTCAGCCGTTCGATATTCTCTTTTTTCTTTTTTTCGATACGAATCGTTCCTACACGTTCAATCGTGCTTACTAAATGCTGATTCTCAGCTTCCTTTATCGCTCTGTAGGCCGTCCCTTCACTCACATTTAAGGCTTTCGCGATTCCTCTGACTGAAATTTTGCTTCCAACAGATAATAAATCAATGTGCTCGAGGATCTGTTCATGTTTGGTAGCCAATTAAATTCACCATTCTTTCCAACTGTACTAGTAATTTCCGCTATTATTGTTATTATACAAGTGATACAGTTATCCTGCAATTATTCCTCTAAATAAAAACAAAGCATAAAAAAAGCCCACGAGTACGTCGTGGACTTTTTACGCTGATTATAGTTCTATCACATCTCCGGGCTGTAACGCTTTCCCTTCGCCTGGAGTAACTTTTTCTGCAAAGGCTTCTCCGTCTTGTTTAATTAAATCAAAGGTGTTGTAGTGGATTGGGACTACCTGTTTCGCTCTAACCCATTCAGCTGCAAGAAGAGCATCCTCTGGACCCATCGTGAAGTTATCTCCTATCGGCAAGAAGGCAAGGTCGATGGAGTTTTGTTCCCCGATCATTTTCAAGTCACTAAAGAGACCCGTATCCCCTGCATGATAAATGGTCTTTCCGTCGATTGTCAGTAAAATCCCCGTGGGCATTCCTGTATAGATAGTCGTGCCATCTTCCTCCTCGTAAGAAGAACCATGAAAAGCCTGAGTTAATTTAACTGTACCAAAGTCGAATGAATGGCTCCCCCCGATATACATAGGGTGAGCATTCAACCCCTTATTCCCTAAATAAGTTGCTAATTCAAAAGGGGCTACTATTTGAGAATCACAGCGTTTAGCTATATCAAATGTATCACCCACATGATCGTTATGACCATGAGTCAATAAAATAACATCCGCATGTACATCATCTGCACTTAAATCAGTGTTTCCATTATCCGAAATGAACGGATCGATTAAAATCGTTTTTCCATTTGCTTCAACCTTTACTACTGAATGCCCGTGAAATGATACTTGCACTCTACCACTCCTTCAAAATATTAATAATTTTGCCAAGCCTGTTCATATTTTTGAATAAGGTTAGGATGAATCAATGTATTAGGTGATAAAGAAACAGACTCGCCGTTACGATTAACAATTTCCCTATCTTCGTCTTTTCCAAACACAGTCATGGACTGAAGCAGATCAGCTGTTAAAAATTCTGTATCTTTAGTGATTTCGATATCTTCCACTGCAACAGGTTCACGACTCGCCATCAGAAACCCCCAATTGCCGAAGCTCGGAATATCCACGTGGAAATTCTCGACGGACAGCCCTGTATCTCTGATCGTAGTATCGATCGTCCAATAAACTTCTCTTGCAAATACCGGACTCGTCCCCTGAATCATCGAAACGCCTTGAGGCGTGAGATGATTTCTTACTAATGAATAGAATTCCCGGGTATAGAGCTTATTCAGGCTTTCATTATTAGGATCGGGCAGGTCTATAATGACGACATCGTACAACTCATTGGAGTCTTCTAAAAACTGAAAAGCATCATCATTGATCACTTCCACCCGTTCATCATCTAAAGCCCCATGATTGAGCTCTCTTAAGTGACGATTATTAGCTGCCAGATCCGTGACCGCAGGGTCCAAGTCTACAAGCGCTACGTGATCAACTTCGTCGTAACGCAGCACTTCATGAGCAGCAATTCCGTCTCCCCCTCCAAGAATCAGTACGCTTTCCTTTTTTTCAGCTGCTTCCATAGCTGGCAGGACCAGTGTTTCATGGTACCGGTGTTCATCTATTGAGCTGAACTGAAGAGAACCATCCAGAAACAGCCTGGTATCACCTTCGTCACGGGTTAATATCACTTTCTGATAATTACTTTCTTCGCTATGAACAATTGGATCCTTATAAAGTTTCTGTTCGAATGAAAAGGCCACTTCTTCTCCAAAGAAAAGACCTCCAATAAGTAAAACCCCGATAAAAACTGCCGCAGAAACGTGAACAGCCATACGCTTTATTTCAGAGCGAAATAAATAAAGTACAATAGCGGCGACAGCCAGATTAATACACCCGACAAGGAATGCACTTTTCACCATACCCATTTGCGGACGTAAATAAAAGGCAAATAGCAATCCACCGATTAAACCGCCAGCATAATCTGAGAAAAGAACTCTTGCCGTACTGCGGCTAAGCTCTACCCCTATTTCGTTCGCTTTTCTAATTAGAATGGGCAGTTCCAATCCTGTAAGCGCCCCGATGGTGAAGGTGACCATGTATAAGAATAAAGCGTCCGTTCCATCAGGGGCGTAGGCAGTCATCCCAAACATCATAAAGCTTGAAAAACCTCCGATAAAAGCCACCATGAATTCGATCCAAATGAAAGTAACGATCAGTTGTTTCATTACTTTTTCGCTGATGCTTGCACCTATACCCATACCTGTTAAGAACAGACTGATGGTTATAGTGTACTGTTTGACTCCGTCCCCTAATATATAAGAGCCTAATGCTCCAAACAATACCTCAAATATAATTCCGCAGATTGACACAATCCCGGATGCCCAATAAATGAGATGGCTTTTTTTAATTCCTTCTGTTTCCATTGCTTTCACTCCGTTAGTCACTCTATATCTCACACATACACTTGAAAAGCCACTATGTAATAGGCATAGTGGCTTTTCGATAAGAAGCTTATGTAATGGATGCACCTATAACAAAAGCTAATCCTATGGATACACCCATAGATATTATACCTACAGCTGTATTGTTACTCTTCAATTGAGTCTCTACTGAAAACTTTCTCGTAAATAATTCAAACAGCAAGTATGCAACCATTTGCAATACTACCCCGCAAATTCCCCACAAAAGAGTATCCATAATAGTATAGCTGTGATAAATCGCGAAGGAAAGAACAATACATATCCCGATTATTTTACCAGCAATCGACATAGCCACTGCTTGATTTCCGGCTTTCACTTCGTCCCAATCTTTGTACTGCCTTGTTAGTAACTCAAATATAAATAATCCGATAACAACTACTAATATTCCAACTGCAAAATACCCAACTGTAGCTAAAAGTGGTTCCATAAATATAGCCTCCTCTATTTTCCTGAGCCGGGACCTCCGCCTCGATTAGTTGACCCTCTGAATGAACCGGATCCTGAATTAGATCCTCCATACATCCCGTAACCACCGTAACAATCACCGCTTGCCCGACAGCTAGATTCTCTTTGGCTGGCCCAATTGTTCGAACCTAACATACTATTCAGTAGTGAATAGGCCACAAGCCCCTGGAAAAAGCTCGGTGAATAATTATTTCTCACAAATTCATCACTCGCAACTTCGATCAAAACCAGCCCAGGTTCCTCATCACTTTCTTGTAAAATCACAAACTCGTTAGGATAAAACAATACTTGCTTTCCTTCCTCGCGATCACTGATGTCTTCTGGGTTAATTTTATTCTCTAATTGCTCTGCGGTTTCCGGGAGCGTCAGCTCCTGAGTCATATAAATTTCGGAATCTCCTTCATCGGTTTCCACCGTATCAAGAAGCGGGAAGCTGTCTCTAATAACGGAACGAATCGATGTAGCCTCTGAATCATCGATTGCAGCCAGCACTTCGCTCCTTGACGGTTCATCGGGCAATTCTTGATATGTATCTTGCGCATTTGAACCTGACATTCCTCTTGAACCATTCCCGAAGTTGCCGAAGGAATTATAAGCAACGACAATCGCGATGATGATGACTATGAACAATCCAACATAATCCTTCAACTTCAGCTCCTCCTTTCATTAAAAAAATGAATTGTGCCTGAACAATCGTCAGGCACAACCGAAGCCGTTACTCTTTATTCATTTTCTTTTTAAGTTCTGCCAACTCATCATCCACACTATCTTTTTTATCTATTTCTTCAAATTCATCGTCTAAAGAACGGTTCGACTGCGATAGATCTTCGCTAGTCTCAGCTTCCGCTTCATACTGCATCACTCGCTCTTCCATACGATCAAATCCTTGGCGTGATTCATCACTTCCGATGCTGGACATGGTACGATTCATCTTCGTGCGTGTTTGAGCAGATTCTGCTCTTGCTTTAAGAGAATCCTTCTTCAATTTCATTTCCTGGTATTCTTTCTTCATCTCATCCAGTTTTTTACGAAGATTAGCCGAATCTTGTTCAGCACGCTCATAAGAAGTTTTAAATTGGTCTGCCTGCTGCTGCTGACTGTTTTTGTCTTCTAGTGCACGACGGGCCAGATCCTCATTACCTGCTTCCATGGCTTTCTCAGCTTGTTTCATCCGCTTGTCCGCCAGCGCTTGCGCATCATCATACTTGCGTTTCAGCATTTTCTCGTTGGCAATCTGCTTCGCCACGGCTGTTTCGGCGTCACGTATATCGTTCTCCATATCCCTCATGAATTGTTCCAGCATTTTCACCGGGTCTTCCGCTTTATCCAGCATTGAATTCAATTCTGCACCTACTACAGTTTTTACTCGGTTAAAAAATTTAAACATGATTCATTCCTCCTTATTATTTGGAACCTGCTATTATTTTGAGCTCAAACTCGTCAATATCATATCCGTAACTTACTTCAATCTCACTGCCCCATGACTCCAGCGACAGATAAGTTTCTTCATCATCTGCGATATACTCGGCATAGCGTATAGTACGGCCGTTAACATTCTGACTTCGGCCTTCCCCGACTACATACGCTTCACCCTCCTCATCTTTATGGTACGTACTTTCATTATAAACGATTTGAGCAGGAAAAGTATTCATAGGCAGCTTGACGGTTTCATAGATACCGAGTTCTAACTCCTCGTCCATCTCAGAAGCCAGCCATTTAATATTGCTTCCCTCTAGCAGCTGGTAGGAGAACCACTCGTACCCTCCGTCGCGATATGTGATTTTTCCAACCACCTCATAATCCACAAGATCATATGTGATGATATCTCCTACCTGAATATTAAGTGCTGTTCGTTCTTGCACTTCAGGTTGTTTAGCATCTTTATTTGAAAACAGCTTCGAAAAAAATCCCAAGTGTCCACCTCTCCTTTCTCTTGATCCTGTGTACCTGTTTATACGGATTATTCATCTGATTTGTTTCATTTTTTTTATTTTAACAAAAAAACAAAAGAGAAAAACAGCAGAACACTCAACATTCTGCTGTTTTATTATTTTTTCAGAAGATCTGCAGCTGCTGCATAATCCAACTGATGAGCGTCGGCTACGGCTTGATAAGTGACGAAACCGTCTAAAGTATTGATTCCTTTTAGTAAAGCCTCATTTTCTAAACAAGAGCGTTTCAGCCCTTTATCAGCTAACTGCAAGGCATATGGTACAGTTACATTCGTTAAACCGATCGTGGAAGTTCTAGGTACAGCGCCAGGCATATTGGCTACGGAATAGTGAAGAACCCCATGTTTTTCATATGTGGGATTATCATGAGTCGTAATCCGGTCAGTTGTTTCGAAAATGCCTCCTTGATCAATAGCCACATCGACTATGACCGCCCCTTCAGGCATTTCTTTTACCATTTCTTCCGTAACGATTTTAGGAGCTTTAGCTCCAGGTATAAGTACGGCCCCTATGACAAGGTCGGAAGCCTTTAGTGACTCTTGAATGTTCATAGGGTTAGACATCAGCGTATTTATATCTTTCCCGAAAAGGTCATCCAATTGACGCAGCCGCTCTGGATTCAAGTCGATAATGGTCACGTCGGCACCTAATCCGACGGCGATTTTTGCAGCATTCGTTCCTACTACTCCTCCTCCGAGAACGGTCACTTTACCTCTCTGAACTCCAGGAATCCCCGCTAATAATACCCCGCGTCCTCCATGAGGTTTTTCAAGAATTTGCGCTCCGATTTGAGAAGCCATCTTACCAGCAACTTCACTCATTGGAGTCAATAAAGGAAGAGAACCATTTGAAAGCTGGACTGTTTCATAAGCAATGGCTGCAACTTTACGGTCAATCAGCGCTTTTGTCAACTCTGGCTCCGGCGCCAGGTGCAAGTAAGTAAACAAAATAAGCCCTTCGTAAAAATAATCATATTCCTGGGGGAGAGGTTCTTTTACTTTCATGACCATTTCCTGACCCCACGCTTCTTTCGCAGTACCGACAATTACTGCGCCTGCTTCTTCGTAGTGTACGTCTGCGAAACCCGAACCGAGTCCCGCTCCTTTTTCTATGAACACCTCATGGCCTGCCTTCGTTAAAGTCATTACTCCTGCAGGGGTCATAGCGACACGATTTTCATTATTTTTCACTTCGATAGGTATTCCGATTTTCATATGCTTACACCCTCCAAATAAACACCGGTATTATACTTTAGTCCTTATAGTTCAACTATACCACCAAACTATAAAAGTTCCCATCCACAGAAGAAAACTGTACTTTGTTCTATCTCTTCACATCTGCTTCTACCTGTGACGATGAATGACGTCCAAACCACCAGTCACTTCATAGATCGTTCCTGTAATCATGTCCGAATCTTCTTCACAAAGGAAGGATATAGTCCGCGCAATATCTCCCCCTGTACCAGGACGGCCTATAGGCGTATCGGGATCTTTTAATGTTTTTCCTATATCAATTGATGCTTCTTTCATTTCACCTGTAATATTGCCAGGACAGATCATATTGGAAGTAATTCCGAATTCAGCTTCTTCAAATGCAATGCTCTTAGTTAATGAGACTAAACCAACTTTGGCCGCAGCGAACGCCGAACGATAAATCCATCCAGACGCTGAGTCAGCACCTTGAAAACCATAATTAATAATACGTCCGAATTTTTGTTTTCTCATATAAGGGAGAGTTAGTCTCAATAAATGGAACGCTGAGTCTAGGTTTCCACGAATCATCGAATTCCATTCGCCTGTAGAATAGTCGGCAAGCTTTTTCCTTTCAAAAATGTAAGGACCTGCATTGTTGATCAAGTAATCCACTCTTCCGAATCGTTCTATCGTCTCGTTGACCAATCGCTCTAAATCGTCCGCCTCAGTAACGTCGACTTGAACGGCATGAATACGTTCCTTTATATCTTCATAACTTGATATGAGATCTTCCACTTTAGTACGATCTGTCAAATAAGTGATCGTAACTGAATTTCCTCTTTCTAAGAAATCCTCTGTGACTTTTCTTCCTAACCCTTTTGCTCCTGCTGTAATGATAGCGTGCCGCATTGAAAGTCCTCCTTTATCAGAACCTTTTGTGTGTTTACTTTAGTAGGTTGTTTATGTAGAATTAATTCGTTAGAAAGGTAGTGAAAAAAACGTTGAATACTTCCTCCAAACATCGTAAGCGCTTATTAGAAACCATCGGTGTGGAAGCCGCGCCCAAAGAGCAAAGGGCAACGCCATGGTACCAGTTCGCCATCATTCAAATTGCGATAGCGGCTAATGCTGGTAATTTTCTTATTCCTGCCCTCGCCGTCATGGAAGGAGGGCTCACTTTTTCAGAAGGGGTGCTAGCCACTAGTTTCGGGGCAATAGCAGGTTTTATACTCGTTTCTTTACTTTCCTTACCCGGGGCAAGGCTTGGAGTTCCTGCACAATATGCCGTACGTACGATGCTCGGCTCTAAAGGTGCGAGGTACATTTCGTCTCCGATTAGAACTTTGACTTCTTTATACTGGTTCAGTGTACAAACCATCGGTGGAACTATGGTCATTCAACACTTGATGCTTCGATTAACAGGAATAGACATCCCATTTCATTTCTTTTCTGTGCCTTTTGCCATGCTTATGGTGATTTTAGCCATTATAGGATTTGAAGCCGTTAAAAAAGCGACAACTTTTTTTCTTCCTCTATTATTGATTGGAGAAGGAACCATTTTATACATATACTTTACTACAAGTGGGCGCACTCTTTCACAGGAGACGCTTGAAATGAACATATCCGCAAGTGGATCTATGATGCTTCTTTACGCAAGTCTAGCTTTCGTTCAATACGTATCTGGAGTCAATGCGGCTGCTGACATGACAAGGTATGCTAAATCTCCTAAGCATGGTTTTTTTGGGCTGCTCACTGGTAACACCATAGGTTTCATAATAACCGCTGTCATCGGCTGCGCCTCAGCATCTTTATTCAATCACATCAATCCTTATATTTCTTCAACTAACCAAACAACCTCGCCGATGTTAATATCGATCATTACAGCCACCGCCATTGTTTCTATGATTTCAATTAACATTAGTAATGCCTATACAGGAGGCTATAGTCTTCTTAATACG
This sequence comes from Halobacillus campisalis, assembly GCF_030345335.1. GTDB lineage: Bacteria > Bacillota > Bacilli > Bacillales > Halobacillaceae > Halobacillus_A > Halobacillus_A campisalis. The sequence continues at coordinate 823,223 of NZ_JAPVRC010000001.1, forward strand.
TTCAGCCGATTAACGAGAATACAGAGCGCCGTACTGTTTGGAACCTTCGGGGTGATTTGCAGCGGATTTCCCACTCTTGTAAGTGAGGCAGAATCATTCATATCAATCCTAGGCGGAATGATTATACCGATTTCAGCTATCATTTCAAGTGACTTCTTAGTCGTTAAACGAATGCGGTTGACAAGTGAAAGTTTGCTCCTTTTAAAAGATTCACAAAGCTTAAATCCTTATGCTTTCTTATTGATCATGTGCGGCGGAATCACATACTTCTTACTACCCCAATCCGCTTCACCTGGTTTTCTCACATTCGTCATTTTGTTTGTCCTTTACCCAATTGTCATGAAAGGGAAAAGTTACGGAAACGTTCAAAAAAAAGTTGAAATTGTTTGAAAGTAGTCATGATATAATAAAGGTAAGAAAAGGAAGGGAGTGTTCGTGATGACATTTGAATATAAAAACATTGTGGTAGCTGTAGATGGTTCTGAAACTGCTGAGGTAGCTTTTAAAAAGGCTATTGATATCTCTAATCGTAACGACGCCCAGCTTGTTTTATCTCATGTTGTTGATACTAGAGCTTTCTCTACGGTGGAAGCTTATGATCGGTCACTTGCTGTACGTGCGGAGAAATATGCAAAAGAACTTCTAGAGGAATATCAGCTGAAAGCCGAAAACGCAGGCGTGAAAAATGTGACCGTAAGCATTGAATATGGTTCTCCTAAAGTAAAAATCGCAAAAGACGTAGCACCTAAATTCAATGCCGATCTTATCATATGTGGCGCCACAGGTTTGAATCTAATGGAACGCTTCTTCATCGGCAGTGTATCTGAACATATCACTAGATATGCTTTATGTGACGTACTCGTAGTACGAGAAAACAAGTCTTAAGACATAGGCTTTGTTAAAGTTCCGTGTTGATATTCATATATGCTCCTTATGTTGAAGACTCAGTTTCGAGACATAAGGAGAATTTTGCGGCTCCGGGAAACGGATCGCTTTCCGGGGGGCGGGCGCTGATCCTCCTCCCCCAGGAGTCTCACCGTTTCCCTCCGCCCCATTGCTATATAAGTATCTCGAAACCGCTTCAAGAAAAAGCACACATTTCTGTTAGTACCCTGACTCGCATCCCAATTTTCAAATGTTGCGAGCCCTTTTTATAAAGCTCTATAACCGAAAGAATGAAGGGGTAAAACACGCTTCTTCTGAGTGAAAGTAGTTCTTTTTCTCACGTAACGTACTTCGCATTGGTGATTGGAGCGATCTACCTTTTTATAAAAGCGAAAGCGCTTAGTTCTGAGCTGCCGGAGATAAAAGAAACACGAAGTACATAGTGATTCGATGCCGACTTACAAACTCATTAGTCGCTAATCGCTATAGCTGAAGTACGCGGCTTAGATGAGAGCTCGAAAGTCTTTTTATGTCAAATGCCAAGGGGGTTCGTTCATTCCATTTCGTATGGGGTTGATGGGAAGCTGCGAGACTCCCGTGGGAGAAGGATGTAGGCGAGATCCCACAGGGCTGAAAAGCCCGAGGAAGCTCGCCACTTCCCCCACAGGAAAGCGAGTAGCTTCACAGCAATCCCAGCACTCTTTATCATAACGAACCGAGATTATCTCAAAATCAAGTCTTCCACTATCCTGCCATATTGTTGAATAACTCACTTATCAATATCAACTACCACCTTTAACATAGCCAAAACATAAAGCAACAACTCCACAGCATAAGTGGAGTTGTTGTTTTATAAATCCTTTCGAACTTCTCTTACAAGATGCTGAATTTCAGGGATAATCAGTTTATTCATGGCAAGCTTCACCGCACCACTTGACCCTGGCATGGCAAATATTATTGTATTGGCTGCTACGCCTGCTTCCGCTCTAGACAAAATCGCGGCTGACCCAATATCCTCGGTGTAGCTCAGCATTCGGAATATTTCTCCGAACCCCGGCAGCCCCTTATCAAATAAGGGGGTGACACTTTCTATAGTAACATCCCTCGCGGCTACTCCAGTCCCCCCGTTGATTAAAATGGCATCTACATCATTCCGTTCCATTCCATGGCGGACAGCAGCTTTGATTTTTAATTTATCATCGATTACAATCATATGATCCTTGACGACGTGGTTATCTTCTTGAAGGGCGTCGCTGATGTAAGCCCCGCTTTTATCCGTTTCCTTCGTTCGTGTGTCACTTACCGTAATAACCATACACTGCACAATATCCGGTGCTTCTTTTTTATGCTCTTCTACAGACACTATACTTCCCCCTTCTCCATAAGGTGTCGGTACTGATAAAACTTCGTAGCGAATTCCGAAACTCTTTTCGTAAGATTATAATTAGACTGAGCTCCAATCGCAACACTCACTAAAGGTATTCCTTGAAAGAGCTTCTTTCTAAACATTAAAATGAACAACGACTTGAATACTTGTTTCAAAGGCTGTTCAATCCAGGTTGATTCTGTGAGCCGGTCATCTCCTTCATAAATGAATGGAAGACTATTTGTTCCAATTTCTTCGATTAATTCATCCCATGCCTTTGCTTGCATTCTCTTTGGCAACGTCGCCGCATGAAATACTTTCAGTGAAATCATCATTTCGTAAGGGTGGTTCATCTCATAACCGAAAGTAAGCCCAACTAATTGAATCGTCCGGAGATTCATCCCCATCATCAGAGGGAAGTCAACCCCCAGTAGTACGAGCCCTCCTGTACCTGTCAATCCTCCTTGGGCAAATGAATAAAGCCGGCTGCGCGCTGTTTGTTGATCAGCTATGTAAGTCAATTGATCAATTGTCAGCTTTTTCATATCTTCCATCTGTTTCATATCCTCTTGAAAAATCCGGCCAACAGTTAATATCCGTTCTCTTGCATCCATTTGAAAGTTAGTCCCCTGCAGAAAAGCATGTGTATGAAATAACCAATCATCAAGTTTCGAAAAGAATTTCTCCTGCCATTCAGGACTGATTTGATTAAAAGAATCTTGAACCCAGTCTGAATAAACCATCTCGAAATCATTCGCCTCATAACTGATCTGACGTTTGCGCCATTTCTCGATATTTTCAAGTACTCTTTTTGTAGACAAAGGAACCACTCCTTTATTCTTTCACTTATTCCTATTGTATCCATAATATGAAAAGTTGAACATGGAGTGAAGGGTTTCTTTAACTTAAAATCTAAATCTATGTTAATTGAAATCTTAAATTTGTTACAAGATAGTTATTCAACTGGATGACAGGATTTCAAGATAAACGAGGTTCGTTGCCGTATTAGGAGTCAGGGGGGTGGGAATCTACTCGCTTTCCTTCCGCCCCTAAACTCGCACTATGTCTCCAAACTACGTCTTAAATATAAGAAAGCTTCTATAAAAAAACAGGTCAGCTTCGATGAGCTGACCTGTTTTAGGATTACAATCCTTTTTCTACTGTATCACGTGCTATCATAACTTCCTCATTTGTAGGAATAATCATAACTTTAACAGGAGAGTGCGGATAGTTGACGAAAGCTTCTTTTCCACGAACCTGGTTAAGAGAAGGATCCCAGTAAACTCCCATGAATTCAAGTCCTTTAAGGACACGTTCACGAATAGAAATACTATTTTCACCTACACCCGCCGTGAAAATAATTCCGTCAATTCCATGCATACGGGATGCGTAAGAACCGATATATTTGTGGATACGATTAGCAAACACTTCCAAAGCTAATTCTGCACGCTCGTCCCCTTCTCCTGCTTTCTCCTGTATGTCACGAAGATCACTTGAGAAACCAGAAAGAGCAAGCATACCACTTTCTTTATTTAGAACGTTCATGACTTCCGCTGCTGATTTACCTGTCTTCTCCATAATGAAAGGAATCAAGGCTGGATCAATGTTACCAGAACGAGTTCCCATCGTAACCCCAGCCAATGGAGTGAAGCCCATGGAAGTATCAATCGATTTTCCGCCTTCGATGGCAGCGATACTTGCTCCATTACCCAGGTGACAAGAAAGCAGACGCAGTTGATCTACTGGACGACCGAGCATTTCAGCTGCACGTTCAGAGACATATTTGTGAGAAGTACCGTGAAAACCGTATTTACGGATTCCGTAGTCTTCATAATATTCGTATGGAAGACTATACAAATAAGATTGCTCCGGCATTGTTTGGTGAAAGGCTGTATCGAAAATTGCAACATGCGGAACGTTTGGAAGTACTTCACGGAACGCACGGATTCCTGTCAAGTTAGCAGGGTTATGAAGAGGGGCCAGGTCAGAAACATCCTCTATTTCCTGGATGACTTCATCCGTAATCAAAACTGACTCACTGAACTTTTCACCGCCGTGGACGACACGGTGGCCCACTCCATCAATTTCATCCAGTGATTGAATAATCCCATGAGCTGTAAGCTTTTCTAGAAGCATTTTAACAGCTACCGCGTGGTCTTCGATATTTGTGACCGTTTTATCTTTTTCTTCATCAAACTCAATAGTAAATACAGAATCTTGTATACCGATTCGTTCAACTAATCCTTTAGTAACGACGGTCTCTTCAGGCATTTCAATTAATTGAAACTTCAAAGAAGAACTGCCTGCATTGATTGCAAGAATATTATTCAACGTTGTTCATCCCCTTAATTATAGGTTCGCATCTTTCTACCATTACCATTTAATCACCCGCACCAGCCAATTTCAAGGTCTAACCCATTTGATAACGTTTACTTGTTATATTTTTTATTTTCTCACAATTTTGTCGTTTTATAATCTTCAAACCATTGATTCATCTGAGCTAGAATATCAGACATGGCATTCGGATTTTTAAAGGATGGAAGCTTTACAAGCAAGGCTTGTTTAGGCGGCTTCGTTTCTTTCCCTTTTTTCTGCAGGATCAAGATGCTTTTGCCGTGTTTCTCGTCTTTAAATAAAGAATCGGACAATTGCAGCATCCCTACAATATGAGCTTCTTCCCGCAGGTACTCGTTCAGTTTTTGTGACTGATCACTATCGAACAAGAAATTAGGGACGATAAACATAAGGTAGCCGCCTTCTTTTGTGTAATTCAATCCCTGTTCAATAAACAGATGATGTGCGTAAGAATGCTCTTGCTCTGCTTTCAGTTTATAATCAGCCGCTTGCACTTCATCAGGATAATAGCCAACAGGGAGATCGGAAAAAACAAAATCGACAGGTTCCATCAAAAATGGCCTCAGACTGTCTTGGTGGAAAAATTCTATTTCATTTTTTTGGAGGTTGGCATTGGCCACGGCCAGCTGTATCAATGTTTGATCCACTTCACTGCCAAATGCCGCGACTTCCATGTCCAGCTGATTCATAACCGAAGTCATAAGGTTTCCGGTTCCAGCTGCAGGGTCAAAGATTTTGATAGCATCGCTGCCTTCTAATAGTTTTGATGCGACATATCCCATAAACATAGCAACGGAATCGGGGGTTATTAAGTGCTGCTGCTGGGTAGCACCCTTCATCCCTTTAAGAATAGATAGCTGAACGGCTTTTCTTATCTCTTCTTTTTCATAATCTTCCCGGTTCACTTTAACAAGTTCATTAGTGAGCTTCGTTTGAAGGGATTCTTCAATATCATCAAAAGGCTGCCCATTAAACAGTGTATCTAAAGTTTCTGCTAAGGCTTCTAGATAAGTGACGTTCATATCCTGCTCTACGATTGTGGCTGTTCCATCAATCCAAGTAAATAATTTTTCAACCTTTTCCTGATTCATCGTGGTCCTCCTATTTCATTGAAAAGGACGCTATTGTCAACAACACAACTTGCGCCCCATCAGTCTTTTATTTACGATCTTTTCTTCTTTTACCTTAACGGATAACGCAGGCTTATACAACATTTCACTATATTTGAAATAAAAACAAATGTAAAGGCAAGAGGCAGATGCTATCTATTACATATGCTAGATGATAAAATACAAACAGAAACCGTTATTAGGAGGAATTATGATGTCAAATCAACGTAGAAATCTTTATTTTTACTATCACCCTAATGAATACTTAAACGAGCAATTACAACCTTTGTTTGAATTAGCAAAAGAAAATGACTTTGAAATCGTAGGAAATCCCAGTGATGCCAATATCATCATTTCCGTCGGAGGAGATGGCACCTTTCTCCAAGCTGTAAGAAAAACAGGTTTTCGCCAGGACTGTCTTTATGTCGGAATCCGCAGTAAAGATGAAGCCGGTTTATACTGTGATTTTGATTTAACTAACTTTAACGAAATGGTTGATTCTATGCTTAATGCAGAGCTTGAAGTCCGCCGCTTTCCTGTGATTGAAACGACGATCAATGACGAATCAAGCTTCTACTGCCTGAATGAATGCAGTGTCCGCTCAACGTTGATCAAGTCGATAGTGATCGATGTTTATATAGATGATATCCACTTTGAAACGTTCCGAGGAGATGGACTGATTGTAGCAACTCCTACAGGAAGCACGGGCTATAATAAATCGACTAAAGGAGCTGTCGTCGATCCAAAGCTTCCATGCTTTCAGGTAAGTGAGCTGGCCTCTTTGAACAATAATCGTTATCGTACATTGGGATCTTCCTTTATCCTTGGGCCAAATCGTAAATTAAAGCTGCACGTTTTACAGGATGGGAATGACTTTCCGTTAGTCGGAATGGATAATGAAGCATACTCCATCAGAAATATTCGCGATGTAACTATTCGCTTGAGCGATAAAGAAGTCAAAACAGTTAAACTAAAAAATAATTCATACTGGGAACGAGTACAACGGACCTTTTTATAAAAGCCCAAAAAGCCAGCCTTATCCTGGCTGGCTTTTTCCTTACGTCCTCTGATACATGACCTCTCCATCAACTACCGTCATGTTAACCGTTGCATCAGCAAGCTCATATGGTTTTAAAGTAAATAAATCTCGATCAAGTATTGTAAAATCAGCTATATACCCTTCCGCAATTATGCCTTGCCTATGCTCTTCACTGATAGCGTAGGCACTTCCTTTCGTATATAGCGAAATAGCTTCATATACAGAAAGCCTTTCTTCCGCTTGATATACTTCATTATCATAGGCAGCTCTTCGATCGACGGCTGCTCTTATTCCCAGCAGAGGATTAACTTCCTCGATCGGAGCGTCTGACCCTCCTGCACAGGCAATTCCTGCATCCAATAAGGTCTTCCAAGAGTAGGAACTCTTTAACCTCACCTGCCCTAATCGATTGATTACCCATGGAAAATCAGAAGACACAAATGTCGGTTGTATATCTAATGAGATGTTCAACTTTCTTAACTTTTCAATAAGCGTCTGGCTTAATATTTGAGCATGAATTAACCTGTCCCTATCTCCCGTTTGCAAAGGATACTCCATAACTGCATCAACCACCGCTTCAGCAGCTGCGTCTCCGATCGCGTGGACAGCTATGGGCATGTTGCGCTTCCTGGCTTTCCTGACAAGTTCAAACAATTCTTGTTTTGAGTGCATTGGTACCCCTTTGTTTCCCCTATCATCTGCGTAATCTTCGGACAGCCAAGCTGTCCTGCCTCCAAGAGCTCCATCGGAGAAAATCTTCATAGCCCCTAGCTGAACGAATTCCTTTCCTTTTTTAAAGCCTAAACCTTCTTTGTCCATAGAATCGATTACTCCATGGTGAACCAAAAGATGGGCTCTGAACTTCATATCCTTCCCATTGATCACTTCATAGAAAGCGTTTAAAGTTTTTTTGAATCCACCGTAATAATTCAAGTCTTCTGTGTGACCGCCTACAAGCCCATAAGCATGCATATCGCGTACAGCAAGCTCAGTCGCCTTATTTAAGTATTCTGGTGTTACAGCTGGCATCGCTTGTTTAATTAATTCCTGGGCCTGATCATGGAAGTACCCTGTCAGTTGATCGTTTTCATCCCGGACGATAACGCCTCCCTGAGGGTTCTCAGTTTCTGAAGTTATACCTGCTGACTCTATAGCTTTCGTATTAGCTAACAGCGCATGTCGACATACTCTCGTCAGCATCATAGGGTGATGTTTAGAAATCTCATCGAGCTCATCTTTATGGATGATCCTTTTATCCTGCCATTGGTTTTCATTCCACCCATCACCAATGATCCATTCTCCAGGCTCTAATTGCTCAGCATGCTGCTTAAGTGCCTGTAAGACTTCTTCAGCCGATTTCATAAAGGTCAGGTCCAATCGCATCAGCCGTTCTCCATGTCCGATGATATGAAGGTGGCTGTCTGTAAACCCTGGGTACATGACGGAGCCTTTCAGATCGTTCTCCCGCGTAATTTCATTCTTATATTCACTGTAAAGCTCCTGGGTATCACCCGCTGCATGAATCAATCCATTATTAGTGATGACCGCTTCTACCCATTCGCCTTCTTTTTTCATTGTATAAATTTTTCCTCCATACCATAATTCCACCTTATATACCCCTTCCCGTAATCAGAATAAAACCCACTATACAAGTATAGTGAGTTTAATTAATCTTATTATAGCAAATCGTCGAATTCACCCGTTGTTTTTTGCCTGGCTCTAACCTCCACCATCTCCGTTTGTTCAATAGCTTCAGTCAGTTCTTTTTCAAAATCTACATTAGATTCGTAATAGTTAGCATTCTCACGAGTTGGCTTCGTCTTAGGAGCCTTAGGAACGAAAATCGTGCAGCAATCTTCATAAGGCAGTTTGGAAATCGGATACGTTTTAATTTTTCTTGATATTTCGATAATATCCAGCTTATCCATGGCTACAAGCGGACGGATGACTGGATAATTCGTAACATCATTTATCGCGTTCATACTCTCCATCGTTTGACTCGCTACTTGACCTAGACTTTCTCCAGTGGTCAGAGAAAGAATTTCTCTTTTCCTCGCAATTTGTTCACTCACCCTCATCATCATTCTACGCATCACGGTCATCCCATAACCTTCAGGGATTTCCTGGTGAATTTTTTGTTGAAGGGCTGTAAAGGGTACGATATGAACGTTGATCGTCTGGCCATATTTAGCCAATTCACTCGCCAAATCAAGTACTTTCTGTTTAGCACGATCACTTGTATACGGAGGGGAATGAAAGTGAATCGCTTCAAGCTGCACCCCTCTTTTCATCGTCAAGTAACCTGAAACAGGACTATCGATTCCTCCAGATAAAAGCAATAGTGATTTTCCGGTCGTTCCAACAGGCAGGCCTCCAGCTCCAGGATAATCTTGAGCTGTAATATAAGCAGCGTCATTGCGAACTTCTATCTTCAACTCTACATCCGGTTCGTGAACGTTCACCGTAACTCCATCGGTATTCGCAAGGACGTATCCCCCCACTTTGTGGTTCAAATCCTGTGATCTGATGGAGAAGCTTTTATCTGCTCTCTTTGAAGATACTTTGAAGGTTTTCGCATTGTGGGCATCCTGAAAAGCATACAAAGAAGCCTTTTTAATTTCAGTTTCTTCTTTTTCCACTTTAACAGCGAAGCTTAACGAGTGGATCCCGAAGACCTCTTGACATTCTTTCATAACAGCATGAGGGTCTTCACCGTTAAGCACTACATACATACGGTCTCTACTTTTCTTTACCCGCGTTTCCTTGAATGGTTCCAGTTTTTTTATTAAGTGGTTTTGAAGTTTTCTTTCAAAATAATTTCTGTTTTTTCCTTTGATCGCCATCTCACCATAGCGTATTAATATTAAGTCGAACTGCATGTTTATCTTCCCTTCTCAAGGTAACGTATAGCTGAATTGAATTCTTCCAAAAATAGATCAGCTTCTTCAATCGTACTGGAATAAGATAAGCTTATTCTAATGGCTGACTTTGTCACATTTTCTTTCAGATTACATGCTTTTAATACTGAGCTTACGTCAGGCTGTTTAGAAGAGCATGCTGATTTTGCTGAGACAAATATATCTTTTTTCGCTAAAGCGTGAATCATCACTTCTGGTTTAATACCAGGCACCGACACATTAATAATGTGCGGCGCTCCTGATAGAGGCGAGTTGATAATTACTTCCTCCATCACGTTTAGGTGATTAATCAAGTGGTGACGCAAGTGAATTAACTCGTTCAACTGTTTTTTTTCTTTTTCCTTAATCTTTCGTAACGCTTTTGCAAAAGCAACCATTCCTGGCAGGTTTTCAGTACCTGACCTCCGGTTGGATTCATGCCCTCCGCCGTGAAATAAAGGAGAAAGCAGGACCCCTTTTCGCACGTATAAAATTCCAGTACCTTTTAAACCATGTATTTTATGGCCGGATATACTGCACAGGTCCACTTTAGCTTTTTTTAGAGAAAGAGGCACCTTACCGATCCCTTGTACGTGGTCCACATGAAAGAATACTTTAGGATACATGCCCGCGATGTCCCCGATTTCCTCAATGGGCTGAATTGTTCCTAACTCATTATTCACAGACATAATGCTTATTAAAATAGTATCTTTTCTGATGAGTGACTTGATCTCTTCTGGATCGACTTTACCTGAATGATCCACAGATGCGTATGAAACTTCAAAACCATTCTGTTCAAGCTCTTTAAATACTTCGAGAACAGAGGGATGTTCTACTGACGAAGTAATCAAGTGTTTACCTCGTGTTTGATGCTGAAAAGCAATACCTTTAATAGCTAAATTGTTGCCTTCCGTGCCACCTGAAGTAAATACCACTTCTTCAGTTTCTATTCGCAACTGTTCAGCCACCGCTTGTCTCGTTCTCATTAACAGTCTTTCTGCATCACTGCCTAAGTAATGTAATGATGAGGGATTAGCAAAGAATTGGATGGCTGCCTTCTGATACGCAGTCATTACTTCTTCAAATGGCTTGGTCGTCGCACTATTATCAAAATATATCATAGGATTAGCTCCTTTAGTTTTTGAATCGCAGTCCATAATCTTATCACATTTGTCCAATAAAAGAAATTATGCTACTTCGCGCAAAAAAAACTAGCATCCTTTATAGGATACTAGCTTTGAACTTTCTTTAAAGTCAATCATCCAGTTCTAGGGTTTTCAATAAGGTATCGATACTGACTCTTCCGTCTTCACTCATATCATCTACCCATATTTTTGATATTACCGTTTCTCCAATGACCGTATCCATTCTACGCTCTTCCTCTTTACCTTCTTCAGGCATATTGATACGCTCTACGCCATATTGTCGTTCAGCCAATGATGTAGGAATTGATTGACTATGACTAGAAACAACTTTTTCTTCGGATAGGTTGAAGAAAATTATGAGCACTACGGTCCAAATGGAAACGGACATAAATGCCAATATCGTTAACAGCCATCTTTTCATCCAATCACTTCCTATACCGGTACTTCCCTTTTCTCTTCTATACGGCTTAGAGCCCCAGGATCGACTTCTTCCACTGCAGAAGCGGCGCGCTCCAAAGCTTCCTCATAGCGATAAGACCTGAAATCATTCTCCGCTTCCATTAATCTGGCAGCTATTAACGGATACTTGCTTCTGTAGCGATTGCCGTATTGAATCATGCGTTCCGCCATCTCGGCTTGATGAAGTAATTCTTTAGCTTGCTTATTAACATGCACAGTATGATGTACAGCTTTTTCTAATTTCTCGTGAACTTCGTGCATATCAAGCGGCTGCTTCTCCAAGCTTACGAATACTTCTTCTATATGCTCGCTTGCACTCTGCATAACTTCGAAAAATAAGGTAGGGATGCCTGGCAGATTGCTTCTCTTTAAACGACGATCCGTATCATTGATCAACTGCTCCATTTCAGAGAGTTTAGCTTTTGCTTCAATTTCATCTCTGCGCAACGTCTGGATTCTCTCATTGAAGTTATGGTGATTGGCTTTCAACTCTTCCAATTCTTCCTTTATTATGTCCAACTCATCTTTCAATTGGGTACGCGGTGTTTGTTCATCTTCTAACCCTTTGTTCAAGCTTAAATATTTCTTCTTCAATTGAGTCATCATTTGAACAATATTCCTATGTGTTTCTACATCTTCTTCTTCCATTTGATAGGTCATTTGCAATTCTTCAATTTCTTTATTCGTCTCTTCCATTACTTCTTCAAGCTCTTCCAGCAAGGTTGTAAGAGATGGGTGCTGTTGATCAACATAGCTATGGGCAATCGCTTCTCTTTCCAAGGACTGATACATCTCTTGAATTCTTGGTTCTACTTCGTCAATGAGCTGTTGAACATCCTCTTGATCGCCCTTCTCCATCCGATTTGAATGATTCTTCAACTGTTCCTGATAATTTTCTATCTCAGGAAGAAATCCCATTTGATTTACTCGATATCCCTCTTCGTCCATCTCTTTTATCCCGTTGAGAAGATCGGAAAGCTGATCAGGCAATTCCTTGGAAGTTTTTTTAAAGCGTTCCGGGAATAACTCGATTTCCACTTTCAGAGTTTCTAAAGTCTCCCTAATGGATTGGACTAGATCACTGGCCTCTATATAATTCCCTTCTGAAACTAGCTCTTCATATTCACTAAGCTTATTTTCCAGATCGATTATCCTTGCCTCGAATAAAGCGGCCGCCTTACCGTATTGATGGCGACTATGTATAATTGTTCGCTTAAGTTCTTTTAATTCTGGTTCAAGCGCTTGAATTTCCTGCCTGCTGCTCTTCTCCGAATCCAGTAGAACCTCTAACTCTTCATACATGTTTGTTATATCTTGCTCAATCGCTTGCAGTTTTTGTTCAGTATGATTTAAAACTTTTTTCACCTTAGTCAGCCTGTATCGATCCGCTGACTCTTCCGCATCGAACAGATCTTCTTCTAAATCGGGAAGTTCCTTCGTAAGAATTTGCTCCCATCGAGTGCGCCAAGATTCAAATCTGTCCTGCGTCTCTCCGGAAAGATTCAAAGCCTTCACTCTTGACAATTCTTCCGAAACATTCCGGTGCATGATATCCATTTTCCAGCCTTCAAGCCGGTCGACTTCATCATATATTTTTTTCCGCCAAATCAACCCAACAATAATCAGTGCTATCAGTATTAAAATGCCCCCGATAACGTACCTCATAGACAGCCTCCTTACAATATGTATCTTTGTCTAAGCTTAATCGTCCATAATTAAAATTAGTTGTCTATTATGATACCATGATAGATACCTGTTTGGCTAAAATATTTCAAAATTATTAGTAGAATTACAATAAATTCAAACAAAAAGGAGAAAGCCTCATGTACGATGGTCACATTCATACTCCATATTGTCCACATGGATCAAATGCCTCTATTGAATCCTATATAGAACAAGCGATTAAGTTAGGATATTCTTCTATGTGTTTTACAGAGCATGCACCTCTTCCGCTTAACTTTGAGGACCCTGTCCCTGACCGCGACAGTGCGATGTCAATGAATAATATAGAAAGTTATATCGAGGAAATCAATCAGCTTAAACGGACGTACGAGTCTGATATCAAGATCAATCTCGGCCTGGAAGTTGACTATATAAAAGGATTTGAACAAGAGACGGCAGGTTTTTTGGACGAGTACGGACCCTATTTAGACGATAGCATCCTCTCCGTTCATTTCCTGGAAATCAAAAACAAATGGTACTGCATCGATTTCAGTAAAGAGATGTATAAATCAGCTAAACAAGCAGCACTTACTAATGAATCCTTATACAAGATTTATTTCCAAGTTCTCGAGGATTCCGCACTTAAAGATCTCGGCCCCTATAAACCGAACCGGATCGGTCATATGTCTTTAATTAAAAAATTCCAAAAGATTTATGCCCCTCCTGCTAATTGGACGGACATGGCTGAATCATTTTTAGACATAGTAAAGAGACAAGGGCTGTCACTTGATTACAATGGAGCAGGATTAGTGAAAGAGTATTGTAAAGAATCTTATCCCCCTGCCGCCATCGCTGCCCTTGCTTCTAAAAAAGGAATACCTCTTATATATGGATCTGACGCTCACCACCCTCAAGGTTTAAAACAAGGGTATAGTCAGCTTGAAAGTTCTCTTATATCGAAATCGCCTTAGGTAATTTCAAGGTGCTTTGTTTGCTCATAATTTCAGCGTACGTTTGGACGAAATACTGAACAGAGTCCTCTGACATATAGAACCCTTCAAACTCCTGAGGCATCATATGAGGCACGTTAAGCAGCCCTTTGAATTGCAGTAAACAAAGCTTTTCTTTAAAAGTCAAATCGAATTTCGTGTGCTTTTTGAAGAGGATTTGAGACAGTAAGTGATTTTCTTTCGCAAGATAAGTGACGAGCATTTCTTTAGCGAATATAGTATTTAAAGATAGTTCACGATAAACCAAACAAGATAGTTGATAATGAACTTGTTTATAATGTAGAATTCCTTTAATTAATTCTAATAAGTCAGCATGAATTTTCGCTTCCGCTTCCTGTTCAAGCATTTCTAAGTAGGGTTCGAAATATTGGACTGCCAGGGACTCAAACAATCCTTGCTTGCTTTTGAAATAATAATGAATAATAGAAACATTAACCTTCGCTTTTTTAGCGATATCACGTACAGAAGTCCCATTAAATCCATTGCTGTAAAACAAACTACAAGAAACATCCAGAACTCTTTGCCTTGTATTCATTTCGCTGTTCATTTTGGATTCCTCCCTACTAGGAATAGTTCGGCACTCATATTGTAAATCCTTTTAAAATCGTACATCAAAACCCGACAATTCCTTCAAAGATTTGTCGAAAAACTAATTCAGGAGGGTCTTGAAATGTTTCAATCCACTCAGTATAAAGGTACAAAAGAAGATCAGTATACACTTCTCATCAAACAATTGGACGCGTTATTAGAAGGAGAACCCGACGAAATCGCTAATCTTTCAAACGCTTCCGCCCTGCTCAATCAATTTTTAGAGGATGTGAATTGGGTTGGTTTTTATATATGGCGGAAGGACGAGCTTGTTCTCGGTCCTTTCCAGGGGCTTCCAGCCTGTGTGAGAATCCCTTCTGGCAAAGGAGTTTGCGGAACTGCAGTTTCTGAGAGAAAAACCCAGCGAATCGAGGATGTTCACGCATTTCCAGGTCACATCGCTTGTGACGCTGCAAGTCAATCAGAAATCGTCGTACCAGTTATTAAAAATGGAGAGATTTATGGAGTGTTGGATATTGACAGTCCTTCTATCGGAAGATTTGATGAAACAGACGAAAAATATCTTATTCAATTTGTGGAAACAATGCAAAAGCATATTTAATATCCAAAATTACAAGCCGGCTATATATTGCCGGCTTGTTTTATGAATTCTATAAAGAAACTCCTTGACTTCTCTTCTCTATTTCTTATATAATAGCCTTTGTGTAAAATAAACGGCAGCCTATGTGAATCCAGCGACTGTTTCATTTTATTCCTCAAATTGAGGTGCATCGTGTAACTCTCTGCTGCTGGAGCGATGGTGCATGAAAATAAAATGTACAGCGTGATAAGGAACACACTGTTTTTATTTTATGCAAAATAAAATAAAAGGAGGAAATACCTATGGCACGTTTTACAGGATCTACCTGGAAAAAATCACGTCGATATGGCATTTCTTTAAGTGGGACTGGTAAGGAATTAGAAAAACGCCCTTACGCTCCTGGACAACATGGTCCAAACCAACGCAAAAAACTATCTGAATACGGCACTCAGCTTCAAGAGAAGCAGAAGCTTCGTTTCATGTATGGATTGACTGAGCGTCAATTCCGCCGCATGTTCGAAGAGGCCGGTAACATGAAAGGGATCCACGGTGAAAACTTCATGATTCTTCTTGAATCTCGTTTGGATAACCTTGTTTACCGTTTAGGTCTAGCTCGTACGCGCCCTCAAGCTCGTCAGCTAGTAAACCACGGTCACGTTACTGTTGATGGCGGCCGCGTAGACATCCCGTCTTACCGCGTGAAGCCAGGCCAAGCTATTGGTCTTCGTGAAAAATCTCAGAAATTGAATATCGTAGAGGAAGCGGTTGAAGTGAATAACTTCGTACCTGAATACCTTGCATTCGATGCTGAAAAGCATGAAGGTTCTTACTCTCGCTATCCTGAACGTTCTGAGCTTCCAGCAGAAATCAACGAAGCTCTTATCGTTGAATTCTACTCTCGTTAATTTCTGCACTATGCAGGTTAACACAGAAAAAGCCATTGAAATGTTGTTAACACAACATTTCAATGGCTTTTCTTTTTATACCGGAAAAGAAAATTAAAAAGAACCAGAAACATCATATAACGTTTCTGGTTCTTATTTATTTTAGCAGTATTAAGAATTTTGCTGCATACCGCCTGCCACTTTGGCTGCTCCTTGAATCATGCTTGTAAGTTGATTGGACTGGCCTGTCATCATACTGTAGGTTGCTGCACCGATACCTACAGACGCCACGATCGGTAACCACTGAATATTTTTATAGTTCATCTTCATATCCACCTCACAAAAACAATTTTTTGAAGCTCTCTTATTGTTGCCTCACCTGCAATTAATATAACAGCCAATCGCTGGTAAAACTTATTTTAAAAGCTCTTTTACATGACTTTCAAAAGTAAAAATTCACTGTTAAAATATCTTAGCAATTTTTACAGCTAATAAAAAACACATGCTAATTTTCATGTTAATTGGTATATTATTTGCCCTTTTGATTTATATAGACCAATTAGGTAATACGTTGAATAAATATGGAGTTTGTGAAGAATTGTTCTTAATCTAACTGGCAGGATAGTGGAAGACTTGATTTCGAGACATTTGGTGAGTGGATCAGGGCGGCGGGGAATGACTCGCTTTACGTGGGAGCGCGGTGAGCTTCCTCGGACGTCCCGTCCTGCGGGATCTCACCAAGCACTCTCTTCCCACAGGAGTCTCCCCATTCCCCGCCGCCCCTCCCTATATATGCGCTTCTCGAAATCGTTTTAAAAATAACTACTTAATATTAGTGGGATCATTAAACTCCAGTGGTATGGAAGTAGCATTTTAGTTATAAACTTACATTTTAGGATTGTTTCAAATATTTTCTTGCATCACTCCAGAGCAATTATTTTTTAAGTGAAAGCACCGCAAAAATATTTCCGTTATCCTAGTAAAGGCAAGAAGTTCCGAGGAAAGGATAGACTCTTGGAATACAAGGTTTTTACTAATAATTCCATTATATTGCTAATACTTTTAAGCTTGGTATAGTTTCGAGCACCTTCCAATCGGATGGTGGCTTTAGAAAACGGTGAGACTCCTGTGGGATGTACATGGTAGGTGAGATCCCGGAAGGCGAAGCCTGAGGAAGCTCACCACATGCCCACGGAAAGCGATCCGTTTTCTAAAGCCACCATATCCCCATACATAAGTCTCGAAACTGAGCCTTCCACTAAAGGGAGCTTTAGTTTAAAAGACCATTCAACAAACAAAAACGCTTGGAAAGAAAATCCCAAGCGTTTTTGTTTGTTATTTATACTATTTTTTTGACGCTATACATACTTCGTTTTGTTTGATTAAACAGTGTAACGGATTAAGAAATATTTCTTTTTCCCACGACGGATGATTGTAAATTTATCTTCAATTCGATCTTCATCCGTAAGGTGATGCTTTAAGTCCTGGTTTCGCTCCCCGTTGATGTAGACAGCACCATTACTTATGTCTTCCCTCGCCTGACGTTTTGAAGATGAAATACCCGCATTCACTAATAGATCGATAAGTGTTTGCTCTTTATCATCCGTTTGGTAAGCAGGAACATCTTTAAATCCTTGTTCTATTTCCTCACCTGTCAATTCCTTAATATCCCCACTGAAAAGAGCTGCCGAAATTTTTTCTGCTTGTTTTAAAGCATCTTCATCATGAACAAGCTTTGTCATCTCTTCCGCCAATCGTTTTTGCGCTACACGCTTTTCAGGCTGACTCTTTACCTCTTCCTCAAGCTGCGCAATTTCTTCGTGACTTAAAAACGTGAAGAAATTCAAGAAGCGAATGACATCGCGATCATCAGTATTGATCCAGAATTGGTAAAACTCATATGGAGACGTTTTATCACGGTCAAGCCAGATAGCCCCTCCAGCGGTTTTCCCGAATTTAGAACCGTCCGCCTTCGTAATCAAAGGCATAGTCATTCCGTAAGCTTCAACTTCTCTTTCTCCGGCTGCCGAGCGACGGATAAGCTCGAGGCCAGCGGTAATATTTCCCCACTGATCACTTCCGCCGATTTGTAAAGTGCAGTTTTCCTTCTCATTTAGTTTTTGAAAATCCAACGATTGGAGAATCATGTACGTAAATTCAGTGAAACTGATTCCACTCTCAATTCTTGACTCGACGGAATCCTTGGCAAGCATGTAGTTAATACCGAAGTGTTTGCCTGTATCTCTTAAAAAGTCGATTACTGTCATTTGCGATAACCATTCATGGTTGTTCCTTGCTACTGCGGAATTTTCACCCTGATCAAAGTTAAGAATTTCAGCTAATTGACCTTTTAGTTTTTCACTGTAACCGAGAACAACTTCAGCTGAATTCAACTGCCGTTCTGTTGAGCGGCCACTGGGGTCGCCGATCATCCCTGTACCACCACCTACTAAAGCAATGGGACGATGACCTGCTTGCTGGAACCGTTTCAGCGTTAATACAGGAAGCAAATGTCCTATATGCAGACTGTCTCCTGTAGGATCAAACCCACAATACAGTGTAACCTGTTGTTCGTTTAAATGTTTGCGGAGACCCTCTTCATCCGTCATTTGGTTGACGAGTCCTCTTTTTTCTAAATCCTGTAAAATATCCAAATTCCTTCACTCCTTACTATTTTCTCCACGCAAAAAAGACCTCTCCCCTATAAAGGGACGAGGTCTTTTCGCGGTACCACCCTTGTTGCACACTATGTGCCACTCTGTTTGATAACGGTTTATACAACCGTCTTCTGATTTACACCAGAAGAATGCTCCCGATCGTAATTCGAAAATTATTTTACGCTGACTCACACCATCCGTCAGCTCTCTTTGCCAGGGAATAATTTTCTACTGCAATCCTTCATCGCTCACTCATTAAACTGTATACAATTAATATCATAACCCTTTTGAAAAAGCAACATAATTTTTCATCGAATCATGTCCGTTATACGAGCATTATGTTATAATAAAGGCTGTAATTTAGGAGGTTTTTTAATGGCAAACAGCCCGAATAATGGTAGAAAAAAAATAGATTGGAAAGCTTTATGGCAGACCGGAAAAATTCAAAGATCCACGCGAATCGGCTATGATGTAGTATGGAATGTGATTTTATTCTTTATTATCATCGGTGTAGTAGGTCTGTTTTTTGCCGGGGGTGTAGGTGCTGGATACTTTGCCTCTCTTGTCAAAGACGAACCGACCAGGCCGCAGGAGGAAATGGAAGAAGAAATTTATAATTATGAAGAAACCTCACAAGTTTATTTTTCAGACGAAAAATTACTAGGTAATGTACGAACCGATTTATATCGTCAAGAGTCTTCCCTCGATGATATCAGTGATAACCTGGAAGAAGCTGTGATTGCTACGGAAGATGAGTACTTCAATAATCATGATGGGATCGTACCAAAAGCTGTGCTTCGAGCGATGGTACAAGAAGCAACCAACGCTTCGACTCAAACTGGTGGAAGTACGCTTACTCAGCAAATTGTAAAAAATCAAATCCTGACAAGTGAAGTTTCCTTCGAAAGAAAAGCAAAAGAAATGCTTATTGCCATGCGCATTGAACGTTTTTTTGAAAAAGATGAAATCTTAGAAGCATACTTAAATATTGTACCATTCGGCCGTAATGCCAATGGAGATAACATAGCAGGTGCTGAGACGGCAGCAAAAGGGATATTCGGCGTAAGTGCTGATGAATTATCAATTCCTCAGGCAGCCTTTATAGCAGGTCTTCCTCAAAACCCATACAGCTACACTCCATTTCTTAATAATGGTGAACCTAAATCTGAAGAACAGCTCCAGCCGGGTTTGGATCGGATGAACGAAGTGTTAAGCCGTATGCATGACACTGAATATATATCAGATGAGGAATATCAAGAAGCACTAAAATTTGATTTGGCCGAGAGTTTGACAGAGCCGAAAAGTAAGTCAAGGGACAAGTACCCTTTCTTAACAGATGAAGTAAAAAAACGCGCTAAGGAAATTATTGTGGAACAGCTGGCTAAAGAAAATGGCGATTCCCTCTCTGATTTAAATGAAGATGAAGAGCTTGCCGAAGAGTACAGTACTTTAGCTGATCGTCAGCTAAGCTCGGGTGGATATAAAATCCATACCACAATCGACCAAGAGGTTTATGATGTAATGCAGGAAGTTAAAGATAATTATAATAATTATGGAAGAAACAAAGTTGTTTCAGTAGAGAATTCAGAAGGTGAACTAGTAGATATGGAAATTCCCGTCCAAGTAGGAAGTACGCTTATCGAAAATACAACAGGTAAAATTATTGGCTTTATTGGCGGGCGCGATTTCGAGGAGCAGCAGTTGAACCATGCAACCCGGGCTTCTCGCTCACCAGGTAGTACAATGAAACCATTGGCTGCATATGGTCCAGGTATCGATATGGGGGAGATTCATCCTGGTTCTGTTTTTGCTGACGTTCCTTTTAACTACCCAGAATCAACAGGTGGCAAGGAACTAAAAAACTACGGCGATGGATACAATGGCTTCACTTCTTCTCGAGAAGCTTTGAAAAAATCGTATAACATACCAGCCGTCGAAGCATACATGGATATTTTAGATGAAAACCCAGGTGAAAATTATTTGGACAAAATGGGATTCACTACCTTTAATGAGAATGATTATGTCAATCCTTCATTCGTTTTAGGCACGTCTGACGTGACAAACGAAGAAAATACGAATGCTTACGCTACGTTTGGCAACAACGGGGATTTTGTAGATGCGTATATGATTGAAAAGATCGAAACCAAAGAAGGAGAAACCTTCTATGAGCACGAATCTGAAAAAGAAGAAGTGTTCAGTCCACAAGCTTCTTATCTTACGGTGGACATGATGAGAGATGTTCTTGATTCCGGGACTGCGGCCAGTGTACCAGGTCAATTATCAAATCCTGATGTCGACTGGGCAGGTAAAACGGGTACTTCCCAGGAGTATAAAGATGCCTGGTTCGTAGCCACTAACCCTAACGTCACTATGAGCATGTGGATGGGATATGATTTCGAGGAACAATTGGATAGCAACGGTTACAGCAGCAGAAACACAGGGCTGTGGGCGGATGTAGTCAATGCTGTTTCTGAAATCCGTCCGGATCTTATGGTTCCTGAGAATGATTTCGAAGAACCAGAGGGGATCGAGACGAACTCTTATTGTGCAACTTCAGGACTTTTAGCATCCGATTTGTGTGAATCAGTAGGTATTACAAAAAGTGACCTGTATATTTCAGAGTTTGCACCTTCTGAAGAAGATGACAGTTTAACCGACGGCGGTGACTTTGTTAAAATCAAAGGAAATCAATATCCTGCTGGAGATGATACGCCAAGCGAATTCATCATAGAGGGAGGATCGGGCGTGACCATCAAACCCGAGTTCCTCGAAGAAAATGATTTGGATACTGAAGAGAAATTAGAACATTTGATACCCAATTCAAACGCTTGGGACGATGTTGCTCTTCCTTCTTTAGATTCGAGCGCATCGTCTAGTGAAATAGAAAACGACGGAGAAAACCCATCGCCGCCAGGATCTGTTTCAGCCGGTTCTTCATCAATCAGCTGGTCACAGTCATCTAGTGATGATGTAGTGGGTTACAGGGTGTACCGTGCTTCTTCACCTGGAGGTTCTTTTTCAAGAGTGGGTAGTACTAGAAGTACAAGTTATTCCTTCTCTGGTCAAGACGGCATATATGCTGTAAGGGCTGTAGATTATTTCGGAGAATCTTCCAGTCTTTCCTCTACAACAGAGGTAAGTAGTCCTGGCACGTCCAGTAATAGCAGCGCAACTGAGAATAATAATTCAGAAAGATCGGTTTCCTCCAGTAATGAATCCGACAATGAAACTGACTCGAGCGGAGGTAACTCAGATTCATCCAGTGGTGAGTCCGAGAATGGTACTAACTCGAGCGGAGGTAACTCAGGTTCATCCAGCGGTGAGCCCGGGAATGGTACTAACTCGAGCGGAGGTAACTCAGGTTCTTCCAGCGATGAGTCCGGGAGTGAAACTGACTCTAGCGGAGGTAACTCAGGTTCTTCCAGCGATGAGTCCGGGAGTGAAACTGACTCAAGCGGAGGTAACTCAGACTCATCCAGCGATGAGTCCGGGAGTGAAACTGACTCTAGCGGAGGTAACTCAGACTCATCCAGCGATGAGTCCGGGAGTGAAACTGACTCTAGCGGAAATAACTCAGACTCATCCAGCGATGAGTCCGGGGATGAAAACGAACCGAGCGGAAATAACTCAGACTCATCAAATGAGGAGTCCGAAAATGAAAACGAGTCGAGTGAAGAAGATTCATTCTCCACTAACAGTGATGCAAGCGATAGTAACGAATCAGAGGATGAAAGCTCCGAAGATGAAAATAATGAAGAAAACGATTCTACTGAAGGTTCTGAGGATAACGGCTCTGAAGAATAGTCACTAGAATAATTAAATAATTCCTTGAAAACTTCAGTCCAAATTAAGACTGGAGTTTTTTTCCTTAGATAATTTAAATTCTATTCTCTTCATGTATAATGAAGACTATACGAAGTTCTCATCTCTTCAATAGGTGGTGAAGCAATGGAACATGAAAAAACCTTTAATCAACAAACATTTGACACAGAATATGGCCCTATGGAAGTTCTGGGTCCTTTATCTTCAGAAGAACTGGCTCAGTATAGCTTTCATGAAAAACTGAATGCATTTAGACCTCCAGCTAAGCAATTTGAAGCGCTTCAAAGTATAGCTGACTTTGACGAAGGACGAATTATCGCAGCAACCCACGATCAAACAATCGTAGGATACGTTACTTATTTGCACCCTGACCCTATGGAACGATGGTCTGAAGGAAAAATGGAAGATTTAATTGAATTAGGAGCCATAGAAGTTGCTCCAGAATTCCGAGGATTTCGTGTAGGCTCTAGACTGCTGAAACTTTCCATGTTGGATCCCTTTATGGAAAATTACATTATTATTTCTACCGAATACTACTGGCACTGGGACCTTAAAGGCACCAAGCTGAGTATATGGAATTATCGTAAAGTTATGGAAAAAATGATGGGCGCTGGTGGTCTTACTCCTTCCCCCACAGATGATCCAGAAATCATTTCTCATCCAGCAAACTGTTTGATGGTTAGGATCGGTTCTAACGTATCAGAAGCCTCCATTGAAAAGTTTGATGAACTACGCTTTTTGACAAGAAACCAATATCGTAAATCACGGGGGGTTTAACCATGTTAGTAGAAGAAGTCATGAAAACAAAAGTCCACACATTGACACCTGACGACCCCATAATAAAGGCACTTCAACTCTTACACGAGCATCATATCCGTCATATACCGATTGTGGATGAAAGCTATTGTGTCATTGGGATTGTCTCAGATCGGGACGTCCGTGATGCGAGTCCATCAATTCTTGATGAGCCTTCCGAGTCGGAACAATTGAAAAGTCCTATCCATTCCATCATGACGACACCTGTCACCACGGTTCATCCCCTTGATTTCGTAGAAGAAGTAGCATCCATTTTTTACGAGCAAGAAATTGCATGTGTTCCCGTTATGAGAAACGATAAACTAGTCGGAATTTTAACTGAAAAAGATATGCTGCACACTATGATACAGCTAACAGGAACTCATGTGCAAAGCTCTCAAATTGAAGTCAAAGTACTAAATAAACCTGGAATGTTACCTCAGGTTATGCAAGTGTTTGGAAAAAGAAAAGTAAATATAAGTTCTGTGCTCATCTACCCTTATAAACCTGATGCGAATTATAAAATTATTGTGATTCGTATTCAAACCATGAATCCTTTACCTACTATTAAGGATTTAAAAGAATCAGGTTACGAAGTTCTATGGCCTAAAATGCCGGGGATGACTTCATGAGCTGCCGTTCAAAATTCGTTTTCTCGGATGATGTATTGAAGTACAAGTTCAAGGACGATCATCCGTTTAACCAACTGAGAGTAGCCATGACGAAAGATCTTCTTGAAAATGAACATGCTTTATCAGATGAGCACATTTTAACACCGAGAATTGCCACAGAAGAGGAGCTATGCCTCTTTCATAGCAGTAAATATGTCGAAGCCGTAAAAAAAGCTGGCAGTGAAAACTTAACAGAAGAAGAAGGCTTGGAATATGGAATAGGTACTGAGGATACACCAATGTTTGAAGGGATGCATGAAGCGTCTTCTCTTTTAGTAGGGAGTACGCTGACAGCTATTGATTCTGTCTTAAACGGCGAGACTGACCACGTACTTAATCTGGGCGGAGGTCTTCATCACGGTTTCGAGAGGAAAGCCTCTGGCTTCTGCATCTATAATGATGGAGCAGTAGGCATTAAATATATACGAGAAAAGACGGATTACAAAGTACTATATGTCGATACAGATGCTCATCACGGCGACGGAGTGCAATGGGCCTTTTACGATGACCCGAATGTATGCACATTTTCCATTCACGAAACTGGCCGCTACTTGTTCCCGGGTACAGGTAACGTCAATGAACGAGGACTGAAAGAAGGCTATGGATATTCTTTTAACTTGCCGATCGATGCGTTCACAGAAGATGACTCTTTTCTAGAAGTATATGAATACGCTTTCAAACAAATTATGGAGTTTTTCAAACCGGACATCATTATTACACAAAATGGTGCTGACGCTCATTTCTTAGACCCCTTAACCCATTTATGTTCAACTATGAAAATTTATGAAAAGATCCCTGAAATCGCTCATAAATTCGCTCATGAATACTGTGGTGGTAAATGGGTCGCTTTAGGCGGAGGTGGCTATGACATTTGGAGGGTAGTCCCAAGAGCGTGGGCACAAATTTGGAATGTAATGTCTTCTGGTGTGCCTTTTCAAGGAGACTTGCCACAGGGTTGGATAAAGAATTGGGAAGCTCAATCCCCTGTTGAACTGCCTAAACAATGGAGCGACCCAGCTGATGCTTATGAAGCTATCCCCAGGAGACAGGAAATCACCGAGAAGAACAAAAAAGTACTTGAAAGCTGTATGAAGCTTATCCACAATCAACAAAAATTTGATACACACTCATAAAGAAAGAGACTTCCGAAGAAGTCTCTTTCTTTATCTATGAAGAGTATTCAGGGTCTAAAATGACAATTTCAACTCTTCTATTCTCTCTCAAGTTTTCTGGAGAATCATTAGGTACTACCGGCCTTGTATCAGCATAAGCTACAGCTGACAACCTGCTGCCTTGAAGCGATTCATTATCACTCGTCAAAAATCTGATTACGCTCCCTGCACGAGCCGCTGACAATTCCCAATTCGAAGGATATTGGAAGGTAGAGATTGGTCGATCATCTGTATGTCCTTCTACTTCCACATGATTAGGTACATTTCCTAAAAGCTGCCCCACCTTACTTAAAAAGGGCTCACCTGAAGATAGTATAGTCGCTTCACCGGTTTCAAAGAGAAGTTGTTCCTGTAAAACAAGAACTACTCCCTTATCTGTTCGAGAAGCGGATATAATATCCTGAAGCTCATTATTTTCTAAAAATTCATCAACCTCGTTGAGTAACTCATCTAAATCAGCTTCTGATTCTGATTCATTTTTTTCCTCATCTTCTTCATCATTTTCATCGGCTGCTACATTATCAGGTGTTTCAGCTGGTTCTTCAAATTCATTACTTTCTTCGCCATTTTCCTGAATTTTAGTTTGTTCAGTAGGGTAGTCATTTTCGACTGTGGATGGATAAGAATCGAAGATCATTCGGTTTCGAAAGGATTCTGCAACCGCGTCGAATTTAACTAAGTTGATTTGGGACATCGAAAACAATAATATGAAAAATACTAATATTAAAGTTATCATGTCGGCGTATGTCGTCATCCACTTAGGAGACCCCTTTGAATTTTTAGGCTGGCCTCTTCTAAGCTTCATTTGCTGTTTCCTTCATCTGCTCTTCTTCGATTTTCTCTTTTTCCTTTGCGGCTTCTCTTTTATCTTTTTCAGATAAAAATGCGCTCAGCTTTTCTTCTAACAACTTAGGATTCTGACCAGATTGGACTCCAATGACGCCTTCGATTATGACTTGTTTAGAGAAAATTTCTTTATCCGTTTTGTTAGCAAGCTTACCGGCCATCGGAATGAATACGAGGTTAGCCAGCAGCGTCCCGTATAATGTTGTAAGCAAAGCTACTGCCATCTTTGGACCAAGTGTCTCGGGGTCGGTCAATGATTCGAGCATCAATACCAATCCGATCAAAGTTCCGATCATCCCCCAGGCAGGTGCATACTCCCCTGCCTTTTCTACAAGAGAACGCCCACGATAATGTCGTTCTTCCATTGCAGTAATCTCAGCAGACATAATTTCATTAATAACTTCCGGCTCTATACCGTCTACTGCCAGCAGTACACCTTTTTTAATAAAAGGGTCGTCTACTTCTTCTACTTCAACTTCTAATGCCAGCAGACCTTCTCTACGAGCTCTCTCAGACAGTTTGACAAACAATTGGATCAACTGCACTAGGTTAGCATCACTTCTCTTAAAGGCCTCTCTGATCACTTTGAAGCTCAGTTTCAATTCTGCAAAGTTGAAGTTGACTAACAGCGCAGCTATAAGACCGCCTATTACGATAAAAATTGATGCTATATCTATAAATGAAACCGCGCCCCCAACTCCTGCGTTAGCTACGATTCCGAACATTACCATAATAAATCCAAGAGTTATACCAATTGGAGTCAATAGATCTCGTTTCCTCATTTATCTCTCTCCCCGATTAATAAATACCATGATAGTATTTATATCGGCACTATTTTCTTTGAGTTGAGTTCCTCTCGACAATTCGGTGAGGTAATGTCACATTTTGTTCCTCTACTTCTTCTTTGTCCATTAATTTCGTCAGCAGTCTCATAGCTACCGCTCCTATATCATACATCGGCTGCACCACCGTTGATAATGTCGGGCGAATCATCGTTGCCAGTCGGGTATTATCAAAACCAAATACTTCGACATCCTCTGGAACGTTTAAACCACGGTCCTGAGCACCATGGATAACACCCAGAGCCATTTCATCTGAAGCTACAAATATAGACTGTGGTTTCTCTTCAGCACTCCACAGCTGTTCAAATGCTTCTAGTCCTGAATCATAGGAGTAGTCTCCTGTTGTAATCAAATTATCATCAACCTTCAGGCCTTTATCACGCAAAGCTTTTTTGTAGCCTTCCTCTTTTTGATAATTAATTTCCGTATTCTCTGGTCCTGACACAAAAGCTATGCGGGTATGACCGTGGGAAAGCAGAAGTTCTGTAACTTCATAAGAAGCTTTTTCATAATCAATATTCACAGAGGGCGTTTCTCCCGACTCATCGATAGTTGCTGCCAAAGCCAAAGGTACTGAGGCGTTCTTGAATTCACGAGTGTGATCCTCCGTTATCTTTCCTCCCATGAAAACAAGGCCGTCCACTTGTTTTCCAAGCATGGCATTAATCAAATGCAGCTCTTTATCTTTATTCTGATCTGAATTACTCAGAATAATATTGTAATTGTACATAGTAGCTATATCTTCAATTCCCCGAGCCAGTTCGGCAAAGAATATGCTGGAAATATCAGGTATTATTACACCTACGGTTGTAGTTTTTTTACTAGCAAGCCCTCTCGCTACTGCATTTGGTCGATAACCCAAACGTTCTATGGCTTCGTGTACTTTCTTTCTCGTAGCAGGCTTTACATTCGGGTTTCCGTTTACTACACGAGAAACAGTAGCCATGGAAACATTTGCTTCTCTTGCTACATCATATATTGTTACATTCATACTGCATCCTCCTTCGTCGATTGACAGACTACATATTTGATAAAATAATCATACGATAGTTATTCTCGTTCCGCAATGTTCGACTATTTATACTTCTATATGCATACCTTACCTATTATAACGGATTTTCATTCAACAAAAAAATAAGTCAGGCTGATTTAATAGCCTGACTTTGAAATAAATGCTTATTTCTTAAGCTCTTTCATGAAATTCTCAAAGGTTGGGATATCCATTTGCTGAGCTGAATCGGACAATGCGACGGCTGGATCAGGATGTACTTCAGCCATTACACCATCTGCACCTACAGCTAATGCTGCTTTTGCTGTCGGAAGCAGTAAATCTCTTCTACCAGTAGAATGTGTTACATCCACAAGGACAGGCAAGTGAGTTTCTTGTTTAAGGATTGGAACCGCTGAAATATCCAATGTGTTACGAGTCGCTTTTTCGTAAGTGCGGATTCCTCTTTCACACAGGATGATATTCTCGTTACCTCTTGAAATGATGTACTCTGCTGCGTTGATGAATTCAGAAATCGTTGCAGAAAGTCCTCTCTTTAAAAGCACGGGTTTGTTAACAGAACCTGCCGCTTTCAATAATTCAAAGTTCTGCATATTTCTTGCACCAATTTGAATAACATCGAGGTACTCTACAGCTTTTTCTATATCTGCAGGGTTTACTATCTCACTCACTACTGCTAAGTCATGTTCATCCGCTGCTTCCTTTAATATCTTGAGGCCCTCTAATCCAAGGCCCTGGAAGTCGTAAGGAGAAGTTCTCGGTTTGAAGGCTCCTCCACGAAGCAGCTTGATTCCCTGTTTTTTAACTGCTTCAGCTACTTGAGATACTTGCTCATAGCTCTCAACCGCACAAGGTCCCATAACAAAGTGAGGGTTGCCATCACCGATACGATCTCCTTTAATGTCAACGATCGTATCTTCAGGCTTTTTCTTACGTGATACAAGCAATGCTTTTCTATGATCGTCTTCTTGAAGTTCAAGACCTGCTTTGAAAATTTCCTTGAATAGAGAAGTAATCGTAGAGTCCTCAAAAGGACCGTCATTTTTCTCTGTCAATTGATCAAACATGACTCGCTCACGAACTGGGTCAAAACGATTCATCCCTTGTTTTTCCTTGATCTGACCGATATCCTTTACCAGTTCACCGCGTTTATTGATTAAATTCAAAAGCTGCAAATTAACCTCTTCAAGCTGGCCGCGCAGCTCGTCTAATTGTTGATTACTCATATTTAGTCCTCCTAAAAGATGTGTGTAATAATATTATGTTTATAATTCAAAGATAATTAGGGACAATTATAGCTAAAATAATGGAAGTTGTCACCCTTTTAAAGGATATTCATTGAGATTTATTTTTTTAAAAGTATAAAAGCTTTCTTTGGCAGGATGTTCTGCTCTACCCTACAAAAGAGATCAGCCGTTCAAAAATGAACGGCTATTAACTTGATACGGCTTTTAATACATCGGTTTTTATTTGGTTATGGCTGTCATGCCATTTCACTTCTTTGTCTTCAAAATATAGAGCCTGAGGAGATTCATGGCGTACATTAAACTCTTCAGCAATAAAATGACTGAGTTCTCTCGATTCTTGCACATGAAGGACATAACAGACAGCAGAGGTTTGTTCACTGAACTGATCGAACTCTTTTTTCGCCATGGCACTAATCGGGCACGTGAGACTATGTTTCATCAAAAAAAATTTATCTTCCGATTGATTCACTTTATTAAACTCTTCCTTGCTATTTAATAAAATACTCATTTTCCAGCTCCTTTACTGATATTAAAAAAGACAGAGGCCCGTAAGCCTCTGACGTAAGATTAAATATTGGAGGATGATGTCGAGCTTTGTTGTTTTTCAAGCTCCTGAGCAGCCTCTTCAATTGCTTCGGCTACTTCTTGGGCAGCTTTTTCAGCTTCTTCATCTTCATTGCTCTTATAGCTTTTAACCTTCTCTTGTATACCTTTTGTAGATTCTTTCACCTTAGAACCAAGTTCTTGGGATTTTTCGCCGACGTTTTTAGAAAGTTGTGAAGAAGATTCAACCGCGCGGTCTTTCCACTCACCAGCGCGCGCTTTCCACTCGCTTGAACTTTCGTTGATATTACCTCTAAGTTCACGGCCTGATTTAGGTGCAACAAGTAGAGCGACTACCGCACCTACTATACCTCCAATAAGGGAACCTAAAACAAAATCTCTTCCTGCAGTACTGTTCTCCTGGTTTTCTTTAGTTACTTGATTAGTTGTACTCATTATACCTTACCTCCTGTTTGATTTACGTCTTCTTTCCTAGCTTTTTTCCACAAGTTAATCGCTACCTGCCCCCACTTCATGGCTTGAGCCGCCGAATCTGTGTGATTATGAGCAGAACGAGTTAAACCTTTTGATATGGAGCGTATGGAGTGGTTAAATTCTTGAACAGTTTCACCGATTCCTTTCACACCGTCTACTAAAGGGTTCAAACTTTGTGACTTTACACTAACATCTTCTGCTAATTTGTTCGTCTTATTTAGTAATGCGGTCGTTTCCAGGGTGATGCCCTCCATTTGCTTTTCCACCCCTTCAAGAGTATCGGCTACATTATTCATTGTGCGGCGGACCGCCACGAGCGTTCTTGCAAGAAATATAACTAAGACACCAAATGCAAGAGCCGCAATTAAAGCTGAAACGTACAAGATGATAACCATATCCATGGTAATACACTCCTCCACATATGTATTTACCACATTAGTATTTACCCAAAACAGTAAATTATAAACTTATTTGGGTATTAAATTTAATATTCGATAAGAAAAGAAGAAATCCTTTTTATTTTTAACTCTTTTTACCATTTTGTAATTTATCACATATAAGCTCCCTTTAGCGGAAGACTCAGTTTCGAGATGTTTGGACTGTTTCCGTTATTTTTAACAGCGGGAAGAGCTCCGGGAAATCACTCCCTTTCCGTGGGAGAGCGGTGAGCATCCTCGAGCTTCGCTCTCCGGGGTCTCACCAAGCACTCTCTTCCCACAGGAGTCTCGCGATTTCCCGGAGCTCTTTACCATCATTAGTAAAACGGAAACTCTTATGACAGGAATTCAGTACCTAAGAACACAGAAAAAATTAATAATGAAGTTTTCCACCCAGAACATGGCTAGGTAGTGAGATACATCCCCTCCGTCCATGTAGCGTGCCATAATCAGTAAATGGAAACTTTAGAGATGAGTACCTCGTATGTTCCAATTATTTACGTCCTTGCAACTTCATGATAAGTGAACTTTGATAGTGGCATACTGATTGCCTTAACATTGGTCTATTATTAATAAACTTGAGGCAGAATACAATATTTTCATCGGATAGGAATCGGTTAAGTCGCTCAATTTTTAACGGGAGGTTCGTTTCTCATCTTCATCGAATGGGGTGATTGGGAAGCTGCGAGACTCCCGTGGGAGAAGGATGTAGGTGAGATCCCACAGGGCTGCAAGCCCGAGGAATCTCGCCACTTCCCCCACAGGAAAGCGAGTAGATTCTCAACCACCTCTGACTCTCAATACGGCAACGAACCCAGACTATCTCGAAACCGAGTCTTGCGCTATCCTGCCATACTGTAGAATAACACTCTATTGGAACATTACGTCAGCGTTTATAAATAATTAAGAAAAAGCACGGGAAACATCCTCGCGCTTTTTCATAGACTATAATCGTTTAACAGCTATTCCTCAGCTTATTTCTTCATAAGCGTTCTGGAATTTCTGTATATCACCTGCACCCATAAACAACATGATACCTTCCTCATGCTCTGAAAGGTGATCTGTTTCAGCTACGTCCAAAATTTGTGCCTGAGGAATAAGTTCCTGAAGGTTCTCTATCGTAAGCTTTCCGCTATCTTCACGTGCAGAGCCGAAAATATCACATAAGTAAACGGCATCAGCAAGCTTCAAACTTTCAGCGAACTCTTTCAAGAAAGTTTTAGTCCTCGTATAAGTGTGCGGTTGAAAAATAGCTACGACTTCACGCCCTGGATATTTTTTTCTGGCAGAGTCAATTGTGGCTGTAATTTCAATAGGGTGATGAGCGTAATCATCTACTAACACTTGTTTTTTCCAATTTTTTTCTGTAAAGCGGCGTTTCACACCAGAGAAAGATGATAATTTACTGATCTGTTCGATCGTCATCTCCTCATAGTGACAAATAGCCACTACGCTTAAAGCATTCAACACAGTATGGGTTCCAAATTGAGGAATAGTGAAGGTTGCGTAATACGTATTTCTCACAAATACATCAAAGGTAGTGCCATTTTCATCTTCTGTAATATTCTGTGCCTGGAAATCATTTGTATCAGCCAATCCATAATACAAGACAGGTACATTCGCCTGAATATGCTGCAAATGTTCATCATCGCCGCAAGCTATGATTCCTTTTTTCACTTGCTTTGCCATCTGCTGAAAAGCCTGGAATACATCTTCTATGCTCGTGAAATAATCAGGGTGATCGAAATCAATATTTGTCATGATTGCATAATCTGGATAATACTCAAGAAAATGTCTGCGGTATTCGCAAGCTTCAAAAACAAAATATTGACTATTTTCATTTCCTCTGCCTGTTCCGTCCCCAATTAAGTAGGATGTAGGATAATTTTCATTAAGCACATGAGAAAGCAGGCCGGTCGTTGATGTTTTACCGTGAGCACCTGTTACAGCAATACTTGTGTATTGCTTCAACCATTCACCAAGGAATTCATGATAACGATAATAAGGTAGACCCAATTCCTTCGCCTTAACAATTTCCTCATGATCGTCTTTGAAGGCATTACCGGCGATGACCGTTAAACCTTCTTGGATATTTGCGGCGGAAAAAGGCATCACTTCGATGTTCTGAGCCTCTAAAGCAGCCTGTGTAAAGAAATATTTATCTATATCTGAACCTTGCACATGTTCTCCAGAATCATTCAATATTTGTGCTAAAGCACTCATTCCTGTTCCTTTTATACCAACAAAATGGTAAGTTGTCATAAAAACCGAACCTCCAAAATAAAGTGGAACACTTTACGTATTATATGTATTGATTCTTAGCATGCGAATGCTTCTTATACATATTCATAGTTTCGTCAATCAATAATTTATTTTACCATGTTCTCCGCTCAAGAAAAAGCGCAAAACGACATGAAGCTTACTCCCTTTAAAGATTCCAAAAAGAGCAAGCTTCTTCTATAACATTCTTTAATTTCCACTAAGATAAGGTACCTTTTCCAATCGAGGATTCGGTTTGTAACGTCGTCCTTCCTTAGCCTCATGATCTCCGTTCATAATCACGTTATCTCCAGTAAAGCCGATACCGATCTTAAGAAGGCTCCCTCCTACGCCGTACATGTCTACAGGTACACCGAGCTTTTCAAAAGAACGTATGCGATCTTCTGTAAATCCGCCGCTTACTACGATCTTTACATGTGTAAACCCTTCTTCATCCAGCGCACGTCGCAAAGCGAATACAAGTTCAGGATTGACACCTCTCGGATCGAAAGTCCCCATCAGATGCTGGTTTCTTAAGAAGTATTTATCGACAAGATTACGTGACGTGTCGAGTCGAACGCCTTTTAATTCGTCTCCGAACTCCCTGGCTACCTTTAAAGAGTCTGTGATCACATCGTTATTATAATCAACCAGCGCCATCAAGCTGTCATTAGGATATTGGCTTTGATACGCTTTGGAAGCAGCCACTACGTCTCCCTTAAACATTTGGATCAAGGCGTGAGGCATCGTTCCCATACCCTGTTTTCCCCACCATTCGTTCATAGCTTGAGTAGCTTGTGCCGTAGAACCTCCTATAAAAGCGGAGTAACCATCGCCAGCCTGCTGGGTGAAGTGGTCGTCACGATCTCCCATAAAAATTATCGGCTTTTGCTTGCCAGAGGCCCTTGCAGCTTTAACGACATTATACACATTCGTAGCAACAGAAGTCCTTCTAGCTAAAATTCCATCTATGATTCCCTCTAAATAACCGAAATACTGGTACGGCCCAGTTATAGTCAATACGGTTTCGTAAGGTTCGATTTTATCTCCATCTTTAAGAGAATGAATCTCCAGTTCCTCGGGATGGTCCGAGAACTCATGAATCAAAGCTATCGCTTCATCAGAACCACACAGCACTCCATGATCTTTCTGGAAAAACTGCATTGTAACGATATTGTCCTCTAAATGATTCTCAACGATTTCTTTAGTCTTTAAAAAATAAACCGCTGAGAACCAGCCTTCCTTTACTCGTTCATCAAATTTGAAAGTGGTATTCGTTAAACGAGATATTTCTCCATTTAACTTTCTTTCTATTTCCTTCATGACGTAACTCCTTAGACATTTAGGTTCAATCGCCCATTAATATATTCTTTGTTTATCATATAGAATCGGGAGGTATTTAACAAGCCCTAACCTCTATTCGGCTTTAACGCACCATCATTTCATCAACTTGCTGCTTCGTTAATAGGATATCTCTAGGTTTACTGCCTTTTGATTCGGATATGATACCGTAGTCAGCCATTTGATCGATTAAACGGGCAGCTCGATTGTATCCGACTTTGAAACGGCGTTGAAGTAGAGAAGCACTTGCTCCGTTATGCTCAAGGACAAAGCGGACCGCTTCATCAAAAAGTTCGTCCGTATCTTCCTCACTAGAGACTTGCTGGAGTAACTCTTCCTGTTCGAACAAATAATTAGGCGGAGCTATTTTTTTAACATACCCTGTAATTCTTTCAATTTCTTCATCCGATACGAAAGCTCCTTGTATTCTCACAGATTGCCCTGAACCATTCTCAATAAAGAGCATATCGCCTTTTCCTAAGAGTTTTTCTGCACCGCCCGTATCAATAATCGTTCGAGAATCGACTTGAGAAGATACACTGAAAGCAATACGCGTAGGAATGTTCGCTTTAATTAACCCTGTAATTACATCAACTGATGGACGCTGGGTAGCAAGCAGTAAGTGAATGCCACAAGCCCTGGCCTTCTGAGCAATCCTGCATATGGCATCTTCCACATCCTGCGGTGACACCATCATTAAATCGGCCAGTTCATCAATGACGATGACGAGATAAGGGAGCTTCTCTGATGATCTTCCTTGTTGAATCATTTTTTCGTTGAAGCGTTCAACATCTCTTGCGCCTTCAGCTACGAATTTCTCATAACGTTCTTCCATTTCTTTCACAGCCCACTTCAACGCACTGGTCGCAGCTTTCACATCTGTGATCACAGGAGAAACAAGGTGCGGCAGTCCGTTATAAGGAGCCAGTTCGACCATTTTTGGATCTATAAGCAGGAATTTCACATCATCATGATGAGCTTTATAGAGCATGCTAATAAGAATAGTATTTATACATACACTTTTACCTGATCCCGTTGCACCTGCAATAAGGCCGTGAGGCATTTTTTTCAGATTGGTCACGACGGAATCGCCGCCGATGTCAAGTCCAAGTCCCACGGAAAGAGGAGAGGTCTCTTTCGTAAACTTGTCAGATTCAAAAATTTCCTGAAGGCCTACCATTTCAGGGTGACGGTTCGGTACTTCGATACCTACCGCCTGCTTCCCTGGAATAGGCGCTTCAATTCGAATATCGCGAGCAGCCATACTCAGTTTTATGTCATCAGACAAATTAGTGATTTTACTCACCTTCACGCCCGGTTCAGGCTGAACTTCAAACCTGGTTACAGATGGTCCCTTCATGGCATGCACTACTTTTGCTTTTACATGGAATTGACGAAGGGTAGTTTCAAGTCTCTCCATCTGTTCTTGAACCCATTGATCGTCATCACTGGATCGTTTGGCCTTATCATTCAGCAAATGAAGAGGAGTGGCATAAGTTTGCCGTTTTACTTCAGCTTGTTGATGGATTTTGCTTTTTTCAGTTTCAGAACCCTTATTTAGAGTTTTTTTTTGATCGCGCGTTCGCTTATCTCGGGGTGTCATCACCACATTAAACGGAACACTTTTCCTTTCCGAATTCCGCCCTAATGAAGGTCGGTTAGGTTTGTTCTCTTTTCTCTTTACAGGTTCAACTGCAGTCTTACTTTCTTGGTCTG
Source organism: Halobacillus campisalis (assembly GCF_030345335.1). GTDB lineage: Bacteria > Bacillota > Bacilli > Bacillales > Halobacillaceae > Halobacillus_A > Halobacillus_A campisalis. Next base: position 859,015 of record NZ_JAPVRC010000001.1, read on the forward strand.
ATGTAGAGGCTTCCGCCGGCTCAGGTAACGGGACAACATTTGCTGCCTTACCCTCTGCAGTTATCTCTTCCTCCACAGTAGGCTGAGCATCAACATCTTCTACATATTCCTCGGCAGTCGGCTCCATAGCCGGCAGTTCTCTTTCACCTCTTCCCTCTTCTAGTTCAACTTTTTTTTGAGAAAAAGATGTAACTTCCTCTGATTCTTCAGGCCGTTCTTCTACTGCTTCATTAGCGAAGGGGTGTTTTTCAATAGAAGTTTCTTTTTCGCTTTCCATTTGTGAATTAGAACTTGAATCTTCGTTTTCTTCACGCTGACTTCCTTTATCGACTTGCTTGCTCGACTCAATTTTACCCAATACCCGCTGACGTACTCTCTGCCAATGCTCTTCGTCGTATCTGGCCTGCTCCATAATTGAAGTATGGGTAGACTTATCGTTCATTTCTGCAAGTTCCTCAAAGTTAGTAGCAGGCTTAGCTCTTGGATGATAGCCGTATACAGGGGAAGGAACATCCGACGGTGTAAATGGTTCAGGAGAAACGGCCGGTTTCTCTTTTTTCTTATGATTCTCTTCTTCCTTCTCCCAACTCCTGTTCCTTTTTCTGCGATAAGATGGTTTGAATTGATCATCGTCATCCATAGGTTGAGCACGTTTTATACTCCTGGATTCATGCTCCTGCGAATCACTTTGTTCTTCCTGAGTGATTCTGTCTGGAATGACAGGGAAACGGAAATTCCCCTGCTTTGGATATTTATAAGTCATTCTTGTATTAGCATGGGACTCTTTAGTCTCTTGCTCCTTGGACACATTCTTCGGGTTGTCTGAATTAGTTTCTTCCTGATCGTCAAAAAGATTTTTGAATTTATTCTTAAAATTATTCCACATGTTTTCTCACACTTTCCTTTTATCTCTATATAAGTATTGTTATATACCATTTTAACAGGTTTGGCAGAATAATTGGTTTACATTCTATTTAAAATAAATAAAAAGAAGCAAAGGACTTAGTTCATAAGTTCTCTTTGCTTCTATCAGCTAAAGTTCAAACGGCTTCCCAGGCTCTTGATTACCTTCTAAAACAAGAATCCCTTTCTTCTCAGAGGCATTGTCCAGACCCAGCTCTTTAGCAGAGCAGATCATCCCGCTTGAAGGTACTCCCCTCAATTCAGCGTCTTTAATATTCATGCCGCTTGGCATCGTGGCACCAACTTTTGCTACGACCACATATTGTCCTTTATCGATATTAGGCGCGCCACAAACGATTTGTAATGTCTCTTCTCCGACATCCACCTGACAAACGCTCAGTTTATCTGCATTTTCATGCTGTTCTTTCTCTTTGACGTAACCAACCACGAATTTAGGTGTAAGGTCAAAGTTTAAAGAGTCTTCCAAGTTGTTTTCCTCGAATAAACGCTTCACTTTGCTCAACAAGTCTTCGGTCAATTGGATCTTCCCATGTTCTGCAAGCTGGAAGTGAGATGATGCATTAAAAATATTGTAACCAAGAATAGATCCGTCTTGTTGATCGGTAATTCTGACAATATCGCCTTTTCTTTCAAAAGTCGTAGTCAAACGGTCGCCTTGTTTCACAGGTACGATAAGCACATCGCCTACACCTTGAGGATTATAAAATACGTCCATTTCTTAATCTTCCTTTCCTTTTTCCTTTGGTTTTTTCTGAGCAAGTATAAATATAGGTTCTAACGTTTTGTCTTCATATAAGAAGGATAAAGAAGTGACCGGCACGGTACCCTCCGCAAAAAACTTCATTGCCATTTGAGCTAAAATATCGTAGCCTTCAGGGTTTTTGATATCCGCAAAGATAATAACATCTTGATGAGGAATGCTGACCGCAAGTTCTCCCTCACACTCAGCTTTAAGCTTTTCAAGAAGTACTTCGTTTAATATTCGGCTGGCGTCATACCCATCTTGAGTCGAATGGAAATAAAAATCGTTGCCATACACCGTATCTTTCTTCATATCTACAGGAAGAGAACGCACATTAAAACTCGCAATTTCCTTCATACGTTCTATGGACCAGTTCTCTTTTTCAACCATTTTTTCGTCAATCAGTTGATAAGACTTACCTAAATCTAACGCGTAATAAACTCTTGTTTCTGCAGTATGCTCCGTATGAACAAGCTTTTTACCGTCCTCTGTTTCAGTAGGAAAGGAACCCGCTCGAATGACAGGGATTATGTTTTTCTCTTTGCCAGTCAATTGGTGAGTTTCGTTCATAATGCGCAGCGCTTCCTGAACGTGGTCTTCCAATTCGTCCAAAGCAGGTTCACCGCGATTTTCATATTTAGCTACTACGTTAGGAAGCGTAATCGTTATTCCTTTACCTGATTCCTTCCATTCGATACGGAAGGTATCTTTATCACGGTTGAAGATTGTTTTCCATTCATCGTTTTGAAGACGATCCTCAAGCATTTTTTTCATTTTGATACTAGTCATTTTCATTGCTGATGTTCCTCCTTTATAAATGGAAGAAGTTTATTCCGCTGTCTATTTTAGCACATCTTCAAGACAGAGACTAAAAGTAAGCGTGTTTTATATTAGAAACAAGAAAACAAGCTGCGGTTCCACAGCTTGTTACAGATTAATGCTATTCATAAAATCTTCTATTTCTTTTTGTGTTTTTGCTTCTTTACTTACAAACCGCCCTACTTCTTCACCTTCGTCGAAAGCCAGAAAACTCGGTATTCCGAATATATCATTTTCCGCACATATGTGAATGAACTGATCTCGATCTACATATACAAATGTCCAATCGCTGAATTTACCTTCAACTTCTGGAAGGATCGGCTCAATAACCCGGCAATCCGGACACCATTGTGCCGAAAATAGCAGCACTGTTTTCTTCTCGTTAATCAATTCTTTTAATTGGCCATCTGTTTCTAAAGTAATCATGGAATCACCTCCGCCTGCTATTTTAGCACAACTTTATTCATAATCAATTTTCATGTCTCCAGGTTGAATCCACCCTTTATTTCTGAACCATAAGGCAATAAGAAAACTAATAACAGCTGGACCGATGAAATGAAGGAATAATATAGCCAGCGCTACTTCCATAGAAAAACCAAGGGTTTCAAAAGTCATAATCTGACCAACTAGACCACTTGTCCCCATTCCAGCTCCAGGCGCGTTATTTTCTAACTGAAGCCATACGCTTGCAAAAGGAGCGAGGATCGCACCAGCCGCAGTAGGAGGAATAAGGATGATCGGTTTTCTAACAACGTTCGCAACTTGAAGCATAGAAGTTCCAATGCCTTGAGCGATGGCGCCTCCAATCCCATTATCCCGGTAGCTGATCGTTGCGAACCCGATCATTTGTGCCGCACAGCCTACTGTCGCTGCGCCGGCAGCTATGCCATCTATTGAAAGCATAAATGCTATGGCTAAACTTGATATTGGAGCTGTCAATGCAAGTCCCATCAAAACAGCTACAATGACTCCCATAATGAATGGCTGTTGAAAAGTGGCCCAATTGATAATTTCACCCAATCCTGTCATGAAGCTGTTAATAGGAGGCCCGATAAATGACCCTACTATAAAACCAATGACTATGGTTGTAAAAGGCGTAAGGATGATATCAATTTTCGTTTCTTTACTGATGATTTTTCCGAATTCTGTTGCAATTAATGCCGACACATAACTTCCTGCAGGACCTCCCAATTCCGCACCGAAAGCGCCACTGAATAATGCAGCAAAAATGACGAGCGGAGGAGCTTTCAACCCATAAGCAATCGCTACACCGATCGCCCCGCCCCATATTTTAGTATCCATCGCGAATTCGCCCATCTCTTTTAAGTGATCTAAATTCGTCTGGTTTCCGATGGTTTCGATAATTAACCCTATAATCAAAGATGAAAACAAACCTAAGGCCATATAACTAAGCGCAGTTATGAAATATGCATGTACGGAAATATGTACTCCTTTTCTTTCTAAAAATCTTCTCATAGCGTAACCTCTCCTCCTTATCGACGTATACATATTACATTATAGTTTTACATGTGTAAATACACTAGTTGCGTTTCAATGATAAATCTTGCCGTTCCTTAGACTTATTTAATTTTAATTCCGCTTTTATAGTAGATCTTTAGATGCACTTAACTTTTAAAAACACCATTTACTGGGGGGTATCTATTGAAACCATTAAGAATCGAATACACTTTATAGTCACCTTACCTTTAGTCAGTATTCTAGTTCTTATCAGTTTTTCAGTCTATTTTTTTAATGGGCAAGTCGACGTGGCTAAGAAAAGTAAAAATGTGCAAGAAGCCGTGGCTGCAAGTGAAGCCTTGAAATATTTAATGTCTGAGACCAACAAAACTTTTTTACGAACCGAGTGAAGAACATTGTGAACAAACAACTGCATCCATATAAAAAGTTATAGAATCAGCAAATACATATAATGAATCTTTCAATGAACATCATGAAATTACAAGTCTATTCAACCAAATTTCCGATAGAGCTAGAGGTAATGAGAAAGAACTTGAATCTCACGTAAGCAGCTTTGAATTACTCGGCTTCACAGAAAATTAAGGGATGATGAAGTGCATTAATGAATCGAATGGTAAATCAACAGACCTTATGGAATCGGCTGAGTGCCAACCTTGGAAATTCAGCTTCTTGAAATGATAATAGCGGAACAAAGCTTTCTTGAGGACCCTTCTACAGAAAACTTAGGAAGTAAAGCTGTATTTGATACTAAAGAAGCATTTCATCGCATTTTTAGACTTGTAAGGGGTATAAATAAACAAATCGTTAAAGTTCAATAATCTGCAGATGGAGTAGAAAATGTTTAAAGGAGATTGAAAATAAATGATTTTACTCATGAAGAATTAATAGAAGAAGAGTTTATAAACGCAAAGGTTACGACAGAAGGTTAAAATAATACTGATAAAGGCAGACTTTCATCATGAGGGATTATTCCCTTCTCTAATTAACCTCTTACCAGGGGTGTAACGCTATAATTAGACAAACCTAAATGTAAATGATTGGACAGATTTACTAAATTATGAACATACTGAACTAAGAATATTTAGAGGAGGCTATCAATATGGAATTGACTATTTATCTGGCAGGTCAGATACATGATGACTGGAGAAATGAAGTTAAAAAAGCGGCTGAAAAGCGAAATCTTCCTTTGAATTTTGTAGGACCTCAAGAGAATCATGATCGTTCCGATCAAGTGGGAGTTGATATATTAGGGGAACAGCCTAATAAATTCATGACCGATGACGCAGCTTCGTCCATTAATAACTTCAGAACTAAACTTTTACTCGAAAAATCTGATGCATTCATAGCTTTCTTTGGTGAAAGCTATAAACAATGGAATACAGCTATGGATGCTGGATTGGCCATCCAAGCGGGCAAACCAATTATTCTCATTCGGCCGGAATCATTGATTCATCCTTTAAAAGAATTATCCAACCAAGCAACAGTCACTGTTGAAACGATCGACCAGGCTCTTGATGTGCTTGGATATGTATACGAATGACTGCAGATGGGGGATATACACAAAGCCTTTTTATGTAAAAATACGATATTCTAGATGAAAACAGTTAAAATTCACCCATAAAAAATCGCTCCTTTTCGTTTAATGTAAAGTTGAATGGCTTACATTAAAACGAGCGGAGCGATTTTTTTATATAAAGGATTTTTTATCATAGTTTTTTCATAATTATCACGACAGTTGAAGACTCGATTACGAAATAAAGGGGTTCTTTACCGTAAAAACCATAAACGTGGTTTGGAAACAACCTTTCCTAGTTCTGGTTATCATGCTCCCACTGCCCTTTTAATAGCTTGACGACATGAGAAAACATTTCCGCTCTTTTTATTTGACCTTTGGTAAAAACACCGATAGCTCCTTCATCTTTACTGACATTCGCTTTCTTTGCGTATACGTCCATCAGTTCACCTAGTTCACGGCCCGTTTCTAATCCTTTTTGTATTTCTTCCGGCAGCGGTATTCTTGCTCCACTGGCTCGATACATATTTTCTTTTCTATCGACAAGGGCACCCCAATTACATAAGAATAGGTCCCCGTCAATTTCCATAACTCCCCCTTCGAGTCCGATGCCGATTTCGCTTTTTTTCATATAAGCACATTCTCGTGCACGATTGACCGCTCCTTCAAGGGTTTCTTCATCAGAAAAAGGCTGAGCTGCAACTTTCGATTCCACCTCTACACCTGTCACATCATCTTGAAAGAAAACTTCCTTGACTGCCTCAACTTTCGTTGGATTCAATGAACCTATATATACCTTCACTAGCCATCCACCTGCCTCTACCCATTTTCTTGATTTAAAATCATAAAGGATGCATTGATTTTTTTGTTTGTTTATCATAACACAAAGCCGCACACGATATCAGCCATGTGCGGCATCTTATCAAACTTTCGATTTGATATAATCTACTGTATTCTGATCAGTGGACTTCACTAAGCGTACAATCAGCTCTTTAGCAGCTGCATAATCATCAACATGAATAATTGAGGAGGAAGTATGGATATATCTTGAGCAAATACCTACAACAGCTGAAGGGACTCCGTCGTTCGTAATATGCACTCTACCCGCATCTGTACCTCCTTGAGAAATAAAGTATTGATAAGGGATGTCATGTGTTTCTGCCGTGTCTAAAATAAAGTCTCTCATCCCGCGATGTGTGACCATAGACTTATCCAGAATCCGCAGCAAGGCTCCTTTTCCAAGCTGTCCGAATTCTTTATCATCACCGCTCATATCATTGGCGGGAGAAGCATCTAACGCGTAAAAAATATCTGGATCTATCATCTGTGAAGCAGCCTGCGCTCCTCGCAATCCTACTTCTTCCTGCACAGTGGCTCCAGAATATAATTGATTAGAGATCCGCTCGTCTTTCAGCTCTTTCATTAATTCAATGGCCAAACCGCAGCCATATCTATTATCCCACGCTTTGGCTAGAATTTTTTTCTCGTTGGCCATTGGTGTGAATGGGCAGACAGGAACAATTTGCTGACCTGGCTTAATTCCGATCAGTTTTGCATCTTCTCTATTATCCGCTCCGATATCAATAAGCATGTTTTTTATTTCCATAGGTTTTTTTCGCTGCTCGGGTGTAAGGTTATGCGGCGGAATCGATCCGATAACACCTACCACCGGACCTTTATCGGTAATGACCTGGACGCGTTGGGCAAGAAGGACTTGACTCCACCATCCACCTAACGTCTGGAATCGCAGCATTCCATTTTTCGTAATTTGTGTCACCATAAAACCTACTTCATCCATATGACCGGCCACCATCACTTTAGGGCCCTTGCCTTTTCTAACGCCAAACACTCCGCCTAGTCCATCCTGAATCGTTTCATCTGAGTATTTCTCTAACTCCTGTTTCATAAATTTTCTCACAACATGTTCATTACCTGGAGCTCCAGGCAGTTCTGTAAGCGTTTTAAAAAGGTCTTTGGTTACTTCATTCATTTATGTACATCTCCTTTTTTCCATCTTCTTATAGTTTATCGAAAAATAGCCGCGTTTTCTACAATAGAGATTTTAGGTTTTAATTTCCCTTTAAACGGTAATTCTAGTATACTGATAGATAGTATACTGATTAGAGGTGAGTGAACTATGAATTGGAAAAAGGTTGCAATAGCTGCAGGTGTTGGAGCACTCGCAGGCTATGTCGTAAAAGAACAAGTAGCTAACAAACAAGGCGTCACTCCTGAAAAAGCTCTAAAAATTGCCAAAGAAGCTTTTAAGAAACAAGGTCCGATCAGTGGATCTTGGATCTACATGAAGCCTGAAGAGTTAAACAAAAATGGTATTAATTATGATGTTTACCGTGGAGGCATTTCTAAGAATCAAGATGGAGAAACCTCACAATTTGAATTCTTCATTGATTCCGAAACAGGTACAATCATCGATGTAACTGAACAAACCGCGTAAACGTCATGCGAAAAATAACGATCCCCCGTCCTTTAAATCAGACGGGGGATCGTTTTATTTATTATAAACGGATGGAGCTTTATTTATACGGTCAACTACTTGACCTTCTGCATTATATTTTATTGCTCTATAAATCGCATCGTGGTAAAAAGTATACCATGCGCTATTTTCATACCCATAAGCCATCCACTTTTGTTTTTCGTGCACAGAAGTCACTGGATAGTCATCGAAAGCTAACGCCCAAAGTGGATTCTGATGAGCATGGGTCGGCATGATGTCCGCCATGTGAATGAACGATTCTTCCTCTCCTTCAAACAAAATGATTGCATGGCCATCACTGTGACCGCTCGTGTGAACCATCTTCAACCCTTTAGTGATTTCCACTTCGTTATCATAGGTATGTACATTTGTCTCGATTGGCTTCCAATTATCCTCCCAATACGTGTTCGCAGAACGAATATTAGGATGTTTCATTTCATTCCATTCTACAGACTGTACAAAAATCTTGGCATTCGGAAAAGTCGGAGCGAGCTCACCGTTTTTCCAGGCAGTCAATCCGCAGGCATGATCAAAGTGAAGATGGGTCATACAAACGATGTTGATATCTTCAAGAGACAAGTTTAAATCAGAGAGATCACTTGCCACATTGGATTCTTCTTTAATACCGAAATTCCTTCTTTGTTTATCGGTCACTTTTTCATTACCTATACCTGAATCGATCAGAATGTTCAAACCATCGATTTGCAGAAGGATTGGATCAGTCCGAAGTTCAATTTGGTTTTTCTCGTTGACAGGATACTTTTTGCTCCATAAGGCTCTCGGTACTACACCAAACATAGCTCCCCCATCCAAGTGGGTCACCCCGCCATTCAGCCAGGTGAGCTTCGCACGATCTATTTTCATACTTTCCATAACTTATCCACCTCCGTGTTATGTTCATAGTTTAGCACAACACAACAGATGATTGTAAGCGTTATCAGGACTTGAATCTTACTTTACATCTATAAATTGGCTGACCCTTTGCTGCAAATTTCTCTTCATATTCTGTCGGTACGTTCAAAGGGTCCTCTACTGCATGTAAGTCCAAATTCACTTCTTCAATAATCATTCCGTATTGAGAGAAGCTGGCAAGCGAGTATTCAAACAAACCTCGATTATCTGTTTTCAAAGTCAGCTTTCCTTCATCTTTCAATACGTCTTCATACTGTTCCAAAAATGCTGAAAATGTCAGTCTGCGTTTTTCATGCCTCGTTTTAGGCCAAGGGTCTGAAAAATTCAAATAGATATGATCTATTTCGCTTGTACCGAACAAATCACGTAAATCTGCTGCGTCTTCATTTATTAAACGAACATTGTCCGTTTCAGCATCCAGTACTTTTCTCAAAGCACCTACAATTACACTTTTCACCCGTTCTAGTCCGATAAAATTATATTCTGGATGTTGTTTCCCCATTCCTGCTATAAACTGGCCCTTTCCAGAACCGATCTCTAAATGTAATGGCTGTTCATTTTTAAAATTGGCCTGCCAATTCCCTTTAAAATCAAATGGCTTTTGAACAACTACATGATTATTCTCCTTCATGTAATCGTCTGCCCATGGTTTATGACGTAAACGCATGTACTCGTCCTCCTTTTTCACCTTGTAAATCTTATCATGAAACCTTAGTTGTTAAAAGTTTTTATAAAATATGAAGGATATGGATGCATTCGGCCTTATATTTGCTTATATATAACCATTCATCAGTTTTACATACTATGACCCCTTGAGGTAAGAGATAGATGATGAATATAACGAAAATCGGGTGTTGGGTTGTAAGCGCTTTCTGGTTTAAGATTAATCCTGTGCAATCATAAACTAATCATTTTAGGAGTGAGTTGTAAATTTATGAATCTTTTCCGTCAAACAATTGATGTAAGTGTAGTAGCCGTTTTCTCTGTCCTATTTGCAGGTTATGCGGTGTTTATATATCCATTTGAAAAATTAAATGAAAAACTCAGTTCGGAAGTCCGAGAGAAAAAAGTAAAATATGCTACTTTCTCATAAGGCTAAGAAGTGGATTAAAAAATGCGTTGCTGATTATATCGGCAACGCATTTTTTATATATTGATTTTATGACGTGTCATCATATCGTATAACTTTTGAATCCTTCGGTCTGCTTCAACATGTTCACCGCGCATCATATGCCATTGGATAAAGGACAGGGATTGAGAAACGGCATACCATTTCATTCGCTCGAATAAGTGATCATCAGCTGTTACACCATATTGCTTCATCCAACTATCCCAGCTTCCCTTAGGTATATAGGTGTGTAACAGCATCCCCAAATCTAAAGCAGGATCTGCAACCATGGCATTATCCCAATCAATTAAATAAAGCTTTTGATCAGAAGACAGCAGCCAGTTATTATGGTTCGTATCACAATGACATACAACGTGATGATCGTGTGCGACATGCATTACGTTTTTCTCTAGATATTTAACTGCATGATGCACTTCAAAGCGAACGTTTATGTGCTCTAACAACTTTTGATTTTCTTTAATATCCAGTAAAATTTCTTCTGGAGTCAGCGGGTGTTTGCCCAGCCTCATCAGCATGTCTAATAGTTCACTGGAATGATGGATCTTACTCAATAAAGAGGCCACTCTTGGATGCTGCATTTCTTCAGTAGTAAGTTCTCTGCCTTCAAGCCACTCTTGAGCAGTAATTACGTCTCCATTCTCCAGCCTTTTGGTCCAAACGAGCTTAGGTACAATGCCTTCAGCAGAAAGAACGGCAAGAAATGGTGAAGAGTTACGCTTCAAGAATAGACGTTTCCCTTCATTTTGAGCGTAATATGCTTCTCCTGTAGAACCTCCTGCAGGAGTAATTGTCCAATTTTGACCTAGTATATGCTCCAACCAATTCACCTTCAATTCCTCAAATCTCTCTGTGAGGGGCTCACGTTTTTTTATAAATAAGTATAACGCATTTTCCTACAAATCTGTAGCCAATACTACACCGTTCGATAAAACACCTTCCCATAGAGTAACTCAAATAACAACAACCTTTCAAGCAAAACATTTCTAACCTATCAAAATCGTGCGCGGATGTTGTGATTTCTCGATCTTACATTCTTTGTACTTAAGCGTTTGACCGTCGACCTGGAAGACCCCTTGTTCCTTCACTTTCAAAGTAATCGAGCGGCCTGTTACTTCATGAACCTCTTTTAGTGCTGTATGTTTTCCTAAGAATACCGATAAAAAAAGCAAAAGGATTTTCCATTTTGCCAAAGGCTGTATAATAATAACTGAAAAAGAAGGACTATATATATCCGCATTAGGGGCTATTTTCATTCCTTTTCCAAAAAAAGGATGATTTGTAACCGTAACTAAAGTAATGCGTTTGTATTTGACTTTCTTTCCATCAATTTCTATTTCAACAGCTATGGGGTAATATCGTTTTAAAACTTTGACCAATGCCACAACGTAATGTAGTGAATCGAGTCGAAATTTTTTTAATTTAGCTCTGAAAATTGGATCATTCGATATATGAACAACCTCACCATCCAAACCTGCCCCTGTACTGTTAAAAAAGTACTTTCCCGTATGACCTTCCCCTCCATGTTCTATTATTAAACCAGGATAGATGGACACCCGATCGGGATGATCCATAATGTGGCGAAACAGCTCCAACCCTTGTTTCTGAATTCCTACCCCTCTTGAAAAATCGTTTCCTGAACCAGCTGGAATCAAGGCAATCGGGATTTCATGGTGTTTACTAAGACCATTTATAACTTCATGAATAGTTCCATCTCCACCTATTACAATGACAGCCTTAATAACCTGATAGTGTATCGATGCAATCGATTGTATTAGTAATTCCGCATGTCCTTCGTATTCCGTATGGAATGACCGACATTTATGCCTCTTGAACCTGGGATCTTTCTGAATGGAGTCATAAACCTTTAAAGCTTTCCCATTTCCAGCTTTTGGATTTGTTAAGACGATATACATAAGTCAATTCTCCTATTTCACAGATCATATTATTATACAAATATGGTATTATATTATTAGACTATTAAAAAAAGGGAGGAATTAGTTTGGGTGCAGATTGTCAATTTTGTGGAACGTCAGTACTTTTACCTGAAAACGGAGCTGTAGTAGTCAACAAAAATGCTCCTCAGGAAGTTTTTCGGCTGCCTGTCAGTCATGAAGACGAGGAGGCTCTCATTTACGATTATCAAACCCTGGCTGAGTTATTGGAAGCTATGGGCAATAACTCTATGAAAAATAATGATTGGGTACATATACTCAACAAAGAAAGCTCGCAGTCTTTTCCAATCTCCTTAGGGAACTTATACGAAAGGTTAAAACATCCAGATTTAGCTGCCATAATTCACAAGGAAGATTTCACAGCCCACTTACAGCCCATTATCGAGGTCACTACTAATGAAATTTTCGGTTACGAATCTTTATTGAGAACCTCCAGTCAGGAAGTAAATCCTGGTCAGCTATTTTCATTTGCCCATCAGTCAGGTCTTCATTCGATGTTAGACCAAAAAGCTCGTCGAGCAGCAGTGAAAGCGAAATCTAAATATATAGAAAAAGGCAAAAAGGTCTTCATCAACTTCCTGCCTTCAACGATTTATGTTCCTGAATTCTGTTTAAAGCACACGTTTCAAATAGTAGAAGAATTCAATGTCGACCCTGCGGACATAGTTTTTGAAGTAGTGGAAACGGAAAAAATTACAGACGTCGCTCACTTGAAGTCTATCTTTGATACATATAAAGCATCTGGTATGAAAGTAGCTTTAGATGATGTTGGCTCTGGTTACAGTACAATCGAAATGTTGACATTGCTAAAGCCTGACTTTGTAAAAGTAGACCGAGCTTACATTAAGGATTGTCATATTAATGAAAAGCATCAATCATTTTTAAATGAAGTGGTTGGACGGGCGAACCACCTCGGCATCAAGGTGCTGGCTGAAGGAATTGAAAAAGAAGAAGAATGGAGTTGGCTCCAATCTGCAGGGATTGATTTTGGTCAAGGTTATTACTTAGGTCGTCCTAAGGAAATTCCTGAAAAAGAAGCTATTATCACCTCATAAGGTTTCTTCAGGGTCCACGTCCCATTCGGGCCTTTTCATAGCAACAGTTTTTGTGTGTTGAAGAAGCTTTTCCGCTGCCCGGAGCTGATCATGCTTTAATGGTGTGGTCAGCTTCCTCTTTTGTTGCAGCCACGCCTCCAGTGAATGTTCGTCTACGAAAGTCGTCAAATAAGGTTCCCGGACGGCTGTTATAGTTGAATATGGAGCAAGCAGTACGTGTTTGAATGTGCACGAAAGGCCATATTTTTTTATTACACTTCTCAAAAAGGTTTCGGTCCTTTTCAATCCAAGCAGAGGATTTTTATATCTACTCTGTACTTCCTCACTCTCTATGTACCATTGGTTATGAGCATCGGAGTGCAGTCGATCAGCTTTTTCCTCGATAACTTTAACAATTTCGATTTCATAGGGACCGATGAGGAGGATTTCGGCTTCCATTGGAGCATTCTTTAATTCGACTACGGGCTTATACATGACAAAATAGTGATCGGGAAGACGCTGGAGCAATAGTTTTAAATGGCTGTCTTTTAGCAGGTTCTGATCAATGAATGATTTTTTGAAAATCGTCGTACTGGCCCATTTGATTTGGAAGGGAAATAGTTCATCCAGAAAATATTGTTTTAAATTTTGTTCATTCTCAGGTATCCATCCCTCTTCCTCAGTATAGTCTTCGCTTATCGCCGGTTTATTTCTTTTAAACCGCCATGACCACTTTGACTTCTTTCTCTCATCCTGCTCTTCAGGCTCATTTTCAGTAGTTTTAAATTCGCCCTTCTCCCATAATTCTTTCATCTTCACCCAGTTGTTCTGTTTAAGACGAATATATTTAGAGGGATACTGATACATATCAGTTTCATACCTGGAAATGTAATCAAACAATTTAATGAGCTGAGCCATCCTCCATTCCTCCCCTTAACCTTATTTCACTGATACATTCATACTTTGCTTCTCGCTGAGGGTGTATTTTATACATATAAAATTTGTTTATAGTCATAACATATGAATCAATCATGATGTTTTCTTTATTGAAAATAGGAGAAACGCCTGCGGTATGCTTCTTAGCAAGTGTGACATGAGGTGCATACTTTCTTTTATCAGGGGGTGAACCAACCAAACTTGCAATTTGTTCTACTTTTTCCTTCATTTTCATTAGAGGATTGTTTAAAGACACTTCAGCAAAGAAAACTCTAGGTTTCTTTTTATCTCCGAAACATCCTGCCGGGCCAATCCTCACTCGGAAAGCGCTCGGCCAATTTTCAGCATCCAGTTGTTTCACCCATTCCTCCACTTCTTCAAGACTACATGCCCCTAGAAATTTCAGAGTGATGTGAAAATCCTCGGGATGCGTCCAAACTTTGTAGTCCATATGTTTGTTCAAAGCTGCCTGCCATTCTTCCATCTTTAATTTCAACTCATTAGAGAGTGGAATCCCTATAAAATAATGGGAAGTCATGTAGCGAACTCCTTTACTTCTTTACTTGTCCATTTACGGACTAATAATATCAATAATATACCGATAAATGACATGAACGAAAAGAAGCCATACATGCCATTCACATTCCACACATCAATCAGGACTCCTCCTATAAAGGTAAAGAATGCATTTCCAATTCCATTGCCGACCGCTGAGTAAAGCCCTACAGCAGTAGCCCTCACCTCTTTTGGAGCCAGTTCACGCACGAGGATCAGAGCTGCAGGAATATAAAGACCCACAGATATACCTTGAGCAATAGTAGTAACATAAACCACCGTAGTCGACGGATCAAAAAAATAAAGAAGCCATCTAGCCGCAGAAACAGTACTTCCTATCAAAATTACCTGGATGACCCCTAATCGGTCTATTACTGATTGTGAAAACTTCATAAACGGTGCCTCGCTGCCAGCTGCTAATAAAAAAGCTACTCCAATTCCCGCCAACGTCCCTCCGACAGCTAATATAAAAGTGCCGAAGTAATAATTGTTAGCTAAAATTGGCCCGAATATTAGAAAATTAGAAACTAAAAATAACAAAAAGGGTTTCTGCTTTATTAATGTGTTCATTCCAGAACGAAAGGATACAGTTACTTCATCAGCACTCTTAGGAAAGCGAAAAAGTACAATAAATGAGAAGAGGAGAGCGATAGAAAAGAAATAAAAAATCCAACTTAATGATTCTGTCGACTCTGTCACTCTTCCTAAAACGAATACAGCCACTGCAAACCCTACAGCTCCCCACAGCCTAATATTCCCGTATTCTTTTCCGTTTTTCTGAACAAAAGCTAAGCTCAAACTATCAGACAAAGGTACAATCCCTGATTGAAAAATAGCAATCACTGCGATCCCCGCCAGTAAGACGGGAAAGATCTGCAGTATAGGATAAAATAACCCTAGAACTGCAGCAATAGATGCAGCGATCATCAAAAGGATTCTTGGTTTCCTCGTATAATCACTGAGCATCCCCCAGATCGGTTGTATGAAAATAGTGATTATGGGAAGTGCAGCGATCACAAGACCGATCTGTGTATGGGTCAGCCCTTTTTCTTCCTCCAAGAAAACAGAGAGGAGGGGGAAAAGAGAGCCAAAAGCAAAAAATGTAAAAAAGTAAAAGGTTTGGATATATCGATATGTTTTATCAGGCGCAACTTCTTTCATTATAATGTACCTTTCTGCTATCACAATTATTTAGTTAACTCGTATATGGAGCGAGCATAGATTAACATCGCTTTTTTCATATCTTCCATTCTTACATGTTCATTTTTTTGGTGGGCAAAGTCAGGACTGTCTTTAAAAAGAGCACCAAAGGCTACCCCGGAATCCAATGACCGTGCATATGTAGCTCCTCCCATTGATAACGGATCCGCGCTCTCGCCAGTCACATTATTATAAACTTTCAGCAATGTTTGGACATTAGGATGTTCTTTTTCAATATATAGTGCTTGTATGTGGTCATGAATGATAAGTTCTGCCCCCTCTTTACTTGCGAGTAGTTGGAGTTTCCCTATAACATGATCAGACTCATATGTTACAGGGTAACGGATATTAACACCTGCTTCACACTTCTTGCCGTTCACCCAGTGTACAGATCCGAGATTACATGTTAATGCACCTGAAGGCTCATCATGAATTGCACAGTCAATTCCCTCGCCAGTTACAGAACGGAATGAAGCGACCAGCTGTTGCACCGCAGCTTGATGTTTTTTGTTCAAACCGGCTTCTAAGAGAAACTCTAAAAGGTAAAGAGCTGCATTTAACCCTTTTTCCGGTGTGCTCGCATGAGCCGCTTCTCCATTCAATGTCAAATGAATAAAAGACCCTTCTACAAAAAAATCTCCTGTCACAGCTTTATCCTTTAAAAAGTTGTTGTACTTAGAGCTAACATCACTGGATAAGTGCAAGACGGCTTTCGCCTCATCAGGAACCATATTCAATCGATCGCCACTTGTAAAAGAATGAATATAATCTGTATGTTCGTGAGCTGCAGGAAAGTTGATGTAAGCATCAATCAACCCTTTTTCAGCATGAATGACGGGAAATGAAGCGTCTGGAGAAAAGCCGAATTCAGGCATCTTTTCATGCTTGAAATAATGCTCGATTCCCTTCCAGTCCCTTTCCTCGTCAGTTCCAACGATGAGCCGGACTTTCTTCTTAGGAAGAAAACCTTGGTCTTTTAACATTTTCATAGCCATATACGAAGCCATTACCGGCCCTTTGTCATCCTGGACTCCACGTGCGTAAATCTTATCTTCCTTCAACACCGGTTTAAACGGATCGGTCTCCCAACCACCACCTGCAGGCACCACATCTAAATGACCAAGGATACCGATTATTTCTTCCCCTTGTCCAAATTCAATATGCCCCGCATGACCGTTTACGTTTTTCACAATAAAACCGTCTTTCTCTCCAAGATCAAGAATATAATTTAAAGCATCATCTATTGGTTTTCCATATGAAAACTGCGAACTTTTTTCATACACGCTTGGAATTTCAAGTAAAGGAAAAAGCTTTTCAACGTATTCTTTTTGATAACGCTCAGAAATCGATGCAATATACATTCACTAGCTTCCTTTCCTTAGCAGCTTTTTATAAGTTTCATCGTCGCAAATAACGTACAACTCGGCTTCATCTGTCAGCTCTTCGTCTAAACGACGGTTTACGTTTAAATCATTGCGGTCGGCAATTAATGTGGCACCTTCTTTTAATAAATCTTCAAAAGCATCACGAAAAGTAGTCCAATGCTTTTGAGTGGGAACGTAATAAAGATCATCGCCTACAGAGCGACTGAGAAGCTGACTGAAAATCCCTGAAACTCCTTTACGGAATGCTGATCGAACAGCCAGAGAAGAGATGGTTTCATTAGATACGATAAACTCATTCACCTGGGCATGCTGGAAGTTTTTTATGTGTCGTTCTTCCATTACTTCCACAACAGTATGAACGTGAGGTGCCGAGGATTCGATGGTAGAAGCTATCAATAAAGATTTACCATCAATCATCTGCCCGTTTCCCAGCTTGTCATCTGCAAATACCAATACAGCCCTTGCCTTTTCTAGATTGGCTTTCTTTAGTGTTTCAGTATCCGAGGCATCCCCTTTAATATAATGGATGTTCTCAGATAAAAGTGGTGCTTCCTTTAAAGTATCAATGACAACTATATCCACTTCCTTATTCGTTCCTAAAATCTCATCAATAGCAAATTTTGCTTTTTGAGACCAGCCGATAATAATGAAATGCTTCATATCTTTGTACACTATGTCACCCTCCACTCTCTTTTTTCTGAATACAGCAAATCCATCAATAATTTTTCCGATAACTACACCTATAAGACCGATACCCAGCACGTATAATACAATAGCAATAGAACGTCCTGCTATGGTGACCGGATAATAGTCTCCATATCCAACAGTTGTAACTGTAGTCATGACCCACCAGAAGCCATCAAAATAATTCGGGAAATTTTCTTTCTCTACGATGACAATCAAAATAGAGGATAAGATCACAAGTACTGCACTTGAAATGAACAGAAAATAATTGTTGATTTTGATCATTTTTTTAAAAAGTCTTCTTAATATCAGCAAACTGGCAGCCTCCTATTTTAAATTATTGTAAATTTCGTGAATAATCTGTTAAATCAATCACAAAGTCTGGCTCTGCTTATAATCTTCATGTAAAATGATAGTATCTTCAGAGATTCACACGCACCACAAATTCCTACGAATGAGAATAAGGAGTGGTTTTTTGAATCATCCATCATCCCGTATGTTAACTCGAATTAAAAGTGTGTACCTGTACCTGCAACACAATGGACCGTCTACAACTACACAATTAGCTGATGAATTCGGCCTTACGGATCGGACGATGCAAAGAGACTTGAGCGTTTTGGAATACAATGGACTAGTGTTTAGTCCTAATCGTGGGAAGTGGACAACAACAGAAAGGAAAGTAAAAATCTCATAATATGTAAAGGAACACCCAGAACATGTCTGGGTGTTTTTTATTGATCTAGTTTCGTGATTTCGAACAAGTATGCCATTTCCTCATCATCTAATTCCCTGTACTCTCCTAATTCCAAGCTATCATCAAGCTCAAGTTCCCCAATACTTAGCCTTTTCAGATAAGTCACTTCTTTTCCAACAGCTTCGAACATCCGCTTAACTTGATGGAATTTACCTTCTGTTATCGTCAATACTATTTCTGACTGCTCCCCCGCATTCAAAATTTCTAAATCTGCAGGCTTCGTGACATACCCGTCATCCAGGGTTACGCCATTAGAAAATTTTGCAATATCATCTTTGGTCACTTTTCCTTCGATATCGGCGAAGTACGTTTTGCCGATATCTTTTTTAGGAGAGGTTAAACGATGTGAGAGCTGTCCATCATTAGTAATTAGCAGTAGACCCTCTGTATCTTTATCAAGGCGCCCTACCGGAAAGGGATTAAAGACTTTATCTTCCGGTTGCAAAATATCGATGACAGTCATATCGTGAGCGTCTTCTGTTGCGGAGAGCAAATCACCAGGCTTATTAAGCATCAGGTAAATATACTTTCTGTACTCTACCGTCTCTCCATGAACAGTGACAAGATCAGCTTCTGGATCAACGTGGGTTTTCGGACTTTTTTCAGGCTCGCCATTTAATCGTACACTGCCGCTTTTTAATAGGTTCTTCACTTCTTTTCGTGTTCCGTAACCCATATTGGCGAGAAGTTTATCAATTCTCATACAGTTCCCCTTTCTATCTTCGTTTTAGAAACTTATCTAAAACTTTAACTCGGCCGCCAAGTATTCTTTCCAGCAATGTCGTTTGATAAGCCATCCACAAGTATAGCAAACCTCCAAGACCTGCACTGATGAACAAGATGAACAATGCAGCTAAGCGATTTTCAATTGGGTCCCATACAAAGCCTAATCCCAATTTTATAATCCATACAGTGACAGCCATAATAGCTGTAAGGATCATGATCAGCAACGTTCGTTTATATACTGCTTTGTATGAAAATTGAATGGCTCTTTGAATTCTCCAAAGGTTAAGGACCACAGCTACCAACACCGCAGTTCCTGTTGAAATGATAGAGCCTTTTGCACCGAATAAAACAATAAACCAGGAGTTAGTAGCCAATTTAATGAATAATCCGGCACCTAAACTAACTAAAGCGAAATTTTGACGATTGATTCCTTGTAAAATCGCTGCCGTCACTGTATACAAAGCAAAAAACAATCCTACAGGAGCATACCAGCGCAAAAGTCCGCCATAATAATCTACATCCTCAACGCCATAAAAGGATCCGAACGCCTCGTAAGAAAGGACCGCGAGACCCACAACTGCTGGAAAGATCAGCAGGGAGATAATTTGTAATGCCTGATTGATCTGGTGATTGAGCAGTTTCATGTTTTGTTTTGTAAAAGATTTTGTAATCGCCGGCAATAAAGCTAGCGAAAGACCAATACCTAGTGTGACCGGAATAATTACTAGCTTATGGCTTAACACATGTATAGCGGATAGAGAAGCACCGGAAATCTCAGATAAACCTGCAGAGGCCATAGCCTTGTTAAAAGTAAACTGATCAATCAACTGGTACAAGGGTGTAGCAATGCCTACTAAAACAAATGGCCCTGCGTAACTGATCAACTCTTTGAACATAGATTTCTTAGAAAGATCGTACGTATATTCCTGGGCAGCCAGCTGCTTGTCTAAATAAGGTTTACGTTTCTTCCAATATATAATCAGTACAATCAATGAAGCGATCCCGCCTATGAATGCAGCAAACGTTGAAAAGCCTATAGCAGTGGACAGGCTTCCTTCCAAAACATAAAGGACTACATAAACGGAAACGAGCAGGAAAACAATCCGGACAATCTGCTCGACTACCTGGGAAATTCCTGTCGGCGCCATCGACTCATTCCCCTGAAAGAAACCTCGGATAATACTCATACTAGGTATGATAAGTAACGCAAAAGCTACCATACGGATGACCATAGCTGTATCATCTACAGACGCGCTGGTATTTTCATCCGATAAACTGAAACGCGCGATGGGTTCTGCGGTTAAAAACATAATTAGAAATGTAATAATACCTGTAATCCCCATCAGCTGCATGCCAGACTTAAACATATCACGGCCAGTTTGATAATCTTCAAGAGAATTATATTTGGAGACGAATTTTGAAACCGCCATCGGAACTCCAAGTGTAGATAAACTTAATAAAATGTTGTATGGTGTATAAGCATAGAAATAGAGTTCCATGCCTTCGGGTCCGACCATCTGTTCGAACGGGACCGTATAGATCATTCCCAGGAATTTCGACAAAAATGTCGCACCTGTCAAAATCATGGTACCTTTTAGTATTTTCGACATAATTTGATATTCACCTTCAATTTTTTAGAGTCAACTTTGTCTATTTTATCATAAAAATGCAAATAACATTGGAATTTTAGTGTTTAAAGAAAGGAAGTAAAGAATGGATTATCAAGTCATTGTTATAGGAGGAGGCCCTTCTGGATTGATGGCCGCTATAGCAGCCGCTGAACAAGGAGTGAAAACACTCCTTCTTGACAAAGGGAAAAAGCTGGGCACTAAACTGGCTATTTCGGGTGGAGGACGATGCAATGTCACGAATCGCCTCCCAGAAGAAGAAGTGATCAAACATATTCCTGGAAACGGTCGGTTTTTATACAGTCCTTTTTCGGTCTTTAACAATTATGACATTATCGATTTTTTTGAAAACCTCGGAGTAGGCTTAAAAGAAGAAGATCACGGAAGAATGTTCCCAGTCAGCAATAAAGCAAAAGATGTGGTGAATGCCCTGCTATCCAGGTTAGATGAATTGAAAGTAGAAGTGCGGACGAACACTCCAGTAAAAGCCGTCCATTATGGAGAAAAATCCCATCAAGTACTACTCAGTTCAGGAGAAAAGCTTAGCACCCAATCGATTGTACTTGCTGTAGGGGGAAAAGCAGTACCTTATACAGGCTCTACTGGAGATGGTTATGCGTGGGCGAAGAAGGCGGGGCATACAATAACAGAATTGTTCCCTACAGAAGTTCCTTTATTATCTGATGACCCATTTATAAAAAATAAAACACTTCAAGGTCTCTCTTTACGTGATGTCGGGGTTTCCGTACTCAACCACAAAAACAAAAAGATTGTTACCCATACAATGGACATGCTGTTTACACACTTTGGCTTATCTGGCCCAGCGATTCTACGATGTTCTCAATATGTAGTTAAAGAATTTATGAAAGGACATCGCCCCGTAATTATCGAGATCGACTGTCTTCCTGAAGAAAAAGAGAACGTGCTGTTAGAAAAATTGCAGCAGGAACTGAAGGAACATTCTAAAAAGTCATTTAGGAATGTAGTCAAAGGTTTAGTTCCTGAAAGGCTGATAGACTATCTATTATCGATCCTAAAGATAGATCATGAAACTAAAGCAGCTAATATATCGAATCAAATGCTGAGAGACTTTGTTTTGCACTTAAAGCATTTCAAAGTGAATATTCATGATTCCCAACCGATCGAAAAAGCTTTCGTCACAGGCGGGGGCGTATCGATTAAAGAAATTATACCAAACACAATGCAATCGAAATTGATGGACCGGTTATATTTCTGTGGGGAAATCCTTGATATCCACGGCTACACAGGCGGCTATAATATTACCGCGGCAATGGTTACTGGCAGGGTAGCAGGTATCAACGCTGCTTTTGAATCTATGGGGTGAAATGAAATTTATGTGCTTCATACTGCTAGACAGGAGATTGTTCGAGAAAGTTCTCGACAATCTCCTGTCTTTTTACAAACCATTTAAAAGATTTAAATAATAAAAAATTGTAGAGAAAGCAGAGCATTCTCTACAAACGGCGGAACAGCTAAGGTCTTCTCGATTTTTTTTGAGAATATTCTTTTTCTCTGCCCAACTCTTTATTCAGCAAAAACTGCATGTCTTCCCGATCCTTTTCTGTAAGGACACGATCTCTATCATCCCAGTCTAGACTAAATATAATATAATATCTTCTTACCCTTTTGAAATAAATGACAGAGTGGGGGAACTCATCAAAATACCCTCTCACCATTTTTCTGCCAGAGTAACTCCATCTCCTCAGTTGAATATTAATCACCCCGAACACACATTCTTTTTTTTAGTATAAAGGGTATAATACAATTACTCAAGAAGATGAAATCGGAAAAACTTCACTCCGTGTTTAATTATAAAAACAGAGTTTTTTTATAAAATAGTTTAATAACTTCTATTATGAAAAAATGTGAACTTGATATTTAGCAGACTGTCTTTTAGAAAATAGGAAACAAAAAAACCTTAGAAGCAATAGCTTCTAAGGTTTCTAATTGACGTAGCAGCGTCCTACTCTCACGGGGGTAAACCCGACTACCATCGGCGCTGAAGAGCTTAACTACTGTGTTCGGCATGGGAACAGGTGTGACCTCTTCGCTGTCGCCACTACATCGTTCATTGAGGTGAACCCTCAAAACCGGATAAGACATCGGACATGTTCACAAACGTAACCTTTTCACGAAGGTTGATATAGTTAAGTCCTCGATTGATTAGTATCCGTCAGCTGCACGTGTCACCACGCTTCCACCTCGGACCTATTGACCTCATCGTCTCTGAGGAATCTTACTTACTTGGCGTAAGGGGAAATTTCATCT
>NZ_JAPVRC010000020.1 GCF_030345335.1 Halobacillus campisalis
TCCTGCGCTCGACTTGCATGTATTAGGCACGCCGCCAGCGTTCGTCCTGAGCCAGGATCAAACTCTCCATAAAAGTTAGTTTGACTTGCTCATTTGCACACCGAATGTGCTTGTTTTACTTCCTTCTATATAATAGAAAGAAGACTTGACGTACTGGTTGGTTCGTTCAGTTTTCAAAGATCAAATTGATATTGGTGGAGCCTAGCGGGATCGAACCGCTGACCTCCTGCGTGCAAAGCAGGCGCTCTCCCATCTGAGCTAAGGCCCCAAAATTAATTGAAAGAAATGGTCGGGAAGACAGGATTCGAACCTGCGACCCCTTGGTCCCAAACCAAGTGCTCTACCAAGCTGAGCTACTTCCCGTAAGTAATGGCGCGCCCGAGAGGAGTCGAACCCCTAACCTTCTGATCCGTAGTCAGACGCTCTATCCAATTGAGCTACGGGCGCATGTTAAATTATGGTGCCGAGGGCCGGACTCGAACCGGCACGGTAGAAACCTACCGCAGGATTTTAAGTCCTGTGCGTCTGCCAATTCCGCCACCCCGGCATGACTTGCAAGTAAGGTTACTTCAATATATTTATATTAACCTGTTAAGTATAAATGGAGCGGAAGACGGGATTCGAACCCGCGACCCCCACCTTGGCAAGGTGGTGTTCTACCACTGAACTACTTCCGCATATAATGCGGGTGGAGGGACTTGAACCCCCACGCCGTGAAGCACTAGATCCTAAATCTAGCGTGTCTGCCAATTCCACCACACCCGCAAATAAATGGTGAGCCATGGAGGGCTCGAACCTCCGACCCTCTGATTAAAAGTCAGATGCTCTACCAGCTGAGCTAATGGCTCTTAATGAAATAAGTTCTGGTAATTTTGTTAATGATGCTCGTCGTGTTGCAAGCTGTGTCAGTGATGTCTCACTCCTCGCAAGCCTGCGAAGAAGATCATTCGTTGATGTGGGCTTGCTCTACCAGCTGAGCTAATGGCTCTTCATGAATGAAGTATATAGTAAAATCAATGGTGCCGGCCAGAGGACTTGAACCCCCAACCTACTGATTACAAGTCAGTTGCTCTACCAGTTGAGCTAGGCCGGCAACATGGTGGAGGATGCAGGGCTCGAACCTGCGACCCCTTGCTTGTAAGGCAAGTGCTCTCCCAGCTGAGCTAATCCTCCGGATTTTATGTAAGGTATGGCGGCGTCCTACTCTCACGGGGGTAAACCCGACTACCATCGGCGCTGAAGAGCTTAACTTCTGTGTTCGGCATGGGAACAGGTGTGACCTCTTCGCTTTCGCCACCAAACCTTATATTTTAGGGACAAGATATATTATATGACCCTTTTATGAAAATTTCAAGAGTTTTTTTTGAAAACCCTCAAAACTGGATAAGACATTGGACATGTTCACAAACGTAACCTTTTCACGAAGGTTGATATATAGTTAAGTCCTCGATTGATTAGTATCCGTCAGCTGCACGTGTCACCACGCTTCCACCTCGGACCTATTGACCTCATCGTCTCTG
>NZ_JAPVRC010000021.1 GCF_030345335.1 Halobacillus campisalis
GGAAGACTTGATTTCGAGACATTTGGTGAGTGGATCAGGGCGGCGGGGAATGACTCGCTTTCCGTGGGAGCGCGGTGAGCTTCCTCGGACGTCCCGTCCTGCGGGATCTCACCAAGCACTCTCTTCCTACAGGAGTCTCCCCATTCCCCGCCGCCCCACCATATATATGTACTTCTCGAAATCGTTTTAAAAATAACTACTTAATATTAGTGGGATCATTAAACTCCAGTGGTATGGATGTAGCATTTTAGTTATAAACCTACATTTTAAGGTAGTTTCAAATATTTTCTTGCATCCTCCAGATAAGTTATTTTTTAAGTGAAGCACCGCAAAAATGTTTCCGTTATCCTAGTAAAGGCAAGAAGTTCCGAGGAAAGGATAGATACTTGGAATACAAGGTTTTTACTAATATTTCTAATATATTTCTAATACTTTTAAACTTGGTATAGTTTCGAGCACCTTCCAATTGGATGGTGGCTTTAGAAAACGGTGAGACTCCTGTGGGATGTACATGGTAGGTGAGATCCCGGAAGGCGAAGCCTGAGGAAGCTCACCACATGCCCACGGAAAGCGATCCGTTTTCTAAAGCCACCAT
>NZ_JAPVRC010000022.1 GCF_030345335.1 Halobacillus campisalis
CCGTATCGGAAGGTGCGGCTGGAT
Organism: Halobacillus campisalis; assembly: GCF_030345335.1. Lineage (GTDB taxonomy): Bacteria > Bacillota > Bacilli > Bacillales > Halobacillaceae > Halobacillus_A > Halobacillus_A campisalis. The sequence goes on from NZ_JAPVRC010000022.1 coordinate 25, forward strand.
CACCTCCTTTCTAAGGAAAAAGGACCGGCTGGACGTGTTTTCGAACACAAAAAGCCGTCTCCTTCGGAAGACGTACCTGGTTGGTTGTTCAGTTTTGAGAGATTAAATATATCCCTTAATGAATGGGCCTGTAGCTCAGCTGGTTAGAGCGCACGCCTGATAAGCGTGAGGTCGGTGGTTCGAGTCCACTCAGGCCCACCATTCACTTTCGGGGCCTTAGCTCAGCTGGGAGAGCGCCTGCTTTGCACGCAGGAGGTCAGCGGTTCGATCCCGCTAGGCTCCACCATAAGTTTTTTCTTAAAACACAACGATACCTTTGTGTTTTATATGCAACCCTTAAATGGGTTTGTGAACCTTGAAAACTGGATAAGATAATCACTACGCATTCCATGCGTAGATGATGACAAGACATCAAACAAACGAAACGTCTTTTCACGAAGAAAGTTAAGTGAATAAGGGCGCACGGTGGATGCC
>NZ_JAPVRC010000023.1 GCF_030345335.1 Halobacillus campisalis
CGGATCAGAAGGTTAGGGGTTCGACTCCTCTCGGGCGCGCCATTACTTACGGGAAGTAGCTCAGCTTGGTAGAGCACTTGGTTTGGGACCAAGGGGTCGCAGGTTCGAATCCTGTCTTCCCGACCATCGATGTTCTAACTCTAGCAAACATAAAACTTCCATATATAACGCGGGTGTAGTTTAGTGGTAAAACCTCAGCCTTCCAAGCTGATGATGAGGGTTCGATTCCCTTCACCCGCTCCAAAAAAACTTTACCATTGGGGCCTGTAGCTCAGCTGGTTAGAGCGCACGCCTGATAAGCGTGAGGTCGGTGGTTCGAGTCCACTCAGGCCCACCATTGAACATTTGATCTTTGAAAACTGAACGAACCAACCAGTACGTCAAGTCTTCTTTCTACTAAAGAAGGAAGTAAAACAAGCACATTCGGTGTGCAAATGAGCAAGTCAAACTAACTTTTATGGAGAGTT
>NZ_JAPVRC010000024.1 GCF_030345335.1 Halobacillus campisalis
CTCGCTTTCCGTGGGAGCGCGGTGAGCTTCCTCGGACGTCCCGTCCTGCGGGATCTCACCAAGCACTCTCTTCCCACAGGAGTCTCCCCATTCCCCGCCGCCCTTCACTATATATGTACTTCTCGAAATCGCTTGAAAAAGACTTTGATAATACTAATAGGAGCATCAAACTCCCCTGATCTAGGTATAGCATTTTCAGTTCTAAGATCCTCTGCACTTTAAGGTAATATCAAGCACCTTTGCATACAAAAGTCTCACCGGTTATTATTCAAAAGCCGTTATTTATTATATGAAGCAGCGCATATGATGTTTTCGTTATCCTCACAAAAGCAAGAAGGGCCGGGAAATTGCGAGACTCCTATGGGATGACAGTACATGGTGAGATCCCGGAGGGCGTTAGCCCGAGGAAGCTCACCGTACGCCCATGGAAAGCGAGTGAT
>NZ_JAPVRC010000025.1 GCF_030345335.1 Halobacillus campisalis
CCAAGCACTCTCTTCCCACAGGAGTCTCCCCATTCCCCGCCGCCCCTCCCTATATATGCGCTTCTCGAAATCGTTTTAAAAATAACTACTTAATATTAGTGGGATCATTAAACTCCAGTGGTATGGATGTAGCATTTTAGTTATAAACCTACATTTTAAGGTAGTTTCAAATATTTTCTTGCATCACTCCAGAGCAGTTATTTTTTAAGTGAAAGCACCGCAAAAATATTTCCGTTATCCTAGTAAAGGCAAGAAGTTCCGAGGAAAGGATAGACTCTTGGAATACAAGTTTTTTACTAATATTTCCAATATATTGCTAATACTTTTAAACTTGGTATAGTTTCGAGCACCTTCCAATCGGATGGTGGCTTTAGAAAACGGTGAGACTCCTGTGGGATGTACATGGTAGGTGAGATCCCGGAAGGCGAAGCC
>NZ_JAPVRC010000026.1 GCF_030345335.1 Halobacillus campisalis
AGCCTCCTCGAGCTAACGCTCTCCGGGGTCTCACCAAGCACTCTTTTCCCACAGGAGTCTCGCAATTTCCCGGAGCTCTTTGCGATGATTAGGTGGTACGGAAACACCGATTTCAGGATGTCAGATGCTGCGCTACAGTTATGATAAAAACTTGATATTGAGCGGTTTATCCCTATAAACAAACGCTCACCAAAAAATGAACATGGATAAAGAAGACGCACCTTCTTGCAAAAAGGGTTCATTTCTAGCTTACTTTCAGGGAAATGAAAAGCCTATTGGATAGTTAGTTTTTCTAAAACAACCGGTTTAATTATTCTGCAAACGTTGGTACAAGAGAGTTTCTTCTTCTCATTTCATAGTTCCGTCCCGTAATATAAGTTAGGGGTTTTAGGAATGTGC
>NZ_JAPVRC010000027.1 GCF_030345335.1 Halobacillus campisalis
ATAAAAACTTGATATTGTGCGGTTTATCCCTATAAACAAACGGTCACCAAAAAACGAACATGGATAAAGAAGACGCACTTTCTTGCAAAAAGGGTTCATTTCTAGCTTACTTTCACGGAAATGAAAAGCCTATTGGATAGTTAGTTTTTCTAAAACAACCGGTTTAATTATTCTGCAAACGTTGGTACAAGAGAGTTTCTTCTTCTCATTTCATAGTTCCGTCCCGTAATAAAAGTTAGGGGTTTTAGGAATGTGCGAGGCTCCTACCTTTGAAAGCGGAAGCACTTCGTTCAGCGGCGTATGGACTGGACTGAGATGGCGGAGATAAAAATAATTCAAAGAACAGTATAAGGGGGTTCGTTCATCTCATATCGATTGGTGTGGTTGG
>NZ_JAPVRC010000028.1 GCF_030345335.1 Halobacillus campisalis
AAATGCGAAGAAAGGCGTTTAAGCCTGAAACGCATAAGCAAGATGCCGCAATCGGGTGGCCTTTCCCGATGGAGGTAGATTGCTTATGTCGCGAAGGCTTGCCTTTCGCAGCTGGACATCAGAAATGTGGAAGTGGCCGATTAGACACGACACGCATAAGCAAAACACCGAAGTGAAGCGACCTTACTTCACGTAGGTGGATTGCTTATGTCGCGAGTGTCTGGCCACTGCAGCTGGACAAAAGAAATGCGAAGAAAGGCGTTTAAGCCTGAAACGCATAAGCAAGATGCCGCAATCGGGTGGCCTTTCCCGATGGAGGTAGATTGCTTATGTCGCGAAGGCTTGCCTTTCGCAGCTGGACATCAG
>NZ_JAPVRC010000029.1 GCF_030345335.1 Halobacillus campisalis
TGTTTCCGTTATGAGTGACAGCGTTGAGAGCTCCGGGAAATCACTCGCTTTCCGTGGGAGCGCAGTGAGCCTCCTCGAGCTAACGCTCTCCGGGGTCTCACCAAGCACTCTTTTCCCACAGGAGTCTTGCAATTTCCCGGAGCTCTTTGCGATGGTTAGGTGGTACGGAAACACTGATTTCAGGATGTCAGATGCTGCGCTACAGTTATGATAAAAACTTGATATTGTGCGGTTTATCCCTATAAACAAACGGTCACCAAAAAACGAACATGGATAAAGAAG
>NZ_JAPVRC010000002.1 GCF_030345335.1 Halobacillus campisalis
CTCAATCAACGATGTAGTGGCGACAGCGAAGAGGTCACACCTGTTCCCATGCCGAACACAGTAGTTAAGCTCTTCAGCGCCGATGGTAGTCGGGTTTACCCCCGTGAGAGTAGGACGCTGCTACGTCGTTTCAATTAAATTTTATGGGAACTTAAAGATTATTCCCACAATATCGCGGGGTAGAGCAAGACCGTAAAACATCTTGCAAAACATCCCTGTAGGTCTTGCGACGAGCGTAAGCTTCAACGAATAAGCTTGCAACGTGAGGAGCAGTCTTACAAAAATTATAATGGGAACTTATAAAGAGTTTTCCACAATATCGCGGGGTAGAGCAGTTCGGTAGCTCGTCGGGCTCATAACCCGGAGGTCGCAGGTTCAAATCCTGCCCCCGCAACCAAATTATTTTCAAAGCTCAACTTGTGTTGAGTTTAGTAGTGTTTTAAATGGTCCGGTAGTTCAGTTGGTTAGAATGCCTGCCTGTCACGCAGGAGGTCGCGGGTTCGAGTCCCGTCCGGACCGCCATTACATCTAATATTACAGCCTTAGGGATTCTTTCCTAAGGCTTTTCTTTTGTCTTTTTTTATTTTCATGATATTACTTGGTATAATGGTTTTATTGTGAAGAAACGTACGGTTTCTTTAACGCAGGACGAGAGGGGTTTTAGCTATGGACGAGTTTTCTTTTATCGATTCGATCCGGCCGTCCGCCTATTTACAGCCTTCGCTGATTAAGGGAGTGAGTGATGATGCTGCCGTGTTCCGTCAGCCTTCTGAGGATATTGTGACGGCGGTCGATACGATGGTGGAGGACGTTCATTTTTCCAGAGAGACAATGCAGCCATACCATATAGGTTACCGGGCGCTGGCTGCGAATCTAAGTGATTTAGCTGCGATGGGAAGCACGCCTGCCTTTTACTTAGTATCACTTGTCGTTCCAAGCGATTGGACACAGGAAGAGCTGGGAGAAGTATATCGGGGCATGCGCTCGCTTGCCAGCGAATACCATATGGATTTAATTGGGGGCGATACGGTTTCTGGCAAGCAGCTTTGTGTCTCCATTACGGTTTTTGGCTACGTCGTAAAAGATAAAGCGCGCTATCGAAGTGCCGCTCAATCAGGAGATATCGTCTTTGCGACGGGTACATTAGGTGACGCTCGCGCGGGACTTGAATGTATACTTAATGGGGTGAATGATCCATATTTAATACAAAGGCATCGTACACCTGATCCGCGTATTAATTTTGCCAAACGATTATCGTCCTTCTCTCGTGTTGCGTTAAATGACGTAAGTGATGGAATTGCTAATGAAGCAAATGAGATTGCTGAAGCTTCAAAGGTTGAGCTTCATTTAAACTTTGAGCAAATCCCTTACACCTCTCAAATTTCTGAGTTGTTCCCTTCTCGTTATGAAGACTGGGTGCTTTCAGGAGGAGAAGATTTTGAGTTAATAGGCACGGTTAGTGAAAAGGAATGGCCCCACATCGTCGAGGTTGCGAAGCAAGCGAATACGCCAGTCGTTGAAATTGGCAGAGTGAAAGAAAGCGGTCAAAATGGTGCCGTCTACCTTTATAAGGAAGGAAAACGCTCCATTCTAAATAAATCGGGGTATACCCATTTGCAAGAGGAACGTGATTAGAATGACGACAATAACATGGACAACGCATTCAGAAGAGGATACGAAGCAGTTTGCGGAGAAGCTTGGAGGCTTGCTGCAAGGTGGCGATGTGCTGACGCTTGAGGGCGATTTAGGTGCAGGGAAAACGACCTTTACGAAAGGCCTGGCAAAAGGGCTTGGAGTTAAACGAACGGTGAATAGTCCCACATTTACGATTATAAAAGAGTATATGGGACGGATTCCTTTCTATCATATGGATGTATATCGTCTAGAGGATAGTGATGAGGATTTAGGGTTTGAAGAGTTTTTTAATGGAGAAGGTGTGACTGTAGTGGAGTGGTCACAGTTCATTGAAGATTACTTGCCAGAGGAGCGTTTAGAATTAACGATTGAGTATGTGGACGATACGTCACGAAAAATCTCTATTACTGCTCGTTCCAATCATTTTGAACAAGTGTGTAAGGAGATGAGTACATGAATGTGCTGGCGATGGATACGTCAAATGATGTGTTAGGTCTCTCCATAGTTAAAGACGGAATAGTGGCAGGCGAACTAATGACTAACGTGAAAAAAAATCATTCGATTCGTTTGATGCCTGCGATTGATCAATTGATGCGTGACACGCAAACGAAGCCTGAAGAACTGGATCGAATAGCAGTAGCTCACGGCCCAGGCTCTTACACAGGGGTGCGGATCGGCTTAACGACAGCGAAAACGATGGCATGGTCGTTAGGTATTCCAGTAGTCGGGATCTCGAGCCTTAAGGCCTTGGCCAGCCAGGGTCGCCTTTATGAAGGATATATCTGTCCTTTTTTTGATGCTAGAAGAGGTCTTGTTTATACGGGCTTGTATGATACGAAGCTAAATCTCATCAAAGAAGAGACGAACCTTCTAATGTCAGATTGGCTGGCGTCATTAAAAGATCTCAACGCACCGATACTGTTCTTAAGTCAGGACATAGCGTTACACAAAGATATGATTGAAGAATACTTAGGAGATCAAGCTGTCATTGCTGACGCAGGCTGTCATTACCCGAGCCCCTCCTATCTGGCGCTTGCGGCAATGGAGAAAGAGCCGGCTTCCCTTCATGAGCTCGTACCGAATTATTTGCGTATTCCCGAAGCAGAAGCGAAGTGGCTGGCTCAGCAGGAGAAACGGTAAATGGTACAGGTGAGAGAAATGAAAGAAGAGGATATTGCTCAAGTAATGGTAGTAGAGCATGCTGCCTTTGCCGTACCCTGGACAGAGGAAACGTTCAGAAATGAAGTAAACGGCGAGAATCCTTACGCGCACTATTATGTCATTGAAAATCAAGGGGAAGTTTTCGGGTATTGCGGCGTCTGGCTGATTATTGATGAAGCGCACGTAACCAATATTGCGATCCATCCAGATCACCGCGGGAAAAAGTACGGCGAGCAGCTGTTCCGCTATTCTTTTGAACAGGTCATTGAGATGGGAGCCATTCAGCTGAGCCTGGAGGTACGGGTGTCCAATATGGCAGCGCAGCATTTATATCGTAAATTCGGACTTGTGCCTGGCGGTATAAGGAAAAATTACTATACTGACAATGGAGAAGACGCATTAGTCATGTGGGTGGGGTTAAAATGAGTAAAGATCAATATGTTTTAGCGATTGAAACGAGCTGTGATGAAACAGCTGTGGCTATTGTAAAAAATGAACGCGAGCTAGTAACGAATGTGGTGGCTTCTCAAATAGAAAGCCATAAGCGGTTTGGCGGAGTTGTTCCGGAAATTGCTTCCCGTCACCATATCGAACAGATTACGCTGACGCTGGAAGAGGCGCTTACGCAGGCAGAAATGACGATCGATGATATTGAAACCATTGCGGTAACAGAAGGCCCTGGGCTTGTCGGAGCATTACTTGTGGGGGTCAATGCTGCAAAAGCACTGGCGTTCGCCAAGCAGAAGCCGCTAGTCGGCGTGCATCATATCGCTGGTCATATTTACGCCAATCGGTTAGAAAAAGAATTCGAATTTCCACTGCTTTCTCTCGTAGTTTCCGGGGGCCATACAGAGCTTATTTTAATGGACGAGCATGGAAGCTTTGAAGTGATTGGAGAAACGCGTGACGATGCCGCAGGTGAAGCGTACGACAAAGTAGCACGTACGTTAAAGCTTCCTTATCCAGGTGGTCCACACATCGATAAGCTTGCTCAGGAAGGAGAAGTCTCGATTGATTTTCCAAGAGCATGGCTTGAGGATGGATCCTATGATTTTAGCTTCAGTGGTTTAAAGTCAGCAGTTATCAACAAGCTGCACAACGCGAAGCAGAAAAATGAAGAAATTCCTCCACAAGATGTGGCAGCGAGTTTTCAAGAAAGTGTAGTGGACGTGTTATCCACAAAAACATATAAGGCCGCTAAAGAATATGGAGTGAAGCAGGTCATTGTGGCCGGTGGAGTTGCAGCAAATAAAGGATTACGCGCGGCGTTAAAGGATAAGTTTAAAGAAGAGGAGTGTGAATTACTCATTCCTCCACTGCACTTATGCACAGATAACGCAGCGATGATTGCAGCAGCAGGCGCTGTGGCTTATCAACAGGGACATCGTTCCGGTTATGATTTGAACGCAAACCCTGGCTTAGACTTGGAAATGTACGGTAAAAGAGGCTCCTAAACTCCCTTAATAAGGGAGTTTTTTTCATGAGGGAGTGGCTTAACGTAAGGCTGTAGAAGGAGGTGACTTTAAAAGTTATGCACATTTGTATATTTATGCAGTGGATAAAATAATTATCATATTGAAATTAAAGGAGAGAAAACGCTACCAATTTTTGTGGATAAGTTGACAACTACCTGTGGATAGTGTGGATTAAAATGTTGAAAACCGATAATATCCATACACAACTGTTGAAAAGTATGTGGATAAGATTATAGTTGACATTCAACTCTATGCAACGGGCATTTTGATTAAATTGAAAAACCTGTGAACTACTGATAACATGATGGAAAAACGTACTTAGTAAATGAGGGAATGAGCATGCCTAGAGAATCGAAACGGCATAAAATCTTAGAAGCTGCCGCGTTAATCGTTAAAGAGCAGGGCAGTGATGCTTTAACGTTAGATGCTGTCTCTAAAAGAGCAGAGGTCAGCAAAGGTGGACTCTTGTATCACTTTTCGACAAAAGAAGCTCTCGTGCAGGGGCTTGTGCAGCATATGAATGAAATCTATCGTGCCAATGTTGAGGAGCTTGTGGAAAAAGATACAGAAGAGACGGGCAAATGGGCCAGATCATTTATTAACGTCATGCATGCAAAAAGCTTGGAAAACGAAACGATCAGTGCTGGAATGTTAGCAGCTCAGGGGATGAACACTAAACTGCTCAAGCCGTTGCAAGATACATATGCAGATTGGCAGAATCATATCGAGCATGACGGAATTGATCAAGTAGATGCTACTATCATGCGCCTGGCGGTTGATGGCTTATGGCTGTCAGAAATTTTTGGTCTTGGCCCTTTGAACCCCAGTCTTAGGAAAGAGGTTCTTGAGCGGTTAACCGAACATACGCACAGAACAGAAGAGCAGACAAAAAAACAGTAATTCTATCGTGTGAAGTTGAAATGCTAAAGTAAAATGAAAAGCACTCAAAGGAACTAGGATTAGTCATTAAAATAACAACCGAATGCGACTAAAAAGCCAGAAAAAACACCTCTAAAGGTTAATTAGAGGCGTTTTTTCTGGCTTGTTTTTGTTTGTTCTTTCTTAGAGACTATGGAATCAGTTATTTTCAATAGTTGTAGATCGTGAATGGGAACCCTCTCGTGCCGGCCAAAAGCCGCCGATCAAGGCACCGGCTAAAGCAGGTAATATCCAGCCAAGCCCGATATCATAAAGCGGTAAATACTCAAGGTAAAGCTGCTTCACTGATTCAATTGATGAAAGAGTCGCCCCAGGAACGCTTTCAGCTAAGGTACTGTAGCCATCAACGATACTGACGAAAAACGTAAAGAACATGGATGTGGCATATACACTGCGCTTGTGGTCGAATAGGGAAGAGCACAGCCCTAATAAAATAAGGACAATAGCCAGCGGATATAAAAACATCAATACCGGCAAAGCAAATTGTATGATGTTGTTTAAGCCGAAGTTTGCGATTGTAAAGGATACTAGACATAGCACAAGTACGAACGCCTGATAGCTGACTTTTGGAAATGTTTCATGAAAAAATTCACTGCACGCACTGATCAGCCCTATGCTTGTCTTCAAACAAGCCAGCACAATAATAATAGCAAGTAAAATCGCCCCAAACGACCCGAAAAAATATTGAGCGACTGCCGCAAAGATCAGGCCACCATTATCGAATGTCCCAACAGCTGCTACACTAGAAGCCCCCATATAGGCAATCAACCCATAAATCACCATCATTAAGCCCATGGCGAAGATGCCTGACTTCCAGGTCGTTTTTGCAATGGCCTTCGTGTCTGTAATTCCCTGGCTTTTAATCGCATGAATAACAACAATACCGAAAGCGAGAGAGGCTAGAGCATCCATCGTGTTATAGCCTTCTTTAAAGCCTGTCATAAACGCCAGTTGATTGTAGTCACCCGCAGGTGCGCCAAAGCTCCCCATTGGTCGAACAATCGCCACAATGATTAATACGAATAAGAACACTAAGAATGTCGGCGTTAAGTATTTTCCGATGTAATCCATAATTTTGGCTGGATTTAGAGAGAAATAATAGACAACCCCAAAGAATAAGAAGCTGAAGATTCCTAACCATAAACTTGCATGATCCGGATTCATAAACGGTTCAAAACCGATAACAAATGGTACAGTTGCTGTTCGTGGAATGGCAAAAAACGGACCGATGGTTAAGTAAAGAATCATCGCAAAGGTGAGCCCAAATAGAGGATGAACGCGGCTCGCTAAATCACGCAAGCCATTACTTCCTGATAATCCAATGGCTAAAATTCCTAAAAACGGCAGACCTATTGCTGTCACGATAAAGCCGATTAATGCCGGCCAGAAGTTTGTTCCGGCCATCTGACCTAACTGGATCGGGAAAATTAAGTTCCCCGCCCCAAAGTACAGCCCAAACAACATCGTACCTATTAGAGCATACGTAGAAAATGGTATTTTGTTTTGCATATTTCTTGTTCCCTTCTCGTTGTAAAATGAGTACTGCATTTTTAAAACAATAAAAATAATACTATCAGGGATTGGGAAAAGGAACAATATGAAATATCAATCTAAAGCTCCACGACTTAAATAAAAATACTCGTATTGGAATAAGCTAGAAGTATAATAAATCCTCCTATGGAGCTATTTTGGATAATTTTACATAAAATTGTTAAAAAATTCTGTCTCCTTTGCTAGGCTTAAAGGAATCAAAATATTGAAGGAGGAAGATACATAATGAAGTTATCAATTAAAAGTAAGCAAATGGTTATTCTGTTTCTCATCGCGTTCTTAACGTTCGCTCCTTCCCAAGCCGTGGAAGACACTCAAGTAAATGCTTCATCTGAGGACACAGCGTTATCAACTCAAATTGACGAAATTTTAAATGATGGGAGGTTAGATGGAGCATTAGCTGGTGTTAGTGTACGTTCAGCTGAGAGTGGAGAACTGTTGTATGAAAACGACGGTGATATTCGATTAAAACCCGCTTCTAATATGAAACTTTTAACCGGTGCTGCTGCCCTTGAAACGCTAGGTCCCGACTATACGTTCACAACAGAGGTATTAACCGACGGAAGCATCAAAGGTAAGAAGCTGCATGGTGACTTATACTTAAAAGGCAAAGGCGACCCGACGGTAATGGAAGATGACATTCAAGCATTTGCTCAGTCCGTAAAAGAAGCTGGTATAGAGGAGGTCAAAGGAGATCTTCTTGCTGATGATACATGGTATGACGATATTCGATTATCAGAGGATATCTCGTGGAATGATGAAACCAACTATACAGCTGCTCAAATCTCAGCACTAACTGTATCACCAAACGAAGATTATGATGCGGGCACTGTGATTGTCGAAGTGTATCCTGCAGATGAAGAAGGGGAGGAGGCGGAGGTAAAAGTCACTCCTGAAAATGATTATGTGCAAATTGTTAATAAAACAGAGACCACAGCTTCCGATCAGCCTAAAGATATTTCCATTGAACGTGAGCATGGCACCAATCAAATTGTTGTTGAAGGAGAAATCCCGATTGAAGGCACACGATCACGCTCCTGGGTGGCTGTTTCAGAACCTGCAGGGCTTACTTTAGATTTATTTCACAAGGCATTAGGCAAAGAAGGAATAAAAGTTAAGGGTGAAACACGTGCAGACGGAAAAACTCCCGAATCAGCAGAATTACTTGTAGATAACGAGTCCATGCCACTGGAAGAGCTGTTTATTCCATTTATGAAGCTCAGTAATAACGGCCATGCGGAAGTGTTGATCAAAGAGATGGGTAAAGTTGTCCATGATGAAGGCAGCTGGGATAAGGGTTTTGAAGTGGTGGAAGATTTTCTTCACGATAACGACGTCAATGCTGAGACGATGAGACTGCGTGACGGGTCCGGCATGTCACATGTGAACATGGTCCCTGCAAACGAAATTTCAAAGCTGCTTTACCAAGTTCAAAACAAAGAGTGGTTCCCAGCTTATTTGAATTCTCTTCCTGTTGCCGGAAATAGTGAACGCTTTGTCGGCGGAACACTGCGATACAGAATGGGCAATACGGCTGCAGAAGATAATGTACAAGCGAAAACAGGATCCATAACAGGAGTGAATTCTTTGTCGGGATATGTGACAACAGAAGACGGAGAAAAGCTTATTTTCTCAGTCGTTTTAAACAACTATCTCGAAGGCGTCCAATCCATTGGAGATGAAATTGCTGTGATGTTAGCGGAACATAACTCCGAAGCTGACGAGTAATCATTATCCTCGATATCAGGCAAGCAAATAATAAAAATTCACCAGCTCCTCAGAGAAGCTGGTGAATCAGCTTGTAGTGAAAACATTCAAGTTCTAAGACAAAACCCCTCAAAACGTTTTCCAATTCATAAGTTGTTCCTCACGATAATCCAGCAGCCTTTTAAATTTTTTTGCATTTTAAACTATACAATCCAGACGGTTGATTATAAAGGTGGATTTGAGAACTTTTTGAAAGATTATTAAGTAGATAAAGATTTAATTATTGATAATAGGATCTTATAAAGTGAAGACGCAGAGTGTACAGGACTCGGTAATGCTGATCTGCAGTGTGATACAAAAGAGAGAAAGGTTAACTATCACAAAGGATTGAAAGTAAACAGTCCGGATGGTACACTTTATCCAGATCGAAACAAATATCAATTCAAAGGAGGATCTTTTGAATGAAACATAAAGTATTGCTTACTTCTGCCGTTACAGGGGCAGGAGACACGTTAGAAAAAAATCCACATGTACCGGTGACACCGAAAGAAATCGCAGAATCAGCGATTGAATCAGCAAAAGCAGGAGCGACGGTTGCGCATGTCCATGCCCGTGATCATAAGACTGGCGGCATCAGCCATGATGTCGAACATTATCGGGAAATCGTTGATCGCATTCGTGAATCAGAGACAGATGTGATCATTAATATTACCTCCGGGGGCGGGGGAGATTTCATCCCAAGTTTGAACACCCCGGCTGCTGGCGGAGATGGTACAGACATACAAACTCCTGCAGAGCGTCACGAGCCGGTGGGCGAGCTGCTTCCCGAAATGTGTACACTCGATTGCGGAAGCACGAACTTCGGCGACATGATTTATATGAGCCCGACGGACTGGCTGAGAGACCAGGCGAAACTTATTCAGGAGAGCGGCGTAAAGCCGGAGCTTGAGTGTTTCGACACCGGGCACATTCGTTTTGCGAATCAATTAGTGAAAGAAGGACTGGTCGATGGAGATCCGATGTATCAGTTTTGTCTAGGTATTCCATGGGGAGCGGCTGCGGATGCTGAGACGATGATTTATATGCAGAACAGGATTCCGGAGAATGCGCACTGGTCTGCTTTTGGCATCGGACGTATGCAGATGCCGATGGCTTCTCAATCGGCACTCCTTGGAGGAAATGTCCGCGTCGGGTTAGAGGATAATATTTATTTATCAAAAGGCGTCCCTGCGAAAAATGAACAGCTGGTAGATAAAGCTGTTACGATGCTGAACGGATTAGATCTAGAACCAATGACTCCCCAGGAAGCACGTGAATATTTCAATCTACGCCATCCGTCTGGAGGTAAATAACCATGAAAATCGCAATAGTAGGAACAGGAGTCATCGGGAATGGCTGGATTACTCGTATGCTTGCTCAAGGATACGACGTTGTGGCCACAGACCCAGCTGAAGGAGCAAAAGAACGCATGCGTCAAGCGGTTGATCAGGGCTGGCCTTTCGCAGAAGCGCTTGGTTTAGCGGAAGGAGCTTCCAAGGAACGTTTGACGTTTGAAAAAGAATTAGCAGATGCCGTAAAGGATGCTGATTTCATACAAGAAAACGTTCCGGAAGTAGAAGAGTTGAAACAAAAGGTACTGCATAGTATTGACGAGCATGCAAAACCAGAAGCACTAATCGGGTCCAGTACGTCTGGCATCATGCCATCAGAACTGCAGGAGAACCTTCAGCATCCTGAACGTTTCGTAGTCGCGCATCCTTTCCACCCGGTTTATATTCTGCCGCTCGTTGAAGTCGTTGCAGGAAAACAGACAACTTTAGAGAATGTAGAAAGAGCGAAGGCTTTTTACGAAAGCATTAATATGAGGGTACTGCTCGTGCGCCATGAGATTGAAGGTCACATTGCCGACCGTCTCATTGAAGCGATCTGGAGAGAATCTCTTCACATCGTCAACGAAGGTATCGCCACGACAGAAGAAGTCGATAAAGCATTCACGCACGGCGCCGGTCTTCGTTATGCGCAATATGGACCTTTCTTAACCTTCCACTTAGCAGGCGGCGAGGGCGGCATGCGCCACATGCTGAAACAATTCGGACCCGCATTGAAAAAGCCGTGGACGAAGCTGGAAGCACCAGAGCTTACGGATAACCTTTATAATAAAGTAGTGTCAGGCTGTGAAGCGCAGTCAAACGGCATGTCCATGTCCGAACTTGATCAAAATCGTAACGAATTTTTAATTCGATTATACGATTTAGTTCAGGAGTATTGGCCAAAAGAGCAAGAGAAAACCAACGTATAAAGGAGAGGTCGTCGTGGATTTTCAATTTAAATACACCGTCCCTTCAGAGTGGGTCGATTACAACGGTCACATGAACGATGCGGAATACAATCGAGCATTCAGTCAGGCGACCGATGCTTTTGTCGATCATATCGGACTCGATGAACCATCCCGCAGCCATTTTCAGTACACGATGTTCACATTAGAAACCCATACGTGTTACTTGCAGGAGATGAAAGAAGGAGCGTCATTTACCATTACAGCCCAGGTGCTGGATTATGATGCGAAGCGCGTCCACTTATTTTTATCTATGCATAACGCTGAGGGAGATCTTGTCGCCACATTAGAAGAAATGCTGATGGGTGTCGATCAAAACGAAGGGCGTGCTGCTCCTTTTCCAAAAGCAGTTGAAGAAAAATTGGATGCCGTCTATCAGAAGCATGCGAATCAGGAACAGCCAAAACAGGCAGGCCGGACAATCGGTATTCGAAGGAAATAAAAGAAGCGGAAGACAAGCATTCCAGGAGACTGGGTGCTTGTCTTTTTTATAGGTTATGTTAAACGTCGTTATTTCATAAGAAAGTTATTCAACAATACAGCAGGATGGTTGAATATTCCGAGACGATGGGTTTGTTACCGTACGAAAATTCAGGTGTGGTTGGGAAACAACTCGCTTTCCTGCGGGGGACCTGGCAAGCTTCCTCGGGCTTCGCCCTGTGGGATCTTGCCTAGACCCTTCTCCCGCGGGAGTCTCGCCGTTTCCCAACCCCCCCATCCCAAATGAAATGAACGAACCCTTGTGCATTTGAACAGAAGGGTCTTCAGGGGTCTCATCTAACCTGCGTATTACATTACGCTGAAAGAAGCGCTTCCGCTTTCAAAGCTGGAAGTCTCCCCATAATCTCCCCACCCATCACTATATATGCATTTCGAACCCGCTTGAACATAAGTGTTCTTAAATAATTGCGGGGGCATCACACGACAATGCCGTGGTTATAGCAATTTTAGTTTTAATAACTCTTGAAACTTGAAGGTCGTTTCGAGTACCTTTCAAACGTATGGTGGCTTTAGAAAACGGTGAGACTCCTGCGGGATGTACATGGTCTGTGAGATCCCGGAAGGCGAAGCCTGAGGAAGCTCACCACATGCCCGCGGAAAGCGATCCGTTTTCTAAAGCCGCCATCTCTACATACAAAAGTCTCGAAACGGCTCTCATTCAAAAGCGGTTATTTTTTATGTGAAGCACCTCATGAAATATTCCCATTCTGATTGAAAGCGAGTGATTTCCCGGACCTTCAAACTCCATTCATTAGGAACGAAAACTCCCTTATATCTCGAAGTCTTGGCATGAGATAAAAGGGAGCTTAGTACAGGTCACCACGGAAATTAAAAAGAACTTTTTATAAGTAAGCAGCGGAGGTTTGTATATATGCTAAGATAAATATAATGAGGAAGCAGTAACGTCAAACAGATAGAGGTGAGTATTATTAAGATTGCTATCATAATCATTGCCATTGTATCTTTAATCGGATTAGTATTAACATTATTAGTCGCAGGGAAAAGTGATGAGAATTATAGTTCTTCCACACGAAAAAATTTAACCGCTCTTTCAATGATTTATGTAGTTGCTATCGTTGGATCCTTCATCGCATTAGCCATATTTATAGTAAGTTGAGACTTGGAAAATAGTACATAATAAATGCTCAGAGTATCTATCGACACTCTGAGCATATCTCTTTAGGAATCCAAAGCTTCCCATTCTTCAAGCAGAGCTTCCATCCGCTCCTGATACTGTTCATTCCTTTCTGTCAGCTCCAGTGATTTCTCGTGATCCTGGAAAATCTCCGGCTCACATAACAGCGCATCATTTTCTTCCACTTTTGCTTCGATTTGTTCAATTTCCTGTTCAATCTCAGTGATACGCCGCTTTCGTTTACGTTCTTCGCTTTTCTGGGCTTTATCCTGCTGAAAGCTCGTTTTCGTTTCCTGCTCGGAAGGTTTCGTTTCAAACTGGGCTCGTTCGGCTTCTTCCAGCTGTCTCAGTTCTTCCTCTTCCTGCAGTTTGTGTACATAGTAATCGTAGTCTCCGAGGAAGACGCGGGTTTGTTCCGGTTTCATCTCGACGACCTGGGAGGCGATTTTGTTAATGAAATAACGGTCGTGGGACACGAAAAGCAGGGTGCCAGGGTAATCTACAAGCGCTGCTTCAAGCACCTCTTTACTATCTAAATCGAGGTGGTTGGTCGGCTCATCGAGAACGAGGAAGTTCGCTTCCTGCATCATCAGCTTTGCTAACGCCAGCCGTGCTTTCTCGCCACCGCTCAGTGCCGATACGGGTTTTAGCACATCTTCTCCGGAAAATAGGAAGTTACCTAAGATCGTACGGATATCTTTTTCATTTTTGTGTGGATAATCGTCCCATAATTCGTTGAGGACGGATTTCTTCGAGTTCAGCTTTGTCTGCTCCTGGTCATAGTAGCCGATCTGGACATTTGTACCGATTTTCATGTCGCCTTTTACGGCTTCTAGCTCCCTGGTGATCGTTTTCAACAATGTCGTTTTCCCGACGCCGTTTGGTCCGACGAGAGCAAAGGAATCACCGCGCTGGACATCAAGTGACAGGTGTTCGAACAAATACGGCGCTTCGCGGTTATAGCTGAATGCCAGATCCCGCAGCTTCAACACGTCATTTCCGCTTTTCTTCTCCACCTGGAAACTGAACTTTGCCGATTGCTGATCAGCTTTCGGTTTATCGAGCTTGTCCATTTTCTCGAGCTGCTTACGTCGGCTTTGTGCCCGCTTACTCGTCGTCGCACGGACGATGTTTTTCTGGACAAACTCTTCCATCTGTTTAATTTCGCTTTGCTGCTTCTCGTAATGCTTCAGCTCCAGCTCATAATCTTCTTCTTTTTTCTTTAAATAGCTGCTGTAGTTGCCGTGATACTTTTTCGACCCCTGGTGGGCGATTTCATAGACGGTATTGACGACTTTATCAAGGAAGTAACGGTCGTGGGATACGATGACGACCGCGCCTTCATAGCCTTGAAGATAACCTTCGAGCCAGGCAAGTGTATCGATGTCCAAATGGTTGGTCGGTTCATCGAGAATCAAGACGTCAGGCTTCGTCAAAAGCAGCTTGCCTAGCGCAAGACGTGTTTTCTGTCCGCCGCTCAAGCTTGAGATCGGAGTGCTCCAATCGAAGTTGTGGAAATTCAAGCCGTTCAGTACCGACTTGATTTCCGCCTCGTATTGATAACCGCCCGTCATTTTAAAATAATCCTGCTTGTCATCATACGTTTTCAATAGTTTCTGGTACGCTTCATAGTCGTTAAGAAGGTCAGGATCTGCCATATCGGCTTCCATCGTACGCAGTTCTTTTTCAAGCTTCTTTATATGGGAGAAAACACTTTCCATTTCATTCCATATTGTATCGGACGACTGCAGCCCCGTATTTTGTGCGAGGTAGCCCATCGTCACGTCCTTTGGTTTGAAAATATCACCCGAATCATAACTCATATCACCGGCCATCATTTTCAGCAAGGTACTTTTCCCTGCTCCGTTTCTGCCGACAATTGCCAGACGATCATGCATCTGGACTTCCAATTTAATATTTTCTAAAATCAACTCTGCCCCGAATCGCTTTGTCAATTGGTTCAATTGCATCAGAATCATTTCGTTTCACCTCAATGAGACAAGTGTATCTTATATAGGATGAGAGTAGCAAGAAGAGGGGCCTTTAGATTGTGAATGATGTAACATTTCCGTTTGATTTTTTGGTAAAATAGGAGTAATGTTTGAGTAACTAAGCTGTAAAAAAGTTAAAGGAGTCCGAGCATGTCAGAATTCACTCATTTCAATGAGCAGGGCCGGGCCCGAATGGTAGATATCTCTGAGAAAAATGATACTGTTCGAACGGCCGTTGCACGAACAAGTGTCGAAGTCAACGAAACGATTTATCATAAAATCACAAATGGTGACATAGAGAAGGGCGACGTGCTATCGGTCGCTCAAGTAGCTGGCATCATGGCCGCTAAGAAAACGCCTGACTGGATCCCGATGTGTCATCCGCTTCCCCTTAAAGGAATCGATGTCACGTTCGATTGGGAAACAGAGGAAAGCTATACGCTGCTCATCCGAGTGTCGGTTAAGACGAAGGGGAGCACAGGGGTTGAAATGGAAGCGTTAACGGCCGCGTCTGCGACGGCGCTCACCGTGTACGACATGTGTAAAGCCGTAGACAAGGGAATCGTTATTGGAGCTACTTATCTGGAAGAAAAAACAGGAGGCAAATCCGGCGATTACCAGAGATAGGAACGGTAAGAGGAGGTTTAGAGGATGGATATAGAAAACGCAAAGATTCCACAAGCAACAGCGAAACGTCTTCCGCTGTACTATAGATTTATTAACAATCTCCACAGCCAGGGGAAAATGAGAGTCTCCTCCAAAGAGCTCAGTGAAGCGGTTAAGGTAGATTCCGCTACAATACGGCGCGATTTTTCGTATTTTGGAGCCCTCGGTAAGAAGGGGTATGGGTATAACGTAGAATACCTGCTGTCCTTTTTCAGAAAAACGCTCGATCAGGACGAAACGACGAACGTCGCCCTCATCGGCGTCGGAAACCTCGGAACCGCGTTCTTAAATTACAATTTCACGAAAAACAATAATACGAAAATCCAAATTGCCTTCGATGCAAGCGACGATCGAATCGGTGATACGGTCGGCGGCGTACCGATCAAGCATATAGATGAATTAGAGGAATACATCGATGGCATTTCGGTGGCGATTTTGACCGTGCCCGCCCAGGCGGCGCAGGGCATTGCCGATCGGTTAGTGAAAGCGAACATTTCCGGAGTGCTTAACTTCACGCCGGCTCGTATCACTGTGCCTTCGAGCGTTCGTGTGCATCATATTGATTTGGCGGTCGAGCTGCAGGCACTCGTCTATTTTCTCAAGCATTATCCGCTGGACGGAGAACTAGAAGACGAATTATAAGCAAAAGCAAAGCCCCGTTCATCACGAGCGGGGCTTTATTTGTGTATTATTCCGTTGTATTTTTCCATTTTTCGTCAATAAGCATTTTCCCAGGCCATGTATACGCCATGAGACCGCCATCGACGGTTATATCTTCACCTGTAACGTACGAGCTTTCATCAGATGCTAAAAATAAAGCTACATCAGCCACTTCTTCCGGACGGCCTAAGCGTCCCATAGGAGTCACCCACTTATTGGCCTCTCTGAATTCTTTTCCCTGGTCTTGCTGCTTGGAACCGGCAAGTTCATCGATCAGCGGAGTTTCAATCGTGCCTGGGGCAATAGAATTGACACGGATGCCTTCCCGGGCGTAATCAATCGCCATCGCTTTCGTGAAATTCGTAATGCCGCCTTTGGCTGCGTTATAACCGGAGCGGTCCAAATCTGCGGCTCTTCCTGACATGGATGAAGTGTTGATGATCGAACCACTGCCGCCTTCTAACATTAAAGGGATTAAGTACTTGCTCGATAAAAATGTGCCGCGTAAATCGACGGAAATGATCCGGTCGAACAGCTCCACAGGATATTCGTGTACTTTTCCACCTTCTTCATCAATGCCTGCATTGTTGAACAGGATATCGATCGATCCGTATGTTTCTTTTAAATGATCGGCCAAGTTCTGTACGCTTTCTTCGACCGATACGTCCAAGTAATGATATTCGGCATTGCCGCCATCCTCTTTAATTTTCTGCACCGTATCCTCCACTTGTTCTTCATTTATATCTGCACAAACCACAGTGGCTCCTTCGTTTGCGAAAAGCTTGACCGTCGCTTCACCGATGCCGGTAGCTGCACCGGTCACGACAGCTACTTTCTGATCTAGTCTACCCATATTCATCGTACCTCCTTATGATGTATATAGCTGATTACCCATGCTTTTTCAGAGGTAAACCTACCCATTTTAAGTAAAAACGCTTCCAATCGGTTTCTTATGTTTGCGAACGGCGATTGGTGGAATATTTTAAAAGGCTTAAAATTAGAAGCTTCTCATCAAACGAGGCACAAGAATAGAGAACCATTGTTTACAGTGATATAGTAAGGATTAGTTCGAGTTCCGAAATAAATAGAGAGGAGGCCGCTTATGAGCAAAATACCTACAAAATGGCTGGTCGTTATTTCCGTCCTGTTTGGGACGTTTACCGTCATCCTGAACAACAGCATGCTTAACCCGATTCTGCCCCGCTTTATCGAGGTATTTGATTCGAACGCCGTTTCCGTCGGCTGGATACTGACAATCTTCATGGTAGCCATGGGGATGACGATGCCGCTGACCGGTTATTTCGGAGATCGGTTCGGGAAAAAGAAAGTCTATCTGGCAGGACTCAGCCTGTTCATCGTAGGCTCAATTTCAGGCCTGCTGTCTCAAACATTGTCGATGGTCATTATTTCCAGGGCGATCCAGGGGATGGGCGGTGGTCTGATCATGCCGATCGCGATGGCTCTTATATTCAATTCCTTTCCGCGCCATGAACGCGGACTGGCTGTTGGAGTATATGGGGTAGCCGCCATGGTCGCGCCCGCCATCGGCCCGACGATCGGAGGATTTCTCATCCAGTTTCTCGACTGGCCTTGGCTGTTCGCCATCAATATCCCGTTCGGATTGATTGGACTGGCCTTATCCGCTAAGTTTCTTGAGCGGACAGAAACCGATCCGAACAAGCGATTCGATTTACCAGGGTTTGTGATTATTACGCTCGGAATCGGCGCCATTCTGTTTGCGCTGGGACGTGGCCGTGAGATCAGCATGCTTGCTGACCCGCTCAATGTTACGCTGATCGCCTCTGGACTCATCGCTATCGTCGTTTTCGTCTTTTATGAAAATCGCCAGGAAGATCCGCTTCTGAATCTATCCGTATTCAAGGTGCCGACGTATTCCGTGTCGATCCTCGTGACCTCCTCGGCATCGATCGGTTTATTCTCCGGAATCTTTCTGCTGCCTTTACTCATCCAGAATGTGTATGGGCTCAATGAAGTCATGACAGGTCTCTTATTCCTGCCAGCCGCAGCGGCAAGTGGTATTTTCATGTCGCTTGGCGGCAGGCTGCTCGATAAAAAAGGACCGCGGTACGTCGTGCCGCCGGGACTTGCAATCATGGCCGGAGCAACGATCGGCCTTGGTATGCTGAAGCTATCGACCCCGTATTGGCTGATTCTCGTTCTGAACGCCATCCGTGGTATCGGCATGGGCATGGGAAATATGCCGGCGACAACGTCGGGGATGAACTCCATCCCTGAGCATCTCGTCGCTCAAGGCTCAGCGATGAACAATATCATCCGTCAAATTTCATCTTCTTTAGGGATCGTCTTTTTTTCGATCTACTATGAAGTACGACGGGCGCAGATCGCTGCTGCCCCGGATATCGACATGCAGGCGGCAACACTGCAGACGCTGAATGAAGCGTTTCTCGTTTCGGCCGGCATCTTAATTCTCGCTATCCCGTTCTCTTTCATATTAAAAGGCGTACAGGATGACAAATAAAAAACGCGCAAGGAGCTTTATCTTGGCTCCTGCGCGTTTTTTTCATCCCATTCATGACTGAGTAATCCGTACATGAACATATCGTAGCGGCCGCCGTCCCGTAAGATGAACTCACGCTGGGCGCCTTCATACGTAAAACCTAATTTTTCATACAGCCAGATCGCAGGCTGGTTGTACTCGAAGACCGTCAATTGCAAACGGTGCAGGTTCAGCTCGTAGAACGCATAGTCGATGAGCAGCTTCATCGCTTCCGTTCCATATCCTTCTCCTTGGTGTGAAGGATCGCCGATGGCAATGGCCAGCCAGCCGTTCCGCTGGTTCCAGAGAATACCGTCAAGCGACACATAGCCGATGAACGTATCTCCTTCACAAATGGAGAAGATGAATTCCGTGTTGCTGTCAGCCGCTTCATTACGCCATTCCTTCAAAGAATCAACAGACCTCGGTCGGGCCGGAAAAGCGTCCAGCCGACGCAGAAAAAAAGAATTGTTGAACCATTTCGATATCGTATCTAAATGTTCGTCGGTGACTGGCCCCAGGTGGACACGGGGACCACGCAGGATCGGTTCCATAAGCCCTCAGCCTCCATGTCCGTCATTTTTTGTTATTATTATTTTTCGACTGTTTGATTTTGAAGTGAATCGAAATCAAACGTACCGTCACGGCAAAATTGAACGTCGCAATGATGACCGGAAGAAGCGTTTGAAAGTTCCATAAGGACCCCGTTGTCATTTGCGCTGCGATATACGTAAACGCCACGCCCATGAAAAAGTAAATCGCGGCCATCGTCAGAGGAGAAGCTTTCATATTATAAGAACCCTCCAGTTACGATCGTCTGCAGCTGCTCCTGCATCCGGCGGATATCCTCTTCGGTATAGAAGTACTGTGACAGGACTACAAACGAGTTCATCGCCATATGAGCGACAATCGGCGTAATGATGCTTTTCGTTTTTACATAAAGAAAAGCGAACACGACACCCATAGAGAAATAGACGAGCATATGAGTGAAGTCGAAGTGGAACGCCCCGAATACGAGAGATGAGACGAGCACTGCCAGTAAGAAGTTGAACCTTTTATACATCTGACCGAAGATAACTTTACGGAAAATGATCTCCTCCGTTATAGGTGCAAACACAACGGGTAAAAGAATAAATAGGGGAGATTCCCGTGCGATGTTCATGAGCTGCATCGTGTTTTCTGATCCTGTCGGAATCCCGAAAATATTCGTTTCAATTAAAGCCGCAATTCCTTGAGCGAACAGGGCAAGAAATACACCAGCAATAGACCAGAGAACGATTTTCCCAGAACTGGACCTATCCTCCCGTGTTTGAGCTTCCATCATATCCGGTTTAAGCAGACGCAAAATGATGATCGTTGCAATCGTAAAGCTCAGCACGGACCAGATCGTGATCGCATCCGTCTCACCGAACCCAAGCAACCCATATAAAACAGGCACACCAACAAGCGCTGAAAGCTGAGTGGCCACGTACGTAATAATAATGTACCAATATCGTTTTGGCATGTGAATGACTCCTTTATTGTAAAAAACGGATCTAACTATACGATATGTATTTTATCACAATTTAAAAACAACCAATAAGAATAAGGGTTCCTCCCTTTGAGAATTTTGTCAGAAAAAGTTGTAAAAAAATTGATAGTTTCTACTTGAAAATCGATAGTGAATTGCTTATGATAAGAGTTGTGTTAGCACTCACTATGTGAGAGTGCTAATAAACGACAAATATCGAATATTGACCTGACTAAGGAGGGTGTCCTAATTGTTAAAGCCATTAGGTGATCGTATTGTTATTGAATTAGTAGAAGAAGAACAAACTACTGCAAGCGGAATCGTACTTCCGGACTCTGCAAAAGAAAAGCCTCAAGAAGGTAAAGTCGTAGCAGTCGGTACGGGCCGCGTATTGGACAATGGAGAGAGAGCAGCACTGGAAGTAAGCCAGGGCGACCACGTCATTTATTCCAAGTTCGCGGGTACAGAAGTCAAGTTCGAAGGAAATGAATACTTAATCATTCGCGAGAGTGATATTCTAGCCGTCGTGCAATAACACGCAGAACCACTAATCTTTTGAATCGATACGAATTTTGATAAGGAGGGCATTTTTTCATGGCTAAAGAAATTAAATTCAGTGAAGACGCACGCCGCGCGATGCTTCGCGGAGTAGATACATTGGCAGATGCCGTTAAAGTAACATTAGGACCAAAAGGACGTAACGTCGTTTTGGATAAAAAATTCGGTTCCCCACTGATCACAAATGACGGGGTAACGATCGCTAAAGAAATCGAACTTCAGGATCACTTCGAAAACATGGGAGCTCAACTCGTATCTGAAGTAGCTTCTAAAACAAACGACGTAGCAGGTGACGGTACAACAACCGCAACTGTACTAGCGCAGGCTATGATCCGTGAAGGCCTGAAAAACGTAACATCCGGCGCGAACCCAGTAGGCATCCGCCGCGGAATCGAAAAAGCGACAGCCCTTGCAACAGACGAGCTGCGCAAAATCTCAAAGCCAATCGAAGGCCGCGAGTCGATCTCCCAGGTAGCTTCCATCTCAGCTTCAGATAATGAAGTAGGACAGCTTATCGCTGAAGCAATGGAGCGCGTAGGTAACGACGGAGTTATTACAATTGAAGAATCTAAAGGATTCAACACAGAACTAGAAGTGGTAGAAGGTATGCAATTCGACCGCGGATACGCTTCTCCATACATGGTCACTGACCAGGATAAAATGGAAGCGGTTCTTGAAGATCCTTACATCTTAATTACAGATAAGAAAATCAACAACATCCAGGAAGTTCTTCCAGTGCTTGAGCAGGTTGTACAACAGTCCAAGCCACTTCTATTGATCTCTGAAGACGTAGAAGGCGAAGCACTAGCAACCATCGTTGTGAACAAACTTCGCGGAACATTCAATGCTGTATCCGTTAAAGCACCAGGCTTCGGCGACCGCCGTAAAGCCATGCTTGAAGATATCGCAGCACTTACTGGAGGTCAAGTCATTACAGAAGATCTAGGACTGGATCTGAAGAACACAACACTTGATCAACTAGGACGCGCGTCCAAAGCCGTTATCACTAAAGAAAACACAACCATCGTCGAAGGTGCCGGAAACCCTGAGCAAATCGCATCCCGCGTATCTCAAATCCGTGCCCAAGCAGAAGAATCCACTTCTGAATTCGACAAAGAAAAACTACAAGAACGTCTGGCTAAACTATCAGGCGGCGTAGCGGTGATCAAAGTAGGAGCCGCAACAGAAACAGAACTTAAAGAACGTAAACTGCGCATTGAAGATGCCCTGAACTCTACAAGAGCAGCTGTAGAAGAAGGCATCGTAGCCGGAGGCGGAACCGCCCTCGTTAACATCATCAACGCAGTAGAAAGCCTAGGCCTGCAGGACGACGAAGCAACAGGCGCAAGCATCGTACTACGTGCCCTTGAAGAGCCTGTACGCCAAATCGTACACAATGCCGGACTAGAAGGATCCATCATCGTCGAACGCCTTAAAGGCGAAAAAGTCGGCATCGGCTTCAACGCCGCAACAGGCGAATGGGTCAACATGGTCGAGCAAGGTATCGTCGACCCAACGAAGGTAACACGTTCTGCACTTCAAAACGCAGCATCTGTTGCCGCTATGTTCCTGACTACTGAAGCGGTAGTCGCAGACCTTCC
Source organism: Halobacillus campisalis (assembly GCF_030345335.1). GTDB lineage: Bacteria > Bacillota > Bacilli > Bacillales > Halobacillaceae > Halobacillus_A > Halobacillus_A campisalis. Next base: position 21,944 of record NZ_JAPVRC010000002.1, read on the forward strand.
TGAAGAAGAAGGTTCTGGTGGCGGTATGCCAGACATGGGCGGCATGGGTGGAATGGGCGGCATGATGTAAGCTGTCCTCAAACCCTTTGCTACACAAGGATTTGAAACCCTATAAATGAATATTGACTGGATTTTGACTGGATTTCTTTGAAATTAAGTCAGGATTTAATGGCCTCCTTGAAGTTCATTTAACTTTGAGGGGCCATTTTTTTATCGGATAAGAAAATCAATAAAGAATTTTTACTTGATAAAGGTGTTGTATGAGAATTCTAAAATTATATGCAAAATACGAGGAGAGTACACAAAGTTAAGGTTATATGTGATTAAATAGAACTATAAGTACTTATGTCATAGGAGCAATGTCAATTTATTTATAGAAAGAGTGATTACACAGTGAAATGTCATATTAAAAAAGTGAAAATTGCAAACTATAGATCTATATCTAGTATGACCGTGAATTATAATAGTGGTACTCCATTAGTGATTTGCGGGCCTAATAACATAGGTAAAACCAATTTTTTGCGCGCAATAGATCTGTTTTTTTCATTAGATAAATCAAAATTCAATCATAATTTAGACGTACCACATCATATAGCAGAGGGTTCTGCTGGAGGTAGTAAAGTACATATATCCTTAGAATTCTTATCTGAAGAATGTAGTAAATATGTTATAAGTACGAAATATTTTAGAAGAGCTCAATCAAATGTTCTTGAACTATCTGGTACAAAAGATGGTAGTACTATGACAGAAGCTCAAATAAAAGAATTTATGAAACGTTTTAAATTTGTTTATATAGAATCAAATAATATAGATTTACCTAATTTGATTTCTAATTACTTTACTGATGAAGTTTTACCAGGATTAGATCGTTTAAGGAGGAAACAGACGGAGCCTCTAGAGCATCTAAATGAATTTATTAAAAAATCTAACTCAGCAGTTGCGAATATCGAACGTGGTATTACGCAAGAGCTTCATGAATTTACGAGTGAAGTAGGCGAGGTTAACCCACATGATTGGAATGTAAAGGTCATATTTCCTGAGTTTGATTTTTTGAGAGAGGCAATTTCTAATTTAGTATCCTATACATTAATTGATTCTAATGATCGACCACTTGACACAAAAGGCAGTGGTATACAGAGATTATTATTGCTAGCTTTAATAAAATACGTATCAAAAAATTCATCAGAAGAAGTTATTTGGGCACTGGACGAGCCTGAGGTCTTTTTACAGCCAGGATTACAAAAGGAAGTATTTAAACAATTGCAAGATATATCGGAAAATCTAAATGTTTTTATTACTACTCACTCTTCTCATTTTATTGATTTAAATGATTTAAACAATACTTACCTTCTAGATGCAGATCATGAAGTGAAAGAATATGCACGTAAACCAGAGAAACAGTTTATCAAGGTTAATACAAAAGTAACTGGTTATAGCGATTATGAGAAAGTGGAAAAAATAAAAACTCATATGGGTATCGGAGGAAACGATGGGTGGCACGTAACCCCCTTTAATCTATTAGTGGAAGGCCAGATAGATAAAGATTACATCATTGCTCTATCTCAATGGTTTGACATAGATCCTCCAAATATTTTGGTGGCGGGTGGTGCTGATAAATTACCTGGTTATGTTGTGTTTCTAAAAGAGTTTTGCAATGACTTACAATTCTCTCCAGAAGTTAATTGTCTATTAGATTACGATGAAAAAGGAAAAGAAGTTCTACGTAAATTAGATAGACAACAAAAAAAAGGTTCTGAAAGCTTAAATTTAAACCTTTTCTATGTCATTAGGTCAGATGATAACCGGACCTTTAATAATAACTTTGAAATAGAAGACTTAATCCCTATAGAAATAATCTCAGATGCAGCTAATAAAATATTAAAAAATAAAAAATACTCTACAATAAAAGCTAAAGATTTAGATAAAAGAAATAGTGTTGCATATAAAGATTTGAATGTTTTGAACTTTCTTAGTGAGATTAATGTTATTAATAACTTTGATAAACCTAGGATAGATTTTGAATCTATCTCAATGAAAATTTATTTATCCAAATATGTTTGTAAATCATTAAAAGAAAGTGAGAAGTTTAATCATCTGAAAAGTAATTACTCTAATGTTAGGGAATTTCTTTTGAGGCTTTATTCCTCTAAAGAAATTTCCATTACTAGATAACTAAACTTCACTTCCATAGAAAATACGTGCATCTTTTATAAGTTATAATTTTACTATTTAATCAAGGACACCTCTCATGAACTCACTAAATTTATGAGAGGCTTTTTGTTCCATATCTTTAGTAATGTGAGCATATATGTTCATAGTTGTATTAATGTCCCCATGCCCCAATCTCTGTTGTATTTCTTTTGTCCCTACGCCTGCTTCGATTAATAGGGAGGTGTGTGTATGTCTAAAAGAATGAGGTGTTACATTCTTTTCAATGCCACTTAACTTTAATAACCGTCGCATCCGATTTTCTACTGTTTTTATAAAATCAGGATAGCCTGGATTATTAATCTCTTTAGCAAAAACAAATCCAAAATTATTGTATTGGTCTTTCAGCGCTATTTTTAATTCTTTCTGGTAATTTAAATACTTCTTAAACTCACTCATCACTTGCTTGTCCATTTTGATTGTACGAATAGAGCCTTTTGTTTTAGGTGTGAGCAGCTGATAAGCCTTTGTATTATTGTTCGGGTTGTAATAAGTTTTTGTAATTCGGATAGTTTCATTATTGAAGTTCAAATCATTCCATTTTAATGCCAGCATTTCTCCTACACGCAAGCCACCATAGGCAAGTGTGAGGAACATAATAAAATCTCTATCTAACCCCTTTTCCTTAGCTGTTTTTAAGAAAGTTATTAGTTCATTCTTCTCTAGAAATTTTATTGTTTCATCTTTCTGCTCAAGTTCTTCCACTGTTTCAATTCTCTTGGGAATCTTTGCGAATTCACTTGGGTTTGTTTTAATAAGATTATATTCTAACGCCTTCTTAAATAACATTCGGCCAGTAGTATGGATCCCGTCTAAGGTATTGTGGGCGTATCCTTTTTCGTGTAGGTCATTAAGAAATGCTTGATAGTGTTTTCTTGTAATATCAGATAACTTCATTTTCGAAAAATATCTTCTGAAATGCTTCAATTCTTTCGTACGCCCACGATGCGAGCTAATCTTAGAGTTTTTTGCATAGAAAATCAGCCACTCATCAGCGAATTCGTTGAGAGTGATATTGTTTTCTTCAATGTAGGAACCTTCCCTTACCTCTCTTTCTAATTCCTCTGCTTCAATTCTTGCATCGGATTTTCTAGTGAAACCACCCTTAGACTTTGTTTTTCTTTTTCCTGTGACTGGATCTAACCATTCCACTTGATAGGTCCACTTGTTACCTCTTTTTCTTATATATGCCATAATCTTACCTCCTATCTAAATATTAAGTTATAAAATGTCTTTTGACTGGTACAATAGGACGGCGCTTTATTTTTTCCAGTCGTTCCTGGCATATATCTAACGGAATATTAAAGTCTTGAGACCATAAATCAATGATTTCAGGATCACTCAACGTGTACTCTTTAATCATGTGGTAGGGTAACGAGGCATAAAGAGTGAAGTGTCTGGCATCTCTTTCTTGAAGCTCATAGAAATCTTTAGGCATTATTAACTGCCTGCCAGCATGTCTCAATGCGTGGCAAAGCTCATGGAAGAACTGCACACGTTGTTTTATCTGGGGAAGGCGACTATCTAAAACAATTTCTTGAAACTCCCCTACCTTCATATAACTAGCTTGAGTTGGTCTACAGTCAACAAAGATTTGGTTCTCAATTCCAATGTTATGAACACTTAAATCAGTCGGTTCTGTAAAATTGTGAGTTTTATACCATTTAGTTATTAGGTCTTCAAGGGTTGTGGTTGTGTAGCAAGGAAACTTCAAACTAATCACCATCCTTACAAGCATTATACGAACAAATGTTCCCTTGTTCAACATTTATTTACAAAAAATGTTTTTTGTAAGGATAGACAAATTAATTTGATTCTGCGGAAAACGAAATGCTGAAATTAATATCCTGATGAAGAGATTTAACAGGTTTTTTTATGCAGGGAATAAATGGTTATATGTCGAAGGCTTTATTGTAGCTAAGAAAAAATTTAGGATGGAGAGATGAACTTGAATATTCCTACCTATATAGACTTTCTTCGAAAAGCACTTAATAATGTTGAAGACGTGTATTTTGGTAATCAGGATTGGATTCATTCTATGCTTAATTTCCATAATGTTGAAACTGAAGATAATAGACGTGAGAAGTTAATACCATTTTTGAGTAAGCATCATGAGCGAGTTTTCTGCTATGAACTGTATCATCAGTTTCGTAAGGTTATGGAAAAGAATAAGTTGGATGACAGAGTGATTTTGCAAGCTGAACTTCGTAAATCTCAAGTAAGCAGTGAAATTGAGCAATTATTTGGAGTACAGAGCACCGATGGAATATACTATCCTGACTTTTTAATTCATGAACCTAACACATTCGAAAATCAAGATCTAATTATCGAAGTGAAAGCTAACCCCAAGCTTACAGATGAAGATATCAAAAAGGATATTGTGAAAATCGATCAGTTCATAAAACGATATAAATATAAAAAGGGGATCTTTCTAGCAATAAATATCAGTGAAGATCGACGCAAACAGCTTCTAACAAATACTAGCCTACTGAAATGTCTAAAAGAACAAACCGAGTGCAAGTATGAAATCTTGCTTATGTTCAGAGAATCAGCTAAAAAGTCAACAATCTCACTCAACCTAGGAAAGTTGTTAGAATAAGGAAGATGGATTGCTGTAAGAAAATGAAATCTAGGTGTTTGAATTACAAGGTACGACAAACAGTAGCTAAACAATTTATGCTTTATGGGATATCTCAAGTTTTCTTTTATGCAATATTGGCTGGATATTGAATGCAAAAATGTTAATGTCCTAGATTTTTTGCAAAGAAGGGGGATAATACGGTATGAGCGATGAATTATCTCAAGAGGAAATTATTCAGTTGATAAATCAAAAAAAGATTACAGAACATAAAAAAGAGGTCAATTATCAAAAAGCAGTTAAACTATCAGTTCAGACCATCAAAGAAGATGAGCGAGATTGGATAAGACAGATTTTAAGTGCAAAGGATCCTGATTATAACCTAACAGAAGATGAACTTAATTGGTTAAAGCAAATAAGTGAGGATTATGGGTCTGATTATGACGCCCTTATTAAGCTTTCTCCAGATTATATTCGTCTTAAAAAAGTTCAATTTGAAATAAAGGCAAGTAGTGAAAATACAAGAAAAGACTTAGATACTATAAGAAATAATTTGAAGAAGTTTACTCCAGAAGAACTGATTGTGCTTAGGAATAAAGATGTAAGAGAGGAGAAGGGTATTAAAAACATCGCAGGTATTTATATAATACATAATACTGTAAAAGATAATTACTATGTTGGAAAATCAAGAAGGATATTCGGCAGGGCTTATGAGCATTTTGTTATGAATCCAACAAAAAAGAAGGAGAGGTATAAAGATACCGTGGAATTTAATCTTCCTGAAGTATATGATGATTATCATTCAGGAGATATATTTAATATTAGCCTAATCCCTTTAGAGGCTACAACATTTTCAATACTAGAAGAACTAGAGGCTTATGCTATAAGAGCATATAATGCTTCAGTTGAATATGGTGGTTATAATCGAACCCATGGTAATATAATAACTAAAGTTCGGTTTAAAAATAATAACCAAGAAAAAGCCGCGGACTTAATTTTAAATAAGATAAAAGAAACCGAAATCTTTTCAACTCTTACCAGTGATAAGAAGAGGAAAAAATATATCTGGACATTAGCATTGGAACTTGTATTACCATCCAATCCGAATTTTCGTCTTAACTTGGTCAAGAAGATGAAAGAATATCAAAAAGATATTAAAGAAAGTAATAATAGGATATGAAAAAGCAGGGACTTATTAAAAAATGAAGTTCCCTGCTTTTATTTATTTTCTTTTTCTTCGAGTTCTTTAGATTTTTTCACTAAATATTGAAAGTAACTTTCCAATTCCCTTATTTGCTCTGGACTCATTGATTTCCACTTTTCCAAATCAAAAAAAGCTGCATCTTCGATTCCATATTGGTCCATCAATTTATTCACTTCTTTTATGGAATCAAATTCATTGCTTTTATCCACTTGATAATCTGAAATATCTGAACGGCCTAAAAGGTAATCGGTGGATACATCAAAAAGGTCAGCGATCTTGTTCACAGTATCTAAAGTAGGAATTTTGGTACCTCTCTCGTAAGCTGTGTAAGTTGTTCGAGCTACGCCAATTTGCCTCGCAATATAATCTTGAGTCCAATTTGGATTTTCCTCTTTTTTTATTTGTCGGCATCTTTTCAGCCTGTTTGAAAAATTCATGTTAATACCACCATGCTTTTCACTAGATTAAAGTGTGTTATGTATCCATTATAAATGTTTCTCAAAGTAACTTAAAGAAAAGTTCCTAAAAGTGTAAAAAAATTATATGGATATTGTTGACAATGTTACCTAAAGGAACTTATAATACATTGTAAGATGTTCCTTAAAGGAACTTTAGGAGGTGAATAAATTGAGGATGTGGTTAAAAGAGATTCGACTTCAGAAGGATTTAACGCAACAACAAACAGCTATTAAATCAAACATATCGAGAAGCTATTATACCCATATTGAATCAGGAGTTAAAAATCCTACAGTAGAAACAGCGAAGGACATAGCTTTTGCCCTAGAGTTCAAGTGGACAAATTTTTTTGAAAACCAATGTTCCTTAAAGGAACAAAAAACTTATAAGGAGATGTTGTAGATGTTTGAAGCTAAACTGCAACCCGAATCTGATTTTAATAACAAGGTTTATGATATTTTTTATGATATTGCTAAAAAAGCACAGGAAGATGTTCAGAAAGAAATGGAATTACCCTATTTACTTGATCGAACAAAATTAGCTGAGCGTGTGTTTAATGTCAGTGTACAATCTCTTGATGCTCACGTATTAAAGCGCAAGGACTTTCCAAAAGTTCATGTAGGTGGCCGGACACTTTACCCCAAGGATTTAGTCATTACATGGATTAGAAATCATGTTGATGTATCTGATGATATTGCTCCGGAAAGAAACTTTGGTGTTGTTTGACTCTATGAATCTAGTATATACCTCTGAGAAAGCAATCAATGGTACAAATCAATAAGTAAGGAGGGGGAAACTATTAATAAAAGCAAATCAGCGCAGTTAATGAAGGATTTAAGGAAAAACAAAAATAAAACCCAGCAACAGTTAGCTGTAGATATGTTTCAGTCAAGAGAGTATATCTCTAAACAGGAAGGGGGAGAACGGAAGATTCCTCCTGTATCCACTAAATATTTTATTGAGAAGTATAACAATCCTTGGTTAGCACTTGAAGCTGTTAATGAATATGTTGGGTGGGGGATCTCTCGCTTAGAGGGACCGGAAGTAGAAGAGGATAATTTTCTCTTACAACTTCTATTAGAGGAAGAACTACAGAAGGCTATTAATGTATTAGCTAATGTAAATTTAACTGCAAAATTACACGATAAGCACTCTATTAAGATTCATGACATACGGAAATCAGCTGAAATTATGACTGGTGTTATTCATTTCTCTACCCTGTATTTAGCTACTGTTTGTGAAAGATATGAAATCAATTGGCTAAAGCTTTGGAAGGATCATCACCAAACTCTATATTCTAAGAGATTATTAAATTAGGAGGTGAGGTTGTGCAGGGGTGGTTAAAGCTGCATCGTAAAATTCTTCATAGTGAAATTTTCGAAAATGAGAAGTTGTTAAAAGTGTTCATTTATTGTCTGACGAAGGCAAGCCATAAAAGTACAGAATCGAGAGTAGGGAGGCAAAAGGTTACTCTTAAACCTGGACAATTTATATTTGGCCGTAAAAAAGCTGCTTCTGAATTAAGTATGAATGAATCCACCGTTCGTGACTATATAAAAATACTTCAGGAAGACAGTGTCATTAGTATAAATACCACCAACAAATATAGTGTAATAACCGTTGAAAACTGGGGGATTTATCAATCTAACGATGAAGAATACGACAACAAAACAACAGCAGAAAAACAGCAAGACGACAACTCCTCGTCATCAGAGAGACAGCAGAAAGACACATACAAGAATGGCAGAGAACTTAAAGAAGTTAAGAATGTAAAAGAATTCATTACTACAACAACTTCTGAACGATTGGATTGTGACAGCATTCAGTTTTACCAAAACAACTTTGGGATTATACGTCCTCAAATCTCAGAAGAAATAGTGAAATGGGTTGAAGACCTTGGGGATCCATTAATTTTGGAGGCTATGAAGCGTTCCTTAGACCGAAATAAACCGACATGGGGCTACGTTAAGAGCATCCTTCAATCCTGGATAAATAAAGGGATACGAACAGTAGAACAGGCGGATGCTGAAGAAGTTGAATATAAGAACAAGCAGGCTAATAAAACTACGTATTCCAAACAATCACAAAGTCAGGAAGTATTACCGGAATGGTTTAAAAACCGTGAAGAACAAGAAAAGCATCATATAAATAAAAAACCTGGCATCGAAGATACAGCTCGAATCATTGAGTTAGCGATTAAGCTAAAAAGATCGAGAGAGAATATTCTTGAATCCATTGATGATCGATATAATCTTTCCGAAGAAGATATAGCTTCTATCAGGGATGGTAAATGCTCAGCTATAGACATTTTATTAGAACAATTAAAGCTTAGTGTGGCGGGAGAACCATAAACTTGGGAGGTAAGATAAGGTGAAATCAAATAAAAAACACTTTGCTTATTATGACATTGCTTCACAAGCTGACAATGTAAAAACCTTTGAAGGAAAAAAATATGATGTGCGTGGTATTTGGGCGGTTGATCGTCATGGTACTACTGAAAAGCTGGCCAGTATCTATTATCGAATTCGAACCGTAAAAGATGATCAATTCAGAACCATTGCTAAACGCAAAAACCCTATGAGTGAGCTGAAACCTGTGAAGTAAATATAACGATTTTAACACGTGCTTAAATAGCACATATTGAACATTGAAAAGTATATATCTACGTTAGGAAACTGAAAGGTCATAGAACTTTCCTAACAGTCGATGACCGTTTGGTGCGTGTTACGTGAAACGCATCTTGTGACCCGGTAAGCGTTGTATCTATTATGGTTTACTTATATAAAGTGAGGTATAAACTGATGAAGCTATGTATAGTTTATCCTAGATACATAAAGTTCTTCGTATAGGCTAGAAACGTTGTGCATTGTAGAAAGAATAATCCTTCTACATAGGGTTGATTGTATCTCGCCATAAACAATCATTAATAATAAAGATCTATCTTCCATAATGTGGATTTATATTTGAGTAGGTGTTAGAATCGTTATACAAATCACTTGAGAGGAGATTGATCTGATGGCAAAGCGTTGGGTCGGTGGTTTGGCTGGATTTGTTGTAGTTTTAATCCTAGTTGGTTGCGGATCTCAAGGAGCCACAGGTCAAGTCGAGTCATTATCACCAGGTGAGATGAAAGAAACTCTGCAAGACAGTGACAATGTTTATATTTTAGTAACTGATGCGTCTGAGGAAGAAAAAAGAGATGAATATATCAAGGTAGTGGAAGAGAATATTGAAGAAATTAATGTGAAAGAAATTAATGCTCAGAATCAAAAAATTCTTGATGGGGATATGGATCTGAATGAAATAGGTTTGGAAGGTAATGAACTCTTCCAATCTCTAAGTTATTATGAGGGTGGACAATTACAGAACCGTATCTCCTTAAAAACACAGAAATACCAAACCCTTGAAGATAGGGAACAAGCTATACAAAAATTCATCAACGAAACTTCATCCTAATGGAAGTGATCTTTAATAGATCGCTTCTTTTTTTATGGATAAAAACCTTGAAAGGGGGTGAAGGTGAATGGGCGTTACTAATCGTGAACTTAAGCAATCAAAAGACTTAGTTCAGACACTGCTAACCATCCAAGACATTTCTTACAATGAGTGGCTTCATGAAAAACATCAAGACTACATTCAACAAAACCAAGATGTCGTTATGAAGTCATTGCTCCATTACAAAGGGGTGGATGAAGAAAACAAGAACAAAAATATTTAATAAGGGGAGATTTTAATGAAGTACTTTGCAGATTATTCCATGCTTGCTGCCATTAGTAATTTACAATCTACAGGGGCATCAATTTTAACCGCCATGCAGCTTTTGGGTATTATCTCGGCTGCCATTGCTTTTGGTATAGGAGCCTACCATCTTATCTGGGGTGGAGTTAGAGGCCGCCAAAGCTCTATCGTGTGGTTCATTGGTGGTGCCGTTGGACTTGTCGTTCTAATGGGAGCTACAGCTATCGCTGAATACATTGACAGTCAGGTGATCTTTTAAAGGAGTGTAGGTTTATGAGGGTATTATTCACATCAAAAATGGATGGTGAAATTTCGAGCTTTCACCCTTATTCCTTCCAGGAAATTGTCGTTCTAACAGCAGAATTGGATGCTAAATTAAAGAAGAAAAATGCCAAGCCAATTCTGCTAGATTTCATGATATTTAATGAAGAAGGAGACAAGCTGTACAACGGCTCATATGAAATGGGAGCAGAAGGAACATCAAATATTTATGACCATGTTTGTCAAAAGCTTTTAGAGTTACCCATGCAAAATAAAAATGAAGAAACAAAAAGGGATGTCTTTCTTCAACAATTAACTTCTAATACACCAGCATCTTATCAAATTGATATGACAGGAGTATTGAAAGAAAAGGAAGTACAAAAATCGAGTTGGAAGCAACTTGGTAAGCGTGGCAAATTTTTTGTGAGTATGATCAGTACCACATTAGTGGTAGCCATAGTTACATCCATCACTCTATTTATACTTCTAAGCAATCAAAGCAAAGATCTAAGAGCCACAACACAAGAGCTGGAAAAAACGGAGAATGTAAAAACGGCTTATGAAGGTTATTGGACAGGTCAGCAGAAAAAAGCTGTTGATCAGTTACAAGGAATGGGAACCTTAACGGAATCGGAGCGCAAAACATTGCTTCATTTTCTGGTGGAACTTAAAAAGTATGATCAAGCTTTGCAATATGTAGGCAAGGAAAACTCTTCTTCACTGGCTAAGCAAGTCATGAAAGTTCATGGTCTGGAAGAATTGATTTCCTTTCAAGAAGCTTATCCAAGTCCTTTGGGTGAATTTAAAATAGCCTTTCATAATGGGGAATACAAACATGCGGTGGATATTCAAGATATGGCGATGTCTCCTGAACTGTATAAACAAAAGGGGATCGCTTATTTGAGGCTTGGTCAATTGGAAGATGCAAAAAAGATGGCCAGTGAAGCGAAAAATGATGAACTGAATAAAAAGATTAATGAGTATCAAGAAATTGAGGAACAGTTGACGAAGATAAACAGCCAAATAGAAACAGAGAAAAAGTCGGAAGATCAAAATCAATCTAGAATCGATTCGCTTAAGGAACAACAAGATGAGCTGGAGGGCCAAAAGAACAATATATAAGAGGGTGATCCATTTGAAATCAGTCATTGCTAAAAAACAGGTGCTTATTCTCCTAAGCATCTGTTTTTTTATATCCACGATGCTGGTCAGTACTTTCGTATGGAATTTGGGATATGCCATGTGGTCAACATTAAAGACTTTCCCAGAATTCAGTAAACCAATAGAAATTAAAGCTTCATTTTTGACAGATTTTCATATGCAAGAACAACCTCTCTACTATGGAATAGCGGCCTTAATCGGCTTAGTCGGTATAGCCAACATGATTTACAAACTTAGAAGTAACTTTAAACCCGTAGGCACGGACGAAAAAGGTTCCCAGAGATTTGCAACGAGAAAAGAAATTCAACAACAGTACAGGGCCATTCCTGATCGAAAACAACCATATAAAGGTAAAGGAGGCCCTGTGTTATCTAGAAAAGGGGACAAAGCTTTTATTGATCCGTCACCTGTCAATAATCTAATTATTGGTACGACAAGGAGTGGTAAGGGCCAAACCTATGTTATTCCAACCATAGATGCCTACTCTCGTGCTGAATATCAGCCCTCTTTAGTCATCAATGATCCTAAAGGCGAGTTATTTGCTTCTAGCCGGGAGACGCTGGAGAGAAGAGGTTATGAGGTTGAGGTCTTAAACTTAATGAATCCCATGCAAAGCATGAGCTTCAATTTGCTAGAGTTGGTTAAACAATCTTATAAGGATGGGGATTATTCTACAGCTCAAACTCTTTGCGAAACCATTACTCATATGCTTTACCACAATCCGAATGCTAAAGAACCTATGTGGGATGATTCAGCTAAATCACTTGTGAATGCTATGATCCTTGCGGTTACAGAGAAAAGCATAACCGAAGGGATGGAAGAGAAAATTACGATGTACACGGTCGCCAACATGCTCTCAGAGTTAGGGACTAGAAATGAAATGGATGAAGATGGCCAAGAGTACAATGCATTGGATCAATTCTTCCAAGAACTACCCCAATCCCATGTAGCGAAAGGTCAATATGCAACGAGTAATTTTTCCAAAGGGAATACTCGATCAAGCATTTTTACGACAGCGATGAATGGATTGACGAAATTCACAATGAGTGAAACAGCTAAAATGACAGCAAAAAACTCTTTGGATTTAAAAAGAGTGGGCTTCGGTCAAAGTATTAAGGGGCGAGGTCGCCCTTTTTCCAAAGTAATAGTTTCATTCCCGGATGGAACCACTGAAATCAATCAATCTGGAGAGAGTGGGACATGGACCATTAACTTTAATACCTCATTAGAAGCTGGAGATCATTTAGTAATTTCTCAAGATTCTGTTCCTGGAAATTCAAAGGATAAAGAAGTTCAAAAGGATAATATGACAATTCGGATTGACAAAGTAGATGAGGAAACGGGCAAGGTTTCCTTCTCTTATATTTTTGCTAGAGGCACTATTGAAGTAAAAGAAATTATTTACTCCAATAAGCCAATTGCTGTGTTTATGGTTACACCGGATTATGATACGTCTACTCATGCTATACCGTCTATTTTCGTTAGCCAATTGTATTATGTATTATCAAAAAATGCAGCCATTGCCAAAGGACAAAAGTGCTTACGAGAAGTGGTCTTCATGTTAGATGAGTTCGGTAATATGCCTGCGATAGCAGATATGGAAAATAAAATTACGGTATGTTTGGGAAGAAACATTCGCTTTCACTTAGTTGTTCAATCCTATGCTCAATTAAAAGATTTGTATGGAGAAGATGGGCAAGCCACAATCCGAGGTAACTGCGGAAATGAAATTTATATATTGAGTGCGGACTATGATTCTGCTTCCTATTTTTCTTCCAAGTTAGGAAAGCAAACGTTAAATACTCAAACACGTTCTGGATCTACCTTTTCCCTGGATAAGTCGAAAACGGAAAGTACGGAAGGAAGAGACCTTCTAACGGCCAATGAACTGCAGGAATTGGAGGAAGGAGATACGGTAGTGCGACGTGTGCTATTACGTCGTGATAAGAAAGGAAGAAAGATTCGTGCCTTTCCTATTTATAATACAGGAAAATACAGTATGAAATATGCTCACACGTATCTTAGTTCAGAATTCCGTCCAGGTAGATCAATTACGGAAGAAGAGATTTCTACCCCACACCGCCATGTTCATCCAGCGGACTTAGTTATTGATTTTCAAACTGGCTATTCTAATAAAGCACAGACAGACGAGGCTGTAGAGGATATGGAAAATCACTCACAAAATGGACCATTCAGTGATTCAGAACAACCTATGGAATGGTGGAGGAAGGAAAAAGTCGGTGAGTTCTTTGATAAAAGCACATTCTCCCTGATCCACCAACAAATTGCTCCTCATTTAGAACACAGTGAGGAGGAAATGAATGATGAACCTATGGAAGCTTTTCTTTATAACTTAAAGCTTTTAGGCGATCACCAAGAAATTAACCGACAAGTGTATAGTCACATTCGCAAACAAATAGATAAGTTAATTGAAGAACAGGAAACACCAGTGGAGCAGGGATGAAAAATGGAAAAATAAAATATTAAAGGTGGTGATGGAGTGTCCGATGAAGAGCTGTTAGAGATATTGTTAAGGTTTTCCGAAGTCTTATCAACGAATAATATCTTCACATCTGGGTTAAGGATCGTAGGGTGGGGAACGATATTATTCTTGAAAATGATTGTTGATGGTTTGGAAGGAATGGTTGATCAGATCTTAACCTTAACGGACTTCTTTTCGAGCGATCCCGTGACTAACTTTCTCGAAACCATCCAACCTGTTCTCTATATTATGCTGGCCATCTCATTGGGAATGATCGGCTTTCGATTAATCTTTAATAAAGAAAAGAATCGATCTGATATTCCAATGAACCTATTTATATCCATCATGACGATTACTCTGTTGTCTTTTGGAATGGGGAAAGTGAATGACTTTACTGGAGATGCCATGGACGTAGCGAAAGTACAAACAGATTCTTTTACCACCTCTGATCGAGTAATGGAAGACCATATTACAGACATAGTCATTTATGAAGAAACAGACTGGACAGATCCAGATGTAGAAGAACAGCATCATATAAGCCCAGACTCAATTGATAAAATATCTGTTAATGAAACTATTGACGATAGTTTTGAAAAATCTAATGGCGATAGCCTGTCAAATAAAGGCCAAAAGATTGTAATGAACAAAGTAGGATTGGAATCAAATGGCGAAGAAGGGCTTGTTGAGTTAGGAAAAAGTGGTCTGTTTGATTTCCTTCCAGAAAATTATTACAGGTGGCATGTGGATTGGTTTACTGCCATCGTAACCCTTTCCGTTATGGCTTTTACCATGATATTAATATCGATTAAAGTAGCCAAGCTCTGTTTTGAGCTTGGCTTTAATCATATCGTGGCGCTAATCATGGCGTATTCGGATATATCCACGGGCCAGCGATTGAAAGCGATCATTAAAAATATTGGGAGCATTTTTGCTTCGCTTATCATGATTTTCCTAAGCTTACGTGTGTATATGTATTACACAACCTTTATAAATAATAATCTTGAAGGACTTGGGTATTTGATTGCAGGAAGTTTGGCCGTCATTGATGGTCCTAATATCGTACAAAAGCTCTTTGGCATTGATGCTGGATTGAAAAACGCCTGGCATGTTGCGATGGGTGGTTACCTAGCTTCTAAAACACTCGGACCTCCCGTGAAGAAAGCTGCAGGAGCTATTACAAGTGGTGGTGCATCAGCCTTAATGAATACAGGCGCTGGAACAGCAGGAGCAGTCGCTGGTATCTATGGGCGCAAAGGTGAAGGAAAAGCGCAGACAAATGGAAAAAGTGGTCCTTCATCTAGTTTCTCTTCTAAAGAAGGAAATAGAAGTCAAGGAAACTCGCAAAAGAAAGAGCCAAGTCCAATGACATCCAATCAGAAGAGCCAAAAAGGTTCTTTTGAAGGAAAGGAAACCAAAAGATCCGAGGAAATAAATAGTCCTTCTACCCATGAAAATCAGGGGCAATCACAACCTTCTTCGGATAAGGGGTCTTCTATGGCCTCTCTAAAAGAAGGTTCCCCAGGAGGATTGGACGTCCCATCTTCGAACCACAGCTATGAGCAACCTTTATCTAATAAACCTATGAAAGAAACAAGACAAGGAAATATAGGTAGTAGTGGAAAAGGCAGCGACCGTTTATATGCGAACGATAATGTACCTAAGGAGGGGACAGACCAAATAGCAGCAAGCAACAAAACAGAAACATCAGATGTAAAAGCTCCAGAAAGTACAGATGATATCCCTATGCCAAATCAAAATAGAACAGAGCAACGAACGATAGGGAATTATATGAAAGATCGCATGGGTGAGCGATTCAATTATAATCCTAAGATTCAGAGTGCAAAACGGACGTATAACTTATCACGAAACACTACGGAGAACTGGATAAATAAAATTAAGAAACGCGGGCCTGATTCATAACTTGGTCCGCGTTTTGTTATGAAGGAGTGTTTTTATTGCAATACAAGATTCCATCCGAAATTGGAAGTGAGTTGAAGATCAACCGTTTATTTTATCTTACAGACTTACTTGTGGTCCTCATCTTGGGCGGCATAGGTTTCACATTCCGGTATGTCGTTCATTCTTCATTCGTTTGGTACTATGCGATCTTTTGGGTCTTATTGATGGTTGCTTGGTTGATCCGACCCAAAACGAACCCAAAACTGCGTATGGCTAAAGCCCTGTTCTTAGCTGTCACAAGGGACCGAATTGCTTATTGTGCCATCGATAAAAAAGAGAGGGAGGATGGTAGGAATGGGGATCAAATATGAAGAGTTTAATGACGAAGAATATGCCTTCCAACAGTTAAAGATACTTCTTGAAGAACAGCTTGGACGAGACTTAACAAAAATAGAAGCACGGAAGATTCGGTGGTTGTCTGGATGGGAGCAAGAAACGGTCGGCGTACTGTTTGACCTGATTCAAGAAGTATCAGGAAAGGAAACAAAGCCTGATAACCATAAGGATGATATGAGGGAGGACTTTAAATGAAGAAGATAAAAAAAGACCACCCTTTCTTCAAAGAAGAGAGTTCCGAAGAAATGGCTCTTTTTGATGAACGAAAAACTACTGAGAAAAACAAGAAGCAGCAAAGGTCAAAAGCTAAAAAGGAAAAGAGAGAGGTGGCCATACCATCCATAGCTGAGATTCTTCCCATTCAGGACATGACCGAGGAAGGATCCTTTCAATTAAAAGGAGATGGGGGCTATATGGACGTGATGCAACTTCATAGTAAAGACATATATTCGCCATCTACCCAAGAAACTGAATACGACATCATGAAGATGGCCAAGTTCTTTCAATCGTATGCGCCTGATATCAAGATCGTGTCTATGAATTTTCCGGTTAATATGAAAAAACAACTGGATGCGATTAATTACAAGATTGCTCAAAACAAAGCGCCTCTTTATGAGCGCTTTTTAATTAGAAAAAGAGAGGAGCTGCATTTTTTAGAGACCTACCGGACGAACAGAGAGTTTTATTTATATATCTACGGGACTAGTCTTAAACAGCTTGCTGAGTATAGAAACAATTGTCGGCGTTATCTTGGTCGAGTCGCTCCGGTCATTGAGTTAACCGATGAAAAGAAGCTTGATTTACTCTATAAGCTATACAATCAAAATTCTAAACTAGAAAAGAGGGGATAAGGAATGTTCTCATTTCTAAAAAAGAAAAGTGATGCCGAAGAAACCCAAGAAAAAGGATATAACCCTTTCTTACTGGCCCATATCCAACCACAAGGAGGAATTAAGTTTCACGAAACCTTTACCCGAAAAGGAGACGGTTATGAAGTTTGTGTCCATGTCTATTCCTTCCCAAAAAATGTTTCGGACTTTTGGTTAGAGCCTATTTTCAATATGGAGAATGTCATTACTACGATGGATATTGTCTCTGACGATCGTTACAAAGTCCGAGATGGTTTGAACAAAGGGATGGCTGAACAGAGTTCCAGAATGATTAATGAAAAAGATAATGCAGGCATTATTGAAGCCCAAAATAACTACGATGATTTGCGGCAGCTATATAATCAGGTTTCTGAAGAAGGAGAAATCATAAAACGTGTTCATCTTAGGCATTATGTAAGTGCCCAAACAAGAGAAGAGCTGGAAGACAAAGTGAAAGTGGTCTTATCGACGTTACAGGACGAAAACTTTCGAGGATCTATCTTCTTAAACGAACAGGAATTTGAATGGAAATCACTACTCACAAATTATACGGAACAATCCACTTATCGAAACAAGAGGGAAGGTCATCCGATACCCGCTTTAGGGTTAGCAGGTGGCTTTCCTTTTCATTTTACTAGCTTAAACGATCCTTATGGTACGTTTTATGGCACGACACTCACGGGAGGAAATGTGGTCTTTGATCTTTTCCATAGAGATCAGCAGCGTAAGAGTTATAACGGAGTCATGGTGGGAGCGATGGGAGCAGGAAAGTCCACAACGCTTAAGAAAATTATGCTGGATAACGCGATTAAAGGATATAAAGTTCGAACGTTTGATGTCACAGGAGAATTTGTGGAGTTAACAGAAGCTTTAGGCGGAAAACAAATCGCGTTAGACGGGTCAGATGGGGTCATCAACCCTTTGCAGGTGTATCGAACGGCAGAGGACGAATATACGTCCTTTACTCAGCATTTATCCAAGTTGACGACGTTCTATAAATTCTTAGCCCCTGAAGCGAATGATAGTGAATTGAAAGAATATGAAAATTTATTAAGAAAGCTCTATGAAAAGCTTGGCTTATGGAAGGACGATACAGATTCAAACATAACTGAACTTACTGTCCATGAGTACCCGATCTTTACCGATTTTCTTGCCTTTGTTGAAGAACAACTCTATGAAAATATCAAAGAAGGGAAGCAAAGGGAGAAGTTGAGTCAGGAAAGGAAACGACGCTTGGAAAGCATCGAATTAAACATTCGTAACCTTGTAGAGACATACTCGCATCTCTTCAATGGCGTATCAACCATCGAACACTTTGATGAGCAACAGGTTGTCACTTTTACACTGAGGGGCCTATCTCAAATGAGGGCTGAGGTTTTCCAGGCACAATTGTTTAATGTACTCAATCTCTTATGGGACTCCATGCTAACAAATGGTTCTCCTCAGTTTGACGCTTATAATCGAGGAGAACTAGCTTTTGAAGATGCCGTACGATATCTCATCTTGATGGATGAAGCTCATCACATTATAAATACAAAAAAGAAAAGCGAGAGTGCTCTGGATTTCCTTACAAAGTTTAGTCGCGAGGCAAGAAAATATTTTGGTGCTCTCCTCTATGCCAGCCACACGATTCGCGATTTTGTCCCTGAGGGATCGGATCAAAGTATGGTAGAGGAGATCAAGAAGCTTTTTGAACTGACACAATACAAGATTATTATGCAGCAGGATAGTAACAACTTAGAGATGATGCAGCAAATATTCATGGGGCAATTAAGCCAAAGTGAATTAAAAGATATTCCTTACCTTCAAACAGGGGAGACGATGTTAAGCATCCGTGCTGTTGAAAACATTCGCTTCAAGGTGGAGGTATCGGACGAAGAGTTAGCCTTGTTTGGAGGAGGTGCATAAGGATGCCTTGGTCCCTTCTCCTTGGGTTAGTCCCACGGAAAGTATGGCTTTGGTTGATTGGTAGTTTGGTAGCTCTTTTCCTTCTACAAATGCTCTTATATGCTTCCGTCATTACAGGGCTGATCGGTTATCAAAAGTCTTCCTCCAGTGAGGATGTGAGGTCCATTGATGTAGTAAATGGAACAGCGCAAGTTTCAGCTGCATTAGAAGAGTACCGCCCTCTGTTTGAAGAATATGCCGAAAAGTATGGGGTGTCCAAGTATGTGGAGCTTCTCCTCGCCAAAACGATGCAGGAATCTGGTGGACGTCTTGATGATGTGATGCAAGCCAGTGAATCTCTTGGTCTACCTCCAAACACGATAGAGGATCCTGAGAGAAGTATTAATGTTGGTATTCGATACTTCTCTGAAATGCTGGATAAAGCAGGAGGAGATATTAAGCTAACACTCCAAGCTTATAACTTCGGTGGAGGGTTCATTGATTACGCAAATGAACACAACAATGGAGAATATAGCAAAGAGTTAGCCATCGAATTTTCAAGAATGAAGTACCAGGAATTGAAGCATACAGGCATGTATTCCTGCATTAGACCGGAGTCGGCAGAAACAGGAGCTTGTTATGGGGATATTGGTTATGTTGAGGCCGTTTTAAGTTATCTTAAAGGCGGAGTGATTGAAGCAGATTTACAACCAACGGGAGATTGGGTTATGCCCGCTGAGGGAGCACTCACACAAACATCTGATTACGGAATGCGCTCAGATCCTTTTGATGGAACACCGGATATGCATAGAGGTATTGATTTTGCTTGTACGAACGCCGTAACGCCTATTCAAAGCGTAGATAACGGTCAAGTGGTTGATGTGGTAAGAAAAAACTCTGGCTATGGAAATAACGTACTTGTAAAACATGAAGAGGGACTTTATAGTCACTATGCTCATTTGTACACGATAAGTGTACAAAACGGGGAGATGATTCAAAAAGGAACAAAAGTAGGCAAGTGTGGTTCGACAGGAAACTCTACAGGTCCCCATCTACACTTCGAAGTTAGGACCAAAAACCAATACCGTTCTGACGTAGATCCTGCTCCATATCTTGGTCTTTAAGAAAGGAGAACAAGGATGAATAGACGTGTTCTTTTTGGCCTGTTTCTCGTTCTGTTAATCGTTCTCACATCGGTTAATATATATGCTACACGCACGGTATCGAATGAAGATCTGCAGGAAGACTTGCACGAGTTGGAAGTGAAAAACGAAAAGATTATGGAAGAAAAAACTGAATTAGAGATGACGGTACAAAAACAGGAACCTGCTGACATTCAAGTGAGATATGACGCTTTAGTGAAGCAGGTTTCTACGTTTATAGAGGTGGCTTTTCAACAGGATAAAGAGACCTATCAAGAAAGGAAAAAAGAAGCTCACAAGGTGATGAGCAACGATTTAGCTTCAACCTTCTTTCCTACAGAGACCTATAAAGGAGACAGGAAAACGGAGGTGGATGAAGTAGAAATATTCATCAAAACAGGTAATCTCACAAACAATCAAGCTAGCTTATTAGTTAAGTTTAAACACACACTCTATTCTTTACAGAGTGATCAAAAACAGGTGACTCCTGTGTTTCTCAGAATAAATGCTCATAGAGAAGAAGGGCACTGGATGATAACAGATTTTCAAGACGTCGAAGAGGAGGGCTATTCATGAAGAAACAAACGAAACACATCACAGAAGGAACCTCAAAAAAATATCTTATTGGATTAAGCGTCATGGCTATGGCGCTTCTTTTTTTCTTGTTTTCTGGTTTTATATTTGGTGATGAAGAGCAGAGTAAAGTTCAACAAACGCCTGTCAATGAACCTATGAACTTACAAGGATCAGGCGAACTTACCATAAAGGAATGGGTTTATAATCCAACGAAAAAGCTGATGATTGTCACCATAAATATCAATAAATCAACAGCTCTATTAGATGAATCGTTGAGCTTTACTGCTCAGGAAAAAGAGCATCCTAAACGCGATCTTCCAACGCAAGTAGAGTACAACGATGAAAGCAGATATGTCATTAGTATCCAACAGGTAAGTCCTTCATTTGATGTCATGGCCTTAGATGTTAACAAGGAAGAAACCACTATGCTAATTACTGAAAAAACTGATCAAAATTCCTTGAAAGGAGGTGAGGAAAAGAAAGAACTGGCACGTATTTATACAGATCAACGGAAAGTGAAAATGGACAAACAATTAAACATTTTAATGGAGCAGGAATATAAAGTAGCTGCTGTATCTGAAGAGATCAAAGAGGCGAAAGAAACAATGAAAGAAAAGAAGGAAAGTATTCAAACAATCAATGAACGAATCAAAGAAATTGATCAAAAAATCGTTGAATTAGAATCAGAGCTTCTTTACGAAACGGAGGAAGAGAAAAAACAAACAGAGGCTAGGATTAACCACTTAGAAAATGAAAAAGATCAAATCAATCAAGAGGCAGCTGAACATGAACTAACTATCCAAACCATCGTTGAAAAAGTTGAGATGTTGGAAGAGAAACGGGAGATGATTTCGAACTGAAAAGGGGTTTAGGTTGTGAAAAAGGTCAACACACGGACCACACATCTCCTGTGCAGGGACCACACATCAAGGTGAATACACGAATGATTGTTCCTGTTTTAGCCGCACAGCGACCGCACATCTGGAGATTTTCTTGTTCCCTCGTTTTGCCCGGCTCTGCCGGGATTCACACGCCAAGTGGGAACAAAAACCCCTTATGCTCTTCTCTTTATTCACTAGTCTTAGGAACTTCATCAAAAGGAGTGATGGTAATGGAAGTAAGAATTCGTTATATGGATCCGAAAACGGTTCAACGAATTGACGAACTTGCGGAGGAAAAAGGATTAAGTCGGCAAGAGTTTTTACATGCTCAGTTGCATCAGTTGGCTGTCTTTCGAGAAGAGAACAATCGTGAACAAAGACTCCAGCAATTAGTCGATCGAAACATTCAAACGATGGTTCATTGTTATACAGCGATTCGAGAAATGAACGATCTATTGCAGATTGAAGAACCAGGTGAAGAAGCATGAATGAAACCGTAACACCTGGAGTGGTTTTAAAAACAAAATTCGTGACCGCGAATAAAAAAGGATTCCAAGATTATGTGCAATACGTGGACCGTGAAGAAGCCAAAGGAAAGGGAGAAGCTCATCGATCCATGTTTAGTTTATATAATCATTATATGGAGGATCCGGATAAAACATCTGCTTTGTTTACTCAGCAATCGGATCGTTTATCAGTGGAAGAGAAACAGGGTATTAAATCATTGTTTGAACAGGCGCAAAAGAAAAACAGTATCATGTGGCAAGATGTCATTACATTTGATAATGATTGGCTTCAAAAACGAGGTGTTTATGATTCAAAGACACACACCTTAGATGAAGACGCTTTGAAGCAAGTGACGCGGAAATCCATGCTGGCCATGATGAAAAAAGAGGGATTACAAAAGAGTGCTGTTTGGTCGGCGGCTATTCACTATAACACCAATAACATTCATATTCATGTGGCTACAGTCGAACCCAACCCGACTCGTGAACGTGGAAAGCGAAAGCCGAAAACGCTAGATGCGATGAAAAGTGAAGTGGTCAATGGATTGTTAGACCGAACACATGAACGAAATCAAATTAACTCGTTGATCCGTGACCATATGGTGAATGAAAAGAAAGAAAATAGCAGCATGAAATGGAGCAATAAAGAAATGAAACCTTTATTCCTCGACGTTTATAACCACTTGCCTAAGGATAAGCGACAGTGGCACTATGGCTATCAAACGCTGAACCCTCTTCGACCAAAGGTTGATGAATTAACGACAAGGTATTTAGATAAGTATCATGGCAAAGGTATGAAGCTGCTGCATGAAAAATTGGACAAGGAAGTAAATGAATTGAAGCAAGCCTATGGGGATGGACCGAAGGATAAGAAGCGCTATCAACATTACAAACAAAATAAGTTGGATGATCTCTATAAACGAATGGGCAATGCGTTCTTACAAGAAATGAAACGGTACGATCACCAGCAATATCCTAGACAAACGACACACACAAATTCTTCTTATAAGTCCATGCCATCAGGAATTCAATTGCAACGTTCATTGAGAAGTATTCAACGTTCGATGGGACAAACGTATAATCAGTTTATCAATGACATGGATCATCAGAAGTTAGAACGAGAAATCGAAAGAGAAGGGTAGGGATATATATGGGAAGGCGGAAAAATGTCACGCTTCATGAAGAAACGATAGCGTTAATTAAAGAGTATCAGGAACAGCATCATATTCGTTATCCTGGTGAAGCCTTAGATCGAATGATTGAAGAGTGGGAAACGCAGAAGGCAACAGACCATTCTCAAGAATATCTCATGAGTTTGATGGCTGAACGTTTTCAAGACATATTTTCTGAAGAGATGAAACGGTTGAGGTTAGCAGCCAATCGAAGCGATAAAAATACGCAAGTCCTTCTTGAGTTAATGAACGGTTTTGCGATGGATCAAAACTTAGAAAGCTGTGTGACGACACCGATCTTTGAGAGTCAAGCGATGAAGGACGCGAAACAAGCGGTAGAAGAAAAAATCAGTCATCAGCGTCAGAAGAGAATAAGCGTGAAAGAGACACAACCAGCATCAAGCTAATGGTATGAATAAGGAATTATAAATCAAAGGAGTGGAAGGAATGCTTTTGTTTAATAGCAATTATGAGGTGGGTGTATTTAAGCGATTAAGTGAAAATAATGAGCTCGTGATGGACGTGGGAAGTGAGGAATACATCTTAAAATTGAATGATGAAGAAATGGAGGATCTGGAACAGCATTTAGTGAATCAAGAGAACTTACTCATTCCCTTTCATATGAAAACTAAGGAACTGATATTAAACACAAAACCCAATTACGATGAGGAAGAAATGGAAGAACTCATGAACATCAGTGAGGGAGCTGAGGGTCATGGCGAAGACTAAGCGATCCCATAAACAGAAGTCACCGGGAAAGGTCAAAGAGGAGATCAATCGACTGACAAAGGGAATGGAAGAAAGTATAAATAATCATTTTCATTCTCCTGAACAAATGAAAGAGTATCTAGACTTTATGGGGAAGTTCCATCGATATTCTCCACGTAATACAGCACTCATTGATTCACAATTTCCAGGTGCTGAAGCTGTAGGTTCTTATGCCTTTTGGAAAGACAAAGGGTTCCCTGTAAACAAAGGAGAGAAAAGTCTAAAGGTTCTTGTACCTAACCGATTAGGCCAGCAGTTTCAAGATGAAGAGGGCGAATGGAAACCTTTGAAATATGCAACGAAAAAAGAAAAGCAACGAGTCAAAGACGGTCAACTCGATAAACGAGATGGCCGTCTTGTTTATTCTACAGGAAGTGTGTTTGATGTTTCCCAGACCACAGCCACTCAAAGAGATCTGCCTCAAATTTTTCCTAACAAATGGATTGATGGGGAGGTTGAGAACTATAGTCAGCTTCGACAAGGAATGGAGGCTATTGCAGAGCAAAATAACATTCGAATTGTAGAGCCTTATGAAGAGTTAGGGGCAGCCAAAGGAGTCAGTTATACCGGGCTAGGAGAAGTAGCTCTTAATCCGCGTAATTCGGAACGTCAGGATACAAAGACTCTGTTACATGAACTGACTCATGCCAAGCTTCATACGAAAGACAACATGAATGACTACACCAAACCAGAGAAAGAATTTCAAGCGGAAATGACAGCTTATACCGTTGCTTCATATTTCAACATTGATACCAGTGACTACTCATTAGATTATCTGCATCACTGGACTAAGGACCATGAATTTAAAGACCATGAAAGCCTATTACAAGAGGTTCAGTCAACAGCTAAAGAATTTATTACAACCATTGAAAAATCGATGGGCCAAGAAAAGGAAGGGGCTAAAAATATGAATGTTAAAGAACAAAAACATGAAATTGAAGTGGAGAAACAAGAAAGAGAGATATTACCTTCAGAAAGACTGCGGGAAATGTACAGAAGCCAAGTGAGTAAGGCTGAGAAGGATAGCGGGCCATTTGTTAAGGAGGAAAAGGCTGAAGAGGAATATTCTCATCAAGACTTCAAAGATGCATATAAAAAAGAACTTATGAACTTTATTGAACCAACCGTCGGAAAAGAATTGGATAAAGAAGAAAACATTGACCGGCAAGAACGTTTAAATCAGATGTGTGCTTTTCAAGAGACTCACAGTAAGGAAGATGTGTACCAGCTTAAGAAAGAATCTCTTCAAGAATTAAAAGAACTACCATTGAGCGATCGTGGTGAACAGAGACTATCTCAAATCGAAAGTAAGTTGGACCGAGAGTTCCATGAAGAGAAAGAAAGCACCACTTTAGAAATGAAGAATAGAAAGGGTAACAATGAGGCTTTTCAGCAGAAGGAAAAGCAAAAAGAAAAAGTAGAGGTTGAACGCTAGGCAGGGAGTTTTCTCCCTGTCTTTTTTTATATCTAATTTTAGAGAGGAGGAAGTGCTGCATGGCCAAACATGTAAGCGCGGACCAAGTGGAGGTTGCTCGTAATGTGGATCTCATAGACTATCTGGAGCGTAAAGGGGAGCCATTGAAGAAAGAGGGAAGATATTATCGACATCAAGTGCACGACAGCTTAGTGATTAAAGACCAGATGTATGCCTGGAACTCCAGAGACGAAAAAGGAGCTGGAGTCATTAACTTTGCCAAAATGTTTTATGGCATGAGTTTTCCGGAAGCTGTCCTCGATCTGAATGAACAAGGTTATAAAGTGAAAGACAACTTCCAAAAGCCAAAGGAGCCTTATCAATATCCTTCCCAGTATGAAGTGAACGATAGGACAAAGGCTAAAGGTTATCTTACGAATGAGCGGAAGATTCACCCTAAGATTGTTAACTGGCTAGAAAGTAAAGACTTAATTGCTCAGGACAGGCGCGGGAATGTGGTTTTTAAGTGGAATCAGCAGGGAGAGATTGTAGGAGCAGATCGCCAAGGAACCTCTCCAATGAAAGACGGGCGAATGTTTAAAGGGATTGATAGGAACAGCCATGGTTCGGCTGGATTTTCGATTGATATTGGTAATCCGAATTCCATTTATCTGTTTGAAAGTCCAATTGATGCGCTGTCTTATTGGAGTATTAAGAAAGAGAAGTTGCAGAACACTCGGTTAGTTTCCATGTCTGGGCTTAAGAGGCAGACTATGATTGATGAAATCAAACGGATGGGGAAGGAAGGTCATAAGGTGAAGCAAATAACTTTTTGTACGGATAATGATAAGGCTGGACGGGAGTTTGTAAACAAATATAGTAAATTAATGCCTAAAGGTTTTACTACCACTGAATTAACTGAAAAAAAAGATTGGAATAGAGAGTTGAAAACTATAGTTTCTAATAACGAAGGAAATATTAATGAATTCAACTTTGCTTCCAGTAGGAAATTAGAAAGACAATGAAAAATTACCGTAGAAGTTTTCTTGAATTTATTTAATTGATTACAAGACCTGTCCTCCCTTTAGTATAATATTGGGGTATGACCACCAAGTGGGAGGGTAGCATTTCCAATCTGTGTAAACATAGCACTTTAAGGACCGCTAAATACAAAGTTGTCAGGAGAGCTTTGAAGCTGATCTGCTTCACCGACCGATATTGATCTTGCTTATTTTTTCCATAATGAATAAATGCTAAGCTATCCTAGTGGAGATGTGCAATAAGTGTTGGAGAAGGTTTATAGGAATGACCAAACTCATTTGGAATTACAGTCAATCAGCTCACCTTAATTGGTGAGCTTTTTGAATTGTAAGCTCTTACTGGCTTCTCTTCGGATATCAATATGCAAAAAAACAAGATCGTTCTGCTTTATGCGGAAACCAACATTCTGATTCCGACTTTTTGGTATTGGTTAATTTCTTTATCCTGTCTGGCCCCTGTTCTTCTCTAAACTTTAAACAGTCTTCACTCATTGAGTTTGAAGCAGAACACATAGGCTTCATATTTTTGCAATTTGTTGATTGAATCACGTTCATACTCATTTTCTCCCCCCTTTTTTAGCGTGAATTTATATAAGTAAGTATTAGATATAAACCACCAAATACCTTCTTCTACGAGAGGAATGATGTTAAGTTTGATAAAGAATATTTAGAAAAGGTTTTATTCACTAAACAATGTATCCTGAAAGGTGGATCAAAGGTAGCGTCTCACTCTAATAAGTGCTGGGGTGGGATATGAAGTGTTTTTGTTATGTGATTAAATACTAAGAACCGAGTTATCACTGTTACACTTTCCCATGCTGGATGGTGATACTAATCACTTGCTTATTTTCCTATGATAAAATGATTACAGTAATTACGAAATGAAAAAGAACACTTCGGATATTCTAAAAACAGATAGAACTTAATTATTAACGATAAATGAAATAAAATCACCCTAAGGAAGTGGTACAACGTGAAAACAAAGATAAATGAAGTAATTAGATATGTTTTACAACAGTTTGGTGAAAAGTACTTTATCGAAGGTAATCTAAATAAGAACAAAGTGATTCAAGATTTAGATAGTTACAACGAAGACTTATTAGAAGCGTTTATTTCTAATGAAACAATTAAAAATAATTTTACGATTGATATTGCTGGCAATGTTGTTATGCAAACGAATAAACTAATTGAATTATTTGAAGCAGATGAATATTGGCAAGACTCTTACACAAAGTATTCTAAGAAAATTGGTTTAACAGCAGGTGGAAAGTTTATTGATGAGATAGGGGATGTCGTATTAGATTTTCCATATAAAGATACTGTACTAAAAGCAAGTATGAGTAAAGAGGATACAGATAAGGATGATTTACGTCCAGATGAACCATTTTTAAATGAACTGATTGCCAAAGAAGAAATAGACGTATTACTTGATAAAAAAATATTAGTGAATGCGAAGAAGTTTGATGAAAATGGCGGTTCCGATGTAGATAATTTTAGTGAGGAAGATAACTTAATACTTAAAGGAAATAACTTACTTGCATTACATACACTGAAAGAAAAATTTGCGGGTGAAATAAAGTTGATTTATATTGATCCTCCATACAATACTGGAAATGATGGGTTTAAATATAATGATAGTTTTAATCGTTCTGCATGGTTAACTTTCATGAAAAACAGGTTGGAGATTGCACGAGATTTATTATCATATGAAGGAAGTATTTGGATTAATATCGATAGTAATGAAAGTCATTATTTGAATGTTCTTTTAGATAAAGTTTTTGGTGAAGAAAATTTCATAGCAGACATCATATGGAATCATACAAAACAAAGTAAGAATGATGAAAGATTTTTCTCAAGACATTATAACCATTTATTGGTTTTCGCTAAGGACAAAGAATCTTTGGAAGATTTTGAAACTCCTCGTACTGAAGAGGATAACAAAAATTATAAAAATCCAGATAATGATCCTAATGGACTTTGGAGAGCAGGAGATGTAAGGAGTCCTAATCTACGTGAAACATTGAAGTTTGATATTGTAGCCCCTGATGGCACAAGAATCAGCCCTCCGGAAAACGGTTGGAGATGGTCAAAAGAATCAATTGAAGAAAAGATTAAAAGTGGAGAAATTATTTTCAAGCCAAATAATACTGGAATAATTCGTAAAATTTATCTTAAAAATCAATCTGGAAGAACACCTGAAAATATTTGGTCAAATTGTGGTACAACTCGTGAAGCAAACCAAGAATTAAAACAATTATTTGGAAAATCACCTTTTGCAACTCCCAAACCCGAAAAGTTAATTCAGCAAATTCTTCAATTAGGTTCTAATAAAAATGAACTAGTACTCGATTTCTTTATGGGTTCAGGGACTACCCAAGCAGTCGCACATAAAATGAATCGCCGGTATATTGGAGTTGAACAAATGGATTATATTAACACCGTTTCAATACCCCGAATACAAAAAGTAATAGTTGGCGAACAAGGTGGTATTTCCCAAGGTGTTAATTGGCAAGGTGGCGGAAGTTTTGTGTATGCAGAGTTAATGGAAAAGAATCGTGGATTCTTACAAATGATTAGAGATTCAGAAGATCATAATGCACTACAAAGAATATTTGATTTCATGTTGGAAGAGGCTGAAATTGATTTCCGAGTAGACTTGGAAAAGCTAAAAGAGACATTATACGAATTGTCCCTAGATGATAAGAAAAGAACATTAATTAAAATCATTGATAAAAATCAACTGTACTACAATTACTCTGAAATTAACGATAATAATGTTCGTGATTTAATTTCTGATAACGATTATACATTTAATAAAAACTTTTATGACGAAGGCAGTGAATAATCATGGCTAAAAACAATCAACAATTACCACTACCTTTATATAATGAAATAAAAGAATTGAATGAAAGTTTATTTAATGAGGAGGGCGCATGGGAAACACCTGATTACATTAAACAAAATATGGTGCATACTTTTCGTTACTATCAAGATGCTGCATTACGTTTCTTCCATTATTCCCAGGCTTCGAGAGAGTTCAGCTTTCGTAATGTTAACCATGTATTATTCAATATGGCAACTGGTAGTGGAAAAACTGACTTAATGGCAGGGCTGATTCTGTATTTATATCAAGAGCATGCCTATCAAAACTTTCTGTTTCTAGTAAACACAACGGGTGTGATAAACAAGACAATAGATAACTTAACGAATGAAGCATCTGATAAATACTTATACACTCCTGAAATTGAGATTGAAGGAGAGCGGGTTGAGATTAAACGTGTTTCCTCCTTTCCCAAAACACAAAGTAGGAATACCATTTATATAAAACTTGCAACAGTTCAAAGTATTGCTTCAGATATTTATACCCAAAAAGAAAATGCAATGGGTGAAGAAGATTATGCGAGACACAAAACAGCCGTTTTAGGTGACGAAGCCCATCACTACTCTTCATCTACAAAGAAAGAGAAAGAGTCAGAACAATCATGGGAAAAAGCAATTGCTACAATATTAAATGCGAGGAACGATAATCGATTACTTGAATTCACCGCAACGATCGATCTTGAAAATAAAAAAATTTACGATAAATATAAAGATAAAGTGTTATATCGTTATACACTTGACCGTTTTATTCAAGATAAATACTCGAAAAATGTAAAACGAATTCAGTCTAGTAACACAGATGTAGATAATATGATGAACGTCATTCTATTAAGTGAATATAGACGAAGATACGCACTAGAAGAACATAATACATATATAAAGCCTGTTATTATGTTTAAATCACAGCGAATTGATGCATCAAATGAAGCGCACGACAAGTTCATTGAATTAATAGATGGTTTAACATTAGAGTCGTTCAAATATTTTTTAAATAGGCAATCACAAATCACCTCAGAAAATGACAGTGAAACATTGAGAATTGCACATGAATATTATCGTTCGAATGAAGATAGGTTATCAGAGATCATTCGTGACATGAAGCGTGAATTTGCAAACAGACGTATTATAAACGCAAATGATACAAACCAATCAGGATTGTTAGAAAAAGGGCATTATGAAGCATTAAACAGTTTAGAAAGTCCGAAGAACCTTTACAGAGTTATTTTCGCAGTTGCCAAATTGACAGAAGGTTGGGACGTCTTAAATTTATTTGATATTGTTCGTTTGAGTGATGATTCAAAGGTGAAAGGAACGAAAGCAACAACAATGTCAGAAGCACAACTTATTGGGCGAGGTGCGAGATATTATCCATTTTCACTTAATAGAAAGAATTCTTACACAAGGCGATTTGATGATGATGGAAAGGATAGCTTAATTTTAGAAACAATTCATTACCACACGATTAATGAACCGCAATACTTGAAAAATTTATTAAGTGCACTAGATGAGATGAATTTACCAACTGGAGAAGATAAAAGAAACCCTCCAATCGAAGTTAAAGTTAAAAACTCATTTAAACGAACGGACGTATGGAAATATGGGAAGATCTATTATAATGAAACGGTTGAAGTAAGTGATGATTATTACGATTCATTGGATAAGTATGGCATAGACACGAAGAGAGACGTTGTTATTCCATACATTTCTACATTAAAAGAAGTTGGCTATAGAGATGATAAAGTACAGGAAGATTATTCAAACGCTTATAATGTACCTATTCCATATGATCAGCGATACTTAAGAAAAGTGATGGATCGGTTGTCATTCTATCATTTTGACCACCTAAAAAAATATATTCCACTTTTAAATACAAGAAAAGAATTTCTAGGTGAAAATTGGTTGAATATTTACAATAGAACGATTTATGTTACGATTCCACGAACAATGGAAAGTAGTGTGCTTACAGCTAATGAAAAATTAAACATACTTGAGCGTTATTTTATGGATGTGGCCAAACAAATTAGAGCCGGATATAGTAAACAACGTGGGACCGGTAAATTTATTGGATACCCCATTAAAGATTATATTTCAAATTATCGCAAACGAGTACCGAATTATGATACTTCAAGATATGTGGAAAATAAGCCGCAAAAAGTCGACCGTTATGAGATCAAAGAAGACTACTTCGTGTATGATTCAGCAATTATCAATCTAACAGAAAAACAATTAATTGATCGTATTGCTGAACGTGTGAGTGAATTACATGAGGAATATTCAAGTGTCTATTTAATTCGGATGGATGAAAGCATGCACCGTGAATCGGCAAAAAATAATAAATTGAAACTTCATCAATTTGGTGGCGGGCATGACGAAGTCAACTTAGCAGGCTTTCAGCCAGATTTTATTTTATACCTGAAAAATAAAGATTATTTCATTCAAATATTTATAGAACCAAAGGGACGTAATATTGAGGGGGAACAATGGAAAGAAGATTTATTAACTTATATTAATGAACATGAAGCCGAGATAATTTTTGAAGATGAAACAGAGGAAGTGAAAATTAAAGGAGTCAAATTTTATACAATGAATGATGGTAGAGGAACAATTAGGGAAATCGGAAAAATTGCTCTTGGGAAAGAGTTTAAAGGATTGAGTTTTTAACAACGCAAAGAGAATTTTATATGACAAACTTTTTATATCATGACATATTTCTCTAAACATCTTCCGACTGAATATTGACTAGATTTTCTGTATTAATATTGATATCTTATTTAATTTCCTACTCATACCGTAAAGAACCTTCCACCATAAATTAAGCTTGAACCAATTTGGGTTCAAGCTATTTTTTGTATAAATTAGTGTGTTATCAGAGGATATTTTTTATGTTTATCGAATTTTGTATTAAGAATCTATAATTTTCTAATTAAAGAAAGAGGGAGAACTTTGCAAATAAGATACGTAGATATACAGAATTTCAGAAAACTTAAGTCTTGTCGAATTGAGTTTGCAGATGAGAAAACTGTTTTAGTGGGAGCTAACAATAGCGGGAAAACTACTGCAATGGATGCATTGAAAAAGTTTTTAATAAAAGGCCTTCAAAGGAGTTTTTCAACTACTGATTTCACTCTTTCTAATTGGATAGAAATAAACAAAATAGGGGACAAATGGGAGGAAGGGGTGGAAGATAAATCAGGAGCAACGTTAAGTATTGATGATTGGGAGGAATTTTTACCATCATTAGATTTGTGGCTAAGAGTTGAAGAAAACGAATTGCACCATGTAACACATCTAATACCATCACTAGATTGGGATAGTGGTTATGTAGGAGTACGGATAAGATTTGAACCTAAAGACTTAAAATCATTATTTAAAGGTTATACTTCTGCGAGAATGGCAGCTAAAGAGGCTGTTCAAAATAGAGAAAATACGGGCCCTGATGCAGATCTATTCGAGCTATCACCACAGAATATGCGAAGTTTTTTGGAAGAGAATTTACTTAAGTATTTTGTAATTAGATCCTATACACTTGATTCTAATAAATTGTCTACTGAACATACAACTCCTCAAATATTAGGATCGGAAATTGAACCAACTGATGGTAACCCTTTAACTGGATTAATACGTATTGACTACATATCTGCTCAAAGAGGGTTTACGGATCCAGATAATAAAAGCCCTTATTTAGACGATGACAATAATTATGCTAGTGGAGGAAAATCTTTATCTTCACAATTAAGGACATACTATAATACTCATTTAAATCCTGAAAAGTTACCAGATGCCTCTGACATTGGGGCTCTAGAGGCAATTCATAATGCTCAAAGAGTTTTTGATTTAAAGCTGAAAGAAGATTTTAAAGATGCTATACAGGAATTAGAAACCTTAGGTTACCCTGGCTTCTCAAATCCTAAAATTACTATATCTACCCAGGTTAAACCAATGAATAATTTAGATCATAAATCTGCTGTTCAATATGATTTGCTAAGTTCATCTAATGCGGATAGTAATATACCAATGAGGCTGCCTGAAAGTCACAATGGATTAGGGTATCAAAACTTAATATCCATGGTATTCAAGCTTATGAGTTTCAGGGATGATTGGATGCAGGTAGGTAAAGTAGCAAAGGAACAAAGTAGTAGTAAAGAAGATTATATTACCCCACCTTTACATTTAGTTTTTATAGAAGAACCTGAAGCACATTTACATGCGCAAGTTCAACAAGTGTTCATTAGAAAAGCTTATGAGGTTTTAAGATCGCATAAAGATTTAGGTACATCTAGAAATTTCACTACTCAAATGGTTGTTAGTACTCACTCTAGTCATATTGCTCATGAAACTGAGTTTTCTTCATTACGATATTTTAAAAAGCAGATAAGTCACAAATCTTCAATACCTATCTCAACAGTAGAAAATTTATCAGAGGTTTTTGGAAGAAACGAAGCTACTAACAGGTTTGTCACACGTTATATTAAGTCAGTTCATTGTGACTTATTCTTTGCTGACGCTGTTATTCTTGTAGAAGGGCCAGCAGAAAGAATGCTAGTACCTCAATTTATAGAAAATGATTCTAATCAGTTGTATGAAAGTTATATATCAATTTTAGAAATCGGGGGAAGTCATGCTCACAGATTGCAGTCCTTAATAGAAAAATTAGGTATCCATTGCTTGATTATTACTGATCTAGATTGTATAAAATCGAATAGTAAGAAAGCAATTTTCCCCGAAAGAAACAAGGGTTACTTGACAGATAATTATACCTTGAAAAATTGGCTGCCTAAACTTACTAAAATTGATGATCTTTTAAACTTAGATAGTGACAAAAAAGTGCTTGAAAACAATGGTCAATTTATCAGGGTGGCTTATCAAACACCTATGGAGTGTTCTGGTCAGGAAGCTTTAGCAACAACCTTTGAAGATGCTTTAGCATTTGAAAATATAAATTTTTTTCAAAACAATGAAGGTATAGGTTTATTAAGGAAATTTAAAGAGTCAATTGATTCTTTAAATGGTAAAACAGACAATAAGCTATTAAGTGAAAAATTTTTCAATTCTTTAAGAGAAACTCCTAAGAAAGCAGAGTTTGCATTAGATATAATCTATTCAGACGACTTTGAAAGAATTAAAACGCCTAGTTATATCACTGAAGGGCTGAAATGGTTAGAAGAAAAAGTCTCTTTGAGAAATGAGCATTTATCTATTAGTGAGAAAGAATATGAGGTAATAAAATGAAAAGGCCATATAATGAATTGAATATACAGGAATATGAAGCTTCTGTTAACAATCAAATAATGAGTTGCCTTGACCCTGATAATCTAAAAAGTTTTTTCTTATTTGCAGGGGCTGGATCCGGAAAAACAAGGTCTTTAGTTCAAGTGCTGGATCAATTCAAATTCCATTATGGGAATTCATTTAGAATACAAGGGCGTAAAGTGGCTGTAATTACATACACTAACGCCGCGCGTGATGAGATTGAAAGAAGACTCCAATATGATCCTTTATTTTATGTCTCAACTATTCATAGTTTTATCTGGGGCATTATTAAGCCATTTCAAATAGATATAAAAAAGTGGTTGATTAATTCGTTAAGTAATAACCTTCAAGAACTAAGTGATAAATTGCAAAAGGGTAGAACAAGAGATCCAGAAAAGCTTAAAGCAGAGATTAGTAGTAAAGAAAGACGTCTAGAGCATGTTACCAATACAAATCAATTTATTTACAGCCCTGATGGGGATAATCAAAGGTTTAACTCAATAAACCATTCTGATGTAATAAAAATTGGTCAACAATTTTTGATGGAAAATGCTTTAATGCAGAAGATTTTAAAGAATAAATACCCAGTTCTTCTTATTGATGAAAGCCAAGATACTAGTAAATATCTAATAGAGGCTTTATTTGAAATGCAAGAAAAACATAAAGAAAGTTTTTCTTTGGGATTATTCGGTGATACAATGCAACGTATTTATAGTGACGGAAAGCATGATTTAGGTTCGAATCTTCCTGATGATTGGATTACACCCGTAAAAGAAATAAATCACCGTTGTCCAACTAGAATAATTAAGTTAATTAATAAAATTCGAGAGCCAGTAGATAATCAAGATCAAGTTCCAGGAGAATATAATAATAAAGGGATTGTACGAATGTTCTTATGTCCCAGTGATAGTAACAAGGAGTTAATGGAAGAAGAAGTTGCAAGAATAATGTCAGAGCTTACAAAAGATGGATCGTGGAGTTGTGATGCTTCTGATTATAAAACTTTAATACTAGAACATCATATGGCAGCAAACAGACTAGGATTTTCAGATTTATTTCAAACTCTCTATAGCGTAAAGGGTTTACAGAACGGAGTATTAGATGGAAATTTACCGGAGTTATCTCTTTTTACAAAAAGAATTCTACCTATTATTCGATCAAACATACTACAGGATGATTACACTGTTACTAAGATAGTGAACAAGTACTCTCCATTGTTAGATAGAAAACATTTTAATAACAAAGAAAATCAAGTTGAAAATCTCAAGTTAGCTAAACAAGGTGTTCAAGACCTTCTCTCTCTTTGGACAAACGATAAAGAACCTATGATTGAAGAGGTTATTCAATCAATTTATAATTCAGGTTTATTCACTATCCCGGAGAAGTTCAAGCTACTAATTGAAGAAGAGATTAGTCAACCTGATGGTAAAGATAATTTTAGTGATGAACTAGATGCTTGGAAAGATTTTATTAAGATCCCATTTAGTCAAATAGAGGCTTATGACACATATATAAAAGGAGATGCAAAATTTGAAACACATCAAGGCGTCAAGGGACTTGAATATCCTCGTATTATGGTAGTAATTGATGACGAGGAATCGCGAGGATTTATGTTTAGTTATGAAAAGCTTTTTGGTGCCAAGAAAAAGACTGCTACAGACTTAAGAAATGAAGCAGAGGGAAAGGACTCCTCTGTCGAGAGAACAAGAAGATTGTTCTATGTAACCTGTAGTCGTGCGCAAGAAAGCTTGGCCATAGTTGCATATTCAAACAAATCAGAATTAATCAAAACTCATTTATTGGAAGAAAATTGGTTAGATGAGGATGAGATTATTATTATGAGCTAAAAACCTTGGTGCAAATTTTATATATATATATTGGTAAGTGTGATTGACTAGGAAATGACATACTCATTGACATACTACTACTCATTTGAGAATATCTCCTTATTATTAAAGAAATGGATTAAAGACTAATAACAGTTGCCTTGTTAAGGAAATTAAACGCTATTTAATGCTATTATATTTGAGGAAACCATGGGCGGCATTTTTCCAGATATTAAAGGGCTAATTTTTGAGATATAGTGTATTATAAATACTCCCACCTGCTGAATGAGGAGGGAGTCAGAGCATTCTCTGTAAACGTCAGGTATGAAATCATAGAAAGAAACTAAGCTAACAAATTAACTGAACATCTCTTTCTTAAGGTCTTCAATAAAACTTTGTAACACATTAATTTTATCTAATACTTCCTGTTTCGTTTGATTATCAAGTATTTCAAAGTTTTCGAGAAAGAGACAATCAATTAATTTATCGCAATTAACATGAATATTCCTGACGTAATTTTTTACTTGCTCTTCATTTACAACCTTTTCAGTAATTTCTTTGAGTAACCTATTCGGATCTTGGGGGGATGGTTTTAGTTCGCTTAGACTTTTGAGTTCTTTTTTAAACTCCTTTATTATTTTATTTAACTGTCCTTGTTTAAGATCTAATTCTTTTGATAGTTCTTTCATTGATTCTTGCATTTCCTTATTGGGTAATTGAGATATATAATCAATTCTATTCCTTGTAGGCTGACTAAATTTTAAAGTGGATTGATTTTCTAAGCCGGGATCACTAGGAAGATATATAATTCTACCTACTAGTAATGCTTCTGATTTAGACGATTTAATTTGGTCAAAGAAGCTCTCCACTTCTTTATGGAATATTTTTCGGTTATTGTGAGGTATTTCATCAGATTTGTTTCTTAACCTATATTCCTTTTCTCTCACGTCAATCCCCCCCTTCTTCTTTAATACATATTACTAAGAGAGATTGTCCTATTCGGTATTATTTTTATATGAAATGTTATCAGTGTATCGTGGAAGGACCTTTTATCAATGGGGGATGAAAGAAGGTAGTTAATGACTGGATTTTGACTGGATGTTATCCATTAATATTTATACCTTATATTTCTTTTAAAATGTTAAATTAAGATAAACGCCTGTCTTAAAGAGGTTTTTCATCTTATATTTATGGTTATTTATTCGATACAGTGAATGGGCGGCATGATGTGATAGCGCTCAAAGCCTTTTCATTATAGGGTTTAAGAAGAATTTGACTGGATTTTGACTGGTTTTTAAAACAAGTCGTTTACTAAATCTACAAGCCTCTCAAGAGTTTATAAGCTTTTGAGAGGCTTTTCTTTTTATTCTTGAATTTGTAAAGAGACATATTGTAAAGGTTCGGTTTTGAAATAATGGTTATTTAAAACAATTAATCTCAAAGTAATCTTACTACTAAACTTTAACATTCAGGTAAGCTAGTGGTCTCTCTCCTCTTACAGTAGTCCGAGCGCATCTCATGTTAGGTACTAAAATGTTTGATATAGACCAAAGTCATATAAAAAGACCATCAGATACTACCCATGAATGAAATGGTGTATATGGATGGCCGTTTGTATGATTATGAGTTTTAGTAAATATCTTAAACGTATAACTTCGTATTTCTAAAGCTTTTCTTCTGCTTGTGCTTGACAGTTTTCGTTTAGTTCTAACTTTCTCTTTTCTTCTACTTCTAATTGTTTCTTTTTTAAGTCAAAACGTAGTACAAAATATAAAAAAATAAAAGTCAAGCCAACAATTACTGTAATAAATAAAAATAGGTTCAAACTTATCTCCTCCTTTAGTTAAATAAAGACGATAGCAATATTTATAAAAAGTTGTAGTCTTTCACACGCCATTCCAACGCCATTCCTATCCTGGCTTAATCCTGCTATACTAGAAGAATAAATACCATTTTTGTTAAGAGAGGTGAAACCCATGAAAGATGTGCTTATCCAGTATATGAAACGGTTCTCTAATCTCAGTGATTCAGAATTACGAAAACTGACAGATAATGTTCCAGTTGCTACTTACAGGAAAGGAACTATCCTTTTACACCAGGGGGAAATTCCCGACAAGTGCTATTTTGTATTAGAAGGGTGTTTACGGCAGTACGCTGTTGATGAAAATGGAAATGAACACACTTATAACTTCTTTACGGAAGAACAGAGTGTAACGATCTTTAATCAGCATACCACGGATAAAGTTTCCAAATACTCTCTTAGTTGTTTGGAAGACTGTACACTTGTTGTAGGTGATTTATCTACTGAGCAGGAATCTTATGACATGCATCCTGTGTTAGAGGTGATGACGCGCAAAATGATTCAAGAAGATATGGGTGCTATGAGGGATGATTTCTCCTCCTTCATCTCTTCGACACCAGAAGAGCGATATCACACTTTGATGAAAAAAAGACCGGATTTAATTGACAGGGTTCCCCAGTACCAATTAGCCAGCTACCTGGGAATCAAGCCAGAGTCTCTAAGCCGCATCAAGAAAAGGTCAGCAGGTAGTAGTCACCTCAGGATTGTTTACTAGTTTTAATTTCATAGTCAATTTTCTTCCTTTCACTAATAACCATATTCCAAAACCTAATTCTCCTATAAACATGGGGACCATAAGAAACAATTCCAGTTGGCTTGTGATATTTTCCAATTGTGGGAAAAATCCATACAGGATATGAACAAGGGAGTAGCTAAACCCAGCTGAAATTACTAGAATGCTTATGACTTTCGGTATGTTTTTTGTATTCATTGCTACAAAGCCGACAGTGATAAGATGGAGCCCAAAAATAATTAATCCAAAAGACCAGATTGCTTCAAATGCTGTGATGGAGCGCATAGT
Source organism: Halobacillus campisalis (assembly GCF_030345335.1). Classification (GTDB taxonomy): domain Bacteria; phylum Bacillota; class Bacilli; order Bacillales; family Halobacillaceae; genus Halobacillus_A; species Halobacillus_A campisalis. Next base: position 61,420 of record NZ_JAPVRC010000002.1, read on the forward strand.
CTCCAAAATCAAACTATCCGGAGCTAAACCTAACATAGATTCTTGTACAATAATATTGGCATTTACAAGGTGGGAAACCGCAATGGCTAGAATTGCCGTGTAAAGTAATCGAAGCCAACCGGCTAATAATGCATAACCAGGATGGAATGGCTTTAAGAACACATAAAAGCCCCATGATACTATTACATCCGTAATGATAATGATGAGCCATCCAAGTATCTCAAGACGAAATAAGGATTGAGATACTTGGATGTTTTTTAGTGTAGTGGGCGCATCCCCATCAATAATTAATGAACTGTGCACGTAGCCCTGAGCAAAAAATGCAGCAAATGTCATAACTAATAATGCGATTCCAGAAAAAAATGCTGCTTTCTGCTGCGGATTTTGATTAGTTAACCTGCTTAATTTCATATAAGCTCCTCCTCGAATTTGATTTCATAACTATTGTATTTTTTCTGGGAAAGCCTTTCATTGACTTAAATCAAGAACTTTGGCTTTTTAAAATTTTTTCTGAGGGACTCCAACGTTTGAATTGGAATTCTTAACGCAAGCAAAACAAGACTGGGAGAGACTAAGAAATACCATACTCATTTTCAGTACACTATAGGGTGATGACCACATTACCGCTTTTGCGTCCTTTCTCCACATAGTTATGAGCTTCCCTGATCTGTTCGAGCGGGTAAAACCTATCAATAACAGAATAAAACCTTCCTTGCTCAATAAGTTCATTCATAATGGTAAGGTCCTTTATTTTTTTGCTGGTTTCTCTTAAACCAGTAGCAGCAAATTTTGCTTTCTTCCTACCGATTAGTTTAGTCCGTGCTATTGGCCATAAATTGGATGGTGTGGGCACAGTGGTGAGATATATTCCATTAAGTGTTAATGATCGTACGCAACGAGAAAAAGAACTTTTACCCACGGCGTCAAAAATAACGTGATAGTGATTTTCTGTCTTAATAAAATCTTCTTTTGTATAATCGATAACATAATCGGCTCCAAGGCTTTTAACTAGATCTAGATTAGATGTGCTGCATACCCCCGTTACTTCAGCTCCATAGAGTTTGGCAAGTTGTATGGCCGTAGTACCAACAGCTCCAGAGGCTCCAAGAATCAAAAGCTTTTGTCCCTTTTTGATATACCCAAGCTCGAGTAAAAAAGGAAGGGAGGTTAAGGCACCATTTGGTATGGAGGCGGCTTGCGCATAGCTAATATTAGAAGGTTTCTTAACCAGGGCTGCGCTTTCTGGCATGCATTTATATTCGACATAAGTCCCTAATAAACGAAGTCCTGTATTTCCATAAATCTGATTTCCAACTTTAAAACGTTTGACAGACCTACCTATCGCTTCCACCTCACCAGCTAGATAGAAACCTAAGATATTTCTCTTCGGTTTTCTGAACCCATTTAATCCTCGTGAAGCACGCATTCCCGGATCTTCGGATGCGACAGTTGTCGCATGAATTCTTATGAGAACTTCATAATCTTCTGGGATAGGTTTTTCCAACTCTTTCATTTCAAGAACATCGACATCCCCAAATCTTTCATAAACAATAGCTCTCATTGATTTCCCCCTTTTCTGGCGTAGTAATAAATACCGAGCCCATAATAGGTCTGCTATCCTCTTGCCGATTGTGTTATCAACCATTTCATTGACTTTATTATCTTTATGATAGTAGGAGTATGAAGTTTAAGCATTGACTTAAGTTAAGGGTGGCATCGAATAATATTTAGATATATCCATTCATAAGACAAAATCAATCTACATTAAAGTAAAGCCCTATACGTGAGAAACTACTTCTATTTGGGAAGCAATTATTAAAAAATACACTACCCCAAACGGTTAAAGAGCCGATTCTTTTATTCTGAAATTTAAATGATGGGTTTGATGACTGGATTATGACTGGATATTGATCATAAAGTATTAATACTTATAGTGTTTGTTCAATCTACTTTCTGAGATAAACCGTGTTATAACAAGGTTCTACAGGGGCTATTATAGTCTTTTTAACTAAGCGAGGGAATGGGCGGCATGATGTGATAGCCCCCAAAACCCTTTCAACATAGGGTTTGAGAACAATTTGACTGGATTATGACTGGTTTTTAAAATCGTCCACTAAAACCTAAAAGCCTCTCAAGAGTTCATAAACTTTTGAGAGGCTTTTTTTAAAATAGGTGACCAATCATTTCTTTTTGGGAGGATTGAATGATAATAAAAATAAGCTAAAAGTGAAACAAAATAACCTATTAGGATTGAGGAAGACAGTGTTAGCTTTGCTCCAGCTTAAATAAGTTAGATAATTTTCGTTATTCCAAAATGTTCCCTATATAACAGACTTATACAGTACTGGTAAGTTGCATGTAGTTAGATGGTGAAATCGGTGGTATTCATTGGTGCAAACCGTGTCAGCAGTGGTGTGGTACGTATTGCTGGCTGTAAGCTTGTCATTTCAAATATGAGATTGAGTAACATGTTATTTAAGCGAGCGACCTTAGTTTCTTTGTATTTTAAAAAAGCTCTTATATGTAAAATCTAAGACACCAAAAATAAACGAAGCATCGTGGGCCATATGGCGCATCAATGCTTCGTTGTTTAGGCATTCTGTGATTATGCCGGTTTGATTTATCTTGCAGGCTCCATCAATCCAAGGGTGCGTGAGGTAGAATCATGAACCATATCAAGCAGCTCAGGATTATCCTCAAGGGACTTACCGTAGGAAGGAAGGATTTCTTTCAGCTTCGGCTCCCATGAATCAAGACACCCGGGGAAGCACTTGTGTAAGACCTCCAGCATAATCGAAACGGAAACCGACGCACCTGGCGATTCGCCAAGCAGTGCCGCCATTGAACGATCGTTAGCGTGAATCAATTTCGTGCCAAACTGGAGAGCTCCTCGGCCACCTTCTTCTGTATCCTCAATCAATTGTACGCGCTGTCCAGCTACGAGCAGGTCCCAGTCTTCATTTGAAGCGTTCGGAACAAAATTCCGAAGCTCCTCCATTCGATCCTCTTTGGACATAGTTAGCTGCTGCACCAAATATTTGAGCAGGGGTGTATTCTTTGTGCCTGCTGCGAGCATCGTCAAAATATTCGTAGGCTTCACCGAGCCAAACAGATCCATCGGTGAACCGGTCTTCAAAAATTTTGGCGTAAACCCGGCGAAAGGTCCGTATAAGAGCATATTTTCACCTTCAATATGGCGACGGTCCAGGTGCGGTACGGTCATAGGCGGGGTGCCAGTTGGTTCTTTTCCATAAACTTTGGAATGGTGCTGTTCAACCACTTCCGGATTGTCACAGACGAGGAATTGACCGCTAATCGGAAATCCTCCTATGTGTTTGCTTTCGGGGATCCCTGTTTTTTGCAGTAATGGCAGGGCGTTGCCCCCGGCACCGATAAAGGCGAAGGAAGACGTATGCTCCTCGAGTGTTCCTTTTTTAAGGTTTTGTACCTGGACTTCCCATGAGCCGTCTTCCCTTTGTTTCATATCATCTACCGAATGATTGTACCGGATCTCGACATTGTCTTGCTTTTCTAAGTTCTTCAGCATTTGACGTGTCAATTCTCCAAAATTAACATCTGTTCCATGATCGACTTTCGTTGCCGCGATCGGTTCTTCGGAGGAACGCCCCTCCATCATTAAAGGAATCCATTCCTTTATTTGATCAGGATCGTAGGAAAACTCCATCCCTTGAAACTGAGGATGGTTACCCAGAGCATCAAACCGCTTTTTCAAAAATTCCACGTGATCTTCTCCGTAAACAAAGCTGATATGAGGCAAGGGGCGGATAAACGCCTCGGGACTTTGAAGATCACCCTGCTTGACCAGGTACGACCAGAGCTGTCTGGAAATTTGGAATTGTTCATTAATTTCCACCGCCCGTCTAATGTCAAGAGATCCGTCCGGCTGTTCAGGGGTATAGTTCAGCTCACAGAGAGCCGCGTGTCCGGTTCCGGCATTATTCCATTCATTTGAACTTTCTTGTCCGGCGGAGTCGAGTTTCTCGAATAAGGTGATATGCCATTCCGGCTCTAATTTTTTCAGGAGCGTAGCTAATGTCGCGCTCACGACGCCAGCACCGACAAGGATCACGTCGGTCGTTGTATGGTTATTATTCATGTTCTTCCTCCTACTTATTGATTAAACAGGCAGTGACTGTACTGTATAAGAAGGTCTGTTCACTAGAGGAAACAAGTGAACAGACAATTTATATTAAGATTTATTTGTTTATTTCTTTATAAATAGAACTACCTGAAGTACCGTAACGCTCTTCCTGAATTTGCTCTAACGATTTACCTCGAGTTTCCGGTGCAAGGGCTAAGCCCACTACCATATGAATAACTAAGAATGTGATCATCACAATACCAGCTGTTTGGAAGCCGAGTGTGTTTATCATAAGAGGGATAACTAAAGAAATTAACCCAACAAGTACTCGAGCCGTGCAAAATAGAAAACCCTGAGCAGCTGCTCGATATTTCGTATGAAATAATTCTGCAGACCACAAACCGTAAAAAGCTTGAGCTCCAAACCCTGCAGCTAGCCCCCATAATATAACAAAGGCAAGGAGTTCTGCAGTTCCCATTCCTCCAAAAGATAAAATAACCCAGGCGACAATACCCATAACAGCACTCACACCAAAAATTAATTTACGGTTAACTTTATCTCCAAATTTAATAAAGATTAAATACGTTGAAATTACAGTCAATATCCATAAGAAGGCCTGTAAAAGGTTTGCTTGTGCTGCAGATAATCCCCCGACCGTTTCATAAATATAAGGCATGAAATACCCCATCACACCTGCCACCATATTCCAAAAAGCATATACACCTACTAGAAGTGTAATTGCATGGAGATTTGATCGGTTCGTAAATAGTTCCTTAATATTTTCTTTATTAAATATCCCGATTTGTTTTTTCCCTGAATTTTTCTTTTGCTGTTCTTCCCAAATTGTAGATTCTTCAATTTTACGCTGAAATAGCCAGGTGAAGAATGCAATTAGGAAAAGCTGAAAAAAGATAATGCGACTTCCTAATAATCCTAAGGGTGCCAAAGCGACTGATAATAATAAAACTACGGCTGGACCCATAGACCAGGCAAATTGTCCCCAGCCAACTCTAGCCGCTCGCTCTTTTTCTGGAGCTTCTTCGGCGATGTATGTCCAGGATGGTGGAATACCTGCTCCTACAGATACTCCTGTAACAACGTATCCAATTAAGAGCATCGGAAAGTTGAAAGAAAAGGTAATCACGAGAATACCTGCCATGTAGACAAGTAGATTATACTTATAAATAAATTTTCTGCCATAGCGGTCAACGAGAAACCCGCTTATTAAAGCACCGACAGCAGCCCCGAAACCGTTAGCACTAAGTGCACCTAAAAGTCCGACAGTAGCATTTGTCAATCCAAGATATTGTACCCATAGCGTTAGACCAGCGGCACCTGCAACAATAGATCCAGCTTCTAGATAGTTTGACATAGAAACCGATAATGTGGCAGCTAAACTGCCTCTTTTAACTTTTTTCAAATATCATCATCCTCTCTTTATAGTAGTAAAGGTAAAAAAGACTTTCCAAATAAACTTTTATTTATGTTTGTTTTATAGTTTATTTGTTTTTGTTATTAATATTGTAAGTGTTTACATTTATAAAAGTCAATGCAAAAAGCGAGAAAAAAGTATAGTTTTAATAATGTTTATTACAAGTTCGTTTAAGTTTAACCCTTGATTTAATAAGGTTTAAAAGGAATTTGATCAGAAAAAAACAAAAAAATATATATACAAAACAATTCAAAAATAAAACAACATATGATAAGATGGATACATAAAAATAAAATGGAGGATTGCATATGGCGGAATATTTGTGGGATAAAAATGAAGCAGATACATTGAATGAAGGAATTGAAGAACTAGTTTATAGGTCTAACTTGTTAGGAGCGGATCGTTCGGTAGCAAATTTTGGTGGAGGTAATACTTCTATGAAAACCACTGAAACCAATTTTAAAGGGGAAAAAATTGATGTCATGTGGGTGAAGGGCAGTGGCTCGGACCTTGCCACAATGGGAGAGAAGCATTTTACAGGCTTAAAAGTGGATGATATTAACCCATTAATAGAAAGAGAGGAAATGAGCGATGAAGATATGGTTAAATATCTCTCTCACTGTATGATTGACAGTACTCACCCTCGTTCTTCTATTGAAACGCTGTTGCATGCTTTCTTACCTTTTAAACATGTCGACCATACACATCCGGATGCTATCATCAGCGTATGCTGTGCGGACAATGGTAAAGAAATAGCCAAAGAGATTTTCGGAGATCGTTTCGTTTGGGTTCCATATGTTCGACCTGGATTCAAGCTTTCAAAAATAATCGCAGAAGGGGTCCAACAAAACCCACAGGCTGATCTAGTATTAATGGAAAAACATGGACTTGTTACATGGGGAGAAACCTCCCAAGAGAGCTATAATAAGACAATTGAGGTGATTCAGGAAGCTGAGAATTACATCCAACAAAAGCAAGAAGATACAAAGAATTTCGGTGGTCAAAAGGTTGAAGGATTAAGACAAGATGAGCGTGAGGTGATCTTGAGTGAAGTTCTGCCTGTCATTCGAGGAGCGGTCAGTGAAGATGAAAAAATGCTACTGACATATGCAGATGATAAGGAAGTGCTGGAATTTGTAAACAGTGTAGATGCGAAGTCGCTCTCACAAGTAGGAGCTGCTTGTCCAGATCATCTAGTACACACGAAAAGAGTTCCATTGTTCATTGAATGGGATCCTAAAAAGGACAGTAAGTTAAAATTGATACAATTAATTAAGAGTGGGATTACGAATTTCAAAGATGAATACAAGCAATATTTTGAAGCTAATCAAAATCCAGGTGATGAAATCTTTGACCCTTCTCCTCGTGTGATTTTAATTCCGGGTGTCGGGATGGTCAATACAGGTAAAAGCTTGAAAATGGCTAAAGTGAGTGGTGACTTATATCACCGGGCCATTGCGGTAATGAAGGGAAGTACGACTTTGGGTAATTTTATATCCCTCAATGAAAGTGAATCGTATAGCATCGAGTATTGGCCGCTGGAATTATATAAACTCAGTCTTGCCCCTGCAGAAGCAGAGTTTTCTCGTAAGGTTGCGTTGGTTACTGGGGGTGCTGGTGGTATCGGTGGTGCAACCTGTGAACATTTTGCGAGAGACGGCGCCCATGTGGTTGTCGCGGATATTAATTTAGAAGGTGCCCAAAAGGTAGCTCAAGGGTTAGAAGAAAAATATGGGACTGGCCGGGCTGCAGCCATTAAAATGGATGTGACGAAAGAGGAAGAAGTGACGGAAGCTGTACGTCAAACTGTATTACAATATGGTGGCCTTGATATTATAGTCAATAATGCCGGATTAGCAAGTTCAAGCCCGTTTGAAGATACAACTGTAGATAAATGGGATCTAAATATGAATGTATTAGTTAAAGGCTATTTTTTAGTTGCACGTGAAGCCTTCAAGCTTATGAAGGAACAGGGAATCGGCGGAAATATGGTATTTGTCGGATCGAAAAATTCTGTGTATGCAGGTAAAAATGCTGCCGCCTACAGTACGGCCAAAGCGGCAGAGGTTCATCTGGCTCGCACGATTGCTGCAGATGGGGGAGCATACGGAATTCGAGTCAATTCTGTTCTTCCAGATGCGGTCATTCAAGGTTCAGCTATTTGGGACTCAAAATGGAAAGAGGAACGAGCGGCTTCTTACGGGATAGAACCAGATCAACTGGAAGAGCATTATCGTAAACGGACAATCTTAAATGTGAATATTCTCCCGAGTGACATCGCAGAGTCTATTGCTTTTTTTGCATCATCGAAAGCAGAAAAAACTACAGGATGTATGATTACCGTAGATGGCGGTGTCCCAGCGGCATTTACGCGATAAAAGGAGGAATCATTTTGGAAATCGGAAGAAAAGCATGGATCATTCCTGATGCTTATACCCCGCCGGAAAGTTCGGGGAAATTGGAAAGCCATGAAGCTATTTGTATATTGAACAGAAACGATCAAGCCGCACATCTTTCTATTCATTTATATTTTGAAGACCGAGAACCCATTGAACACATTGAATATGTAATACAAGGTAAACGAACAAAACACCTGAAGACGGATTCCCTGCATAAGGACGGGGAATCTGTTCCCAAGGGTATACCATATGCGATTGAAGTAAATAGCGACCTTCCAATTGTGGTTCAATACAGCAGGTTGGATGCGACCCAATCTGAAAACGCTTTAATGACAACGTTGGGCTTTGCGCAAGATTAAGAGACTAAAACCATAGGAGAGGTGAGAGAATGTCTGATCAAATCTACCAAATATTCGAACAGCAGCAAAAAGAACGCGGGGTCGACGTGGAAGAGGTAAAGTTAAGGATCAAACAATTAAATATAGAAACTCCTTCCTGGGGATATGGAGATTCCGGCACGAGATTTAAAGTTTTCCAGCAAGAAGGAGTACCGCGCGACCCGTTTGAAAAAATTGAAGATGCGGCACAGGTCCATAAATACACCGGCAACAGTCCGGGGGTTGCCATCCATATTCCGTGGGATAAAGTAGATAATTACGAAGAATTGAAACAGCATGCAAAAGAACATGAAGTTCATCTTGGAGCGGTCAATCCGAATTTATTTCAGCACGATGATTATAAGTTCGGCAGTGTCACGAATGCTGATCCAGCAATTCGGCGTAAGGCGACGGAACACTTACTAGAATGTGTAGACATTGCGAGAACAGTAGAGTCAAAAAATCTAAGCTTATGGTTCGCTGATGGAACGAATTATCCTGGGCAGGGCGATCTTAGAAAGCGCAAGCACTGGATGGAAGAATGTCTGCGTGAAATGTATCTGGCCATGGATGAAGATATGCGCATGCTGATAGAGTACAAATTCTTTGAGCCCGCTTTTTATCATACAGAACTAGCGGATTGGGGAATGGCCTACAATATGGCTCAAAAGCTTGGACCAAAAGCGGAAGTTTTAGTTGATACCGGTCATCATCCACAAGGGACGAACATTGAACATATTGTGGCTTATCTATTAGATGAACAGCGTCTCGGGGGCTTTCACTTCAACAGCCGGAAGTATGCGGATGATGATTTGATTGCGGCTGCTCATAACCCCTATGAATTGTTTTTAATATTTTATCAAATTGTTCAAGCACAAAAAGACAGAAGTCACGGCATAAGAAATAATGCCGAGAACATCGCTTATATGCTTGACCAATGTCACAACTTAGAACCGAAAATTCCGGCCATGATCCGTTCCATTACTAATGTACAAACCCTATACGCGAAGGCTCTTCTTATTAATTTAGAAGAGGTTAACGAAGCTCAGGAAAAAAACGATATCTTATGCGCTGAGCATGCGGTTCGAAAAGCTTTTGAGTTTGACGTCACTCCGCTCTTACGTGTGATGAGGGAAGAATCAGGTTTACCCGTAGATCCAATGCAGGCTTATTTAAATAGCGGTTATGGAGAAAAGATTCTCTCCCGTGGTAAGGGCGGTGCAAGTTGGTGAGTGTGTTAGCTATCGATATTGGAGCGGGAAGCGGTCGAGCGTTATTAGCAGAGTTGAATGACGGTCAACTGCAAATGAAAGAAATTCACCGCTTCAGTAATGACCCTGTCCGAGTGAATGAGCGACTGCATTGGGACATCCTGCGTCTTTTTTATGAAATTAAACAAGCCATCAGTAAAGCGACACAATCTGGGGCTGTCCTCCATGGGGTTGCGGTGGACAGTTGGGCTGTTGATTTTGGTTTACTCGGAAAAGATGGAGAGCTGTTAAGAAACCCTTATCATTACAGAGATCATTTCAACGAGGGGATTATGGAAAAAATACATGATTCTCTTATAAGTAAAGAAGAACTTTTTTCTAAAACAGGTATACAGTTCCTGCCTTTTAATACGATTTATCAGCTTGCAGCTCTCAAAGAAAAAAATGGAGACTTATTACATCAAGCGGATTCACTGTTGATGATTCCCGACCTGATCCGTTATTTCTTAACAGGGGTAAAGAAAAGTGAGTTTACAAATGCGACGACTACTCAGCTTTATAATCCTATTAAGATGGAGTGGGATAATGAAATTTTAGAGACCTTAGGCATCTCTAAAGATCTGTTTCATGAAGTAGTTGTTCCTGGAACGATTATTGGGCCTTTAAGTAACAATTTGTGTGAAGAATTAGAGGTTCCAGCTATTCCTGTCATCGCAGTAGGGGAGCATGACACGGCTTCAGCAGTTGCCGGGGTTCCTGCTTTAGACGAATCTTTTGCATATTTAAGCTGTGGTACATGGTCTTTAATGGGAACTGAAGTTAGAAATCCGGTCATGAACAAGAGTGCGCTTGCTATGAATTTCACAAATGAAGGCGGTGTGGAACAGCGCTTTCGCCTATTAAAAAACATCATGGGGCTTTGGATTCTAGAAGAATGCCGCAGAAACTGGGGAGAAGATGTGGACTATGCGAGTCTGCTGGAAGAAGCGGAGGAGGCTCCACCATTTCGTTCATTTATCGACCCTGATTACCCGCCTTTCCTGAATCCAGCAGACATGCCAAGGCAAGTCCAGGTATTTTGTGAACAAACAAAACAGCCGGTACCAGAAACGAGAGGAGAAATGGTGCGGTGCATTATCGAGAGTCTTGCTATGAAGTACCGTTACGTATTGGAACGGACAGAACGGCTCGCTGAAAAAGAATTTTATGGATTGCACATGGTAGGGGGCGGAATCAAAAATCAGTTACTATGTCAATTCACTTCAAATGCCTTGGGTAAACCCGTCTGGGCTGGTCCAGCAGAAGCAAGTGCTATTGGAAACGTACTTGTCCAATTGATAACAATAGGGCAGATCGAAGGCCTTGACGAAGCAAGAAAAATCGCCTTGAAAGCTACAGATATGGAATATTATTTTCCAGAACAAAAAGATGAGTGGAGTCTAGGTTATGAACAATTTTGCCATAAGGCTATGAAAAGTGAAGCAACGACTTAAGAAAAGAAATAACCTCTAGTAAATGGTATGATTATAATAGAAGATAAAACCATAGCAGTCGTGAAAGAGAGGTTGAGGTCGTAATGCTTGTGGCAGAAAGACAACAGAGAATTGTCGAACTCGTTAATAAAAAAACCAGCTTGCGTGTGTCCGAATTAAGCAAATTGTTTTCTGTAACAGAAGAAACAATTCGCCGTGATTTAGAGAGGCTTGAGAAGGAAAAGAAACTACGAAGAAGTCATGGCGGAGCGGTGAAGATTCATCAAAGTTCTGAAGAAATTCCTTATTCAAAGAGGGAAATTACTAACGTTCAGGAGAAAAAAGAAATAGCTCTTGAAGCCGTCAAACATGTGATAGAAGGCGATAGTATTATTTTGGATGCCAGTACGACTGCTTTTTATATGGCTAAAGCGCTGCCGAATGAGTCGATTACCGTTGTGACCAATTCCATTAAAGTGGCGATTGAATTAAGTGAAAAGAAAGAGATCACCGTTGTTTCTACAGGAGGTATTCTCCATCCGAGGTCCATGTCCTATTTAGGGCCGCTCGCTGAATCTTCCTTGGAGGATTATCACGTGAATAAAGCTTTTATTTCCTGCAAAGGGATACATTTAAATCGTGGATTAAGTGAGTCTAATGAACAGCAGGCTAGGATCAAGCGGAAGATGTTGGACAGTGCGGATATCAACTATGTAATGGTGGACTACAGCAAATTTGGAGTACAGGCATTTTCTAGGTTTGCAGAGTTGGACTTGATTGATCATATTGTTTCTGATCAAAGAACGGATAATGAAATAGTACAGCGATTATCGGAATTCTCTATGAATGTTATCCGGGTTGAAACTTCATAGCAAAAAAGCACAAAAAGAAATCAAAAGTAAGGTAATTTGCCGTTTTTTTAATCTTTATTTGTATTAATCCCTGAAAATGTTCATTTAACAGGATTTTAAGCAATTAAGTACTACCTAATTAGGGTAACTACCACAGCTTTCTAAGCTGTTCATCGCGTGCTCTAAAAGCTATATTTGTGACTGGATTTTGACTGGATCTTGTTCATAAATAATGATATCTTATTTAACTTCAAGATAATAATAGCAAGTTAAAAAGTCGATTGTATAGGGGTTATTAATTTATGTTAGTAAGTATTTAATTCACACAGTGTATGGGCGGCATGATGTGATAACGCTCAAACCACTTATGTAATAGGGTTTTTTCCGCATTACAAATAAGTTTTGACTGGATTTTTCTATAAAAAGTTTGAAACACACAAAAAAGTCTCTGGAAACTCTTCAAGTAATGTATAAATAGTTAGTAATTAAAGGACTACTTCCTAAATAAAGGAGGTAGTCCTTTTTTGCTTTTAAAATTTGCATTTAAGGTTTTTTAGAAGACCGTAAATTCTAGCCTTGTAAAAACATTTCTAAGAGAGTGGCAAAACTATGGTAATAATGCTGCAGCGATAAATACAAAATTACAACGAATCAGGGCATTTTTAAATTATTTGGTTGAAGAAGGTTTCATTAAGGAAAATGTAGTTTCTCAATTGCTTGGTATAGATTTCAGAGGCATAAAGGCCCCATATGAGAGCTAATATTTCGTGGGGATTTATTAAAACTATCTAAGTAACAAATCCTTTTCATAGGAGCTGTATTTAACTTCGTTACAATCCAAATAACTTTTTCCAAAAGGATTTGTTTTTTAATTCCCTCTACTTTATTTCGGGCATCTGGCCATCGTAAACCGAGTGAACGATTGCACCTGCAACGGTTCCGAACGCCAACAGAAAAATAGCAGATATTATTAATATCTAAAGTCCCCATAGCCGAATGGTTTACACATTCAAGAAACCCAGGTGTAGAAAGGGACTAATTCACCCCTCTTTACCTGATAGTTCTTTTATTAGTTTTTGTTCAAAGTAAAGAATGTATAACTTTTGACAATACTACAGCCCTTGATGATGTGGTATTGTACTTGTATGGAGACGAATATTGATTAACATCAACATTGGGAAGCCTTTAAGAACAAATATGGAGCTTAGATCCGGCCAGTCGTGCAAAAGAAAGTGGAGAAGTTTCGAGATTGTGGAAATTTTAAAAAGGGTTTTAAGCTTTTAGTATATGAATGGATTAAACATACTGTAATTCGAATTGAGGTGACCGAGTGGAGAGTACAGAGGACTTAATTGAGTTATGTTTATTAATGGGGAAGATAATGCAACAAAATGGAGCGGAAACCTATCGTGTGGAAGATACGATGACGCGGATTGCCCAATCTTTTGGACGGGCTGAATCCCAAAGTTATGTAACACCTACTGGGATTATGTTTACGATTAGCCCTGGTGCCCCTGCAAAATTAGTAAGAGTTTCGGCACGAGAGACAAACCTCGAAAAAGTAAATCTCGCGAATAATGTCTCCAGAAAGATTGCAAGTGGAGACTTGTCTACTCAGGTAGCGTATAAAGAGCTTAGAAAGATTGAAACCAGTCCTACAGACTATTCCATGCTCATACAAATCATCGCTGCCACGTTAGCGAGTGGTTTCTTTACTCTCATGTTTCAGGGGAGTTGGTACGATTTCCTACCAGCCTGCGTAGCAGGAGGGCTAGGGTTTATTGCATTAATGAACTTTATTCGATTATTTGAAATTAAATTTGTTGCTGAATTCATTGCTTCGTTGTTGATCGGTTTTACAGCCTTTTCCCTTTTTTCATTAGGTATCGGGAAGGAAGTTGATAAGGTAGTTGTTGGTTCTATCATGCCGTTGGTCCCTGGCCTGCTCATCACCAACGCTGTAAGGGATTTGATGGCAGGTCATCTTATCTCAGGGCTCGCCAAGGGGGCGGAGGCCTTTTTAACGGCTTTTGCAATTGGTGCGGGTATTGCTGTTATGTTTGCACTATTTTAGAGATCGTGAGGGATGACTATGTTGATTGAATATGCCATAGCAAGCTTTTTTGCATCAGCTGCCTTTGGAATCATCTATCAGGCGCCAAGAAATGCGATCATCAAATGTGGTCTCGTCGGCATGGTTGGTTGGATGATTTACGTATCCTTAGTATGGAAAGAAGTCGACAGTGTCCCGGCTACACTCATCGCCTCCTTTGTTATTGCCCTGGTCAGCCAGACGCTGGCAAAGGTATACAAAACGCCTATGATTATATTTAGCGTGCCAGGGATTATTCCTCTCGTACCAGGAAGTCTCGCGTATGACGCCATGCGAAACTTTGTACAAAATGACTACAGCGTCGCTATCTCTATTGCAGCGAAAGCTTTTATGATATCTGGTGCTATTGCATTTGGGCTCGTGTTCTCGGAAGTGCTTAACCAGATTATAAAAAAGATGAGAAAAACAAAAGCGCAATTGAGGTAATGGGTGAGCCTCACTTGCGCTTTTGTTTTTCTTTATAATCCACTGGATTATGACTGGATACAGTTCATAAAGTATTAAAAGTTATTGTATTTTATAAATTAACTTTGCGATGGAAACCATAGTATAATTAGGTTTTGCAGGTCTTATTATTGTCCTATAAAATAGCTGAGTGAATGGGCGGCATGGTTTGATAACGCCCAAAATTCTGTCTACATAGGGATTGAGAACAATTTGACTGGTTACAACATCGTTAGCTGAGTCGACAGGCCTCTCAAAAGTTCATAAACTTTTGAGAGGCTTTTCTTTAAATAGATGACATCCACATACACTCCGGATATATGGAGTGTGTCTCAAGGTTAGTGAAAAATAAAAAGTAGGAAAGTGTAACACTTGAGGCGGTAAAATTGCGCGAGTAGTTGAGCTTGAAGAGTAATGTGAAACCTATAATGGAACTAAAAAAGGTGTCAGACCCTATAGTTAAGAGGGTTCTGACACCTTTTTTAGTTTTTAAATGTGGAAAAGTGCCAGGACTTACAGCATTGCATTAATGTTTTATCAAAGTGGGGACTTTCTACTCATTCATTTTAATTCGAACCGGATGGATCTCCTGTTTATTCTGCGTACCATCTGTCTCCTTTGAATGAATGGTTTTTCGATTTTCTTTTTCCAAATCAGTTCGTTTCATTGAACTTGTTGCATTGTGCAGCACCTCCCCCATATCACGAACGGACTCAACTAATGGATCAACAGACTCCATTTTTCCTTTTACATCAACTGAAATTTTGTTGGCTTCATGTATTAGCTCCTCTGCCTCATATGAAATGCTGTTTACAGATTTCCTGGCGTCTGACAGCGTCTCCTTTGTTTCTGCCAGTGTTGCCATTAGTTTTCGTAATGTCAAAATCAAAAAAACGACGAGAAAAACAAATGCAACAGCTGCAATGCCAACACTCCATTCAATCATTGAGACCACCTCCCTTCTCCTCTCTCAGTCTAGGAGGGTGGAGGCTCGGACATTCCTTATTACAACAGTTGTTCGTATGAAAAAGTGGAAGGTACTATCTAATCTTGGAATAACATTACAATTTCATTTGAAGCGTTCATCTGTAGACTTAAACGAACTGTTATCGATAATTTTGCTTATGAAAAAGAAAAAGAAAAAGAAGTAGAAGTAGAAGTTTTGTGCCATTTAAGTGAAGCACAATGCACATAGAAAAAAGACGCCCCAAGAGACTAATCGATGCTTGGGACGTGGATAAGGCGCGTTAACGCTATTGTTCTTCTAATGCATTCTCTTTAACGTATATAGAGACGGTGCCACTTTTTACACGGAACTGCCCGAAGCCGTCCTTTGTAATTTTTACGCGTGAGGGATGGTTACCTGTCAGGTCTATCCAGATTTGTCCAGCGAGTTTTTTTCCGACATACATGCGTTTTTTTCCATCATCACCATTACTCATGACTACGGCACACCCTGATCCTGGAAAGTCCGAGACGCCTTTTCGTACCCAGCCAATCGTATTTCCATGATCAAAATAGTCTTTTTGGTCACCGTATGCGTAATGATATCTTGCATCTAAGATCGGATCAATCATATCTTTTTTACCTTGGATCGGATTTTCACCATTTATACCAATATAGTCTCCGTAAAATACGCATGGATAACCATCTTTACGAAGGAGGATGAGGGCATATGCCAAAGGTTTGAACCAGTCTTCCACCCAGGACTCCAAGGCTTCTTGAGGCTGCGAATCATGATTATCAACAAATGTCACTGCGTTCGTTGGATGAGTCCCAACAAGGGTGTCTTCAAAAATTTTACTTAAATCATAATTTCGACCAGCCAGTGAAGCCTCGTGAAAGTGATAATGAAGACTTACATCAAATAAATCAATGTCGTAATCTACATAGTTTAAGAAGTTTTGACATGCTTCTAGGTCTGACTTCCAAAACTCACCGACAAAATAAAAATCTTTTCCAAATTTCAAACGCATGGCATGAACAAAAACAGAGATGAATTTATGATTAATATGTTTAATCGCATCTAGCCGAAGACCGTCGCATGTGGTTGTGTTAATAAACCATTCACCCCAGTGAAGCATTTCTGCTTGTACGGCTGGATGGTGGTAATCAATGTTAGCGAACATGAGATAATCATAGTTTCCAAATTCATGATCAACATGTCTATTCCAGCGTTTATTGTCTCCCAATATTTGATAAATACCAATTCTATCTTTGTTGGCATCATAGTCCGTTCCGTTAAAATGGTAATGGGACCATTTAAAGGAGGAATGTTTCTCATTTCGTGCAGGGAATGAAAACTTTGTCCATCCATCGATTTCAAAGGGCTCAGAGACAACTCTATATCGATCATTAGGATCTACTTCAATCACTTCAAAGCGCTCCGTATCATCGGCACCGGCTTTATGATTCATGACCACATCTGAGTAAACTTGAATTCCTACATTTTTACAAGCGGCTATGCCTTCTAAGAGTTCTTGCTTCGTTCCGTATTTCGTACGAACTGTACCCTTTTGATCAAACTCGCCTAAGTCGTAACCATCATATATTCCGTAGCCATTATCTTCCTGGCTTATACCCTTTGTTGCGGGTGGGATCCATAAAGCATCGATGCCATGCTCTTTTATTTCACCTGCTAGCAGCGCTAGACGATTCCAGTGGTCACCGTCGTTTGCCAAGTGCCATTCAAAAAATTGCATCATCGTGTGATTACGCTCCATAGTATCTTCCTCATTTCACTAATTTCTGTCTCTCTCTCATTTCCACTTATATGGCGTTTCCTTATACTCATAATAATTGGGACAATTTGAAAATAATAAATGAGCGTAAGAAATGCCACCGATTCAATGGGAGTTCTTGAGGGAAATTATTTGGAAAATAATGCGCGGGTAAATTTTACACTTAACCCTCTGTCTAAATCGCGCTCATATATTTCCTTAAGGGATCTCCGTATCCTATTCAAAATGTCCAGCACCTACAATGTGTTTACCAACCTTGGACATCATGAGAAATCGGCCTGCCTCTACTGAAGTAGCTAACAGCTCTAACTCTGCTGAGCCATATGTATGTCGTGAGGGGGAAGCGATAAACTCATCGTCAAATCCTTGCAAGAGCTTAATGTCTCCGTGACTATTGAAGGTTCTATGGTGAAAAGTACTTGAATATTTTTCCTGAAGAGCAAATCTATCGGTACCATAATGATGATAAAGTGCCGATTGAGCACCCTAGCATATATGAAGGACAGAGGTTACATTTTTCTCTGCCCAATCCATAATCATCTCTTCCCAATATTGGATTTTTTCAAACTGGAAGTGCTCAATGATTGGAAAGTTGCGGTTTTCAAAAGCGTAATGTCCACTTGTAAGAGAGAGTTCCCAATATTTTTGAATTATTTCTCCATTGTCATTTATATTTAAGTGTCTTTTCAGTGTCCGAAAGGTGACCGATAGGAAATAAAAGTGCTTCTTCTTATTGTAGGTAATATCAGGTAAGATCGGCGGCATGATGTAAGATGTCCTCAAACCTTTTGCTACACAAGGATTTGAAACCCTATAAATGAATATTGACTGGATTTTGACTGGATTTCATCAAAATCAAGGTCATATTAAGAAAGCCTCTCAAATAGATAACTAAGCTATTGAGAGGCTTTCTCTTTGTTTACATACTATGATGATACAATTATAATTTTAAATTCTTCAAAAATACCTTTTATTAGATAGTATATAAGTAGGATGCCATACAAAAGGAGAGAGAAGCTTGGAAGATCAAAGTACAAGTAAAGCTTTAAAGAGTAAGCTTAGTTTCAACCAAATGATTGAACATTTAGAACGGAAAAATGTAAGGTTTGACCTTATCACAAAAAATGACGCCAAAAAGATACTTCAGACTTCCAACTATTTCTACAAAATCACTGCTTACAGAAAAAACTTTGAGAAAAATAGATATAACCAATATATTAATTTGGATTTTAAGTTCTGGAAGTCCACCACTTCATTGGTGGATTAATGCTGGTATAGACAGATTTAAGAACAGGAGGGGGTTTTTGAGGTTCTTCGCAACTCTAGTAATTCAATCTTAACACTACATATATTTACCGAAATTTTTGATTTTCGTTAAATCGAAAAAAGCCTGAGGAATCAGGCTTTAAGTAAATCTGGATTCTCCATATTTAAATTTAAATAAAAGAACGCATGAAATATGGTCTTAAACGTGCTCGTCGTGAATCTCAGCTCTCACAACTTAATTTAGAATGTTTAAAACTAAAGCAAGTAAAAGATAGATCAAAGCAGCAACGATAGTAGTAGTTGTTGCTTTGAGTGTGCCAAGGCATGCTTATGAACCAAGCATGCACCAGGGAGGCCCTGGTGTTCTTGATTTATTTGTTATAAAAGTCGATAACGTTTTGCTAAATGCTTTTCTTTTCCGATTGCAGGAATAAGTTTAGAAAATCTTTATTTGAACAGTGAAGAGTTGCTTTTTTATATCTTTATGTGGTTATTCAGAAGTTTTTTAATCGTCACTCCCAGCTTTTCTTTTCGCTGGATAAGGTAAGCTGCCAGTGCTTCCAATTCTTCAGGGTCACTTTCCCACTCTGGGGGAGTGGAGTGGACTATTGCTTTGATTTCATCATCGGGAAATTGTTCAATAGCGCTTATATAATAGTAAAATAATTCTTTTTCCTTCAAGTAAGGCTTGAACTCTTTATAAAGATCTCCCCAAAAAACATCCATATAATCGGCAGTATTCTTTAAACGCTTGCTGCTTCGGATAGAACTGAAGAAACATCCTGCTTGATCAATCATATAAATTTTATTTTGTTCTTCTCCTTCGTCTATAATTAAGTTGAAGTAATTTGAGCAGCGGTCCCGGTTACGTACCCAGTGATCGAAAACGATAATACCTGCCATTTGATGCAGGTTCATGCATTTTTGAATTCGATTCTCAGTTGTGGGGCGTACCGCGTTCTTATAATAAAGACAGCCAAAGTGGGGACCAGGTTGAGTTTTCGAAAATTCGCTTTCCGGTAGTTGCTTAATTAGCTCCTCAGATAGAAAGATCGATTCCCCTTGAGCAACTGGAAGGCTCAGGTAGTTGGCCAGCCCATTCGCAATATGCTCGTGGGCGAGAATCTTTTTTCCTACAGGATTGGACATGAGTTTAACGACATAGGTCTCTCCGTCCTCGCACTTAAATAAATGTGGCTTTGTTTCCCCACGCTTTAACGCTCCAATATATTCAACAGCTTTTTTCATTGGTTCACCTCCATTATGGGGAGCGAGTACTTAAGATTAAGGTATTGGTATTAAAACTTTTCGTCCAATAGGTTATCTGTGATCTCTTTTACCTTCGCTTTCCGAAATGTTAAATATTCATAGATGGCCTCAAGTTCAACAGGGTCAGGCTCCCATTCTCCGGGTGTGGAAAAGACAATATCCTTGATTTCAGCATCTGGAAATTGTTCAATTTTCTCAACATAGTGTTTGAACAACGTTTTTTGAGTTAAAAGGGGCCTGAAATTTTTGTATGTTTTCCCCCAATGGAAGTTAATAGAAGGAGCACGGTCCCTCAGCTTCTCTTTGCTCCTCCTTGAACTGTAAAAGCATCCTGCGTGATCAATCATATAGAGTTTGTTTTCGTCTTCTCCTTCATCAATAATTAAGTTCCAAAGATTATTTGAACGATCCCGGTTGTGCACCCAATGATCAAAAACCATCACCCCAGCCATCTCCTGTAGATTCTTGCATTTTTTAATGCGGTCCATATTGGTGGGCCGGGCTTTATTTTTATAAAAAATAGTACCAAAATGGGGGCCGGGCTTCACTTTGAATTCACTTATTTGAGGAGAGTTTTCAATAACTTCTTTTGAAAAGTAAATTACTTCTCCTTTGGCGATGGGAAGGGAGAGACGTTGAGCCAGGCGGTTTGCGATAATTTCGTGGACGAGAAGTTTGTTGGCATTAGGACTAATCGGATTGGACATGAATTTTACAACATATTGTTGGCCATCGTCACATTCAAAAAGCTGCGGCCTAGTTTTCCCTTTACTCATAGCTCCCACGTATTTAACGGCTTTTAGCATTTCTTCACCTCCTTAGTTTGAGAGCTGCTTTCATCACATCCGCATAATTTTGTCAATTCCAATAATATCTGTCAGCCATTCGTCGGTAACTATTTCTCCTGTATAGAGGCTGTTCATTCCTGAACCCAGGTCTATTGCCACTTTGCCGTATTTTTCAGCAATATGTGTAGCTAAAATTAAAGCATTCGTTCCTGCTGCAATCAGGCAGAGGTCAAAATCATAATTTGCAATTTCTTCCTTTACTCTTGGGATGTCCTCATATTCGTAAATGCTGATTGTGCCCACTACATCAAAATTCAACTTATCTTTATAAGTGGATTCGAGTCCTTCCTTAGCTTTATCAGCGATTGAGCTAATGAGTAGAATTTTCTTGTTTTTCAGCATCTTTTCAAACTTTTCACGTTGGGAGAACATGAGAACTCTTCTAAGGTTTGCTTCAAAGATATACTTTGGCTCAATGTTATAGGCTTCCAAAACTTTTTCCGTTAATAGTCCTCCATCCATTGTTTTAACCAGTGTATTATAGCCGACGATATCCGCCTTACGGACGGCTTCAACTACCTCATCACGTGTTTGGATGTTGGGAAATCGGATTCCTCTATGTTCAAACCCGCTTTGTTTACCTTGGTTGGCGACATGTGCTTCTGGATGGTTCATGAATTCCTCTTCTGAAAAGACGGTATACTGTGCCATCACAAAGGATTCTGTGGCACCAACAGAGATAACAGAAAGTGGGCTTTTTTGTTTCAAAGCCTTCAGTATTTTATTCATTAACTTACTGCTGCCGATCATTTTGCTATTTTCCATCTTTATTCCCCCTCATTTCATTTTGATAATAGGTGAGTGTTTCTTCTAAGCCTTGCTTCAAGCTCCAGGATGGTCTCCAGTTTAAATTCTTAATTGTATCCTCGATATCAAGACAGCTGAATCGGATATCTCCATCTAGTGCTGGAGAGTATTGTGGTGTGAGTTTGTCGGGAAAATGCTTACTTAACGATTCAGTTAATTTATTGATTGATGTTTTATCTCCCGTACCAATATTAAAAATCCTGCTATTTACGCTATTTCTTGTTTGCAGCGCTGCCAAATTTGCCATGGCCACATCCTTAACAAAAATAAAATCCCTAGTCTGTTCACCATCACCGTAAATGATTGGTCTCTTTTGGGAAAGGTAGCAATTGGTGAAGATGGTAACAACCCCTCCTTCTCCCTGGGAGCTCTGCCTCGGCCCATAAACATTTGAATATCTGAGAATGGTGTATGGAAGATGATAAAACTTGCAGTAAAGCTGGATATACATTTCAGAGGTAAGCTTGCTTGCTCCATAAAATGATAGAGGAGCTAACTTGTGATTGATTGGGATATTGATGTCTCCCGTTTCGCCGTAGACAGCGCACGAAGAAGAAAAGATGACTTTCTTTATGCCATATTTATTTGCATAGTCTAGTAATTTCATTGTTCCTATAATATTGATGTTGGCATCGTTTATTGGAGATTCAATTGATTTCGCTACACTTATTTGAGCTGCGGTATGAACTAAATAGTCGGGTTTTTCTTTTTTTATGATCTGCTCAGTTTCTTGAGAAAGGATGTCAGTTTGATAAAAAACAACATCCCTATGGAGGTTTTTCAGCTTGCCAGAGATTAAATTATCAATAACTATTACCTCATATCCTTGATCAAGAAGGAGATCTGTAACATGGGAACCGATAAATCCAGCTCCGCCCGTAACTAAAACTTTCAATAATTCTTTCACCCCTTTGTCTTATTTCCTATATGTTATGTGTGCATAAAGATTTAGTTAGGGCGAAGACTAGATAGTTAAATGATATAAGTAACTATTTTATCTAATTGCTTAAAAACAGTTTCAACTATAGGTAGATTAATGTCGTATGTGTAATGTACGTTTTTTCGGAAGAGAAGAGTAAGGGGAATTGTTGAAGTTCTAATAGAAGAGGCACTAACCCATCCTATGAGCATTGGAAACAAAAAAAGTTCAAAGGTGCTATATCCTCTCAGTTAGTTATAAAGCTAGTTAAAGCAATGCATATTTATTGAGAGCAAGCGATTCTCTATGAGGAAACTCTCAGTAATTCATAGGTTTTGCTATCCAAGTTAACGGTTTAATAGTCTATTAACCAGCCTTTTGATTTACGGAAGATCGACAAGAGTAAAACCCTTTGCCGGAAGCCGTGGCGTGGGTAATTGTGCAGTAGAGTCAGTGATCTGTACGCCTTCGTCCGGCAGCTTTTTTGAGATCGGAATGACAGAAGTGGAATGCATAGCCAGGGATATCTTTGGGAATGAGAGTCTTCCTTGCAGCTTTACCGTAACGGTTAATGACACGGAAGCCCCCCTAGTATCCTGCCTGCCCGGGGGATATCGTTCAAGATAATGATCCGGGGGAATGCGGGGAGAGCGCGGTTTTCCCATACAGGGTTGTGTTTATATCTCCATGACCTAATCGTTGCTGAATTTCCTTAACTCCTACTCAAGATTTAATTAGGAGAAAAACTATAGGCTTCTGACCTCAGGTGTTTTTCGTCTAATTCTGTAGCTTAGTAAAGTGTTTTGTAGATAGAAGTGAAATGAAAATGTCGTATGATATAATGAAAGAAATGAAAATTAAGGGATGGAGTAAGATGACTATTAAAACTAAACGGGATATTGAAGAGTTGTGGTCGTCATTTTGTGATTTTGCGCAGTACGATGAGAAGGGTGCCAAGCACTATCTGGTGTTTTCGGACAAGGAACGGAGCGGAGACTGGACACTGATGGTTTATCGTGATGGTTTGATCACGGCGCACGGCCGAGGCATCGATTATTGTGACGAAGGTGAGCGTGTATTGAAGCGGGAGGAAGCGAGTAAGTTTGTCTGGAAAAATCGTAAAGCGATTAATGCCGTAATTCGAGAGAAACGTAAGGTTACAACTTCATAAGCTTGATGCACAATGAAGGTAGAGGTTCTATAAACCGCTGCCTTTTTTTATTTTTCATTCAATTATTATTCGGTAATTCCTACCTGATTCAATCCATCTTCTGTGGCTAGACAGAATGAAATCCTCATTTGGGTTTTGCGAATTTAATACATATAAGAAAGAAACTCTATAAATCACTCCGAGGAGTAGGTAAGAGTTTCTTTCTCATTTTTTTAGCTTCTAGCTTAATATAACTTCTTTTTAATTGTGTTGAGGATCTTTTAGACATTTCTTTTGCTCATGACATATGGTAGCCTGGGCTGCTGCCAGTCGTGCGGAAGGAACACGAAAAGGAGAGCAGCTTACATAATCCATGCCTAAATCAAAGCAGAACTGGATCGATTCTTTTTCACCACCATGCTCGCCACAAATCCCTGTTTTTAAGGTGGGCTTTGTTTTACGCCCCAGTTCAACACCGCTCTCTACAAGCTTCCCTACACCTTCTTGGTCTAACGAAACAAATGGATTTCTTTTTAATATATCACTTTCTACATAATGCTGGAGAAACTTGCCTTCTGCGTCGTCTCGGCTGAATCCAAACGTCGTCTGAGTTAGATCATTGGTTCCAAAAGAGAAGAAGTCTGCCTCTTCGGCAATTTGATCGGCTGTCAGCGCTGCGCGCGGTGTTTCAATCATCGTTCCAATCAAGTAGTCGAATGCCTTACCTGTTTCTCCCTGAATTTGGTCACCAATCGTAGTTACCAGTTGGCGCATCTTCTTGAGTTCATTCACATGGCTGACCAAAGGAATCATGATTTCGGATGTAACGTTTATTCCTTTGTCCATCACATTGGCCATTGCTTTAAAAATGGCCATGACTTGCATTTCGTAAATTTCAGGATGCAGCATACCTAAGCGGCAGCCGCGATGTCCTAACATAGGGTTGGATTCTTCTAATAGCTTTACTTTTCGTAAGAGGTTTTGCTTTTCTTGCAGATCGGATGAATAAGGGTCGGTCAGTTGCAGCTTTGTCACCTCAACGAGCAGTTCTTCTTTGTCCGGCAAAAACTCATGGAGAGGCGGATCTAATAAGCGAACGGTAATCGGATGTCCTTGCATCGTTTCAAATATTTGCTCAAAATCCTGCTGCTGCATAGGCAGGAGTAGATCGAGAGCGTCTTTCCGTTCCTCTTTCGTTTCAGAAAGAATCATGCTTTGTACCGTAGGAATGCGTGAGGCATCCATAAACATATGCTCTGTACGACAAAGTCCAATGCCTCCTGCTCCAAATTCCAGGGCTTTCTCAGCATCGACTGGATTATCGGCGTTTGCTCTCACGCCCATTTTTGCTTCTTCGTCCCACCAGCGAAGCAGGACCTGGAATTCATCGGAAAGCTCGGGTTCGATCATTGGAATTTCGCCCAGGAAGATTTCTCCTGTTGAACCATCAATCGTAATCGTATCCCCGTGGTTCACAGTCGTAGACCCTGCGATAAATTGTCTCGACTCTAAGTGAATCTTTATGGAGTCGCAGCCGCATATACAAGCTTTTCCCATTCCTCTGGCTACAACGGCGGCATGGCTTGTCATGCCGCCGCGACTCGTAACTGTAGCCTGGGCAGCCACAATTCCGTGGATATCATCAGGTGTAGTCTCAGTTCTGACTAAGATAACCTTCTTTCCATCCTTTGAAAGTTTTTCGGCTTCATCCGGATTAAAGACGACTTGGCCTGTGGCGGCTCCAGGGGAAGCGGGTAAGCCAGCAGCTAGTTGTTCTCTTTTATGTCCAGGGTCGATCCGGTGGTGGAGCAGCTGATCAAGTTGATCTGGATCCACACGTAGAAGGGCTTCCCGTTGATCCATAATCTTTTCTTTTACCATTTCAACCGCGATTCGAATGGCTGCCTGGGCGGTTCGTTTACCTGTCCGTGTTTGGAGGATAAACAGATTCCCGCGTTCAACGGTAAATTCAATATCCTGCATATCCCTATAATGGTTCTCTAACAGCTTGCAAGTATCAACGAATTGCTGATAGACATCTGGCATTTCCTCTTGAAGGCTGGCAATCGACTGAGGTGTACGGATACCCGCCACAACGTCTTCCCCTTGAGCATTGATCAAATATTCTCCATAAAGCTTAGACTCACCAGTGGATGGATTGCGGGTAAAAGCCACTCCCGTCCCAGAATCATCCCCCATATTTCCAAATACCATACTTTGAATGTTGACTGCTGTACCAAGGTGTCCAGGGATATCGTGAAGGCGGCGGTATAAAATCGCACGCTGGTTATTCCACGAGTCAAATACGGCATTGATGGTAAGGAAAAGTTGTTCTTTTGGATCTTGAGGAAAGCTACGTTTCGCGTGTTTAGCCACAAGGGATTTGAACTCTTCAATGACCTGTTTCCAATCCTCTGCTAATAGTTCTGTATCGGAATGGTATCCCTTTTCTTCACGGATATCTTCTAACCGATTTTCGAAAAAGTAGTTATCTACATCCAATACGACATTACTAAACATTTGAATGAACCTGCGGTAGGAATCATAAGCAAACCGGGGGTTGTTTGTAAGTTCTGCCATTCCTTTTACCGTCATATCATTCATGCCAAGGTTCAAAACAGTATCCATCATTCCAGGCATCGAATGTACGGCACCTGAACGGACAGAAACAAGAAGCGGATTAGTTGGATCCCCTAATCGTTTGCCTGTTTTGGTTTCAAGGGTGTGAAGGGCTTCTAATACTTGGTATTCGACTTCTGGCGAGATCATCTGTCCTGCATCGTAATAGGCATTACAAGATGTTGTTGTAATTGTAAAACCGTAAGGAACGGGTAACCCGATTCGGGTCATTTCAGCTAAATTAGCGCCTTTTCCTCCAAGGAGTTCTTTTGTGCCGTTTTGAGATTGATCAAACATGAATACAAATTGGTTATCCATTATGCAAAGCTCCCCCTTTTATTAAACATGGCTAAAATAAGATCAGCCGTTTCTTCAATTGCCTTATTAGAAACATCGATGGTTGGACAGCCGATTTTTTTCATAATGTCTTCTGCACAAGCTAATTCTTCAAAGATCCTATCTAATGATGCATAATTTGCTGAGTTTGTTAATCCCATACTTTTTAGTCGTTCTTTGCGAATTTCATTTAACTTTTCAGGTGAAATGATTAGTCCAACGCACTTTCTTCTTGGAATGGTAAAAAGTTTTTGAGGAGGTGGGAGCTCTGGGATGAGAGGTACATTGGCTACTTTAAATTGTTTATTGGCTAAGTACATAGAAAGTGGGGTTTTTGATGTTCTAGACACTCCAATGAGGACGATATCTGCTTGTTTTAACCCACGAATCTCCTGCCCGTCATCATATTTCACAGCAAACTCAATCGCTTCCACTCTTTTAAAATAGTTTTCATCCAACTTTCTCATCTGCCCAGGTTGTCGATTGGGCTGCATATTGAATGTTTGCGTGAACGCATCCATCAGAGGGTACATTAAATCGACAGCCAAAATTCCTTCTTCTTCAGCTCTGTGGTCCAGGTGGTGCTTTAAATCTTGGAGGACAATGGTGTAAGCGATGATGGAAGGACTATACTTCGAATTAGTAATGACATTATTAATATCCTGTTTGTTCTCGACATAAGAAAAGTGCTTAATTTCGACTTCCTGTCCAAAAAATTGGCTTGCGACAGCCTTTACCATGAGTTCAGCTGTTTCCCCGATCGAATCTGACACGACGAAAACCGTTTCTTTTTTAGTCACTATCAATCTCCTTAATTGTAAAAGTAATAGAATCAGCCGAATGAAAAGGCCTGTGTAAGTATAGAACCCATATATTTCTTTTTACTTCCCTCCCTCTATGGAAGTATCTATTAATGTGTCATACTATTAAATAATTTTATGTTATTGTGACACACTATTTAGATGAATAGTATAGTATCATTGTTTGAGATTTGTTACAACAGAAAGATAGTTTTTATTTGAGAAATTTTTCTGAAGATTGAACATTCAATTGTCTTATATCTATTATGTGACGGGACAGAAAGCTTATCTTTCCGCGATCAAAAATGGAGCGACCCGAGAAATCCCGGCTTATTATCTCTCAACTTCTTTGAAGATGGATATCGTGTACACAACGCTTGATAAGTTATTGGAAAGGGAGTATTTCCTCTCACATACAGATTGTTTGATACAATCGGACCAGAGCGTGCATTACACCCGCCCGTATTTCCAAAATAAATTGAGGGCCTGGGATTGGGTCAGTCGATGTCTCGGCGAGGGGAACTGTTGGGACAATGTCCCGCTGGAATCTTTCTTTGGACACATGAAAGACGGAATTGACTTCAAGTTACTCATCTAAATTTGAAGTCAAGCAAGCGATTGAAGCATATATGGAGTATTACAACAACCATCGGTATCAGTGGTACTTACAAAAAATGACCTCGGCTCAATACCGAGGTCATCTCTTACCAGCTTAGCGCTTATTATTATACTGTCCATTCTTAGGGTTATAGTTCAACTTAGGCTGTACCTTAAATTGATACACCGGTTTCTCTTTTACTTACTATTATTTTTCGCCCGAACATCATCAGGTGAGCCGTTGCCAGGAGTCTCATCTGGAGGTCCCTGACCTGGTTTACCGTCTCGCCCTTTACCAGGCACATCATCAGGTGGGCCATTGACTGGTTTATTGCCGCCTTTTATAGGCTTATCTGATTCTACAATAGCACTTCCACCGCCTCGCCGTATAGCTTCTGCGGTTGGAGTGACCTTACCATTTTTGTGGAATTCTATGCCGGTCGCTGCACCAATTCCTTGAACCGCTGTTGCAGGAGAGAAACGGTGGCCTATTTCTTCCCATTCATCCTTCATGTTTTCGAATTCTTCGTTCCAATAATTCACTTCATAATCAGCTCTGCTGTCAAAATTATTTCTCTGGCTGACTCTTGGTTCTGCAAACGCTTCTGGCAGGGACATATTGAAATCTAGATGGCTCATCATAATCTGTGATACTGTCGTGAGAATAGTATCACTGCCAGGAGCTCCCAGGGTCAGGACTGGCTTTCCTTTTTCCATAACTAAAGTAGGGGACATACTGCTTAACGAGCGCATGCCCGGTCTAGGATAGTTGGGATGGGAAGGATCTTCGGACGGTGTACGTCCGTACAAGGCATTATTTAATAAGAAACCATGATCTGGAACAACCATCCCATTTCCACCAATGGAGACAATCGTCGTCGTATAGCTTGCAATATTTCCATCTCGGTCCGATACAGAAGCATGGATAGTGGATTCATCTGCTTCTAATTTTTGTTCAGTTTGATCTTCTAATCGTTTTTGTTCCTCTTTAATTATTTCTTCTTCTTCCTCAATAGTAGTCGATGGATTCGGGGAAGAGTTAAACATTTGGATATTCGCTTCTGCTGGCTCTGCAGGTTCCTCTTTGTTTTCCCATTCCTGTACATGGATGTTATCCATAAAGAAGTCAATATCGGAATTGGATTCGAAATTGATGCCGCTCAGCAAGAGTTTTCCTTCCGAATAAGAAAGTTGATCTTCTTCACTCAATGGGTGAACAGCAAGCCATTCATCTGGTTCTTCTTCGCCTTCTTCCCAAATTCCTACTTTTAGGTTATTGTCCTCTTCTACAAAACGCACATTATGCCACTCTGTTGTAAGAGGAAAATCCAAACGTTTTAAAGTAGAGAATCTTGAATCCTTTGAGCGGAGCAAAACAGCTTCTTCTGTTTCCGTGTTAATTTCTAATCCATACCCATTTTCAGGAATAGAACTGCCTGATCTCCAAACATCTCCCTGAAGCCATATTCTAAGCCGCTGATCATTGCCTACGTTTGAAGCTCGAAAGGACATCTTGAGTTCTGGATTTTTAAATGTATCCATGTTTGCGGTAGCACGGCCGTACGCACTGCCCCTGCCTTCTTTTTTCTGGTTGAGAGAAAGCTTTCCTGTGTTATTCTCCAGGACAAGGGAAGCATCATCTGGACTGCTTAGTGGACCGGTATCCAGCCGGTGAAACTTTTCTTTGCTCCAAATTTCTCCGTCGTTTCCATTGAAATCATATGAGAAATCCGTTTCTTGTACAGGTTTGTCGGGTTTCAGATTCGGATTCTTTTCATAAGGCCACGGATTTCCTGGCGCAATTTGACCATGTGCGGCTCGGTCATCTTTAATTTGCTGGTTTCTTTCTTGGGCAAAGCCTTTTGATAGCAATCCTTGGGTTGGAACATAGGCTTTCTCCGGATCTCCGATATATTCGCGGCGGTCCGCAATGGCAAGTCGCGTTGCTTCCATAAAGTAGTGGTACGCTTGGGTTTTAGACATTTTACTTATTTTGTACTGGTCTAAAATGTTAAACGTTTCTCCTATAGTAATGCCGCCGCTTGAAGATGGCGGGACCCCGTAAATATCATACTTTTTATACTCGGAATGTGTTGCATCATAGGTTCTAGTTTCATAATCAGCAAGATCTTGAGGCGTTATGTTTCCTTCTATGATGGTTTCATCTCTCCAAAGGGAACTGACATCTGAGAAGTCAGGATTTTCTACTAGTGGGGGCTGGTTAATAGTTTCAATGATTTCACCAGCTATTTTCCCTTCATAAAAGGCGCTGCTTCCCCCTTCGGCTATGGAACGGTACGTATTTGCAAGGTCCTGATTTTTTAAGATATCTCCTGGTTCAGGAGGGTTGCCTTCTTCATCTAAAAATAGTTCGCGTGTTGAATTGAAAAGCCGAAATCTTTCCACGTTTTCTTCTACTTCTCTCACGAAGTTCGCATCGACCTCAAATCCCTCTTCCGCGACCTCGATAGCAGGGGCCAATACTTCTTCTAGAGACATCGTCCCGTAAGAATCTAAAGCTTCTTCCCAGTTCTTCACTGTGCCGGGGATGGAAAAGGCGGCTCCACTTGAGATACGCTGTGCTGAAGGAGCGATCAATCCTGTCTCTTCATCTGTATAAGCTGTCTCATCAAAAGCCTGAGGGGAAATGGAGCGGCTGTCGATTGCTACTGGTTTTTCTTCATCCTCCATATGTATAAGCATCATTCCACCCCCGCCGATTCCTCCTGAAAACGGGCGGGTCACGCCTTGAGCGGCTGCAACAGCTATTGCCGCATCAACCGCATTTCCTCCTTGCTTAAGAATTTGCATACCAGCATTCGATGCATCTGGGTCCTCAGAGGCCACCGCCCCTCCATAGCCAGTCACAGAAGAATCCTGCTCTTTCATCCCTGATGCCTGGCCATGTCCGGGGAGAACAAAAGCCGAACTCAGCATAAGAATAGCGGCCGAGGATGATATCCATTTTTTATACTTCAATAAAACGCCCTCCTTTTTTCTTAATATTCTTACATTTTATAATAGTAATAGAAATAGTTGGAAAAATAAAGGTTATATTTATTTGTTTAGCTTATATAAGACAAAGGTCTTAATATTTTAACGTTTTAATATGGAGCCTGACCCATCCCTGCTAAAGTAGTAACGCGCGGTGTCAGGCACTATCACTATGGATGGCGTATTTCCAAACCGAAGATTGCTCGCCACGAAGTGAACAATGCAAAATTCTTATATTTAAAAACTAACACCGTGACGAATTTAGAGGTGGATCTTCAATACATTGGCTTTTATTTATGTCATCTCACCAGCAACTTTAAGCTCGCCAACTCCCATACTATGGTCCCGAAACTTTCATCCCCTACTTCAAATCACCTACCCTTATCTAGTTACAAGTTATTATTTTCCTCGAAATGAAAGGAATTCCAATGTTCACTATTGAAGTGGTATAGACAACAAACTTTGAAGGAGGATGATGATTGATGAAGAAAAAAGTCTTATCAATGGCTTTAGCAGGTACTTTACTTGCTACTGGAGCAGCAACAGGAACAGTATTAGCAGGTGACAACAGTGCCAACGGCCCAAACTATGAAGGTAATGAAACGATAAAAAATGAACGCCTTCACAATTATGAAGAGATGGTCAAAGTATTAGAGAAGGCTGACAGTCAATCTGAAGCTATGGAGCTTGAAACTTACGGAGAGTCTGTGAAAGGACGAGACTTATACTTAGCAAAATTCGTTTCTGATGAAGATAACCCTACTGTATTATTTCTTACACAGCAGCACGGCAATGAGACGTTAACGACAGAAGGGGCTCTTAAACTTATTCAGAATTTAACTTCAAACGGTAAGAAAACTCAAGAAATTCTAGACAACGTGAATGTTCTTATTGCTCCACGCTTGAATGTTGATGGGGCTGAAGGAGATGTTAATTTCTCTTTAGATGATTATGTATCAGGTACACATACGCGCTATAACGCAAACGGAGTTGATTTAAATCGCGACCACATAGATCGTGAACAGCCTGAAACGAAGGCCTTTCATGAGAATGTTTTACAAAAGTACAGCCCGGATTACATGATTGATCTTCACCACCAGGGTACACAAACGACACTAGGTGATTCAGATGAGCTTGTGTCCGGTTCTATTCTTTATCCGACAACAGAGAATGTAGATGATGAAGTGCTTCAACGTTCGAAGCAGCTTGGTTCTGTTGTTTACAATGCTGTAAGTGATAAAGGCTATGGCTTACTTTCTAAGTATCCTGGTGGAACAGCAGAAACGATCAGCCGTAACGGTCTTGCAGTAGAATATGATGTCGCCACGTTATTGTTTGAAATGCGTGGAATGGCCGATCACCAAAACGAAGATTATGTCCTGGGACAAAAGAGCAACGGGAAGCTGATTAAACAAGCTGTTACTGCAATGGAAGCAACACTCGAAGCTCTAGCTGATGGTTCTATTAACGATGCAGACACGTCCTTCTGGGATGACCTTCCTGAAAGTGGTTATGGCGAATAACAACAATTTGATGAGTGGAGAACATGAAGAAAAAATTATTCACTGTTGTCAGTACTCTAGCCCTTTGTTCAAGTTTAGCGTTGCCAACATATGCGGCAGGGAACCATCCAGGTACGCCTGAGCAGCAAAATTACAACAGCTCTGGTTTTACGGACTATGAACAGCTTGGCAAAAAACTTGAGAAGATTGAACAATCAAGCCAAGGTCGTGTAGAAGTTGAAGTTGTAGGTCAATCCAACAACGGTCGAGATATTCACCAAGCACGCGTCGGCAACGGCGATCGTGTCATTTTAATCGAAAGTGAAATTCACGGCAATGAAAAAACCGGTACGGAAGCGGTTTTAAATATACTTAAGCATTTAGGGTCCAGCAGTTCCCCTGATGTAAAAGCCATGCTAGAAGAGGTTACACTTGTCACGCTGCCTAAAATGAATCCAGACGCTTCAGAACTCGATCGCCGTGGGAATGCCATGTCGTGGGATGAAGTATTACGGGACTTCCCTCAACTAGAGGCAGCCAGTGGTCCGACGTGGAACCACTACTATTCGGAAAATGGAGCTACTTTGCAAGGGGATGACTATTCTTCTCAACCTGGATTTGATGTGAACCGAGATTTTAATCCAGATCTAGACTACACTCCTAATCCAGAAGACGTGCCAGGTTCTTCTTCAGAACCTGGATGGTATATTACACCTGAAGCTCAAACCGTTCGCGATGTATATAAAGGATTAGAAGAAGAATTCGGTAAAGTAGACGTGTTTGTAGACTTACATCACCAGGGACTTTATTACGTGGAAGGGACTTCAGAACCCGTCACACTGTCGCTGTCTGGACAATTCGTTCCTGATCCATCAAGCGAAGCAGGTGCTAAATATGAAGAGTATGAAGACAACTATGACTATGACTTCTCACGCCAGCTAAATTTGGCTGCTTATGATGCTCTTCAATCTAAGGGAAGTTCCCCATTTGACAACATTACATTGTACAGTCAAGGTTTGGACTTGCCGGGTACTGCACTTGGCTCTTTTGCTTTAAACGGAAGTGGAACCGTTCTTTTTGAAGTTACGGGACAAACACAAAGCATGGGGCAAAAGAAAAAAGGAATGCTTGTTAATGCCGTAGAAACAGGGTTACAAGCAATTATTGAGAGCGTATCAGACGGATCTGTGAATGAGATTGACCCAGAGCGCTATGAAGATATTCCGGAAACAACTTATCAACCAGGAATTTAATAGTAAAAAAGGGATGGAAGAAAACCCTAGTAAATTAAACTGAAAGTGGCCCGCATCGAAATGATGCGGGCACTCTTTTTGTGATTTTCTTTTATTTTGGCTCTGTTAAAGTGGCTCTAAAATATATGTTTGGGTTTTAGAAAATTATTCTTAAATATGATTCGGGAGGATACAATTGTTACACCAGGGTTAATAGTTTGGAGATGTTTACTGAAGAAGAAAGAGTAGTGTACTTTAAATACGTTGATCGCTTTGATTGAAGAATACTTAGAGGAGCGCACGGATCATGGTGTAGTTAATAATGACCTGGTAGCGATCGAATTTCTGATTGGGGAAAGTGGAGAAGGAAAATCCGACAAAGAGAAGATGTACATATGCTATATTGGGACAAAAAAGAGGAAGGGATATTATGGGATGTCCTGTAGATTTACGGGAGCAAATTTTAGAACAACTAAAATATAGCCGGCTTGCGAAAAATCATAGGCCCGGCCATTACGATGATCTGGAGTGCTTTCTCGTAAATGTTGGCCACGAGTCCCAAACCGGCAACCATGACCACGGGCGTATTTTTCGATTCATGAGGAATAAAAGAATGGATCAAAGACTGAGTATCCTGGGAATCTCCTACCTGAAAATCATCCATCTCTTCAAGCGTGACACTGTCTTTATCCCCAGCGCCAGCATCAGAAGAAGCACTTGTGTTAGTGGGACTGCTTTCCTCACTAGTTTGGTTTTCATCTGTCTCCTCACCTTCATTGCTTGTATTGGTACAAGCGCCTAGTAGGAGAAGAGCTTGGTGTAACAATTGAATTCCTCGGCTCATATTTAAGAATAAAGAAAAGCCTCTCAAAAGTTTATAAACTCTTGAGAAGCTTGTAAATTTAGTTGACGATATTAAAAAATAGTCAAATTGTTCTTAAACTCTATTTATAAACCACAATAAGTTTTAATACTTTATGAACAGTATCCAGAAATAATTCAGTCACCAAAAACATCACCTAGATTTCAAAATAAATAAATGGGTCTTTAAACGTTTGGACTAATGCATTTTTAAAATATTTGGTTCACAAGATAGAAGTAGTTGCTAACGTCTGGGGTATCTTTTAATGGCTATTCCATCACTTTACCAATCATCCGTTCAACCCATTGATGGAGAAGGTTATTGTACCGAGGCAAATTTTTATGAATTTTAATGACCACTTCTTCATTTTAAAAGAAGAGATGGGGGAGTCAGACGAGGGGCCGCGTGACCTGAATAGAATTTATTACAGAGAAAAGATCTATGATTATTTATGCAGACGGTCTTAGAGAGCTACATTTAGTAAACTAGGAAACAATATTCAAAATGTTAGTGAAACTATGGGTGGAAAAGAGTTTCATGATGAAATCATAAGTGAGGGTATTACCCTGATAGAGATGTATACTCGCGACCATAAGTGTTTAGGAGTCATTGATAAAGGTATTTTAATCCCTTACCTCACAAGCTGCTACCGCCAATTATTTAAGATAATAATGTACTCTATCTATTTGAGCAAATTCATGAACAGCTTATATATAGATATTTTTTTAGGGACTGTATCAAAATGAATTTTTAAAAAATTAAAACCCAGTTAAGGTAGATAAAATTACATCAAAACAAGCAACTCCTTATCACTTTTGAAGTGACGCGGGTTTTTTGAATGAAGTCGACTTCTATCCCCTATTGATAACCCTTATTTCATATGTTGAAGTTGAATCACATGTAGAGTACAGAAAAGATGGTGCCGAGTTCGTTATGGACCTTGTGCACGATTACGCGATCACGCCGGTTCACACGGATACGCCTCCTAATTTATTGCTTTTACATCTGGTTTTATGTACTATGGATAAGAATTACGTACACAACGGAGGAAGAAAAATTAATGAGTAAGGAATTTATGTCGTCAACTACGAGTGAAGCCCCTGATTCTCAACCGAGTAATGACAGTCCATCTACGCAGGATCCAGATCATTGCAGCCAACCAATCTACTTAATTAAGGCGGTGGATTACTTATGTTAATAGCTACGCTGACTTTGCTGCTTGGCATCATCGTGATTCTCGCTATCATCGCCGCAAATGGTTATTTTGTCGCCCAAGAGTTTGCGTACATGTCTGTCGACCGCTCCCGGTTACGCGCACTGGCCGATGAAGGCGATAGTGCAGCTAAACGTGCATTGGCGGTCACAAAGCGGACATCATTTATGCTTTCTGGAGCTCAACTTGGTATTACTGTTACAGGTCTACTCATTGGGTACGTTGCCGAGCCTCTTGTGGGTGAAAGTCTGGGCGTACTGCTTGATGGGGTCGGTGTGCCTGCCGCGGTCAGCATCTCGGTCGGTACTGTGCTGGCTTTGGCTGTGTCGACGGTTGTGCAAATGATCTTTGGTGAGTTGTACCCTAAGAACCTTGCGATTGCCAATGCCGAACCATTGGCTCTCAGGCTCGCTCATTCAACGAATATTTACCTTGCGATTTTTGGATGGTTGATTAAGATTTTTGATCAGGCAGCCAATAGATTTCTAAGGCTTCTGAAAATCGAGCCAGTCCATGACCTCGATAGCAGTGCTAATGCTCGTGACCTGGAGCACATTGTGGCTGACTCTCGTGAAAGCGGTGATTTGCCAAAAAATCTGTCTATCGTACTAGATCGAATCCTGGACTTTCCGCAGCGCGACGTCGAGCACGCAATGACACCGCGATCTCGCGCAGATACTGTGGAGCCGGAAATTACCATTGGTGAGGTGCGGGCCTTGATGGCTAAGGAACATACCCGTTATCCAGTTATTAATTCCGATGACGAACCAATTGGTGTTGTGCACCTTGTCGATGTACTGGCCTCATCTTCGGCTAACGATGAACCTGTCACTTCGATTATGAGACTTCCGCTGGTCGTTCCCACTGTAATGTCGCTGCCGGAGGCACGAATGCGTATGAGCGATTCAAAAAACGACCTCGCTTGTGTCATCGATGAGTATGGCGGCTTTACCGGAGTATTGACATTGGAAGACTTGGCTGAAGAAGTCGTGGGTGAAATTTCGGACGAGCACGACAGCGAACTACCGGCGGTCTTCGAATCTGAAGGGGAGGACTCATGGCAAATGAGCGGAGATGTTCACGTCGATGAGGCCGAACGTGAAATCGGTTATCAACTGCCGCGTGGTGATTATGAAACGGTAGCCGGAATGCTTATTGCACAGCGTGGTAACCTCCCTGCTGTCAATGAAACAATCACGGTTGAGCTGCCTGAGGACCCGGCAGACCTCGTTCATGATGACCCTGTCCGCCATTATTTAGTAGCGCGGATAATCGAGGTAGACAGTTGGGTTCCCACCTTGGTCTATTTGACAATAGATGAACCAGAAAATGATATTGATCCTGAAGCGACTCAGAAACAGGCAAGGAGGGGAAAGGATGTCTAACCCCTTGATTATAATTTTAGTGACAATAGCAATCATTTCACTAAGCGCGTTCTTCGTTATCATTGAATTTGCGCTCATTGGAGCCCGGCGCCATCGACTCGAAGAGGAAGCGGTCAACAGCCGTGGCGCCCAAGCTGCATTGCGATCAGTGAATGAACTTACAGTCATGCTGGCAGGGGCACAGCTGGGAATTACGGTATGTACGTTCGCCCTCGGTGCGGTGACTAAACCAGCAGTCGATGATTGGTTTTCACCGATATTTGCTGATGTGGGGATTCCATACTGGCTGGCCGATGGAACTTCTTTCTTCTTATCATTGCTGATTGTGACGTTCCTGCATCTCGTCGTTGGCGAAATGGCACCAAAATCGTGGGCGATCGCGCACCCTGAGGCCTCGGCAATCATGGTCGGTTTGCCCTCCCGCGTATTCATATGGCTATTCCGGCCAATGCTTTTTTGGATAAATAATATAGCCAATCGTCTCGTGAAGGCTTCGGGTGTGGAACCAGTCGATTCCGCTGCGATTGGTGGTCAGGATGCTGCGACCATCCGACACCTTGTGGAATACTCGGCTAATGTCGGTGCGCTGGACGCGTCCATCCGCAGACCGATTTCAGGTGCTCTTGATTTGGAAACTTTAAGGGTCGCTGACTTACTTCCGAAAGAAATAGGTCCAACAGCGGTGGATTCAGATGCCACGGCACATGATGTCCAGAAAGCAACAGAACGTACCGGTCACAAACGCGTCCTCGTTATGACAGAGGGTGAAGGGCCCCCGGGAGTCCTTCATGTTCGTGATACGCTGCTTGAGCCGGCGGACCGGCCGGCGAGGGAACTTGCGCGCCCTTCGTTCGTCCTGCATCCGAACACACTCTTACATGAAGCTCTTACGAACATGCGGCGGTCCAGTGAGCAGCTGGCCGTGGTTATGGACGGTTCTAAGTTCCTGGGCGTCATCACAATGAACGATGTCTTTAACAATGTGCTGCCTCGCCTGAACGACAATGATTCATAAAAGAAGCTGTATCAAAAGGTTATTAAAAATGACTTTTTGACAGCTCCTTTTTCCTGTTTTATATACAATAAAATCGCCTCTTTTCGGTATAATGAAGTCACCACAACCCATTATCGAAAGTAGGCGATTTTTTATGAGTGACCGGAATTTCGGAGTCAGCCCCCGGTACGTTCATCTATAAAGTACTATATTTTTGATTAAATAAAGAGTGTTTGTTTAGCAGTTGACCAGAGATATTTACAAACAAGCCATTAAAAGTATTTAGAAATAATCTATTTCAACCTTCTCCATCAGTGAGTTGAACGGACGAATGGTAAGTTGATGGAAATAAAGCCCTAGGCGTTAGCAAATTCCGCCTGGGGTTTCGTTTATATAGAAGTTTGGCTTTATGATTTCTAGTTCGCGAGTATCTAACAATAATAAAACACCTTCAGCTTATCTTTCCCATCGATCGTAGCGAGCAGCACATCCTTCAGCTCGTTCTGGAACTGGGCGTTCAGCTCCGCTTTTACCCAGCCCTCCCGTTTGCCTGCCGCAAGCAGCTCTTCCTTTAAAAGCTTTCTTTCTTTAATAATCGTTCTCGGCAGGTCAAACGGCTGTACGGTCAGCTGGAGATCCCCGGGGGTATCCACTCGATCGCTGTCAGGCTGTGCTGGGGTTGAAAGAAATCCATACGTTCACGTCCTTTTTATGTAAGCTTTTATTAGTTTGTGCGGCTCTGCTTTTCTTAAACAAGGACGCGCTTTTTTTTTAAAAAAACCCTCTTCTAATTACTCATTTTCTCTTTTTTTTATATAGAATGAATGTAACAGTGAACGGAAAACGCCTCTGTTTTTGACTATGATGAGGGGGGCAAGTATATTTCTAGGCTTGTAATTTTCAAATTCCATATGTCGGAAATTACTGGAATCGTTGACATGGAAAAGAAAAGTGTAATGTTGTATCTACCCGGGAAAAGAAAGAAGAAGATCTGATAGTTGGAAAATTCTCTTAAACAAGGAGAAAAGCAATTGTTGAGAATTCTAAGGAGGAAAGCATAAATGGCTGATCAAAACACTGAAAACCAAGAAACTATCAAGAACATTAAAGACTTGATTAAAGATGAGAAGGTGGCAATGCTGACCACGTTATCTCAAGAGGGCAGGCTGATGTCCAGGCCAATGCATACGCAGGAAGTACAAATGGATAAGGGAGAAGTCTGGTTCATTACAAAAAAAGATACGGATAAATATGAAGATATCAAACGTAACCCCGCCATTAATCTGGCATATGCAGGAAGTTCCTATGTATCAATCAGCGGAAATGCTGAATTTGTCCAGGATGATCATAAGAAGAAAGAATACTGGAATAAGATTATCGAAAAAGTGCTGAACGCATCTGCCGATGACCCGAATGTTGTACTGGTCAAAGTGACACCTGAAATCGCTGAGTACTGGGAGTCCGGTGTGAGTGTCAAAGTAGTTAAGGAATTTGTGAAAAAAATGACAAGTAGTAAATCAATAGACGAAGGTAATAATCTAAAAGATACTGTTCATTTTGATGATAATTCAAGGTAACTATGGGGGATGTTCTGAGTATACCTGCATGAAGGGGAAGGTCGTCCCTGTATTCTTTTGCTGCCACTAAAAATAATCCTTCCAGCGGTTTGGAGGAATATAATATCTGATGGTGCCTGCCCCCGTCCTGCTAAACACTAACGCAGTTGGGGACAGGCATTTTCACTAATATGGTTTTCTCATGTATAGTTAAAGCATAAAGCAGGAAGAGTGACTCGGACCTGAATATAACCAAGGGGGAAATAGAATGCGGAGGATCATCTTATCGACTGAAAGCGGTGCTGACTTACCGGGTGATTTAGCTGAAAAGTATGATATTCAAGTCGTTCCTATGCACATCATTATGGATGGAAAGGATTATTTAGACGGTTCTTTGCCGGTTCAGGATATTTATGACTACTATGAACGTACGAAGAAGATCCCCTCCACTACTGCGACAAATACTCATGAGTATCAAGAGTTTTTTTCAACGATAAGAGAGAACTTCCCAGATTGCACCATTATCCATATTGGTTATACATCAAAAGCGTCTTCTTCTTTTCAAAATGCTGTAATTGCTGCGGAAGAATTTGAAGACATTTTTCTCATTGATGCTTTGAACGTTACGGGAGGATTAGCTGCGATTGTATTGTATGCCGCTAATTTATTAGAAAAAGAACCTGACATTAAACCGGAACGCTTAGTTGAAAAAATAGAGGCAGTCGTTCCTAAAGCAAGGCTGGCTTTCATCCCAGGCAGCCTGGAGTTTCTTAAAGCGGGAGGACGGGTAAGCAATATGGCTTCTCTGATTGGAACGCTGTTGAAAATAAAGCCATGCATAGAGTTGAAGGATGGAAAGTTGATGTCTACAAAGAAATACCGCGGGAAAATGAGTGGAGCTACTGAAAAACTCTTGAATGATTATTTGAATGAATTCAACATCGATAGAGAGCAGCTTTATTTTATATACTCGATCGGACTCGATGAAAAAATCAAGCAGCGGATGGATGAGGTGGCGAAAGAAAACGGATTCCAAAACATAAGATGGATCCAGGCGGGCGGTATGATTTCGACTCATTCTGGAGCTGGGGGCTTTGGGGTAGCAGGGTTAGAAGAATAGTTTTAAATATAGTGCTGCCCCCGTCCTGCTAAAGAACTAACGCAGTGGGGGCAGGCACTTTCAGTAAAGAAACTAGTATTAGAGTTACATCTATAAGATATTCGTTGTTGCTTTAATTCCTATGTTTCTGTTAAAAAAATAAAATCTCAGTTTCTCAAAATAATGTAAATAAGATAAATGATATACATACTCAGAAGGATGAAACCCTCTCTTTTTCCGATTTTATAATGGGTCCTCGAAAATAAGAGCAATAACAAGCTCAATGCAATCATAATCATCACATCGGTAAATATCTTTCCATTCACAGGTAAAGGCGTAATGACCGCTGAAGCCCCGAGAACAAATAAGATATTGAAAATATTGCTGCCGACCACGTTCCCTAGTGCAATTCCACTTTCTTTCTTTAATGCAGCGGATATGGAAGTTACTAGTTCAGGAAGAGATGTACCAATCGCAATGATGGTTAATCCTACTAATGTATTACTCATTCCGAGATCATAGGCAATCGCTGTTCCGTTGTCCACCACCATGTCTCCGCCAAAAATAATAGCGGCTAAACCTGCTAACGTTAAACCCGTGTTTTTGCCCCACTTAATATTTGAAGGGATTGGTTCATGGATGGATTCTTTCCGGCTTTTCATGCCTACTTCAATCACATAGTACATAAAAATAGATAAAAACAATAAAAAGATGATGCCGTCCCCGCGTGTTAGCAAGTTTTCACTTAACCCCTGTAATTGGTTATCACTGATAAGTACGAGTAAAGCTCCACTAGCCAGAAGTATGAATGGGATTTCTTTTTTGGTTGTTTCACTCTCTACCATTAACGGATAGAGGAAGGCTGCAATACCTACTACTAAAGTGATATTAAAGATATTACTTCCAACCACGTTTCCCAGTGAAACTTCAGCATTTCCTTGTAAAGCTGCAATGATGCTGACTGTTGCCTCAGGTGAGCTTGTGCCAAAAGCTACAATCGTTAACCCTATTAAAATGGGCGGGACACGGAGCAGCCTGGCAATGTTGGAAGATCCATCAACGAATAAATCTGCCCCTTTAATTAATAAACCGAAGCCGACAATTAATAATATGTAAGCCATAGTTACTCTTCAAACTCCTTTTATTTTTAATCGTTTACCCATATTTATAAAAGAGCGCTTCAATCACGAAGCGCTCTTTGTGTATGACTACCGGTCTGGGATAATTTCTTCCGGACATTTTCGTTTAAAGCATCCATCTCTTCAATGAACTGTTCACTCGAAGCGATGATCCGCTCGGACGACTGCTCTGTCGTTTTCAGAGCTTCGAATACGTTATCGAAAGACTCCTGAAGAGCTTCCATACTGATTGCCGGATTCTCCATCATTTGTGTCGTCTCTTCCGCATTCTCCTTCAGGTTCCTGGAGTTCGAGACTAGCATCTGCTCGGTCGCTTTATTGACGCCGTTCACCGTATCGATCACTTTCCGCTGATTATTCAAAGCCAGCTGAATCGAAGCGGAAACGGTAATAATATTTTTCGTCAGTGTAACTGCATTACGAATCGATTCCTTCAGTTTTTCATTATTTTTCTTAATAATATCTACAGAAGAAATACTCTGATGCAACACGCTCTTCATCTGGGTCATGTTTCTCGTACGTGTAATGATTTTCTCTTTTCCTTCTGTTAGCAGTGCCAGGTCGTATTCACCCTCAGCTTCTTTTTCTTTCAAGAGCTCAAACAGCTTCTTCCCAAGGTAGATTTGCTTGTCCAGGTCATAAATACGCTTCTGGGCGTTTTCTTTGATAATCTGCAATTCAACACTGTCTTCCTCAAGGCGGTCTTTTCCAGACAGCAGACTGCGAACAACCGTATCAATCTTTGAGTCGACGGTTTCATACTTCTTCATGTAGCGGTCGATGGGCTGCTGTTTGCTTAGTTTATAAAAGAATTTCTGAAAGCCGTTGCCTTCGGTGCGCTTCGGATCAAGGTCCGACACAATAACCTCGAGTTCACTCAACGTTTCAGGAATGTCGTTATTACCTTTGGTCATAAGGTCGTTTACCGGGCGCTTCAACGTTTCCATCGTCTCCCCGGCGACGCGCTGTTCTTTTTCTCCGAGGTCCCCGAGTTCTCTCATCACTTCTGAAAGGGAGTCGTCCCTGGAAGATTTGAACCTTTCCGCGTAAGCTTCGGCTTCTTCGTTCAGGCGGTCGATATCTTCTTTTTCAATAAGAGTCATCGCTTCTCTTAAGTCCTGATGGTTCATTTCAGCCTCTTTGTCTCTATGGAAAGAATTTTCACTCATGTCCATATCTCCTATCTGCCATGAATTGTTTCGAACAAAATAAACGTAGGGTAGCTAAACATCTTTTTACTTCTGCGAGAAGAAGTTCTTTTCTTCTTTATTATACTTGGAAGTAATGATTCCCTTGCTTCTGGCAAAATTCTGAGCATAACTTTCTTCTTCTTTACGCTCAAGTGTTTCGATGAACTTACGCAAATCGTGCATCGTTTCCAACAGTTCATCTTTCCTGTTTTCCTTATTTACATCCGACAATCGCTGAAACGATCTGATGAAGTCAGGAACGTCTTTGTCCATCATCGTTTCAAGAGCGTATTGTTCTTCTATTTCAAGTTCTTCCATTCGTTTGAATTGTTTCACTGTCCGTTTCTTTAGAGACGCCCATTCCTTTTGCAGATCAGGGTGATTCTCGAGAAACGGGAAGTCCCAGCCTTCGAGGA
Organism: Halobacillus campisalis; assembly: GCF_030345335.1. Taxonomy (GTDB): domain Bacteria; phylum Bacillota; class Bacilli; order Bacillales; family Halobacillaceae; genus Halobacillus_A; species Halobacillus_A campisalis. Next base: position 104,755 of record NZ_JAPVRC010000002.1, read on the forward strand.
TCGCTTCTCCTGGATGTTCCAAAGTTGAGTCCTCTCCTGATGTTTCCCTTTTCTCCACGTAGGAATTCAAATACGTAAACAAAGCATTCGAAAAATCACGCAATGTGTCTTCGAGCCCTTTTCTTCTCGTGAATTCTTCTTTTAATAACGTAGTGACCAATGTGTTTTCTTCTTCTCTCGTTTCAAACCGGCCAAGCAGCATTTGCGGCGGCTTACCGTACACTTCGATCATACCCTTGAATGTGTTGGAAGTTGGGATTACTACGGTGAAAAAAACACCGTTCCAATAGACATCCAAAATATATCTCATGTTCATCTCTACCAGTTCTTTTACTTGCAGATCGAAATAAACAGGGAGCTTCCCTTTGATGACCTGCTTCATCTCTCTCATCGTATGAAAATCGATGTAGTGCTGGTATTCGGAGGTATGCGGCATGAATGTTCTTTCCAAATTCTCAAGCGTAGAAGAGTAGAAGTTTTCCATACTTCATCACCCCCTTTTGATTCCTTCGTTTTCCGCGACAAATTGTTTCTATATTACTTCAAGAATACCACAAATCGGAGTTTGATATGAAGAAATGACTATGTACTCTCTGCAAAGGAGGGTGGTTTCACTTTTGCTCATTTCTTTACTAAACCTCCATAAAATGGACTTATTTGAGGGTTCCATACTATTGACTAAGCACATCTATGTGGTGATATAATAATATATATTATATTATAATTATTTTAGTTTGAGATCAAGTGCTGTCACACAAAAGTGTGGCAGCATAATGAATTTTAAGGGGTGAATGAAGTTGATTACCATTCTCATTTAAAATGAAGGGGTTGAGAAAATTGACTGCAAACGTGAGAAATATCCCTCGAAAAACTGCACAGAAACCTTTTAGAAATAATTGCTTAATCAGCGGATTCAAGATAAAGGAACATATGGAGTTAATAGCTGCTATTCTCAGCGGAATAATGATATTAACCGCATGGGTATGGGGAAATCAATTGCCTTATTCCATATTTGTTACCTTGCATATCCTGGCATTTGTAATAGGCGGGTTTGCTAAGGCTAAGGAAGGCATCCAAAAGACGATGGCCGAACGGGAATTGAACGTAGAAATGCTGATGATTTTTGCTGCCATTGGCTCTGCTTTAATTGGATACTGGACAGAAGGTGCTATTTTAATCTTCATTTTTGCATTAAGTGGAGCATTAGAAACATACACGATGAACAAGAGTCAGCGGGAAATTTCCTCACTGATGGATTTACAGCCTCAAGAAGCTTTGCGTATTAAGAACGGGGAAGAAGAATTAGTCTCTATAAATCAATTGCATATCGGTGATCAAATACTTATAAAAGCAGGGGAAAGAGTTCCATCTGATGGCACAATTATCAAAGGGAGAACGACTATCGATGAAAGTGCTATAACAGGGGAATCCTTCCCTGTCTCTAAAGAAATGCAAGAAGAAGTGTTTGCCGGGACCGTCAATATTAATGGAAGCATAACGGTAGAGATCACCAAACCAGCCAATGAAACACTTTTTCAAAAAATCATTACACTCGTACAATCGGCACAAAGTGAAAAGTCTCCTTCCCAACTTTTTATTGAACGTTTTGAAGGAACTTATGTAAAAGCCGTGCTGGTCGTTGTGGCAATTATGATGTTCTTACCACATTTTGTTTTTGGCTGGAGCTGGACGGATACTATTTATCGAGCAATGATCCTGTTGGTAGTAGCTTCCCCCTGTGCTTTAGTAGCCTCTATCATGCCTGCCACCCTCTCTGCTATTTCGACAGGAGCTCGTAATGGCGTCTTATTCAAAGGGGGCGTTCATTTAGAAAAACTTTCTCACTTGCAGGCAATCGCATTTGATAAGACAGGGACATTGACCAATGGGAAGCCTGAAGTGACAGACCTAATCACTCGTTCAGACAAAGAAGTGGCTGAAATACTATCCATCCTTTCATCCATAGAACGTGAGTCTAATCACCCTATAGCTCAAGCAATAGTCAATTATACAAATATGCTGCCTGACGTTGAACGACTAGAGGTTCAACATATGCAAGATATTCCCGGGAGTGGTGTAACAGCTGAAATTGATGGAGTGACCTGGAAAATTGGAAAGCCAGGCTTTCTAGGGAAAGAAGCTGCTGAATCTTTTCAAAATGGCGTGTTAAAAAAGTTAGCCGAACAAGGTAAAACGGTTGTATTTATCGGAGATAAATACGGTATAGCGGGGTTAGTAGCACTTAAAGATACCGTTCGTGAAGAAACAAAAGATGCTATCCAAGTTTTGCGAAAAAATGGAGTCTATACCGTTATGCTGACGGGGGACAATGAAACTACCGCTGAAGCAATCGCAAAAGAAGCAGGAATGGATAATTATGTGGCCGAGTGTTTGCCGGAAGAAAAAGTGCAAGAAGTTAAACTTTTACGTAAAGCTTATGAGAATGTAGGGATGGTCGGGGATGGGATCAACGATGCACCTGCATTAGCTACCGCCAACGTAGGAATAGCTATGGGAGCAGGTACGGACGTTGCATTGGAAACTGCAGATGTTGTTTTAATGAAGAATGATCTTCCGAAAATCGCGGAAGCCATTCAATTATCTGAACGGATGAATAAAGTCATAAAACAGAACGTCGTCTTTTCGCTTCTTGTCATCATGCTGTTGATTATCTCCAACTTTCTCCAGGTACTTGACCTGCCACTTGGAGTCATTGGCCATGAAGGCAGTACGATCTTAGTTATATTGAACGGGCTGCGTTTGCTTAAAACATAGCATCCATCTATAAAACAGGTTTTTTAGCTTCAGAGTGCAGGATAAAAAGGCATAGAGTCGGTGAAAGAAGCTGTACACTCTATGTATCCATCCAGGAAGGGTACTGGGCCTTATCACAGGTTCTTTTATAGCAGTAATTACGATAATAATGATTCAGGGGTTAATTCATCTCTACTCTGTTGAACGTTTTCATATCCCAGGGTCCTTATTTTAAACGTATTACTACCACGATTTAAGAGCTGTCTATATTAAACAGCTCTTTTTTTACTTCACTTTTAAGATTTTTTATCCTGGTCCGTTCCCCATTTGTGCATCTCTTCTAAAACAGGTTGTAACGTCATACCTTTCTTGGTCATCGAATATTCAACCTTTGGAGGTATTTCATTATATTGCTTTCTTTTGATCAATCCATCTTCTTCTAATTCTTTTAGCTGCTGACTTAGTACTTTATGTGTAACTCCTGGCAGCAGACGACGTAATTCATTATAACGGTAGGTGCCTTCCACACATAGATGCCATAGAATCACGGTTTTCCACTTACCACCGATTTTGTTTAACGTATATTCAATTGAACATTTCAGTTTGCCTTTGTCATCAACTTGAACGTTATTCTCCAAGCGTTTACTCACTCCTTACTTACTTTTAAGTTAGTGTCTCACAAAAAAGTGCGCTCTTACATAATCAAATCTTACGGATATATAATAAGGATTGTCAAAAGATAAACAGGAGGAATACAAGATGCAGCCATATCCAAGAACATTTTCACATATCGGACTTTCCGTGCCTGATTTAGAAAGAGCTGTAAAATTCTATAAGGAAGTATTCGGGTGGTATGTCATTATGGAACCGTCTGAAGTGCAGAATGACGATTCTCCAATTGGACAAATGTGCCGTGATGTATTTGGAGATGATTGGGAACGTTTTAGAATCGCGCATTTATCAACGGGGGACAAAATAGGAATCGAACTTTTTGAATTTCCTGAGAATGAACAACCCGAAAATAATTTTGAGTATTGGAAAACAGGTATATTCCACTTCTGTGTGCAAGATCCTGACATCGAAGGAATTGTAGAGAAGATCAAAGAATACGGTGGTAAACAGCGTATGCCTATTCGTGAATATTATCCGGATGAAAAACCGTTCAAAATGGTCTATGTCGAAGATCCTTTCGGAAATATATTTGAAATTTATACCCACAGCTATGAGCTGACCTATTCTGCAGGAGCTTATTAATGAAAAGTATGTTATAAGTAATGCTCTAAACCCTGCTATAGTGGAATCTATCTCCAATAATAATTTGTGTTTTTTTAAAGTTTACATCTAAAACCCCTCTTAAGAGTTCACTAAACTTAAGAGGGGTTTTTTATTAGTTTTCCGAAAGTGAAGGCGTGTATACCACTTCTAAGTTCAAATCCATTACTACTCTTACGCCTAAGGTAACAGATTCATTGGCCCGCACGTACGTTGGTTTGAGAGAGGGGGAGGAGGGCTTGTCACCTCCTCCTACTAGATTTTACATATAGATGAATTGTGTTAATGCGAGTTTTATATTGGTTAAATTTAATCATTCGTTTTGAAAATGTATGGTCACTTTATCGAGATTTTCAAAAGCAGACTGAAGTTTCTTTTGATAGTTCGGTTGTGAAGTCGCAATCATCAGATCATCAACCTCTATAGTGACCTCCGCACTTTCATTCATAACATGCTGTGATTGTTTAATTAATTCATTAATCACCCAAGCGCGTAGTTTTTCCTTATGTTTAACTTCCTGGCTTTGTTCAAACTGTACAGTTAAAGCAAGGTCTTTTTTAGTATCATTAATATACTTGTTCACTGAATCATGATTAAAGATATCTTTAACATGTTTCTTAATCGTGCTTTTCTTTACTTTATTGTTCGGATGTTCCTTAGCAGCTTCATCTAAATTAATAGCAATAGAAGCTTTTTGGTTCGATTCCTTTTGCATTGTCACTACATCATTTTCCGCAAGAGCTTTTGATGAGCTTGAGACTTGAACAGGGACATTGACATCATCAAGGTTGATGTGGCCAAATCCTCCTGTACTTTGGTCAACGAGCTGAATGTATAGTTTTTCACCAATATACTCCGAAGCATCCCATTCTAAACGCCGATAAGCTTCGTCATTTTGACCCGTTGCTTTTTTCAGAATTTCTCCGGTGGAAGCATTTATCAGGGCGACGTAAAGCTTGTCCTTGTCATCTCCACCAGAGGTGAGGAAGTCAATTTGACCATTCCCCCCAAGAGTGAATGTTTCAGATTGTAAGACTCCTGTCCCTGCGTCACCGATCTCAGGGTTGTAGCCCCACAAATGATAGCCTTCGGGATCCAGGCTCGTTGTGGCTTGAGAGAATGGACCACCCCAGCCCCAATTATCTGCATTGGTTACATGCTCATCTGAGAAGGTGTTACCTTCTATCACTTTCCATCCTGTTAAGTCACCTGTCTGGAAGTCATGATTTGTTAATTCTTCGTGCGGGATTTCTTCTTCTTTAGGTTCATGATAAGCAGGAGCTTCTTCACCGTAAGCTGAGTCCATTTCCCATATTTTCATAGACTCAATTTTAGCTTTGCCTTGTTTGCTCCAAAGTTTTATGCCGAGAGCATCGGAACGGGTTGGGTAAGCACGGGTGGTAATGCTCTTCTTACCATTCGCGTAAGCTTCAATCATAGAGCGGTCTACATATAAGGAAAGTTTAAGATTTTCTCCATCTAATTCTAATTCTCCTGAGTTGCTCGTTTTTTGAATGTCAGGATTTAAGCTCATTTTAGTGGCGTCGACTCCGAATTGTTGCAGGTTTTCATCGTAATAAACCCCTACTTGTTCTTCACCATCTGCAGTTCTACGGACTTGAATGCCGTATTCATCAGCTGTATCTGCTTTAATCTCAAGTTCTATTTCCAGAGTATCTCCTTCAACATTCTCTAAGATCTCATTCGCTTTTGGAATGGACTTGTTTTTGAAGGAGGCCAATTGTTCACCTCTAAGTGAATCTATTTCTTTGATTGGCTCAATGCCTAATTCGTTGTTGTCTTGAAGTGAAAGGGAAAGCGGCAGTCCAGCATTGTGTGCCCAACCTGCATCATAATGTTGCTGTTCGCTGCGGCGGTCTTGACTGATCGTAAACAGGGTGGATTTTCCGGATTCATCAACCATTCCGCTTGGGCCTGTTAAGTGCTCTCCGTAATCAAACAGTCGAGGCTCTTCGTGATCAGGGACAAATTTATTTGTTTCTTTATCCCATGTTCCTATCCAATGAAAAACGTATTTTACATTATGCTCACTATATTCACTAAACCATGGGTTAATGAAAAAGGCGTATTTCTGATCACCGTTAGAGTCTTCTCCAACAGGTAGCATAACGGGAAGTTCCCACACATCTCCTGTTTTAGGGTATTCTGAAGTATTCCCGGAGAAGAAGGGACCTTCGTAATCCCAGTTCTTTAAATCTTTGGATGTATAAAGGAGAGCGGTTCCTCCGACGTCTTCAATGCCTGATCCCACCAGTTGATAGTAGGTTTCGCCATCCTTCCATACATAGGGATCTCGGAATTGGCCAAACATGATTTCCCCTTCTTCTGCAGCCAGACCATTTTCTTGAACCGTTACAGGCTCGTCGTACATTTCCCATTCTTTAAGCATTGGATCACTTGGATCTGCAGCTGTTGCCAGTCCTGTCATCTGATTAGGTGTTTTACTGTCGTCACCAGCGGTAAATAATAGAGCTGGATTTCCGTCAGGACCAATGGTAGAGTCTCCAGACCATACGCCATCAGGTGAAACTCCTGAAGGGGCAAGGGCAACGGGTGCGTCTTCCCAGTGAACCATATCATCACTTACCATGTGGCCCCAGTGAATCTGATGCCAGTAAGGACCTTGCGGATTATGCTGGTAGAAAATATGGTACTTTCCATTGTACTTAAGGGGTGCGTGAGGTTCGTTCATCCAATGTCCGGGTGCCATCATATGATATTGTGGACGATGCCGGTCTCCGTCGTATACAGATCGGTCTAAATCAAGGTTGGGATCCGGAAGCTTTTGGTCCTGATATGTTGAAACAACTTTATCATAATTTCCTTTGACTTCTTCTTCCGTTAAAGACTCATTATGAATTTTGACTTCATCCATCAGTCCATTGAACATGTTGGCTTTGAAAGCTGTTACAGAAGCAGCTTGATTATGTTTTCCAATCATTAATGGGTTATTAGAGGGTGTAATATAAGTATTTTCTGGTATCTTTTGAACACCAACAGACTCTCCATTCAAGAAGAGTTCCATTTGATTTTTTTCTTGATCAATAGTAGCTGCAATATAGGACCATTGATCTTTCTTGAGCGGCTTATCTTCATCAGCCCAGACTTCATACCAGTCTCCATCCATTCCAGCTTGAAGGGACCATTTACCATGTCTGCCCATACCGAGTATATATCCTTCTTGTGTTTTTTTATCGACCTGGTTTACGATTGCAGACATTTGTCCTAAATCGCCCCACTCGTAGGATCTTGGCGCCACCCAAGCTTCAATGGTCAGCTCATTTTTAGGTTTCATCGCTTCTTCTGCAGGGCGGGTGACCCAAGTAGAGTAACCGTCGTATAAGAGCGCGCCTTCTTTTATTCCTTGTTTCCATAATGGATCAGTGGAGGTTTTATATTTAGCATCATTGAAAACATATTCTACCAGGTCTTCTTGATCGCTTGCTTCATCATAAGCGAATTTCCCTTTTTGCTCATCGAATGCCCAATAATGTTGGACTCCTTTTTCCTCTTCTGAATGATCATCTGTATTGTATACACGAAAATCGTCGACATTAATGTGACCAAATCCCCCGGTATGCTGGTCGACAATTTTTATATATACTTTCTCACTAATAAAATCTGATGCATCCCATCGGACCCGTCGGTACTTTTCACTGTCCGCGCCTGTAGCTTTAAAAAGCTCTTTATTATCAGAAGAACGAACAAGTGATACATATAATCGATCTGAATCTTGTCCACCGCCGATAAGAAAATCAATTTGGCCGTTTCCCCCCAGAGTGAAGGTTTCAGATTCGAGAATTCCGGTTCGAGCATCGGCATTCGATTCTTCATCTGCACCACTGAAGCCCCAAAGGTGGTAGGTTCCTTCATGACCGAATGGCCCACCCCAAAATTCTTCGGTATCTGTGATAGGCTCATCAAAAGCTGTGCCTTCTTTTGTCCAGCCAGTTAAATCACCTGTTTCAAATCCAGGATTTGTTATAGTAGGAGCTTCTTCATCATTTGAGAGTTTGCTAGTTTCACTTGCCTCTAAGTCACTCTCACTGAAAAAAACAAAACTGATGAGCAGCATAAAAAAAGTTGTAAAACCAATAGTCATCTTCCTCATGACATCCCTCTTTCCAGTAAAATTTATTATTAATAGAGATAAAACAGACAATAAGCAAACGATTACGTAAACGATTACGTAAGATCTAAAAAAATATGTTGTTAGAAATAACTATTTTTGATACCGCTTTCATCTCTATTAATTAATAATAATTACATAGAAACACCCTTAATTCATCCTTTTATTGCAAAAAAATTCAGAATAATTCTAAAGACTCATATTGATTCGTGTATATTATCTGGAGAGTCTATGGGGGGCAGATATGAATACTTAGATGATCTCTGCTGAAATTTAAAGGAATAATACAAATGCTAGAATAAGAGGAGTTAAACTTACTACAAGGATCGGAAAAGTTTTAATTTATACATAATGCTTCCACCCTATTCAACACGTTTGAAATTTAGTGTAATAAAGGATGTTGACATGCAGCACAATAATTAGAGAGAGGAGGACGTTCGTAAAATATAAACAAGCTATTGACGAAAGCGCTTACTTCATTTACTATTTACTTAAGGTAAACGATTACGTAATCGTTTGCTTCATCCTCAGGAAAGAGGGATTGTCCTATGGCTTCGATTAAAGATGTTGCAACGAAAGCAGAGGTGTCTACTGCTACTGTATCCCATGTTATTAATGGTACTCGCTATGTAGCAGATAAGACAAAGGAGAAAGTATACGCAGCCATGAAAGATTTGGATTACAGTCCAAATATGGTGGCACGCAGTTTAAGAAGTCGAAAATCAAATACAATTGGTCTTCTTGTTCCATTATTAGCTGAAGATACGTCGAATTTCTTTTTTATGTCCATTGCCAATGGAATTGAACAAGTACTTAAGGAAAATGGGTATAACTTAGTACTTAGCAATTCGAATGAGAATGCAGCTATGGAAAAGGATCAGATTAAAGTATTTAACCGTCAGCATATCGAGGGATTAGTAATAGCTCCAGTTAATGGAAAGGAGCACAAATACGAAGATCAGTTTAATGGCGAGTATCCTGTAGTCTTCATTGATCGACGTCCTCAAGGATATGAAGGTGATACGATTCTCGTCAATAACTGTCAAGGAACGAAGGATGCTGTGAACGTACTAATTAACAAAGGGCACGACAAAATAGGATTTATTACGGGGACTTTAGGAATTACAACAAGTGATGAAAGATTAGAAGGGTACAAGGAATCTTTAATTCAACATCACATTGCTTTTAATAAATCTTATATAAAAGAGGGACCAGCTACTTTTCAAGAAGGTTATCAACTGGCTGAAGAGCTTTATAATGAAGGAGTAACTGCATTGTTTGTTGCTAATAATGTAATGACAATGGGAGCCGTGTCTTACTTGCAAACTAATGGAGTTAAAGTACCCGATCAAATGGCAATTATAGGGTATGATGATTATGATTGGATGAAGATCTCTTCTCCGCCTTTATCTGTTGTGCGGCAGCCCGCTTTTGAAATGGGAAAGGCTGCGGTTGAACAATTGTTAAAGCGTATCCATGGAGATACTGAAGGCGCAAACGAAGTGATGTTAGACTCTGAATTGGTAATAAGAGGTTCCTGTTAAGGTACCTTCTTATTTTTAGCTATAAAGTAATCGTTTACGTAATCGTTTACTACTTAAAGGAGGTGAGTGAAAGCTTATCTTGTGTAATCTTATATTTTTACTTTATAAAAGGGGGAGAAACAGTTGAATAAGTTATCAATCTTTTTATTCGGTTTTATTTTGTTATTTTTAGCGGCATGTTCTAGCAATAGTGAAGGTACATCGGGGAACTCGTCAGAAGATGGAAGTACAGAAGATGAAGATACAGTTGAAACCGGTGAAGTGGAAACTAATGTAGAGGCTACAGGTGATGAAGATGTTGTTCTTGATTTCTGGATTCACCAGACAGGCGAAGATGAAACAAATGCTTACATCGAAAGAATTGACGCATTTAACGAAGAGCACGAAGACATTTTCGTGGAAGCGGAAGTCATCATTGATGATGGAGCAAGCGCTTACAGTGACAGTATTAACGCAGCGCTAGTAGCAGGAAATCTTCCGGACGTAATGGCCATTGATGGGCCATATGTATCGAGCTTTGCAGATGCAGGAGTAATTCGTCCAATTGATGAGTATATCGATGAGGAAACAAAAAACCAATACGTAGATTCTATTATTCAACAAGGTACTTACCAAGATAAGCTTTATTCACTAGGAGCCATGGAAGCTTCCGTAATGCTTTATTACAACAAGGATATTTTTGAAGAAGAAGGAATTGAAGCAGCAGAATCATTAGATGAAGCGTGGACGTGGGATGAATTAATGGAAAATGCTAAAACTCTAACCACAGAAGATCGTTATGGCTTAAATCTATTCATGAACGAGGGTGTTGGTGAATGGCTGACGTTTATGGGAGCTCCTTTTACTTGGTCAAACGGCGGATCTCTCGTTTCTGAAAATGGCATGGAAGTGGATGGTCACTTAAATAGTCCAGAAACCATTGAATCGTTAAACTATGTTAAATCTTTATTTGAAGAAGGCGTCGTAAGTGAAAGCCCTAGTCAAACTCAGTTTGAAGAGGGAGATGCAGCGATGGCACTCGGCGGTCCATGGATTTCTGTTTCTGCAGAAGAAGCCGAATTAAACTGGGGCATGATGCCTTACCCTTACAAAGATGAGAAGGTTTCGCCTTCTGGAAGTATGGCTTATGCCATTACTGAAAACACTGAGCATCCTGAAGAAGCTACAGAATTAATGAAATGGATGACAAATGAGGAGTCTGCGATCACGGTATCTGAAGCAACTGGAATGCCTCCTGCACAAAAATCAGCGTTTGACTCTATGGAAAAATACGACGAATTACCTTACAGCATTATGAAGGAGCAAGTACTGGAAACGGCTCACGCTAGACCTTCTACGCCAGCATATCCTGTTGTGACTGATGCTTATGCGCAAGCATTTCATGCCGCAGCTTTAGGTGAAGATGTAGAAGCGGTTATTGATCAGCAGATCAATCGAGTCGAGAGAGAAATGAAACGCTTTAAGGAGTAATTTCAACTAATTGAGGGGGCAGTAAGCGATCAGCTGCCCCTTTTAATGTTCAGGTAAGGAGGTTAATCATGAAGAAATCTAACAGTTCTTCAGCAGAACAGTTGAACACTAACGCCAATGAAGATTCACGGGGCCACCTTCAAGTAGCTGATAAAAAGCCTCGATACAAAAAGAAAAGAATGAAGTCTCAAAAGTTCAGGGAAGCTGCCACAGGCTATTTTTTCTTGGCTCCAGCTTTGATTTTATTAGGAATTTTCTTGCTTTATCCTATGGGAGCAGCTTTTTATTACAGCTTTACTGATTTTTACATTTTAACTCCTAATGATGTTTCTTTCATTGGGTTTGAAAACTTTTCCTATATTTTGAGTGATGCGGAGTTTCGTCAGGCCTTTTGGAATACTGTTTATTTTGCGGTCATCGTAGTCCCTGTTCAGTTAGCGGTAGCTTTAGGACTGGCTTTACTTATTAATAAGAAAATTCGGTTTCGTGTATTTTTTCGTACCGCATTCTTTTCTCCAGTAGTCATGTCATTGGTTGTCGTATCGATCTTATGGACATTTATGTATAACCCTAACGAGGGTTTGATTAACGAATTACTTGGCTTGTTCGGCATACCTGCTCAGCCTTTCTTGAACAGTCCTGATCAAGCAATGAATTCAATTATTGTTATGTCCGTTTGGCAGGGCGCCGGTTTTCAAATGATGATTTTCTTGGCTGGGTTACAAAACATCCCAACCCATTTGTACGAAGCTGCCGATATTGATGGAGCGAGTAAATGGCAAAAGTTTTTAAATGTTACGCTGCCCGGTCTACGGAATATCGCTTTATTTATTTTTATTACGATCACAATAGCTGCGTTTAAATTGTTAGTCCAACCGATGATTATGACCCAGGGAGGTCCGTTAGGGACAACAAAATCGCTCGTCTATCATATTTATGAGACCGGATTTAATTATAGAGACGTAGGTTATGCCTCAGCGATGGCCGTTGTTTTTACAGTGATTGTGTTGGCTGTCACCATTATCCAACGCATGCTCACACGTGAAGAAGGGGGAGTGTAGGGATTATGAAACAAACTCTCACACAAAAGATTATTCTCTATGTCACGCTATCTATTATAACCGTCATATTTTTATTTCCTCTGATTTGGATGCTCGTTTCCTCTATGAAAAATGAATTTCAAATTTTTAGAGATATGACATCGCTTAAAGCATTCTTACCTCCTTTGCCTAGTGAAGTGGAGGGAGGGTACTTTCACAATTACGTGGAAGCCTTTCAGCGTGTGGATCTAATGCGGTACATCGTAAATAGCCTGATCTACACTATTGGAATTATTATCCTTGGGTTAATTGTTAATTCCATGGCTGGATATGCACTGGCGCGATTTAAATTCCCACTTGCTGGTTTTTGGCTTGGGGTAATCATCGCCACACTGATCATTCCCCCTGAAAGTATTTTCCTCCCGCTGTACGTACTTGTTTATGACTTAGGCTGGGTAAATACGTATACAGGTTTAATCGTTCCATTTATCGCAAACGCATTTGCTATCTTTTTGTTCAGACAGTTCTTTTTAGATTTTCCTAGGGAACTTGAGGAAGCAGCTAAGATCGATGGGTGTTCGCAAATTGGCATCTTTTTTAGAATTGTTGTTCCATTATCTAAGCCTGTTTTTGCTACAGTAGCCATTGTTCTATTTATCAATCATTGGAACGATTTCTTGTGGCCGCTTGTTGTGGCTTCTGATGAAAGTATGCGGACCATTCAAATTGGCCTTCAGTACTTCATGAATGATCCACCCATCAGGTGGGGGCAAGTGATGGCTGCTTTGACTGTGGCAACTATTCCAATGCTCATTATATTTACCTTCTTACAAAGGTATTATGTGCAGGGACTTACACACACGGGTTCTAAGAATTAATTGTGAAGAAGGAGACCTGATTATATGGAAAAAAACAAAGAGTTAGTAAAAACAGAGAAATATAGACCTCATATACATTTCACACCTCAAGAAATGTGGATGAATGATCCGAATGGACTCGTCTATTTTGAAGGGGAGTACCATTTATTCTATCAGTATCATCCCCATAGCAAAAAGTGGGGACCCATGCACTGGGGCCATGCAGTAAGTAAGGACTTATTAAAGTGGGAGCACTTGCCGATTGCTCTTTATCCTGATGAGTTAGGATATATTTTTTCAGGAAGTGTAGTTGTCGACTGGGAAGATACGAGTGGATTTTTCGATGGAGGCCATGGTCTGATTGCGGTGTTTACTCATGCCAAAGAAGAACTTCAGCGTCAAAGTATTGCCTATAGTAATGATCAAGGGCGTACGTGGAAAAAGTATGAAGGGAATCCTGTAATCGAGAACCCAGATATAAAGGATTTTCGTGATCCGAAAGTGATGTGGCACGAAGCTAGCAGTCAATGGACTATGGTTCTAGCAGCAGGGAAAAAAGTAATCTTTTATACGTCTCCTGATCTAAAATCATGGTCATGGGCAAGCGAATTTGGAGAAGGGTGGGGCGCTCAAGTAGGTACATGGGAATGTCCCGATATTTTCCCGCTCCACCATCAAACGACTGGGGAGCAAAAGTGGGTGCTCCAAATTGGAATTGATGCGGGGGGACCTGCAGGCGGCTCAGGAACGCAATATTTTATCGGTGATTTTGATGGGAAAACATTCTCGCCTGAACAACGTAAGAATGAGATTTATTGGCTAGATTCAGGCAAAGACTTTTACGCTGCTCAGTCTTTCTCGGATGTACCAGATGAGCAAAGAATTGTTCTTGCCTGGATGAGTAACTGGCAGTACGCCAATGAAGTTCCGACACACCCCTGGAGAAGTGCTATGTCAATTCCAAGAGAGCTGTCGCTTCAAACTATTAATGGAAAGAATCGGGTTATCCAAACTCCGGTAAACACACTCGAGGAAAATAAAGAACCTTTCCACTCACTTTCCTCATTTGAATTAGGACAGGGAGAAGAAGTAGAGTTCAAACAGCCCAGGGCACCTTTTAGGGTAATGGTGGAAGTTGAATATGACGCTGGATTTGAAATTCAGCTGTTCGCAGGGGAAGATGAGAAAAAATTCAGTATTGGTCTAAACGAGGAAGAGGTCTATTTTGAGCGTGATTTTGGTGAAGAGACTCCATTTTCAAGTGATTTCACTGGCAGATTCCATCAGCATCTGCTTTCCTCAACGAATAAAGCTAAGCTAAGCATTTTATGTGATGAATCATCCGTGGAAGTTTTCTTAAACGAAGGTGAGACAACTTTAACGAATTTGTATTTGCCGGTTCAGAAAACAGAACAACAAATTAACATGCGCTCAACCGATGGAAAAACACTCGTTCATTCAATCCAAATTGATCAATTCAATTTAAATAAGTAAAGGGAGTGAGAGAATGACAGGTACAGGAGGCTGGATTTATAACGTTTGTGATTGGGTCATGCGCTTAGCAATTGTCAATTTAATATGGATCATGCTCTGTCTTGCTGGGGGAGTAGTGTTAGGTATTTATCCGGCTTCTGTAGTTTGCGCCGGACTGCTTATTCAATGGATGTCCGGAGAGCGGCCTGCTTCTCCTTTTTCTTATAGCTTTAAAGAGTTTAAACGCTGCTTTTGGAGAGCTAATCGTATTTTCTTGATTTCGATGGTCCTCCTTACAATCTTAGCCGTAAATACTTTAATTAGCTTACAGTTTGAAGGTGTTTGGTTTTACTTATTTCTAAGTAGTACATTTATGCTTGCTTTAGGGATCATATTAACCCTCAGCCTCGCCCTTCTGCCTTTGAGTGCAGGACAAAAAGGCATAGAGTCAGTGAAACAAGCTGTACACTTTATGCTGGTCCATCCAGGGAGAGTACTGGGCCTTATCACAGGTGCATTTATAGCAGCGATTACGATACGATTGATTCCGGGATTAATTCCTCTCTTCTCCGTTAATTTATTATTACTAGTGACCGTTTTCATATTCCACGGTCCTTACTTTAAACGTGCTACTACCACGATTTAAGAGCTGGATAAATTAAACAGCTCTTTTTTTTATTTCATGGATTAGAAATGAATACTAACAACCCTGAGCCACTACTTCACTTCTAGGGGAATGGAACATAGGAATAAAATGAGGTGTCCGATGCAGGTTTGTTCATTAATATTATTCCATTCTTATATTTACATAAGCTAACTCCAGGCTTATAATGAAATATAAATTTCATATATCATTATAATTTGAATTATTCATTTCATGAGGAGCGAATATCTATGAACAAAGAAGACGGTTTAAATCGTGCTATAGAAAATTACTTAGATAAAACCCCTGGTTCTAAGGATTTTTTTAGTCAGGCTAAAGAAGTAATGCCTGGTGGAGTAACGGCTAATATTAAATCATTTGATCCCTATCCCGTTATTATGAAGAAAGGTAATGGTGCTTATTTATATGATCTTGATGGTAACGAATATATTGATTACCTTCTTTCTTATGGTGCGTTAATGCATGGGCACGGACATCCCGAAATTAATAAGGCCATCCATAACCAAATTGAAGAAGAGGGTACTAGTTTATTTGGAACCCCACACTTACTTGAAGTAGAGATGGGAAAGAAAATTCAAGAATTGTATCCAAGTATGGAATTGCTTCGTTACACGAACTCAGGTACAGAAGCAACTCTCCTGGCCAATCGTATGGCCTATGCTTACACGGGGAAAAACAAAATAGCTAAGTTTGAAGGGCACTATCATGGTGGATATGATCAAGTTCTACTTAGCGTAAACCCACCTATTGACGAAGCCGGACTTCCTCATAAACCGAATGCTGTCATTGAATCTAGTGGAGTAGACTCTTACCACCAGGAACATACAATAATTTTGCCATTTAACGACTTGGATGCAACAGCTGAAATTTTGTCAAAAAGAAGAGATGAAATTGCTGCTGTTGTACTTGAGCCAATTCAAGGTGGGTTTATCCCTGCTGAACAATCGTTTATGGCTGGGTTACGGAAAGTGACGGAAGAATTAGATATCCTGCTTATTTTTGATGAAGTGAAAACAGGATTTCGGCTAGGTCTTGGCGGGGCTCAGTCGCTCTATAAGATAAAGCCGGATATTACTGCCCTTGGTAAAGTGGTTGGCGGGGGATTCCCGGTAGGAATGATCGGTGGCAAAAAAGAAGTCATGATGGTAAGTTCACCTAAAGCTTCTTCCGATGTGTTCGACTCGAGTCAAAGTTTAAAATCGAGTGCGAAAGAAGTATTATTTCATAGTGGAACGTATAATGGTCATCCCTCGATTCTTGCTGCTGGGCTAGCAACAATCCACCACTTAGAAAAGGAAATCAATCATGTGTTTGCAATTACTAATCAATTAAAAGAAGGAATTAACAAGTTGTTTGCGAAGCGTGGAGTTGCCATGCAATCAATCGGTTTGGGCTCCATTTTCAATGTAGTCATAACTGAGCAAGACAAAATACTGAATTATCGACAGCTGCAGCAATCGAACTTTAGGATAAGGAAGGAAATCGATTTTCGTTTGTTGTGTGAGGGGATTTATACAAAACCATTAAATCGTTATAGTCTTTCTACCGTTCATGGTAAGAAGGAGATTAACCGCACCCTTGACGCTTATGATCGGGTATTAACGCAGGTATTTTAACAGAGGAAGGGTTTGAGTGATGGAAAACGTCTACCACAATATTGCTGGTAAAACTGCAAAGATGAGTAAGTCACAGTTAAAGATAGCGAAATATATGTTGGAAAACCAAAATGCAGTGTCATTTCTAACGGTAGGTAAACTGGCAAAAGTTACGGAGGTAAGCGAAGCAACCATTGTGCGGTTTGCAACCTTTCTTGGATATACCGGCTATACGGAATTACAACAAGAAGTTCAAGCCTCTCTAAAACACCAATTAACCACTTCCGAAAGGCTAAAAATATCCAAACAGGTCTATGACGAAAAAGAAAAGGGCGTAGATGAAGTTTTTCGTGATGATATGGAAAATATCAAAGCAACAATGGAAGAACTGGATTTAGATGACTTTCATAAAGCGGTCAATTATATATTGAATGCCAACAAGATCTATATTATTGCAAATCGCAGCGCGATGTCGTTAGGTGTATTTCTTCAATATTACTTATCTATGATATTAGATAATGTGGAACTGCTTCATTCAGTTGAGAGCGCATCTGATTCACTTTATAAGGTAAATCAACATGATGTTACTATAGGTATCAGCTTTGCCCGTTATACGAAAAGTACGACTGACCTTTTTTCCTACATGAAAGAAAAAGGAGCTAAGACGATTGCAATTACGGACAATTTAGTATCACCTCTTATTCCGCACGCAGATGTTCCGCTCAAGGCGACGAGTCAAATGCCAACATTCATTGACTCCTTTGTAGCCCCTTTGAGTTTAATAAACGCCTTAATAACTTTTGTTAGTAGAGAAAAGCAAGAAGATGTTCATGAGAGATTAGAAGGGTTGGAAGATATTTGGAGACATTTTGATGTATTCTCGGAGTAATAATTTGCTGATATTTGATAGGGAGTCAGTAATCAAGTGTGTACTAAGATTAACTGAGGTTGATAAAGAGGGTTTGTACAGAAAATTATTATAATTTTTAAACAGCCTCTTAAAAGTTCAGTGTGAACTTTTAAGAGGCTTTTCATTTTAAGGCAAACTTACGTAGGTAGCTTACCTTTTGCTATCTCCAGAAATGTTATTGGATAGAACCAGGATAGTGGAAGACTCAACTTCAAGGTTTATACCATTTGAACCCAAAATTCACTTATTTCTTACGTGTTTAATAGACGTACATTATCTTCTCTCCAAAATGATGAAACCAGAAGGAGCCAGATGAATATTATGGTCCTTCATGTTAGAGTCTTCATCCACATCCACCACTTGCTTAATGTTTTCTTCGAACCTTAAATCGTAGGCTTCTGTCGTCGGATTGATCAGGAAAATCATGGACTGAGTTTCAGAGATTTTTTCGTAAGCAAGCAGTTCGTCTCCGTAGTCCACAAATGAAAACTCTCCATCGTTACCGAATGCTGGTGCGGTTTTTCTTAGTTTAATCATTTTTTTGATGAAGGCAAACAGTTCTAAATCCTGGTCTTGTTCCTCCCAGACCATGCATTTGCGACAGCCTGGATCTTCTCCTCCTGTCATTCCGATTTCGTCTCCATAATAGATGCAAGGGGTGCCCGAATAAGAGAGTTGGAATAGGTACATGAGCTTTGCTGCTTTTTTGTCTCCCTTTGCATAAGTTAGAACTCGCGGGGTATCATGACTGTCCAACAAGTTGAACGAAACTTCATTCACAGATTCAGGATACATATGCTGTACATGTGTCAGTTGATTCTTAAAGTGAGAGAGTGTGATATTCTTTTTCGCAAAAAAGTCGACGACTGCATTAGTAAAGGGATAGTTCATGACTGCATCAAATTGATCCCCTTGCAGCCATGGCATGGAATCATGCCATATTTCCCCTAAAATATATGCGTCTGGTTTTGCCTCTTTGACGGTATGCCGGAACTCCCTCCAAAATGCATGATCGACTTCATTGGCCACATCCAAGCGCCAGCCATCAATATCGAACTCTTCAATCCAATAGCGGGCAACCTTCAGGAGGTATGCTTTTACTTCAGGGTCTTCGGTGTTTAATTTCGGCATGCTTGGGACAAACCCGAATGCATCATAGTTTGGGAGCGGTTCTGTGACCACTTTGTTCTCTTTTAGATGGAACCATTGTGCGTATTTGGATTCTGTCCCTTTTTCAATCACATCCTGGAACGGTTCAAAGTAATACCCGCTGTGATTGAAAACAGCATCCAGCATGACTCGTATTCCACGGTCGTGGCATTTGGAAATCAGCTTGCGAAATGTCTTTTTGTCACCAAATTGTGGATCGATCTCCATGTAATCAATCGTGTCGTATTTATGGTTGGAGTGAGCTTTGAAAATCGGGGTGAAATAGATTCCATTAACCCCAAGCTCCTCCAAGTAATCGAGATGGTCGATCACGCCCTGAAAGTCTCCTCCAAAGAAATTAGTCGGTGTCGGGTCTTTGCTTCCCCAGACAACTGTACCTTCAGGATCCAAAGACGGGTCTCCATTGGCGAATCTCTCTGGGAAGATTTGATACCAAATCGTTTCCTTCACCCAATTGGGAGCTTCGAACGCATCAATTGGATTTAAAAAAGGAAAGCAGAAATGATAATCGATTCCTTCGACTGGGACTTTTTCATAGAATCCTTTTTCTGTATAGACGGTCTGTTCCGTTTCATCCTCTAGTAAAAAGGAATACCGCAGTCTGCGATAGAGAGGCTGGATCGAAGCAAACCAATAATCGAAAAGATCATCGCTTCCCGTTTTTTTCATCTCAGCTCGCTGGGTTTGCCATTCTCCTTTGTTCCAATCATAAGGATCTCCGTGGATGAGAGAGACCTTCTTGACATCATCTTTTTTTGTGTGCAGGCGGATATGGATGGTTTCTTTGTCGTACGCGTAAGCATAATTGTTTTTGGGGCGGTGGTAGACGGCTTCCTTTAACATGTATTTTCATCCTTTCTGTACAATCGGTTGCGCAAATAGTTATATAGAAGTTTAGTTTACACTACATAAAAATATAGATTAGAACTCTTTAAGTCAATGAATACGTGAAAACGTTAACTATAATTTACCATAAATTCAAATAAAGTTTAAGAAAACGCTTGCATTATATAAGGTAATTTGTATAATTAGAGTCAAGATGTGTGCAATCGGTTTCACTAGATTGCATGGCACGTCCTAGGAAACTATTAGGGGGAGATGGAGTATGAAAAAGTGGTTGAGTCTATTGTTTATCGCTTTTCTTACCGTTGCGATGCTGGCGGCTTGTGCGCCGGATCGTGAAGAAGAAAGCACAGGAGGAGACAGTGAAGGGAATTCTTCTGAGTCATCTGAAGACGGTATGCCTGAGAAGCCTGAGAAACTAGTCATCTGGGAAGACAAAGATAAAGCTGTGGGGCTTGAGCCTGCAATTGCCAGCTTTGAAGAAGAGCATGGTATTGAAGTCGAATTCAAAGAATTGGATATGGCAACAAAAATGGGAGAGCAGCTTCGTTTGGATGGACCTGCTGGGACAGGCCCGGACATTCTGACTTTGCCACATGACCAAATCGGTCAATTTGCTATTGAAGGTCTGTTATCTCCAATTGATGTAGATAGTTCTGTTACAGATATTTACACAGAAGCATCTATTCAAGCGCAAACGTATGAAGGAGAGCTTTATGGTTTGCCGAAATCAACAGAGACGCCTGTTTTCATTTACAACAAAGAACATATGGATGAGGTGCCGGAAGATTTCGATGAACTGTTCGAGTTCACAAAAGAATTTAATGAGGGTGACCAATATGGATTCCTTGCTCTTTGGGATAACTTCTACTTTGGAAATTCGATTATGGCTGGATACGGCGGTTATGTTTTCGGTGAAGAAGAAGGTACACTAAATCCCCAGGATCTAGGTTTGAACAATGAAGGCTCCATTGAAGGTGCTGAATACATTCAACAATGGTATGAGGAAGTTTTCCCATCAGGAATCGTCGGGGAAAGCGGTGGATCTGCTAAAGACGGACTTTTTCAAGAAGGTAATGTTGCTTCTATGATGGATGGTCCTTGGGCTTACCAGGCTCTGAATGAAGCAGGAATCGACTATGGGGTTGCCCCACTTCCGAAATTACCAAATGGAGAGTATCCACAGACATTTGTTGGAGTAAAAGGCTGGCACTTGTCTTCTGCTTCTGAAAACAAAGAGTGGGCGACTGAATTGCTGACGTGGATCACAAACGAAGAAAATGCGAAGATTCGTTATGAAGAAACAAATGAAATTCCACCAGTGACTGCATTGATTGAAGATCCAATCATCGCTGATAACGAAAGAGCACGTGCAGTGGCTGTTCAATCTGAGCGCGCGGTTCCAATGCCGAACATTCCAGAAATGGGAGAAGTTTGGGAGCCTATGGCACAAGCATTGCAAGTCATAGCAACAGGCAAATCAGAACCGGAAGATGCTCTGAATGATGCACAAGATACAATAAAACAACAAATTGAATCCAACCACTCTGGGAATTAATTGATTGGGCAGAGCAGTTCCCGGCATTTCGGGTGCTGCTCTCCTTATTAAAATACATATTTATAATTGCATAATGACTAAAGTGAGAAGCATTTGCGTTCATCGAGTGACATTCTGACACTTTTGTCTCGGTACATATAGAAAGGAGATTGAACATGGGGGAGCAAGAACGACAACCAACTACTAACCACCGAAAGATTGCATTAGCGCTCTCAGTCATTCCGGGTTTAGGTCAGTTTTACAATAAGCAGTGGCTGAAAGGTGCCGGTTTTTTCATTTTAATAGCCTCTTTTTTCATTGCTTTTTCCGATTTGCTGCAGTTTGGGTTTTGGGGTCTGATTACGCTTGGAACCGATCCCGCTTACGATCATTCCATCGTTTTGCTTGTGGAGGGGATCTTGACTTTGATCATTACCATCCTCGGTGCAGCTTCCTATGGATTTAATTTAAGAGATGCTTTTAAAGTGGGAAAACAAAGGGATTTCAATGAAACGCCTAACTCCATTCGAGCACAATACCAGAACCTGGTCGGCGGCGGTTTTCCTTATTTAATGATGACACCTGGTTTTTTACTGCTCGTGTTCGTTGTTATTTTTCCGATATTGTTCGTTATCCTACTTTCTTTTACAAACTATGACTTGTACCACTCACCTCCAGCTAGCCTTGTGGATTGGATTGGTATTCAAAACTTCATCGATATTTTCCAGATTCCGATCTGGCGTGAAACATTCTTCAGTGTGTTGGCTTGGACGATTATTTGGACGTTCGGTGCGACTACTTTACAAATTGCGCTCGGTATTTTCCTTGCTGTACTGATGAATCAAAAAGGGATCATTCTTCAAAAGACGATCCGCACGATTTTCATTCTTCCTTGGGCAGTGCCTGCTTTCGTATCGATTCTTGTCTTTGCAGGGATGTTCAATGAAACGTTCGGAACCATCAATCGTGATATCCTTGCTGTCTTTGGGCTTGGGGATATTCCGTGGCTGACGAACCCGACTTACACGAAAATTGCGTTGATTCTGATCCAGACATGGCTCGGTTTCCCGTTCATATTTGCGATGGTCACTGGTGTGCTCCAGTCGATACCGAACGAATTGTACGAGGCAGCAGATGTGGATGGAGCTTCAATTTTCCAAAAATTCAGAGGCATCACATTGCCGCTCGTCCTTTATGCAACAGCTCCGATACTGATCACTCAATACACGTTTAACTTCAACAACTTTAACGTTATCTTCCTTTTCAATGGAGGTGGTCCAGCTGTACCGGATCAAAATGCCGGAGGAACGGACATTTTGATTTCCTGGATCTACAGCTTGACCATGACTTCTGCCCAGTATGGAAAAGCAGCAGCCATAACGATGATCTTATCCTTGATCGTCATTTCTGTAGCCTTGTGGCAATTCAGAAGAACGAAATCATTCCAAGAAGAGGATATGATGTAATATGAGAAATAAAAACCGTATTATACAACTGACATTTTCGTACGCAGTGATTTTGGCTATGATCGTAATCATTTTATATCCGATCTTGTGGATCGTAGGGTCATCGTTCAACCCGGGAAACAGCTTATCTGGTTCTTCGATTATTCCAAAAGACGCAACCTTGGAGCATTATAAAGAGTTGTTCGATCCAGAACAGAGTGATTATTTGATTTGGTACTGGAATACGATCAAAATTTGTATTTTGACGATGGTTTTTTCCGTGGCTCTCGTATGTATGACCGCTTACTCTTTTTCCAGGTTTCGTTTTGTCGGACGTAAAAATGGGTTGATGACGTTCTTGATCTTGCAGATGATTCCAAACTTTGCTGCTTTGATCGCGATTTATGCGTTAGCCAATCTGACAGGACTACTGGATACACACCTGGCTTTGATTCTTGTTTATACAGGTGGAGCAATCCCGATGAATACCTACTTGATGAAGGGATATTTGGATACTATACCGAAAGAGTTAGATGAATCGGCACGTATGGATGGTGCAGGCAACTTACGTATTTTCTGGCAGATTGTCATGCCTCTTGCTAAACCGATGATTGCGGTCATATCGCTGTTCACATTCATCACACCTTTTACGGACTTCATCCTGGCCCGGATTCTACTTCGAACAGAAGAGAAATTCACACTTGCGGTTGGTTTATATGAACTCATTGCCGACCAGTTCGGAAATGAATTCACACTCTTTGCCGCAGGCTCTGTATTAATTGCGTTACCGATTTCACTTCTTTTCTTATCTCTTCAGAAATATTTCGTTTCTGGTTTGACAGCAGGGGGTACGAAGGGATAATCTGAAAGACATATGAATGAAAGGGAGAAGCGGAGAAGCATACTTCGGTTCTCCTTTTTTATGATTTGATGAAAGCATCGACATGATATAATACAGGAAGTAACTTATAGAAGGTGATCGTATGGGAGTGACCATTAAGGAAGTGGCAAAGGCAGCAGGAGTGGCACCATCGACGGTATCCCGTGTCATCGCGGACCACCCGAGGATCAGTCCGGCAACGAAGAAACGGGTGAAAAAAGCGATGAAGGAGATGGGATACCATCCAAACGCTAATGCGAGGAATTTAGCGAATCGTTCAACACAGTCGCTTGGGGTTGTCATGCCATCCAGTGCTGATAAAGCTTTACAAAATCCTTTCTTTCCAGAAGTGCTGCGCGGAATCAGTGCCGTTGCTCATGAAATGGACTATTCCATTTTGCTATGTACGGGAGAGACAGATGAACAAATGTTAGAAGCGGTCGAGCGAATGGTCTACAGCAACCGAACAGATGGCATTATCTTGCTATATTCTCAAGTGAATGATCCAATCATGGCCTTTCTGATCGAGCAGAATTTTCCGTTTGTAGTTGTGGGGAAACCTTCAGAACGTGTAGATGAAATAACCCACGTGGATAATGACAATGTCCGTGCTGGGAAAGAAATTACGAATCACCTGATTGAGATAGGGCACGAATGTATTGCTTTTATCGGTGGTTCAACCGACCGTATTGTAACCATCGATCGGATGAAAGGATATGAATCAGCGTTAGAAGAAGCTGGACTTCCTTATTTAGACGAGTACCGGATTCATACGGAATTTCTTAAATCAGGCGGTCGTCAAGCTGTCCATGAACTATTTTCTCTGCCTCAGCCGCCAACGGGACTTGTCATAGCGGATGATTTGATGAGTATCGGGGTGGTAAACATGCTCGAAGAATTGGGGATGCATGTGCCTGAGGATATTTCGATCGTGAGTTTTAATAACGTATATTTATCAGAAATCACTCGCCCGCCTTTAACCACCGTCGATATTCATATTCATGGGCTCGGCAGTCAGGCGGCGAAATGTTTGATTGAGAAAGTGAAAAACAAAGAAGAACCGGCGAAGCGGATTATTGTTCCATTTGATATCAAATACCGTTCTTCTACACAAGAAAAAGAAGCACCAACTGAAGTGTAAAACTCAGAGGTGTTTTTTTTTACTTCTAAGGGACCCCTTCATCATATTTAAAACCCGTGGCACTTTGTATTGGAATCACCATAGGCTTAAAAGTTTACAATTAATATATATCAGACGTATAAGAGTAGGGAGTACAAGATACCTTGTACTCCTTATTTGATATACTGACCTTACATAAAAAGGAGAGGATGGATGAGATGGATTTACAGTTGCAAGGCAAGTCTGTAGTCGTAACAGCAGCAAGCAAAGGGTTAGGTAAAGCAACAGCTCTGGAATTTGCTAACGAAGGGGCCAGCGTGCTCATTTCAAGTCGCAATGCAGAGGAATTACAACGCACTGTAAAAGAAATTATTGAGCAGTCAGGGAACGAAAATGTGGACTATGAGGTTTGTGATGTGACGAAACCTGATCATATTAAGAAACTGGTGCAAAAAGCGGTGAACTGGAACGGGACTGTCGATGTTCTCATCAATAATGCCGGAGGGCCTCCAGCTGGGACGTTTGATGATTTTTCTGATGAAGATTGGCAGCGAGCTTTTGAACTTAATCTACTTAGCTTTACGCGGACCATCCGGGAAGTGCTTCCCCATATGAAAAAGCAGCAAAGCGGACGTATTATTAACATAGCTTCTTCTTCTATCAAGCAGACCCTGGACAATCTAATCCTTTCGAATACTTTCAGGGCAGGAATAGTGGGCTTATCTAAAAGCTTATCTCAAGAATTAGCAGCCGATCATATCCTGATTAACACCCTAGGTCCGGGGAGAATTGCAACGGATCGAGTGGAAAGTTTAGATCAAGTAAAAGCCAAGTCGCTTGGTGTTTCTGCTGAAGAGGTGAAAGAGGAGGCTGCTCAAGCTATACCATTAAAGCGCTACGGAGAGCCTGAAGAGTTTGCCAAAGTCGTCGTGTTTTTAGCCTCTGGAGGAAATACGTACGTAACGGGTCAGTCGCTCGTAGTAGATGGAGGTCTCGTGAAAGCATTGTAATACGAAGGGAAAGTCTCTCGTTACTAAGGAGTTAGATAATTTTTTACAATGGTAGATACTCGTTAGAATAAACGTTTCACTAATATAGACATACAAAAAGAAGCTTCTCAAAAGTTTACGTAACTAATGAGAAGCTTCTTTATTATTGTTATTTCTTTAATATAGACTGTCTAATAACTTCCTGCCAATTTAATCTTGTTTATCTTTCGGCAGAAATTCGAATATTTTACCGCTTCTTATACTTTCAACTAAATCATCCAACCAGTGATAGTATGTTTTAGATTCTTCTAATTGATCATAGTACTTCTTTGCTTCTGCAACAATATCTGGTGTACTGGTGGAATCTTTTATGACATTTATGAAATCTTCTTGCGCTTCCTCAATGGCTTCTAAATTCATTTTAACTTCTCGTTCCCACATCTGGCAGTAAAACGCCATAAAAGAACGGAAGAAATTTTTCTCGGCTACATACGTATGTTTTCTGGAACCTCGTGTGAATGTTTTTTTTACCATCTCTATTTCCTGGAGCCTGCGGACGCTGGTACTCATACTCGGTTTACTCATTTCGAGCTCCGTGCGCATTTCATCAAGCGTCATCTGATCTTTGAAGTACATCGTCGCATATAAATTTGCGGCAGCTGGTGTTACCCCATATAAATCCATAGTCTCTGCAATGGCGCCGATAACTTTATATTTGGCTTCTTCAATTTTGGCTTCGGTTCTTTCATTAGATTCACTCATAAGGTCGCTCCTTCAATATACAGTAAATCACGTTAAATATTTAAAATAACTTCTTTACAGACAATTGTTAACGCGTTCGGACAAAAAGTCAAATAAAAAATGTCCACTACCTGACTATACATAACCATTACAGCTAGTGTGAAGTCTTTCCATATTTTAATTTGGATATTTTTTTGACAGCCATAAAGAGACATGTTAGTGTTAAAAAAGTTAAATAAATTCTTAACAAACTTAACTTACTTCAAAAATGGAGTTGATCAAATTGAACCTGAACTTAAAACTACAACAATACATTAATGGTAAATGGGTAGGCGCAAATTCGGAGAATACGCGTAATATTATTAATCCATTTAACCAGGAGATTATCGCCGTTGTTCCAGAAGGTGATGAATCAGATACAAAAGAAGCAATTGCTGCAGCAAGAGAAGCCTTTGACAACGGAGAATGGGCTGCTACCCCGGCAACTGAACGCGGAGCCGTTGTAAGAAAAATTGCTGAATTAATAGAAAGAGACACAGAAGAACTGGCTTATTTAGAATCATTGGATACAGGTAAAACGATGGAAGAAAGCCGTGGAGATATGAATGATATCGCTGGAGTGTTCCGTTATTATGCAGAACTTGCAGATAAAGATGGCGGCGAGCTGATTGATTCTCCAGTACCAAACTCGATCAGTAAAGTGGTTCATGAACCAGTTGGTGTTTGCGGGCAAATTACCCCTTGGAATTATCCTTTGCTTCAAGCGTCCTGGAAACTGGCTCCAGCGCTGGCGACTGGAAATACTTTAATCATGAAGCCGAGTGAAATCACACCACTTACTACTATTAAAGTGTTTGAACTGATGGAAGAGGCGGGAGTGCCTAGTGGGGTTGCTAACTTAGTACTTGGTGCAGGCGGTACAGTCGGCCAGGAGCTGTCTGATAACACAGACGTAGACCTCATTTCTTTCACTGGCGGCATTGTTACAGGGAAGAAAATTATGCAAGCGGCAAGCGTGAATGTGAAGAAGCTCGCTCTTGAGCTTGGCGGAAAAAACCCAAATGTTATTTTTGCTGATGCTGACTTTGATATAGCTGTCGACCAAGCGTTAAACGGTGTATTCTTCCACGCAGGACAAATTTGTTCCGCTGGTACAAGACTGATTGTTGAAGAAAGCATTCACGATGAGTTCGTTAACGCGCTTGTTGAACGAGTGAAGAAATTCAAGTTGGGAAGCGGATTTGATGAAGATACGCAAATGGGACCGCTTATTTCAGCTGAACATCTTGCGAAGGTAGAAAAGTATGTAGAAGCGGGGATTAAAGAAGGAGCTACTTTAGCAGTTGGCGGCAAACGTCCTGAAGATCCGAAATTGCAAAATGGCTTTTTCTTCTTGCCTACTGTTTTCACGGACTGCACTACTGACATGACCGTTGTTCAAGAGGAAGGCTTTGGTCCAGTTATTACCATTGAGAAATTCAGTACAGAAAAAGAAGCAGTAAAGCTTGCTAATGACTCGATCTACGGACTTGCTGGCGGTGTTTTTACAAACGATATTGCAAAAGCTGAACGCTGTGCAGCGAAGATGCGCATGGGTACGGTTTGGATCAACGAATTCAACCTTTATTTCCCACACGCCCCATGGGGTGGATTTAAACAATCTGGTATTGGACGCGAGCTAGGCAGACTTGGCATGGAAGAATATACAGAAACAAAGCATATATTCCAGAACCTTAAACCTGAATCTATGAACTGGTTCTAAGCTGACAGTCTATTATTCATTCTCTATATAACCATTAGGTGGAGGAAATTCATACTCCCTCTTAAAGCTCAATCTAATGAAGTGTTCTTAAATAAATCAAATAAATACCAACTATTACTAAATTTTATAAATAAAGAAGGGTTTCTAAGCAATAGTGTTCCTATTGTCTGAAGTCCTTTCATTCCATTACAACACGAGGAGGAACTGAATATGAGTGAAACATATGATATTGTCATCGTTGGAGGCGGTAGTGCAGGTTCTGTACTTGGCGACCGTCTAAGTGAGGACGGGAAAAAGAGTGTTCTTGTTTTAGAGGCAGGACGCCGTGATTATGCATGGGATCTATTAATTCAAATGCCGGCAGCTTTGCCGTTTCCCGCAGGCAAAAGCCTTTATGATTGGAAGTACGAATCAGACCCTGAGCCATATATGAATGGACGCCGAATTAAGCATGCCCGAGGAAAGCTGCTTGGAGGATCCAGTTCAATTAACGGTATGATTTACCAACGCGGAAATCCGCTGGACTATGAACGCTGGGGAGCCGATGAAGGAATGGAAACGTGGGACTTTAAGCACTGCCTTCCTTATTTCAAACGCTTAGAGAATGCTATTGAATCACCAGATGATGATCTTCGCGGCCACGACGGACCTATCAAGTTGGAACGCGGGCCAGCAACTAATCCATTATTCCAAGCCTTCTTTAACTCAGGTGTAGAAGCTGGTTACTCAAGAACCCCTGATGTGAATGGTTTTCGTCAGGAGGGCTTCGGACCGTTTGACAAGCATGTATATAAAGGACAGCGCTTGTCAGCTTCACGTGCCTATCTGCATCCGGCAATGAAGCGTAAGAACCTGACGGTGAGAACTCGTGCTTTCGTTCAGAGTATCGACTTCGAGGGTACTCGAGCTAAAGGATTGACATATCAACGCAACGGAAAAACTCATCAAGTTAAAGCGGGTGAAGTTATACTTTCAGGCGGTGCCATCAACACGCCGCAGCTGCTTCAACTGTCAGGAGTGGGAGATGCCAAACACCTTCGCTCACTTGGTATTGAACCAGTCGTTGACCTTCCAGGTGTAGGAGAGAACCTCCAGGACCACCTCGAAGTTTATATCCAGCACGCATGTCCGCTTCCTGTTTCCGAACAGCCTAACTTAAATAAAGTGCGCATGCCTTGGATTGGTTTACAGTGGATGTTTGGACGCACTGGCCCGGCCGCGACCAATCATTTTGAAGGCGGAGGTTTCGTTCGTTCAAACGAGGACGTCGACTACCCGAACTTGATGTATCATTTCCTTCCGGTAGCAGTACGGTACGATGGCCAAAAAGCTCCGACGGATCATGGATTCCAAGTCCATGTCGGCCCTATGTATTCCGATGCCCGTGGATCATTGAAGATACGCTCAAAAGATCCTAAAGAGCACCCAAGCATGGTCTATAACTACCTTTCTACTGAACAGGATAAACGCGAGTGGGTAGAAGCGGTCAGAGTAACCCGTAAGATTATGGAGCAGCCAGCTATGAAACCTTACAATGCAGGGGAAATTTCTCCTGGTCCTACTGTTCAAACAGATGAAGAGATTTTGGATTGGGTGAAAGAAGATGCTGAGACGGCACTTCATCCATCTTGTACGGCAAAAATGGGACCTGCTTCAGACCGCATGTCTGTCGTAGATCCTAAATCTATGAAAGTGCACGGACTCGACAACGTACGAGTGGTCGATGCTTCTGCCATGCCTTATGTTACGAACGGCAATATCCATGCACCTGTGTTGATGTTGGCAGAAAAGGCAGCAGACCTCATCCTTGGTCGTAAACCGCTGGACCCAATTGATGCTGACTTCTATCGTCATGGAGTACATCCAGCCGATGCTGGCACAGTAAATAAATAACATTTTCTATGGAAGGCCTCTGTCAAAGTGTATTTGCTCTTGAAGCGTACATTTAATTTGAGGCCTTCTTTTTTTGTCGGTGATTTTATCGAGAAAGGGTTGATGATTAACACTGACTATATGCTTTTTTCTAGTGTATAATGTCACTAATATGTTGAAAGATCAAGCATCATTTAGGCGATTTCAATTCTAATGTAAAAGTGGAAGGTGAATAATAATGGCCAAGAAACGGATCGTCGTCAAAATAGGCAGCAGCTCTTTAACAAATATAAATGGTGGATTAAGCAATGTGAAGCTGCGCGAGCACGTCGATGCGCTTGCACGTTTAAAGAAGCTTGGCCATGAGGTGATATTGATATCATCCGGAGCCGTTGCAGCTGGATTTACAGACATTGGCTATTCCGTGCGTCCTGTAACAATTGCCGGTAAGCAAGCAGCCGCGGCCGTTGGGCAAGGTCAGTTATTAAGAGGTTATACAGAAGGTTTTAAAAGACATGGAGTTGTGGCAGCACAATTACTGTTAACGAGACAGAATTTCCTGTACAAAGAGCAATATCAAAATGCACATGCCACCTTATCTGAACTATTAAAGCGTAAAGTAACGCCGATTATTAATGAAAATGATTCCGTAGCAGTTGATGAATTAACCTTTGGCGATAATGACATGTTATCAGCACTTGTTAGTGGTCTTGTACATGCAGATTTATTAATCATACTCACAGATATCAACGGGATTTATGATCAAAATCCACGGACTCATCCAAATGCACAACGGTATAACTTTCTTCATAAGATTGATGATCACTTAGTAAATGGTACTTCTGAAGCTGGTTCGAAAGTAGGCACCGGAGGCATGAAATCAAAAGTAGAGGCAGCACGTACAGCATTACGTTTAGGAGTGAAAGTATTTATTGGATCAGGGACAGGGGAAGAAAAACTTGTCGATATTCTAGTTGGGGAAGGGGACGGAACTTATATCGGCGGTCGCTCGCTGGCAAGTATGAATAATTCCAAACAGTGGCTGGCCTTGCATTCCATTCCAAGTGGGAAGATTGAAATTGACCAGGGTGCTGAAATTGCTATCGTAAGAAATGGAAAAAGTCTCTTACCTGCTGGTGTCACTAACATTATGGGTAACTTTAAAATAAATGATGTCGTTGAGGTGGTTAACTTAGAAGGACAGCTCATTGGGAAAGGCAGTGTTAATTTTTCTTCTCATCAGTTGTTAGAAATTAAGGGGTTATCAAGCACAGAGGCCATGTTCAAAGCTAATAGTGATCAAAAGGTTGTTATTCACCGGGATTATTGGGTAAATCATTGATTCTTTACCAAATGTAAAACAAAAAAATGAATTTCCTATAATCTGACCTATCAGAAGACCGGCGTGAGATCACCGGTGGACTAACAGCAGTGCCTTCCTGCCATCCCCATCAGGAGCATGGAAAAACGTCTGTCCACACTCTATCTTCATGGGGGACATCCAGCTGAAAAGGCATAGTAACTAAATAACGTTATCCATGAGAGGACCTCTTTCAAAGTGTAATTGCTCTTGAAGCGTACATGTATGATCGAGTGTCTTCTTTTTTCTGGAAAAGCGTTTAATTATTATCTTTTATGCTTTCAATGAAAGGCAAGTGAATATTCAGTTTTTATTTAGCTGTAACCTAACCTCTAATGAACATCCTTAATTTCTTCCTCCAGCTTCAATTAATAGAGAAGTGTGGGTGTTATTAAGAGTAGGGGATGAAAGTTTTTAATTTTTTAATTTATTTCGGAAAATGCATTGACATTTTATGCAAAGTAGGTAGAATAGTCATTGACATTGAAAATCATTTTCATTTAAAAAATCTACATATGAGGTGAGCTAATAATGAAGAAGTTATTTTTATTCAGTTTTCTCTTGTTTGCAGCAATTGCTTTAGCAGCATGCGGAAATAATGAGGAAGAAAATTCTGGTTCTTCTGATTCTGAGGGTAACGAAGAGTCTACTAACGAGGAGTCAGAAGCAAACGAAGAGGCTGAAGGCGGAGAAATCAATCTATACACTGGTCGTCACTATGATACAGACCAGGAGCTATATGATCAGTTTACTGAAGAAACTGGCATTGAAGTAAATGTCATTGAAGGAAAAGACGATGAACTGATCGCAAGAATGGAACGTGAAGGTAAAGCTTCTGAAGCCGATCTATTAATTACGGCTGATGCAGGACGTCTTCACCGTGCTAAATCCGATGACCTTTTACAAGAAGTTGATAGTGAAGTTCTAAATGAGAATATCCCGGAGAACCTTCGCGATGAAGAGAACGAATGGTTCGGACTCACAAAACGTGCACGTGTTATTGTTTATAACGAAGAAACGGTGAACCCTGACGATATTCAAAGTTATAGCGACTTAACGAAAGATGAGTGGGAAGATAAAGTACTCATCCGCTCTTCTGAAAACATATATAACCAGTCTCTTGTAGCATCTATGATCGCACAAGATGGCGAGGAAGCTGCGAAAGAATGGGCTCAAGGTATCGTTGATAACATGGCCCGCGACCCACAAGGTGGAGATCGTGACCAGGCTAAAGGGATTGCTGCTGGCGAAGGTGATGTAGCTGTCATGAACACGTATTACCTCGGCCAAATGCTTAATTCTGAAGACGAAGAAGAAGTGGAAGTTGCTGAACAGCTAGGTGTTATCTTCCCTGATCAAGAAGGTAACGGTACACACGTTAATATCAGCGGTATAGGCCTGGCGGCTAGCAGTCAAAACACAGAAGAAGCACAGCAGTTTATGGAGTTCTTAACAGAAGAATCAGCACAAGAACAATTTGCAGATGCTAACTATGAATACCCAGTTAATGAGAACGTAGAACCTACTGAAGTTTTACAGGAGTGGGGCGAGTTTGAAGAACAAGACATCAATCTAAGTGAACTTGGTGAAAACAACGGAGAAGCCATTCAAATTATGAACGAAGTGGGTTGGAAATAATCCTCTTCCCCTGTGCCGCCCCTCAAAACGAGGGCGGCATTTGGTGTATATACAATAAAGTATTTAACCTGTTATGATTAGACGGTACGCTTTTTATTCAGGTTTTTAAAAGGACGTGTCCGTTTTGAAGCTGTTTCGAAAACTACCGGGATATATGAACGCATGGACCTTACTGACCATGATCATCGTTGTTCTCATTTTACTGCCAAACATCACTATTTTAATTAGCTTTTTCACTGAAGAAGCAGAAAATTGGGCACATATCCAGGAGTTTATCCTTCCTAACTTAATAAAAAATACAAGCTTATTAATTATATTCACCGGGTTCTTAGCCATCATGATAGGAACCAGTTTAGCTTGGCTCGTCTCTGCTTATGACTTTCCCTTTAAAAATTTCTTTAAATGGGGGCTGATCCTGCCATTAGCGATTCCACCTTATATTGCTGGATATACGTATAATGGCATCTTAAACTATACAGGTGTGATTCAGAAGACACTGCGAAACACTTGGGGAATTGAAGTTAATCAAAAATACTTTGATATCCTTAACCTCCCTGGTGCCGTGTTCATCTTCACGTTATTTCTTTTTCCTTACGTGTTTATGATCACTCGCGGATTCCTGCAAAATCAATCAGCTTCTTTGGTTGAAAATGCACGATTGCTCGGACGAGGGCCACTCTCTATATTTTTCCGCGTTGTCTTACCTATTTCACGGGGAGCTATCGTAGGAGGAGGCAGCCTAGTATTACTTGAGGTTTTAAATGATTACGGAGTCGTTCAATACTTTGGAGTTCCCACCTTTAGTACTGCTATTTTTCAAACATGGTTTGGGATGGGAGACCTTAATGCAGCTATTAAGCTCTCAGCAACTTTAATGTTTATTGTCTTCTTCATTCTAGTCCTTGAGAAATTCCTGAGAGGGCGAAAGAAATACAGTTACACGACGACAAAAGTTCGCCCTCTTAAACCTATTAAGCTTACAAAAAGAAAAGCTTGGACAGCCTTTAGCTATTGCGCAATCATTTTCGCACTTGGTTTTCTTATTCCATTTATACAGCTCATCGCCTGGATGTTCTTAACCTTTGAGAAAATGATGTCTTCTACATTTATTGAACTCGTTTGGAATTCCCTGTTTGTGTCGCTCGTTGGGGCGGCGATGATTACCGTGTTCGCTGTCATCATCGCAAACTTTGCCCGTATGCACCAGAGCTTTATCTCCAAAGCCCCCGCACGAGTAACTATTTTAGGGTATTCTATCCCCGGTGCTGTGATTGCCGTTGGTATAAGTACCGTCTTTATTGAAATTGATAATCTGCTATTTAATTTTTATGAAATGGCTGGACTCGATGCATCCTTATTTATCAGTACAAGCCTATTCATGTTAATATCAGCTTATGTGATTCGTTTTCTTGCCGTTGGATTTAATTCGATCGAAGCAGGATTCGATAAAGTCGGAAATAAATTCACAGAAGCCTCACGCATGCTGGGGTTGAACGTGACGAAGACATTTTTTAAAGTGGATCTGCTCATGATTAAAGGACCACTCATCAGCGGATTTATTCTAGCGTTTATTGAAATAATAAAAGAATTGCCTCTTACATTGATTCTAAGGCCATTCAACTTTGACACACTATCAACGAAAGCCTACCAATACGCGAGTGATGAACAAATTCACGAAGCCTCGCTCGCTTCTATTATTATTGTTGTTGTCAGCGCGATTGCCATCTACATCTTTCACAAAGTTCTAGAAAAGGAGCCACGTTAACATGTTCATTCAAATTGAAAACCTGTGCTTTAAGTATCAGAACTCCAGCGAAAATACGATCGATTGCTTTAATCTAGCAATTGACCAGGGCGAAATCATTTCCATCCTCGGAGAAAGCGGAAGTGGAAAAAGTACCGTACTTCGCCTGCTTTGCGGTCTCGAAACCCCTACTTGCGGAACCATTAAGATAAACGAACACACGATGACTGACGACCGCCATTTCGTTCTCCCAGAGCGACGCGGCATCGGCATGGTCTTCCAGGATTACGCCCTTTTCCCGCATATGACCGTAGCCGAAAACATTCAGTTCGGGTTAAAAGGGCATGGACGTAAAGCTAAAAGAGAGCGCACAGAAGAAGTCTTAGAGCTTGTGAACATGACCAGTCTTATGAAACGTTACCCACATGAGCTAAGCGGCGGCCAGCAGCAGCGTGTCGCCCTCGCACGGGCGCTCGCTCCAAAACCTGCCCTGCTCCTGCTTGATGAACCGTTCAGTAACCTTGATGCGGATTTACAAATCAAGATTCGCGGAGAGTTAAAAGACATCATTAAGAAGACGGGAACAACTTCTATCTTTGTCACACATGACCGGGAAGATGCTCGTGCCATCGCCGATCGTATCATTACGATGCGTGACGGGGCGGCATATGATTGGGAGTCCATTTGTACGCTGCGTGAAGAAGAACAGCAGCAACAGCCGAAGCTAGTTAAAGTGAAAGGATAGTTCTTTTGAATTCTGAGATATAGACAGGTTTGAAATTTAACTTTGCAGTTTGACTGTGGCTACGTGTTTTCAGCATTTGGGTTCGTATGGGTTAATTTAACCGCATAAAACTTGTCAAGGAATCATACAACAGACGAATAGTTAGCAAGCATTTACGAGCAACAAGAAAA
The DNA here is from genome assembly GCF_030345335.1 of Halobacillus campisalis. GTDB lineage: Bacteria > Bacillota > Bacilli > Bacillales > Halobacillaceae > Halobacillus_A > Halobacillus_A campisalis. The sequence goes on from NZ_JAPVRC010000002.1 coordinate 140,500, forward strand.
ACTCCGATGAAGCTGAATGGAGGTTCCGCTTCATCGGAGTTTTGTGTGCATTTATTTAGCGAGTCTCCTTAATAGAGACCGCATAAAGAAGCAGCTTTCTCCTTTCAAAAGTTTGTTCAACTAAATTGTTCAATGGGGGCACGTCAGATGTTTAGAGAAATAGTAACTGGCTTTCATGATCTTATTCATTAATAGAATCATAGTGTTTGATTTCTATATTTTTAAAAATGGCTTCGCCGCCTTCAGAAAAAAGAGTGATTCCTTCATCTTCGAGTGGAGGAAAGGCTTGATTGGAGTGGGCTACTTTTCCATCATCAATAAACACTTCTACACTAGTCTTATCGACTAATACCTTCAAATGAACTTCTTTTTGATTTTCATCAAAAGGAGCCTGGCTTTCTATCAGTTCATGATCCTTATCGGGCTGTTCTGTTGAACTGCGATTGACGTAGGAGTATTGCTTTTCTGGTGAAATACCAACGTCAATGTGGCGGGATTGGTCTTCTGACTCACGAAGTCTTAAACCTGTGTTCTCCAGGTCATCCCAAGAGATATCTGCCTCCAGCTGATAAGCTGTTCCTGTTGCTTCAAGCGTTTCTGATCCATCGACCTCTATCCTTTCAAATGAATCGACAGAGCTTGTTAATTGATCTAGTTCTTCTTTAGGTTGAGACGTGAGGTAATACTTTTCGTTTTCACTTTTCTTAAGTTCAATTTGACGTACAATGGAATCTAATCCGTTAAATCCTTCTGCCATCGTTGGCGTCTCGTCTGCGTACTTCCAGTTGTTCATCCATGCTAATGCATAGCGGTGATTAAGCTTATCCTCGCTTTCCCCATCTTCAAAAGTTACACCGCCATACCAGTCAAACCCGTAATCGAGCCATTCGGGTTCCTCATGGTCGGGGAAGAATTCGTTTCCATTGAAATCGCCGACCCAGTAAGCGTACGTATTCGGTTTATCGATGGCCTTGCCATTTGCACTAACGCCGAGTACCCACTTTACAGATCCATCATCCGCCCGCATCATATAGAGATCCGGACATTCAATTAAGCCGATATCATCGGTTTGAAACCCTCCGGTATAACTCCAGTCTTTTAAGTTGTCCGATTCATAGAAGCCGACCTTCGTTTCTTCTGCCATAAGCATAACCCATTTTTCACTTTGGTCATCCCAAGTAATTTTAGGGTCTCTGAAGGCTTCGGTTCCAGGGTTCTCTAAAACTGGTTCGTCACTGTAAGATGTGAAGTTTTGTCCGTCATCGGTACTGTGCCATAGGTATTGCTCCTGATCGCCATCAGCGGAAGGCTGGGTGAGGACAGCCACTACGGCATCTTTTCCGAAGCCGGCTGTGTTGTCCGTATCAACGACGACAGATCCGGACCATGGATCGCCATTTTCATTAGTGTATTTAGGGATGGCCACGCCTTCATCTTCCCATTGAACTAAATCCTCTGACGTTGCGTGTCTCCATTCCGTGCCATTGCCATCCGGGTAGTCTCCGTTATAAAGGTAATAGTAATGATACTCTCCGTTAAAATAAATCGGACGCTGAGGATCGTTTTTCCAATGATCGGGTGAAGTGAAATGATAGTTGGCGCGATAAGAATCATCAACAACTTCTGTTTGTGCCGGCTCTTCCTCTTCAGTGGCGAGAGTGAGAAGCAGTACAACAGCTCCTGTTATTAGAAAAAGACCTAGGAATGAGCATACTGTCCAAATTCTGGGTGCATGAGTAAAAGCTTCTTTCATTATGTTGTTCACCCCTTTCTTTGCTGTACTAAAAAGAAAATGCCAATGAATCATTGGCATTTTCCGTTTTTATTCGTCTACTGTAATTTGACCTTGTTCAAGAATGCTATCTTCTACAACTGAAGATTTCTTGCTATTAAGGTCTAACTTAAAGCTTGGAGAGAACGTTGATTTTTCATCTTCAAAATATCCTCTGTTGGTCATGTAGCTAGTTATAACTACTTCGTCAGTATTCTCTTGAGGGATCGCATAGTGTGCGTAGTTCCACGTTACATCATATGGATCCAGGTCCTGATGAAGGACAATTCCTGTTTTGTTCATTGGCTTAAATTCGCCATCTAATGAATTCGCTACATAACCAAGCATGTAGATGTCTTCATCATCAATGCCGTCAATTGTCATCTTAGATCCACGGGCACTTGTAAACAAGTACCACTTGCCGTCTTTTTTGAAAATGTTCGGACGTTCAATTTCATCCGTTACAGTGTTAGAAGCAATTAGAGGATCTTTTACTTCTTTTAATGTGTAATCATCGTTAATCTCGATGATCCCGATGGCGCCGTTCGCAAGCTCAGCAAAGTCTCTTTGCGGGCTTTCCAAAAGCTTGTCTTTTTCGTCCTGGAAGTATTTATTGCTGTTACTGTAGTACGCACGGTTGTACAGAGACTCTTCTCCAGAGTAGCCGAATTCTGTCCCAGTATTCGCTTCAAACACGAGGTACTTACTACCATCTTCCTCAATGTAATGAGGGTCTCTAAATGTGTGATTCTCATTCCAATCAATTTCGCCATTACCGAAGGCTTGCTGTACGTTTTGATAAACGGATCCGTCTCCGCCTTCAAAAATGGACTTATGGTCTTCTACGCCGTCTACATTTAGTGTACCGGCTTCTGGCTCAGATACGTTTACTTGAGCAGTTGTGAGTGTCTGCTTACCGTAAAGCTCTTTATCTAAGTTAAATTCTGTGCGGTTCGTATAGAATAAGCGAACTTCGCCGTCAGAAGTAAAGGTAGCTGAACCAGACCATTCTTCTGATTGATCTTTTAAGTATTCATCGTCTGCTAAGTATTTATCTTCGTCGTCAAATACACGGCCTGCGTTCTTCCAATCATCAATGGATTTGTCGTCTGCATCCTTATAGAACATGTAAATGAAGGTGTCGTTAGGGTTATCAGGGTCACCGGCTAATCCGAATAAGATGTGATAACCGTTGTATTCTGCTACAGTTCCGTCTGCGTTCTGAAGCGGCCATGTGTCCCAAACGTCCATCACGATTTCGTTACCGTTCTCATCTGTTTTTGTAGCTGAAGGGATATTTTCAATCGTTGATGCATCGAATTCAGGTACAGTAAAGTCTGAATTACCGTGCTGGTTAATCATATCGGATACATCGGAGCGTGTGATATGAGAGATTCCGTAGTCTTCATTGTGATCCTTGGCATCCTTTGGTGCCGCTTGTGCTAATAATCCGTCACCTCCTGCTAAAATTGCTGTGCTAAGCGTAACTATTGTTGCTTGTTTGGCCAGCCTTTTAAAATTCATATGCTTCCTCCTCTTGTTTTTTGGTGAAGTCTTTTTCGTCAGCTTCACCGTTGTACAATTAAAAGTATAGGGGAGGGGAGGTTGATCTGGATATGGAGGATATTGATTGGAATTTCGTCTTGAATTGATATATAGGAGATTCGTTATGTTTGAGGGAAGAGGGAGAGAGAAAAGTCCCGGTAAACGACTCACTGAGCCTCCTTCCAGGACTTTTGATATTCCTGAAGCAATTGATCACGGGTCATCTGATTTTTAATATAAAGCTGTGTAGCGGAACCGAATTCTTCTCTTGCGCCGACTGGAAGATTAAACCAGTTCGAAGACATCGTCTGCCCTTCTTCATAATACTCCATGGTTTGCTCGGCAAGGGGGCCTGAATCATCCGACTCAATATGCTTAAAGGCTGGAATAAACTTCAAGCGTTCCGTCATGTACCTCTTTCCTTCTTCAGATGAAACCATCCAGTTTAGAAATTTTTTGGCTTCTTTTTTCTTTTCGTCGGTCGTTTGTTTGTTGACGACCCAATAGCTCGGTGTGTTAACGACTAAGGCTTCTTTATCAGGCTCGTCATTTATAGGGATCGGGAGAATACCTATGCTCATATTCGGGGAGCGCTGATCAATCATCGGCTGTATCCAGTTCCCTTGTAGAATCATCGCAGCTTCTCCCGCCGCAAATGTATTTACTTCCATACTGTAATCCGTGGAAAGCGGATCATCACTTCCATACTCTAACGTGACATCGATCAATTGGAGGAGTTCCTTAAACTTTGGGTTGTTAGAAATCGTGTCTGTTCCTTTGTTTAAGCCTTTTATAAAAGCCGCAGGATCTTCTTGCTGGGCGAAAGCGATATTCATCAAGTGGTCACCCAATTTCCATTTTTCATAATATCCTGTGGCAAACGGGGTAATCCCTGCTTGCTGCAATTTTTCTGAAACGGCTTTTAATTCATTCAGCGTAGAAGGCAAGGAATCAATGCCGGCTTCCTTAAACAATTCTTTGTTATAGATGAATCCGTATCCTTCCAAGTTCATCGGCATGCCATAGATGCTGCCATTGAATGTCATAGGAGTTAATGTCTCTTCATAAGCATCGTCCACCCATGGTTGATCAGAAAGGTCTTCTAAATACTCACTCCATACTCTGGCGCTTTCATACCCGGAATTGGTGAAGATATCAGGTCCATTGCCAGCGGCCAATTGGGCTTTAAGGTCGGAGAAATCATCCATTGCTCCACCGACCGTATGGACCTCTATATTTATATTTGGATGTTCCTTTTCATAAGCCTGGACCATTTGCTCAAACGGCGAGGCAATTTCTACTTTCGGATTTCGTACGTTTAATGTAATTTCCTCATCGTCCATTGTGGTTTCTTTTGTCTCTGTTTCTGTCTTTTTCTGGCATGCGGAAAGGGGCAGGCTCAGTGCTCCGATTAAACATATAATTACGATCTCTTTTTTCATTCCGTCACCTGTCCTTTGCGCAAGTTATCTGCTGACGATCCGCCGCTGTTTCCCGTTTCGATATTCAAAAGGGGTTACGCCTACTACCTTTTTAAACAGTTTGGAAAGGTACTTCTCATCCTGATAGCCAAGCATTAAAGAGATGGAATAGATGGTTTCTTCTGTTTCTTTTAACCAAATTTTCGCCTGGTCAATTCTTAGCTTCGTCATATATTTAGACAGGGGTAAACCTGTTTCTTGTTTGAACTTCCTTGAAATATGTTCGCGACTAAAAAAGAACAAGTTCGATAGCTTTTCTAAACTCAGTTCTTCCATGTAATACTCGTCCACGTATGCTACAATGTCCTTCATGCGACGGGCCGCATCCAGTTCATCCAGCCGATGAATCGAACGGTAGTTGTGGTTGTCGAGGTCTGACTGCAGTGACTGAAACGAACTAGCAATATTAGTTAAATATGTTAGCGGCTCCCCGCTTACGAGACGAACAGGAAGATCAAATTGCTGACCCATCCATTCTTCCACCGTTAACCATTCGTCCTGTATGGTAATGACGAGACAAAGGTTTCGGTCATTTTGAAGGGAAAACGCATTGCCTAGTTTCTGAGTCACAAGCTTGTCCGCCAGTAATTCTATATAAGGCTCGGTATGATGCATGTGGTAAAAAGAGAGTAAGGTCATTTCGTATTGATCAGCTGCCGGGAGATAGGTGAGAATGTCATTGGTTTCGTAAGGTTCTCCCATACAAGCGGCTGTCATTAATTGATTCACCCGCAGCTTTTTAACATCTTCGTCAATCGAATGATCAGAAGGGAAGGATTGTTGATCATTTTTCCAGCTTTCCACAGCTTCGGCTAATGTCTTATTAAAGGGCGCCGGTTCAATAGGCTTCAATAGATAATCAAAACTGCTGTACTTAATCGCTTGGCGCATAAATGAATAGTCATTATACCCTGTGATGAATATAACCTTGCCGTGATAGGAAATGGAATCTAACCACTCAATGATTTCTATTCCGCTCATTCTCGGCATTTTAATATCCGTAAAAATGAGTTCCGGCTTTTCTTTTTCTATAATTGTTTGGGCCTCCTGCCCGTTACTTGCTTCAAAGAGTTCTGTAATGCCGTGTTTATCCCATTGTCCCACGTAGCGTACGACGTCGCGTACATTCATTTCGTCATCAACAATTAAAGCCTTCAAAAATTATTCCTCCTTACGAGTGAGCAAATGTCTATTTTTTGGGCGGCTAAGGAGCACGACCGGATTTTAAAGGAATGGATAACTTAACGAGAAAGCCTTGTCCATGGTTCGTATACACTTTTAATCCGGCACTCTTACCATAGTTAAGAACGAGCCGGTCGTGTATGTTTTTTAAACCAATATGCTGAGCGGAATAAGCACCTTCATAAGGGGCGGTATACATGTTGTTTCTTAATGATTGAAGCTCCTCATCCGTTAAACTAGCCCCGTCATTTTCTACGTACAAGTGTAAGGCCCCGCCTTTTACTTCACCGCGAATAGCTAATTGAGCCTCATAAAATCCTTCTTCATAACTGTGTTTAAAGAAGTTCTCAACGAGCGGCTGAAGGATCATACTGGGAATGGTTATGTTAAGAATGGTCTCGTTTAGGTTTATGGAATAGTTCACGTTATTGCGGAAACGCTCTTTTTGAAGCATGAGATAGGATTCTATATAGTTCACTTCATCCCGTACGAGCACCCACTCGTTCGCCTGCATAGAGTAACGCATCATTTTCGATAAGGACGTTACGAGCTGATAGACGTTAGGAGCCTTAGATCTAAGGGCAACAGCACCAATCGATTGCAAGGCATTGAATAAGAAGTGGGGATTTACTTGAGATTTTAAGGCTCGGAATTGGTTTTCCTTATTCTCAATTTCCAGTTTATATTCTCGATCAATGTGCAGATTGATCCGATCCATCATATCTTTCATATGTTTTTCTAAATAACCGATTTCGTCTTGTCGGCTGTCATCAAAGGGAATATCCACGTCTCCGCCTTCTATAGTGCTTACTTTTTGGGAGAGCCGTTTGATCGGGTGTGTAATTTTGTAAGCAATCATACTAATCATTACCACCCCTAACATCCCTACGCCTATCCCCACCAATATGTTAGTATAGGCGGTTTCCCGTACTTCCTGAAATAAGATTTCACTTGGTGTGATCTTCATCAATTTCCATTGGTGGAGAGGGCCGGATAACGTTCTCGTTAAGATAATATCATCACCTGTGCTGTCTTCTGCTTTCATCTGTTGTTGTATATCAGACGGTAAGGACGTACCAATCAATGCTTGATCGTTTGCATAAATTACATCTTCATTTTCGTCGACGAGTAACACGGTTTCTTCGTTTTCTTGAATCAGGTTGTTCGTTATTTGGCCATAGGCATCTAATTCAATATCCGTGGTAAGAATTCCAAGGAAATCGTTGGTCAGCACATCCACTATTTTGTGATGGAATGTCATGACCATCGTGTTGTCTGATTGGGGAACGATCGCTGCTTTATTGTAATTTTCAATGGGATGTGGCGGCTCTATCATGTACTTTGCGTTTGAGTGATAAAGTTTCTTTATCGAACCCTGTTGTAGAAAATCTGGTTTTGATTTCCGGGCACTCACCATCCCATTATATACAGCGAATGATTCTTTACCCTGATCCATATAAAGCCGCACTTGTCGAATTTCATTTCGCATCAGGTAGTAATTCTCTAAGCTGTTTTCTAAGTAAGCTGTATCATCTGCTTCATTGTTAAAAATGCGAAATAAATCGGGGTCGCGGTACAAGATATAGGGGAGGTTAATCATTTCATCGAAGTATTGTTCAAGTTCTACTGAGCTCTCTTGTATTTGCTCCCGGCTATTTTCAAGTTCATGCTGCTCTACACTATTTTTTGTATAGATGTAAATTAAAAAAACCGATAAAAAATAGGGCAGGATGATGAATATAAGCAGCAATAACAATAAACGGCTTTGGGTACTTTTCATTTCAAGGCGTCCCTTTCACTAGAGGACCAATTGGTCAGTCTACATTATAATTCTCTAAACTATAACAAATAGATCTGCACCGTCAATCATACGTAAGCAGGCGGCCTATAGTTGTAGTAAAAGAAGAGATTCCTATAATGGCACGATCAGCAAACGCTCACAAAAAAAAGTAAACGCTTTACATAATTTAGAAAATGAAGCGAATTGACTATGAAAATAAAAGAGATGTCTGGGAAGAAAAAGTTCGTGAACAGACATTGATGACAGCTGTTTGTCAGAACATGAAGAAGATAGCCCTTCATCTAGCTATGATCAGCTAGAGGGAAGATATTTTTCGATTTCGATCCCTGCGTGGGAAGAATAAAAAAAGGATCCCATTTTTGGGATTCCCTTTTTTAGTATGTGTGAGCTGAGGAGGAAGACATTCGGTCAGTAGTATTAAATGTTCACTATATGTACGTTTACATCATAACGATTCATGTCTTCACCAAAATGAGCAGACACTTGATTGTCTACAATACAAAAGTCGATTTCTGATAGGTCAGCCACTTTAGCGAAGTTTACTTTCCCAATTTTACTGTGGTCAGTCATGAGGATGGTGTGCCTGGAGTTCGTAATCATCATTCGTTTAATGCGTGCTTCGGTAAGATTAGGGGTAGTGATGATCCCTTCTTTGAGGTCCAAGCCATTGGTACCGATAAATGCCTTATCAATGCGAATCATATTAAGAGATTGTTCAGCAAAAGGTCCGACCAAGGCTGAAGTCTCCCTGCGTAAATTTCCTCCTAACAGCATCACATCTAAACCTGGAATATCTGCTAACTCCTGCATGATAATAATAGAGTTTGTCACGATCGAGAGGTTGGAGAAAGATTTTAGTTCTTTAACAAGTTCATACGTGGTGGTGCCTGAATCTAAAAGAATGGCGTCTCCTGGATTAATGAACTCGACGGCTTTTTTAGCAATGGCTTGCTTTTCTGCAATATAATCTTTTTTTCTATCTCCTATCGATGCTTCAAAACTTACAGGCTGTAAGAGAATCGCACCGCCGTGTGTTCTTTTTATACTATCAGTTTCCTCGAGCTCTTTAAGATCCCTTCGGATCGTAGAGTCTGAAACATTAAATTGCTGGCTTAAGTCATGGACGGAGGCCCGTGACATGTGACGCAAATACTCAAGAATTTGCGCTTTTCGTTCTTCCATAAACATGAATAGCAGTTCCCCTTTCGTAAACGTTTTCTTTCTCTCATTATAGACCAATCTCGAAATCAAAAGAAAATAAATGATTAAACAAGTAAGGCTCTGAGCGTTTTCATTCATGCAGGGTTGTTTGTCAGTGAATAAAAGTAATCATAAGTAATCATAATTGCTAGGTTTGATGAGAGGGGACGATTTTGAATACAACCTAAATTTGTTTATTTTTAAGAACTTTCAACAGTATTTGTAATTTTTTGAAAACTCATTGACAATTTTTGTATGCGCATATATGATCAATAATAAGCAAAAACAGTCATATCCAATATTAGAACTTTTTACGCATAATAGAAAATTTTACACTGAAAAGAAAGTTACATTAACGTGCGTAATGGTGAGAGAAAGGAGGAAAAGCAGTTCATTTTTGTAAGCGTATTCAATTGTTGTTGGAAATTAAATACTGGAGGGGAAATTAAAAAATGAAAAATAAGATGAACGTAATTGTGATGGGGATCTTTCTGCTTTTTATGACTGCATGTAGTAATAATGAAACTTCTGGTGAACAAAATGAAAGCGCTAACAATGGGAGCCCTGAACAAAAGGACCTTAAAATCGGCTTAACGTTAAATAATTTGGCGAATCCATTTTTTGTGTCAATGAGTGAAGCTGCGGAAGAATATGCGGATGAGTTGGGAGCTGAAATCGTCGTTCAGGCGGCAGATGCTGATTTGGCAAAGCAAACCGCTCAAATAGAGGATTTTATAACACAGGGTGTAGATCTTATTCTTCTAAATGCTGTTGATTCTGAAGGGATCGCAGGTGCCGTAGCACAAGCAGATGCCGCGGGAATTCCTGTTGTTTCAGTTGACGTTGGTGCTGACGGAGGGATTGAGGGAACCGTCACATCGGATAACTATCAGGCGGGAGTGCTGGCAGCTGAATATATGATTGAGGATCTAGGAGGAGAAGGGAAAGTTGTCGTCATCGACGGGCCTCCTGTTACAGCTGTGAAAGACCGGATTGCCGGGTTTGAAGATACAATTGAAGGTACCGGTATTGAAGTTATTGCTAAGCAAAATGGGGAGGGAAATCGTGAAAAAGGGCTGCAGGTGATGGAAAGTATTTTACAAGCGAATGAGCCGGGAACGATTGATGCTGTTTTTGCTAATAACGACCCTGTGGCCATTGGTGCAGAGATTGCCCAGCAGCAAGCGGATCGTCAGGAAGAATTTTATATTGTCGGTGTCGATGGATCTCCAGATGTTATCGAAGCGATGAGTAAAGAAGGCAGCTCGATTGCGGGAACATCTGCCCAGCATCCAGACGAAATGGTCAAAAAAGCCATGGAAGTTGGTATTCAAGTGTTAGACGGTGAATCTGTAGAAGAAGTAATCAAAATCCCAGTAGATTTAGTGACTCAAGACAACTTAGATTCTTATGAAGGCTGGTAAAAAACGTTCGGTCCTTGTGATAGCAAGGGCCGTCATTTCAATCTGAGTAAGGAGTGAAAAATCTATGGTTACGCAGGAAAAAGTAAAGCCGAAAACGGATATCATTCCACCTATCTTAAGAATGGAAGGGATCAATAAAACTTTCTCAGGCACAACGGTATTAAAAAATGTCAATATCGATCTTTATCCTGGTGAAGTTCACGCTTTAATGGGGGAAAATGGGGCCGGGAAATCGACCTTAATGAAGATTTTGTCTGGTGTCTATGTTCCTGATCAAGAAAGTGGTGCCATCACATATAAACAACAGCAAGTTACATGGAAAGACCCGTTAACTGCTAGAAAGATGGGGGTTGGAGTAATTCACCAGGAACTAAACCTCTCACCCAATCTCACGATTAGTGAAAATATTTTAATGGGGACGAAATACCCTCGAAACAAATTCGGGATGGTGCGCTGGGAGGAAGTACATAAACGGGCTAAGAAAGTTTTAACTTCCATGGGCTCAGACCTGCAGCCAGAAACCCTTGTCTCCACGTTAAGTGTAGCCCAGCAGCAGATGGTTGAAATAGCTAGAGCCCTCTCGTACCAAGCAGAAGTCCTTATTATGGATGAACCGACAGCCTCTTTAACGGATAAAGAAATTGACAGCCTATTTGAAATTATCAAGGACTTAAGAAAACAAGGAGTGGCGATCGTCTATATTTCCCATCGAATGGAGGAAATCTTTAAGATTTCGGACCGCTATACGGTACTGCGCGATGGAGAATGGATTCAAAGTGGACCTATCGATGAAACAAACCCTGATCATTTAGTCAGTTTAATGGTTGGCCGTGATTTAAAAGATCTGTTTCAACGGTCGAAAAGTAACTATATAAAAGAAGAGGGGAGAGACCAGCCTGCCTTAGAGGTGAAGAAATTAAGTGATGCGACTTTCGTAAAGGATCTGTCATTTCAAATCTATCCTGGTGAGATTGTGGGGTTTGCGGGCCTGGTCGGCGCAGGGCGTACGGAGCTTGTCCGTTCGATTTTCGGTGTATCAGACATACAGCAAGGTGAAGTGTGGGTGGAAGGAAAGAAGGTTCAAATCAAATCTCCGATCGATGCGATTAAGCATGGAATTGCCCTCGTGCCGGAAAGCCGTAAAGAACAAGGGTTATTCCTTGATATGTCCGTAAAAGAGAATATTTTACTGGCGGAATTAAAGAAGCATAAAAAGAACATGAAGATTAATTGGAGCTCCTTAAATCGTACAGCTGATGAATATATTAAAAGTTTGAATATTAAAACCGCATCACCCGATCAGCCGATCTCAGGATTAAGTGGCGGCAATCAGCAAAAAGCGGTCATTGCCAGGTGGCTCTCCACGAACCCGAAAGTCCTGCTGCTCGATGAACCCACACGAGGCGTTGATATTGGAGCTAAGACAGAAATTCATAAAATTATCTCTGAACTTGCAGATGAAGGGCTTGCGGTTTTAATGATCTCCTCTGAACTACCTGAAGTGATCGGAGTAAGTGACCGAATTTTTGTCATGCATGAAGGACGGATCACAGGACAGCTTCACAAACAGGAAGCCACTCAAGAACGAATTATGTATTACGCAACGGGAGGGAACTAAAGATGAAACCAACTCTGTCGTCCAATCAGCAGCCAACTGTTCAACCTGGATTTAAGTTTGGATACCATGCTTCGACACTCTGGAACCAGCTTGGAATGATTATCATTCTGCTCCTGCTCTGCATTGTCATGAGCGTTATGGCACCAAACTTTTTAGATTCTGCTAACCTTACCAATATTTTAAAACAAGTTTCTGTAACCGCGATATTAGCCGCAGGTATGACGATGGTTATTTTAACAGGGGGTATCGATTTATCCGTAGGATCGATCGTAGCTCTGTCGGGCGTTGTTTCGGTTATGGCTTCACAAACAGGAATGAACCCGATTTTCGCAATGCTTCTCGGTATTGGAGCAGGCTATCTAGTCGGATTCATCAATGGAATATTTACAGCCAAGATAGGGCTTCCCGCTTTTATTGTCACCTTAGCGAGCATGACTTACGTGAGAGGCCTTGCTTATGTCACGAGTGGAGGGTACCCGGTTGTCTTAGAATCGAATACGTTTCGTTTTATAGGATCAGGCTCTATTCTATCGATTCCTACTCCTATTTACTTGATGATTCTTGTATACTTCGTCATGTTTCTTATTTTAAAGTACACGATGTTTGGTCGCCATATTTATGCCATTGGCGGTAATGAAGAAGCGGCTCGACTAACAGGAATAAAAGTGAAAAAAACGTTGGTAAATGTATATTCCATCAGTGGTTTACTCGCTGGTTTAGGAGGAGTTGTCCTCGCGGGACGTCTTTACTCAGGTCAGCCGACGGCAGGCAATATGTATGAACTTGATGCGATTGCAGCGGTTATCTTAGGTGGATCTAAACTAACAGGCGGTGTCGGTAAAATTCAAGGGACAATTATTGGAGTACTGATCATGGGTGTAATCACTAACGGCTTAACCTTAATGGATGTCAGCTATTACTGGCAGCTTGTTGTGAAAGGCGGAGTCATTCTCTCAGCTGTTTTAATTGACCGGATTCGTTCCTAAAAAATGATAGAAGGAGAGGGATTACTATTTGGATGGAGGCTGGATGGAAACGGGGGTTTCTACTGTTGATCTGTTTGCTCGTTGGGGGGGTGCCTTCCACAGTGATGGCTGATGAATCAGGGTATTATGAAGAGACGTATCGTAATCAGTTTCATTTTTCTCCAGAAGCAAATTGGATGAATGATCCGAATGGGATGGTTTACTACGAAGGGGAATATCATTTGTTTTACCAGTACCACCCTTATGGTACGACTTGGGGGCCGATGCATTGGGGACATGCTGTAAGTGAAGATCTCGTGAATTGGGATCATTTGCCGGTCGCCTTGTCACCTGATGAACTTGGCGATATTTTCTCGGGAAGCGCGGTAATTGACTGGGACAATACGGCAGGGTTCGGGAAAGAGGCGATGGTCGCTATTTTCACCCATGCGGGTCCAGAAGGTCAAGTTCAAAGTCTAGCTTACAGTCTTGATAAAGGAAGGACATGGAAAAAGCATGAAGGGAATCCAGTCATGCCGAATCCTCCAGTCGCGGATTGGCGTGATCCCAAAGTCTTCTGGCATAAAGATTCCAGCCAGTGGGTAATGTCACTTGCGGCAAAAGATAAAATTATGTTTTATACTTCTCCTGATTTAAAAGAGTGGGAGTTTGCTAGTGAATTCGGCCACGATGGCGGAGTTCAATCCAACAGCCTTGATCAAGTCTCGTATGCTATGTCTGAACACACAGGCGGTTCATTTACGTATGAAGGGGACATAACACTTAACGAAAAAAATGGAAGAGAAGGATCCGGCGGTTTAGTCTTTCGCTCAGACAAGGAGAGAGACAATGGGTATACTGCTAGCGTTGATGCAAAAAATGACAGAGTAACGTTAAGTAAAATCTTAGACGGTGAACCGGAAGAACTGGCTCGTGAATCGATGGCGCTGGAAACCACTTCTACCTATCACGTAAAAGCAGTTGTCGATGGAAACACAATTAAAATTTTCATCGATGACCAGCTTGTAATCGAGGAGAGAGACACATCATTTGAGTATGGATTTTATGGTTTATCATCATCAGACTCAACCGCTGCTTTTCGAAATGTCGAATTTGAAAATACATCAAACTTTTTGACCAATTTGTCCAGCTGGAAAGCGGTCAGCGGCACGTGGGAAGATTCTTTAGAGGGGAAAACAGGGGCTTCCACAGAGGATGCCTTCACGATAAGTGGTCAAACCGCCGAAAACTTTTTATATGAAGCGGATATTAAAGTTTCAGGAGACGAAGGAGAAGGTGGAGCCGGCTCTCTTGTTTTCAGAGCTGATCATCAAGCCAAAAACGGTTACTTTGCCAATATTGATGCGTTACACGATGTTGTGAAATTAATGAAGATAGAGGATGGAAATATTATCGTGTTAGCTGAAAAAACAATAAGTCTGGACACTGATCAAACGTACCAATTAAAAGTCGATGCGTTTGACGAAAACATTAAAGTGTATGTCGATGATGAGCTTATGCACGACATCAATGACGGTACCTTTACAAATGGACATTTCGGGTTAAATGTTTGGAATTCCAGTACCCTATTCCAGAATGTGAACAAGGGAGAAAATATTAGAACGTCTGAGAAGGAAATTGTGAATCATGATTTTGAAACAGGAGATCTGGCGGGGTGGCAGTCTGTGAAAGGAAATGCTTTTACAGATGAGCATGTCAGTGATGCGACAAGTTATTGGGGTGGACCTTTTAATCCGCAAGGGACGTACCATTTATGGGGTTTTTCCGACCTTCATGATGGAGATAACTCCACGGGTGAATTACGTTCTTCTTACTTTAAACTAGGTGGATCGGGAGAAATTAACTTCCTCCTGGGCGGTGGAAATGATAGCAGCAACCGCTACGTTTCATTAGTTAGAGCTTCGGATGATGAGGAATTAATCCGCCAGGCTAACGCGAAGTTTGAGGATGATGAAACCTATAAACGATATGTGTGGGATGCTTCTGATTATGTAGGAGAAGTTCTTTATATTAAAGCAGTAGATCAGGCTACCGGCGGCTGGGGGCATATCAACATCGATGATTTTAATGTTTACCATGAAGGCCCTATGCCAGAAGAGGTTGATCAGGTGGCTGAAGAACCTGAAAAAGATGTCATTAAACAAAGCGGAGTAATTGAAGATTGGACGCCGGTGTCGGGAGATTGGATCAATTCGACACACGGTAGCAATGGCGGAATTTGGGAGTGCCCTACATTAGTTGAATTACCTATCGACGGTGACCCGAACAATACGAAGTGGGTGCTGCAAGTAAGTATCAATGACGGAGGGCCTGCTGGTGGGTCTGGTATGCAATACTTTGTTGGTGATTTTGATGGAAAGACGTTTACCAATGAGAATCCGTCCGAAGAAGTCCTATGGAGCGATTACGGAGCTGACTATTATGCGGGAGTCGATTGGAGCGGAATAGAAGGCGATAATGGCGAAAAATATTGGCTTGGCTGGATGAGCAACTGGCAGTACGCAAATGATACGCCAACTTCTAGCTGGAGAAGCTCGATGACCTTGCCGCGTACAATGGAACTTACACAAATGGAAGAAGGAACTCGTTTAAAACAAACGCCAGTTTCTTTAAATAGTATTCGAGACAATAGTCCAAAAAGTTCCTATAATAATGAAGTCATTTCCGGTGAAAGCAGCTTGCTTTCTGAGTTCTCGGGAGATACGTATGAAATGGTCGCTGAATTTGATGTTTCTCAAACAACTGTTTCAGAATTTGGCTTTAAAGTCCGTAAGGGAGAAGGGGAACAATACACTACGGTCGGATATAATTTAACAGCTGAACAATTATTTATCGATCGTACAAACTCCGATGATTTTGATTATGGTAGTAACGTTATAGATTTGCACAACGGTTCGTTATCCGTTTCAGACGGTAAAGTGAAAATGCACGTATTTGTTGACCGTTCAGCCGTTGAAGTGTTTGGTGGGAATGGAGAGACGGTCATCACCGATCAAATTTTCCCAGAAGCATCAAGTAAAGGGCTGGAGGTTTATAGTGAGGGTGGAGAAGTCAAGTTATCCTCACTGGAAATTTACCCTTTAAAGAGTATTTGGAAAGGTAAGAATTGACCTAAAGCAAACTTAACCTGCTGGATGCCTTTATCAGAAAGAAGTGTGTGAATTTTACAAAGAGTAGGGTATTCGGCCGCCGTAGAGGGTTCCTCACTTTTAGGTTATGTTCATTAATTAAGTAGTTCTGTGGTAAGAGACTAATATAGTAAGTCGGATTCCAGCTGATATAATATTATCTCAGTCAGGGGATCAGGCTTTTTTTTTTGAAACTATCTCTTTTCTCCCCGGTGCTCGGGTGCCTTGATAATAACTTGGTTTATAAAAAATTTTTAAATTGTATTAAAAATTGAAGGAAAACTAGTGATAATATGTAAAATAAATTTTAAATTTTTGCTGATCGAGTATTTTAGAACTTATACTCTCTTATCTCAAAGTATCTTCATATTTGAGATAAGAGTAAAACTAGTTTTTTATATTTGGCAGGGATAAAAGCTGACATATCGAGAATAAACTAAAGTGCCTGACCCTGTCTCACTGAATTTTTCGGATAGTAGTAATCAGACGTTTTTTCTTCTATATACACGGCATCTAGTGAATGCTCTTGTTACTGCCATAACTAAAGTATAGAATGTGCATAGTGATAACTAGTAGGAAAGTGAGTGATAACGTTGGATAAGATTGGTGTGTTAACAAGCGGCGAAGATGCTCCGGGAATGAATGCAGCCATACGCTCGGTTGTAAGGTCCGGGCTTCATTACGGGATAGAAATGGTTGGAATCAAGTATGGGTTTCAAGGGATATTGAATGAAACCATGGAGAAAATGGATTCAGCCTCTGTAGGGCCTATTATTCAACGAGGAGGGACTATCCTCCAATCCTACATTTGTGAAGAGATTTCTACCGATGCAGGACAGGAGAAAGCCATAGAAAACTTGAAGAAACAGGGAATAGAGGGCCTCGTGGTTATTGGAGGAAGAGAAGCATTGAAAGTCACAGCAGCATTAGCTGAGAAGGGGTTTCCGTGTATCGGCATTCCTTCAGCGATTGAAAATGATATTCCAGGCGTGGATGAGGCCATCGGATTCGATACAGCCTTAAATACGATTATTGATTACATAGATCAGATTCTTGATACAGCTTTCTCTCATGAGAAATCATCAATTATTGAAGTGATGGGGAAGGATACTGGTAATCTGGCATTATGGTCTGGTCTTGCCGGCGGAGCAGAAAATATATTAATTCCTGAAAAGCAAGAAGATGTAGAGAAGGTGGTCGAACAGATCAAAAACGGATCGTCACCTGACAGAAGGTTCAGCATTATTATCGTAGCCGAAGGAACGGTAAGTGGAATCGATCTCAACGCCAGACTTAAAGAAGAAGCAGGAATAGAATCCCGTGTTACCGTTTTGGGACATACGCAGCGTGGTGGAGCTCCTACTGCAAGAGACCGGGTTTTGGCCAGTCGTCTAGGAGCTTACGCGATTGACCTGCTTGTAAATCAAGAATCTGGGAAGTTGGCTGTAATAAAAGATAAAAAACTGGTGAGTTATGATTTAGGTGAGATCTTTTCACAAAAGACGGAAATAGATGAAAGTATGTATGAGTTGTCTGGAAGATTATCTATATGAAATTGGTAAATAAAGTTTATATGTAACATATGGATCAGCGTAGTCTAAGCTGATCCTCTATGTCTTGGCAATGATTGATCATGTAATACATTTTGGTTTGCATTGTGGAAAAACCACCATGGATAGGGGTACCATAGTAACAGAACACTTTATTTATCTTGAGAAGGTAAGCCCCAATTAAAATAACTATGCGTTAGGAGTTCATCCATGAAACAAGTTGTAAGAATTCTGCTTATCGTGATTGGTAGTGTATCCCTTGCTCTCGGCGTGCTAGGAATTGTACTTCCCCTACTCCCGACCACACCTTTTCTGCTTTTGACAGCCGCATGTTACGTGCGAAGCTCCGATCGTCTGTATAACTGGCTGATGACGAATAAGTGGTTTGGATCGTATATCCGAAATTATAAAGCAGGACGAGGCATTCCTATTAAAGCAAAGATTTCAGTACTTATCATGATTTGGTTTTCTTTCTTGTTTTCTGCTTTTTATATTGCATCAAGCCCCTGGCTGAAGGCAGGCTTCATCTTTGGCGGGTGCTTTTTCACAGTAGTTATCTTTATGACAAAAACCCTTAAACCTGAAGATGATGAGGACTGAATCTTTCAGTTCACCGTTTAGGTGTTTTTACTTCTTCAGCTTGAACGGCGTCTGGTCCAGCAGACATCAGACACCGATCTGCTTTACTTCCGATATATTCATAAACCTAGAAATGTTAAAGGTTAGTTTTAAGCATTCGTTTGAAGCGTTTCTTTCATTTTTGTCCAGGCTATAATGCCGGATATAAAAGGGAGTACAGCGACAAGACCTATCGCCCAATTGATATTGATCATGTCAGCAATAAATCCTGCAATTAATGCACCAAATGCGTATCCACTATCTCGCCAAAACCGATAAACACCCATAGATGTAGCGCGCCATTCTGGATGGGCCACATCACTTATGGAAGCGAGAATAGTTGGATAAACCATGGCTGTTCCTATTCCTAGTAATGCTGCTCCTATGATCCATAACGGGTAGGTGTCAACGATTAGTATGAACCATAAGGAGAAAGCCTGAACAAACATCCCGGATACGATCAATTTTTTTCTGCCTACTTTATCGCTCCATATCCCGGTCAATAGCTGAAACAATCCCCAGGCTGCCGGGTAAATAGCAACCACAGTACCAATCTGTCCTACACTTAGCCCGCCAGCAGCGAGAAATATAGGGAAGAGACCCCATGCCATTCCATCTTTTAAGTTCGTCGTTAGTCCGGCTAAGCTGTTGCTTGATAAGTTAGGATTTTTCCATGTGGTACGCTTGAAGACTTCCCACGTTGAAACCGGATCCCTCTCTTTCTTTTGTTGCTTTGCCTGGGTTTTAAGATGCTGATCGGTATTCTGTACAATAAGCGATAAGATAAAGCCGATAAGAACGAGTACAATTCCAATATAAAAAGGTTCAGGACTTAAGGAATAAGTGGAGGCTACATAACCAGATACTGCTGCCATGATAGCGACGCCTATATACCCCGCAAATTCATTGAATCCAACAGCTAATCCTCTTTGAGTTGATTTAGCAAGGTCTACTTTCATGTTAACCGTCATCGACCAAGTGAGAGCCTGGTTAACACCTAAAAAGATGTTGGCGACAATGACTACCCACCAGGCATGAGCGAAAATGACCATGATCGGGACCAATAACCCGATCCCCCAGCCAATAAGAAGAACTTGTTTTCTCCCCATTCGATCGGCTAAATCTCCTGCAAAAAAATTCACAATCGCTTTTGAAAACCCAAAGCTTACGATAAAAGATAGGGCGGCACTCATGGATGCTAAGCCGAAACGTTCTTCTCCTAAAATAGGCAGGATGGTTCTTTCCAAACCTACCATTGACCCGACAAATAAATTAATAACCACTAATAAAACAAATTGAGCAATATTTTCCTTTACACCTACTTGGGTCTGAGTCGTTTGATTATTCATAATTAATCACCTCGTAAAAATAACCTGATTCAGAAATCAGGTTATTTCTTCTGCTATTTCCCTTGATTTGTTTTGCGCATTTCTTTAAAGTTTTCTGGTTGAGGAGGGACGTTTTGTGTAAATACTGACGAAATAGCATAGGATCTCCTCCTTGATTTTTTAGTGGGTCAGATTTTCTTTATACTGATTCCATTCATGAACACCTGCTTCCAATCGTGCAGCCTCAAAGCCTTCCGATTTTAAAAGCTCAACGGCTTCGGTGGCATAGACACAGTATGGACCACGGCAATAAGCAATCACTTTCTTATCTTTCGGAAGGTTACGGATATAATCATTTAATTCATTCATGGGTATGGAAATGGCTCCAACTATGTGTACACTCATATACTCCGCTTTTGGCCGGACATCAATTAAAACGTGGCTCTCATCTTCTTTGCTATTCACCCATTCTTCTAGTTCAATCGTTTCTAATTCATTCCCTCTTACAATAAAGTCTTCGCGGAGAAGGTTAATATCAGCTATTTGCTCTTCTGCAACGGATTTTATGGAGAATAGAAGGTCCATTACTTTTGGATTGGCAAGCTGATAAATAACATGATTTTTTTCCCTCTTATACTCAACTAAACGAGCTTCCAGCAGTGTCTGTAAATGTTTAGAAGTGTTTGCCGTCGACATTCTCGTTTCCTTAGATAGAGTTTCAACAGACTTAGGGGATTGGGAAAGTAAATCAAGCAATTCTAATCGCTTCGGACTAGACAATACTTTCCCTATACGTGTGAATTCATTATAAATTTTATCTTTGAACGATCTTGGATCCATGTAAACCGCCGCCTTTATTTCAACTATTTAACTGAATAGTTGAATAGTATCACAAAAAATTATGTTTAATAAAGAATTATACTCTGGTTTGTTTTTGAAAAACTGGTTTTGGATAGGGAGGTTGTATCAGTCTAACGTTCGATAAAATTATTTTAATACTGTACTCTTGTGCGGTGTGCTTTATCACTAGAGTTAGCCATCTTATTAATCTCCTGAATAATGGATATAATTTGCTGCTTTTCCATGAGACAGCGGTTGTAAGTTTTGGTGTTCAATTGTACAAAAACATCGGTCTTCCATTTCTCCTCTCTGAAAATAGTTTCAGGTCATACAGGTAATGTTATGTATGTTAGACGGTAAAATTTGTAAAGTGTAATCTATATTACTGCTTCAATCCAAGAGATTGCAGGACGAGTTTGCACCTGATACAGTAATTTTGTACCAACCGGTTGGTTTCTAGTTCGAGAAACTACTACATTATTTTTGAGAGGAGAATTGAATATGGCTAAAATGAATGAAAAAATAACAGCTGTATCTAAAGGAATGAATACAGAAGGTGAATCTCATGGTCACAAGGTCGTCATTGACGAACCAGCCAATATGGGCGGAACAGACGAAGGAGCTAATCCATTAGCCACATTGCTTGTATCCTTAGTTGGTTGTGAAAATGCAATCGCCAACTTTGTTGCGAAAGAAATGGAATTCGACCTTCAAGGGATCGATTTTGAAGTAGATGGGGAGCTAGATCCTCGCGGCATGATGGGCGAGGAGGGTGTGCGTCCATATTTTCAAAAGATCATAGTCAATGCGACAGTGCACACAAGTGAAACCGAAGAACGTTTGAATGAGCTGCAAGAAAAAGTAGACCAGCGTTGCCCCGTGTATACGACAATGGTAGCTGCCGATGTTGAGATGATCCCTAACTGGGTTAAAGCATAACTGATTGATTGATCGATTCCCCCTTGAGTAAATTCAAGGGGGGTTCTTTTTTGATAGATGGTCCTTTACGGTATGTAAGGATTCTTACAGATATATTCTCATAAAACCTCTACAATAGAAGAAAATAAGGCAAGAGAATGTGAGAGGAAGATGGTTATGGAAAAGTATGGCGTGATCGTCATTGGTGGAGGTTCCGGTGGTTTGACCGTTGCATCAGGAGCTGCTTCATTAGGTGCTAAAACAGCTTTGATCGAAAAAGAACCACATTTAGGTGGAGACTGTTTGCATGTAGGGTGTGTACCTTCAAAGGCGTTTATTGAAGCGGCGAATGAGGTTCATACCTCTCGTCAAGGGGATAGATTTGGACTGGAAGTGTCGGGAAAAGCCGACATGAAGCAGGTAAACCGCCGCGTAAGAAAGTCCATCGATCATATACAAGAACATGATAGTATAGAAAGGTTTGAGGACTTAGGTGTCCGTGTTCTCATTGGTAAAGCTCAATTTGAAAACCCTCATACGATTGTTGTCGGGAACCATCGTATAAGAGGAGATAAGATTGTGATATCAACCGGTTCGCGTAGTAATGTCGCTCCTATTTCTGGATTGGAAGAGGCAGGTTATATTACAAATGAGACCGTTTTTGATTTAGAATGGCTGCCCTCACGTCTGGCTTTCATTGGCGGAGGCCCTATAGGATTGGAATTAGCACAAGCATTTTCGAGGTTAGGAACACAAGTGACCGTGCTTGAAGGGGGACCTGCCATTTTGAGCAAAGAAGATGGCGACATACAACAAGCGGCAGCTGAGATTCTTAAGCAAGAATTGAACATCGTCACGAATGCTAAAGTAGATCGTGTAAGTAAGAGCTCTGAAACGAAAAAAGTTCATTATGAAGTGAACGGTCTAAAAGAAACTTTAGATGTAGACGAAATTTTCGTCGCCACAGGCAGAAAGCCAAATACGGAGGGGCTAGGGCTGGACTCTGCTGGAGTAATAATGAATAACCGTGGATTTATTCAGGTAGACGGCACGTTAAGAACCTCCCAGTCTCACATTTTTGCGATTGGTGATGTGAATGGAGCATTTCCTTTCACTCACGTGGCTGGACAAGAAGGAAAACTGGTCGTACAAAATGCGTTATTTAATTTGAAGCGGAAGATTTCCTATGATTATACGCCATGGAATACGTATACAACTCCTGAGATCTTTCATTTTGGCTTGACTCAAGAAGAAGCGGTGTCACAGGGGAGGGAAATTAAAGTTTATAAAACCTCTCTCGATGAGGTAGATCGTTTTATAGCGGAGCATAAGTCAGAAGGGTTCATTAAGATTATCACAGATAATAAAGGAAAAATTCTAGGTGCCCATGCAATTGGTAAAGGTGCTGGTGATTGGATGCAAGTCGTGATTTTAGCCGTTAAGCAAGGAGCAAAGATTGGCGATTTATCCCAAATCATCTATCCGTATCCGAACCATGCTGCTGCAATTGAACGTGTGAGTAATGAATATTGGAGAGCTAAGCTATTTTCTGGTTTCATTCCTCGCCTTACTAAGAAAGTAATCAAGTGGCTTCCTTAGGCATCAAAGCCATCTTGTTCACTATATGATTTCAAAAGGAGCTTCATTATGAATGTCCTCTATACAATGGATGGATGCTCGGTATGTGCCCGGGCCATTCATCATTTGAATAAAAGAGATATCCCATACAGAGTGATCAATATCTTCGAGGAAAATAGCGCAAAAAAAGAATTAAAGGAATTGATTGGTGAAGTTTACACCCCTGTGCTTGTTCATGACGAGGGATTATCGATTGGTCGTGACATATTGGAATTTAAAGATACAAATTCCTCAAAGTGAAAAACTCTTGCCATATATTGATATAGGACAAGTGGTATAGGGTATATAGTGATTTGTGTGGAAGCAGCGGGTGTATAGAAAAAACATGAGAAATGGGGGCTTACTGGCCCTCATTTCTCATGTTCCAAGAAGTAAGATTAACATTCAATAGAGTACAAAGTCGAGATATTGGCGGTTTCCTATACTAGGAAAGATTTAAGAATTCTTGTGTCTTATCGGCATCAATAGCTAAAAAGCGAACCTTTCTAATGTATCCTTCTTTCTTTAGTTGACTCATAACAGCACTTGTCGTTTCTCGAGTTGCCCCAATCATATTGGCCAGGTCTTGATGAGTAAGTTTCATTTCAATCGTCTGCCAATTTTGTTTCCTGCGGCCGGTTTTTTGACTGAGCATCAACAAAAGGTATAATAACCTTTGCTTTACACCACTTAAAGCGATTTTTTCACTCAGGCTGTAGAAATCTTTCAGTCGTGAAGAAAGGATATCGATCAGTTTTAGAGCGACATGGGGATTTTGTTTAATGAATTGCTCATAGTCATTGTGGCTCAGCGTACAAATGTACGTATCTGTCATAGCTTCCGCATAGGTTTGGTCATCGGTCAAACTGATGGTTGACGTTTCACCGAATATGTTTCCATCCACCAGGATGTCCAGGGTGAACTGTTTGCCCTCATCATTCATACGGTATAGGCGTACTTGTCCTTTTTTTAATAAAAATAAGGCATCAATAGGGTTGTCGGGTGAAACAATGACTGTCCCCTTTTTTACCGGGCTCATTTCGCTCATTTGATCAATACTCATCAACTCATCTTGAGACAGTTCTTCGAATAAGCTGATCTGAGATAATAATGCTAACTTATCCATGTTATTCACCTCGTTTAAAGTACATCATAGTATATTTCCTTTGCAAGAAATGTATGTAGATAGTCAGGAAATCAATCCATCACTAAGCTCACGCGTGTTTAATTTTTAAAAGAGGTCCTTATGGATAAATATAATCGCAATCATACCAATTTACAAGCTAATAAAACGAAGCACAACAAAAAAAGCCGTGGAACAATTCTTGCGAGAATAGGTGGCAGTAGTGGAACACTTCCATCACTTACCGAAAGTTATCGTGGTATACCTGAAGGTGTATTTTCGCTTACACCCAATAACAAAGAAAAGATATATAATGAAGGAACACGTCACAAGTATTAAGAAGGTGCAGGCCGTTGAACCGTGCGGGTTATACGTTAAGACTGCTGACAATCGGTATTTTAATCTCTGCCGTTATTTATTTTATTCACTTCAGGTGGGACATTACACCAAATGATATCCAACTATTTATCACTTCTTTTGGTTGGATGTCGCCATTCATTTTTATTCTTGCCTACATGATTGGCCCATTCATTATGTTTCCATCTTCTGTATTGTCTATGAGTGCTGGTTTAGCTTATGGGATGTGGCCGGGAATATTGTATATATGGATAGGGGCTGGAGGAGCTGCTACTACGGGATACATCATTGGGCGCTTTTTTGGAAAGTCCATCCTTCGTTTATACCATTATCAATGGTCTCAAAAGGCAGAAGAAAAAATCAACGAAAGAGGATTTTTGTTTGTTTTATTTTTACGACTGGTTCCCATTATAGGTTTCAGTTTGCTGAGCTATTTGTCAGGAATGATGAAGTTGCGTTTTTCCTCCTATCTTATGGCAACGATGATAGGGATTCTTCCTGGCGTTTTCACTTATGGAACTGTAGGGGCAAGCATAATTGCAGGAGACCCGATTATTGTAGGAATTGCTATTATCATGGTCGTCCTTTTAATGATGATTTCTTATCTTAATAGAAATAGAGTGAAAAAGTGGCTGGGTTTAGATTCGGATAGAGAGGAGTGAAAATAAATGTTAGATACACACGAAAGAAAATATGTACAGCCTTCCATAGATCACACTGCCCAGTGGTTTCTGAAAAAAGGTCGTACGGCTAATCAAGTGACTATACTTGCGCTTTTCATAGGTTTAGCTACAAGTGTCCTATATATAAGCGGATATCCTTTAATAGCAGTTTTTTTCTTATGGTTTTCAGGATTTTTGGATGCAGTGGATGGAACGATGGCCAGGCATACGAAAACCTCACCATTTGGAACGGTGATGGATATTACCTTCGATCGAATGGTTGAAACCGGAATCATTTTGGCTATCGCCTACGTCCACCCGGAATTGTTGTGGCCTTTGCTTTTATTAAGTACATCCATTATCGTTTCTATAACTATCTTTTTAGTCGTAGGGGCCGTCTCGGAAAAAGCAGGGATCAAGTCTTTTTATTACCAGGCGGGGGTAGCAGAACGCACGGAGGGGTTTTTGTTATTCAGTCTAATGATTCTCTTTCCTCAATACCTATTGTGGACTACATTGATTTTCTTTCTAGTTGAATCTTTTACAGGTATGCAACGTTTCATGGAAGCAAAGCGAATCTTATCTTAATAATACCCGCCAGGCAGATGACCGGCGGGTATTTCATTTTCATACGATTATTGTCGATTTTTTCATAAGATAGTCATTTGAATGCCCGGTTACTCTGTGCTCAGAGTAACCGGGCATATCTATATCTATCTTGTTTTACAGTCGTCTCTAATACATTTTCTTTTTATGCAACGGCTTCAGTTTTTACTGTACTTTTCTTTGCTAATAAATTGAAAACAACGGCAACAATGAACGAAAAGAAAAGGTGAGTAACAAGGCTCATCAGTTGATCCGGTGTGAAGGCATTGGCTAAATTCGTTCCCATTCCCATCATCATAGGCATAATTACAAGTGGACCGACAATCCAGATACCAATACCGAAAACAATAGCTAAGGCCCAAATGTTCTTAATGACAAACGTCAAGATAGCGAAGGATATACCAAAAATCACACTGATGATCATATGCATCATCCAACCCATAACGGCACTTTCACTACCCATGGTTCCGGCGAGCATGACAATCATTCCTTGCATTTGCATTATAATCCCAAACAAGATTCCTCCAATAACTCCACCTGTAATTCCATACATGACGGCTTTACTTGCAGAGTTTGTCATAGCACACACTCCCTTTTCATTTGATACTTTCATTGTATAAAATGAACGAACTAAATTCTGTAATACGCATTACTTTTACGTTCATTATTCAGAAGACAAACCGAGCCATCTTTTTACCGGTGTTCGGAAGTAATAGGTGATTCCTATCAAACATAAAAACACAGATGCAGCTATAACAATCATGATGATATCTCCTGAAGCAATACTGGAACCCAGGAAGCTATAAGCGAATGTACCGGGAATCATACCCAAAACGGTGGCGAGGATGAAAGACTTGAAACGAACCTTCGCAATCCCGCCCGCATAGCTGAGCAAGTCGAAACTGACGAGAGGGATGAGCCGTAGTACAAAAATGTATAAGAATCCTCTTTTCTCCATCTGCTTAAACAGTTTTTCTGACCAGGAGAAGTTTTCCGTTTTTAAAACCGATCGCCCGAACAAACGAGCCATGATATATCCTGTCATAGCTGCTCCCGTAGCTCCTAGAATGATGTAAAGGACGCCTGGCCAGACTCCAAAAGCAAGCCCTGCTCCGAGAGATAGAACCGATGTCGGGAAGAATACAATCGGACCTATCGTGTAAATGAAGAAAAAGATGGCAGGCCCCCACCAACCGAACGACAATATGAAATCACGGATATCTGAAGGGCGGATCTCTAAATGAAAATGAGTGATATAAGATACAGTACCGAATGCTAAAAGAATAAAAGTGATTTTCAGCCAGCGAGAGGGTGATGACATAAGTGCTCATTCCTTTCTACAAGTCATTAGATGTTATTTCAATAAAAGAAGAAGGTGTTACTTGAGAAAATAGTCTAGCCTATAACTTCTCTCCTATTTAACTTTTTTACCATTATAGTGTTTGTTAGCTAAGCCCTATTTCCTTCTATAAATAATTCCGGCAAGAGCAACTAAAATCAGTAGGATGGATATGAATTGAGCTGTCCTGATTTCCGCGAAAAGATAAAGGCTGTCAGTTCGCAAGCCTTCTATAAAATGGCGACCAACGGAATACCAGATCACATAGCTCATGAACACCTATCCACGCTTTGGCTTGCCTTTGTATCTTATAAGTAACAGGAATAGAAAACCGAGGATGTTCCATAGAGATTCGTATAAGAAAGTAGGATGGTAGAGCGTGCCATCTATGAACATCTGCTGGTTAATGAAGTCTGGCAAAAAACGCATATAGTTTTGAGATACCGGTCCGCCGTGAGCCTCCTGGTTCATGAAATTCCCCTAACGACCAATTGCTTGTCCTAAGATGATACTCGGGGCGGCAATGTCTGCAATCATCCAGAAGGATAATCTCTTGTGCCTGCAATAGAAATAAGCTGTCAAGAAGGCGCCGATCAAAGCTCCATGAATGGCTATACCTCCTTCCCATATCGCAAACACTTCCCAGAAAGGACCATTTATATATCGTTCCCAATCAAAAAAGACATATTAAAATCGAGCACTTATTATGGAGATGGGAATCGCATAAACGACGATATCGACAATATAGTCTTTTTAAATTCCAAGCCTTTCTGATTCTTTCATAGCAAGAAAGAGTCCTAAAAATGCTCCTGCTGCAATAATGACACCATACCAGTAAACCGGCATATTAGGTGTTTTACTAGGACACCTTATACTCTAAAGAATTTTCTCTTAAGATTATGTGAGCTGCCTTACAGAAAGAGCAATGTTCACAAAACGTTCACTTCGCTGAGCGATTAAACAAGACAATGGAATTTTAAAACGCTGAATCTCCTTTAAGAATAAAAATTCAACCCAAAAAAACCTTCCTTAGAGTAATCAACTTAAGAAAGGTGAGATTTTAAGCCAGAATCTAACTAAATAACTCGACATTAAGCCGTTTTTAAATAATGGATATGTTAAAGGTGGTTGTTGATATTGATAAGTGAGTTATTCAACAATACGGCAGGATAGTGGAAGACTTGGTTTCATTTAGGTATGACACACTACATGGTTAGAGGTCGTTTATATCTACCACTAGCCATATTCTGTGTAAAAATATTCATGATTAAACTTTCTTACTCGTTTCGTAGATTCTAATGTCTTATCAAAGACGTTTCCGTGCTACTTATCATCGTAAAGAGCTCCGGGAAATCGCGAGACTCCTGTGGGAAGAGAGTGCTAGGTGAGACCCCGGAGAGCGAAGCTCGAAGAGGCTCACTGCGCTCCCACGGAAAGGGAGTGATTTCCCGGAGCTCTTACCTCTGTTAAACATAACGGAAACCGTCCAAACATCTCGAAACTGAGCCTTCCACTAAAGAAAGCATATATGAATATCAACACGGGACTTTAACAAATCCTAAATAATAGTAAAGGTAAGCGCTTCCTAATCAGAAATCTATTGTAATTAATTTAAATATAATATACTCTATTATAGTTAGTTATAAAATATATGATTGCATAATCAATGAAACACGTTCAATTATAATAGAGTGTTTTATGTAATTTACAATCTACACAAATAGGTCGAGTAACATTGAATTCACTTTTGGAGATATTATTTTAAGGCGAATGTACAGTGAATCAAGATATCATTTGTTGTTATGTAAATGTGCTGTGAACAGGAATTGAAGAATAAAGTGAAGAGGATAAGTATCCATCATGGAGGTTAGTACATGTTAAAAAAAATGAAAAAGAACGATCCTGCCTTTAAGAAAAAATTAATTTTTGCCGCAGTAATTGCCCTGTTTTGGCTGAAGATGACAATTATTCAAGGTGGAGTCTTCACCCTGGAATTAGAAAACGTGAACCAAGCAGCGATTTTAGCTTTTAATCCCTTGAGCAGTATATTTCTTATTTTCGGATTAGGAATCTTATTGGCTGGTCGCAGAGGTTTATTAGCTGCTTATATTCTCGGATCGGTCCTATTGTACGTAAATGTATTATTTTATCGAGAATATAATGACTTCATTACAATTCCGATGTTAGGGCAAGTAGCGAACCTTGCTGGTCTCGGAGGAAGTATTACGAACATTCTATCAGCCACAGATATTTTCTTGTTCGTAGACGTTGTAGTTGCGATTTTTCTATTATTCTATTTAAAACCAGTTCGTTTTCAAAGTTTTATGCCTAAGCGCAAAGAGGGGCTCATGTTAGCAATGGTAGCTATTCTGTTATTCCTCGTAAATTTAGCCTGGGCACAAACTGAGCGTACGGAGTTGTTAACACGTGCTTTTGATCGAAATTTGCTGGTGAAAAATATTGGGGTTATCGATTATCATATTTACGATGCTGTTTTGCAGGGCCAAACTGAAGCGAAGAAAACCTTTGCGGATAGTAACGAATTAGTTCCTGCTTTAAACTATTTAAATGAAAAGGAAGTTGACCCAAACGGACAAATGACAGGCGTAGCTGAAGGCAAAAATGTTATTATTTTGTCGCTGGAAAGCACCCAGACATTTGTCGTAGATAATGAACTGAATGGGGAAGAGCTTACCCCTTATTTCAACGACCTGAAAGAAGAAGGAGCTTACTTTAATAACTTCTATCATCAGGTGAAGCAGGGGAGGACGGCAGATTCAGAGTTTCTGTTAGATAACTCATTGTATGGTCTGAACCGCGGGGCAGCCTTTTTTACTCATTCAGGCAATGAATATGAAGCCACTCCTGAATTGTTAGGAGAGAATGGATACACGTCTTCTAACATGCATGCTAATGATAAGACATTCTGGAACCGAAATGTCATGTATGATTCTCTAGGTTACGATGAATATTACTCTAAAGAAGATTATGATGTAACTGAGGAGAAATCTTATGGATGGGGATATTTAGATGAATACTTTTTCAGTGACTCTTTAGATAAAATGGAAGAAATGGATCAGCCGTTTTACAATAAGATGATTACACTGACGAATCACCACCCATTTACGCTTCCTGAGGACAAGAAGTATATTGAAGAAGGTGATACGTCAAGCGGTACTTTGAACCGTTTCTTCCAGACGATACGCTACCAGGATGAGGCGTTGAAAGAGTTTGTAGAAGAATTTAAAGGATCAGATCTTTATGACGATACCGTTCTTGTCATCTATGGGGACCACTTCGGTATTTCCGAAAATCACCAAAAGGCTATGGGAGAGTATTTGGACAAAGATATTAATGAATATGAACAGTTTCAACTGCAGCGTGTCCCTCTTCTCATGATTGGCGAAGGTATTGAACCAGAGAAATATGATACGGTTGGAGGTCAGATTGACCTGCGCCCTACCCTTACCAATATGCTGGGGGTAGAAGATGATAATCCGGTTCAATTCGGTCAGGATTTATTCAGTGAAGATCGTCGGGAAATGATGATTACACGTGATGGCAATTTTGCAAGTGATGAGCATGTAGGTGTAAATGAAAGCTGCTATGACCGGGAAACTGGTGAAGAGGTAGAAGGCAATGCCTGTGAATCTGGGTTTGAGCAAGCTGAAGAAGAATTAGGTTTGTCGGATTCAATCGTGTATGGAGACCTTCTCCGTTATCTTGATGAAACCGAAATGATTGAAGAAGAATAACTCTTTAACTTGATTAGGCAAGCATTCGATAAGAGTGCTTGCCTATTTATATAGTGGAAGTCCAATAATGCTTTCTTGAAAAAGTCTATGATTTCATCTATTGAATGATCACTTTCATCATAATGAGTATAAAGGTGAATTTTAGTAAAAGGGTAATATAAAATATAATACGATTAATCGATAGAATTTCAAGTCGGCATGTCGTTCACATTTGCTAGCCAAGTCAACTTTTGAAATTAGCGTGCTGAGTGATTTGAGAAATGAAGAATGAAAACTCCTATACATATTGTACGAAAGAAGAAAAAGAGGAAGTGGTAAAAATGCTTAAACACAGTAAGTCACAAGCGCCTATATCACCGCCGTTTTATTATGGATGGGTGGTTGTAGCCATAGCAGGGTTAAGTATGTTCTTTTCAGGACCAGGGCAAACCTATTTTATCTCGATTTTCATTGAACATTACCTCCGAGATTTTGAATACTCTAGATCAATGGTTTCCGGCTTATACTCTACGGCTACTTTGTGTGCCGGGTTAGCTCTATTTCTCGTAGGGAAACTGGTAGATATTTGGGGGCAGCGAGTTATGATGACGCTCGCCGGATTCCTATTAGCTCTCGCCTGCCTTTGGAATTCACTACTAACAGGTCCCGTGATGATGTTTGTTGGTTTCTTTATGCTTCGTTTATTCGGTCAAGGCTCCATGACACTGATTCCAAACACCCTGGTGCCTCAGTGGTTTATTCAAAAAAGAGGGAGAGCTTTGAGCGTAATGGCCATTGGAGGCTTTGCAAGCTCAGCTTTAATGCCAGTTTTGAATACGTGGATCATTGATTCGATAGGCTGGAGAATGACGTGGACGATGTGGGGGATCCTTCTTTTAGTTGGTTTTGCGCCGCTTGCTTATTTTTTGGTTCGTAACCAGCCGAAAGATATTGGGGAAGTTCCCGATGGGAAAGAAAAAGAACAAAAGAATCAAACAGAGAAGAAAAAAGTAACTTTAGAAGTGAACGAAATAAGCTGGACACTAAAAGAAGCGATGAGAACGAGAGCGTTCTGGCTCATTTTGTTCACTGTAAGTGTTCCTGCTTTAGTGAATACAGGAGTAACCTTTCACCTGGTGTCTATCATCCAGGGAAAAGGTATGACGGAATCCGTCGCTGCATTAGTATTAACGCTGATGGCTGTCATTGGATTCCCCGTTACCTTTCTAGTCGGTTATTTAGTCGACCGGATTTCTGTCCATTACGTATTAGCCCTTACATTTTGCGCCCATATTATCGCTCTCTTATTTCTTCTGCAGGTGAATTCCTGGATGGGTGCTGTCATCTACGGGGTGATATGGGGAGTTGCTAATGGGTTTGAACGTATCACGTTAACCATTGTATGGCCCAACTATTTTGGGAGGGAGCATTTAGGAAGTATCAAAGGATTAGCACAAACCGTTATGGTTCTTGGTTCAGCGTTTGGCCCTCTTCCGTTCGGAATATTCTTTGATTGGTTTGGCGGCTATCAGGAGATTTTATGGCTGATGATTCTCCTGCCTGTACTTGCTTTGGTTTTCTCGCTTCTATCTCCAAAACCTTCATATAAAAACTAAAAAAACGAGCTCATCTATTCTATAGATGAGCTCGTTTTGACTTGTCTTAGAAGACCGCAATATAATGAAGCCCGTAACGAGGTGGTGTGAATTAATTAGGTTCTTTTATAACTAGTTATAATACAGTATAAATGAAGAGTGTGCCGACAACCCGGCACACTCTTTATATTATTTGATAATAACTACGGGGGACTTCACATATTTCACAAGTTTATGACTGACACTTCCAAGAACTAGTGTTTGAAGTTTGTTTCTTCCTCTGCTGCCAATTACAACACAATCATAGTTGCCATTATTCGCGTACTCGATCAGCGTTTCTGATGGTTCTCCGTGAAGGATCGATATATTCGCTTTGACTCCTTGACCTTCGATGTGCTGAATCGTATCCAAGAACTTTTCTTTCCGTTTAGCTGTGGCTGTATGGGAATCTCCGTACTTTAGGACATCCTTTTTTGATTTTTCTCCATCTACAGCATAAACAAGTTCGATATGGCCTTGATCTTTATAAGGTGAAATCATTTTTAATGTTTGATCGATTGCTCGGTTTGAATGTTCAGAACCATCTGTAGCAAGTAAAATATTTTTAAACATGACATTGTCTCCTTTGGATTTAATTAGTGCCCTGCACTCTTAGAAACACCGCCGAGACGGTTTAATAAACGGGAACTTTCTCCATTTAAGCCTTTGAAGTGAACTGTAACTCCATTTTGTTCAAATTTAGTTTCTAAGTTATCAAGAGCTCCGATAGCCGAATCGTCCCATAAATGGGATTCAGTTAGATCAATGGTTACTTCATCGATATCATCTTTAAAGTCGATAGAGTCAAGGAAATCTGTAACCGATGCGAAGAAGAGCTGTCCTTGAATATAATAAATTTTCTTACGCCCTTCATGGACATATAAAGGAAGTACTCGTACTTTTGAAATTTTAACAGCGAAGAAAATCATGCTTAGTACAACGCCTGCTAACACTCCATAGGCTAAGTTGTGAGTGATGACAACTGTGAGTACAGTCACAACCATAACGGATGCATCGGTTTTAGGAACGCGATGTAGATTTCTGACCGAACTCCAATCGAATGTACCAATAGAAACCATAATCATAACACCTGCCAGCGCAGCCATAGGAATTTGGACGACGACGCCTCCAAGGACAATGATAAGGAACATTAGAACAATACCTGAAACAAGTGAAGATAACCTTCCGTTACCGCCGGATTTCACGTTGATTACCGATTGACCAATCATGGCACAGCCTGCCATTCCGCCAAAGCAGCCGGCTACGATGTTTGAAATCCCTTGTCCGCGGCTTTCTTTGTTTTTATCACTATCTGTGTCTGTCATATCATCCACGATAGAAGCTGTTAGTAACGATTCTAATTGACCAACAATAGTCAATGCTAATGCATAAGGCATGATAATCATTAGCGTTTCTAGATTTAATGGGATATTAGGAAGAGCAAAGAACGGTAATGATTGAGTGAGTGCTCCCATATCTCCTACATTTCTAACACCAAAATTCATTGAAATAGCGATAGCTGATACTACAACAATCGCTACCAGCGTAGATGGCACCGCCCTTGTAACAAGCGGGAATAAATAAATGATAGCTAAAGTTAAACCAACAAGAGCATACATAATCCAGGTCTCATCAACAAAATGCTGAAATTGAGAGGTGAAGATTAAGATAGCCAGTGAGTTAACGAATCCCACCATCACAGATCTTGGGATAAACTTCATAAAACGAGCTAATTTAAAAACTCCAAATAAAATTTGCAGTATACCGGTAAGAATAGTAGTAGCCAAGAGATACTCTATTCCGTGGTCAGCTACAAGCGTAATCATAAGCAGTGCCATAGCTCCAGTAGCTCCAGAAATCATACCAGGTCTTCCACCGACAAATGCAATGACTACAGCGATACAAAAAGATGCATAAAGTCCGACCATGGGATCGACTCCTGCGATAATGGAGAAGGCGATCGCTTCAGGAATAAGTGCTAAAGCAACGACTATCCCAGCCAGAACGTCTCCTCTCACATTGCCAAACCATTGTTCTTTAATTTTTGAAATTGACATAGTTACCCTCTTTCTATTTTATTTAAGACGGCTGACTCTCACAGCAGTCAGGTTCGTAGATTCATTGTTTCTTTAATTCTTCAATACATTCATGGAGGTCTGCTGTCTTTACTCTCCAGTGACTACCGATTTTAAAGGCTGGCAGTTTTCTCTCTTGTGCTAGTTTATAGACAGTCATTTCATTCATCTGCAGATACTCAGCCACTTGAGAAATCGTCATCACTTCTTTATCCATGATTACCCCTCCATAAATATGATTGCTATTCATATAAATGAATAGCTTTTTATTATAAATTTTTATATTTATTTTATAACTGACTATAATAGAGTATAAGATAATGAATCTTATTGCAACGGGGTTTTTGATAGTAAGCGCTTACCTTTACAATAAAACGCTTTCTTTTACAAATGAAAGGGTGGAAAAAGGGATTTGCACGTTTTATATAATTAAATGATCCTCTGATAGATCGAGAAAGCTTGCAATAAAATTAAAGGAGATCATTTCTTATGTTTTCATCACATAGGAGTTTCACCATGTCTTTCCGCCCTCTGCCTAATAAGTATCTCGACACCGCTTCAAGAAAAAGCAAACATTTGTGCTAGTATGCTGCTTCTCATAATAAGCTCCCATGGTGAAAAGATTGGTTTAGAGCACTATATTCTCACCGCACAGGCATCTAGAAGACGCTACTTCTTGGTAAAGGGGGCGTTTCTGCTTACTCCCAACCACCCCTGACTATCAATACGGAATCGAACCCCGGATATCTCGAAAATAAGTCTTCCACACTCCTGCCTTATTATTTAATAACTTTTATGAAAATCAACAATAGCGTTCCTTATAGTTAAATAGTAAAAATGTGGTAAAATAATTCATGTATCCTATTATTTCTTAATGGTTCTTAATGGTCTACCGTCGAGGTTCATAGTTTAGTACATTAGAAAAGGTTGATGAAAAAGTGACAATGCATGTGAAAGAAGCTTCAATTTTCGACCACACGGGAAACAAGATTATGACCGAAGACCGTGAAATAGCGATTATCGCCAAAATGGAAGATCCTAAAATCGCTATTCTGGGAAACGTAGTGAGTGAGGCGGAATGTGAGGAGATCATTCGTCTTTCCAAAGATCGTATGAACCGTTCGAAAATCGACTCGACACATGAAGTGAGCGACATTCGGACAAGCAGCAGTACTTTTCTTCCAGAGGACGATGTCACGACCAGGATTGAGAAACGGCTTGCGCATATCATGAACGTACCCGTAGAACATGGAGAAGGACTTCACATATTGAATTATAAACAAGGCCAGGAGTATAAAGCGCATTACGACTACTTCAGATCAAAGGCAAGAGCAACGAACAACCCAAGAATTAGTACGCTCGTCTTATACTTGAATGATGTGGAAGAGGGAGGGGAAACGTATTTTCCACAAATGAATCTTTCTGTTTCCCCTCAACCAGGTATGGCGGTCTATTTTGAATATTTCTATTCGGATCCTGTACTCAATGAACGGACGCTTCACGGGGGATCACCTGTCACAGCGGGAGAGAAGTGGGCAGCTACAATGTGGGTACGGAGAAAACAGTATATCAAGTGATTAGCTAGTAATTGATTTAGCAGTATAGAGGAACAAAGTTATGGTAATGTAATTGGACTTGCAGTTCAATGAACATCGTTCCAAATTTCTAATAAAAGAGGTCGATCCATTCGTTTGGATTGATCTCTTTTTTTATTGGTTCTGTAAAACCTTCATTTTAATATTCATATAAACTTCCTTATTTACAAAGACCCAGCTTAGAGATGATTCTCTTCCTTAGAATGAACCTTCTAGTTAGATGATAAAGTCTGGAATGCTTCTGAACGAAAGTGATCAAAAAATTAATTAGATCTCCTATGAAACAACCCCAGACAACCTGAAAATAGTTATCCTGGGGTTTTATCAATCATTTATGTCTAAATCATCTGAAGCCACTGTTTCATATAATGTCCTCTTCCCATATAAAAATGGTAAACTACCATTAGGAAATCATAGGAGGAACGTACAATGATGAGAAAGCTTTACTACGCAGAACCTTATACGATGGAGTTCGACTCCAGGATTATAAAAACAGACCAGGATGAGCGCGGTCTTTATACAGTTTTAGAAGAAACGGCTTTTTATCCTGCCGGGGGCGGCCAGCCTCATGATAAAGGAACATTAAATGGCGTCGAAGTGGCAGATGTAGAAGAAGTAGAGGATGAGGTGCGTCATTACATAAAAAAAGAATTTCCTGAAGGTACTGAAGAAGTGCACGGAATTATTGATAGAGAGCGACGGATTGACCATATGCAGCAGCATTGTGGACAACATATCATTTCGGCCGTTTTCGACGATCAGTTCCAAATTCCAACGACAAGCTTTCATTTAGGAAAAGATACGGTGACGATAGATTTGGATACGGAACAAATCTCCGACGAACTTTTGCATGAAGCTGAGGAGCAGGTGAATCAAGTTATATATGACAATTTTCCTGTAGAAACAAAGTGGTTGCCTGCGGAAGAGGCGAAAGCGTATTCCCTTCGTAAACCACTTGCCGTCGAAGGTGACGTCCGTCTTGTCATCATTCCGGATATTGATTACAACGGATGCGGAGGGACCCACCCCAGGTCTACTGGCGAAGTCATGGCAGCCAAGTTTTTAGGATGGACAAAAAATAAGAAGCAGGTACGTCTGGAGTTTGTCTGCGGTTATCGTGTTCTGTCTAAGCTTGGTCAGAAGCATCGGGTATTAACTGAAATGAAGCAGATTGTTCCAAGGCCGGAACAGCAGCTTGTTCAGGAAGTCAGCGAGATGGTCCAATCAAGCAAGGAGAAAGATAAGAAGATTGCCGAGCTTGAAGAACAATTACTCCAGCATGAAGCGCGTACTATTATTTCTGAGGCACAGGGAGATCAAGTGATTCAACGAGTTTTTCATGACCGGCCGATCAAAGCTCTCCAGTCTCTAGGAAAAGCGATCACCGAACAAGTGTCTGATATTTATCTTATCCTTGTCAGTGAGCAGGAGGAGCAATTGCAATTCGTGCTGGCTCGTGGTGACGAGATCGATCGAAACATGAATGAAATCGCGAAACAAACATTGCCTCTTATTGAAGGAAAGGGAGGGGGGAAACCGGATTTTGTCCAAGGAGGCGGAAAAAAGATAATAGACGGTGCTGCTTTCGCTAATCGAGTGAAAGATCTATTATAATGATAGAGTGATATGTTTCCCCTTTTCGATATTCGGAAAGGGACAGGTGCTGAAAGGATAGCTAAGCGAATTTACTAATTCCTGTTAAGAACGATTAAATATATACTGGAAGCTTCTATAGTAAGCTTCCTTCTCCTGATTTCCACCCCCATTTAATCCCTTGCTTTGCATTTCATCTCATAGTAATGTTGTGGTTCGTTGAAAGGAGTGGATTGACCATGACGAAAGTGGTCATCTTAGCCGAAAAACCATCTCAGGCCAAAGCTTATGCAGAGGCTTTTAAGATACAGGAAAAAACGAAAACTTATATACAATTAAAGCCAGATGACACCTTTCCAAATGGAGCAACGATCACCTGGGGCGTTGGCCATCTGGTGGAGTTAAAAGAACCTCATGACTATAAACCAGAGTGGAAGAGGTGGAAGCTTGATCAGCTCCCGATTGTTCCTGACCGTTTCCTTGAAAAAGTCTCCAAAGGAAAATGGGAGCAGTTTCAAGCGGTCAAGAAGCTGTTCCAGCAAGCGGATGTTCTCGTAAATGCGGCCGATGTCGATCGTGAAGGCTCGAATATTTTTTACAGTATCCTCCGTTTAACAGGCGTGAAGGGAAAACCGATCCAACGGTTGTGGATCAACTCACTCGAGAAGGATGAAGTTCGTAAAGGGTTTAATAATTTACAAAGCAACGACAAGGACTTACGCTTATTTGATGAAGCGAAAGCCCGTCAAATCAGTGATTGGATGGTGGGGATCAATGCGAGCCGCCTGTTCACACTGCTCCTGCAGAAAAAAGGGTACTCCAATCATTTATCGATTGGGCGTGTCCAGTCTCCTACGGTTTACTTGATCTATCAACGGCACAAAGAAATTGAAAACTTTGTATCAGAGCCTTTTTATCAAATTGAGGGCTTGTTTCAATCTGAAAAAGGCTCCTACAAAGGTCTGGCAAAGATTAAGGAAAAGGATAAGGCGAAGGTGCAGAGGCTTATGGATGAGCATGGTCTGAAGGAAAATGAAGCGGCACAAGGGATTGTTAAAAGCTTAGACAAAAAGACAAAGCATAAGAAATCACCGAAACTGCATTCGCTGTCCACCTTGCAAAGTGTGGCGAACAGGCGTTGGAAATATACACCGTCGCAAGTACTGAAGACCATGCAGAAACTCTATGAAAAACGTCTGGTCTCGTATCCGAGAACAGACTGTAATTTTATAACCGAAAACGAATTTGCTTATTTAGTGAAAAACCTGAATTCTTACCAGGAAACATTAAACGTCTCTTTCAAAGCTGCGTCCTTAAGGCCGAATAAGCGGTATGTGGACAGTAGTAAAGTTCAAGAACACTATGCCATCATTCCGACCA
Organism: Halobacillus campisalis; assembly: GCF_030345335.1. Classification (GTDB taxonomy): domain Bacteria; phylum Bacillota; class Bacilli; order Bacillales; family Halobacillaceae; genus Halobacillus_A; species Halobacillus_A campisalis. Next base: position 179,605 of record NZ_JAPVRC010000002.1, read on the forward strand.
AAACAGTCCCCACCCAGAAGAAGCTGAGCGGACTAAGCCGCGAGGAACGTAATATTTACAATGAAGTTATGGCTACGACACTTGCCATGTTCCATACGGACTACGTGTACGAAGAAACGGTGATCTTTACAAATGTTCGCGATTTACCATTTAAATCTACGGGCAGAAGAGAAGTGAAAAGAGGCTGGAAAGAGCTGTTTCCAAAGCCCTCTAAATCCAATCAAGAAAAAGAGCCCGACCTTCCGGATGTCCATAAAGGGGAAGAGGTAGGCGCGCGTCTTCAAATTAAAGAAAGCATGACGCAGCCGCCGAAGCCTTATACTGAAGGACAACTGATCAACATGATGAAAACGTGCGGAAAGCTAATGGAAAATGAAGAAGATGTGGAGATTTTAAAGGAAGTCGAAGGGCTTGGAACAGAAGCCACCCGCTCCAGTATCATTGAAACGATTAAAACTCAGAAATATATTGAAGTGAAGAAAAACAACGTGTACGTCACCGAAAAAGGGGTAATGCTTTGCGAAGCGATCGAAGGAACCCTTTTATCCAGCCCTTCCATGACCGCCAAATGGGAGTCTTATTTGAAGAAAATAGGAAATGGTGAAGCGTCCAAGCAGATGTTCATCAAGCAGACCAGCCAGTTTATTGAAAAGCTGATTCAAGAAACTCCTGAAACGATTCAGCAGGTGAACATCCGCAGCACCGGAGAGAAAAAGAAATGGAATGAACCGATCGCCAAATGCCCTGCCTGTTCTACGGGTTCGATTATGGATCGCTACAAATTTTACGCATGCTCTGCTTATAAAGAAGGGTGCAAAGTGACCTTTCCGAAAAGGCTGGCAGGCAAAACATTAACGCCGAATATGATCAAAACGCTGTGCGAGAAGAAGCGTACGAAGGTTTTGAAGGGATTTAAAGGAAAGAAACCGTTCAGTACAGCTTTAACACTGGATGAAGATTATAAAATTAAGTTTGATTTTAAAGAAAAAGCTTGAATAATTCTGAGTTCTGTCAGTATTAAAGTGCTGATGAGAAGGGAGTATAAATAAGAGCAATAATTTATGGAATCTTTAAATCACCAGCCTCTAGTTACTACAGGGTGGGTGAGTATTGTCATTAAATCAAGGGAGACGATTATGAAAAATAATAAAAATTGGCCCAGGTTATTATTTGTGTTTTCTTTGATTATATTAATGACTTTGGCCGGCTGTAACCAAGCTTTCAACAATAACAGCGACACAGAAAATAGTGCAGATGAAAGCAAAGATGAAGAAAAAAATAATCAGAATGAAGAGCTTGTTGATGAGAACAATGAGGAAGATGGAGAAATGGAAGAATCTCCACCTGATGCTGTCACAGATTCGATTAAAGAAACGATGACTTCCATGTCCATAGAAGAAAAGATTGGGCAAATGCTTATGTTTGGATTTGAAGGTACCCAAGTTAATGACGAAACTAGAAAATTAATAGAAGACAATCATATCGGCGGGCTTATTTTATTTAAGAATAACATTACCAGCTCGAAGCAATTAGTTGAATTGAACAATCAAATAAAAGATATTAACGAGGAACATCATGATATTCCCATCTTTACTTCAGTTGATGAAGAAGGTGGTTTAGTATCTAGAATGCCTCCTGAAATTATAAACTTACCGGACAGTAAAGAGATTGGTGATTCTCAAGATGTGCAGCTTGCCTATCAAGTTGGAGAAGCGATCGGAGAAAGAGTAAGCTCTTTTGGATTCAATATGACGATGGCCCCTGTTTTGGATATCAATAGCAATCCATCCAACCCGGTAATTGGAAAGAGGGCTTTTGGGAATAACAAGGAAATGGTTTCGAAGATGGGAATCGAAGAAATGAAAGGTATACAATCCAAAAGCATCATACCTGTAGTAAAGCATTTCCCAGGCCATGGTGATACAGATGTTGATTCTCATCTTGGTTTACCGGTTGTGCACCATGGTTTGGAAAGACTTCGCCAAATGGAATTGGTGCCATTTCAAAATGCGGTTAATCAAAAGGCAGATATGACGATGGTTGCGCATATCATGTTGCCTGAAATAGACAGTGAATATCCATCTTCTTTATCAAAAAATGTGATTACCAACATATTAAGAGAAGAATTGAAGTTTAATGGCGTTGTAGTAACCGATGATATGACGATGGGAGCTATTACTGAAAACTATGATATAGGTGAAGCTTCCGTAAGAGCGGTTCTTGCAGGAAATGACATTGTTTTAGTCTGCCACGGCAATGAAAACAAGAAGAGCGCTGTAAGCAGTTTAACAAAAGCAGTTAAAAATGGAACGATAAGTGAAGAAAGAATAGATGAAAGCGTGGAAAGAATTTTACACTTAAAAGAAAAATATAACCTCTCGGATCGTACACTGGATACAGTCGATATAAATGAAATTAATCAATCATCTGAAGAGATAGTAGATGCCCTTCGATGAAAAAACTATACTAACTCTCGATCGAATAGCTAGATCAGAAAAGAAAATCATAAATCATCCTCTTAATAAAATAATAGAGGATGGTAATAAGTAAAAGGAAGTCATTTCATAGGTTGAAGATTTATGAAAGCAGGCAATCAAATGGGAGGTTTATAAATGGATAACAATGATATATTGATCAGATTAAGATATGCCCTGGATATAAAAGATATAGACATGGTAGAAATATTTAAACTAGGCGGCGTCGAAGTAACAAAAGAAGATGTGTCAAAAATCTTAACCAAATCAGAGGACACTTACGATGAGGATTATGACGAAGATGAGGCAGTTGAAAATGAAGATCATATAAAGTGCACGAATAGTATGCTGGATTCTTTTCTAAATGGCTTCATTACTTTCAAAAGAGGACCACAAGAACCAAAACAAGGCCAGCCGGCTAAACCAGACCGGTCGATAAAGAATCAGTCCAGTGTCAATAACGTCATGTTGAAAAAAGTGAAAATCGCCTTAACCTTAACGAGTGAGGATATCATAGATATTTTAGAAGAAGCAGGAGTCACGATAACAAAAGGTGAATTGAGCGCCCTCCTGAGAAAAGAAGGACACAAAAATTATAAAGTGTTCGGTGATCAATACGCCAGGAATTTCCTGAAAGGATTAGCTATCAAGTATAGAGGATAAGAAGTAAAAATACTGCCTCCTTCAAGTTTTTTGAACTTGCGGGAGGCTTTTTTTGTGCTTCCTTAACAAGAAAGAGAACAATGCTAAAAACAGCCACAATCTTACAATCTTCATCGAAGGGATTCAGGTAAATATATAGAATTAGAAGAGTAAGTTAACGAGATGGAGGTCTACGTATGAAAAAATATTTAGCTATAATTGGTTTTGCTGCTTTGATCGGGTGCTCCGAAGATACGAGTGCAAGTGATAGTAATGCAGAGGAAAAACCTTCTCAGGAGGAGTTGGAGGAACTACTAAGAGCAGAAGCGGTGCCCGTTGAATTTTCATCTGTAACGAGTGGGGAAGTGGAGCAAGGCGCGGAGGTAATCATTCAAGGATCCGTTTCTGCTTCGGAACTTTCGAAGGAAGCAGCAGCATTTACAGTAACGACGAAAGAAGAAAGTGGATTTGGTACTTATACGGTAGAAAATATGGATGAAGATACCGATTTTTTAACCGATGATATCGTCGAAGTGTATGGCACATATGTGGGAACAGATGAGGAAGGCACGCCTCTTATTGAAGGGACAATCGTTGAAAGCGTAAAATAAGATAAAAAGAATAGTGTAGGCTTCTCATTAGTTGACCAAACTTTTGAGAAGTTTTTTTCTTTTGAAGCGAGCGTTTCTCACTTATTAAAATGTCCACCTAGATGTTATGTGTATAGGCCTTGTATATAGAAATCTAGCTTGGTATTTTTATAATAGTAACGATTACTATTTACAAATCGTAATCGTTACTATAAAATGATTACGACATAAAGGAGGAGAGCCAATGTTTAAAAAATATGCAAGTATACTTAGTTTATTTATTGTCATTTTTGCCCTGGCTGCGTGTGGAGGCGAGGAAGAGGCGAACAGTAGTGAAAGTGAAGAAACCCAGGAGTCTAAAGACGAACTGAAGCTCTTTACGACGGTTTACCCGCTTCAGTTTTTTGCCGAACAAATCGCAGGAGACCAAGCATCGGTAGAATCAATTCTGCCTCCTGGATCAGATCCGCATACGTATGAACCAACGACAAAAGAGATGGTGGAAATCGCTGAAGCCGACGCTTTCATCTATAATGGAGCAGGATTGGAGCCTTATGCAGATAAAATCTCTGCATCTATCGAGTCGGAAGACATCATGATTTTAGAAGCATCAAAAGGCATCGATTTAGAAGAACATGCTCACGATCATGAGGGAGAGGAAGGCAGTCATGAAGATGAGCACGATCATGAAGGTGACGAAGAAAGTGAAGGGGATGACCATGCCGGCCATAATCATGGAGACAAAGATCCTCATGTATGGCTGGACCCTGTCCGATCTGTTGAGATGGCGGAGCATATTAAAGATACGTTAGTAGAATTGAATCCTGAGGAAGAAGAAGCTTTTAATAAAAACTTTGAAGAGCTGAAAGGGGAACTTGAGAGCTTAGATCAAAAATTCCACACCCAGCTAGAAAGCTTACCTGAGAATAAAATCATCGTTTCTCATGCTGCTTATGGGTATTGGGAGAAAGCTTACGGGATCGAGCAGATCGCATTATCCGGTTTGAGCCCGACAAATGAGCCTTCGCAAAAAGAAGTGCAGTATATCATCGAAACTTCTGAAAAGCACGGGTTGAAGCATGTTTTTTTTGAACAGAATGTAACACCTAAAGTGGCAGAAGTCGTCAGAAAGGAAATTGACGCAGAGACGCTGCGCATACACAACTTATCAGTTTTAACAGAAGAAGATATTAAAAACAACGAAGACTACTTTACACTTATGCAGTCAAACTTAGAGCAATTAACAAAAGCCTTATCTGAAGAATCATCCTCAGAGTCAGGAGACTCGTCTGAATCAGAAGAGAATGATGAACATGACCATGAGCACGATCATAGTCACGGAGATGATGAAGAATCTCAACAAATTTATGATGGCTATTTTGATGATGAACAGGTAGAGGATCGTCAGCTTACCGATTGGGAGGGAGACTGGCAGTCAGTCTATCCTTACCTTCAGGATGGGACTCTTGATGAAGTGTTTTCTCAAAAAGCAGAAGATGATGAAGAAATGACAGCAGAGGAATATGAAGAGTATTATGAAGAAGGATATCAGACAGATGTTGATCGTATTGTGATTGAGGATGGTGAAGTAACGTTTTTCGAGAATGGGGAAGAACGTTCAGGTGAGTATATCAACGATGGATATGAAATACTCACTTATGATGCGGGCAACAGAGGGGTAAGGTATATTTTTAAACTGAACGAAGATGTAGAAGGACTTCCAGAATACATTCAGTTCAGTGATCATGGTATCTATCCGACTAAAGCGGACCACTATCACCTGTACTGGGGAGACGATCGTGAAGCTTTATTGGATGAAGTCACGAACTGGCCGACTTACTATCCATCAGATATGGATGGACACGATATTGCTCATGAAATGATGGCGCATTAATAAGGAAGAAGACGGGCTTTGTGCTCGTCTTCTTTTTTAAAATAGTGGCTCTGTTAAATGTCCATGTTGATATTCATATAAGCTACCTATTTTGAAGACTTAGTTTCGAGGTATTTTGGGAGTTTCCATTACTAAGAATAGAGGTAGAAGGTCCAGGAAATCACTAGCCTTCCATAGTCTTGTATAAGCTGCTCTTATAAATAATACATTTGAACGAGTACCGTTTCGAGACGTTTTTATGAGCAGATGCTGGCTTAAGAAAACGGATCGCTTTCCGTGGGCATGTGGTGAGCTTCCTCAGTCTTCGCCTTCCGGGATCTCACCTACCATGTAAATCCCACAGGAGTCTCACCGTTTTCATAAGCCACCACACGATGGAAAGATGATCGAAACTATTTCAAGTGTAGAAATTTAAAAAAACTAAAACCAAGGCACTGGAGTATAGTTATCCTTAAGAAGTATCTTATTAAGACTATTTCAAGTCCTAATGAAGTGAACGAATCACTGGAAATAAAAATTCTGGGATATCATCTAGCCGGTGTATTACAGCTATAGCTCTTAGCATTTAATAAGACTTCCTTCACTTCTGTAAAATAAATCATTCCGCTATTATTAATAAGACTATTATTCAAGCGATTTCGAAAAGCACATCTAAAGTTAGGGGCGGCGGGGAATGGTGAGACTCCTGTGGGAAGATAGTGCTTGGTGAGATCCCACAGGACGGGACGTCCGAGGAAGCTCACCGCGCTCCCGCGGAAAGCGATTCATTCCCCGCCGCGCCGATCCACTCACCGAATGTCTCGAAATCAACTCTTCAAAAACTCTGCCATATTGTTGAATAACCATTTTATGAACATCAACATGAGAACTATTTTCTTGCATTTGCTACTAAGAGAAGTAAAAAAAGATGCGCTATAGGGAAGCGCATCTTTTAACAACATTATCTTTTATTCACAGAAGCATCATAGATTGTATCAACGGCTTCCTTCAGTGCTTTATCAAAATCTCCTTCAGACTGGTTGGCTTGTAAATTCGCTGCCAGCGCACGGGAGAAACTTGCGATCAGACCGTCGTTTTCTTTCAACTTCGCGTTTGCCTCATCACGGGAATATCCACCGGAAAGAGCGACAACACGCAGAACGCGCGGGTGGTCGATCAACTGTTTGTAAGCATTAGCATTCGTTGGAATGGTAAGCTTCAACATCACGTGCTCATCTTCTGATAAGTTATTGAGTTGTTTTAAAATTTCATCACGCAGAATTTCTTCGCATTTTTCCTTGTTATCACTATGAATATCGACTTCCGGCTCGATGATCGGAATGATATCAGCATCGAGAATCTGTTTACCAATTTCGAATTGCTGTTCGACAACTTCCTGAATTCCGCTCTGGTTTGGTTCATGAATCACTGAACGCATTTTCGTACCAAAAATGTTTCGTTCGTTGGCACGACGGAGCTTGTCATCTAAATCATCAATCGGTTTCATAAGCTGGACACCATTTTTCTGATCGGCCAGTCCTTTATCAACCTTAAGGAAAGGAACAATGCCTTTATCAGCAAGGTAATCGGCCGTATATTTGCCTTCAATTTCTCGATCCATCGTTTGCTCAAAAAGAATCGCGCCGATAATGCGATCGCCATCAAATGCAGGGGACGTGATGATTCGAGTCCGCATCTGGTGGACAAGATCAAACATTTCATCTTCGCCGGAATAAGAATCTTCAGGCACTCCGTATCCAGCCAATGCTTTAGGCGTACTTCCACCGCTTTGGTCGAGCGCGGCGATAAATCCCTGACCGTTTTGAATTTTTTCGAATTGACGATTGTTCATACTTCCACTCCCTTTTCTAATTTAGAATCTATTTATACCCTTCCCGTTATTCGGGAATTTCTAACAAAAAAGTGAGACGATTCCGAAAGCCGCTATTGTGGACATCAATCCTACTTACGATTTACTATAAAGATAATATTTTACTTAGAAAGGATGAAGGAAATGAAAGTTCTTGTAGTTGGAGCAAATGGGCAAATTGGAAAGCATCTCGTTTCGTTTATTCAGGATCGTGACAACATGAAAGCTAAAGCCATGATCCGTAAGCAGGAGCAAGCCTCCTTTTTTGAAAACCTCGGCGCAGAAACGGCAGTGGTTGATTTAGAAGATGATATCGAAACTATTGCAGAAGCTGCCAAAGGAGTCGATGCCGTTGTATTTACTGCAGGTTCCGGACCGAACACAGGACCGGATAAAACGATTCTAATTGACTTGGATGGAGCGGTAAAAACAATGGAAGCGGCTAAAGCAGCAGGCGTGAAGCGCTTTGTCATGATTTCCTCATTTGATACGCGTCGTGAAGCGATTTTGGCTGCTAATTCATCCTTTGCACCTTATGTTGCAGCTAAGCATTATGCTGATGAACGTTTGCGGTCAACGGACTTGGATTATACGATTATCCATCCCGGTAAGTTAACTAATGACGGAGGGACTGGTCAGGTTGAAGCGGCAATAGAAGTGGAAAGAGGAGAAATTCCGCGTGAGGATGTAGCCTCTGTAATCGTCGCCACTTTGGAAAATGATTCAACGATCAGCAAGGAATATCAAGTTGTAGGCGGGACAACTCCTATTCAGGACGCTGTTAAATCCATTTAACTATATGTTCAGTTAAATTCCAGTGTTGATATTCATAGAAGCTCCCTTTAGTGGAAGAGTCAAATTCCAGATGTTCGGACTGTTTCCGATATGTTTGAAAGTGTTTAGAGCTCCGGGAAATTACTCGCTTTCCGTGGGAGCGCGGTGAGCCTCCTCGAGCTGACGCTCTGTGGGGTCTCACCAAGCACTCTTTTCCCACAGGAGTCTCGCAATTTCCCGGAGCTCTTTGCGATGATTAGTAGAACGGAAACTGCTATGCTAAAACGTTAGTCTAAGAAACCGAAAAAAAAGCTTAATCTTGAATATTTTTACTAAGAAAATGGTTAGTTTAAGACAGACATTATTTCCAACCATGAAACTTGCCATACCCTTCCAACGGAAGCATCAAAAAAGCAAACATTAACATTTGGATGCTGGTAGTTGTAACATACGTTTCAGGGTGAAAGCCTAGTGAGTGACCGTAATTTTTTCATTAGGTAGGAATGAGGAAGATGGCTTTTCTTGATGAAAGGGTTCGTTTCTCATCTCTATCGAATGGGGTGGTTGGGAAGCTGGGAGACTCCCGTGGGAGAAGGAGGTAGGCGAGATCCCACAGGGCTTTAGCCCGAGGAAGCTTGCCAGTTCCCCCACAGGAAAGCGAGCAGCTTCCCAGCCGCCCCTGACTGGCAACCTGGCAACGAACCCAAGCTATCTCGAAGTCAAGTCTTCCACTATCCTGCCATATTGTTGAATAACTTTTTATGTACCGAGGGCGTTTAACGTACCTTAATTAAGAAAAGACAACTTTCCTGCGGGTGAGTTGTCTTTTTGCATCTTCAAAGTTCTTCACATGATTTTCAACCTTCTACTTATACTAACTAACGGTAGGAGGATTTCGTATGAAATTTGTGATGATGTCTTTATGTTTGCTTGCATCTCAGCCTTTTATTCAACAAGATGATTTATCCATCATCGATGACGGGGAAGAGGTTCAACGTGTTAATCGAGAGAACTTTGAAGCAGATTTTCTCGGAAAGCCATTTGTAGATCAAGATAAAATACAGCAGCTGATCGATCAGCTGGAGCCTGAAGTAAGCCAAGAACCTGTAAATGCAAAAATACGTGATTCAGGAGAAATCATCCCTGGAGAAATCGGATATAAAATATATCGTGAAAAATTCTTAGAAATATTTCACCAGTATTTATATGGGACAGAGGCAGAAGCCATGCATGTGCCTAAGATCGCCATATCTCCTAAAGTAGACGTTGAACTGCTCGCCAATATACGGACAAGGCAGATTGGCCATTATGTGACCTATTTTAATTCGAACAATAAAGAAAGATCCCATAATATTCGTCTAGCTTCAAAAGCAATTGACAGTCATGTAGTATTTCCAGGAGAAGTTTTTTCATTTAATCAGGTAGTCGGTAAAAGAACAAAGGAAAAAGGGTATAAGGATGCCCCCGTGATTGTGAAGGGCGAAGTGACAGAAGGCATTGGCGGCGGCATATGTCAGGTTTCTTCTACATTGTTTAACTCCGTGGCTAACGCTGGTGTAAAAGTGATGGAACGTTATTCTCACAGTAAACGTGTACCTTATGTACCTTCAGGAAGGGATGCTACGGTGAGCTGGTATGGGCCTGATTTTACTTTTAAAAATCAGTATAATCAGCCGATATTAATTCGCTCAAATGTTTACGGAGGACAGATGAGTATTACGGTATATTCTTCTGACGTTATTAATTTTGACCCGAAGGATATTCCGGATGCCAGTAAGAAGCTGCCTGAGGAAAAGAATACAAGCACCATTAGTAACCGATAATACGATAAATAACCGTTTATAAAAGCATATGAATCATCAGGTGTAAACCAAATCCGTATTTTTAAGTGATGATTTAATATTGATACCCGCGTTTTAAATAATGGCAGAGTACGTGTAACTACAGCACCTCGGGTTGACTTTTCAGTTATACAATTAAAAAGAAAGCTCATCGCTACATGGTTGTTTCTTGCAGCTTATCCAGTAAAGGGTTAATCCTTTTCTTACCTATATCATCAGGTAACCCCAGGCCATTAGCCTGGGGTGAAAAACTAGCATTAAATTCTTCTCTTTTCCTGAAGATAGTACAAAAGTAGTAATAAGCAAATATCTTTTAGTCGGTTTAAATCTTTCTCTCTTTTACTTTCGGACTGTACCTCATCATTTGCTGATACTTGTAATTCATCGGCAGACTCCAATTCTTCGTTTTCCGGCATATTATAGACATCTGCAACGATGTGTTTGGTATTAAGACTGCTTTCTTCATTAGCTGGTAGTTGTAATTCATCAGCAGGCTGCAACTTAATAACATCTTCTATCGTATTGGCCACTTCTGCAAAGGTTTCTTCAGGGGTAAGGTAGCTTTCTTTATTTGCTTCTAATACTGGTTCTGCTGTGTATTCTTCTGCGTGTTCCACTTGATCCCATACGGAAGAGATATCTTGCACCACCCTATCCCAGGAATAATACTTTTCAGCTAGACTCCGCCCGTACCTTCCCATTTGTGCTCCAAGTTCTGGGTTTGAGAGCAGATAAGATATATGTTTTACAAATTCACCTGTATCTTCCGGTTTTTCTACTATAACCCCATTCTTGTAAGGTTCAATAACTTCTTTGTTTCCACCGCGATCGGTCGTAACTATTGGTAATGCCGCCGCCATAGCTTCATAATGAACGCGAGCGAGGGGCTCTTGCCACTGGGAAGTGCAAACGAAAATATCCGAAGCCGCAAACCACTCTTGAATTTTATCTGGAGATACAAATCCGGTTAATACCACTGAGATGGGGAGGCGTTCAGCTAATGCACGAACATAAGCTATATAATCAGTAACGGCATTGTCACTGAACCATTTACTTCCCATAATGACTAATGCGATATCATCATGCTTCTTTGCTAATTCTGGAATTGCGCGAACGAGTACATCAATTCCTTTGTTGGGAGAAAGTCTACCCGCAAAAAGAATGACTTTCTTACTGGATAAGTTATGCTCATTCCTTAATCGGTCCCGCATTTCTTTAGCTTGGCTAGAATATGAAGGAGCAAACCGTTCTAAATCAACCCCAGAATAAATGGTTTGCAGTTTTGGAGCAGATTCTGGAAACAAGTCCCTTATCGTTTTCCCGATATAATTGCTTATAGTTATAATTTTGTCTACATTTCTTACTGCCGCTGCTCCTTCTTCTCGAGCAATCTTCTCTGCTTTAAACATGTCATTATGCATACTTAAAACAATCTTAGCGTCTGGAGCTAATTCACGTACGGCACTGACCAGCCTGGGTCTGTTAAAAATGTGAATGAGATCATATTGAACAGGAGATGATTTGAGAAATTCAACTATATTTTCTCGATATGGCTCCAGTAACCCGCCTTCTACTCGAGCGTAACGTATTCCGTCCCTTATCTCACTGTCAGGTAAATCGGCATCACTTCGACTTAAGACAGTAATGTCATGCTGTTGTTTTAATACTGGAAGAGCTCCATCAATATAAGTTTGTATAGCTCCTCCACGAATGGCAGGTACAGGTAATTTTTCTGTGCAAATAATTAAAACTTTCACTCAGTGGTCCCTCCTTTCCTATCTTGCGCAAGTTCTTCTAAAACTGACCACTTTTGTTCCTCCAGCTTAATAATGAATTGAACTTCTTTTTCAAGTTCTTCATTTAAAAAAGTGGCAGGAGAATAAACCATATATTTCACATTTTTATAAAATAAGTTAGGCAAAGACAAATCGATTAGCAACATTTCAAACTCTTCGTCTGAAATAGGATTAGCTTCATGATAAGCCTGAACCATTTCCCGTATCCAATGAATATCCCATTGGCCATTTGTATGCATACATTGAACAATCAATTTTCTTAAGTCGCGAATGGTGATATCATAAGCAACTCCATCTAAATCAATGATCCACACCCCATCCTCTGCCATTTGAGCGTTGGACCATCCATAGTCCTGGTGAACAAGTCCGGCATCCTTTGTTCCACGCGAGACGATCTCATAATAAGGAGAATTTTCTAAACTGTTTATAGCTTCCTGAGCTTGTCGTTGAAACATATCAATAACTGAAAGAATGACTGCGCTAGCTGGCATTTCACTATATGCTGTCGCAATATCCCTGAACCAGTTCATCTTTTTTTCCATTCGCTCATACGTTCTTGGCCAGCGATGTAAACGAGAAACTATATCAGCATCGGCTGGTGGCACGTATCCTTTAGTAAGATTGTGAAACTCTCCTAATGCGTTGCAAAGCTTTTTTGTGCCTTCTAAGTCCTGTGGAAGTTGATATAACGTCTCTATCCAATCGGCTACAAACCACAACTTCCCCCCTTTTTCAACATACTTTTCTCCATCTCTAGTAGGTATAATAGCCGGTACTCTGGATTTTTGGTCGTGAACTAGATATTCCTGGGCTCCTAAACTGAATTTACTGTGAGAGGGTCTTCGGTGCAATAGCTTCAAGCTAAAAGGACCTTTATCTGTATCAATCTTCCAAATGGCTCCCCCTTTTTCAGGTTTTATGGCCATTACTGTCATTTTTTCAACAGTAAAGTCGTAATACTTAGCAACTTCAAGTCCAATGTTCTTAATATATTCAGGAACATATAATTCTTCTAACGTTCCATCTTCTTCCCATGGTTCTATGATTTGATCGATCATTTTTTCTCACCTCCATAGTAGTATCATCCTATTCAAATGAATTAGAGAAGGTATGGGGGGATGGCTAGAAAATAAGAATAAAAGGATTTCATAAAAGTGTTTCCTCCACCTTTTTCTCTGTTACAGTTATTCGCCGTTACCTATTTAATAAATCTAAATATAGTAATATAGCTCGTTAATTAAGGGGGGTTTAAGAAAATGAAGATTTTAATTATTGGAATGGGGTATGTAGGCACGACGATGGGAGTTGCCCTGGCAAATACAGGTCACGAGGTTAGTGGATTAGATGTGGATAAGGCAAAGATAGAGTCATTAACAAAAGGAATTCTATATTTTCACGAGCCTGCTTTACAAGAGATGCTATCCAAGCATCTGCAAACCAAAAGGCTATCCTTTACTTCTGATCCAAAAGAAGCTATTAAAGACAATGAAGTTATCTTCATTACTGTCGGGACACCCTCCCTTAACAACGGAAATGCAGATTTAACCTACATTAGACAAGCAGCCGAAATGATCGGTAAATATAAAAACAGCAAAAAAATAGTAGTTGTGAAAAGCACCGTACCTCTAGGGACAACGGAAAATGTAAAACAGTGGATTGAAGAGGCAACTAAAGATTCTTCTCCTTTCGATGTCGTTATGAATCCTGAATTCTTAAGAGAAGGAAGAGCATTACAGGATGCGCTTAACCCTGACCGCGTTGTCCTTGGAAGTCACAGTGACGAAGCTTTTAACACTTTAGAACAAATTTATTCAAACTTAAATTGTCCGTTTATAAGAACAACGCCTGTAGCGGCAGAAATGACTAAATATGCTTCCAATGCTTTTTTAGCTACGAAAATATCTTTCATTAATGAAATAGCAAGACTCTGTGATCAGTTCGGCATCCATGTTCAAGATGTCGCCAAAGGAATGGGGTTGGATGACAGGATTGGGGGCGCCTTTTTACAGGCTGGTTTAGGGTACGGAGGGTCATGCTTCCCAAAGGATGTAAAAGAACTCCTGTGGACCGCTGATCACCGGGGCTGCCCTCTCCGCATTCTGAAAGAAGTGGAAAGGGTCAATCACGATCAACCTCAATACTTTATAGAAAAGGTAATGAAGGAATTTCCTTCTTTAGCAGATAAGAGGATTGTATTACTAGGATTATCATTTAAACCACATACAGATGATATACGAGAGTCTGTTTCTTTTTCCATTATTAAAAAATTATTACAAGAAAAAGCAAATGTTATTGTTCATGACCCAATTGTAAAGCTTCCGAACGAATGGGTGAATAAAGGAGTTAAACAAATTAACGATCCTTATGAAGCAACAGAAGGGGCTGATCTTATTATCATTTGCACGGATTGGCCACTTTATCAAGAAATAGACTGGGCTAAAATAAGTGAATTAGTGAAGGGACATTATATTTTTGATGGAAGAAATATTTTAGAGGCTGATTGCATAAAGAAATTAGGGTTCACTTATGAGGGAATAGGTTATGACTAAAGTCTGCCTGGGAAGGAGAAAAAAATGAAAGGATTAATTTTGGCGGCTGGGAGAGGTACCAGGCTGCGTCCTTTATCTTACACAAAGCCGAAACCGCTTTTACCTGTAGCCAATCAACCAGTTATACAATACGGGATTAACCACTTATATAATCTAGGTATTCGTGAAGTAGGGTTAGTCATTCAGCCCGGTCAAACTGATATGTTTAATGAATATTTACAATTAGAGAATAAAGAAGACTTGGTTCTTCATTATATATATCAACATGAGCAGAAAGGAATTGCACATGCAGTAGGTCAAGCAGAGGAATTTATCGGTCAAGACTCCTTTGTATTGCTATTAGGAGATAATTTATTTGATGAGCCTTTGTTTCCTTTGAAAGAGGCATTCAATACAAACGATATCCATGCTACGGTTATGGTTACCAAAGTTAAAAAACCAAAAGATTACGGGATAGCTGAAATAAAAGAGAAGAAAATTATAAATATAGAAGAGAAGCCAGCAAAGCCTAAATCCAATTTAGCCGTCTGCGGTGCTTATATATTCGATGTTCATATATTTAAAGCTATTCATTCCATCACTCCTTCTGCACGTGGAGAGTACGAAATTTCCGATGCCATTCAATGGCTCATAGATCATAATTTTTCTATTAACTACGTGAAAGCGAGTAAACCTACATTCGATGTTGGAACTATGGAAAGATGGTTAGAAGCCAACCAATGGATATTGAAAAAATATGCTCTTCCAGTGGACAATGACCAAGTGGAAAATTCAGTTATTATACCTCCTGTAAAAATAGGAGGTAATTGCATAATCACAAATTCAGTCATAGGACCTTACGTTTCTATTGAGCCAAATACAACTATAGAAGAATGTACCATTAAGAACAGCATTATCCTAAAGAACTCTCACTTGAAAAATATCCCTTACGATATTACCGAAAGCATTTTTGGAGAAAATACAAAGCTGATTGGAAAAGACTCGAAAAACCTTTCACTCCACGGGCTGTTTAGTGATGATTCTTCTCTCATTTTTTCAGATGCCGACGAAACGAAAAAGGAATCTAATGAATAGATATTTACACTAGTAGTCCTGCGGCTAAAAAAGAGGTGCGGGACTATCTTAATGAACAGGAATACCCCTCGTTACATACAGTACAAAAGAGGAATATTTTCTGGGAATTGAGGTTTAATCTATGATATTAGTAACCGGAGCGGCCGGATTTATAGGGGCTCATCTGGCCAAACGGCTTGTTGAAGATGGGCACGCTGTAATAGGAATTGATAATTTAAATGATTATTACGATGTAACTTTAAAGAAAGATCGGTTGCAGTGGCTGAAACACAAACTCTTTATTTTTGAAAAAGTCGATCGTGGAAACCGTGATCAACTGAATCATATCTTTAATAAATATAGGCCGGCTGTCGTCATTGATTTAGCTGCCCAGGCAGGGGTTCGTTACAGTTTGGAAAATCCCCAGGCCTATATAAAATCCAATGTGGCAGGATTTATGAATATACTGGAAGCCTGCCGTCACTATCCTGTCAAGCAACTTATTTACGCATCATCCAGCTCTGTCTATGGAGCTAACACAAAAATGCCCTTCTCTGTTCACGATAATGTTGATCACCCTGTCAGCCTGTACGCCGCGACTAAAAAGACTAATGAACTGATGGCTCATACTTACAGTCATTTATATAAACTACCCACTACCGGCCTGCGATTTTTCACCGTTTATGGACCATGGGGACGTCCAGATATGGCTCTTTTCACTTTTACAAAAGCAATACTCGAAGGAAAACCGATAAAAGTATATAATCATGGCCATATGGAAAGAGATTTCACATATATTGATGACATTGTTGAAGGTATTGTCAGGTTAATTGGAAAAGAACCTGTCCCTAATCTTAAATGGAGTGGTGACTCGCCTGACCCAGGAACAAGTTACGCCCCTTACAAAATCTATAACATTGGCAATAGTCGTCCCGTAAAACTAATGGATTTTATTACAGCCATTGAAGAAAAACTGGGAGTTCAAGCGAAGAAAGATTATTTACCCTTGCAGGATGGCGATGTCGTTGCCACTTATGCAGATGTCGACGATTTAGTAAGAGATGTAGGTTATAAACCGAACACCTCCATAAAGGAAGGCGTCGGAAAGTTTGTTGATTGGTATAAAGACTATTATGGAGTTTAAGGAGCAGGTATAACACCCGCTCCTTTTTCGATGAGTATCAAAAGTTACTATTCCAAGAGATTACATATGTCCGTGGCTTTTTAGAGGGGGAGGAGCAGCGGATAATTAATTGTTTAAACGTATAATTAACATGTTGCGAAAACGATACACATGTAGTAAAATTTTAATTGTGAATAACTTCACAATATATAAACACTCTAAGTTGTTATTTTTTTGTGAGTATTTGTGAACATATTCACAAATAATTAATGAAAATTTTTGAAACTAAAGGGGCAGTTCATCATGATTGTAGAAACATTTAATCCGTTCAATAACTTAGCAATTTCAGCAGCAGTAGCGGCCATTCCTATTTTATTATTTTTATTATGTTTAACTGTTTTAAGAATGAAAGGTATACAAGCTGCGTTATTAAACATAGCCGTTACGTTCAGTATTGCTATTATAGTATTTGAATTGCCATTAGGTGAAGCTGTGGGCAGTGTGATTGAGGGACTGATTCAAGGAATCATGCCTATTGGATTTATCATTGTGATGGCCGTCTGGTTATACAAAATTTCTATGAAATCAGGGAAATTTGATGTACTACGCGGCAGTATCGCTGGAATTTCTCAAGATCAGCGTATTCAACTATTACTTATCGGATTTTGCTTCAACGCTTTTCTTGAAGGGGCAGCCGGCTTTGGCGTACCTATTGCTATATGTGCTGTAATGTTAGTATCCTTAGGCTTTAAACCTTTGAAGGCTGCTATGCTTTGTTTAGTGGCGAATGGTGCTTCAGGAGCCTTTGGCGCTATTGGTATACCTGTAGGAATCATCGATACGTTCAGCATTGAAGGAGTATCTTCAATGGATGTTTCGGTTATGACTGCACTGACTTTACCGATTATCAACTTTACTATTCCGTTTTTATTAATATGGATCATTGATGGATTTAAAGGAATTAAAGAGGTCTTTCCTGCAATAATAGTGACTTCTGCTACTTATACAGTTACACAAGCTATGATTACAGTTTGGGTTGGTCCTGAACTGGCGGATATTATTCCTTCTTTATTAGCAATGGGAGTATTGGCACTATTTCTTCAAAAGTGGCAGCCGCAACATATCTTTTTACTTAATGAACAAAAAATTGAACAAGAAAAATACAGTATTGGCTCTATCGTTAAGGCTTGGTCCCCATTTTATCTGCTGACAATTTTCATATTCGTATGGAGCTTACCTGCTTTTAAAGGATTATTCGCAGAGGGGGGCTTACTTACAGGATCTCTTATAAAATTCGGAATACCTGGATCTTCCATTGATATCAGTCTGAATTTAATTGGAGCAACAGGCACAGCTATATTATTAGCTGGGTTAACTACGATAGCAACAACTAAAGCGATCAACCTTCCTGAGGGGCTCGGTCTCATTAAAAAAACGGTGGTTGAGTTCTGGATTCCTATTGTGATGATCAGCGCAATTATTGGAATTGCTAAACTAATGACATATGGCGGACTCACTGTGGCTTTAGGAGAGGCCGTAGCCACAACAGGAGCGATTTTCCCACTGCTTTCTCCAATATTAGGATGGATTGGCGTGTTTATGACGGGATCTGTGGTTAATAACAATACGTTATTTGCCCCAATTCAAGCAACGGCAGGGGATATTCTTGGCACAAATTCTGCCCTCTTAATTTCTGCCAACACAGCGGGTGGAGTTATGGCAAAACTAGTATCTCCGCAATCCATCGTTATAGCGACTGCGGCCGTTG
Source organism: Halobacillus campisalis (assembly GCF_030345335.1). Taxonomy (GTDB): domain Bacteria; phylum Bacillota; class Bacilli; order Bacillales; family Halobacillaceae; genus Halobacillus_A; species Halobacillus_A campisalis. The sequence continues at coordinate 197,958 of NZ_JAPVRC010000002.1, forward strand.
GTAAAATCGGGAGTGAAGCTATGCTTACTAAAATGGCTTTAAAATACAGCATTGCTTTATTGATCTTTGTTTGTATTTGGACATTTATCTTATCTTTCTTTTTTTAACTAACATCCGTCATCATAACAAAGTCAACGACACAGCCGAGAGTCTGTCAGTCGTTGACTTTTTACGTTTTATTGACCTTGGTTAAAAGACTGCCGGCTATCTTTTCTAAAAGAAACCGTAATCGCTGGTATGAACCATAGGCATAATAATAAATCCACTCAGCAGCCCGCTTCAGTCAATCCGTCTTCAATATCGGAAAAACCGCTTTCGGCAAGGGAAGCCATCAAAAATCTTTTAGCAGATCCTCAAGCTTCAACAAGTTAGTACTGCTTGGCGTCTATAAGTGAGACTGTGTGGAATTACTGAACCGGGTGATAAAATATGAACGTTTATTGTTATTTTTTAAAAAATGTTCGTTAATTGCCTGTATTACCTTGCTATATAGTGGTGATAGGGGATAAAATAACGGTAAATCAAAAACATTCAGGAGGATTTCGCCATGTATGGAGCACCAAACCAACAAAATGCCCAAAAGATCATGCTGCTAGGAGCAGGGGAGTTAGGAAAAGAAGTTGTTATTGAGGCGCAGCGGCTAGGAGTAGAAACCATTGCTGTTGATCGATATGAAGGGGCGCCAGCGATGCAGACAGCTCATCGTTTTCATGTTATTGATATGCTGGATGGCAGACAACTGCGCGAAGTGATCGAACAAGAAAAACCTGATTTTATCGTACCTGAAATAGAAGCTATTGCAACAGCCACCCTGTTAGAAATGGAGCAGGAAGGGTATAACGTGATCCCTACAGCTTACGCCACCCAATTAACGATGGATCGGGAAGGCATACGTCGGCTGGCCAGTGAAAAACTCGATCTTCCAACGGCCAAATACGAGTTTGCTAATTCCTTGGAAGAATTAAAAGAAGCAGTAACCGTTATCGGTACGCCGTGCGTCATCAAACCCATTATGAGTTCTTCTGGAAAAGGGCAAAGTTTGTGCCGGACAGAAGCGGATATTGAAGCTTCCTGGCAGGAAGCCATCGGAAGCGGACGAGGAAACAGTACACGGGTGATCGTAGAAGAGTTCATTCATTTTGAATCGGAAATTACTCTGTTAACCGTCCGCTCTTCCACAGGTACATTTTACTGTCCGCCCATTGGCCATCTCCAACAGGACGGGGATTACATTCAATCGTGGCAGCCCCATGGGATGAGCGAAGAAAACATCAGACAGGCAAAGGACATTGCGAAAAAAGTAACTGATGAGATCGGAGGGTATGGCGTCTTTGGAGTTGAGTTATTTATCACTTCAAATGGTGTGTACTTTAGTGAAGTATCTCCGCGGCCTCACGATACTGGAATGGTGACCTTGGTCACGCAGGATCTATCGGAGTTTGCTCTTCATGTACGGGCGATTTTAGGATATCCAGTAGAAGATATTCAGCTTGTGACCGAAGGGGCGAGTCACGCTGTAAAATCCACAATTGAAAGCAATAACTATCAAATATCTGGAATAGCTAATGCACTAACTGTGCCTCGCACTCAAGTACGGATCTTTGGGAAGCCTTCTACCAATTTCGGCCGCCGCATGGCTGTAGTGCTCAGCCAGGCGGAAAGTGTAGAAGAAGCAAGCGCGAGGGCCAAAGAGGCAGCTTCTCAAATGAATATAGGAAGTAATTAAATACAACGGCTGTTATGGAATAAGAGAAGAATGTTGCTCAGTTTTATGTTTGCCGTTAAACACATGAAAGGGATCCTAAACAAAAAGGGTCCCTTTTTTTGTTCAATAAACAGAGTGTTATATAGAAGATCCACAAAATATAGTAAACACAGAGTATTTTAATTAGTAGATGGTCACAGCCTGAAAAAGCAGCCTTCAAATGCTGGTGAAAATTCTTCGATAAGCTTAAAGATGTTTCAATTTCCTAAATAAAGGATACATTCCTACCATGATGGTTAAATAAAGCCATATAAATATATGCAGAACATATAGTTCCTTTTAAGATCGTTTATTAAATAGCATGCAGAATTCCTGAAGACTCAATTCCTAGATAGTAGTGAGAGTCAGGGATTCCGGGAAACGATTCGCTTTCCGTAGGCGTGCGCTGAGCCTCCTCAGGCTACGCCTTCCGGGATCTCATCCAACCCGCGTATCCCACAGGAGTCTCACCGTTCCCCTCCATCCCTTGCGTTATGTGAATTCCAGGCATCGACTATGCTCTCTCCCTTACAATAAGGGTGGTTTCGTATCTCGCATTATGGTAATGGGTTCTTGGAAATGGAGAGACTCCTGCGTGAAAGGATAGACTGGCAAGACCCCACAGAGCTTTTAGCTCGAGGAGGCTTGCCGTCTTCCCCGCGGAAAGCGATCCATTTCCAAGAACCCATTCTTCAAGCAAGAATAACGAAACCTATCTTCAGATTAAGAGAAATAAATGAAATTTGTACTGAGATTCTAAATATAAGGAGAATAAATGATGAGAAACTATTTGCAACATTATATTAACGGTGAATGGGTAGACTCTACCGGTTCAGAAACAGAAGTAGTCGTCAACCCGGCGACTGAAGAAGTCATTGGAAACATCAGCTTAGGAACAAAAGAAGATTTAGATAAAGCAGTACAGGCAGCGCGTGACGCGTTTCCGGCATTTTCACAAACCACGAAAGAAGAACGAGTAGAAATGCTCGAAAATATTGCGAAAGAATATGAAAATAGAAAAGATGAAATCATTGAAACCATCACGGACGAACTAGGATCTCCACTAGAGATCTCTGAGAAAGTACACTTCATGATGGGGTATAACCACTTTTCTCAAGCAGCAGAATCGCTGAAGAAATTTTCATTCACGGAAGACCATGGCGGTCATACGCGTGTGAAGGAATCGATTGGAGTCAGCGGTCTGATTACCCCGTGGAATTTCCCGACTAATCAGACATCCACAAAAATTGCGAGTGCATTTGCGGCAGGGAGTCCTGTCATCTTGAAGCCCGCAGAACAAACACCTTTTGCTGCGATTATTTTAGCTGAAATTTTCGATAAAGTCGGAGTTCCTAAAGGCGCTTTCAATCTTGTGAACGGATCAGGGAAAGTCATTGGTGATGGAATCAGTTCCCACCCTGGTATTGATTTTGTTTCGTTTACCGGCTCTGGAGCAACAGGTGAGAAAATCATGAAAAATGCTTCAGAAACGATTAAGAAAGTCGCCCTTGAACTCGGCGGAAAATCACCGCTCGTCATACTAGATGATGCGAATGTAGAGGAAGCCGCAAAAGCAGCCGTCAGTCACATTGCAACAAATTCCGGACAAGTCTGTTCTGCAGCCACCCGGACATTGATTCCATCCTCCATGAAGGACGAGTTCGAACGGGCGATGAAGAAAGCACTGGCTGACTTTCCTGTCGGAGATCCGCGTGAAGGTAATTACGTAGGTCCGCTCGTTTCGAAGAAGCAGTGGGATACGGTGCAATCCTATATTGAAAAAGGGATTGAAGAAGGAGCTACACTGTTAGTCGGAGGTACCGGTAAACCAGAAGGGCTCGAAAAAGGGTACTATACTAAACCGACAATCTTTACGGATGTCGACAATCAAATGGTCATCGCTCAGGAAGAAATCTTCGGACCTGTCATGACGGTGATCACCTATGACACGATCGAAGAAGCCATTCAGATTTCTAACGATACGATTTATGGTCTGGCTGGATATGTATACGGAAAAGATTCAGAAACGCTTAGAAAAGTGGCCTCAAGCATCCGCGCAGGACGAGTGAAGGTCAATGATGCCGAAGCTGACTTTTCTTCACCGTTCGGCGGCTTTAAACAGTCTGGTATCGGAAGAGAGTGGGGCGACTTCGGAATTGAAGAATATCTTGAAGTGAAAACCATTTTAGGTTATCCGTCCTAAAGAAATGAGAGACCAACGTATTTCAAATAATAATTTTACCTGCCTGCCCCTCGGTATGAAATGAGGGGCAGGCGTTTTTTATGAAAGGATTCCATACTATGGAAAATAACGGTTGGCAGGGGAATGAACGCACAAGAATGTTTTACGTTTGATTATGAAGGAATACTATGTATCGTAGTTATTTTTGAAAAGGAGTGGTGGAATGGGCAAATTTATACTTAATCTAATCGCTTACCTTCTCGTGATCACCGTTAATGGGCTTGCTAATGCGTTACCTCTTAATGGACAAACGACAGGTGACATTTCAAATAGGCTGAACGTGCTGTTTACTCCGGCTGGATATGTGTTCAGTATATGGGGATTCATTTACATCCTCCTTGGTATTTGGGTTATTTCTCAATTTCCTTCAAGCCGTCGAAATCTACCTGTTTACCAGACCACGAGCTTTCTTTTTGTATTAAGCAGTATTCTGAACAGCCTTTGGATTTTTATGTGGCACTATGAATTCTTTGGTCTCTCGGTCATTGTGATGCTTCTTTTACTGACGACCTTGATCCGTTTATATGTTAAAGCAAAAGCGGCAGATGCATCTTTCTTTGAATTACTTCCTTTCTCCGTTTATCTTGGCTGGATCAGCGTCGCAACGATCACCAATATCAGTTATTATTTAAATTACCTTGGCTGGAACGGGGGTGGGATTTCGGATGCGCTCTGGACTTTCGTGTTATTAATTGTTGCTGTAACGCTGGCTCTCTATTTCATGAGAAGTGAAAAGGATTGGGTATACCCACTCGTTTTCGTCTGGGCATTCAACGGCATAGGTGTAAAAAATGACGTCGCTGACGTGCCTTTAGTAGTTTACTCATCCTATATCCTGGCAGCCGGTCTTTTCCTTATCACCATTATATACGCATTGAAGCTAAGAAAATAATTGCCGTGTTCCATTGCGACACTGTGAAAATCATTTCAGGTTAACAACTTGTTTTCCTTAGGGAGCGTGGTGAGTCTCATCAGTCTTGCCACGTTTTTCTTTATGCAGTCTGTGTGAAATCCATAATCGTAACTCATTTCATAACCGATAACATTCTAGAAACTGGGTAAACCATTTTCGATGTTAACGTTTACATTATTGTTTTGACAATAGAATATAGTATAAATTCCGTCACTTTCCACTTTAAGAAACCGGTTTACTAAAATACGGGTGAATTATTTGAATTTTTATAAAAAACTATTGAAAACGGATACATATACCTTTATAATCAACTTAAGTTATCAAATCATTTGATTTTTTTTAACTATTAACGAAACCGGTTTCGTTAATAGGATGATCGTTTCCTTGGTTATTTAAAATGGAGGGGGAAAGACATAATGAAATTGAAAAAAAGTTTACTTTCTGGCTTACTGTTGAGTATGTGTGCGTTTCTTATCGCTTGTGGTGGAGATGAAGATTCAGCTTCAGGTGAAGGCGATAATGTTACGTTGGATTTCTGGGTGTTTGGAGCAACCAATTATGAAGATTTAGCAAAAGAGTATGAGGAAGAAAATCCTGATGTGAAAATTAATATTAAAACTTCTGAATTAGAAGATCATCACAACAGCCTTTTTACTGCAATATCTGCAGGTACTGGGGCTCCTGATCTAACTATGATCGAAGTGGATCAATTGGATCGATATAGAGAAGCTCAAGATCGTTTTACTAATATGTATGATTTAGGAGCAGATGAAATTGAAGATCAATACTTAGATTGGAAATGGAACATGGCAGCAAATGGAGAAGGTGATTTCCTTTTCGGCCTTCCGACTGATATCGGGCCAAAAGCGATGTATTATCACACCGGAGTTTTTGAAAATGCAGGTCTTCCAACAGATCCAGATGAAGTGAGCGAATTGATTTCAACACCTGAAGCGTTCACGGATGCGGCGGATAAAGTGCTGGAAGCTACAGATAAACCTATGGTCGATAGTATGGAAATGGCTTTCCGAGCAAATATGGATGCGTTAGAACAAAGTTATTTTAATCGTGATGGCGAATTACTGATTAGTGAAAATAACGGTGTTAAAGACGCTTACGATTATGCAGTTGAATTGCATGAGCAAGGGTATGTCAGCGACTTTGAAATGTGGACTCCTGAATGGGGAGACGCCTTGAATAAAGGAAGTTTCGGCGTTGAAATGGCCCCAGCCTGGCTTAAGGGCTATATGACAGAGAATGCACCTGAAGCTTCTGGAGATTGGCGCGTGACGACGCTTCCGAGTGACTTTGCTGGAAACTGGGGAGGCTCTTATGTAGCAATCCCTGAAGAAACGGAACACAGTGAAGAAGCTTATGAATTCTCCAAGTGGCTGTTGTCACCAGAGAATCAATTGAAATCTTTCACAGAGAGCGGTCTTTTCCCTTCAACACCAGAAACGTATGAAATGGAAGAATTCACCTCAAACTCTGATGAGTATTTCGGTGGTCAGAACACAGCGGAATACTTTGCTAAAGCAGCTGAAGAAATCACTGAGGTTTACAAAGGACCTAAGTATGTAACGGTTAATAATGAAGTATTGACTGCGCTTAGAAACGTTCAGGAAGGTGGAGACCCTGAGCAGGAATGGGAGGAAGCAGTGGAACGTATCGAAGGGTTAATTGATCGATAATTTACAAGAAGGGTCGGATGAATGTCAATCTGGCCCTTTCTATGTAAGGAGGTAGAAAAGTGGAAAGTGTAGAAAAACAACAGCGCGTCTCCTCTGCGAAAGAGAGTCGATTGTCTGAAAAGAAAAAAGATATGCTCTCTGGTTATTTGTATGTTGCTCCATTCTTTATCATCTTTGGAATTATCGGTCTTTATCCTGCCGTATTCAGTATTGTGCTTGCTTTTCAAGATTGGAATGGCCTTGGGGAAATGGACTTTGTAGGGTTGAGAAACTTTACGGTCGTCCTGCAGGATCCCTTATTTTGGAAATCTTTATATAACACGGTCATTATCGGGCTGATGGGAACCGCTCCGCAGCTGATTGTCGGTCTTATTCTGGCGTATTTCCTAAATATGGCTGCGGTGCGATTTACTAATTTTTTCAGAGTGACGATATTTATGCCTTATATTACTTCAATGGTAGCTGTCGCATTGGTGTTCGGTGTGTTTTTTAGCAGCAATGAAACAGCTCTCGCCAACTATGTCATTGGCTGGTTCGGTATTGATCCGGTCAGCTGGAAAACGTCAGAGTGGGGAGCGAAATTCGCCATTTCCCTTATGGTCTTCTGGCGCTGGGTCGGATATAATACGATCATTTACTTAGCAGGACTGCAGAGTATTCCGAAACATTTGTATGAAGCAGCAACAATCGATGGGGCTAATAAAGTTCAGCAATTCATGCACATCACGATTCCTTTGCTGAAACCATTCATTCTGCTAACCGTTTTTATGGCAACTGTAGGGGCGCTTCAATTATTTGCTGAGCCTACTGTATTTTTAGGTAGTTCTGCTTTTACACGTGATGAAGCGATGACGGTAGTTATGTACTTGTACAGAGATGCGTTTAACTTAGGTTCCTTCGGTACAGCTTCAGCAACAGCTATTTTATTGCTGATCATCATCGTAGGTGCAGCAGCTCTGAATACATGGCTGACATCCGGGGCCGGCCGCAGAAAGAAGGGGGCTTAGAGAATGAGTGAGCATGTAAAGAAAAGGTTCAAGCCTGGAAACATTCCAGTATATATCGCGTTAGGGTTCGCTTCGATTTTATCCATTTTTCCGTTTTACTGGATGTTTGTAATGGCGACCCAGCCAAGTGCTGCGTATAATTCCATTCCTCCGACATTGCTTCCTGGTGGAATGCTGATCGAAAACTTTCAGAAGGTATTAGATACGATTCCATTTTTTCAAGCGATGTGGAACACGATTCTGTTGTGTTCAATCGTTACGATTATTGTTCTATTGATTAGTTCACTGTCGGGATTCGCTTTTGCTAAATTTTCATTTCCCGGCAAAAACTTTTTGTTCATATGTATTCTCTTGACGATGGTCATCCCTCCTCAATTAGGATTGATCCCGCAATACTACTTGATATCTCAATTAGGGTGGCTGGATACATTATTTGGAGCAGGGGTTTTGTTCTTATTAAACCCGTTAGGTATCTTTCTCATGCGTCAATATATCAGCGAATCTGTACCAGATGAACTGATTGAAGCAGCTAAATTAGATGGCTGCTCAAACTTTAGAATCTATCGGAGCATTGTACTTCCTATAATTAAACCAGCCTTTGCTACGCTTGGTATTATCGTATTTACACTCGTGTGGGGAGAGTTTTTGTGGCAGTTCACAGTTCTGCGTGATCCTTCTTCTTACACTTTACAAGTGGCGCTGGCTTCTTTAAACAACTCATTCAATGTAGATTTTGGCATGCTGCTTTCCGGTGTGTTCTGGGCAACAGTTCCATTGATTTTGATTTTCCTCATCTTCAATAAATGGTTCATTTCCAGTATTACGGAAGGTTCGATTAAATAAGCGAGCTACTCTTGCCGATTGTTGATACAATATATTGAGATAGCAGTTTCTGAAGAGAGGTATGAAGATGGATTTAACAATAAAAGATATTGCAAAAATGGCTGGTGTATCTCCTGCTACTGTTTCAAAGATTATCAACAATTATGGCGGGATCAGCGAGCCGACAAGAGAGAAAGTTTATAAGATCATGCAGGATACAAAGTACCAGCCGACGTTCTCAGCGAAATCGCTGGCAACTAAAAAATCGAATTTAATCGGCCTGATTTATGCCGGGAAAATCAATGTGGACTTTAAGCACCCCTTTTTCAATGAAGTAGTGAATACTTTCAAGAGAACGGTGGGTGCTCAAGGATATGATCTTCTTTTATTTTCTAATGAGAAGTTTTACGAAGGGGAAAGTAAGTATTTGGAACGGTGCAAACATTTCCACGTCGATGGCTGTTTGATTATAGCTGGGGATGAGATTGAAGAGGCTGTCCATGAAATCGCCGCAAGCAATATTCCGTGTATCGGTATCGATCTTAAACTGGAAGGTCCGAATTCAAGCTATATTATGACGGATAATGCGAAAATCGGTTTAAAGGTTGTTGAGTTTTTCTACTTAAATCAAATAAGAAAAGTTGCGTATATAGGCGGTAAACAGAATTCTCATGTGGCGAGTATCCGCAATCAGGGATATGTCGATGCCATGCAGCAATTTGGACTGCCTATAAAAGACGAATGGGTGAAGTTTGGGGATTTCTTCGAGGAAAGTGGCTATGAAGCTATGAAAGAAATATTGCAAACAGAAGAATTACCACAAGCCGTTTTTGCAGCCTCAGATATGATGGCCCTTGGAGCACTTAAAGCCATCAAGGAAAAAGGATTATCGGTTCCTGAAGACATTCAATTGATCGGCTGTGACGACATTGAAGCTTGCCGCTACAGTGACCCGCCACTCACAACAGTCAAGCAAGATAAACAGAAATTAGGGAAACTGGCTGCTACAATGCTGAATGACCTCATCCTGGATCATAATGATATTCGCCCGGTTAAAGTGGATCCAGAGCTTGTGATTCGTTCATCCAGTATAGAAAGCTAGTCCCACTTACGTTCGTAATGGAGGTTATCATATGACAACAATAGAATTTTCGAAAGAATTAAAGTGGGGAGCTGCAACAGCTTCCTATCAAATTGAAGGAGCAGCTCATGAAGACGGGAGAAGTCCTTCTATATGGGATACTTTCTCTCATACTCCTGGAAATGTAAAAAACGGAGACACTGGAGATCATGCCTGCAACAGTTATCATTTATATAAAGAAGATGTCCAGCATTTAAAAGACCTTGGAATCGATCTTTACCGATTTTCGATTTCCTGGTCGAGGGTCATGCCTGAAGGAACAGGCAGCTTAAATCCAACAGGCGTAGCTTATTATCGGAACTTGATTACGGAGCTGCTCGATCATGGTATTGAACCGATGATTACGCTGTATCACTGGGACCTGCCTCAAGTCCTGCAGGATCAAGGGGGCTGGGAGAATCGTGCCACAATTGACGCTTTTAACGAATATGCTGAAGCGATGTTTAAGGAATTCGGTGATCAAGTGACGAACTGGATTACGATCAATGAACCATGGTGCGCGTCGTTCTTGTCCAATTTCTTAGGAATCCATGCTCCTGGAAAAAAAGATTTACAAGCGGCTGTCGATGTATCTCACCACCTGCTGATAGCCCACGGTAAAGCTGTTCAGTCTTTTAGAGAACTTGTACCTGATGGAGAAATAGGTTATGCACCAAACTTGGGCTGGCTGGAACCGTTCAGTCCAGCAGCTGAGGATCAAGATGCGTGCCGTCGGGGGATGCTGTGGCAGAAAGAGTGGTTTATGGATCCTGTTTTTAAAGGCTCCTATCCAGAGGAATTGATTCAGATCTTTGATGAACATAACGCTGCGCTGCGTATCGAAGAAGGAGATTTGGAACTGATTTCTCAGCCGATTGATTTTTATGGCATCAACTATTATACAGGCAGTCTTGGCCGTCATAATGAAGAGGCAGGAATGTTTCAGGTCGAGGAAGTTCCTCTCGATTATCGGCAAACGGACATTGGCTGGCCGATTTATGCGGATGGCTTTTACAAAGCTTTGAAGAATTTGAACGAAACCTATGGCGACGTTCCTATTTATATTACGGAAAATGGAGCTTGCTATAATCATGGAGTAGAAGATGGAAAAGTAAATGACCAAGAACGCATTGACTACTTAAAGCAGCACCTAACTTCTCTGCACCGAGCGATCAAAGCGGGTGTGCCGATTAAAGGGTATCTCGTTTGGTCACTGCTTGATAATTTCGAGTGGGCTGAAGGCTACGAGAAAAGATTCGGTATTATTCACATCAACTTTGATACTTTCGAAAGAACGAGGAAGGAAAGCTACTATTGGTATAAGAACACAGTCGAAAATAACAGGTTTGAAATCACCTGAATTTTTTTGGTCTTTTACGAAAGCGGTTTCCTTAATAAGAATATAGGATCTAATTCTAAGGAGGAGTATTTTGAGAAAATTCTTAACTGTCCTATTAACGTTAGCTGTCGTTTTTCAAGTCATGTCACCGTCTGTTCTTGCGAAGAAGGACAAAGGGGACGAGCGGATTGAACATTGGGAAGAAAGAGGATTACTTAAGGGACTGAATCAAAAGAAGAATGCAAATGCTTCCCTCTCTTTTTCAGAATATGCCATACTGGTCGGCAACTTATTTAACATAAGCAGCGAGTCCATGATGGAAGTTTTTAAAGAGACAGGATATGTAAAGGATAGTGAAAAATCTGCCATAAAAGAAGCAGATGCGCTTAACATTCTCCAACATGTATTACCGGATTCATTGACGAGCGAGTTGGAAGAGGGATCGAATCAACCATTAAAGCGTAACGATGCCATTCTTATGATTGACTCTCTTGTTCAAGGTTACTTTTATAAGGAAGGAAACTATAAGGACGAGCAGATTACAGGAAATGCCTGGATCAATCATTCGGATATCGCTCTTATAGACTCTACGGTTGAAGGAGACCTTTATATTAGCGAAGGGGCTGACCCGGGTAATATTCAACTAGAGAACACGACCGTCAGCGGAAGCGTCTATATTGATGAAAAGCTTCAAAATAAAGTGCAGGCCGTTGACTCGGACTTAGGTAACGTTGTGATCGTCGATAAGGACCAAAAGGAATCGGACTGGTCTCTCGTATGGTCCGATGAGTTCGTATCCAGTAAAATCGATCAATCGAAGTGGTCTCACGATACTGGGAACTGGCTTGTAGACGAAAATGGCGAAGGAGTATCTCCTGGGTGGGGTAACAATGAATTGCAGTATTATACTGACTCATCTGAAAACTCCTTTATAGATGACGGTAAGCTGGTCATCGAGGCTAAAGAAGAAGAGAAGAGTGACCCATTCGGAAGTTACGACTATACTTCTGCTAAGCTGACATCCAAAGGGCTGTTCAGCCAAAAGTATGGCAAGTTCGAAGCAAGAATGAAACTGCCTGAAGGTCAAGGATTCTGGCCGGCCTTCTGGATGATGCCTGAAGATGAAGTTTATGGGGACTGGCCGGTTTCCGGTGAGATCGATATTATGGAAGCCGCCGGAAAAGATACGAGTGAAATCGGGGGTACGATTCATTACGGAGAGGAATACCCGAATAATACGTACAAAGGAACCGAGTATCATTTTCCTGAAGGAGAAGATTATACCGATTTCCATACATATTCAGTGGAATGGGAACCTGGAGAAATCCGCTGGTATGTGGATGGAGAATTATATCAAACATTAGACAATTGGTTTGGTAAAGGGGAGAATCAGTCTGATAAATATGCTTTCCCTGCGCCATTTGACCAGGAATTCTATTTAATTATGAATCTAGCTGTTGGCGGCTGGTATGGCGGCAATCCCGATGAATCTACAGAGTTTCCAGGAACAATGGAAGTAGACTATGTAAGAGCCTATGAGTTAACAGGCCGTGATTATAAAGAGCCTGTAGAACCTGTTGTTGAAAAAGATGAGCTGCCTGAAGATGCAAAACAGCCATTAGAAGATGGCAACCTCATTTATGATAATGAGTATAATGAACCTTTTACCATCATCGATCAACATGAAGATGAGTTTGATGAGAATTATTGGAATTTCGTACAGCTTCCAGACTTCCAGGGAAGCGGAACGATAGAGAAGGAAGAGGTTGAGGGTCATTCTTTTGCTAAAACCAGTGTGACAGACCCCGGTAATGCATTATGGTCCCTGCAGCTTATTCAAAAGCTCGCGATTCTGGAAGGCAATACGTATAAAGTAACCTTTGATGCAAAATCTGATACCAACCGTAATATAATGACGAAGGTATCCGGTGGAGAAGAAAGAGGCTTTGCTAACTATTCCGGAGAAAAAACGATAGAGCTTAGTGATCAAGTTCAGTCCTATGAATATACATTTACGCTAAACCAGGACACAGATCTGGGCGCACGAATAGAGTTTAATATGGGAAGCAACGGAACGGCCCCTGTCTCTATTGGAAATGTCCGAGTGGAGAATATCACGGGTGAACAGCAGGAAAACAACACAAAGCCTCCTTTAGCGGATGGGAACCTCATTTATAATGGAACTTTTGATCAGGGGGATATGACAAGGACCAACTACTGGGAGCTTGTGACATCAGAGCAGTCTTCCGCTGAAATGATCGTTTCTGAAGAGCAGCGTGAAATGCAAGTTGATATTCAAAACGAAGGTTTAAATCCTGAAGATGTTCAGTTAAAACAAACAGGGCTCCCATTGGATCAAGGGGAAGATTATGAGCTGACATTTAAAGCAAGAGCAGAGCAAAACAAAACCATCGAAGTAGAATTAGTAAGTGAAGATGGCAGTGAAAGTTATGTGAGTGAAACGTTGACATTAACCGAAGAAATGGAAGATTATACTGTTGAATTCACCATGCCGGAATCCGCTCCAAAAGGACAGTTGACGTTTATGGTCGGAGGTCAGCCTGGAGACGTTTATTTAGATAATGTAAGAATGATTCAAACGTCCATAGACATTGAGCTTTATCCATTACAAAACGGTGATTTTTCATCAGGTCTTAACCATTGGACAGAATATATTCATTTTGATGCGCAAGCGAATGTTTCCGCTGACGAAGGAGTATTGAATGTAGGTATTCAAGAAGGCGGGAACGAAGACTGGGGTGTGCTTATCGAACAGCAGGATCTTTCGTTAACGAACGGAATTACTTATGTTCTGTCTTTTAATGCCAGTTCCAGTGTGGCAAGAGATATAGAAGTTACCCTTGAAAATGCCGATTATCACCGCTATTTCAATGAAACAGTTGCTTTAAATGAAGAAGAGCAGCGTTTTGATTTTGAGTTTGACATGACGGCTGATGATCAAGCTTCGCTTAAATTTCTGATGGGAAACGTAAGTGAAGAACATAATATCTCTCTTGATGATGTCGTGCTTCAAGTAAAGAATGCTAGTGAATATGATGTTGAGTAATCACAAAAAACTTATTTAGAATCCTGAAAAGGCTATCCTTACACCAAAAGGATAGCCTTTTTATTTACCAGAATTCCAGGGAATGCATCCACTTATCCCATAGATCTACTTTTTTCATAGACTATAGGGAGGAATGTTTTTACTAGACTTAATGAAAAGCCCGCGGTTGTAGAACTGATTGCTTTTGCGTTTGCTTTTTAGTAGATAAATTAAAACTGCGTAAATTCTATGAATTAAAGCAGCGAGGCCGCTCCATCCACATATAACTCTGTGCCAGAAATGTGGCGTGATGCATCAGATCCGAGAAAGACTACTAGATCCGCAACTTCTTCTGGTTTTCCAGGTCGATCCTGCAAAGGCTGGTCACCTTTAGGGTGTTCAACGGGAATTTTAATTTTTTCTAACTTATCTTCTTCAGGGTTTGTGTTTTTCTCAATATTCGTTTCGATTGCACCAGGGCAGATGACGTTCACGCGAATTTGGTACTTTGATAGTTCAAGAGCGGCCATCTTTCCAAAAGCCATTTGTCCGGCTTTCGACGAACTGTAGGCAGAAAACCCAAAGTTGGAAAAGACCCGGTTTCCGTTGACGGAGCTTGTAATAATGATGCTCCCGCCTTTTTCCTTCATATGAGGAATAGCATACTTCACCGTTAAGAAAGTGCTCTTTAAATTAGTATCAATCGTCTGACTCCATTCCTCTCCGCTCATATCTTCAATCGGAGTGATTTTTCCATTGATGCCCGCGTTGGCGAAGATGATATCTAATTGTCCGAAACGGTCAATGAGCTGCTTGTAACATTGCTTGATATCTTCTTCTTTCGATACATCTGTTTCAATAATAATCGCCTCTCCGCCTAAGGATTCTATTTCTTCTTTTGTTTCCTGTGCGTCTTTTTCTTTGATGTCGGCGAGGGCGACCTTTGCTCCTTCTTTAGCTAAGTGAATGGCAGAGGCTTTGCCCATTCCTGAGCCTCCTCCTGTGACTAGTGCGACTTTTCCTTTTACTGACTGAGTCATAAATATCTATCTCCTTTTTCAATTGGAAAGGTTTAGTTGATTTATACCCTAGTCATAGAAAATGTAACTTGGGATTTTAAGCTCTTTTAAAAATTTTCCTCTGGAAGGACCTTGTTTTTAAAAAAAATTCACTCATTTTTGAAATGCCGCCTATCCACATACTGAAGAAGCCGCTTAAAATTAAGTGGCTTCTTCACTTCTTCAGTATGCTTAATTTGGTGCAGGGTCCCTTTAGTCAATATCGATTTTGGGTTAGAGAGAGTTGTATAGAGAGATTATTACTCTACGGAAATTACAAGTAATTTAGAAGAACAGTCAAACGGTAATTGCGATAATATTTAAGGATATGGAAATAAATCAAAACCAAGAGAGGTAAACATCTCATCTAATAAAACAGAAATGTTTATGGCATTTTGGGAAAATAGGTGACCAAACTTTTACAATGGGGGTTCTCAAGGATCGTTAGACGCCTGCCTTCAAACAACTTTGGAGGTCTAACAACAATATAGCTCTCAAAGAAGATAATTTTGTCACAAAATATACACCAGGGGGTATATTGATTTCTCGATATGTTAAGAGTAAACTTAAATTATAAGTTAAATGTGAAATTAATCACATTAGCATAAAAGCTATTTAAAAGGAGAGGGTCGTCTTGGGTAGGAAAATTATCATTGTCGGTGGTGTTGCTGGAGGAGCAACAGCTGCTGCAAGGTTGCGAAGGTTAAGTGAGGAAGACCAGATTATTATGATTGAAAGAGGAGAATATATATCTTTTGCGAATTGCGGGCTTCCTTATTATATTGGAGAAGTCATTACGGACAGAGAGGCCTTACTAGTTCAAACGGTTGAAGGGATGTCCAATAAATTCAACTTAGACATCCGTAATTTAAGTGAAGCAATAGAGGTTAATCGCGAGAAAAAGACAATTAAAATAAAAAATTTAAATACAGGTGAAGTCTATGAGGAGTCCTATGACAAACTCATTTTATCTCCTGGTGCGAAGCCGATTGTCCCTCCATTTGAAGGGATTGCTGAAGCAGAGCATTTGTTTACGCTGCGCACAGTACCGGATACAGATCAAATCAAGAGATGGGTCGATGAGCAGCACCCGAAAGAAGCCGTTGTTATTGGCGGTGGATTTATTGGCTTAGAAATGGCAGAGAATCTCAACCATAGAGGCATAAAAGTAACAATTGTTGAACTAGGAAACCAAGTGATGTCACCAGTCGACTACGAAATGGCAGCACTTATTAATCAAGAATTGAAGGCAAATGATGTGGATTTGATTTTTGAAGACGGTGTCAAGGCATTTCAAGATAAAGGAAAAACTATTCAACTCCAAAGTGGGAGGAAGTTGAACAGCGATTTGACGATCATGTCCATAGGGGTCCAGCCCGATAGCGAACTTGCTCAAAATGCAAACCTTTCTCTCGGCTCTCGAGGAGGTATTCTTGTGAATGAACAGTTACAAACAGAAGATGAAAGTATCTACGCTATTGGAGATGCTATTGAAGTAAAAGATTATATCCAACAGACACCAGCTATGATTCCTCTCGCCTGGCCTGCAAATCGTCAAGGTCGGCTAGTTGCCGATCACATTAATGGGCGTTCCATTTCCTACGAAGGAACACTGGGAACGTCAGTAGCTCAAGTATTCGATTTGACGGTAGCGGCAACGGGAAATAATGAAAAGTTATTAAAATCACTCAATAAAAACTATGAAGCTATCCATGTACACCCTGCCTCTAATGCCTCTTATTATCCCGGTGGCAGTCCTGTTTCTTTAAAGCTTTTATTCGATTCAGATACAGGGGCGATTTTAGGAGCTCAGGGTGTCGGATATAAGGGTGTTGAAAAACGTATAGACGTTATCGCTACAGCTATTAAAGGAAAGTTAAATGTACGGGATTTAGCCGATTTAGAATTGGCTTATGCCCCGCCGTATTCTTCAGCTAAAGACCCTGTAAACATGGCCGGGTATGTAGCTGCTAACGTCTTGGATAGTGAAATGAATATTATTCACTACCATCATGTAAGCGACATCGTAGATAAAGGGGAACTTCTCATCGACGTACGAGAACCTAGAGAAAGAGACGGAGGAATGATCGACGGATCGATCAACATTCCCTTAGGAGAATTGCGCGCTCGACTAAATGAACTGCCAGATGATCGACATATCTATGTCCATTGTCAAGTAGGTCTTCGCGGTTATTTAGCTTCAACTATCCTGAAAAATAACGGCTATCAAACAAGCAACTTAAGTGGTGGGTATAAAACCTACCAGGCTGCTACTCAAAAGTCATAAAATAAAAAGAGTATGGTTATTAGTGAAATATATCCCATAAAAAAGTCTCCTAAACTGCTTCTTTTTGAAGATGATCTCTGTAGTTCACAGGGATCATCTTTTTATATTTCATTACCTTTAGTCTGTTTCATGTAAAAAGTAAATATCACCCTCCTTTTTTACATGAAATAGAGGGTATTTAAGTAATGGAGAGAATACCTAAAATAAGGAAATAAATCAATCCCAAGAGAGGTGAACATCTTGTTATTAAAAGCAAAAGCTTATGGAGATTTTGTGAAAAAAGGTGAGCACACTTATCGTAAATCAGCCTATTTACAATGGGGAGACTCTGAACAATCGTTAGGGGCATGCCTCATGCTTAATCCCGGTTCTGCTACAATTACTGATGATTTATCACATTCTCTACAAGAGCAAGGTTATGCGAATGGACGGATTAAAACAGAAGACCCGACTATGAGACAGCTGATTAGAATAGTTGAAGCCATTTATGAAAAAAACTCCGAAATCTGTGGTCGCTTCCACATCTACAATCTCTTTACGCTTCGCCACACAAATGCTGAACAAGCCATCAAGTTATTTGAAAGCCACGTGGAAGAGGGGGAGTATTCAATCCATGATTCTTTAGTGACAAAAAAGGAATTACAGAAACATCCCTGGCTGATTCTTGGCTGGGGACTTAAGCAAAAGAGTAATTGGACGTACCTTAAAGGTGTTAAACAGGAATGGCTGAAAGTTATCGAGGAGGCAGATGTACCGATTATTGGTAAAAAGGATGATTCAAGCGGTGAATATTATCACCCGTCTCCGCAGCTTTACTCAAAAAGAGAAAGGATGTTCGAAGAGTTAGTGTCACAGCATCGACAGACAGTCCGCACTAAAAAAGGAAGTCAGGATTTAATCGAAAAGTATGTCAATGACAAACAAGCTGAAATCAATCGTGAGATCCTTAAGAGTTCACCGTCACTGCTATCTTTTATAGAGAATGATAAAGAAATAAAATGGTATTCACCTCTAAAAGATTGTGGTTATAAAGAATATCGAAATGAGTTTCTCAATTGTGATGACAATTGGACACCCTATAAGGACAAAATGGATAAATATTGGCCGAAAAGAGGACCCAGCTGGGATGGAATAGCAACGGTCGAAGGAAAAGACGGCAGGAAGGCGTTGCTACTAGTAGAAGCAAAAGCCCATGTCAGGGAGATGAACTCCCAATTGAGAGCCTCGGACGATAAAAGTATAGAATTAATTCTAAGAACAATTCAGGAGACGAAGAGTTTTTTTGGGTCAGAGGTGCCCATTGATACATGGGTGAAGCACTATTACCAGTTGGCTAATCGTTTCGCTTATTTGTATTTGATGAATGAGAAATTCAACATACCGACCTGGCTCGTTCTTGTTAACTTTGTTAATGATGTAAGCCATAAACCAACTACGATTGATGAATGGTTTAATCACTATAAGAAGGTGTTCACTGAATTGGATATAAAGCCTTCATCTTCTGGGATGCTGAGTCATTTAATAACTGTCTATCCTGAGGGTTAGGAAGAATTCTAAATCATGATGCTCAGAAGTTTTGTTGAGCTTAATCTAAGGGTGCTTTCTTTATAATTTTTACAGGGAGTTAAGTGATTTACAAAAACTGCATAAAGGAGAATGATGAAGGATGAGCTGGAAACCAAAAGGATACTCTTCAGTGTCTCCCTATTTAGTAGTAGACGATGCTAGAGCCTTGATAGATTTCTTAAAGGAAGCTTTCGATGGTGAAGAACTGCGTGTCTATGAGAGGCGCGATGGTTCAATTATGCACGCAGAAGTAAGACTGGATGATTCCGTAATTATGGTTGGAGAGTCCGTTGAAGAATGGTCTTCCTATCCATCTCACATTCACCTTTACGTAAAAGATTCTTTAAATACCTATAATCGGGCGATAAAAGCCGGGGGAGAATCACTACAAGAACCTGTAAATAAGGAAGGTGATCCCGATCGCCGCGGGGGAGTCGTAGATCCGGCAGGCAACACCTGGTGGATTTCCACCCAATTGTAGAAGACTAGATTCCACAGTGACTTCATGTATAAATTCAATCAAAAAACGATCCGACCACATAAAGTTCGGATCGTTTTTTGATTGGTAAATATTAAACGATATTAAAAAGTTTCATTTTTACAGCTGTAATAGCCAGCTCCTTAGTTTATTAATAATTGACAGCTTCATCTTCCTGTTGTTTCTTCCTTGTTTCTCTCTCAATCTTCTTAATGTCTAATTTCATTAAAATAGAGACGATAAAGGCCAGAGTTATTAATCCGAGAAAAACGTAAAAGACGGCTGTATAACTATTTGTGCTTGCTCTGATTTGTGAAACTAGCATCGGACCGAATACGCCGCCTAAAGACCAGGTTGTTAAAAGGTATCCATGAATGGAACCGAGCTGTTTCGTTCCAAACAAATCTCCGATAAATGCAGGCAGGTTGGAGAAGCCTCCACCGTAACAACTGACCACAAGCAGGATAAGTACCTGGAATAGAATGACGTTCGTCGTTAAAGGAAGTGTAAAGAAAGCTACGATTTGGATGAGGAAAAAGATTAGAAAAACATTCGGCCGGCCGATATAGTCAGATGCAGCCGCCCAGCCGAGTCTGCCTCCTCCATTAAAAATCCCCATAATACCGACCATCGTAGCTGCCGCCGCGGCTGATAAACCGACCACTTCCTGAGCCATAGGCGAAGCCACGGAAATCATCATAATCCCTGCCGTTGTGTTAATGAGCATCATAATCCAAAGCAGCCAAAACCGTTTCGTTTTTATCGCTTCTCTTGAAGTTAGTTGCTGCAAGTCCTTCTTGAAAACTTTTTTACCAGAGGCCATATTCTTTTTCATCGCTGCTGGCATCCAGCCTTCTGGAGGGGGAGCAATGTAAGAAGCCCCTAAGGTGATAAATACGAAATAAGCAGAGCCTAATATATAGAACGTATTGGCTATGCCGACGGTTGTCATTAAATTGGCAGCTACAGGAGCGGTGATTAGAGCCCCTGTGCCAAAGCCTAATACAGCTAATCCAGTGGCTAAACCTCGTCGGTCTGGAAACCATTTGACTAGTGTCGAGACCGGGGAAATATAACCGATCCCAAGTCCGAGTCCGCTTGCCAGTCCGTATGTAAGCAGGAATAGCGTAAGGGAATCAACCGCAATCGCGACACCAGAACCTGCTTGTCCAAGTCCGAACAAAATAGCAGAAACCATTGCCGATTTTCTCGGTCCGCTTTTTTCAACAAATTTCCCGAATAAGGCGGCAGATGACCCGGCGAGCGCCATCATAATGGTAAATGCAATCGTTACTTCGGTTGGGGACCATCCCATTTCTTCACTTACGGGCGTAGTGTACACGCTGTATGCGTAAGCTCCCCCTATAGATAGATGAATAGCAATGGCTGATAAAGCAATCAGCCACCTGTTTTTATTGGCTGTCATGAAATTCCTCCTCTGTTCTATTATGTAAGCGGATACAAAAAGGATATAACTATTGAGGATTAAAATCAAATTATTTATAATAATTTAAACTTTCTGTAAAAATAGATATACCATGTAACGAAGGTGTTTAGGCGGAATGAAAGTTCTGGAAAAGAAGCGAAGCCTAAAGAAAGTTGGCTATATAATGAAATGAATCCTTTCGCGGTATATCTTGTCCAAAAGATTATCCGGTGATTAAGCTGTAATTCCAAACAAAGGTATGGCGGATTTTTTACAGGATTATATAGTAAAGTGGTCACTGTTCCTTGAAGACAAAACTAAAAAAAATACCGGGGTGTTGTTATTGGCAATAAAGTATAACGTGGGAGGATTATGTTTAATAATATTCTGCATAGGAGTAGCTATTTACTCTTTGTATTCTAATTTTAATAACGCATGGTTGATTGCACCTCCGAATTATATTCTCCTTGCAGTTAGTATCACAGCTTTTGTCCTAGGAGTAAAAGGTTTTAAAGACAAAAGAAACTGGCTTGCGAGATTAAGAAGCTGGTTGACTGTGGTTTTATCATTGTTGTTGGCTGCTGCCCTGTCTTTAGCCTTGTTATTTGCATCGTTCTTTTCTTCAATGGGAGTGGATGAACATATTAAAACAGTGAGCTCTCCTAATGAAAAGCACACCATTGATTTCTACCGGTGGGATGCAGGCGCAGCTGGCACCTTTGGAATAAGAGGGGAGTTAAGTGGACCACTTTGGTTCAAAAAAAGAATATATTATCAAAAACGCATAGAACACGCTAAGGTTAATTGGCAAAGTAATAATAAGGTTTCGATAAATAATCACATAATAAACGTGAATAAAGGGGAGACTTTCGGTTACTAAAAGAGAGTGACCTCATTAAGGAGGTTTTTCATTGAAACATCATGTACTGTTCATTCATTGTGCCGGCCCACAGGGAGGGAGTCGAGTAAGCAATAGTCTCATTGCTTACTTACAAAAATCGCTTCATGAGAACTATCATTTTCCCCCTCCTGCTGTGCCAGGTCCTGAAGACCCGAGAAACCCATCTTGGAAAACCAATATAAAAAGACGTAATTTTATTAAAGAATTACGTCTTTTTATATTGGTTGAGTAAATAGTAATGTTTTGAAATAATTGGAACTAAGAACGGAAGAAGGGAAAGAGTGATAAGACTTATTGATAAAGAGGTGACGGTTTTTTATGAAGTATCAAATCACTACATTTATTTTGGTAGGCGGCTTGGTTGGAGCTTTGACAGATGGTGTGATGATTGGAGTCGGTGCATCAGCGCTTGTTTTTATAGCATACAAACTTGAAAAGTATTTGGAAGAAGAAAGAGATCATCATAAGAGCGGGTCTCATTATGAAGCGGAAAGTGAGGATTGATAACCTTGCCAGATTTATTAGAAAACATGTACGAAGTTTCGGTATTACTGCTACTCTTCTGTTCTTTCATCTTTTACATACATCTCAAAAAAATCAAACGGGAAAGGAAGCTTTCAACTTTCGAGTTTGGAATGCTCATCATGGCACAGGCAGCATATTTACTTTGGGCAGGAAGTTCGCTTCTTATGATTTTGGATAAGAGTTGAATAGTACGTTAGCAAGAGTTGAAGATCGGACAATTCTTATTTTACTTTAGAACTTCAGCATGAGTGGGTGCGAGAAGGGATGGACGAAATAGTTAGGGAAATGGAGGTAGAGTAACGCAATAAAGGCCTGTTTCCTTTGTTTTTAATACATGGGCGCAGGCCTTCTTAAATAGCTATTATTGTTCGATAATCAGTTGCTTATCAACCTTATTTAATAGTTACTGCCTTAGGAAGATTTCTTGTAATGATGGTTCATGGACATGTACTGCAAATATATCGATGCCTTCCTTGCTTAAAGCATGCACTATCGTCGGTATTTCTTCTTCAGCCATGACATCCACCAATAGCATACTGTCCTTCCATTCTATAGAATAAGAAAATAACAAGTTTTTGATGTTTTCTTTTTGTTCTTTCTTTATGTGTGAGGATAGTTTTATTTGCACCCTTGATCTCGTTTGATACTTTTTCTTCAATTCCTTCATCGTGCCAGTTGAGTGAATATGTCCTTCTTTCATAATTGCTATTCTCGTACAGATTCTCTCCACTTCATCAAGGTTGTGGGAGGTCATAAAAATCGTCTTTCCATTCTTTTGTAATTCAAGAATGAGTCGTTGAATATGAATGGCGGATTCGGCATCAACGCCGGATGTGGGTTCATCGAGAAAAAGAAGTTCAGGGTCGTGGATAAGAGCTTGAGCAATACCAAGTTTCTTCTTCATTCCAAATGAAAACTTGCCCACTTTTTTCTTTTCGTGTCCTATTAACCCCACAGCTCTTAATACTTCCTCGATTTTGGAGGTGGCAGCTGGTTTACCGGAAACCTTGCAGAAATACTTTAAATGATCTTTTGCGCTTAAGTGGTCATAAAAAGTTGAGTAATCAGGCAGTACGCCCACCCGATGCTTAATTTGATCAATATCGTTATTATTGTTCAACAGGAGCATCCTTCCTGAGGTAGGGAGGGTGATGCCGGTGAGCATATTGACAAAGGTTGTTTTTCCAGCACCATTTCTGCCTAAAAAGCCGAAGATTTCTCCTTTCTCCACCTTTAAGGAAATGGAACTTACTACTTCGTTTCTGGAAAATGACTTGGATAATTTCTCGGTTTCTATGACAGGCATCAGAAATCTCTCCTTTTAAATAAGTAGAGGGATAGGACGATAAATAAAGCAGCAAATAGTAAAGGCACTCCTTGGAGTGGAAATGCTAATTCCGTATAGTAATAAGGGGTGACGTATTTGAGCCACATGATATACCAGCGTTCAGAAAAGTAGGCCCACAGCGACAGTCCCGGAATCGCCAAGGCGAGAATCAAGCCGATGAACATGGACTGGCTGGATTTTGGAACGGTGTTAGATAATAGGAAAGCCGCACTAATGGAATAAAGGAGAAAAATCATAATCTCTATGTAATTCGTTAAATGAAACATTCTGGAGGTAAGCGTTATAAATGTGAAACAGGTTCCTATGATAATCAGCCAGAAGAGGACGGTTCCCATAAACTTACCCAGCAAAATTCTATTCCTGGATGTTTTAGTAACTAAGAACCGAATGGTTTTCGACTCAATTTCTTTATTCACCACACTATGAGACAGAGCAAACACAAACAGGATGCCGAATAGTGTAATGGTCAGAGTAAGCCCTGATGTGTACATCTCTTTCTGTGTCACCCCTTCAATCTCATCCGGAAAGGCTGCTCCAAGTCTTGTTGAAACCATTGCCATTCCCAGTAGGATACTAATAATTAACACAGGTTTGAATCCTTTGAACAAATCTTTGCACTCTCTAAAACAGATGGCCCACATACTTTTACCTCCCTATTTTTCTTCTTCCTCCACATATTCAAGTAAATCACCAGGTTGACATTCCAAAGCTCTACACAAAGCATCTAGTGTAGAAAAACGCACGGCTTTTCCTTTTTCATTTTTCAAAATGGATAAGTTGGCAGGTGTAATTCCCACGATCTCGGATAGTTTGTTTAATGACATTTTCCGTTGCGCCATCATTACGTCTAGTTTGATTCGTATCATAGTTAACCGCCTTATATTGTTTTCTTGTTTTCTTCTACTGCTCCAACTGCTGTTCTTAAAGCTAAAGCGATGATGATCATAATAATTCCACCAAGGAGAGTGTCTATGTAATATAGGCTGGAAAAACTGATGGTCGCGTTGGTCACTTCTAATCTCGCCACTGCTTCCGCAGTCATTAGTTCATCAGTGTATGCGTACGCAGTACCCAGAATGATAAAGGTAAGACCTAGTCTTAAGATGACAGAGACGTTTTGCTCAACGAACAGTCCATGTTTATAAATGTTTTTCAGGAACCTATAAAGCAGCCATAAGAAAAGATTCACAAAAAGAAAGGCAGCTACTACATTTAAGAAAGATAACCTTATAAAAGACGGATCATCATAAAGTCTGGGCTGTTCGTTAAAGTGGAGAGTTAAATACGAATAGATGGGCTCAAAAGGCCCAACTGATTTGGTGAATGCACTATCTGGAAACCATAAGTAACCGATGTGAAAGGCTATTGAAAGAAGCCCGGCTAGTGCTACAACGTAAAAAAGTATGATGCAAAAAATTGAAGCAATTTTGTAGAAGGCATTTAATTTCATATCCAGTTGATCTCCTTATGTAATAATATGTATCTTATTGATGGTACTAAGTATACAGTGTATATCACTACTATTCAATAATAATTTATTGATAAACGATAAATTATTATTGAATTTAATAGTTTTATCCGTTAAGTTATTTAGTGTAAATAAATGTAAAAAATAGAAAGAGGGAGATTAAATGAACGGTCCAAATCTCAGAAAACGACTTTCGAATCAAGCTGTAATAGTATGGGTAGTTACCGAGATTGCTGCAACAATCTTTGGTTTATTAGTTGTTGGCGTTCTGCTGGGGGCTTCTATATATTTAAATTGGCCGCTTTGGATAAGATGGAGTTTTTTCTTGTTTGCGGTTTTTCCAATTGTGCTGCTTCCATGGTCAATGTACAGGCCGTTTCTTTTGTATAGGAATTGGCGTTACGATGTGTCAGTGGAGTTTTTACGCTTGAAACGTGGAGCCATGAAAGAAGTACATGATTTGATACCCATGAGTAAGATTCAGCATGTGCGAATGGAGCAGGGCCCATTATTGAAAAAATATGGACTTTGTACCATCAAGGTTCAAACCATCAGCTCATCTCACGAAATTCCCATGTTACCAAAAGATATCGCGCTTGAATTAAAAGAACGAATAGCTTTTCATGCAAGAATCGTGGAAGAGGGTGAATGATGTGGTGAAAAGACAGAACCTGCTGGTACTTCTTTTTGATTTTCTAAAGCTAATGAAAAGTGGAGTGTTTTTTGTCTTCCTGTTATTCATCCTTAGGGGAGGAGATGATTCCGTTTTCTTTGAATATGGAAGATATGTGTTTGTGACCGCTTTTTCTTTTAGTATGTTGACGACGTTAATGCAGTGGTTCACGCATAAATATAGCTTGGAGGAAGGTACTTTGGAGTGGCAGAAGGGAATATTTGCAAAGAAACATGAAATCCTTTATTCCAGAAGCATTAAGCACGTCAATCGTCATACATCTTTATTACATAAATGTTTTGGTGTGACATCTATTGAACTGGCAACAGAATTGGATAGTGAAGAAGATATTATCTTCCGTGTTCTCACCTTAGAGGAAGCTGATCGTATTGAATCTTTAGTAAAAGGTAATGAGTTTATTGATTCCAATAAAAAAAGGAGAGCATTTATAAAACAGGTGAAGAATCAGAGTTGATGGTAAATTTTAGAGCAGGTTTTAAAGATATACTCAAAGCTTCTTTTGTTTCTTTTAGTTTTTTACTGTTCATCCCTTTTGCTTTATCAATTATATCCAAATTGAATGACTGGGATAGACAAGTACTCGATTACTTATTAAACCACGAATTCTCATGGGGACAGTTGATCCTCTTTGCTTTAGTTGTTCTGATAGGCGGCACTGTTTTTGGTGTTGTTAAAACTTATAGTAAATATGGAAATTACGAAATTACATCTGATCAGTTCTATATCTATATATCTAAGGGGGGAAGTCATAAATCTTCTTTATCTATCCCCAAAGGTAAAGTACAAGGAATTGAAGTTACCCAAACCATATCAAAAAGAATAACACGTACAGCTAAAGTCTATTTGATGGTTACTGGAACGTCGCCTTCTGAAGTTGAATCATATCAATTATTTCCTTTCTTACCTCTCAATAGAATCCGTACGCTGATACCCGAGCTGATACCCCAATACAGAATAGCTTGGCCTCAAATACGTTTACCTAAGAGGGGAGGGTTATCCCGTATAGTACACCCGTTTTGTTTAGGGGGAGTACTTACAGTTGGTTTATTTTTATGGGAGCCTGTCCCTTATGGAATCGTGCAGCCGTGGTGGGTGTATTCTATACTGTTCTTTTTTGTAGTTGTATCAGCCAAATGGATAAGTTTTTCAAGAACGCGATATAATTTGGATACTGAATTTCTACAACTTAGAACAGGCATCTTGCACAATTATTTTGTTATGGTGAAAAGTGGAAAGATTACAGAAATGCAAATGACACGGAATTTACTCCAAAAATATCTTGGACTAGGTACCATTCAATCTAAAAATCGTTCAATGAAGCCAAAAGTACTCAAGGGTTTGACAATAGAAGAAAGTAGAAGAATTTATCATTGGTATGAGCGCCATCATGCATACAAAAACAGTTGAGTAATTTTAGAGCACGCACTTTTTAGTACATATGTTACTTAAAAGTGCGTGCTTTTCATTATTTTATATAAGATTCATAATTAAAATTGTCGGGTAATGAAGAAATAGTAGTTATTTTTAAAATGGATTGTAAGGTAAGCCTTCGCTTACTGTTTAAAAATAGATATTCGATTAGGAGGAAGTATCAATGAAAAGTATGATGCAAGGGAAACTAGGGTTTGGTACAGCTCCTTTAGGTAATATGTACCGCGATATACCAGAAGAAGAAGCATTGGCCACTGTGGATGCCGCGTGGGAGCATGGCATCCGATACTTTGATACGGCTCCATTTTATGGTGCTGGTCTGGCTGAAATTCGTCTTGGAAAAGCGCTGGCGAAGTATAACCGAGACGATTATGTGCTGAGCAGTAAAGTAGGCCGTGTGATTGAAGATGAATTAGAAGAACCTGCGGAGGGACTATTTGAACACGGGCGTAAGAACAAGGTGCTCAATGATTACAGCGCGGACGGAACTTTGCGCTCGATCGAGCAAAGTCTGAAACGATTAAATACGGATCATCTGGATTTCGTCTACGTTCATGATATTGCTCAAGACTTCCATGGCGATGAATGGCTTGCTCAATTCGAAACAGCACGAACCGGAGCCTTCCGTGAGCTGACGCGTTTACGTGATGAGGGGGTTATTAAATCCTGGGGCCTTGGAGTAAATCGTGTGGAACCGATAGAACTGACTCTTGAACTGGAAGAAGCGAAGCCGGATTTATGTTTGATGGCTAATCGCTATACGCTGCTCGACCACGAAAAAGCGTTACAGCGAGTCATGCCGGCAGCTTTAGAACAAAACGTTGAAATTGTTGCTGGCGGCCCATACAACTCTGGTGCTCTCGTTGGAGGGAAACACTTCGAATACCAGGAAGCATCTCCGGAAATCATTTCACAAGTGAAGAGAATCAAGAGCATCGCTGAGCATCACGGAATTAGTGTGAAGGCGGCAGCACTGCAGTTTACACTTTCACACCCTGCTATCGCTGCGGTCATTCCTGGAGCCAGCCGCCCTGAACGGATCGAAGAGGATCAGGCTGCTCTTGATACTCATATTCCTGCTTCATTCTGGCAGGAAATGCGGGAACAAGGGATAGTAGCTCCAAATGCTCCGCTGCCAGGCGGAAATTGATGAGCGACAACATTTTCTAGTATAAAAACAGGTAACGGCGGTTGATGCTGTTACCTGTTTTTATTTTTTGATTCGATGTGAAAGTGCTTTGTTTACGGGGAGCATAATTGAAAATAAGTTTACGACCGACCTAAAAAACTTTAAAATACAAGTATCAGAAATTTAAAAAAATTGTTGATACTTGTTACATTGCTGAACAATCACTAAGGCATGAGAAAAATCTATACCAAGTTTTTTGAGGGAGGATAAGCTCCCATTCTTCGAGACTAGACGACTTCTTAAAGGAGAGATAGTTATGGGTGGTCTGTATAGGGTTTTAGTAGTGGATGATGAAATGCTTATCAGGCAGGGAGTAATCAATTATATAGATTGGGAGCAGGAGGGCTTTCAGATTGTTGGGGAAGCTTCGAATGGAAATGAAGCCTTGAATTTAATTGAAAGATTGCAGCCGCACCTTGTCATAACAGATGTAGTCATGCCGGGTATGGATGGTATTGAATTGGTACGCACGGTTAAAGAGCAAGATCCAAAGATTGAAATCATAGTATTAAGCAGTTTTGAGAATTTCGATTATGTTCGATCGACGTTTCAATACGGTGTGGCTGACTACATTCTAAAGCCGAAATTGAATGGCAAAGAATTGACGAAAACGTTGAGGGAAATTGTTCCCGATGCTCAAAAAGCTGTTGAAACCAGCCAAAGCTCTATTTCGATGGAAAAGCTTTTGCAAAAAAGTCTAGCTGGATATTCCTTATCGAGTAGTGAGTCCTCTTCAATTGATGGGTTCCCTTACAACTATTATAGCCTTATTGCCGCGTGCGGGCTTAAGAAATCAGACCATAATCGCACCTTTGAAGAGTTAAGTGAGCGCATGCTTGATCCGGGCGATTCTATTGAAGCAATTTTCATTCCATCTAATGAGAGTGATATCATGTTGTTGTTATTGAATTTCGATTCGGAGCGGCTTCCTTTTATTAGGCAGAGTTTAAAGGATATGGCAGTGCCAGATAGCGATTTGAGTACATCCTGGTTGATGAGTGATCCCTTTACCTCGATTCATGAAATGAAAAAAGTTTACGAAAATCACTTGTTGAAGATGAAGGACTATCTTTTCTATCTGAATGACGAGCCCTTATTGCTCTATGATTCTTTACCTGCCCTTGAGAAAAACGAAAAGTCTTTTGATTTAAGCAGGTTTCTTGATCTTTTTAAACAGAAGAAATTCGATGTCGCTCTTTCTTCTTTACAGGAGCATGTGAGCGGTTTAACCGGTAATTATACTAAAGATATATTCGAATTCAAGTCCTGGCTGCAAAATATCATGTTCAACATCATCGTTCTTTTAGGTGATTTAAAATATGATGTGGACAAACTTGAAGATGACAAATATGAATACTTCGCTGCTATCAATGAAGCGGGGAAAGCCAATGAGGCAATCGAGAGCTTTCAAGATTTCCTCAGTAATGTGAAACGAATCGTGCTTGCAGAAAAAAAACAAAACTGCCCTCCAGATCTGAAGCGTCTCATGCAATACATTGAAGAGCATTATGCCGAGCCTATTACTTTAACGACCTTAGCCGATTATTTTCATTTCAATCCTTCTTATTTATCCAGTTACTTCAGCACCCACCTTAACGTGGGATTCAGTGATTATTTGAATCAAGTAAGGATCGTCAAAGCGAAACATTTGTTGGAATCTAGTTCTGCTTCCGTAAGTATGGTCAGCGAAATGGTCGGTTACTCTGATCCCAGCTACTTTTGCAAAGTATTTAAGCGAATGGAAGGGGCATCTCCGGGCATTTATCGTAAAAAAGCTCCAGCCATGAATTGAGGGCATACTTATGTGGAAAATTTTAAGAATTATCCAAAACAACAACTTATTCGTCAAAATGTTCCTTGTGATGGTCCTCAGCATTATTTCTGTTTCTGTGCTGATTACCTTCAGTACGATTCGAATGTCAAATAATTTATTTATGGAAACCTTCAGTATCACGAATACGAAAGTACTTAACCAAATCAAACAGCAGTTCGAATCGTTCAGCTATTCGGTTGTATATACTTCGATCAATGTTCAGAACAACGCGACAATTAAGCGGATGTTGACCGAAGAGTATGTTAGCTCACTCGAAGCGTCGAGCTCCTTTTATACGATCCAACAGCAAATGGATACTCTTTACAATGATAGTCCCAATGAGGCGAACATGATCATTTTAGGGGAGAATGAGCGGCTATTTAATATGAAATACTTGAACTGGCCTGTCTCTGCTGAAACCTTGAGCACCCATCGTATTACGGAACGAGCGAGAGCAAATCCGGATGAGATTCTTTACCAGTTTGTTTCAGATGGTGATATAACGAATGATACGCCAATGGTTGTGGCGACTAAGGCACTGAAGGAACGATCTAGCAGCCATATTTATGGGTATTTATATATTCCTATCCGTGAATTGGACTTGAGGGGGTTCTTTGAAGATTACACGAGTGAGGGAAATAGTGTGCACATTGTTAATGGCAGCGGAAAGATCATTTCCAGCAATAATCAGGAATTGATAGGGCAGGATTCGCCTGAATTGCTTGCGTATGCGAAAGAAACTGAAGAAAACAGCTTAGAATATCAAGAGGTTAACATTTTTAATAAAAATCAATTGCTGTTATCGTCAGCTTTGCCTGCTCTCGACCTGTATATTGTCAATCTCGTAGATCAGGAAGCGGTAATTCATAATTTGGTCAATACAAAAGAAGTCGCTCTGATCAGTACAGGGATAGTCCTGATTGCAGTTGTCGTCGTCTTCATTATTTCGAGAAGAATGACTAACTCGATTACCCGGATCGTTAGGCAAATCTCCAATATTTCCAAGTATGATTTCAGTAAGCCGATCGATGAGCGAGGTGGATATGAAGCGAGGAAAATCGCTCATGCATTTAACTATATGCTGAATGAACTGCAAGAGCATGTGGATGTTTTGCTCAGGTCCCAGCGGAAGCAGAGGAAGTCCGAGTTAGAAGCGCTTCAGCATCAAATCAACCCGCACTTTCTTTATAATACGTTGACATCGATTAAATTTCTGGTGAAGGAAGGTAAAAAAGAAGAAGCTTTTGAAACAATGGATGCGCTGATACCTTTATTACAGAATGCACTCGGGAATGTGGATGAGACGATCACTGTCGAACAAGAGATTACGAATATCAATCATTATGTGTTGATCAATCAAATGAGATATGGGGATCGCATAAAAGTGAATTCGTTGATTTCGCCAGATTGCTTACATTATCATTTGCCGAAACTTGTAATTCAGCCGTTCATAGAGAATGCTTTTTTTCATGCATTCACTGAAAAAAAACAAGGATTTATTCAAATTCTCATTGCCCGGCGAAACGAACAGCTGGTTTGTGAAGTCATTGATACAGGTGATGGTATGCAAATTGAAAATATGAAAAGTCATCAAGGAAAGAGGCAGTTGTTCAGTGGAATTGGTGTCCGCAACGTACATGAGCGTATTCAGTTATTATTCGGGGAAGAGTATGGTGTAGAAATTTCAAGTGAGTTGAAGAAGGGAACGAAAGTGAAGATCACTTTACCATTGTTGGATGAAAAGTCTAAATATAGTAACAAATCTAAAAATAATACTAAAGATCGTTTTATCGATGGGGGAAACTTCTAAAGATAGTTAAATAAATGTCTAAAGATCGTTCTAACGGTCTTTTTTTTTTTGATGATATGCTTTTAACAAGCGTAATGATAACGCTTACAATTATGAGGGGGAAAAAAATATGAAGGATTTTCATTACAAGAAGAGCTGGTTGATAGCATTAGCTTTGGCGGTGTTTCTTGTTTTAGCAGCATGTTCCTCAGATGAAGAGAGTGGGGCTTCAGGGGACGGAGGAGAAGAGCCTGATAAAATTACGGCTTGGGCATGGGATCCTAATTTCAACATTGCAGCACTGGATATTGCTAAAGAATCTTATGATGACGATATTGACCTGGAGATCATCGAAAATGCACAGGATGATATCGTGTCGAAATTGAATACAGGTCTGAGCTCAGGAAGCATGAAAGGTATGCCTAATATTGTATTAATAGAAGATCAACGAGCACAGAGTTTCCTCCAATCATACCCGGATGCGTTCTATCCTATCGATGATTATATTAACCCTGATGATTTCGCGTCCTATAAGCTGGCTCCAACCAGCTTTGATGATCAGCAATACGGATTACCATTCGACACAGGTGTAACGGGGTTATTTTTTCGTACAGATTACTTAGAAGAAGCCGGATATTCTATGGAAGATTTGACTGATATTACGTGGGAAAAATATATCGAAATTGGTCAAGATGTCAAAGAGAAAACAGGCAAGGATATGATTTCACTGGATCCCAATGACTTAGGAATTATTCGTATAATGATTCAAAGTGCCGGTGTCTGGTATGTAGATGAAGAAGGAACAAACGTAAACATTACTGACAACGAACCGTTAAGAAAAGCGTTTGAAAATTATAAAGCGATGATGGAAGCAGACTTTATCAAAGCCAACTCCGATTGGAGCCAATACCTCGCTGCGTTCAACGGTGGGGATGTAGCGACCGTTCCTAGTGGTAACTGGATCGGCGCGAGCATAGAAGCTGAAGAAGAACAGTCTGGTAATTGGGGTGTTGCTCCTATTCCTAGATTAGATATGGATGGTGCTGTAAACGCGTCCAACCTGGGAGGAAGCTCCTTCTACGTTCTGGACATTCCTGGGAAAGAACAAGCGGCAGAATTTCTTGGCGATACGTTTGGTGCAGACGAAGAATTTTATCAAGAACTTGTCAATGAGGTCGGTGCTTTAGGAACCTACACACCAGCTTCAGATGGAGAAGCCTACCAAAAAGAAAATGAGTTTTTCGGAGACCAGTCTCTTATTTCTGATTTCTCTACATGGGTGGAAGACATTCCAAGTGTGAATTACGGCATGCACACCTATGCGATTGAAGATATTTTAGCTGCTGAAATGCAAAACTATCTAAAAGGAAAAAGTTTGGATGATGCTTTAGCAGATGCGCAAGGACAGGCAGAAGCCCAGTTAAAATAACACAGATGTAGTAGATGGGAAAGGAAGAGAGTGCCATACGGAAGCGTTAATTAAGACCCTTCGCTTGAAATATGCTCTTTTCTGAGAGAAATGCCTGCTGGCAAAACGATAGTTTCATACTATAAGGGATTCTGAGAAAGCTGCTTGTACTTTCAAAGAATCCCTTTCTTTAAAAAAGCCGTTTTTGTCTTACGCGTAAGGAGGAGTAGAATGAGTAAAGTTATGGAGAGTTCAAGTTCATCTTATAAAGGTCATAAGAAATCAATCGGTAATTGGTACAAAAAGAATTATATTGGGTGGTTATTCATCCTGATCGCTGTCGTGGGCATCTCTTTATTTTATTTTTATCCGATGATTCGAGCATTACTACTTTCTTTTCAGTCTGGAATGGGTTCAAATCTGGAGTATGTCGGTTTAGATAACTATATTCGTTTATTCAGTGACCCAACGTTTATTGCAGCATTGACGAACACATTTATTTATTTGCTCATACAAGTTCCCGTCATGATTATTTTGGCATTATTCTTTTCCGTACTTTTAAACGATGCCACATTGAAATTCAAAGGGTTCTTCCGTACTGCTATCTTTTTACCTTGTGTCACCTCACTTGTCGCTTACGCTGTTATTTTTAAATACTTATTTGGTGTAGATGGATTGATTAATCAGTTCCTTCTTGACCTGTCTCTGATTTCGCAGCCTCTCAATTGGCTGGCCGATCCGGTCCTGGCTAAAATTACGATTATCATTGCCATTACTTGGAGGTGGACAGGGTACAATATGATCTTTTATTTATCGGCACTTCAAAACGTAGATAAGTCGATGTATGAAGCGGCAAAAATTGACGGGGCCACAAGCTTTCAGCAATTTTTCTACATTACTGTTCCTATGCTAAAGCCGATAATCTTATTCACTTCGATTATTTCCACCATCGGAACGCTGCAAATCTTTGATGAAATTATGAATATTACTAATGGCGGGCCTGGGAATGCGACCCTTTCTATTTCCATGTACATTTATAATCTTTCGTTTGAATACAGCCCTGATTTCGGTTATGCCGCTACGGTATCCTATGTAATTGTAATTCTGGTGGTCGTCTTATCTCTAATCCAATTCAAAGTGGCAGGTGATGATAAATGAATAAATTTAAAAGAATAGCAACGTACACATTTTTAAGTGCAGCGGCAATTGTGTCTATTTTTCCATTTCTATGGATGCTCGTCAGCATGACAAATCGATCAGTGGATGTAACGCAGGGGCGTCTGCTTCCAGGAACTCATCTTTTTGAAAATCTGAGGGTGCTATTTGAATCTGTCAATATGGTGACAGCCTTAGTCAATTCAACCATCATCGCTGTCATCACGACTTTTTTCACGTTGTTGATCGGATCTCTTGCCGGTTATGGTTTTGAAATCTACCGGACGCCGGGGAAAGATAGAGTTTTCAACCTTCTTTTATTATCGATGATGATTCCGTTCGCAGCTATTATGATTCCATTGTATCGGTTGTTCGGTGGTGTTTCTTCCACAGTGTCATTCCTCGGTATCGATACATTAGCTGCGGCGATTTTGCCAACGGTCATCACCGCCTTTTTCATCTTTTTCTTCAGACAGAACACGAAGATGTTTGCGAAGGATTTGGTAGAAGCGGGAAGGATTGATGGATTGAGTGAGCTTGGAATCTTTTTCAGGATTTATTTACCGACGATGAAAACGACGTATGCGGCCGCAGCAATCATTGCATTTATGAATAGCTGGAATAATTATTTATGGCCATTGGTTGTTTTACAATCCCCTGAAAATCAAACTATCCCTTTACTTATTTCGAATCTCGGGGCCGGCTACACGCCAGACTTCGGTGTCATTATGACTGCGATTGTAATTGCAACATTACCAACAGCGATCGTGTTCTTCATTATGCAGAAACACTTCGTGGCTGGCATGATGGGGTCAGTCAAAGGGTGACTTTTTCAATTTAAGCATCAGTTGATAGGGGGGTAAGAAATTGAGAGCACATGATTGGGAAAATATAAAAATACTGCACCGAAATCGCAAAAAGGAACGGGCGCACTTTGTTCCATTTGCAGATGAGAACAGTGCATTGACGTTCGAGAGGAAGAAGTCCTTTTCTTTTAAGTTATTAAATGGATTATGGAAGTTTCAATATTCGGAGAGTCCCCACCTTGCTGAAGAAGATTTCTATAAGGAAGAGTTTAAAGCATGGGGTTGGGATGATTTATATGTTCCTTCCTCGTGGCAAATGCACGGCTATGGCAAACCGTCTTATACGAATGTGGTCTATCCATTTCCGGTTGATCCCCCTTTCGTTCCTAGTGAGAATCCGACAGGCTCTTACGTTAGGGATTTCTGGATTACAACGGAGTGGTTGAATAGACAAGTGTCTTTGAGATTTGAAGGAGTGGACAGTGCTTTTTACGTCTGGGTCAACGGCAGGCAGGTCGGCTACAGCCAGGGAAGTCGTATTCCTTCCGAGTTCGACATTACTTCTTTTATAAAAGAAGGGAAAAATTATTTGGCTGTCCAAGTGTATCAATGGTCGGATGGTACGTATATTGAGGACCAGGACATGTGGTGGCTGAGCGGAATTTTTCGGGATGTCTATTTGCTGGGAGTTCCTAAGGTACATATTGAGGATTATTTTGTTAAAACGACTTTTGACGAAAATTATAACCATGCAACGCTGGAAGTCGAAACAGTTGTTGAGAACAGCAGCCCCGATGATGTTACTGACTACCGGATAGGGTATCGGTTGCTGGATGAGACCGGTCAAGAAGTAGTTAACGATCAAGGCAGTTGGGCAGTTTCAATTGCGGCTGGCAGCAAAGAAACTGTCGTTCAATCCTTTTTAATTGATCGTCCAATGAAGTGGTCGGCGGAAGAACCGCATTTGTATCGACTACTGCTTTCCTTGAAAGAATACGACGCCAATGTAAAAGAAGTGGTTCCAACGAACGTCGGCTTCCGTACAGTAGAGTTGAAGGATGGTCTGTTTTTAGTAAATGGGGCAGCAATCAAACTTAAAGGTGTTAATCGACACGACCACCATCCAGAACTGGGCCGCTCCGTTCCTTTAGATTGGATGGAAGAAGATGTCAAGCTGATGAAAAAGCATAATATTAATGCTGTAAGGACAGCCCACTACCCGAACGATCCCCGTTTTTATGATTTATGTGACCGTTATGGTCTTTATGTGATCGATGAGGCGGATCTGGAAACCCACGGATTTGATGTGATCGGAAACTGGGATCAGCTCAGTGATGACCCTGATTGGGAAGACGCTTATCTTGATCGGATGAAGAGAATGGTCGCACGGGATAAAAACCATCCTTCGGTGATCATGTGGTCGCTGGGGAATGAATCAGGGTTTGGCAGAAATCATGAGGCTATGGCCGTTTGGGCTAAAAATTATGATGAAACAAGGCTCATTCATTATGAAGGAGAAAGCCGGGCTATTACTAGATCTGAGAGCGCTTACTCCCCCCTAAGGGAACCGGAAGCCTCGGATGTGTTTACTACAATGTACACAGCTGTTGAAGTGATGGATGCTTTAGGGAAGCGGACTGATTTATTAAAGCCGCACATTTTGTGTGAGTATGCACATGCCATGGGGAACGGTCCAGGGGGACTGAAGGAATACTGGGAAACCTTTTACAAATATGACCGACTTGAAGGTGGTTTTGTCTGGGAGTGGCTGGATCATGGCATTCGTCAGATGACTGAAGATGGTCAGACATATTTTGCGTATGGTGGAGATTTCGGTGAAGTCCCTCACGATTCCAACTTTGTAATTGACGGACTTGTAATGGCTGATCGTACCCCTTCGCCGGCGCTTGCTGAATACAAAAAAGTCATTGAGCCGGTTTTGGTCGAGTCCGTGAATTTGAAAAAGGGTGAAGTGAAATTGACTAATCGCTATGATTTCCTCTCACTTGATCACTTGCAAGCTGCTTGGTCAATTCAAACCTGTAAGGAAGTTGTTGCGAGCGGAACCTTTTCAGTTAGTGGCATTGCCGCCAGTGAAAATAAAATGATCGGTATACCATATGAACTAGATCGTTATCATGGCTCTGAAGATGACTACTGGTTAACTCTTGAATTTTATCTTGCTAATGATACGCGCTGGGCTAAAACGGGACATCAGATTGCCTGGGAACAGTTCGAATTGCCTGTAGAAAAGGAAACACCAGAAGAGGTGGTAAGCTTCGCCAATTGGCCTTTGCAGGTAGAAGAATCCAGACATTCCCTAGTCATCCGAGGTGAGGGTTTTATCGTTCACTTTGATAGGGTATTCGGAAATCTGCGTGAATGGAAATACCAGGGCATCGATTTAATTAAAACAGGACCAGTCCTTAATTTATGGCGGGCTCCTATTGATAATGACTTATGGGCTCAAGCCCAATGGAAGAATAAGCCGTCCGCAGCCGAATGGAAGAAATATGGCCTTCATAATCTACAGCAGCGCATTGATTCAGTCCGCTATAAAATACTAGGTGACCATCAGGTGGAGGTCGTTGTGGAAGCTCGTATGGCCCCGCCCATTTTAGGTTGGGGAATTACAACAACATATACGTATCGAATCGAGGCTGACGGAAAGGTCGGTATTGATGTGAAAGGTGAACCGTATGGTGTACTTCCAAAAACCTTTCCACGCATCGGTGTGAAAATGGAAGTTCCATCTTTCATGGATCGTGTAATATGGTACGGGCGTGGACCCGGGGAAGCCTATGTCGATAGTAAACTGGCTAATCGCTTTGGTCTATGGAAGAAAAAAGTGAAAGAGTTTTATACTCCATATGTTTATCCGCAGGAGAATGGCAGCAGGCATGAAGTTCTCTGGGCAGAGTTAAAGAATGAGGCCGGGATCGGGTTGAAGTTCGAAGGGAAGCCGAAATTTGATTTTAACGCCCAGTACTATACGCTTGAAAATCTGGAAAGAGCTCGGCATACGTATGACTTAGTTAAACAAGATTTCTTAACGGTTCTTATAGATCATAAGCAGCATGGGCTTGGCTCTTCGAGCTGCGGACCGGACGTTCTAGAGCAATACCAGTTGCAGAGCTGCAGATTCGAGTTTGGTTTTGAAATGACCCCGTATTTCATCTAAGAAAAAATTGAAAAAAACGGTAATCGAAAATTCCCTTTTGATATGTCGGCTAAGGACTAATGGGTAATTTTCGCTTTCAATTTTATGAGGAAGAAAGGTGATCCAATGTCGAAGAAATACAATCCTGTCAGTACAAAAATTAATAAAATGCTACACGGCGCTGATTATAATCCTGAACAATGGGAACAGTATCCTGGCATCATAGAAGAAGATCTTCGCTTAATGAAAAAAGCAAAATGTAACGTGATGTCTGTTGGGGTTTTTTCTTGGGCAAAAATTGAACCTGAGGAAGGAGTATTTAACTTTGATTGGCTGGACCAAGTACTCGATAAGTTAGCTGAACATGATATTTATGCGTTTTTAGCTACACCTAGCGGCGCCCGACCTGCGTGGATGTCTGAAAAGTACGAGGAAGTACTACGAGTTGGGGCAAACAGGATCAGAAATTTACATGGATTAAGACATAACCATTGTTATACTTCTCCAGTTTATCGTGAAAAAGTCTCTATTGTGAACAATAAACTGGCCGAGAGGTATTCCCAGCACCCAGCCGTCATAGGCTGGCATATTTCGAATGAGTACGGAGGAGAGTGTCATTGTGACTATTGTCAGAAGGCCTTCCGGGAATGGCTGAAAGCAAAATATCAGACGCTTGATAACTTAAACCACAGCTGGTGGGCGAAATTCTGGAGTCATACTTACACGGCCTGGTCTCAAATTGAATCACCTTCACCCCATGGAGAGACCATGGTTCATGGAATGAATTTAGATTGGAAACGCTTCGTAACAGATCAAACGCTCGACTTTTATAAACATGAAATTCATCCTCTTAAAGCCAAAAACCCGGACTTGCCTGTGACCACTAATTTTATGGAGGCGTTTGAAGGGTTGAATTATGCGAAGTTTGCGGATGTACTGGACTTCATCTCTTGGGATTCCTATCCGACCTGGCATGATCAGGAAGGGGATATTCATCAAGCGTCCTGGGTGGCTATGAACCACGATATGTTCCGTTCCATCAAGGACGGGCAGCCATTTTTGTTAATGGAAAGTACGCCAAGCCTAACTAACTGGCAGCCTATCAGTAAGCTGAAACGACCGGGCATGCATTTGTTGTCATCCATGCAGGCGGTTGCTCACGGATCGGACTCAGTCCAGTATTTTCAGTGGAGAAAAAGCAGGGGATCAAGTGAGAAGTTCCATGGTGCGGTAGTCGATCATGTCGGAAATGAGTATACCCGAGTTTTTAAAGACGTAACAGCAGTTGGCGATACGCTTGATCAATTGGATTCGATTGTCGGAACGGCTGTTGATTCAGAAGTTGCAATCATCTTTGATACAGAAAATCGATGGGCAGTAAAAGACGCTCAAGGTCCGCGCAACCAGGGAGTGGAATATGAAAAGACAGTTGCAGATCATTATCAGGCATTTTGGAATAAAGGAGTACCGATCGACGTGATCGACATGGATAGGGATTTATCCAAATACAAACTGGTAGTTGCACCAATGCTGTATATGGTAAGACCAGGGGTGGGTGAAAAGATTCAGGAATTCGTAAAACAGGGTGGTACACTAGTGACGACTTATTGGTCAGGGATTGTGAACGAGAATGACTTAACTTTTCTTGGTGGCTTTCCTGGTCCACTTAGGCAAACACTTGGCATCTGGTCGGAAGAAATTGATGGGTTATATGAGGGTCAGACCAATCGAGTTAAGGTAAATAAAAATGAGTTAGGATTTATCGGTGAATATACAGCCTATGAATTATGCGATTTAATTCATTTAGAAGGGGCAGAAGCCTTAGCTTATTATGAGAATGACTTTTACGCCGGACGTCCAGCTCTAACAGTTAATCAATTCGGACAAGGTCGTGCTTATTATATCGCCTCTCGCAATAAACAGCCGTTTCAAAACAACTTTTATTCTAAACTAATAGAAGAGTCAGGGGTTAAGAAGTCTATCGACAGCAAGCTTCCGGAAGGAGTGTCAGCTCAACGTCGTACCGATGGAGAGCATGACTACATTTTCCTAATGAATTTTGGAGAGGAAAAACAGACAATCGAACTCCCGAAGAGTAAGTATTCCCATTTGGTCGATAATACACCTATTTATGGGGATATAGAGCTGTCACCTTTTGGACTTTCCATTTTAAAAAGAGATAAAAAGGGGGATGACGATGTTACAGACTAAGAACGGACAATTTTATTTGGATAAAGAGCCTTTTCAAATTCTCTCCGGTGCCATGCATTACTTTCGCACTGTACCTGAGCATTGGGAGGACAGACTTCAAAAGTTAAAAGCGTTAGGCTTAAATACAGTGGAAACGTATATTGCATGGAATGTGCACGAACCTAAAAAAAACCAATTTCATTTTTCTGGACTAGCGGATGTGGAACAATTTATCCAACTGGCCCATGAATTGGGGTTGTATGTGATTATCCGCCCGTCCCCTTACATTTGTGCTGAGTGGGAAATGGGAGGGCTTCCGTCCTGGCTGCTCAAGGAAGATCAAATGGCGCTCCGCAGCAGTGATCCTAGTTTTTTAAAACATATAGAAGAATATTATAATGTACTACTTCCTAAATTCCTTCCTTACTTGTATCATAACGGCGGCCCCATCGTCGCTATGCAAATCGAAAACGAATACGGGGCGTACGGAAATGATCACTCTTATTTGGAGTTTTTCAAAGAGCAGTATAAGAAACATGCTATCGATACCTTTCTATTCACTTCAGACGGCCCTGAATTTATTGAGCAAGGATCGCTACCTGACATAACAACGACATTAAATTTCGGTTCAAAGGTGGAGAATGCTTTTCAGCAGTTGGAAAAAATGAAGCCGAATTCTCCTAAAATGGTCGCTGAATTCTGGATTGGATGGTTTGATTACTGGACAGGTGAACATCATACACGTGATGCGTCAGACGCGGCACGAGTTTTTAAAGAATTGATGGAGAAGAAAAGCTCTGTGAATTTTTATATGTTCCATGGCGGTACAAACTTCGGATTCATGAATGGAGCTAATCACTATGACATCTATTATCCGACGATTACAAGCTATGACTATGATAGTTTGCTGTCGGAAAATGGCGCAATTACAGAGAAATATCGTGCTGTGAAACAAACTCTCAGGGAGTATATAGATGTTCCTGAAGACTATGTAAGCAGCAATAGCGCAAAAAAATACGGAACCGTAACGATGAAGGAATCTGTCAGTATATTCGATACTCTTAATGAAATAAGCAGACGGGTAGAGAATCTTACCCCGCTGCCGATGGAAGCGATTGATCAATCGTATGGGTATACGCTTTACAGAACGGTTGTGAATAGGCAAGGGAATTTAAGTATGGGGGTTGATGATATTCATGACCGCGCCTATGTGTATATAAATGGGAGCTATGAATCTACCATTTATAAAAATGATAAGCAGCGGGAGATCACACTGAACTTCCCGAGCGAAAGCAACACGTTGGAACTATTAGTAGAAAATATGGGAAGAGCTAACTATGGTGAACATCTAGCTGACAAAAAGGGGATTACTCGTAATCTATGGCTCGGGAGCCAATACTTTTTTAACTGGGAAATGTACGCCATTGAGTTGAATGACCTGCCTATAAACTATAGTAAACATGATGAGAAGAGGTATCCGAAATTTTTTCGAGGCACGTTTGATGCGGGTGGCTTACATGATACCTTCATAGATAGTGAGGGCTTCACTAAAGGAAGTATCTTCATAAATGGATTCAATTTAGGGAGATACTGGAACACAGCTGGTCCGCAGAAGAGGTTGTATCTGCCAGGTCCTTTATTGAAGGAAAAGGATAATGAATTAGTGATTATGGAGCTGGAGTATACAAGTACGTTTAAAGTTCAATTGCTCGATCAGCATAAGCTCAATACAGATAATTGAGTCAAAGAACCTCAACTTCCAGCTTAATGATATTTTTATGAAACACGCGTAGCTGATTAATAATATTTCTGCTAAGAGACGAAGGTCACTGAATCTCGGCATTTTTAAAATAACAATTTATTACAAAATAATCTATTCATTTCCCGGGAAATATTAATTTCGAACCATTTTGACATTTTCAGCGGAGTAGGAAAAAGAATCTAGTATTAGAATAATTATATTTAATATGGAACAGGTCAACGTGGACGATGAAGTTGACCTGTTTTTTTGAGAGAAGACTAGATGACTCTTACTGTATTAATGGAGGTTTTCATGACACATCGTCATATCATCTTTGCAGGTTGTGTGAACATGTCATATACGTGGCTAGTCTATCTGGCCAGCCGGAAGACCGCAGATATTGTCGGTGGCGTTGGCGTTAATATTGAGACGGCAAAATTTTTAGCTTTAAGTCGAGGGTTAGAGGTTCCTGCTTTTTCCGAACTATGATCCGCTCTCGAGCAAACCGATTAGGTTATCCTCGTTCTTGATATCACCATCCCTTTCGTTTAATCAATTATTATCCAAGCAAGTGATCTGATAGCTATGGTCTATTCATGCAAATTTTTTCTCGGAATTCATTTTGTATGCCTAGATGAAATGTTTGCGCGCCTTAAAAAAGATCGGAGTGCTGAAACGGAGTGTACGGATAATATTAAAAGTATGGAAATGGTGTTCAGGGACATGGAAAGCGCTAGGGATTGGGTTAAATTTCTGCTTTGACCTTATGCTGGTTTGTGATGCTTTTCACTTTGAGTACATGACTACTGAAGGATATAATGTACATAATAGTAACTTAAAGTGAGGTGTACTTATGACAAAAGAAAATGTGGACGACTATCTCCAGGAAGGGATTTACGGTAGCCGGCAAACGAAACCTGGCGAGCGGAAAATGTACCTGGGAACGCTTCGGGAACGTATCATACTCTTGCTGAGTAAATCTCAAGTCATGCAGCAAGATGGGCTGGATGAATTAGAAAAACAAATGAAAGTGCATAAGGATGCCAGCTTATTATTGAACGGTGAAGTTACGTATGATTTTCGCAGGCCATATCGGCAATTGGCTAATAAAAATAATATTCATACGACAACGGTCTCTAATCAAGAAACAGAAACGGATGTTGGGGCGATCTTAACCGTGGATTATGCCATCGAAAAAGAAGATATTTATATTGAAACGAAAGCACCTCCTAAGGAAGAGAGTGAGCCGGAGGGCGGCTTCAAAGGTTTTCTGAAATCGTTGTTTAAGCCTTCTAATTAAGTTGTTTCCTGAGTAAAACACTTAGCCCTCCTGGAAGCCTTTATAAACGTAAAGTAATGGAAGTTTGTTACTTTATGAAATATCCTATAGGATCAGAATACATGTTGATATCCCTCAGGGCTTTATCCCAAGGAAGCTCAATGTACGCCCGTGGAATGTGAATATTTTCACGGACCTTCAAGCTCCATTCTAAGGAACCGAAACCATATGAAGTTGAGTTCAAGAAGGGAAACTTAAAAGGC
Source organism: Halobacillus campisalis (assembly GCF_030345335.1). Classification (GTDB taxonomy): domain Bacteria; phylum Bacillota; class Bacilli; order Bacillales; family Halobacillaceae; genus Halobacillus_A; species Halobacillus_A campisalis. The sequence continues at coordinate 241,857 of NZ_JAPVRC010000002.1, forward strand.
GCTATTATAGAAAAAACCAGGGCAAGCCCATAAACTTCTGGGCAGCCCTGGTTTTTAGCTGGATTTTTTTAATGTCAGTTCTTGTTCAGTCGTTTGCGATGTGAGTCCACTTACGATTCCCATGACGATAAAGGCAGCTGTCGAACTGATGAACATCGCGATGAAAATATTACCGATGAGACTTTGGGTAGTGAATAGTACATATAAGGTGGCTCCAGTAATAAGAGCCGCAATAGCCCCATAGCTATTTGCTTTATTCCACAAGTACCCGAGGGTGATCGGAGCAATAATTCCGGAAATAATAGCCGAATAACTGAATTGGATCAGGAAGGCCAAAGATTCTGGTCGCTCTAAAGATAGATAAAGAGAGAGCAGCCCGATGATAATTAATGATCCTTTTGCCACTTTCAGAGACTGGTTGTCTAAATCTTTTTCACTAATATTTTTAGAGGACACTATGGGAGCGACTACACGATATAAGTCGTTACCGATACTAGTGGTTACACCTAGATACAAACTGTCGGTACTGGATAGAATTGCAGAAATGATTCCTACAATCATAATGGCTGCAATAAAACTAGGGAAGGCTTCAATGACATACATTGGAATCGCAGAATCGGCACTTTGTAATGATGGAAAGAGTACACGTGCTGCCAGTCCGCCGAGTACCATTAAGGTAGAAATGACACAAAGAACGAGCCCTGCTGACAAAGTGAACGGTGCGAGATCTTCTTCATTTTCAAGAGATAATACCTTATTTAATAGGTGTGGCATTAAAATGAAGCTGAACAGCATGAATTGGACGGCCATAATGGCTAGCGCGCTGTTGTAGGGGCCTCCATCTGCTACAGCTGCCGTCAAGTTTGGATCAATGGCGTGTAAGCGGTCAGTCAACACACCGAAGACATTCAATCCGCCTCCAACCGTCCATAAGAAGGAAACGACGATCAATATAGAGGTAATGGCCATTAAAATCCCTTGAATGCCGTCCGTGATCATCTGTGCAAAAGCTCCGCCAAGACCGATATACACAATGGTAATGGCTACACCGATGATGATTCCCCAGAAATAGGGAATGCCGATGACCGTTTCAAAAATGGTGGCGAGTCCGACATTTTGTCCGACGATATAATACACATTGAATAAAATTAATAATGATACCAGGACTTGTAGAGATTTAGAGTTATATCTTTTTCCAAGCCATTCGGGAATGGTGGAAACACGACCGAATTTTTTTCCGTAGCGCCAAAATGTTTTTGCGAAAAGGAGCAGTCCGATCCAGGAAACACCAAAGCATCCGAGGGTGTACCAAAGAACTGCCATTCCGTGCTCATAAGCTAAACCGGGGACACCAATAAAGAGGTTGGCACTGGCGTAGGATGTTGCAAAACTTGCCCCGACGAGCCATGGGCTGACTTTACCTCGAGCAGTGGCGAAGCCTGCCATCGATTGACTGTGTGCACGCCCTTTTTTACCCACCCACGTTACAGCGGCAAAGTATGCGGTCAGTAAAATAATAACGGTCCATAATAAGACACTGGATTCTGTAAGCATGAGTTATTGTTCCCCTTTCTTTTTTCCATACGAAATTTTCCATAGGGTCAGTCCGCCTGCCCAAAACAAAGCGATAGATATAAAATAGGTGGTAATCATTAATTTTCCTCCTTTTTCTTTTTGAAAAATGGCAGGGGATGGGGCCCGATTTCCTGAATATCCATCTCCACTTCCATGAGGTGAAATACATCCTTTTCTTCTATAAGTAAGTGGGTCAATAATGAAGGTCCTTCTGCCAGTTTCACAATACCAACTATATACGGAGTGAGTTCCTGCCAGGCTGGGTGGCCTGCTCGATAAATGACACTCCAGGTAGTTAACTGTCCGTACCCCGAGGCCTCCTGCCACGTCAATTGATCGTGAAAGCAATGGGGGCAGTGCTCACGAGGATAGAAAACCCAATCAAGACATTTATCGCATTGTTGGAGTGTCAATTTCCCTTGCTTAATACTGTCCCAGAATGGCTGACTAACAGGCGTAATGGTGGGACGCGGCAGGGATATGTTTGTTTTTGGGTTCATTTTTCTCCTCCTAACACAAGAGCTGTCGTTTCGCTTAAAGTGGCTCCGTTCCCTGTAACAAGGGAGAGGTTAGCGTCTTTGATTTGACGCTGATCTGCTTCGCCGCGAAGCTGATGAACGGCTTCTATGACATGAGACATCCCGCCGGCGAGGTCCGCTTGTCCAAAACCTAGCTGGCCGCCGTGTGTATTTAATGGGAAGTCTCCGTCATGACCAAAGGTGTGATTTTTCACAAACGATCCGAATTCCCCAGGCTTACATAATCCAGCGCTTTCAAGTGTGACGGCGACAACGCTTGTGTAACAGTCATAAAGGGAGAATAAGTCGATGTCTGTAACGTTGATTTGTGCCTGTTCAAGTGCTTTTGGAATGGAATAGCTGAACGGCAGTTGGTTGGTAGCGGGAGCTTGACTCACAGCTCGGTGGGTGATTTTCTCACCAGCTCCCTTTAAATAAACTGGCTTGTGCCGGCCGCGATTGGCATTTTCTTCGGAAGTGACGACAACGGCTGCCCCTCCAGCAACCGGCATGACGATTTCTAATAAATGAAGCGGTTCGGAAATGAGAGGAGATGCTAAGATATCTTCCACCTCTGCAGGCTTTCCGTAGAAAATGGCGTCCGGGTTCTTTTGAGCGTTGTTTCTTGCCCAGTAAGCAATGTGTGCAAACTCTTCTTGCGTTGACCCGTACTCCTCCATGTGCTGACGTTTTAGCAGGGCGTAGGAGGTATTCGCTCCTGAAGCTCCAAACGGGACATCGAATTCACGTATTGGATTACGGTTAGGGGAGCGCAGGGTTTCTCCTTTTTCGTTTTTATTGGCGAGCACACATACGACCGTTTCACACATTCCTGCTTCAATGGCTGCTGCTGCTCTCCAAATCATACCCGGGCCAGTCGCCCCGCCGAGGTCTACGGTGTTGGACATCGCTGGATCGATCCCTAAATATTCTGAAACCGTGGCTGGAACGTGCTGTGGTGTCTCTCCTACTTGTGGTCCGACTAGCAGGCCGTCCACTTCATCTTTAGAAATGCCTGCATCTTGAATCGCCAGCCGGACAGACTCTGCAATTAAGCTTAACGTTGTTTTTCCTGTTGAATAACGGACAGGCTTCAGTTCTCCTATTCCGATAATCGAACCTTTAGGTCTGCGGGTCATTATAAGAACTCCTTTTTTGTAAGCTGTCGGAAAGACTGTAAGCTGGAAGGATTTCTTAAGGAGGCTTCATTAGTGACAACTTTTCCTAATGCGGCTGTTTTCGCAGCCCCTTCCACTTTCTTTCCATTGATGGTATGAGGAATATCGTCGACTTGATAAATTCGTTTAGGAACGTGTCTAGGAGAAGCCTTGGAACGAATTTTCTGGCGAATATGGTTTGCGTAATCCTCATCCAGTTGATCTGTAACGACACAAAGTACGATTTCTTCATCATTATCTTTAGGTAAGCCGAACACTAACGCATCTTCGATACCTTCGATAAGTTCGACCACTCGATAAATTTCCGCTGTACCGATGCGGACTCCTCCTGGATTCAACGTTGTATCGGCCCGCCCATAAATAATGAAAGATTCATTTATCGTCTGTTCAGCGAGGTCTCCATGTGTCCAGATGTCTGGACGCTTTGAGAAATAACTATTCCTGTAACGTTCCTCCCCTCCTTCACCGAAAAAGGTGATCGGCATGCTAGGGAAAGGCTGGGTGCAAACTAAATCAGCTTTTTCTTCATATACAGAAGCTCCTCGTTCATCTAAAACATCAACAGCCATTCCTAAAGCTTTGCAGGGAATCTCCCCCCGGTAAACAGGGTGGACGGGTGACCCCATCACGAAGCAGCCGATGATTTCTGTTCCACCTGAAATCGATGCAAGCAGAATGTCTTCTTTTAACGTCTGATACACCCAGTCATACTGTGCTGGAGCGAGAGGGGCCCCGCAGGAAAGTACGCTTTTTAGAGAGGTAAGCGAGTGGGTGTCTTTTAATCGAGTATTTGCTTTGGCCAGCGTATCTAAATATTTAGGGCTCGTGCCAAAATGGGTCACTCCTACTTCATCAGCCAGATCCCAAAGGTGAAGGAGATTATCACGTTTAACAGGAGATCCATCATACAAAAGCAGGGCGGCTTCACTAGCTAGACCGGAAACAAGCCAGGGATACATCATCCACGCTGTATTGGTATACCAGAATAAAACATCATCTTTGTGAAGGTCGCAATGGAATTGATGTTCTTTTACGTGCTGCAGAAGGGTGCCTCCCACTGAATGGACAATCGCTTTAGGAAGGCCGGTCGTTCCTGATGTATATAGGATATATAACGGATCGTTAAAAGCTGTCGGTGTAAAGGCAGGTTCTTCTGCGTCATTTGCACACAGCTCCTCCCAGGAAAGAGTGTTCGTTTCTGGAATTTTGGTTTGCCCATTTAATGTAATGACGGCGGATAAGTCATAGAGGCTTTTTGTTGTTTCTATGATTTTTTCCTCGATATTAAAAGCTTTTTCTTTATATTGATAAGCCAGGGTGGTGATTAATACTTTTGGTTTCACCTGACCGATTCGGTCAATAATTCCTTTGGCGCCAAAATCAGGGGAGCAGGACGTCCAAATTGCACCTAATGAAGCAGTGGCAAGTAAGGCGGCAAGACCCTGTATATCGTTTGTTGTGATTCCCGCCACACAGTCACCTTTTTGTACACCTAAGTTTTTCAACCCTTGCTGCGCTTGAGCCACCTCTTTTTTCAGTTCTTTCAATGTCACGCTGCGATGAACTCCTGATTCGCTTGCTTCATACGCAACAATACGATCCGATGAACCTCGAAGTAGATTCTCCGTAAAATTTAACCGCGCATGTGGAAACCATTCGGCATCCGGCATAGAAGGAGAGGGAACATAAGCTCGATCCCCTTTGTGACCGATGATCCCTGCGTAATCCCACACCTTCGACCAGAATTCCTCCAAATGGGAAATTGACCAGCGGTGCAAACGTTCATATGGAAAAAGCGGCTGTTCTGCGAAATCCGCAAAGGCTTTTAAGTGAGAGTGTTCAATTCTTTCCTTAGAAGGTTCCCATACACGAGAGGAGTGGGAAGGGGTAATGGATATAGTCATTGATAAATCTCCTTTCATTTAGCAAGGTAACGGGTTAGTTGTTTTATATCTTTTGTTGATTTCTCATATAAGGTTAAGGGATTCAGTTTAATAGATACTTAAAGAAAAAAGCTCTCTTCACAATAAGAAGAGAGCTTTAGACTCTTCTTATCGTTCAGGATTTCTCCTGCAGGAATTAGCACCTTATCAAGGTATTACTTGATGGTTGCCGGGCGTCACTGGGCCAGTCCCTCTGCCTCTCTGGATAAGAACAAATTATTCAGTTGAAAAAATAAAAAACCCTCTCTATTTCTTGAATAGAGAGGGTAAGAGATTAAAAATTCTCTTATCTTCCTGAGCAGTGCTCAGTAGGATTTGGCACCTTGCTATTTAAAATAGCGGTTGCCGGGTTTCACAGGGCCAGTCCCTCCACCTCTCTGGATAAGAATACTACGTTCATTTAATTAAGTGTCATGTTAGCAGGGAAAAGCTTAGATGTCAATTGCATATTATAAAGGCTTTGTTAAAGTTCAGTGTTGGTATTCATATATGCTCCCTTTATTGGAAGACTCAGGTTCGAGATGTTTGCACTGTTTCCGTTATGTTTAACAGCGGGAAGAGCTCCGGGAAATCACTCCCTTTCCGTGGGAGCGCAGTGAGCCTCCTCGAGCTTCGCTCTCCGGGGTCTCACCAAGCACTCTCTTCCCACAGGAGTCTCGCAATTTCCCGGAGCTCTTTGCCAGTCGTTAGTAGAACGGAAACTCTTATGACAGGACTTCAGCACCATAGAACCCTTATGAAGTTTTTCACTCAGAACATGGCTGGCGGTAGACATAAACCCCCTCCATTCATGTAAGTGTCATACCCAAATAGAAGCAGCTTCTCTCCTTAATTAATAAACCTAAACGTAGCAATTGATTACCACGAATGCTCCAGATGTTTACGGCGCAAGCTTTGCATGAAAATGCGAACATTGAGGTTAAATACTGAGGGGCGTAACAAAGGTCTCTTGATAAAAAACTTGAGGTGGAACGCAATATCTTCATTTCGCTGGAATCGGGAAGATGCTCATTTTTATGTGAGGGTTCGTTTCTCACCTTCATCAAATGGGGTTGTTGGGAAGCTGCGAGACTCCCGTGGGAGAAGGATGTAGGCGAGATCCCACAGGGCTGAAAAGCCCGAGGAAGCTTGCCACTTCCCCCACAGGAAAGCGAGTAGCTTCCCAACAACCCCTAACTCTTAATAGGGCAACGAACCCTGAATATCTCGATAGCAATTCTTCAGCTATCCTGCCATATTGTTGAATAACTCACTTATCAATATCAACCACCACCTTTAGCCATTATAAAAGAAAAGTGTGATTTAACGGTCGAATTCACTTGTATGTGAATCAAATTACACCTGAGAAAACTAAATAGCATCCTCTGAATAATCACGTCTTGTATAGCTTCATAGAAATGAAAAACTACGAAGCGAATAAACTTTTAAAAAACATTTGTGTAAATTTTCAGTTTTTGATAGTATATTGTATAACATAACGTGTTAGAAAATATAACATAAAGGGGATAGCTTCAAATGGATGCAACTTTTTTGATGAACAACTTATGGATTGTCGTGTGTACGGTGCTTGTTCTGCTGATGCAGGGTGGATTTATTTTACTTGAGGCCGGATCCACGAGAATGAAGAATGCCGGGCATATTGCCGGAAAAACTGTTTTCACCGTCGGTATTGTTTCTCTCGTATTCTGGGCAGTTGGATATGGATTGATTTATGGTGAAGGAAACGCATTTATCGGCTTTTCTAATTTCTTTTATGGTGATGCAACGACTATGGGAGAGGGACTCGCGGGTTCTGTTGATTTCATGTTCCAGCTTGCGTTTGCAGCAATCGCAATGACGATTGCATTCGGTGGGTTCGCTGAGCGTGCAAAATTGATTGGTTACGTAATTTTTGCTATTTTATTTTCTATTGTCATTTACCCAGTCATTGCACACTGGATCTGGGGCGGCGGCTGGTTGGGTGAACACGGTAAACAGGACTTTGCCGGTTCCACGGTCGTTCACTTAACCGGAGCGGCAGCGGCTTTAGCTGCTACAATGATCTTGAAGCCGCGTATCGGGAAGTATAATAAAGACGGATCTTCCAATGAAATAGCTGGTCACAACCAGGTGTTCACGGCATTAGGTGTTTTACTTCTATGGGTAGGCTGGTTCGGTTTTAACGCAGGGAGTACGTTTGGAGTAGAAGATGCGTTCTTCGGCTACGTTGCATTGAACACTCAATTGGCGGCTGGTGCTGGTGCTATTGGTGCGATGCTGATGGTTTGGGCAGTTACCGGAAAAGCGGATGTGCCTACGACGTTGAATGGTGCTTTAGCCGGTCTTGTTGCCATCACTGCCTCTTGTGCTTTTGTTGAGCCATGGGCCGCTGTGATTATTGGTCTTGTAGGTGGAGCTTTCGTATTCTTCAGTATGAGATTCTTTGATAAAAGAAAAATCGACGATCCCATCTTTGCTCTTTCTGTACACGGAACAGTCGGAATCTGGGGTACGCTGTCCAATGGACTGTTTGCAACGCCTGAACTTGCGACAGTAGGTCGTCCAGGATTGTTTTACGGCGGCGGATTTGAACAGCTTGGCGTACAGCTTCTAGGTGTTGTGGCTTGTGGTCTATATGCTTTCATCGTTTCGTGGATTATTCTGAAGGTAATGGATAAAGCCATGGGAGGTTTACGTGTTACTGAAGAAGAGGAAATCATGGGTCTTGATATCAGTGAACACGGTGGGTATGGATACCCTGAAAACTTGACTCGTCCAGAATCCAAATCAGGAGCATAATCACGAATAAAGGAATGGATTCTTATGTTCAATACGTATGAGGGATTGAAACAATGGCGGAAAGATACCATCAGGTCTGTTGCGGATGACCATTTTCAATTAAATGCCTTCCACGATCAATTGATGTATCAGACGGTAACGATCGCAATGGATAAAATCGAAAGAGAGCAGGGGAATCCACCTGCTCCTTTTGCGTTTTTTGTAATGGGGAGCGCCGGCCGGTTTGAGCAGTCGGTTTGGAGTGATCAGGATCATGGAATTGTATTTGATGGTAACGAAAACGTACAGCATTATTTTTTGAATCTGGGTGAGGAGGTCAGCCGGGGCTTGGCGGTTGTCGGCTATGAATGGTGTGAAGGCCAGGTGATGGCTTCGAATCCGATGTGGTGCCGATCGACCGTTTCTTTTCAAGCTCAAAATTCTGATTGGCTGGATGAAGCCAGCTGGCAGTCGCTCCGTAACTTTTCGATTCTTTTTGATTCCCGTGTATTGTATGGCAAGGAAGAGTTATTAGAAAGGGTGAAGCACGAAGCTTTTTCCCGATTAGAGAAACATCCTTCTTTGTATGCACGACTAGTGGACAATTTTGAGTTCATAAAAAAAGGGGTCGGCGTATTTGGCCAGCTGCTGCCTGATCAGCGGCAAGGAATGAAGGGTGATATCCATTTGAAAGAAACGGCTTACTTTCCGTATGTGAATGCTTTACGTATTCTAGCTTTACGAAGTGGAACGACTGCGGCCCCGACAATTTCAAGGTTCGAAGCCCTGAAGGATACGTATCCATTCATCGTAGAATATGAAAAAGACTTCAGGCACCTTCTCGACTTCCGACTTCGCTTTAGACAGGGAGCGGAGAATTATGAAAAAGTTCATCTGCTTCCGATCGATCATTTATCTAAAGAGGAAAAGCTGGAGCTGAAATATTTGATTAAACGTGGGAAACAGCTTTTTGCTAAATCCAAATCCATCGTTAGAAAAGAGCTGAAACTATGAATCCATTCTCTCAATTTGTGAAGGGTTTGTCAGACCGGCTCGGAAATGGATTTTCTTCTTTAAACCAGAATGATCCTGCCAAAGTAGCTTACGTTAGGAATTTGGAACGACAAATGAAAAATAAAGATGTTCTGGACATCCCTTTTGATGACTTGAACGTCGTCGTCTTTGATTTAGAAACCACGGGCTTTTATCCTTATAAAGGCGATCACATCCTATCTATAGGGGCGGTGAAGGTCGAAGGGACGCACGTCAAAGAAGAAGAGACGTTCTATTCTCTCGTATATCATGATACGGGGCCCTCGAAAGAGATTGAGGAGTTGACCGGTATTACAAAGGAAATGCTCCAGTCAGCTGCATCTCTTCGGGATGTTCTAAAAGATTTTTACTCGTTTGTCAAAGGTGATGTATTAGTGGCCCACCATGCCAATCATGAAAAACAATTCATGAGTCACGCAACGTGGCTGGCTTTGAGAAAAAACTTCCAGCACCGTATCGTGGATACCTCCTTTTTAACGAAAATTGTCCATCAGGATCAAAGTATGATAAGCCTGGACGACTGCTGTGAGTATTATGGAATCGGTATCGAACAACGGCACCACGCCTTGTACGATGCTAAAGCCACGGCCAGGTTGTGGGTGGAAAGTATCCGGGATATCCAGCAAAAAGAATTCACAAAATTGCAGGATGTCTATACCTATCTTGCTACTTCCAAATAGAACATAGAAACAGGAGCTGTTCACCAATGAGAACAGCTCCTGTTTGTGTTGACTTTGTTAATTATCAGTGTTGAGTTTCATTTTAACTTTCTTATCTGGAAGATTGGTTTCGTTATTTATGTTTAAAGAAATGGAATCTAGGAAATGGCTCGCTTTCCGCAGGGATGACGGCCAGCCTCCTCGAGCTAACGCTCTCCAGGGTCTAGCCAGTCCATCCATTCCCGCAGGAGTCTCTCCATTTCCAAGATCCCATTGCCATCATGGGAGGAACGGAACCGTTATTTGATGATCATGAATTAATAGAAAAGGCTCTATGAAGGCATTAGAGTTTTTCTATTAATTCAGTAACTTTTGCGTGACTCCCCTATATGGACAGGGGACATGTCTCTCTCTGAACAATTATAAATGGGCAAGACTCCTGTGGGAAGCCCACCGCACTCCCGCGGAAAGCGAGTCCATTCCTAAATTCTACTCATCATAAAGATGTCTTAATGCTGAGTCTTAAGCCATCCGCATTAATAATTTTCGTATACCTCGCATATGAAAAAATAATATCGCCGTGTGACCTCATTTAGTTATTAGTGGACAAAACATACAACTAAGCAGGAAAATATAAGGAGGAGAATGGAAGAGAGGATAGGTGTAAATGTATGAGCAATGAGGAGAAAGAATTTGTAGAAATCACTAAAATCGAAGAAGTCGGCGAAGGAATGAGAGTATGTGTAGATTTCATAGATAACCTGAGCCCTTCAGACGGCTTATATGTAGGCAACACAGGTCACGGCTACATTAAAGTACTGGCCGAAAACCGCGAATCGGATGGATATCCCCCTCGTCCGTTTCGGATCAATTGTGGAGCATTCCACCAATACTTATACCAAAAAACAAAAACGTACTATCTTCATGAACTTACCCCGGGAGAGAAACTGACACTTACCGATGAGAAAATAGAAAGAGATATTTCTATCGGGCGAGTAAAAACGGAAAAGCGTCCATTTGTTAGGGTGGAAGGTGAAATTGGGGGGAGGACTATTTCAGCCACGTTACAGCAATCCACCAGTGTGTATCTTGTGGAGGAAAGTGAAGGCGAAATCCCTTTGCTTCAGCTAAAAACCGGCCACAAAGTACTCGGCCTAATGGACAAGCCAGGACGGCATTTAGGGGAACAAATTGATGAGGTTATTGAGGAAAAATAAATGAAACGAACTCCCGGCTTTTTCTGTGCGGGAGTTCGTTTATATAATTTACAGCCCTTTAATGAGCATTCCGTCTTGTTCTCGTACTTTATCATAGGATTCAATTAAATGTTCAGGGACCAAAGTGCGTCCGTAATCCCATGCATTTCTTTCAATCTCAGATTTGAGCGCTTCAATTTCTTCATCTTCTCCGTATTTCAGTGTCCTTAGATCATGCTTGTGTTTCTTGAACGTCAAATAATACCCGATCTCATGGTAGACGATAATTCGAGCGAAATTTTCCTCTGATTCTTTCATTTTTACTTTACTCATATACCCATTGATTTCTAAATAATTGAAATTCAACGTATTGGTGGACACATTGTAGCTCATCGGCGCCCGTAAATTATTATTGATTTCAATATTTATATCGAGGCTATGCTCGCTTAAGGTATCTCTAATGATTTTTTCTACATCCCAAACGTACAGCATTTCTATAACCACTATCCTTTCTAATCCTTCTACCCTTCAGTATAGTTTAATTTTATTCTCATTCAATCAATATCTAGAAAATTAGCTGTTCTATTGCTATTCACCTTCCTTATCTTAAAGCCGATAATAGGGTGGAGGCTAACGAAAAAGCTCATAAATTAATATGGAGGTGGAGGCATGCCGTCGATTGCACAAGCGTTGAAAAATTTCATCGTGGTTACAGGGATTGTCATACTCGCCGGGACATCTATATCAGTTCCTACCGTTCCTGTTGAAGCAAAAAGTTTTAAACATGAACTCAATCAAGCAGAACAGGAAGAGTTAAAGTATCCAGAAGAAATAACCAGTAAGGTCATGAAAACGCTGAAAAAAGAAACGAAAGGACCTCTTTACTACGAAGAGGCTCTCGAGATTATTGAGAGACTGAAAAAAGTCGAGGTGATGGACAGTTACCTTGATGCTTATGGTAAAAAAATAGAGTCAGAGGAAATCCGGCGAATCGTGGAACAAATCTATGAGATTGATTTGAATCGGGTATCCGAGCTGGGGGCAGGTAAAGACGAAATTTATCCGGAAGAAATCATTGAAGGTGTGAAATCGGCCTCTCCTGATGCGGCTATATCATCATTATCAAAAGTAGAAGTGATGGATTTTTATTTGAAGTCTTATGGGAAGAAAATTGATGGGCAGGAAATTCGAAGGATTATCAATCAAATTTTCGGTATCAATTTAGATGGAATTTCATCGCTTGAAGGGTCGCGGGTGTCGCTTTATTCCAAAGACCAGTGGATTTCCCGATACGATGGCGATTTATTCGTCGTACATACTGGGTTAACGGATGTTGATGTATGGATTTACCCTACAGCTTATTTCACCCAACAATCCGGCCTGAGTGAACTGCCGGCAGACCTTCGCGATGAATTAATTCAGCTTGGCTTTGAATATAACGAACAGGTAGAAGCTTATTATTATGAAAATCCTGAAGGTGAATCTGTGTCTGATGAATTTAAGGGACGGACGTTAGGGACTGTTATCCAGTTCATCCAGATGAATTACAGTGATTTGTAGAGATTATTTAAAGGATGATGTTTATTGAATGAATAAACAACTCCCCTTCATCAGCGGTGTTCTCCTGGCGAGGGGAGTTCATTTATAGTTCTGCTAATACTTCATTTAATTCTCTGCTCGAACTTCTGATTGTTCAATTAAAGTTATTTTTTCCATTAAATAATGCAAGCATGGTTCATATTTATACTGGAGCTTGGCTTGCCCGGTTGGCCTCACAGGATCAGTCCCTCTTACCATAAAAAGGGCTGGTCTTTTTGTGTGTGAACTTCTATGATGCAGAATGGGTAAGGTTGTAACATTAGACTACGTACCGAGCGAGTCATATAATAGAAACATTCACTAGAGTCAGGAGTTATATTAATGGAGAAAGTTACTTTGTATGTATACGCAGCTATCATAAATCTTTATATTGTTCTATTTTATTTCACCCGGACAGTGCAGCACGATAATCTGCTGACGATTTTATCTGTGCTCGGTGTCTTTTCCCTTTTGTTTTCTCTTCTTTATTTATCAGGGCGCAAACGAGTTCTTCCGGTAGCTTTGATTATATTTGCATTTCTCATTTTAATATTGTCCGACACGTCATTGGCAGAGGGTATGCTTCAAGGGTTTCGCCAGATGACAAGCTTGATTGCGATATTATTGATTGTGCCTATTATCAGTTGGATTTTAGATGAGGAACCTTATATTGAAAAAATCATGGCATTGGCGGGGAATTTTTTAAATACGAGTCGCAAATTTTATTTCGGCATCATGCTGATTACCCAAATTCTCTCGTTCTTTTTATTGTTCGGGTCAATTCAGACAGTGTACCAATTGATCCAGCAGTTGTTAGGTGACCGGAAAGGGGAAGGATGGGAGAATTTCAAGGGCACCGCATTATTGCGTGCTTTTTCGTTGTGTACGCTGTGGGTCATCAGTATTCCGAGTTTTGTGTTCATCGTGAACTTTCTGGATGCTTCTCTATGGATTTCCATGCTGCAGGGGGCTTTCATTTCATTTTGCGCTATCCTATTAGCTGTTATTTTTTCTTATTATGAAGAAAAGCACTATAACATCGATATCAATTCTGCTCTTAGAGAAGAAATTGAAAAAGCGATCGGTTCCCAGGAAAGAGGGAAGGTCAGCCGTGAAGTGCTCGAATTTGCCAGCTTATTCGTGTTGATTTTCGGAACGATTTTTTTCCTTCACGGCGTGTTCGGGCTGGAAATCCTGATTATCATTCCTCCTGTAATTTTGAGCTATACGCTGATTTATTTCTTTAAGAAACGAAGGTTCAATAGTTTAAATAAAAATATCAAACATTATTTTACAGGCTACCTGAAGTCTAAATCCCAGCAGTTTAGTATTCTTTTATCCGTTGGACTTGTGATTGCCTCTTTGAACCTTTCAGGCTGGGGCAAAACGATAATTGATGGGATATTGACAGTCGAAGGTACTATACCTTTTCTGAACATTTTAAGCATCTTACCTTTTGTCCCGATGATTCTGAGCTTCTTTGGAATCGGTCCCTTACCTGTATTAGTTCTTGTGGGAGGGGTGCTGCAAAATGTATCACTGCCATATCCGCCGGAACTGCTGGTGCTTTCGATCACATCAGGGAGCGTCATTTCCGCATTGCTGTCCCCGTTTATTCTGCCGGCGATTGTGTTGAGCAGTGAAAACGGATTGAGCATTTTTAAGAATGGCTTCCAATTCAATATTCTGTATGCAGTTGTTTTTTATGCCTTTGTTCAGGCGTATTTACAGATTGTTACTATTTTAATATAAAAGTAGTTGTTGAGTATTTAATAACAAAGTAATGAATTAATAAAGCAGTTACTTGGAAGATATGATTAAGAGAAATTTGGTAAGTGGATCGGGGCGGCGGTGAATAGCTCGCTTTCCGTGGGAGCTCAGGAACGGAAACCATCTCGAAGATGAGTTTTCAGTATTTCAATATAAGCTAGCTTATTTGAATATCAAAAAAGTAATTCAGAAGAAGATAAAGCGAATATTTTTATAATTTTATCATTAAAAGTTCGTGTTTTATATTGAAGCTCATGAATAAGTCTGCTATAGTAGCACAGTAATTATTATAAATAGTAACTCGTATATTTTCGGTAATATGGTCCGAACGTTTCTACCTGGTTCCCACTGAATGAACTAGACTACGAGTTGAAGTGCGGTGCTGCTTTTTTAGTATATCAGGTGATTGTTCGGGTTTTGCTTGATTTTCCATGCTTTGACTTTCTCAGGTCTAGAGGGTAGAGACATTCTGCCATTCTGGGCCTTTTTCTATGGTCCAATTATCGAAGGTATCCAACATCAAGGGGGAAAAAGAATGTCAAAAGCATCAAGAACCATGATTGCTGTACTGTTATTAATTGTTTTTGCAGGGTGCAGCGCGTCTACAGAAGGGGAAGCCGAACAAAAAGAGGAAAAGCAGCCGATCTTAGTTCAAGGTCCTATGCCGATTGAAGCTGAACAATTCGCTGATCGTCTGGATGATGTAAAAGAAGAGAAGTCTGGAACTTTTGTATTTTACAAAGGGACCGTAGATGATTATCCGGTTATTGTGGCTAAAACGGGGAAAGGTATGGAAAATACTGCAGCAGCAACCGCTTTGGCTATTGAAAAATATGACCCGGCAGCCATTATAAATCAAGGTACATCTGGAGGGCACGATCCAAATTTAGAAGTATACGATATTGTTTTAGGGGAAAGAACGACAAACATCGGGGCTTTAAAAACAGGGGACAGGGATGAAGGAGAAGGCATTGAGCCGACAAATTGGATTCCTATGGATTTAATGGCCTCAGAAGGAAGTGCGGGGGAGGATCCTGACGCTGAGAATATCCGCTACTACGATGGTGATCAAGATCTACTTACAGCTGCTCAGCAAGTAAAAGACACCCATGAGGAAGGTAAGGTAGTAGAAGGAACAATCGGTTCAGCTGACCTTTGGAATAATGAAGTTGATCGTATCCAGTGGTTCCACGAAAAGTATGAAACCTCTGTAGAAGAAATGGAAGGGGCTGCTGGAGCCCAAATTGCGGATGCATATGAAGTGCCTTACTTAGGCATTCGCATATTATCTAACAATAAAGTTAATGGCGGCGAATACGACCCTGACACAGCGGAAGCGAACCAGGAATATGTGTATGAAGTCGTGAAAGAATATATTTCAACTGCAGATGGAAAGTAATGTAAACAAGATAGGGACCAGCTTGGTAGAAAAAGCTGGTCCCTGCTTAATTTTAGATGTTGGAATTAGCGATGATCAACGCCACCCGTATATGGGCTGGCGTTTTTTAAATTTCTTGTACATCTAGCAGTATAGCCTGCAGCGTCTGTTTTTTTAAAAAGAGGACATCCACCGACCGTTATCGAAATAGTGAATAGAGTAGCGTAAAGCATGAAAATTGGAGGAGACCTTATGAATATCAGTAACCAGTTTAAAGTCATTTGGTGGGTGTTTCTTTTGATCTTTTCCGCTTTGATTCTCATGTCAAGGTATGACTATTTGACATCGGCTGATGCCCAGACTTTCGATTATTTGATTTTTTGTTTATTTATCGTTCTGGCGTTCATTCCTTTTTTCGCAGAAATGAGTCTGTTCGGGCTTTCTTTTAAAAAAGAACTGGAAGAGGTGCAGGAGGAAATGACTGAAGCGTTGAATGAAATCAAATTGATTCTCAACACTACCAATAGTAATAACCTGTACTTTTCGAGTGGATTACCTGAAGGTCAATTGAAACAGTTGGAAAAGTCGATACTAGCTGAATCTCCCAAAAATTTCACGGCCCAGCATCAACCGATTGAAAGTCTCGAAGAGTCGCTGATCCGGTTATTTGAAGTAAGGTACGAGCTAGGGAAGGAATTAAAATCTACAGCTAGGGAACATATAGGTGAATCAGCCAAATTTATCGGGATTCCAAAGGCTGCAGATGTACTAGTGAGAAATGAAGTGATCGGATTTCCTGAAAGTCAGGGCCTCAACGAAATTCATAGGATTACGACAAGAGCGCTCGATGCAGAAGAAATCTCAGTTGGTGAGGTTGACTTTTGTTTATCCGTGGCACCAGGAATCATTCAACAGTTACGAGCAAATCGTCGAAAAAAAGGAATTTAACAGTAGATATCGAAATAGTTGTTAAGTAGAAGAAGGAGGATTTCATCATGAAATACATGCGTTTTAAAAAAGACGGCGAAACTTATTTTGGCGTGGTAAAAGGACATTCCATCACTCAGCTTGAGGGGGATTACATAAAGGGAGAAACACGCCCGCTAGCAACAGAATTTTCTTTGGAGGAAGTAGAAGTGCTGACGCCGGTCGTACCGGGGCAGGTCATCGGCATCGGCTTGAATTATGAGCTGCATGCTGAAGAAACAGGTAAGAAGATTCCCGAAGAACCGATGATGTTCATGGCATCACCAAGTGCCGTCACGGCTCACCATACTGATATTGTGCTTCCAACATCAGAGCACCGCATCGATTATGAGGCAGAACTCGTGATTGTCATAGGAAAAGAAGCGAAGCATGTGGAAAAAGAAGAAGCGTTCTCTTATATCTTCGGCTACACGGTTGGAAATGATGTATCTGATCGGCACCTTCAGAAAAAAGACGGACAGTTTACACGCGCAAAATCATTCCCGACGTTCAAACCGCTCGGCCCAGTAATTGAAACAGAATTGAATCCGAACGAGGCTGCGATTAAGCTTACATTAAATGGAGAAGTAAAACAGCAGTCCAATACAAACGATTTGATTCATGACATTTCAGAGCTTGTCGCGAAGGTGACGGAGGTAATGACATTAAATCCAGGGGATGTTATTTATACCGGAACGCCGTCTGGTGTAGGTCCTCTCTCTCCTGGAGATGTAGTGGAGGCTGAAGTGGATGGAATCGGTGTACTGCGTAATACCGTGAAATGATTAGGTAATTTGAAGGAGGGCCTAGAATGCATCTCATGATGTGGTTCCAGGCATTCATTTATTTACTGCTGCCCTTATTTTTATTATATAGGGTAGTTAAAAATGACTATACGAGTCAAAGACTATGGTTTATAGAATGGTTGTCGACCGCTGCTTTCATAGGGTTCCTGTTTGTCGTCGGTCCATGGCACATATTCTTTTACTACTTCCGATACATATGGCTTCTTATTTTTATAGTTGTATCGATTGTTTCGTTTAAGAAGATTAAAATGATCCCTAGAAAAGGGCCCAAACACGATAAGAGTTATAAGTTTTCTATTGGAATCAGTGCCGTTCTTGCTGTTTACTTCGGTTTTATCATGATCGTCGGCTTATCGGGATATGTTCAGAAAAGCGGCGGGGAGATTGCACTCGATTTTCCTTTAAAAGACGGAGTGTTTGCCGTGGGCCATGGGGGCTCTACGACGAAATTTAATTATCATGCTTCCCATCCGAATCAGCGATATTCTTATGATATTCTGCAACTGAATGGATGGGGGCTCAGGGCTGAGGTGATTACTCCATCGGAACTTGAACAATATGAGATTTATGGAGCGCAGCTTTACAGTCCATGTGCTGGAAATGTAATTTCAGCTGTTGATAAATATGAGGATATTCCTCCATTGCAATCGGATATAGAACCCGAAGAACCTGCAGGCAACCATGTTATTCTTTCATGTGAAAATACTGGAATCCACATCGCTCACTTCAAACCTCGTACAGTCGAAGTTCAAGAAGGACAGGACGTAGATACCGGAGATGTACTTGGCGAAGTAGGAAATACCGGGAATACGACAGAGCCTCACCTGCATATTCATGCGGAGAGAGATGGAGAAGGGGTACCAATCACGTTCAATGAGCGGTTCTTAAAAAGGAACAGTTTAGTTTTCAACTAGTGTGTGACGCATAACAATGAGCTCCTTGGTTCTTATCCTTGGCTCTGCTAGCTTAAGAGCATTTATTTTTATTCATCTTCCATTTGTATTAAGATGGAAAACATGAATAAAATTCAAAGAACTGAGGCGAGATTGATATGTCGATCATCAATATTATGACACCTGTCTTTATGATGGTGGCCATGGTAGGTGTGGGGCTTGTCACGTCGAAAATGATTGACGTCACACCAGAAACCCGACGCTTTATTTCTTTTATCGCGATAAATTTTGCTTTGCCGGCTGTAGTAGCCTACAGCATCTTTCAATTGGAGTTTAACAGTGAAACCTGGATTGCGTTTGGAACGATTTACATATGTTCTCTGGTATTAACGTTCATCGGGATGTTAACCGGATATACGATGGGTCGGGCCTTCGGTTATAAAGATATCGAAGCTCGACAACTTGCCATTGTTGCAGGTTGCGGAAACACAGGGTTTCTAGGTATTCCTCTTGTGTCCATTTTGTTCGGTTCAGAAGCGGGCTCATATGCTGCCGTATATGACGCAGGAACGATGACCAGTGTGTTCACGATAGGTATTCTATTGTTGAAGCCTGGCCGTTTTTCATTTAAACAGCTATCAGCTATTTTGAATACGCCTTTTATTACATTGGCTGCGTCCGTTACATTGGCAGCGATCGGCATTGTTTTGCCGGTAATGCTTTTAGAAACGGCTGACATGCTTTCCGGGCTGGCTGCTCCTTTGGCCATGATTCTGATCGGTCTGCTTATTCCGACGATCACTTCATCTAATTGGAAAATGGTGAAAGAAGGGTATAAGCGGTTCATAGGGGCTGCTGTTGTAATTAAGGTTCTCTTGGTGCCGGGTGTCGCTTGCCTTGCAGTATGGCTGCTTCCATTCCCAGAGCTGCTTGGAAAAATCATTATTGTCCAGGCTTCCATGCCGACATTCACTCTTGCTACCGTGTTGTTTGAGCGTTATGTACGAGGTGCTTCCAGACAGTTGGGCATTGTGGCTATCATTGTCACAACGATCATCAGTTTGCTGATGCTTCCATTGACGATCTTCATAGCTCAGCATATTTCTTAAAAGATAGGCTCAGGTAAAATTAATCATATATGCTCCCTTTAGTGGAAGACTCAGATTCGAGATATTCGGGCTGTTTCCGTTATGAGTGACAGCGTTTAGAGCTCCGGGAAATCACTCGCTTTCCGTGGGAGCGCAGTGAGCCTCCTCGAGCTAACGCTCTCCGGGGTCTCACCAAGCACTCTTTTCCCATCTCTTACACGTAAATTAGTCTAGAGCCTTAAATCAGTCCATAAATCTTATGGGGGACTATCGAGCTCCAGCGCTTAGCGGCTATTAAGACTTCCTTCACTTCTGTACGATAAGTCAACATCGAATCACTCCGTTCTTCGTGTTTCCTTTATCTCCGTCAGCTCAGTCCAGTCCATACGCCGCTGAACGAAGCGCTTCCGCTTTTACAAAAGGAGTCTCGCGATTTCCCGGAGCTCATTGCGTTTGTCAGGTTCACGGAAACATCTGAGACAGTGCTCTGAGTGAAGTACAGCTCTTTTCGAGTGCCAACGCCAAGTAGCACCATTTCCAATACCCCATTATAATAAATTGATCTTTTCAGGCTGTATGTTTATTGTTTAATAGGCTATGGCACAGGCGCTTAATCGCTTTTTGTCTTCTTGGATAAAATTAATTGTAAACCGTTTGGAAAAATGTATATGGACTGGACTGAGCTGAGCTGTGGGAGATTAAGGAAACTAGAACAAAATGACTCGATGTTGACTTGCCAGTATCGATAGTCGTTAAGCACTATAGCCGGAATACGCAGCTTAGATGAGAGATTAAGTCTTTTCGAGTGCCAGGGGTTCGTTCATTCCATTTTGCATGGGGTGGTTGGGAAGCTAGGAGACTCCCGTGGGAGAAGGATGTAGGCGAGATCCCACAGGGCTGAAAAGCCCGAGGAAACTCGCCACTTCCCCCACAGGAAAGCGAGTAGCTTCCCAACCACCCCTGACTCTCATTACGGCAACGAACCAAGACTACCTCGAATTCAAGTCTACCGCTATCCTGCCATATTGTTGAATAACTCTCTTATAAACGTCAACAGTAACCTTTAACATAGCCAATCTAAAGTACTGCCCTTCCAGTATCAGCCGTGAGCTGAGGAATGGAGGGGCGTTTTTATTTTATCTGAACATACATTGATAGCGAGATCAGGAGGAATTTAGCGATAACTTTTATTGATAGAATGCCTTTAAGGCGGAATGTGATACGATATAATTATGTATATTGGAAAAAAAAGGAGGTTGTTAGTCGATAGAATAATATATGAGGTGAAACGCTGTTTTTATGTAAAAGAGAAGGATGGATTCTTTAAAAACTACTAAGATGGAGGAGAGTATTGTGAAGAATAACTATTTATTTCGTGAGTTTTTAAATGAATATTTAGAAGTGTGGAGGCAATCATCTTTTACCAGGTTACAAGAGATTCTTTCTGAAAGTTATAAAGCCAGAGAGATTGCTGGCGGAGATGTCGTAGACTTTGGGTATGAGGAGGCATTAGACGGTTGGA
This sequence comes from Halobacillus campisalis, assembly GCF_030345335.1. Classification (GTDB taxonomy): domain Bacteria; phylum Bacillota; class Bacilli; order Bacillales; family Halobacillaceae; genus Halobacillus_A; species Halobacillus_A campisalis. The sequence goes on from NZ_JAPVRC010000002.1 coordinate 262,737, forward strand.
AACAAGGTTTTCAATTTGCTGAAAATCAACCTTGTGCTTGGGATCTCAGAGAAATCGCAGTAATTCCTGTAAAAGAAAATGAAGTCATGGCGATTGTTTCAGCTGATTTAGTGATGGAGGGAGATCGTTCAGAAACCGTTAGCTTATTTTTTCAAACATTCAAATTTACCGATAATCACGGGTGGAGATTGATTAGAAGTTACATAGAAACGGGAGTTCCTATTTCAAATCTGAAGAACATGTCATTTCAGCCAACTCATTTATAATAGTCTAACAAAACCACGCAAAACGGAGCGGTTAGTTGTGGAAAATAATAGTGGGATTCGTGTTCTTGATTGAAAATCTATCCAATTATCGGTAGCATTAGGAGATATCATGAATTAGATAGAAATAGACGAACTTTAGACGAACTCAAGAGACTCAAGACAATGATCTTCCGTTCGCCTGTCTGGAATAGGAGGATGAATATGCGGAACCGCTTCTTACAACATTTATACATATTTTACTCACTGGTTTTTTTATTGAATGTCATTCACGTCTTTTGGCCAAACCCTGTTCTTTATACGGTCATAGGTGTGGCAGGAATGGTCATGATGGTCATAAGTGTTCCGCGAGCTGATCGTGTGTTCAAAATACTTGGAGGAATTCTTCTTGCGGCTGGAAGTTTCTTTTTTATTTCCAGTGGAGTATCGGCTGGAAAAATTCCAGCTTTTTTTGCGGGAAACGTTGGGTTGTTATTCCTACTGTCGATGCTTCCCTGGATGAACAGTGTCGTTAAGGCAGGTCGGTATAATAAGCTGCTTCACGCCCTGCTTCAGGGGAACGGCAATCGTTCTCTCGGACCTTTATATGTGCGCAGTGAAGCAACGATGGTATCGTTGGCCGCTTTTCTTAATTTGTCCTCCGCCACGATTTCTCAGGACTTATTGATCAATCAACTGAAGCATGTGAAAACGAAAGTCAGAAACAGCTTTGTCGCTATGACCACACTCCGAGGGTATTCTCTCGCTTTACTTTGGAGTCCTCTTGAGATTTTGTTAGCGACTTCGATCTTCATCACAGGTGCGAATTATTTAGTCGTCTTGCCGTGGATGCTGCTCATCGCTCTGCTTGGAATCACGATAGACGCAGGAATTGGCAAATGGCTTTTTAGTAACTATGAATTGGAAGAACAGACCTCTGTCTTAAAGAGGCTCAGCGATCATAAAAAGAAACTGGGCGGATTTCTACTTGCACTCGTTTTATTTCTGGTCGTCGTTGTCTTTCTGGTGAATGTCATTCAGTTTGATTTCTTATTTGCCGTTACTATTGCCATTTTTCCATTTGCTTTTCTGTGGGCCGTTCTCTTGAAACGGAAAAGAAGTTTTCTTACGATCGGTTGGCCTACATGGAAAAAACAGACGAATCACCTTAGCAATTTTATCGTTCTTTTATTAGCTCTGTCATTTTTGACCGAATCCCTTAACGTTTCTCCATATCTAGAATATTTGCAGAATCCAATCATCGCTCTAGAAGGTCATCCATTGTTGATCATGCTGTTCATTCAAGCTGCGTTTCTAGTAATGACACTACTAGGCGTACACCCTTTGGCAACTATGGGTATCTTTGGAGGAATTAGTGAATTATTGATGGGAGCTTTGCCTCCGGTGACGCTTACGATCCTGCTTGCAAGCACGGCGATAGCTACTGTGCCGTCTGCTCCTTATGGACTAATTGTCACTTTGACGTCTATCAGTTTACGGATGAATCCATACAAAATCGTTATGAAAAATCTTCCGCACAGTCTGGTGCTTGGTTTTCTAGGGGTACTCGTCGCTTGGTTTACGCTGCAGATCTACTGATGCGTACTTATTATAAGTAATATAGTTAAGTATTCAATAGAATAAAAGTTACCTTTCATAAAGCTATAAACATAAAATAAGTCTTCTCACCCTTTGATGAGGCGAGAAGACTTTTTATATGGTCGGGCCACGATCGAGGAGAACGTTGCTGCTACATATACCAAACTTCATTGTTTGTGGACGAAATAGCAACAGCGCCAGCTTGTAGTGCTGTGACGACATCTTCTTTCTCACAGACTAATCCACTGGCTATAATCGGGGTATCAATCTTGTCTTTGACCCAGTCGATCGCTTTCGGCATCATACCTGGAAGTATTTCAATAAAGTGAGGGTTGGAGTTTGCGATTTGTTTATCCATGCTTCGAAATGACATGGAATCGACTAAGAAAAAACGATGGACTGTATAAAAACCGTAGCTTCTTGCGGCGTGAACCATTTGAGCTTTCGTACTGATGATGCCGTCCGCATCCGTACTTTCTTTAAGGAATTGCAGGGCGACTTCTTTATTGGAGGTGCCTTCAAGAAGGTCGATATGGACAAAAGCCAGCTTATTATGAGCTTTCACTTGGTCTACGATGTTACCGACATTGATAATATCACTATTTAAGATGAAGATGATGGTGCAGTCTGTCTGGATGGCTTCTTCTAACCCTTTTTTATCTTTGACTGCAGCAATGACCGGATTTTCTGCTAGGACGTCTTCCACTTGTTCTCTCATAATAATCTCCTTATCCTATTTTTAGTATTTCCATAACCTATTATATAGGAGATGAAAGAGGTTGGAAAATTTAACGGGTTCAATAGGTAAACTGTCGAAAAAGGCAGAATAATAGAACAGGGGCGGTTGACAGTTTGAGAAGGTAACCATATACTATTAACAGTTAAAGTTACTAGAGCCGAGAGAAAAGTAACTTCCCCTGGGGGAAGTATGCTTTTCTCTCTTTTTTTTGCTCTTAATTGTAAGGAATGGGAGGGAATACAGAAAATGAATATAACAGACTTCACGATGGATTTCTTTTCTCTCAAAGGCCAGACTGCTCTCGTCACTGGAGGAAACTCAGGACTGGGACGCGCTTTTTCACTGGCTTTAGCTAAAGCAGGTGCGGACGTTTTTATTCCGAGTCTGACCGATGATGACGGCACGACGAAAAAGCTGATAGAAAAAGAAGGATGCCGGATGGAATTCATGCAGGTGGATATTACGGAAGACGGAGCGGCTAAGCGTGTCGTTGAGACATGCATTGAAACGATGGGTGGGCTTGATATTGTCGTTAATAGTGCAGGTCTTAATAAAGTAGCGGATTTTGAGGAATTCGACAGAAACAAATGGGACCCGATGATTCAAGTGAATTTGACTGCTTCGTTTGAAATGAGTCATGAAGCTGCAAAGACCATGATACCTAAGCGCCGCGGGAAGATCATCAACGTTTGTTCGGTGTTTTCTTTTCAGGGAGGGCAAGGTTCGCCGGCTTATGCAGCGAGTAAGCATGGGGTGGCTGGATTAACGAAAGCTTATTGTGATGACCTTGCTTCTTATAACATTCAAGTGAATGGCATCGCACCAGGCTACTATGCGACAGAATTAACCAAAGAAACGAGAAATGATCCGAAGACAAACCAAAAAGTGCTGGACCACACGCCTGCCAATCGCTGGGGAGAACCTGTGGATTTAATGGGAGCCGTTGTATTTCTGGCTAGTGGAGCTTCCGATTACGTTAACGGTCACATTTTATCCGTAGATGGCGGCTATCTCGTCCGGTAGGAATTTATCTTTGCTTTTAGTGAAAGGAAGGTGAGAACTGCATGAAATATATTATTGGAGTCGATGGCGGCTCCCAAAGTACAAAAGTGGTGATTTATGATCTCGCAGGCAAGGTCGTAAGCGAAGGCAGGAAAGAACTGCAGCCTATGAGTTTACCGAAGCCTGGACTTGTTGAGCATCCGGATGACGACTTATGGGAGTCTTTAGTGGATGCCAGTCAGGAAGCTATGAACCGCTTCCCTGGTGAAAAGGAAGATATTATCGGTCTTGGACTTTGTACCATTCGCTTCGTACGATGCCTGCTGAAAGAAGATGGAACGCTGTCCGCCCCGGCGATGAGCTGGATGGACGAGCGAGTCTCAAAGCCTTATGAACATACGAACCACGATACAGCTTACGTTACGACGTCTTCGGGATACATTACGCACAGGCTGACAGGTGAATTTAAGGATTCATCAGGAAATTATCAAGGTTTGTGGCCGATTAATACAGATACGTGGGATTGGAGCGAAGATGATGAAGTCTTCAAGAAATATAACATCCCACGCCACATGCTGTTTGATCTTCAAAACCCTGGTACTGTCCTCGGCTGTGTGACAAAAGAAGCAGCAGAAGCAACAGGTATTCCTGGTGACATTCCTGTAATTGCTACTGCTAATGATAAAGCGGTCGAAGCATTAGGAGCTGGCATGCTATCCGATCAATCCGGGCTCATCTCTTTAGGGACATATATAGCGGGTATGGTTCATGGGCACGAGAATCCTAGAGATACTACTCATTTTTTTCCGAATTTTGCTGCAGTTCCACATGAATATTTATATGAAAGCAATGGAATTCGAAGGGGCATGTGGACGGTTAGCTGGTTTAAAGAGTTACTCGGAGAAGAGTTGACGAAACAGGCAGAAGCATTGAAGGTATCACCCGAAGAATTTCTAAATAATGAAGCTGCAGAAACTGTACCGGCTGGCAGTGATGGGTTGATAACAGTACTCGATTGGCTTTCTACAGCCGATGAGCCTTTTAAAAAAGGAATGATGATCGGCTTTGACGGCCGTCACAGTAGAGCCCATATGTATCACTCTATTCTGGAAGGCATCGCTTTAACGATGAAGACGAATTTCGATGCTATGTGCGAGGAACTCGATATAAAACTCGATAACATCGTCATTACCGGAGGAGGATCGAATGGTGACCTGATTATGCAGATTTTTGCCAATGTATTTGGTATAGAGGCAAAGCGGAATTCGGTTAACGGTTCAGCGAGTCTCGGGGCTGCGATTAACACCGCAGTGGCTCTTGAAGTGTACAACACTTACGGAGAAGCCGTCGATCAGATGGTGGAGGTGAGTGATACGTTCACCCCTGAAAAAGATAAGCATGACTTCTATACTCGATTTAGCAAAGAAGTGTATCAACAAGTTACAGCCCATACCGATGGTCTTTTGAAAAAAGCTCATGCTTTCTTTAATGAACAATGAGAGATGTCTACTTAAATTTAAAAATTAATAGGTAAAGGAGTTTTATAAATGGGATTAACGAAAGAACAAATCATTAGCGAATTGAAAGCGATCGTATCAGAGGATCAAATCATTACAGATGAACAAGTCTTAAAAGAGAACAGCGTGGACCGTTTCCGTAAATATGAAACCATTCACGGCGTGTACACCCAGCCGCTTCCTGCAGCTGTGGTAAAGGTGAAAAGCGAACAAGAGGTATCTGATCTTCTGAAATATATGAATGAAAACAACATCAATGCCGTGCCGAGAACAGGCGGGTCTGCTACTGAAGGCGGCCTTGAGACAGTAGTTGAGAACTCTCTAGTCATTGATGGATCAGCTATGAATGAAATTGTAAGCATCGACGAGTATGACATGCTTGCGACAGTGAAGTGCGGCGTGCCTCTAGAAGAACTTGAAGACAAATTGCGTGAACAAGGGTTAACAACGGGACACTCTCCGCAATCGAAGCCGCTTGCACAAATGGGAGGGCTTGTAGCTACACGAAGCATCGGGCAGCTGTCTACGTTATACGGCGGCATTGAAGATATGGTGATTGGTGTTGAAGCGGTGTTCCCTAACGGAGAAATAACGAAAATCAAAAATATCCCTAGACGTGCAGCTGGACCGGATATTCGCCACGTCATTATCGGGAATGAAGGTGCGCTTTGTTATATCACGGAAGTGACCGTGAAAGTTTTCCAATACAAGCCTGAGAACAATCAGTATTACGGCTATCTTTTAGACGATATGAAATCTGGATTTGAGATTCTTCGTGAAGTAATGGTGCAAGGTTATCGCCCATCCGTGGCTCGGCTGTACGACCCTGAGGACGCAGCGGACCACTTTGATTTTGCTAAAGGGAAGTGTGTATTGATATTCATGGCGGAAGGACCAAAGTCCATCGCTGAAGCGACAGGAAAAGCGATAGAAGATATCGTTGCTGAATTTGCAGAGAGTGAGCGTGTGGAAAGCAGTTTAATCCAGAATTGGTTCGAAAACTTGAACTGGGATCCTTCGAAAGTCAGCGAAGAAAGACAAGAAATCAAGGAAACGAACAACATCGGGTTTACGACTGAAGTGTCTGGTTCATGGGGGGTCATTAACGATATTTATGAGCGCTGCATCAAGCGTGTCCGTGAGGAAATTCCTCATATTACGATGCTTGGCGGTCACTCTTCCCACAGTTACATGAACGGTACGAATATGTACTTCGTCTATTACTATGATCTCGTTGATATTAAGCCTGAGGAAGAAATTACGAAGTACCACTATCCGATCAATAAGATTATCGTTGAAGAGACGATTGCGGCGGGTGGATCCATGGTACACCACCACGGAGTCGGGAAACACCGTACGCCTTGGATCAAAGACGAGTACGGATCTTCTTATTATATTTTAGAAACGTTGAAAAAAGCTTTTGACCCGAACGGAATTATGAATAAAGGAACGATTTTTCCTAAAGAAGATGAATAGAGATGATTGAAAAAATACAGCATGCTGTCGAGTGCAGGGCTCACACCCCTGTCTCTGCAGCACCCTGTATAATTGTTTCCTGGTAGAGGAGAAGGAGAACCTTTTTCCAAAAAGGTGGTCTCCTATAATGAAAACGTTTTTATATAGACACGTGCCTGCAAAGTCCTTTGAATTGCACGTTCACATCTAATTTACATCATCAAGGAGGAAAAATGTGAAGAATTTAAAATCAAACAGAATTCGTCCGCTGGTTTTCTTTCCAGCTTTTATCTTACTCTTAATTACCATTATATTGAACTTTGTGAGTTACGACTGGTTTCTACGGGTAACGACAACTGCTCAAAATTTTATGACACAAGAGGTAGGCTGGGTCTTCAGTCTGGCTGGAGTAGGTTGTGTAATTCTAATTATTTTTGCTTACTTTTCACCTTTAGGGAATGTGAAAATCGGGGGAAAGGAAGCGAAACCTTTACTTAAAAAGAAAACTTGGTTCGCGATTACATTAACAACAACGATTGCCGCAGGTATTTTATTTTGGGGAACTGCAGAGCCTATATCTCACTTAACTGCCCCTCCTGAATCCCTGGGAATTGAACCTATGTCGGCGGAGGCTGCGATTTTCGCTATGGAGACGCTGTATCTGCACTGGACATTCATCCCATATGCCTTCTATTCTGTCCCGACCATCGTATTTGCGTTTGCTTACTATAATATGAGACGTTCATTTAGTGTAGGCGCACAAATATCACCGGCTCTTAGAAACTATAACCAGGATAAAATTAACGGCGTCGTTGATGCAGTCATTCTCTTTGCAGTAGCTGCCGCTATATCCTCTTCTTTTGGAACTTCCGTTATGAACATGGGAGGAGGCATCAATTCACTAACCGGAATTGATAACGATCGCTCATTGTGGATCGTCATTACGATTATTGGTACAATAGCTTTTATTATCTCTTCCAGTACTGGACTGATGAAAGGTATTCGAGTTCTAGCTGACTTTAATATTTATTTGTATTATATTATTATTGCTGCGCTGATTATTTTAGGTCCGACCGTATTCATGTTCAGCATGGGGACAGAAAGCTTCGGCGGCTTCTTGTCCAACTTCTTTGAGAAAGCATTATTTACAGGGGGAACAGCAGAGGACACCTGGGCAAGCGGTTGGACGACCTTCTACTGGTCCAACTGGATGGCTTGGGCACCTGTAACAGCCGTCTTCCTAGCCAGAATCGCTTATGGATACACAGTTAAAGAAGTTATTATGATGAACTTTGTCATCCCTGGATTTTTCAGTGTCATTTGGATGACTGTGTTAGGTGGTACAGCGATCAACTTCCAAATGACAGGAAAAGTTGACATTGCGGCAATTATCGAGGAACAAGGAACAGGAGCAGCCGGCTATGCCGTCTTAAGTGAAATACCATTCGCGGGTGTTCTTATCGTTCTTTATTTACTAGCTGTTATGATTTCTTTTGTTACAGCGACTGACTCGACAACGAACGCGATGGCTAGTATCAGTGCCACTGGAATTACTGAGGGTGCTCAAGAGGCGCCAATATTCATCAAAATCACCTGGGGTGTCATCGTCGGAGCCGTAGCTTTGATTTTCATTTCCACACTCGGCATCAACGGTATTATGACGTTATCATACTTAGGTGGGTTTCCGGCCTTGTTCTTAGGGATACTAAGTATTCTCTCTTTAATTGTCATCATGAGACAGCCGGCTAAGTTCGATCGTCACCTCCAGCAAGAACAAAAAAGAAATTCAGCATAAAACTAAAACCAGCTCTCCTAAGCAGGAGAGCTGGTTTTTCTATATGAATAAGAGCAGGCCAATGATGTTTAATTTGGTGGATAAACCTTTAGTTGATCATACGGCTTCCGCAGATTTTAGGTAGATCAATGAAAAAGAGATTGCAATTAACTTTCAGCTGCCCATAACCATTAATCAGCTGCACGCCTGTTTCAATTTCGCAACCTGATCATCATAGTATTCCCGGTCCAATCTTTCAAGTTTATCATCATCGACAGATCTCATAATATATTCGCTAAATTCCCAAACGTCTTTCTTGATGGCTTCGCGATTAACGAGCGCAATTTTATACAAAGCTTCTAATATACCAGTCATGACAGAAATATCATGTTTTCCATAAATTCTCATCTGGTAAAAGCTTTTATATAAATATTCTCTGTAAGATAACGGCTCTAATATGATACGGAGTTCATTGTCGTCATCGGCATAATAACGGATCGGCTCATACACTTCTCCTAACTCAGCAAGCAAGGATCCAATACGGTTGATGCAATTAATAGCTGTATGAGGATCATTGATACTTGGAGAAATAGCCTTTACGGAGATTTCTACCAGTTTTTGCAGGGAGAACTCGATATCCTGCAGATCCGTCCGTTCGTTTCCGAGCCATACATATCCTTCTCCCCATTCTTCCTTGATTTTTGTCTCTTCTTCAGACCAATAGTAGAAAAGCGGCATCCCTTTTTGAATATAAGACCCGACAAAAAAATTAGCTTCTAATAACACGTTATGCTGTTTAGCCCACTTAATCAAAGGCTGCATCATGACCCCTTGCGTATATCCTGAACGTTGAGCGTAGATGGCACGTTTTTCATATCTTTTTCGATGGTTAATATCTTCTTCGTCCCATTCAGTTCTCTCAACGTAATCTTTTTCGCGATAGGTTTTGTGGATGACTTTGGAAGTACTTGAGCGGATTTGTCCAATCAAGTTATTCACCTGCACGAAGCGGGACGAGTGGTGAATGAATAACACGAAAAAACCTAAACATATGATGGCTACGACAGCGGTTATAAAAGGGCTGAGCAACGCTTTATTCTTTTCTTCCCCCAAGAGAAGCAGCGTAATTAATACATACACAATCCCAAAAGAATAAACGCCCAATACGTGCTGTGTCACCCGGCTTCTCATAAAATCCTGCAGTGTGCGTGGAGAGAATTGGGTCGTATACGTTGTCAATACGACCATGATTGTTGAGAAACTGATGGTCGTCATTGTCAAAATTCCTGTTATCAAAGCTCCGTACATCGCCTGTGCTGAACTATTACCCATTAAAAAGATTGCCGGAATATTTTCTTTAATTGATGGTGTCATCCATAAGTCTATCATCGTGACCAGTGAAACGCTGAGGATAGCGAATAGACTATATATGACTGGAAGAAACCAAAAACTATCTCGCAAGTGTACCCATGTTTTTTCTTTATTCATCCCCTACTCACCTTTTCCTTCTTAAAACTGATTTTTTACAAGCTTCCCTAGTTTGCACGAAGTTTCCTAAACTCGCAATCATTTTAACGCCCTGCTAAAGTTTCACACGGTTTTCTCTTATCATTGGCCAATTGCTCTTAATGTATGATTGGATGCTGCATGAAAGACGGTGGGAAGAGATTTTTTCCAAACGTTCAGTTTCCTTTACGTTTAATGTAAAGGAAAGAAGGAGAAAGAAGATTACACTGATGCATCTAACAAAAATTAGAGGAGGCACTTCTAATGGATGAATGTACAATCTCACAACCATTCCAATTGAAAAATAAAAGAACGACATTAAAAAACAGGATTGTTAAATCTGCGATGAGTGAGGGACTAGCTGCAAAGAATCATCTTCCAGATATATCTATATTCCGGTTGTATGAAGCCTGGGCAAAGGGCGGAGCGGGTTTGGTCATTACAGGGAATGTAATGGTGGATAGAAGAGCGCTTGGAGAACCGCGCAATGTAGTATTAGAAGATGGTGAACATTTGGATTCCTTTAAAAGGTGGGCGGAAGCAGGGACGCAAAATGATACGCATTTGTGGATGCAAATCAATCATCCGGGCAAACAGGTGATCAAAGGGGTCGCCAAAGAAGCTGTAGCTCCGTCTGCCGTGAATTTTGACCCTAAGCTGCAGCGTTTTTTTCCGAAAAGCAGAGCTCTTACACAAAATGAAATTAAAGAGATCATTGATCGGTTTGCCACGACCGCTAAGCTTGCCCAGCGCGCTGGTTTTACAGGGGTGCAAATTCACGCTGCTCATGGATATTTAATCAGTCAGTTCCTTTCACCTCGTCATAATCAGAGGGATGATGAGTGGGGAGGATCTATAGCCAATCGGTTCAAGTTTTTAAGGGAAATTTACCAGGCGATTCGCACGGAAGTAGGAGAGGATTTTCCGATAGGAGTGAAGATCAACAGTTCTGATTTTATGAAAGCAGGATTCAGCGAAGAAGAGTCCCAATTTGTAATCCAGGAATTAGATCGAATCGGTGTGGACCTTATCGAAATTTCGGGAGGGACTTATGAAAAGCCGAATATGACTGGAAAAAACGTAAAGCCTTCCACGTTAGAACGTGAGGCTTACTTCCTGGAGTACGCCGAACAGCTAAAACAGAAAACAGATGTCCCTCTTGTTTTGACCGGAGGATTCAGGACACGATCCGGCATGAACCGGGCCTTGAGGGATGGCGCGACCGATTGTATTGGGCTGGCAAGGCCGACGGCGGTATACACTGATTACCCGAATCGATTGTTTCAGGGTCGTGCTGGGGCTATTTCAATTTCACCTATCAAAACTGGAGTTGGTCTAATTGATGATAAAGCCTTGTTGGAATTGACGTGGTACAGTCAGCAGCTGGATAGAATCGGACGGGGGAAACCCACGAAGCCGGAATTCTCACCGCTCCTTTCACTCATACTTACCGTTGTGAAAAATGGGAGAGATGTTTTTCAGAAAAGAAGAGAATAAAAATGCTGCCTAAGGAGCTTGGCTACTATGAATTATTTTTGTAACTTTACCAAAGGCACGTGCAGAGGCACCGTGGACAAATTTTCACCCATGTTTTCCAATGCGAATTTGTTCAGCTTTGAGAAAAAATCTCATGAAAAATTCCCTGAATATGTTTAATTAAAGTTTATTTAGGAGATTGTGTTGGGAATGAATTATTTTATCAATATAGAAAAATAGAGGGGAGGAACTTTAATGAAAAAGAAAAACTTAATCGATTATAGTATTTTTATACCATCTTTATTGATCATTATTGCGATCAGTATACCTTTTGCCATGTATGAAGCAGAATCATTAGAGGTCCTGAACTCGACTTTTGATTACATCGTCGAAGTGTTCAGTTGGGGCTATTTATGGTACGGATTGATCCTGGTGGCGGCAGGTCTGTTTTTATCATTCTCCAAATATGGTCAAGTCGTTTTAGGTGATCCGAAAGAAAAACCTCGATTTTCATTGTTCGAGTATGCCTCGATTCTGATAGCGATGGGGGTAGGATCCACCATCATGCGGACAGGGATGCTTGAATGGACGTCCGTAGCAAACGACCCTCCGGTTGGGGTCGAAGCTGGTTCCCCGGAAGCTCTATTGTGGGGAAATGCATATAGCATGTTCCTATGGGGGTTTCAGGTTTTTGCGATTTTCGTTATGATTGCACCGGCCATGGGATACATTCTCCATGTGCGAAAAAGACCTTTGATGAGGATCTCAGAAGCTTCCCGAGTCTTATTCGGTGATAAATTTACGGATGGACTCGGCGGAAAACTGTTAGATATCATTTTCCTTATCAGTATATTGGCAGGGGCAGCTGTGACCCTTGGTCTCGGAGCTCCGATTATTACGCACAACCTATCATCTCTGTTTGGAATCGAAGTAACATTCGGACTGACATTGATTGTTACCATCATCTGGGTATTTATGTTTTCCATTAGTGCATACTTAGGAGTTGAAAAAGGAATCAAACGGTTAAGTACATTTAATATGTATTTGGCTGGTCTTTTTGCGATTTTTATCGTCCTGGCCGGACCAGGCGTATTCATTTTGGACTATTTCACTGAGAGTGTTTCTTTCTTGCTCTCTAATTATCTCGATATATCATTGAACACTGCAGCAGTGACACCATCAGAAACGACACATATTCAAAGTAATACGGTGTTCTGGTTTGCTTATAGTGCGACGTGGGCGATGCTTCATAGTGTATTTGCTGCAAAAATTTCGAGAGGAAGAACGATCAAAGAAATGATTCTTACGTATTTCCTTGCGCCTACCTTGATTTCCTGGATTGCGACAGGTGTCCTGGGAGGATTAGGGGTACACAGATACTTGTCAGGTGAGCTTGCGGTGCTAGATCTAGTCAAGGAAGGCGAGTCGATGGCCGCAATTCCCGAAATCTTATCTACTCTGCCTCTTGGAGGACTTGCGATTGTCATCTTTATGATCGTCGCGCTCGTATTCTTGACGACTACCCTGGATTCGACAACGTATACGGTCGCTGCGTATACAAGTACGAGAGATATGAGTAAGTATGAGCCTCCTAAAATATTGCGCATAGTTATTGCTGGCGTCATTACAGCGCTTGCTCTCGTTCTCATGCGTATTGGTGGTCTTGCTCCGTTAGAAGTGATTTCAGGTCTGATGGGACTTCCGATTATCATTATTCAATTCCTGTTGATCTATGCTGCCAAACGGATGATCGATCAGGATAAAGCTTGGAAATATAATGTAAGAGAAGATTGAGATTAGTAAATGAACCACTCGTTAGTTCTAAAAACTGACGAATGGTTTTTTCTTTTATTAAGACTAGCAGTCTAGTAGTTCAAAGAGGTAAAACTATGAAACGCATGTTAAAATAAACTAAATAAACATCGCGAAAAGGGGGGAGAATATGCCGAAAAAAAAGAGTGAACCAAAATTCAAACGAGCTTTACTAGGTGCTTTTTTTAAGTATATTCTCCCGATCATGTTACTGGCCGGTGTCGTTCATACACTTTCTAATAGCACCATAGGCGATGGAATATCAGATAATCTTACCAGTGGCCGTACAGATAATTTGTCCCAGGATGTGCTTCAATATGAAGAAACTGTGGACAAGTACGCAAAAGAAGAAGGGATTGAAGAGCACGTTGATATCCTATTGGCCATCATGATGCAGGAATCCGGCGGAAAAGGCGATGATCCTATGCAGGCTTCTGAATCTCTTTGTGGTTCTGTAGGATGTATCGATGATCCTGAACGATCGATAGAGCAAGGTGTTTCTCATTTTGCTCAAACCATGGATCAAGCTGATCAGGACGTGAAGTTAGCATTACAGTCATATAACTTCGGTTCTGGTTTCATCGATTTCGTCATGGAAAACGGTGGGGAATATACGCAGGAATTAGCGATAGAATTCTCCGCGATGAAGTACGAGGAATTAGAGCACACAGGCGATTACAGCTGTCTCCGTTCAGAAGCCGTCCAATATGATGCTTGTTACGGTGATATTTACTATGTAGATGCAGTACTGGGATATTATGATTCTTTGGATGGCAGCGAAGATGTCTTATAATTATGGAAAAGCGTTCAGAATAGTACCTCTGAACGCTTTTTTTGTTGCCGTGAAATTTCTGTACCTGCTGTTTTAGTAGTCAGCACCTATACTTTAAGACTGAATCTTTCAAAGGTTTTAAATAATTGTCAGATTGTAAAAAAATTGAAGTAAATAAAATATTTCACAATTGCTTGAAAAGCCCTCCTTGAAAAATCCACCTGATGCGACTGCTTAATTTCCTTGCGTCCTGCATAGAATCCAGAGCCGAAACGCACAATAAGACCGCCTAATCAGAAAAATGGGAGGAATGGAAATGAATATTGCGATTATGGGTGCTGGATTATCGGGACTGGCCTGTGCTTTGACTCTGGAAAAGTACGGATATGAAGCTGATATTTTTGAAAGGCGCGGGATGGTAGGTGATCGTTTTGTCATTGCGGAAGCGATGTTTTCTATGTTTCATACTCCTTATGATGATGCAATTAAATTTCTGTCTGAAACCCACGATATTCACTTGAAACCTTCTAGTAATATTCAAAAAATATACGTACATTCCGAGAAAGAGACATCTTATGTCGAAGGCCATTTGGGATTTGTTAATATGAGAGGCAAACACTCGGAATCCTTTGAGAAGCAGATGGCCGTACAACTCAAAGGAAATATAAAGTTTAATCAAGAAGTAACCTACGATGAAATTTCTAAAGAATACACTCATGTGGTTATGAGTACCGGAGATGCGTTAGATACAAAAAAACTGCAGACGTATGACACAGCGTTCAAAGCTTCTTTTAAAGGTGCAGTAGTTAAAGGGGATTTTAACCAGACAGAAGCCCATTCATTTTTTAACTACGAATATGCCCCTAAAGGGATGGGGTACATACTTTCTCATTCTGATCGTGAAGCGAGCATCGTACTCGTCTATCCTCAATACTCAGAAAATAAAGATCTCGATAAAGAACAATTGTGGCAAAAGTTTTTGGCGGATTGCACTAAAAGATTAGATCAAGAATTTACATTAGTGAACGAATATTCTCTTGAGGATTACCGAATAGGAAAAACGGAAACTCCGAGGATTGGAAATACGTTTTTTGTTGGTAACTGCTGGGGGTCAATTACTCCTGTATTCGGCTTCGGGCAATTTGAATCGATATTGACAGGGATTTACGCCGCTCATGATATCGTTGGAATAGGAAACTATGAGAAGCTTGTTCAACCACTTTATCAGTCTTACCATGATTCTCTTACACTTCGCAGGATGATGGAGAAATTCGATAATAAACAACTCGATCGTATCACTAAAGCTCTAGATAACAAATTGGTTGAAGAACTTATCACAAATAAAAATATAAATGCATTAAAAATTCTGAGCAAGATCGTCCACCCGTTCAGCCGACAGTCTTAAGCGTGGAAAACTGAATGTAAAAGTGATTGAAAAACTTCTCTTTTAAGTAAGGATCTGTCAGAAGTTATTATACAAACTGGCAGGATACTTTAAGACTCAGTTTCGAGATAACCAGGGTTCGTGGCTGCAATGAGAGTCTGGTGTGGTTGGGAAGCTACTCGCTTTCCTGTGGGGGAAGTGGCGAGCTTCCTCGGGCTTGCAGCCCTGTGGGATCTCACCTACATCCTTCTCCCACGGGAGTCTCGCAGCTTCCCAACCACACCAATCGATAGGAGATGAACGAACCCCCTTATACTGTTCTTTGAATTATTTTTATCTCCACCATCTCAGTCCAGTCCATACGCCGCTGAACGAAGTGCTTCCGCTTTCAAGGGTAGGAGCCTCGCACATTCCTAAAGCCCCTAACTTATATTACGGGACGGAACTATGAAATGAGAAGCAGAAACTCTCTTGTACCAACGTTTGCAGAATAATTAAACCGGTTGTTTTAGAAAAACTAACTATCCAATAGGGTTTTCAATTCTGTGAAAGTAAGCTAGAAATGAACCCTTTTTGCAAGAAGGTGCGTCTTCTTTATCCATGTTCGTTTTTTGGTGAGCGTTTGTTTATAGGGATAAACCACACAATATCAAGTTTTTATCATAACTGTAGCGAAGCATCTGACATCCTGAAATCGGTGTTTCCGTACCACCTAATCATCGTAAAGAGCTCCGGGAAATCGCGAGACTCCTGTGGGAAAAGAGTGCTTGGTGAGACCCCGGAGAGCGTTAGCTCGAGGAGGCTCACTGCGCTCCCACGGAAAGCGAGTGATTTCCCGGAGCTCTAAACGCTGTCACTCATAACGGAACCAGCCCGAATAACTCGAATTTGAGTCTTCCACTAAAGGGAGCTTTAGTTGAACAACTTAATTTAAATATGTTAAAAGGCTCGGTCAAAAGATGACTGAGTCTTTTCTTATTTTAATGCGAAATAACCCTTATAAATTTTTGATTGAATTTATTATACAATTTCACATGCAAATCGATATGGATGTTGGAATCCCTGCAATAGCACGGAACCAGTTACTTTTTTAGGGCTTCTTTCATATTTTTAACAAGTATATCTTTAGTATGGAATAAGCTGTAGATAAGAGGAATATCCACTGAAAAGCAGAAAGAGGTGTAAGATGAATATTTTATCGGGGACACCCTTTCAGGAAAGCGGCGGTTGGTCTAAAAACAGTACGGAAGCTGAAATTTACCGGTTGATGAATGAATCTTCGCTTCCATATTCGTATCGCTACCCGGGTGAATTAAATTTTGAAATGACGTTACGCAATAGCATAGTTGAAAGCGCAAAAGCAATGCACCAAAGCGCTGCCTCATTTGCAACATTTGAAACAACACGTGTCAATTCTCAGTATTGGAATATGACAGAATTCGGAGGTTTCCGTATAAAACCAGGGGTCAGACCATCTGATGCGATCCGTGACATCTTTACCAACGGTTCTTATTATGGTTTCGAGTGTGCAGGCGCTATGCTCATCATTTATTATGACGCTGTTCTTCGAGTGCTGGGGGAAAGGACGTTTAATCAGTTATTTCCGGATATATTCATTTATAGCTGGCATGCGGACAGCGATCTTGGTATCCATCCCACGCGCACAATGAATTTTCTTACGGGTGATGTTGTCTATTTTGAGAATCCTGACTTTGATCCGCGTACGCCTCATTGGAGGGGGGAAAATGCTGTGGTGCTCGGAGGTGGTCTTTACTTTGGACATGGAATAGGAATTATGACGGCAGAACAGATGATCCAAGCTCTTAATTCAACGAGACGCCCCGGGGCTTTTCAGTCCGCCTATTTATCGGATTTAGTGGTAAGACCGTCCTTCCAGTATTTAAGTAATTTTGCGACAGGAATGCGAAGCACTTCGAAAGTAAAATATCAGTCCGTGATTGTGCTTCATAACGAAGATTCCATTCCACTTCTCCGATATAGAATGTATCTTACCATGATTTATCAGGGATGATAAGATCTCAGAGGGCTGTCTAGACAGCCCTCTGAGATTCATGATTACTATTTTGCTTGTGCTTCATCTTCATAGGAACGGTGAGAGTCTTTTTTGATCATTGTGTCTGCGTAATAAGATTATGAATTAGTGTGAGGTTGACATCTTGATTTATAATTGTTAAGATAAAAGTTAATTATTCATGTTCGTTTACGAATGAAAGCAAAAGTAACTTTAAAGTAACTTTCGTCTGGATTGGATTTGCAGAGCATTAATAGTAATACATTGTGGAAGTAGTTCCACGCAGGAGGTAACAATTTATGTTACAAGGTAATGTGAAATGGTTTAACGCAGAAAAAGGTTTCGGTTTTATTGAAGTAGAAGGACAAGACGATGTATTCGTTCACTTTTCTGCAATCCAAGGCGAAGGTTTCAAAACGTTAGAAGAAAACGAAACTGTTTCTTTCGAAGTCGTTGAAGGTAACCGTGGGCCACAGGCTGCTAACGTTCAAAAATAATAGTTATTAATAAAAAAATCCTTTCCCGGCCGGGGAAGGATTTTTTTATGCTGAATTATGGATACACGCCAAGCTTTACTAATTTTTTAGATATAAAATAAAGTGTAAGGAAACCTGCTGCGTACATAAGAAATGTATAAAAGATATTCCATTTGTCACTGTAGCTTACAATTTCCATAACGATTGATAAGTATTCTAAGCTTGTCATTCCTAATGTGAACAAGGTCAATAATAGATATCGATTCTTTTTTTTATACGCCAGGAAGTAGGTGAATGAGGATCCTGCGATTGTAAAAATTCCTAAGTCGAGGAATATGGAATCTGCAAGCGTCACTTTAGGCATATGGTGCACTTCCCACAAACCAAGATGAATCCCTGCCTGGTTACAAGTAACAGCGATCAGTGCCGTGATTGGAGCTGTCGTGAAAAAAATCTCTGGAGCTTTTCTATACATGTATATACCAAAAATCCAGGGAATGATGAACCCCGCAATGATATTGAACCACATTTTTAATCACCTCTACATAGTGTGCTGGTGTTTTTTGGTTTTTATTCGCTTTTTTTCAAGTGCTTTGTTATTAATAGATTTTTTGATGAAAAAATACTGTGAAATTATAAAAGCTTATCAAAAACACTTAAATAACGGATTTCGGAAGAGCACCTTCCTCTGTCAACTGCTGTCATTGATCTGATCACTGGAAACGTAGGAAATAATTAATAGTTAATCAAAAACTCCTACTATGTTACTTTATAATAGATCAAAAATCAGGGAGGTAGTTTCAAAGTGTTAAAGAAAATGTTGACGGTCGGAACGGCAGCTTTATGCCTTCTAGCTTTTTCATTTCCGACACAGATCTCTGCCGATGAGAATGCACACACCGTCCAAAGGGGCGAATCCATTTATAAAATCGCTGCAAATTACGGGGTTTCTGCACAGCAGATCCAAGCGATGAACAATAAACCGTATGCTCAAATCTTTCCTGGTGAACAGCTGAAATTGCCAGTCACTGCCAATGACTACGAAAAAGACCTGCTCGCTCGTCTTGTTGAAGCTGAAGCTGAAGGAGAAAGCTACGCAGGGAAAGTCGCTGTTGCTACGGTTGTTTTGAACCGAGTAGAAACCGACCGTTTCCCGGATTCCATTCATGGTGTCATTTATGATGGGTATCAGTTCTCGCCGGTACTGAATGGAAGTATCAATGAGCCAGCAAGTCAGGAATCTAAAGATGCTGTCGATGAAGCTCTTGCATACCAAGGCTTCGACAATGGATCCATCTTCTTCTATAACCCGGATAAAGCACAGAGCAGCTATTTGAGCAAACAGGAAGTTACCACAGTCATCGGCAATCATGTATTTCTAAGATAAAAGAGTAAAGAAGCAAGCATTCATTACGAGTGCTTGCTTTTTTAATTGTGTTGGGAAATGAGCTTGATGGTCTGGTCTGTTGCTCTAAGAATTAGGTGGAGGGCAGATATCCTTGCTATAATAATATTGTGATAACCATGAAGCGATGCCGATATAATAAATATAGAACCGCTTCATCATATGAAATAAAATACAGAGGTGCGTATATGAATATATCTGAAATGAAGAGCGAATTGGCGATCAAAAGTAAACATGGAATTTCTTTTTTGACATCAGCAGTAGTCGTATGGCTGCTCATTACTGTGGTTTTTTTGCTGCCTATTGAAATTAATCAGAAGAATGTGTTTATGCTTTTCGCTTCAGGATTAACTTTCCCGCTGGCAATCATTTTATCTAAACTATTTGATGTGGATTGGAAAGCAGAAAATCTTCCCCTCAGTGATTTAGGGTTATATTTAAATTTGGCGCAGCTGATGTATTTTCCTATCATCTTTTTGGTTTTTGCTAAATCTGCAGTCGATATGGCAGCAGTTTTTGCCATTATTACAGCTGCCCACCTGTTTCCGTATGGTTGGCTGTATGATGCAAAAGCGTATTCTTTTTTTTCACCTGTGGTGTCGGTCTTGATCTTTGTTTTATCACTTACACTTTCGATTAAATACTTATGGTTAATCCCCCTTTTGATGTGTGTCGCGCTTTTTGTACTTACCACACTTTTATACAGGAGCTATAAGAGGAAATTATATCGTGAAGAAAAAACAGCCGTTTAACCATCAGGATCGTTCTTATCGATGAACGTATTTTTTCGTTAGAGAACCATTCCTTCCGCCTTCAATACTCTATATATCGTTAATATAATATAGAGTACTCCCAATGTATTTGAGGGAAGGGGGAAGAAGCACGGGAAGACGTTGTTGTAAAAAACAAATATTCGAAAGAGAACCATCTGTATATGTGAAATTGGAGAAGGTATGTCCGAAGATACCAAAGAAAGAAAAAGAAAAATACCCAAAGGAAAAATGTCCAGTTCCTAGAGAACTTACGAGAGTGCCGCAGGTATATACAAGGTTAAGACAAAACTGTTCCACTATATGTGTAGTTGACTGATTCCAGGGGGCCTTCGCCCTTACTATATTAACGCTCCTAGTTTTTGGTAGCGTGTTCTATCTCACCTGATGGGGGCGTTCATAACTTTCTTGCTTGATGAAAAGCATGTTTGCACGTGCAACTACATATCCTACTAGTATAAATTTAAAAAAGTAGGGAGATGAAAGGATGGCTTTCACATTCGGTAAAATGGAGCTGATTCATGACTTGCAGCAGGTGTTCGCGAAACATAACGTTCAAGCAATTAAAGTGAATCAATTAGGCACTTTATTTTTAGTAGAGTCAGATGGCTCCTTGAAGATAGGAGCGGGTGCGACGATCACTTCTTTTGAGTTCCAGCCTAATGAAAGAAAAGCAAGTAGATTTAAATTGATTGATGGAGGGAGTAATAAAGACCGAAAATGATAGAAGATCAGCAAGTTAAAACAAAGGTTGTTGTGAGCCGCAACAACCTTTGTTTTTATTCGGATGTGGCTTTCTAACGTTCTATTTATTATTAGACCACTGAAGCTATTTAGACATATTCTTGGTTATCAAATTCTGCAGGGAGGTAAACCACTCTTACTGTCGAATAACTACATACTACGTAAACCGTAATAGAAAGGCGGAACGAACCATGAAGTATGCTGCACTTCTACGAGGAATCAATGTAGGCGGGAAAAATAAGATGGACATGAAGCTGCTTAGACAGACATTTGAAAAAGCAGGAATGACATCTGTCGTATCTTATATCAATACAGGGAATATCATATTCGATGACGATGAGCACTCTCGTACAGAGCTGACCCACAGTATAGAAAAAGCGATCGAGACTGACTTCGGGCTTGAGATTAAAGTGGTAGTTCGCAGTATGGAGGACTTTCAAAGGCTTATGGAGAACTTGCCGGATTCATGGAAAAATGATCAGGAGATGAAAAGTGATGTTCTTTTTTTATGGGACGACATCGATGCTGATTCCATACTTGAGGAGTTGGACATTAAGGAAGGAATCGATCACGTGATATATGTTTCGGGCGCTGTTCTATGGTCCATCAATAGAAAAAACATAAATAAAAGCGGAATGAAAAGGTTAGCGGGGTCGTCCCTTTATAAACGGATGACGATACGGAATGTAAATACTACACGCAAAATTTATGAACGGATGCAGGAAGAGTGAGATTTCCATGTAAGGTAGCCGCAATTTTATTCGGGCAGTATATTTAGAGCTTCTTTTATTGATCATCAATCAGGGTGATTTGATTTAAGCGGAGTTCTTTCTCTTGAAATTAAGATAACGCAGGTTGCGCAATCATGAAACCTTTTTTCGTTGAATACAATAGCCAATGTACTAATTAAGGAAGGATTGTGATTGATGGAATCTGCTCATATTCAAACGGTCTCGTCTTTGCAAAAAAGAGGATATTTTTATGTGGAACCTGAAAGTAGGAGGATTAAGGTATTTAGGCTGCCGGAAGATGTTCATACGTTTATCCGAAAACTTACTAAGTTAGCGGCGAGGAAAAATTGCGATAAAATTATTATTTACGTAAGACCATACAGTAAAGAAGAAGCGGCTGTAAAAAAATTGTACTATCAATATGAAGGGGAAATTGAAGGTTTTTTTCGAGGAAGCGATACAAAAATATATGCTGATTTCCTACACCCGTCCAGGAATGAGCCGGATCCAGCGAATGTAATCGCTCATGTGAAAGAAATGAACATTAAACCTCAAGCTAAGGGGGAACAACTTGCTTTAGGGTATAAGATGAAGTGGGCTGAGGAAAAGAATTCGAATGAATTAGCAAACCTTTATCGTAAAGTTTTTTCGAAATACCCTACTCCTATTCACGATCCTCACTATTTAGAAAAGCTTTTAAGGGAAGATACTTACTTCTCACTTATTTATAAAGACGAGCAATTAGTAAGTGCTTGTTCGGTGGATATTTTTTCAAAATTTGAAGCGGCTGAGTTTACGGATTGTGCAACGCTGCCCCCACACAGAGGTAAAGGTCTTCTCTCTTATCAGTATATAAAGCTCGAAGAAAAAATGAGAGAGCTCCGTATTCGAACGATGTTCTCTTATACAAGAGCTAAATCGATGGGGATGAATATCGTAGCAGCTCGTCAAGGATTTACATATGGAGGCTGCATGATTAAGAACAGTATGATTGGCTCTGGCTTAGAAGATATGAATATTTGGTATAAATCCCTTGGTTGATGAACAACAGGACGGCACTCAGCGGCTGTCCTGTTTTTACTGTGAAGAAATATCTTGGATGGGCATAAATACGAACCAAATGGAGATTCTAACTAAGTGTTGCAAACATTTTAGGAGCAGGTGAAGATTAATGCCAGTAAGTAATCGTGAAGCAAATTTTAAATTAAATAATCAAAACGATCGCGAACGTGTGAACAGCAGGAAGCTCGGGCCTCTCCAAATTAATCATGAACGCCCGCAAAAAGGTGCCAAGGTTGCTCTGATCGGCTGGAGTATTCCTACAATTGAAGCGATCCAGCAAATTAAAAGACCATACATTGTCATAAGCCACGAAGGTTATAAGGAATATGCTGAACAACACGAAATTCCCTTTCTTTCCTGGGACTTTGGGAAACCTAATCATTATCAAGAGGTGTATGAACGCTCAGCGGAATTATTCGATCAATTGGTGAGTATCGACGTAGGTCACACGATTTCTGTATTTGAGGAATTGGTCGAATGGGCTGGTGCCTTGAATGCACGTCTTCGAGAGGATCCTGCTGTATTTGACCACTCTATTCTTTTTAGAGACAAAGCCATGATGAAACGCAGGGCTCATTTAGGTGGATTAAAAGTTGGAGTTTTTGAAGAAGTTGAAAACAAAGAAGAGGTTCGCAGATTTTTTAAACGGGTGAACTATTCTTTATTGAAAAATCATCAAAACGAGGACGCGGACCCGATCCATTTTAAAGCGTTAAATAAAGCTGGAGCTGCTGGTCATCGTATGATTTTCTCGGAGGAAGATATTGAAAACAAGCTTGCGGAGCAAAGCTTTCCTGGTTTAGTGGAGAGTCATCTGTCAGGGATGGAAATATCGTGTGAGGTATTTATTTATAAAGGTGAAATTCTCTTCTTGAATATGACAGAATATGTGAAGCTCGGTTATTCAAGTATGGTCCCGCCTTCGGAAGCAATTGAACATTATAGGCCATACATTCATAAAGAAGTCGAAAAGTTAATTCAAGCGTTTGATATCCAATTTGGTATGATCCATCCTGAATTTTTTATAACGGATACAGAAGAAATATACTTTGGTGAAGTAGCTTATCGTATTCCTGGAGGACATATTTTTGAATTGATTCAGAAGGTTTACGGTTTTAATCCCTTCGGCGCACATATTCTTTGCTGTGATCCACATACCACTTTAGAGGAATTAGAGAAATTTTTGCCTAAAGAGGTTAAACCCAATGGACATGCGGGCAGCTTTTTAGTCTACCCTCGGAAGAAAAATGCGACTCGTGTTCAGGTTCCCAGAGATTTAGAGGAGCACCCAAGCTTTGAAAGACACACGCTTTACAAACCAACAACTGCTAAATTTCAAGATACAGACGAGGGGTATGGCAATCACTTGGGAACCGTTTTTTTTCACGGAGAAGACAGTGGAGAAATCTCTCAATTGTTAACGGATTACGTGGACTATGATTTTTATGTTTAGGAGGAAACAGGGTTATGTCAGTAAAGGTGGAAATGAATAAAGAAGAAGCATTTGACGAGGCTCTTGACCAATTGGAGGGCGCTTACTCATTTGCTAAGTCCATGTATCAAAGTGAAGTCCTGCAGACTGCAGCGAAATTAATGGGTGAGCCAGATGGTTTCTCGATTCTATACGAGAAAGCTGAAAGGTTTGAACAAGCTGGGCTTTTTCAAGACGGGCCGTGGGAAGATCCATCCAAGCTGCAAGCAAACCTTGTCAAAGGATCTCTGAGATCTGGCGGGATGACTACTATATCTGAGTTGCTCAGTGAAGTGCGAATGGTTGCTATTGCTGAAGGTAAGTATGACCGCGAAGGGGTATCCAAAGAGCAGGCACACTCTTTTTTAAATGAAGTTATGGCTTTGAATGTGGATATTCTTTTTCCAGAAGAAACAGAAGCAGCACGAATCGAAGGGAAAGGGAAAGACAAGGACCGTATGGAAAACTTGTTTCAATTCTTATCCGACAAACTTTCCTTAGCTTCTATATCTAGTCAACTCGTTAAAGAAATTGATGAATTAGTGGCGCAGCGCCCTATTATGGTTAAACGGACAGTAAAAATGGTAAAGCATGCTGAACAATTATTAGAGACAGAAATAGACGCTGTGGACAGAGAAGCCATACAAAAATATTTGGATGCCATCAATGGCAGGACAGCATTGTGTGATAGATGTGACGTGAAGGAATATAGGGATCAACTTAAACATTTAGATGAAGCAGAATTGAAAAAGGAAGCGCGGACTTTTTCTCAATCAATGCATGAAACTGGACTTGTAGCTCCTTATCATATCGTTTTAGTCCGCTATCTTAACAAGCACCATCCTAAATTGCTATCAGAAGCTTTAGCTTTATCAAATAAAGGTCAAGCTAATTTAGAAGAGCATTTGTCCTTCGTGCAAAATCTTATTACGGTAGGCATCCATTTGCCATTAAAACAGTCCTTGTATGGTTTAACTTTGTTATTGGATCGAGGGGTTCTTTCTTCGAATCCTGTTATTCCGGGAATTCGCAGAATTATCGAATTAGACATTCAGCCAACTACCCGCAAAAGTTTGTTGAACTTGGTTAATGGAAATGAAGGGATTACAGCAAATAATATATTAGTTGCCGGAACGATCAGTGTGCTTGGTCAGCCGCTTGGGATTGGGCAAGGGATGAATCCCACCTGCCAGACCGCCCGTGGAATAAGCCTTTGGTCGCTGCATGCGCCTGGTCATCTTCTTGATTTAATAGCCAGGGCGGCAAGGGATGAAGATATTGATATAACGTTTGAAGGACAAACCATTCATTCCAAAGATTTACGTGAAGGATTAGTAGACGATTTGCACGTGGAATTAGATCCTGTTTCGTTAATTTTAGTTCCCCATTTAGACCGAATTTATTCTGAACTTGTGCGCCGCTCCAATTTTAGAGGAGAGGATGTGCATAAATGGGTCAACCCTGTTTATTATGGTAACTGGGTACCTAGAGGGTTCAGTAGTGTCATTGATCCTTTATCAGGTGCTGTTTCAGATTACCGCGGTTTTGTCCGATTGTTTTATGCCACTCATCACCCTGATTATAATGAAGGATACGAACTCATCTATCCAAACCCAGTAGGAATATTCATTACAGATTCGTTTGGTGGATTTTTGGGGCTCCATGCGGTGTCGATTCAGAGAGTAGCTCAACATCAAAATGGAGACGTCCGTATTTATTTTTATAATCCGAATAATGACAGCTCTCAAGACTGGGGGCAAGGCATACAGCCAAGTGTTACAGGTTTCAATGAAATACACGGGGAATCTTCGCTGCCTTTCCATCAATTTGTTGCTCGCTTATACGCTTTCCACTATAACCAATATGAACAAGGTGATGCGTATGCAGTTGATGAACAACTTGTCGAAAAAGTAGAAACGCTGGCGAAAGAAAGCTGGGGAAGTCAGTACACGTGGACATCATTATAAGGGAAATGTCCTTTTTCTTAGGCTTTGTGATATTACCTAATTGTGATGATCCGTTTCGTTGTTTTTTGTTGGAGAAATAGGGTCTTGGGAATAATTCACTTTCCAAGATCAACAACTACTTTTGAATAAAAGTATAGGATAGCGTCGATTTTAAGAAAGAAGGACGACATAATGCATGTGCATCTTGCAGATGATACAAAACGAAAGGGTACACTAATGACGACAGGGAACTGGGTGATGACTCAGAAATGGGAAAACCTTTTATTCATACACATTCCTGTTAGAGAAGAGATTTTGAAAAGTTATATCCCTGACGGTTTAGAGTTAGATGTACATGAAGGAGAAGCTTGGCTCTCCATCATACCTTTTGAAGTCACTGACATGAGAATAAGAAACCTTCCTTCCGTTCCCGGATTGCGTTCTTTTTTAGAGTTAAATGTACGCACATACGTTAAACGTGACGGTGTCCCGGGGGTTTACTTTTTCAGTTTAGATGCAGATAAGAAGTTAGCAGTAATAGGGGCGCGACTTACTACGCTGCCTTATTATTATGCGAATATGAAAATGGAGCGGGTAGGAAATACAATTTCCTTTTTCAGCAAACGAAAGGGGAAGTCTCTGGCCGAATTTCAGGGAGAATATCGTCCGGTAGGGGAGTTGTACGTTCCTAAGCAGGGAAGTCTTGACCATTTTCTCGTGGAAAGATATTACTGCTGGTCTGCCTTTGGAAAGATGTTCATTGAAGTTGGCATCTATCACAGACCATGGAAGCTTCAAAATGCCGAAGTTGAGATTCAAGTAGATCATATGGCCCCGTTCTCGTTTGTGAAGGAATTTGGCCGAAAACCGTTCTTCAAATTTTCACCATCTCTCAGAGCGCTGATTTGGCCGGTGAAATTTATAAAATAAAGGAGCTTTCTTCTATACTAGTGAAGGAAGTTCTTTTGTTTTTGTCAAAATCTGCGCCTTATCTATATCGAAGACCTTGCAGGCTCTCTGCTCTAATTCCTACAAGCCATGTCCAGTACGTTTATTTCTTTTTGACCATATTAAATTGGGTTACAAAAATAGTAAATAAGGAATCACTAAAATTTAATATATTATCGAAAATGTTACTGATTTCCATTAATATAGAAGAAGAGGAAGAAATACCTGAGTCTATAGATTTACATAGAGAATACATAAAATGCGAGGGTTTTACATGTTTATGATACTTAAGGATTTAATAGGAAATGCGGCTGTCATGATGGCTGGGTTTTATGTGCTTGGAAAAATGACAAATGATCCGATCAGCATTCACTCTAATGTAAGAGAGAAGTTTAGAGTGGGATATTTGACTGCGGCCATTGGCTTATTACTCATGCTCTTTTCCATTCAAGTCACTGATCACGTCATGATCGATTTGCGACACGTACCTGTGATGATTTTAGCTTACTATGGCGGATTCATCCCGGCCATAACATCTTCTGTTCTCATTGCTTTATCAAGGTTTCTATTTGGAATTAATGAATCGGCGATTATGGCTTTCGGATTCATGCTCTCTCTTGGAGTCATTATGAGTGTGATTGGCCGGTATTTTAGAAAGGGGAGGTACCGAACCATTCTGCTCATGAACATCATCAGCATGTCTATCATTACTGGCAATTTGTACGTGCTGCTTCCTGATATAGAGAATTTTAGGGAAATCATCGTTTTCTTCTGGCTGATCGCTATTCCTACAGCTCTGTTAGCTACAGCCTTTTTCCGTGATATACAGAATTCCAAAAAAATGTTCATCAAATTCAAAAACGATGCCAAGACCGACTTTTTAACTGGACTGGCAAACGTCCGACAGTTTGACAATACGTTAAATGAATTAATTTCATCATCAAATAGGGGGAAGCAGGATGTTTCTCTTTTATTGATTGATATTGACCATTTTAAAAATGTGAACGACACATTTGGGCATGATGCAGGTGATTCCGTGCTGAAGCAGTTGAGTGAGCTTCTACAAAGAAATGCGCGCCCAACTGATAAAGTGTCTAGAAATGGAGGAGAAGAATTCTCTCTTATCCTTCCTGACTGCTCACTCAACACAGCGCTCAACATTGCCGAAAGAATCAGGCGAGCGGTAGAGGGGCATACGTTTTTGCTGCCTGATGGGAGAGAAATTAACGCTTGTGTCTCTATAGGGGCAAGCAACCTTAATGAAGCTGTGTCATCTCGGGATGATATATTCAAGCGAGCTGATAATGCGTTGTATAAAGCCAAAACAACGGGAAGAAACAAAGTGTGTACGATAGTTTGAGGTTAGAAAAAGCGTGATCTTTTCCTTTTAAAAGGAAGATCACGCTTTTTTTAACTATCAGGCTGTATGCCATGCATCAGCATTCGGATGGTGCGGTCGATTTCTTCATCATCATCCCACTCCGCTTCTGGAAGAATTAAAAAACGGGTGATGATGAACCCTATAATGGTAGTCATTGTGAAACGGATAATGGATGAAGAAGGATAGTCGACAATTAAACCATCCTTTTTAAATTGGGTGACCGCTTCATCGAATTTCGGAAATATTTTTTTGATGAATATGCTTTGAAAAGACTGTTTCAATTCCTCATGAAACGCCATCTCCTGTATAATGATTTTCAAAAGAGGAACGTTCTTTTGTACAAATTCAAACCGGTTGCGGATAATTTTTCGCAGCAGCTGTTCATAACTTTCGGATCTTTCTTTAAACACTTCGCTGACAAATTGATCCGCGAAAAAAGGGACGGTCAATTTTATAATCCCAGGAGTCACAATAGATATTAATAGTTCTTTTTTAGTTTTGTAATGCCGGAAAATGGTGCCCTCAGCTACTCCGGCCTTCTTTGCAATTTCACTTGTAGAAGTTGCTGCATATCCTTTTTCAGCAAAAATCTCAATAGCCGCTTCGAGTATTTTTGCTTGTTTGGGGGTCAATTGAACGTCCTCTTCGCCTGCGTTGATCAGGTGCTGCAAGTAATCTTGTTTATCCACGATAAAGATCCCCCATTTTTTCTTTTTATTATAACTTTCTGTGCCTCTTTAATGCTACTATGTTTAGCAATGTGAATAAAAGAGTAAACCCAAAAAGAACAAAAACCTCAACAGCAAACGATTCAAATCCACTGCCTCGAATCATAATATCACGAAGTGCTTCAGCTCCATACGTAAGCGGCATAATGTTTCCTATAGCGCGCAGCCAAGGATCCAGCGTTTCCAAATTAAACATTCCTGAAAAGAAAACTTGGGGGACGATGACCAGTGGAATGAATTGAATCATCTGAAATTCATTATTTGCAAATGCCGAGAGTAACGTTCCAAGACTAAGAGCTGAAAGAGCGAGCAAGAAAGTGACCAGAAGGACATATAAGAAGTTTCCAGCCATGAACACGTCCAGTGCATAGATGGAGTAAGCGGCAATAATGATGGATTGGATAATCGTAAATAGACCAAACCCTCCTAAATAGCCAATGACGATTTCCCACCTTTTCAACGGTGTGGCCAGACTTCTCTCCAGTGTTCCTTGCGTCCGTTCCCGTATAAATGAAACACCACCTACGATAAATACGAAAAAGAAGATAAAAAAGCCAATTAGAACAGGGCCGACATTATCAAAAAGCTTAATTTCTTCGGACCCGTGATAGTAATGTATTTCCGGCTCCATCCGTTCCTGTTGCGGGTTCATCTGATTCAGGGTCTGCTGTAACGCCATGTTCACAGCCCCGCTGGCGGTCGGATCGCTGCCTTCAAGTGTTAATGCAGGTTTATTTTCTTCCCATTCGAGGACTGCGTCAATTTCCTGGTTCTTCAGAGCGTCTTCAGCTTCATGTCTATCCATAGACATGACCTCTGCTTCATTTTCTAATATTTTCACGAAACGGTCAGGCAAATCGATTGCCGCAATTTCGGGCACATAATCCCCGCTGTCGAGTACAAGCCACATTAAAGTAAGGACGAGTAATGGAGCGGCAAACATTAGCGCGAGACTTCTTTTATCGCGTCGAAACTGACGTAGGATGCGGACGATGATTGAAATAGAATTCACGATTTTCCACCTCCATAATGAAGAAAGGCCTGTTCCATCGTATCTACATGAATGGATTGCTTCAGATCTTTCGGTGATCCTTGTGCTATGACATAACCATCGTGCAAGAGTGCAAGCTCATCGCATTTCTCAGCTTCATCCATTACGTGGGTGGTTACAATGATTGTGGTCCCTTCATTTTTTAATTTATTGAATTCTTGCCAGATCGACTGTCTGAGCAGAGGATCAATCCCGACTGTGGGCTCATCAAGAATTAGAATCTCAGGTTCATGCACTATGGAAATGGCAAGAGAAAGTCTTCGTTTCATTCCACCTGAAAACGTGCGAACAGGTTTTTTCATATGCTTTACAAGGTCGACGATTTCCAGCACTTTTTTAATTCGTTGTTTTCTTTCGGATCGGGAAAGCCCATAAATAGAAGCGAAGTAATCGATGTTCTCATAGGCTGTTAATTCCGTATAAAGTGCATCTGATTGAGCCATAAATCCGATGTTTTTCATTTTCTTCAGAGAAGGCATTTGGGTTTCTTGAACGACAGAAGAGCCTTCAGTAGGGTACAAAATCCCGGTTATAATTTTAACGAGTGTTGTCTTTCCTGATCCTGAAGGGCCGAGTAAACCGAAAATCACTCCTTTATCAATCTCAATATTTATACCTTTTATAACTGTTTCAACTCCAAATGAATGAGCAATGTGGTTTAAACTGATCACCTTTTCCATTTTTCTCTCCTCCTAAGTGAGTGATTACTCACTTATATAGTACTTCTACTTTCTCCTTTTGTAAAGTGAGTACTCACTTTTTCATGTTTGGATTAGTTGGTTGATTGACTTTAGAGTGATATTGCCTAATTTTCTTAAGAGCTCACTCCAAAATTAGATGTAATACATATAAATAATGAATAGCAGTCACAAAAAGTGGTTTTCCTTGCGGATGGAACGCTGGCTTCTGGGGAATTCAGTGTTTGTGAAAGATATTTCTTGTGTGCTCCTCCGAGTAAAATTATAGACAGTCAGATCACGGATTTTCGATGCTCGATCTGTGAAACGACCTGTGAAGTTTCAATTTTGCTTTGTCAGGATGTGAAGGTGGAAGCTAGTGTCAATGTCAGATTGGAAGCACCTTTCTGTTTGCCTCGCGAGCAGGTTGTGACAGGCGAGTGTACACCTTTAATTCCGCCGTTTCAGTGTCCCGTCACGTTTCCTGCAGAATCAACCATTGGTACGGATGAACCTGCAAGCCGTGATGAGTTAAGCAAGAGTCAAGTAGAATCTTTTTGTATCAATAATTAAAAAACAGGAAGCCTGGTTGGCTGCCTGTTTTTTAATTTACTTCATTATTTTCCAATATCCTGTTTTAATTCATCGAGCATGTACAAGTTCTGAGGAGCGGAGCCATTATAACCTTCCATTTCATAGCTATCTGCAATTTCACCGCGGAATGTAAGACTGGATGGATAACCATTGGATTTCAAGTAATCAACTACACTCCATTCGTTCCAGCCTTGCATGGGTACGGCATAACTTATTCCGTTCTGGTCTTTCCATGAATCGTCCCCGTTTGAAGCGCCTGTCAATTCGACGCCCATAGATTCAGCCATCTTTTTCGGAAGATCCGTGTTGTTGACTAATCCGGAAAACTCATCAGAGGAAGGTCCGTAAGCGTAAATCGGTACATCCACTCCTGTGTGAGCGGAGCTGGTCCATCCGACAAGAGCACGATCGCTGACGATATCATTAATGACATTGGCCGTTTCCTCAGCAGATCGGATCTCTTCCACTTCTTCTTCGGTAAGCTCAAGTCCAGTGTGTTCTTGTACAACCTGTTCTATGTTGGATGCATCTTCATTTAGTTGTTCAGCCATTTGTTCACCTGTCGCGCTGATACCTTGAACGATATCCTGCTTCACGTCATATTCTCCGTTTGATCCGACTGTCATTCCGCCAGTTTCATGGTCTCCGGCAATAACGACAAGTGTTTCTTTATCCTGTTTCGCATATTCCAATGCCTCTTCAACAGCTTTTTCAAACGCAGCCACATCATTCATAGCCCAGGCTGCATCGTGAGCATGCCCCGCCCAATCGATTTGACTGCCTTCGACCATTAAAAAGAACCCATCTTCATCTTGGGATAGAGAGTCGATCGCTGTCGACGTCATTTCGGAAAGGCTCGGTTCTTCCGTCTGTTCCCTTCCTAATTCCGAGCTGAGAGGCCCGTCAGCAAATAAACCGAGTATTTTCTCTTCATTTTCCAAATCCATTAATTGATCTTTATTTTCTACAAAAGAATAGCCATCATCTTGTGCTTGCTGTAAAAGGTTCTCTTCCTGCTGGCCGCCTTCAGATTCAGGGAGAAAGATTTCTTTTCCGCCACCAAGAAGCACGTCTACATCATGTTCAAGAAGCTGAGGTGCAATTGATGCTTCATTATCACGATCAGCTACGTGAGAAGCGAATACGGCAGGTGTGGCGTGAGTAATTGTAGAGGTGGCCACAAGTCCAGAGGATTTGCCCGCATTTTCAGATGCGCTTAGAATACTGTCTAACTCCTCCCCATCAGGGGTAACACCAACCATTCCATTGTTTGTTTTCTCGCCAGTTGCCATTGCTGTACCAGCAGCTGCGGAGTCTGTCACTTCTGTATCATTTGAATAAGTTTTCATCATCCCTTTAAGATGAGGATCGAACACTGAATCTTCTCCTTTAAACCAGCGGTAATTTGTTGCATAACCAGCAGAATAACCGTCAGGAATCATGTAGATCACATTTTTAACTTCACTAGTGTCTCCGTCACTCCCGCTGGCGTTTACTTCTTGGACGCCGCCTAAACTACCTCCGGCAAACAAAATGGTCGAACATACTAACAGTGCAGCAGATTTCTTGATCATAATCGTTCTCCCTTCTGGTATGTAATGGATGATTCATCTTTAATAGTAAGAGTGTTTTGTTAACAGAACAACATAATAATGTAAATTTGTTGAAAATTAAGAAAAATAATCATTTTTACCCGATTTTTGTATGAGAAGAACTTACTAAACCTTCCGAAGCACGAGAGACTTTAGTTGGGGTTCTCCTAGTCTATGAAAAGAACGCTATTATCATAAAATGGTAAAGTATATAGTAACTTGGCTTTATAGCAGAAAACAGTGAACTCCGCAGGGTTTTTAGATAACTCTGACTCATTCATGATATAATTTCCTAGTCAATAAATAATGAGCCGATGAATGTAGCCATTTTAAAGTCTAGTGAAAATTTCAGAAGGTATCCACGGCTCGGCCAAATGGATACCGCCTTACAGATTACCGATAAGCTCATCCGAGGTTGGAGAAATGGGCTCCTTTATCTAAAAGAGAGAATTTGTAGCGACAGGAATAGGGGCTCTTCATGGAGTCCTTTTTGTTCATCAATTTTTCTTATAGTTATGAAGCTCATCATATTTTAAATGTAATGGATGTAGCCACATGTGAAACCAGACGCTCTTTCATTCGTAAATAATAGACGAATGCATAGTTCAAAAAGGAACACGCTCAAACGAAAAGCGAGGGAGGAAACCATGAAAGACTCCACCACAAAAGAGAAGCCTAAAGACGATATTTCAGGTCTGATTATTCCTCCTGTGGCTTTTTTTTTCTGTCTTTTTTGTTTTAGAATCTCTTTACATTGAACCGTTGATTGCAAAGGTCATCTTGTCCTTTGCGTTATTTATTGGAGTTGTGTTCTTGCTGAAATTTATTGAGAAATGGATAAGAAGAGTGTTGGGGATTAGAAATAGAAGCGTCAACTCTGGTTATCGAGTAACCGTCCTAATCGTTTCTCTTATAACGTGTTTCTTTATTTTTGATTAGCTTTGTTAAACGTGGTTGATAGTTGTTTCGAAACATAGTTATTCAATAATAGGACAAGATTGTAGAAGACTTCACTCAGAGATAACCCGGGGTTGGGAAGCTACTCGCTTTCCAATCATCCTATATAAATCTCTATAGAAAATTGTTTACCATGGGACACTTATTATGAGAATCAGCATATGTTTGCATTTCCTTAAAGCGGTTTCGACATACTTATTAGGCAGTGGGACGGCAGGAAACGGTGAGACTCTCCTGTGGGATCAGCGGGACAGTTCGAAAAACTTTACAGGGAGGGATTATTTGAAAAAGAGATTTCATTTATGGGCATTTTATCTAACAATAGCTTGTTTGGTTTTTCTGTTCGAAGACCTATACTCAGGCTTCTATAATGATTGGTCAATTCGTCCGCCGATGTACATTCTATGGTTCATTTCTTTCACGGCGTTCATTTTTGGGATAAAAGGTTTTGCATACCATCTTAATTGGTTAACAAGAGTAAGAAGCTGGATAACGGTTATAATTTCAGGCTGCTTATCCTTGCTTCTTATTCTGCCCGCTTTAATCCCTTTTTCTAAGGCTGAACAGCTCATTGAGTCCTCTCATTCTCCGGACAATAAATATGAGGTGAATGTATACCTTATGAATGGAGGAGCTGCGACTTCCTTTTCTGTAAAAGGGGAATGGGAAGGACCGCTTTGGTTCAAAAAGAGGGTGTATTTCAATGACAGAGCGGGGCATGCAGACGTAGAGTGGGAGGATGAGCATACGATTACGATAAACAATCGAACATTGAACTTACAGTCAGGAGATACTTTTAATCAATAAGCTGCGTACCAGTGGACTCTAAGGTAAGTGAGCTCTCTCGGAAAAAATTTCCGCTACACAACTGACGTATTTCTTTAACATAGCTGACTAAGAGGAATGAGGGAAACATTAATGGAAGAGGTTCTTTCAATTATATTGATTATATCACTTATCACTTCCGTTATCGTTTTGATTCGGAAAAGGAAAAAAGCTGGCGTGACGGGTATGAAAAGTACTCTGACGTCCATTTGTTTTTACTTAATTGCTGTAACTAATCTTGCAGCTTACTGGTTTGGTTTTTTAGGGATTTTCAACTGGATACTTACGATAATTCTACTATTTGCGGGTGCTTATTTTACTAAGTACCTGACGCCTGCTGCAGCGTAATGGCCGGCAATAAGGAGGTTAATAATGGAAAAAGAAAAGAAAACTAATTATTTGCTTATGGGTATTGGGAACTTAGGTAATCTGCTGATAGGTTTAGCTGCGATGAGATTAACAAGTCTGCTTGGGGATTCTACAGGTTACGGACTGGCTTTCGCTGGATTCTTATTAGTGATCATTTATCAAGATTATTTGGAAAAGAAAGTAGGAATTCAAAATAAGGAACGTTACATAAGCCGGGGGATTCTAGTCATAGTATTTACTGTTTTAGCTTTTGTTCTATATTCTCCAATCTAAAGATTATATAGTTTTCCGTATGTCAAACAATGAGTGCATCTATCCTTTGCAAGTTATTTCTCTAAGATGTATAGGAGTTGAACGCTCAATATACGACAGGGAATAAGGGTTGGATTTTCTTTTCTTCTTACAGCTTTAATTGGGTTTGTATCCATTTATTATGGAGGGAATTGGCTGATTGGCCAGATTGCCTCAGGTTGGTTGAGGATGCCGCTTTTTATCCTTATTGTAGTTATTGTCATCGGTAGTCTGCGTTATTTGTTGCATAAATTTGAAAGAATAAGTGGTGGAGTGTTTCACTCTTAATAATAAGAATAACCTCCAAGCCGCCAGGTCTGATGAACACCTCAGTCCTGGCGGCTTTTTGTGCTGCTTCAGAAACTGACGAAATAAAGGTTCAATACGTATTGTATAGAACAGCTAAAAATATTCTGATAATTCATACAAGTTAACTAATGACAAAATATATAATTTGTCTTACGATTATATATAACAATAAATGTTAACTTTAATGACATTAAAATAAAAAGTAGTATAATATGTCAGGGAATATAACATGAATGATTTCGGGAATGAAACTATTTAATAAAGGAGAAGCGCTCCATGGAAGATATCCACGTGATACTTAAAGAAATGACGGAAGCTGGTGTTGATGGTGTTCTGGCTACAATCATCGAGGTCGAAGGTTCTGCCTATAAAAAGGAAGGCGCATCGATGGTTTTTAAAAAGGACGGTACTCAAGTGGGGATGTTGAGCGCAGGCTGTTTAGAGGAAGATTTAGCTGCGCGAATCGAGCATAATCATTTAGGGGAAAAAACGGAAACGCTCATCTATGATATGAGAAGTTATAACGAACTATCATGGGGAGAAGGGTCAGGATGTAATGGAGTGATCCACGTTTTGGTGGAACCGGTGACTGTGGAGCTGATCCAAAAATTGCAGCAAGTAAAAATCTGCTTAGATAAAAGGCAATTTGTCACCAGTGTAAAGTTTTTAAACTCATCCAGTAACGAACGTGATTGTTTCATAACTGAAGACCAGGAAGTATTCGGCGGTGTGGCCGAAGATCTCCCGCACCTCCTGCCTTTAGTAAAGAAAGTTAATCCTGGAAAACAGACTTTGACCCATAGTGACGATGTGTTCGTGCAGACCTATGAACCAAAACCTCGCTTATTTGTATTCGGTGCTGGTAAGGACGCTATGCCTCTCGTCAGCTTCGCTGGGAAATCGGGCTTCTCTGTTACAGTTTCGGATTGGAGGCCTGCTCTTTGCGGTAAGGCAAATTTTCCTGACGCTGACCGTATTCTTCAAGGCTTTCCGAACGAAGTAATGCCGGACATGAATGTGACACCTGACGATTATGTCGTGGTTCTGACTCATAATTTTCAAAAGGATAGAGAAATCATCTCTTACCTTATCGATAAGGAGCTTCGTTATTTAGGGATTTTAGGTTCTGGAAAACGGACGAAGAGGCTGCTTGGCACTCGAGAGGTTCCCTCCCGCATTACTTCTCCTATCGGGCTTTCCATCAATGCGAAGGGGCCGGAAGAGATTGCGATCAGCGTCGTGGCCGAGTTGATTCATCTCAAAAACTCTTCGACGTTCAAAAGGCGGCCTGCCCGTGAAACCTCATGAAATCTGTGGAGTAGTTTTAGCGGCGGGAAAAAGTAGTAGAATGGGCAGGAATAAGCTTACCTTACCCTTTGAAAGAACGACGATTGGCGGCCATACGCTGCAGACGGCTCTTGACTCACGTTTGGATCACGTATTTCTTGTGACGAAGGAAGATGATGAGTTGGAATGGCTTACTGATAAGATTCTTCGGTCATCTAAATGGTCACAAGTGAAATGCAGAGAGGCTCATCTCGGCCAGGCTTATTCCTTAAGGTGCGGAGTCGAATCGGCACGTAAAATGAACGCATTAGGGATGCTAGTTATGCTGGGGGACCAGCCTTTAATAAAGGTGGAAATGATAAATTCATTACTCGAACGTTTCCGGATTGCTTCTCACCCCCCCTATGCAGCTTCTACATATGAGGGGCGCATCCAGCCGCCTATCCTATTTTCTTCAGACTTATATCCAATGCTTCAAAAGTTAGAAGGAGATGAAGGAGCAAGAAGCGTGTTACGCAATCAATCGATAACCAATGGGATAACGGTGGATTTCAAAGAAGGGAGCTGCTTCTATGATATCGATACTGAGGAGGATTATGAATGGTTAACGAACATGAGCCGCTCATGAGTGGGAAACCTCCAACTTTACCTGTTCCTACGAAAGTTTGGCGGCCCTCCGATCTGTCAGAAGCCTGGGAGGTAAAAAGGCAGTATGGCACTGAGGCCCGTTATATAACAGGTGGGACTTTGATTCAACTTCAAAGGGAGCAAGGAACGCCGCTGGCTAAGCATTTAATCAGTTTAGATAAAATCAATGTATTGGAAGGTTTTGATCATTTAGAGGATGAAGGACAATTCAAGCTGCGGATAGGAGCTTTAACCACTTTGTCCGACTGTCACCGTAATGTATTCATTGAAGAATATTGGCCGATTCTGGCAGAGGCAATCAGGCATGTCGCTTCTCCAGCTGTTAGGAATCGAGCAACAATTGGAGGCAATGTCTGTTATCAAGTAGGGGATGTTATACCAGCGTTAATGGTTTTGGAAGCGGAAGCAGTTTCATTTGATGGCACTACTTATCTCAGCAATGATATAGCAACGTACATACAATTAATAAACGGGGAGGATCATCCGATTCTCGCGTCCATATCTTTACCTGAACCGCCTGTATCTGCACAAGTCCTCTCTTTTTTTAAAAAGGTGGGGCGCAGGGAAGCTTTTATCCCTTCAATAGTAACAGTGGCTTGTCAAGGATGTATCAATGAGTCGGGGGAAGTGGAATATATTCGATTAGCTGCCGGAGGAGGGACCGCTTCTCCCAAACGTCTATACGAGTGTGAACGTTTCGTACAAAATAAAGTGTTAATCGAAGAGGATCTTGGACGCTTATATGAAATGGTTCTGCAGGAGTACGTTCCAGCAAGCGACCCATTCACCACAGCTGATTATCGTAAAACTGTAGCGGCGAACGTGATTGTCTCCGAGTTTGAGAAGCTTATCCAATGAAGGTGCAGATTACCGCCTTTATAAAAGAAGGGAGAATGTATCGTGCAGCAGATGAAAGCATCTGAGAAAAGAAACAGGAAGCGGCCGGATGGGCCAGATAAAGTTACAGGCCGGTTGAATTACTTAACCGATCTTCATTTCCCGAATATGCTCTATGGAAAAATAAAACGGAGCGCTTATCCGCATGCCAGAATCCTCTCTATTTATACGGAAGAAGCGGAACAACTACCTGGAGTTCGTGCGGTAGTCACTTTTAAAGATGTTCCGGGTCTGAATGCTTTTGGCATCGTGACTCCTGATCAGCCGGTACTTTGTGAAGACACCGTCCGCTACGTGGGAGATGCTGTCGCTGCTGTTGCCGCTGATACGAAAGAAATTGCGGAGCATGCTTGCTCCTTGATTGCAGTAGAGTACGACCCCCTGCCGGTAGTAGATGATCCGGCTAAAGCACTAGATGCTGGAACACCACAGCTTCATCCCGATGGTAATCTTCTTCATAAGGCACACTTTTATAAAGGGGATGTTGATGATGCCTTTTATAAATGTACAGAAATAATAGAAGAAACGTATCAAGTTCCACGGCAGATGCACACCTATATGGAAACAGAAGGTGGTGTGATTGTGCCGGAACCTGATGGTACGCTTACTGTTTATGTAGGGACGCAGCACGGTTACAAAGACCGTTTCCAATTATCGAGAATCTTGAACTTGCAGGAGGAGAAGATTCGTATCGTCTCTAGTCCCATGGGCGGCTCTTTCGGTGGAAAAGATGAATTGAACATTCAGCCATATGGAGCATTGTTAGCCCTTGCTTCAGGGCGGCCGGTAAAAATCCATCAGACTAGACAGGAATCTGTGATTTCTGGACTGAAGCGCCATCCGATGCGCATTACGATGAAAACGGGAGTAGCCGCTGATGGGAAGATTATTGCTCATAGGGTCGACATACTTGCAGATACAGGTGCTTATTCTACGCTTGGTCCGGCCATTCTTGAATTTGCAGTGGAACACTCGACAGGGCCTTACGTCATCCCGAATGTGAAAACGGAGGGTGTGTCTGTTTTTACGAATAATGGGGTAGCCGGAGAGTTCCGCGGGTTCGGCGGTAATCAAGTCACTTTTGCTTTAGAAGGACAAATGGATCGGCTGGCGGATAGATTAGACGTTGATCCGCTTGAATTTCGCAGGCTTAACCTTCGGAAAAGAGACGAAATCGGACCGATTGGACAACGGATAGCCCCTACAGATGGAGCGTATCAAGTACTTCAATCCATTAAAGATCACCGACAGTTGAAAATAAAAGAGGAAAATGAGATGCCGGACAAGTGGAAGGTGCGTGGAATTGGTACAGCTATCACGATGCATGGCGGAGGGCTCGGATATGGACGTTTAGACCCTGCAGGAGGAAGACTCTGTTTAAAAGAAAATGGGAAAATCGAAGCGGCTTTCGGATTTGAAGAAGCCGGCCAGGGAATTTTAGGAGTGATTGAGACGATTGTAACTGAAGAGCTGGGATGTTCAGTATCAGATCTATCGGTTGTGATCGGTGACACGTCCCTTGTGCCTTCTTCAGGATCGACGACGGCTTCACGAGGAACGAGCATGGTCTGGCATGCTCTGCAGAAGATGAATAAACCTTTTCGTAAGCTGCTGATAGAAAAAGGAGAAGCTTTAACGGGTGTAGAAGCCCATCGATTGCAGACAGGTAAAATCGGTCTCTTTGTAACGGCTGATGATGGAGAAGAAATTCCCATCATCACCTATGAAGAATTAGCTCAGCAAAGCACAGAAGAAGAGATGACCATATCCACGAACTTTGATTTTCCCACCACCCCCGATCCAATTGATTCTGGTCACTTTTTATATACGTTTGGAGCGGTTCTGGCTCAGGTGGAAGTCGATCTGTTAACTGGAAAGGTAAAAGTGATCGATCTTGATCAAGCGATTGCAGCGGGACCAGTTGTCAACTACCTCGGGTACAAGGGTCAAATTGAAGGGGGAGGCGTCATGTCTCTCGGTTATACACTGCTGGAAGATGCTTTGATGTCAGAAGGAGAGTATATGACCCAGAACTTAGATGCTTATCTGATCCCCGGCATCGGTGACGTTCCTTTTACTATGAAAGTAGAGGCAATCGAAACATTGCAAGAAGACGATTCTTATGGTCCTCGCGGTGTCGGGGAAATCGGCAGTGTAGCAGTAGCGCCAGCTATAGCCAAAGCGATTCAAGAAGCTGTCGGTTACTGGGTACGCAGTCTTCCCGTATCTTCAGAGGAGGTTTTAGCGGAAGTAAGTAAGAGGAGGGTCAATCCATGGACAAAAGCGATGCAGTAAATGTGCAAACAGAAAATGTACCGGTCATCGACCTGAATCTTACAATCAATGAAAATCCGGTGAAATTGCAGGTGGAGCCGACTGCGAGGTTAGTCGATATCCTGAGGGATGAATTGCAGCTGACAGGTACTAAAATTTCCTGTGGAATCGGCCGCTGCGGCGCATGCTCCGTCATGATTGATGGACAGCTTGTCAACGCGTGCCTCACGATGGCTTACCAGGCAGATCAAACGTCAATTACGACGATCGAAGGAGTCAGCAGGGACCAGGAGATTGATCCGATTCAAAAAGCATTTTTGGAAGAGGGAGGATTCCAATGTGGATATTGTACGCCAGGCATGGTCATGGCGGTGAAAGTTCTATTAGAAGAAGTGCCTGTCCCAACAGAAGAGGACATCAAAATGGCGTTATCCGGAAATCTT
This sequence comes from Halobacillus campisalis, assembly GCF_030345335.1. GTDB lineage: Bacteria > Bacillota > Bacilli > Bacillales > Halobacillaceae > Halobacillus_A > Halobacillus_A campisalis. Next base: position 303,923 of record NZ_JAPVRC010000002.1, read on the forward strand.
TGTCGATGTACCGGGTATGGCGGCATCATCCGTGCTGTTCAGAGAATGGCAGCAGAAAACAGTGAGGTACGTTAGTAAGACTCATCTTTTTTGTTAATTTTTCATCGGAAATGACAGGGCGCTGGGGCGCGACGATTCTCCTGCGTATACCTTTTATAAGCTGACATTGCACTAATTTTCGTCGAATTAAAGCAAACGTATATCACCAAAAGACTGAATATTTTGAAAAAAAGTTAAGGAGGGAAATGAAATGATCAATGAAAGGTACTCTGGAAAAGCTTTCAATGAAAAGTTCTTAGCTCGGCTCACGTCCAAACAAGTGAAAGAGATGGACAAGGAAGATGCACTCGTTGTACTGCCCATTGGCGCTATAGAGCAGCATGGACCTCACATGCCGGTGTATACAGATGCGCTTATCGGGGAAGGGCTGCTGGCTCAGACATTCGAACATTTCACCAATGAGCACAATATTTGGATGCTCCCCCCGCTGCCTTATGGAAAGAGTACAGAGCACCTCGGTATGGCAGGGACAATGACGTTGTCAGCTTCTACTTTACAGGCCGTTGTCAGTGATATTGCTGAGAGTGTCAAAGAAAGCGGGTTTCGCCGCCTTGTCCTTTTTAACTCTCACGGAGGCAATCACGACTTGTTGAATATGGTATCACGTGAAATCAGGATCCAGACAGGGCTAATGGTGTTTCGACTGAATTCTTCAGAGGGTCATGGATTAGATGGCATCGTATCTGAAAAAGAACAGAAATTCGGAATTCATGGCGGGGAAGTAGAAACTTCGATGGTACTCGATTTTAAGCCCGGCTGGGTAGATATGAAGCGGAGTCCGATTGATTTTGTTGAACTTCCCGAAGATAATCAACACTTGTATTTAAAAGGAGGCTGTTATTTCGCCTGGGTCATGGATGATATTTCTTATACTGGGATGGCTGGAGACGCGACTAAGGCCACTAGGGAAAAAGGAGTAAAAATCAATGCCAGAACAAGTGAGTTTCTTGCAGAAGTTTTTCAAGAAATGAGCCGTTTTGAAATCGAGGACCTAAAAAAACAAGCGGTGAGATGAGGAGTGAACATATGAAAACAGCTCAATCGTTAGTGCAAGAAAGACAGCCGGAAGAAATGGAGAAGACGCCGATTGTTTCCATGCATCAAGTCGGTAAGGTGTTTCCAAATGGGTACACAGCTGTAGAGAATGTCAACACGTCAATAAAAGAAGGTGAGTTCGTATCCTTTGTCGGACCGTCCGGCTGTGGAAAGTCGACGATTTTTAAAATGATTTCCGGTTTGATCTCTCCTTCTGAAGGAGAGTTGGAAATATTAGGGGAATCCGGGAGTGATCAGCAACAGCAGAGTAATGATGTTGGGTTCGTATTTCAGGATTCCACTTTATTACCGTGGCGTTCGGTAATAAAAAATGTCATGCTGCCTCTCGAATTTCAGAATCTATCGAAGGCGGAAATGAAAGAGCAGGCTGAGGAAGTGCTCGAACTGGTTGGGTTGAAGGATTATGCGGAAGCACTGCCGCGTCAGTTATCCGGCGGGATGAGGATGAGGGTATCCATTGCCCGGGCGCTCGTTGCTAAGCCAAAGCTGCTATTGATGGACGAACCGTTTGGCGCTCTTGATGAAATTACTAGGCAAAGTTTACAAAGTGAGCTGCTCAGAATATGGGAGTCCCAGAAAATGACGGTACTATTCATTACCCATAATGTGTTCGAAGCTGTGTATTTATCAACGAGGGTAGCAGTTATGACCCCTGGCCCTGGTAAGATCGCGTCGTCCGTAGATATACCGATGCCCTTTCCCCGTACAGATAAGGTGAGGACTTCTCACCAATTCAGCGACATCGTCGGTAAAGTCTCCCAGAATTTAAAATTTTGACAGGAGTGGTGAAGATGTGGAAACAGGAATTAGAAGATGTATTAGGCGAAGGAAAGGTCATTTTCAAAGAGAGTGACGTCGCTCGTTTATCGAAGGATTGCTACTGGTTCTCTCCCGTTCTTTATGAGGAGCTGAAGGATAAAGTCGCAGATTGCGCCGTACTTCCTGAAACGATTGAGCAATTAAGGACGATCGTTGCGATTGCTGTCAAACATCGGATCCCTTTGACTCCAAGGGGAGCAGGGACTGGGAATTATGGTCAGGGAGTTCCGTTAAACGGAGGGATCATCCTTGATTTGACGAAGCTGAACCAAATCAATGGAATCAGTGCCAATGAGGTCTCGGTCCAGGCCGGCGCAAGAATAGGGAAATTAGAGAAAACATTGAGGAAAGAAGGAAAAGAGCTTCATATTTATCCCAGCACCTTTCTGACATCGACAGTCGGTGGTTTCCTGTGCGGAGGTTCTGGAGGAATCGGTTCCATTCGCTGGGGGAATTTATGGGATGGAAACGTACTTGCAGTTACGATTATGACCGTGGAAGAAAGTCCAAAACTGTTGACTTTTAAAGGCGAGAAAGTGGTCGACTACATCCATAATTACGGAACCTCGGGCATCCTTGTCGAGGCTGTGCTTCCGATTGAGGCAAAAACCGAATGGTCCCAGCACATTGCTTTCTTTGACGATTTCAAAGATGCCGTGCGATTCAGTGAAAAGCTGGCCACTGAAGAACGTATCGTAAAAAGGCTGTTATCGGTATGTGAGTGGCCGATTCCTGAGCATTTCCATTCTTTGAAAAAAGTCGTGCGGGAAGGTAAATCGATGGTCATGCTGGAAGTAGACGAATCATTCGATGATGAACTCCGGGAATGGGCAGAAGCTTATGGAGGGGATTTAGGGTTTACGATTCCTTCAAGCAAGTACCAAAAAGGGATGAAGGTTTCAGATTACACGTGGAACCATGCGACATTATGGGCTCAAAAACACGGTGAGAATATGACCTATCTACAAGCACGTTTTGAAACAGAACGCATTTTTGAACAGATGGACGCGATTCGTTCGAAGTTCGGTCTTGAGATCCAGTTCCATTTCGAGTTTATTAAAATCGACGGAGTCATCACCCCTGCGTCCCTGCCTGTCGTCCTTTATAAATCGAAGGAAAGGTTGTATGAAATCATCGACTACTGTGAAAGCATCGGTGTTGTCATCAATGATCCGCACACGTATCTGTTAGGATTCGGCGGTTACAATTTAAGGATGGAAGAAATCGAGAAGAAGAAGAAAGTCAACGACCCATATAATCTGTTGAATCAAGGCAAGATCCCTACTATAGCAGGCCAGGCGAATTAAATGACTAAGGGAGGCGTGAAAATGGAGCATACATCTGACAATCTTCACGTAAAAGAGAGACTGGAAGATCATTCGAAAGAGCGAGAAGCTGCTGCGAAGAGAAGAAGGAACATTATGAATAATTGGGTGCCGCCTATGATCACTTTTGTGGTATTTCTATCTCTGTGGCAGTTCGGAACGCAATGGTTTCAAATTCCTGCTTACATACTGCCGACACCTACTGATATTATAGCGGCTTCCATACAAAATTCAGACAGACTGCTGGCCTCTGCCACTACTACGATTCTGGAATCTGTCATCGGCTTCGTGTTCAGCGTCGTCATCGGCGTCGGAGCAGCAGTGATCATGGCCAGCTCAAAAATTTTGGAGCGAAGCCTGTATCCATATGCTATTTTATTGCAAACGATCCCGATTGTGGCTATTGCCCCAATCATCGTCATTTGGTTCGGCTCAGGAATGAACGCGATCGTCATCATCGCGTTTACAATCGGTTTTTTCCCGATGCTTTCTAATACCCTGATCGGATTGAATGCGACAGATCGAGGAATGATTAATCTCATGCAGCTCTATAAAGCGTCGAAGTGGGAAATCATGTGGAAAGTCCGTCTTCCTGCCGCACTTCCTTATATCATCGCTGGTTTGAAAATATCCTGTACGCTGGCGATTATCGGGGCAATTGTCGGAGAATACATCGCTGGAATCGGCGGGGGAGCCGGAGGGCTCGGATATGCGATTACTGTGGCATCGACTACGATGGAAATCCCCTATTTATTTGCCTGCGGGATTGCAGCTTCATTTTTAGGAATTGCATTTTTTCTACTCGTCAGCTTATTGTCGAAAGTACTTTTAGGATCATGGCATGAATCGGAAATGAATGTAGAAAATTAAAAAAGGGGTTCTATTATGAAAAATTCTTTGTTATATAAACGGCTGCTTTCTGTTGCGTTTTTACTTTTAGTTTTAGCTGCTTGTGCAGATGCAAGCTCAAGTGAGGGAGACGAAGGATCATCAGATGAGGATGGGGGCGAGCTTCAGGAATCTAAGCTCATCACGAACTGGTTCGCTCAACCTGAGCATGGAGGGAATTACGCAGCTTTAGAGCAAGGGATGTATGAAGACGAAGGACTCGATATGGAAATTGAACCAGGCGGGCCACAAGTATCGACAACCCAAATGGTCGCTGCCGGCGAAGCTGATTTTGGGTACACCCAGGGAGAAGATATTCTCAATGCGAGAAACAAGGGGATTCCATTAGTAGCCATCGGGGCGATTTTTCAGGAAAGTCCTTACGTATTCATCTCACACGCTGATGCGGGCGTGGAAGATTTTGAAGATTTGAGTGGGAAAACAGTAATTACGGCACCTGGCGTCGGGTACTGGGAATACATTAAAGAAGATTATGATCTAGAAGGGGTAAAAGAAATATCCTATACAGGAGAATTGTCTAAGTTTATTGACAATCCAGATGCAGTGACACAAGGCTACGTGACATCTGAACCCCATGTTTTAGAGAAAGAAGGGGTGGAAACAAATGCTCTGCCTATCCACGATTCTGGCTTCCAGCCGTATTCCAATGTCATTTTCACTACGGAAAAAATGATTGAAGAGAACCCGGAGAAAGTCCAAGCGTTTATGGACGCCACTCATAGTGGGTGGGAGTATTATAGAGAAAACTCTGAAGATGTCCAGTCCTTTTTACAAGAGTATAATCCTGATTTGACTGAAGAGCTTATGACATATGGAGCTGAGGCACAAGAGGAGCTGATCTTTGGAGGCGAGGCCGAAGAGCACGGATTCGGTTATATGTCAGAGGAGAGATGGTCCACTCTTCAGGAACAGATGCTTGAACTTGAAATCATCACAAATGAGGAAGATCCAAGCAATTACTATACGACTGAATTTTTGTCTCTGGAGGAGTAAAAATTGAATGAGTTGATTTTGAAGAATGTCCGCCTGCCTTTATTTGAGGAAGATGCACTTTACCAGCTGACAATCAAAGATGGCCGGTATGAACATATTGTTAAGCAAACAGAAGCTGCTCCTCTCCAAGCTGTTCCCTTCACTCAAGCGGAGGGGCAGCTTGCTCTTTTTCAAGAGATTGATGTAGAGGGAAGGCTGTTATTTCCGTCATTTGTTGATATCCATACCCATTTAGATAAAGCTTTTTCATTAAAGGCGGTGCCTAATCCAACCGGCACTTTGCAGGAAGCAATTTCCAATTATAGTGAAAAGGCTCATCTTTTTTCCAGTGAAGAAATCGAACGGCGTGTCATGAAAGCGGCGCTTCATTCGTTATCTTATGGGACGACACATATTCGGACACATGTGAATTTCGAACTGGATGTCAGCAGGGACGTAGCGTTGGAACATTTACGCGCTGTTCTTCGAGCGAGAGAGGCGTTAAAGGATCATCTGTCCATCCAGGTCGTGCCCATGTTTTCAAGAATCCATCAAAGAACAACGGAGGAGCTGCGGATAATTGAAGCGGCTATCAACCTTGGAGTCGATGGCATCGGAGGCGCGCCTCACCTGGATGAAGATGCAGAAAAAGCGATCGAGGCTTTGACGCAGCTTGCGATAAAGCATGACAAGTTCATAGATTTACACGTGGATGAAAATGATGACCCATCGATTTGTACCATTCAACATTTGATAGAAGCAGCAGAAACATATCGACTGCAAGGGAGGGTGACAGCCGGACACTTATGCTCGTTAGCTGGCATGGATCAGCTTAAAGCTCAGCGTATTATGGAGAGAATGGCGGATGTGAATATTCATGCCGTCACCCTACCTGGAGCCAATCTATTTTTGCAGGGACGTAACGATCAGGGAGTCGTCAGGCGTGGAATTACGAGAGTAAAAGAATTAATAAATGAAGGTGTCCTTATTGCGGCAGCTTCGGATAATGTCAACGATCCGTTCCATCCATTTGGACGGGGGGATATGCTCCAAGTCGGGTTATTGACAGCCTATACAGCTCATTTAGCAGGAGAAAAGGATTTGACTCAAGTCTTGAAAATGATCACTTCCATACCGGCCGAGATGTATGGTTTGAAAGCTCATGAAATAAAAGGAAAAGCTCCGGCAGAGTTTGTGCTAGCAGAAGCGACAGATCTTCATGAGCTGTTTGCTTCTTTATCGCCGAGTCGTCATGTGTTTTCGAAAGGCAAGTGGATCAGCAGCCGGTCATCTGAGCTGACTTTTCAGGATGCTGAGCTCCATCAGTTTTTTAAGGAAAGCCATGCGTATGATGTGAGTGAAGTTTAAGAGTGAGGTGCTGTCTATGTACGAAACTGTAGTTACGAACGTTCGATTGATCGATCGGGAAGGAGCGTTCAATATCGGAATCACAAAGGGGAAGATTGACGCGATCACAAAAGATGAGATCCATGGAAAGAACTCGTGGGAGGGGTACGGGGATCTTGTACTTCCGCCATTTGTAGAATTGCACACTCATCTCGACACGGTCCTTACCGCAGGAAAACCGGTCTCTAACCAAACAGGAACCCTGGCCGAAGCGATTGAAATCTGGACGGAAGCTAAAAGCCGGCTCGATATAGAAGATGTCAGCCGCCGTGCAGCTGAAGCCCTGAAACTGCTCATATCCCAGGGAGTTTTGTTTATAAGGGCTGCCGTTGATATTTCAGACCCGGATTTGAGGGCTTTACAAGCGGTTTTGAAGGTGAAGGAAACGTTCAGTAGTATCATAGATTTACAAATTGTTGCTTTCCCTCAAGAAGGACTGGAGTCAAAGGAAAATCAGGAAAAAATGGAATGCGCTGTCCGCATGGGAGCGGACGGAGTAAGTGCTGTGCCGCACCTTGAAAAGACAAACAAAGCAGGGATCGATTCGCTCGACTTCTGCTTTAAGATTGCGAGAAAATATGAGAAATTCATTCATGTGTTTTGTGACGAAGTGGACGATCCGAATTCGAGATTTTTAGAATCCCTGGCTGAACTTACGATCAGCCAGGGAATGGAAGGGAAAGTGTCCGCTTCCCATGCCATAGCGCTGGCTTACTATGATGATGATTATGCTCAACAAGTCATTCAGCTTGTCAAGCAAGCTCAGCTCACGATCGTTTCTTGTCCTCTCGTCAACAGCTCCATGCAAGGAAGGTTCGATGCGTTCCCTAAAGGAAGGGGTATTACAAGGGTGAAGTCATTATATGAAGAAGGAGTGAATGTTTGTATCGCTCATGACGATGTACAAACACCTTTTTATCCTTTAGGAAGCGGAAATATTCTACAGGCTGCCCATTTAGGAATGCACTTAGCTCATATGACGGGCACATCTGAATTGAAAGCTGGCCTTGAAATGATCACCGCTCATCCCGCCAAAGGCTTTATGGTGGAAGAGCAATATGGATTGGAAATAAGAAAGCCTGCAAGTTTCATAACATTACCGGCTGCTACATTAACTGAGCTGATCAGTCATCAGCCCAGCTGCCGATACGTTTTTAAAAATGGAAAGCTAGTTTCATCGACTCAGCCGAAAATGACGACGTGGCACGTACCTTTTTAACTAAGCAAAAGGAGGGACCGACATGCAAGATCATTATAACGCGTATGTAGATACAGAGATTGAGAGGAAGCCTTCAGGCTCAGGCAAGCTGAATGATCTTACGTTTTCTGCAAAAGATGTCTATTCGATCGAAGGGTATACCAATCATGCCGGGAATCCTGATTGGCTGCGCACACATAAGCCGGCAGAAATAACCGCTCCGGTAATTACGAAACTATTGAAAAATGGCGCCCGACTTAAAGGGACAACGCACACAGATGAATTGATGTATAGTCTCAACGGAGAAAACTATCATTATGGAACGCCTGAGAATCCAGAGGCAAAAGGACACATTCCGGGAGGATCCTCCAGCGGTTCGGCAGTTGCCATAGCTGCGGGTAACGTAGACTTTGCCTTAGGTACTGACACAGGGGGGTCTGTACGGGTCCCTTCATCTTATTGTGGGATATATGGGTTTCGTCCAACACACGGAGCTGTAGATATAAGTGAAGTGATTCCACTGGCCGAAAGCTTTGATACGGTCGGCTGGATGGCAAGAGACCCTCAATTGCTTTATGAGGTCGGCCGAGTACTTCTGCCCGAGTTGCCGGATCAAAAGTTCAAGCTTGATCGAGTGCTGAAAGGTAAGGATGCTTGGGGGCTGATGGATCCAGAAGCTAAAGAAAGCTTAGCTTTATTCATGACCTACTTTGAACAAATGAGCGGTAGTTTTGAAGATGTCGAAATTTCTAAAGAAGGGCTGGACGAATGGTTCGGGGTATTCAAAATATTGCAGGGCTTAGAGATCGGCCAGGAACATGGGGCCTGGATCCAAAAAGAGAATCCAACATTCGGACCGGGCATTGCAGAAAGGTTCCAGTGGACGCAGACGTTGAAAAAAGAAGAGCATCTTCATGAATTCAAAAGAAGAGAAGAAATACAAAAGCATATGAAGCAGCTTCTTGGAGATGATGGTTTACTTATCATTCCTACAGTGCCCGGAGCAGCTCCTAAACAGGGTTTACCTCCTGAAGAGCTGGAGGAGCGGCGGGCAAAAACAATGGAATTGTTGTGTATTGCAGGCTTAGCTGGATTACCTCAGTTGACTATACCCTTAGGCAAAGTAGATGGAAAGCCTGCTGGGGTGTCTATCGTTGCGAATCAGCATAAAGATCTCAATCTATTAGCGTGGGCAGTTAAGTTTCAAGAAAAAATATCATCGCTCCATATGAAAGGGTGAAACCTCCGCTCGTAGGAAGAATCATGATTCTTCCTACGAGCGGTTATTGTGTTCATTTTAGTGTTCTGGTCACTTGGATTTACATAAAAATGTCGAGAAAAAACGATTGTCTATCTTTGGTAATAGCCGTTTGAAATTGAAGCTAGCCCCTTATATTCATCTTCCATTAATTAGGTTTTATCGCCCTGTCAGGGGGAATCTGGAGAATGTAATAAATATAAGAGGAGGCTTTCAAAATAATGAGTATGATGGTCAGTGAAAGATTAAAAAATTCCAATTTGGAAAATTTGCGTACGGCTGCTGTACTGGAGTTCACGGAAGAGGTGTTTGAGTCTGCCAATATCCAGTCTTTAGAGGTGTTGACTGCGAAACAACATCAACTATTTATCGTGAACAGGAATGACCGCACACTGACGATCCTTAGTATTGATTCAAAAATGAACGTGACAAAGGAAACTCTGTTTACGGAAAGAATCATTTCTATGAAGGAATATTTTGAAGACTACAGCCTGTCAGATAATACGGCGCCTAGAAAAATTGAAATTGCGCTTATGGGCGGACGTGTATTAGAAATCGAACCGCAAATGTCACGGACGCAGGATGAAAATTATAAAGAACCTGAAATGCTGGAGCAAGTGAATGAAGATTTTGAGCATTTGATCGCAGCTTTAAAAAACACCATGATTTTATAATAGATTTGAACACAAAACGAGTATTCCAATGTGGAATACTCGTTTTGTAATTGTAGCTTATGTTTTCTACAAGGCGTTTTGTACGGACGGGCGTGTGTTGTATCACACGCTTTACGCGTACAAATCGCTTCGCTAAAACTGCGCTGCAGGGGGGCGGATCGCCCATTAGAAGTCTCCTAATCCACGCCCTTCCCGTAAGAATCTCTTTTATATTTCAAACTGGATCTTCTAATGTTCTGTTGAGAGTGAAAGAAAAAAGTTGCCGAGACTTTCTCGCCAGACTGAATTTACTTATTGGGATGGAACATTTTTAACCCATGTTCCTTGAGGAGGGGAGTGGTGGCCTTCTTCTGTATAAACAGCCTGCCCTCGAAGGTACGTAGATGTTATCGTGCAAGGAAATTCATGGTCTAAGAAGAGGCTGTGCTTATGCCTGGAGTGCAGATCCTCTGTCCGGACCCGGAAAGGCCGTTCAAGATCGACGATAGTCAAGTTCGCTTCCATTCCTTCGTTAATTTCTCCAATCGTTGATAAACCGAACCGTTTCGCTGGTCGGGCAGCTGTCCATCCGGCTGCTTTTTCTAATGGAATAGTATGTTTGAGGGCTAGTTCAATGACTGATAATAAGGTGAACTGCCCGCCGCTGATTCCGCCCCAAGCATCCAGGAGATTGTATTGGTCCGGGTCTTTTAGTGAAAAAGGGCATGGTGAATGATCAGAGGTAATCATATCGAATTGATCATCAAGTAATAATTGAACGAGCTTTTCCTGTTCTTCAGGTTCGCGCAGCGGAGGGGCGCACTTGGCGACAGCTCCCCGTTCTATGAGATGGGTATGATTGAACAACAGGTAGTGAGCGCATGTCTCAAGCGTAATATCCAATCCTTTCTTTTTTGCTGACTGGATCTTATCAACTGCATCCTTGCTGCTGATATGTACAAAATGGAGGGAGCATCCGGTAATCTCAGCATAGTGAATCGCTCGTTCTACAGCTTCTACCTCCGCAATAATAGGACGAGTCTCCGCATAATCACCAGCTGTCGTTTGCTGATTATTCTTTTTTTTCTTAGATAAGTACCCGGTGATTGGACCGCTTTCGGAATGCAGGGCTAACACTTTATTGAGCCGTGAAATTTCCTCCATTCCTTTAAGTAGAGTCTCGTCGTCCACAGATTTGAATTCTTCATTCCCCGTTTCTGAGAGGAAGGCTTTAAAGCCAATCGCCCCTGATTGAGCAAGATCGGCTAAATCTGAGAGGTTGCCAGGGACTAATCCTCCCCATAAGCCGAAATCAACATAGGATTTCTGCTCCCCTATTTTGGCTTTTTCCAGTAAAGCAGCTTGATTGGTTGTAGAGGGGACGCCGTTTAATGGCATATCAAAATATGTGGTAGCTCCGCCAGCTGCCATCATCGAGGAGCCAGTGGTGAAGCCTTCCCAATCTTCACGTCCCGGTTCATTGAAGTGGACGTGTACATCGACCATTCCTGGAAAAATGTGCTGTCTGTCAGCGCGCACGACATGTTTTGCATTATCAATTATATCAGCGGCTATAACCGAAATTTTTCCGTCTTTTATTCCAATGTCTTTTTTCATCACACCATTCGGTAAAACGACGTGACCATTTTTGATAATCGTGTCGAGCTGTGGCAAACTGTTTTCCTCCTCAGCTTTATAGTTTGATGGTTTCTTTGACTGCAGTACTGTAAGTGTCCAGAGCGGCCTGCAGAGCTTTGCCAGGTGCGACGGTGACGTGATGACGAATAAGTACGGCTTCAAGCGCGCCCAGGGTAAACAGGATATTTTCCTTTCGGCAGCTGTAGCCCATCGTGCCGATGCGCCAAATCTTTCCCTGTAACTCGCCGAAAGAACTGGCGATTTCAATTCCGAATTCATCAAGCATCATAGATCGTACCGATTCAGCATCCGTTCTTTCAGGGACTTTAACGCAAGTGACAGTCGGCAATTTGCATTCAGGGTTTCCGAATAATTCCAACCCCATCGCTTGCAAGCCTGCCACCAGGGCCTGTTCATGAAGTCGATGACGTTCGAACCTTGTCTCAAGCCCCTCGTCAAGAACGAGACGTAATCCTTCTCTTAGTCCGTACAGCATCGACGTAGCTTCGGTGTGATGATTAAGTCTCCGCGGCCCCCAATAATCTTGAAGCATACTCAAGTCCAGGTAATTACTCTTGATCATCGGTCGTCCTCTTCCGATTTCCTCTGCTTTATCAGCCGCAGTTGATATTCCTCTTTCTACCTTTTTTCTAGAGGCGATCACCTTTTCTATACGATCATTATAGGTGATCGGAGCCATACCCGAGGGAACAGACAAGCATTTCTGAGTGCCTGCTATCAAGCCATCAATAAACCATTCATCTACCCTGATATCCGTACCGGCAACAGAGGCAACAGCATCAACGACCAATAATACGTCGTTCTTTCGGCAGTACCCCCCGATTTTATGTAAGGGCTGCATCCGTCCTGTTGAGGTCTCTCCGTGAACCATTGCGGTGATTTTCGGTTTCACCTTATGAATTTCATCAATGATGGCTTGTTGGTCAAAAACTTCTCCCCATGGACATTCCATCGTATAGACGTCTGCTCCGTATCTTTCGCAGATTTCGGTCAGCAAATGACCGAACCTTCCAAAGATTGGCACGAGCACTTTGTCTCCCGGTTCTATAATACTGCACAGCATAGCTTCGATTCCGGATCGCGAAGTGCCATCGACAGGAAATGCCCATTCATTTTTTGTTTTGAATAGTTTTCGCAGCATCTCCATCACCTCATTCATGATCGAAGTGAAGGCCGGGTCGAACTGACCTAAGACAGGGGTACTCAATGCCCGGAGAACTCTCGGATCCACTTCTACAGGCCCGGGAGTCATAATGGTGCGGAGCGGAGTGTTCAATTCTGTATACGTCATCAGTCATTCTCCTTTTTTATTGATTAGCTCAGTTAAATTTCACTGTTGATATTCACATAAGCTACCTATTCTTGAAGACTTAGTTTCAAGGTATTTAGGGAATTCTCGTTACTACGAATAGAGGTTGAAGGTCCGGGAAATCACTCGCTTTCCATGGGCGTACGGTGATCTTCCTCGGGCTAACGCCCTGCGGGATCTCACCCTGTACTGTCATCCCATAGGAGTCTCGCAATTTCCCGGACCTTCTTGAGTTTGTTAGGATCACGGAAATATCTTAAGTGGTGCTTCTTATAAAAATAACTGCTTATGAGTGATAACAAGCGAAACTTTTGTATGCGAGGATGCTTGAAACTACCTTATAAAGTTCAGGAAGTTTTAAAACTAAAATGCTATAAGCATAGCACTGGAGTTTAATGCTCTCACTGTTTCTAAGAAGATTCTTTTTCAAACGATTTCGAGAAGCACATCTATAGTGAGGGGCGGCGGGGAATGGGGAGACTCCTGTGGGAAGAGAGTGCTAAGTGAGACCCCGCAGGACGGGACGTCCGAGGAGGCTCACCGCGCTCCCACGGAAAGCGAGCCATTCCCCGCCGCCCTGATCCACTCTCAAAATGTCTCGGAATATAGTCTTTCAAAATCCTGCCTTATTGTTGAATAACTATTTATGAAAAATCAACAAAGATGTGTAACAGATTAATAGGCCAGTTTATATAAAAGGTCGGTTAACAGGTCTACGCCATTTTCAAGATCTTCGGCTTTCGTGAATTCTTTCGGTGAGTGGCTGATCCCTTGCTGACTTGGTACAAATAGGAGTGCGGTCGGGCAGTGGGTGCCGAAAACTTGAGCATCGTGCCCGGCACCGCTTATTAATGGCTGAAAAGGGATGTTGTTATCCTGCGCAGTGGCTTTGGACAGGTCCATTAACGAAGCATCCATTTGCACCGGAGAAGCGTTCAGCCACTGGGAAGAAGAAATGCTTACTTGATTTTCTGAAGCTGTCAATTGAATATAATCATGGAACCTGTCGCAAAATTGTTTCAGGTGTTTCTCTTCATGATGACGAACGTCGAGGGTGAATTCTACTTCGCCGGCAATGACGTTCGGTGTATTCGGCTGGGCGGTGATTTTACCAACCGTGGCGACAAGATCAGACTCATCATTTCTCGCTTCTGTCGTTACGTAATCAATCAAATGGGAGGCGATACTCATAGCGTCTTTTCTTAAAGGCATAGGAGTCGTCCCGGCATGGTTGCTTTCTCCTGATATGTTGATAGTGAACCTGCGCTGACCTACTATATGGCTGACAAGCCCGAGTGAGCGTCCTGATCGATCAAGTACGATGCCCTGCTCGATATGAAGTTCTATGAAACAATCAATATCCTGTCTCATAGGAGATTGATAATACGCAGGGTCAAAACCGGCCTCACGCATCGCTGAAAGTAAAGGAACACCTTTTGCATCTGTGACGTTTTTAGCGTCCTTGAGGGTATAACGGCCCGTGATGTTCCTGGACCCCCAGAAGGTCATAGGGAAGCGGCTGCCTTCTTCTTCGCATAGCGATACGACTTCGATTGGTTTTTTCGGAGTCCCGTAGGTCGCTTTTAGTCTTTCAACAGCCAGCAGGCTTGCTACAATGCCGTATACCCCGTCGTATCTTCCTCCATCTGCCACGGTATCTATATGTGAACCTGTCAAAACCGTATCCGCCTTGGCTTCGCTGCCTTCCAACCTCCCGAACAGGTTGCCGACACTGTCAAAATGGACAGCTAATCCGTCATTTTTCATTTTATGTTCAAGAGCTTTCTGAGCTTCACCCCATGCGGATGAATATAATAATCGATTTACTCCTCCGTCAGGAGAAAGACCAAAGGATGACAGCCATTTCACCATGTCTTCGGCTTTGTTATTTATGATAAAAGTAGATTTTGATTCAATCGCCATAGTTCTCCTCCGTTTCATCTGATGTAAGGATGAGATTCTTTTTGCTAGTAGGTTAAGTTTACCAAGAGAACTGTGGCACATCATTGGCAAAAGTGTAGTAATTTCAATGGTTTATTGTTCAAATTGCATAATAATTCTAAAAATTATGATAAAATACATAAAAATGAAAAGTAGATGGAGTGAAGTTTATGAAAGTTTCGGAAGTTTTGCATATGCCTGCCTTGGAAGGGTGCCATGTAATCGCTGGGGAAACGGGCATCGACCGTGAAATTCTGCATGTCAATATGATGGATGCACCGGATATTGCACGATTTTTAAAACCGCAGGAGCTGCTGGTGACGACTGCGTATCATGTCAAAGATCAGCCTGAGCTGCTGCTCGAACTGGTCGAAGCGATGAACGCACAAGGTTGTGCTGCGCTGGGAATTAAGACGAAGCGTTTTTTGCAAAAGATTCCTGTAGAAGTTATTAAGCTGGCAGACGAACTCGGTTTTCCCATCATAGAACTGCCGTCGTCGACATCGCTGGGAGATATCGTGAATCAGACGCTTAGCAACATATTAGATAAGAAGACCAATGAACTGCGCTTGGCTATTGATACTCATAAGCAATTCTCCCAGCATATTATGAGTGGAAAAGGGCTGCACAAATTATTGAAGAGCCTGGCTGACATGCTGCATGTTCCTGTAGCGTTACTGGATCAGTATGCGAACCCGATCGCTGCCTCTGACCCTAAGCTGACACTCAATCATTTGGCTAAAGGGATCTATGTCAAAGGAGGGAACACTGTCCCAGAAGCAAGTCGGTACTATTCATTTTCCACGGTTCCCGATCGCCGTACATATTCTGTATTTCCTGTATTTACTCACGAAAAAAGAGCGGGCTCTCTTATAGTATTCTCGCCAATCCACAAGGAGGATCATTCCTCACAATTGACGATTGAACAGGCCGCCAACGTCATATCATTTGAGTTGATTAAAGAAAATGCGTTGAAGCAGTATTCGCGGCGAGTCAAAAATGAATTTTTTCTAAATTTCACAGAAGGGATGTTTTCTTCACAGGAAGAAATCATCAATCGGGCAAAAGAATTCTCGCTCGAAAATAACGCTCCCTATTTTTGTGCCATCGGTAAGGTAGTGACGAAAGGGTTTAGCAGCTATACTCAAACCCAAATAGAAACCGACCAGATCTATGAACATATTGAAGAAGAACTTATAAAGTTCTCTTTATCTACTTATTTATTCACACGGGGAGACCAATGTATTCTTCTATTCAAAGTCGATGGAAGCGCTAAGGAAAACCATGATTATGTTGTATCCTCTTTGAAGCTCATCCAGGATAATGTAAAGGATCGATTCGGTCGCTGCATTTCTTTTGGGATCAGTAACTTGTCCAGGAATTTGCTGAATGTAAGAAAAGGTTATAAGGAGGCACAAGATGCGCTTCAAACAGGTTTGCGTACAGGTGAAGAAGGATTTATTCAGAGTTATCGGACGAAGGATGTTATGGAGCTGCTCCGAGTTGTTCCAGAAGAAGATTTAAAAGAATTCTATGATAACGCTTTGAACCGGCTTGCGGGAGAGGATGAAACACTCCTGGATACACTTTTTGTCCACTTGGAAACTCATTCGCAGATTTCAGAAACAGCGAAGCGGCTGTTCGTCCATCGAAATACCGTCGTCTACCGACTTGAAAAATGTGAAGAATTACTTGGGGGTAAACTAAGCGATGCGGAGACGACGATGCAAATCCGCTTAGCGTTAAGAATCAAAACGATGCTTGGTTTTTAATGATTTTTTTTATGGCTATGTTAAAGATGGTTGTTGATGTTCATAAGAGAGTTATTCAACAATATGGCAGAATAGTTTAAGACTTGATTTCGAGACATTGTGTGAGTGGATCAGGGCGGCGGGGAATGAGTCGCTTTCCGTGGGAGCGCGGTGAGCTTCCTCGGACGTCCCGTCCTGCGGGATCTCACCAAGCACTCTTTTCCCACAGGAGTCTCCCCATTCCCCGCCGCCCCTCACTATAGATGGGCTTTACGAAATCCAAATAAGAAAATTTCAGACATTCTATTCCATGCTCAACTCAACAATCAGCAACAGAAGAGAATTCCTCCTCTTCTGTTCGATAAGGGGCCATCGAATTTCTTCGTTCCTCGTGTTGCCTTTATCAGCTCAGTCCATGCCACTGAACGAAAGATGTACTTCGCTAAATCACTTGAAAAGCACCTTCTTAGTAATAGTGGGGGCATTAAACTCCAGTGCTTTGGTTATAGCATTTTAGTGTAAAAACTTCCTACACTTTAAGGCAATTCCCGGCATTTTCTTGCATACAGAAGTCTCGCCAGTTATCACTCAAAGGTAGTTGTTTTTTTTAGTGAAGCACTGCCTCAAATGTTTCCATAATCCTCACAAGGGCAAGAAGGTCCGGGAAATGCGAGACTCCTATGGGATAATAGTACATGGTGAGATCCCGGAGGGCGTCAGCCCGAGGAAGCTCACCGTACGCCCATGGAAAGCGAGTGATTTCCCGGACCTTCAACTACTATCATTGCGACGGAAACAGCCCGATTATCTCGAAACTGAGTCTTCCACTAACGGGAGCTTTTATGAATATCAACACGGATTAACAGAGCTTTTTATAAAGAATTATGCATAATGCTCATTTACAGACCAGATAATTGTATAAAGTGAATAATGACAATTTTCAGATAAATATCTATGATAGGAATTATACATTGTAGCAGAAGGAGTGAGGGGGAGGTGAGAGTAGTGAATATAAGAGAGATCAACGAAATGAGTGATCAGGATTTTGCGAATTGTCTCGGCAAAGTCTTTGAGGATTCTCCCTGGGTGGCGGTGAAAGCTGCCCAGTTTCGACCCTATCCTTCATTAGATGCTCTTCATCAAAGAATGGTCGAGATTGTAAGCAACGCTCCGGAAGAAGAAAAATTGGAGCTCATCCGCATCCACCCGAACCTGGGTGACAATATTCAAATGAGTGAGGACTCCGTCCGTGAACAGCAGGGGGCCGGACTTAAGAACTTATCAGAGGAGGAGTTTGCAAGCTTCCAGTCATTGAATGAGCGATATACAAAGAAATTCGGCTTTCCTTTTATTTTTGCTGTGAAGGGCAAGTATAAGGACGATATTCATGAAGCATTGAAAGAGAGAGTCGATAACTCCGAAACGGAAGAATTTGATAAAGCTTTATCTGAAATTTATAAAATTGCCAGGTTCCGTCTACAAGATAAACTAATGGCTTGAAGGAGAGAATCGAATGGATATTCCATCAAATGAACGCACCATGTATTATGGAAAAAGAGACGTGTTTGCTTATCGTACATATATGACACCTCTACGCGGTGTAAAACAAATTCCCGAGTCGAACTACAGCGGAAATGAAAATATTGTGTTCGGATTAAACGTTAGTGTAAGGGTTGGAGGGGAAGAATTTTTACCTTCATTCACAGAAGGTGACAACTCGATGGTCGTAGCGACCGATTCGATGAAAAATTTCATCCAATGGCATCTAGCCAGCTATGAAGGATCAACGACCGAAGGCTTTATCTCTTATGCAGCACATGCGTTTCTGGAAAAGTATCCTCACTTCGAAAGTGTACAGATGATCGGTGAAGAAATTCCCTTTGAAGCGGCCAGTGCCAGTACAAAGGAAGGACTTGTTCCTAGTAACCTAGTATTCAAACATTCCCGCGATGAACGTTCACAGGCAATGATTGAACTAGTGCGAAGCGGTGACGGGATTCATGTGAAGCACCAACAAAGTTCTTTATTGGATTTACAGCTGATCAAAGTGAAAGGGAATTCGTTCGTCGGCTATATACGGGATGAATATACGACCCTCCCGGAAGATGGCAACCGTCCTTTATTCATTTACTTGAACCTCCATTGGCAATATGAGAAAGAGGAGCACGCCACAGGTGCAGAGCCGTCCCAATATACGGCCGCTGCTCAAATCAAAGATATAGCCGCAAGCGTGTTTCATGAAAAAACAACTCCATCTATCCAGTCATTGATCTACCATATTGGCTGCCGTGTTTTAGAGAGATTTCCTCAGCTTAAGGACGTGACTTTTGAATCGCAGAACCGCACGTGGGAAACCGTAGTTGAAGACATCCCGGGGTCCGAAGGGAAAGTTTATACGGAACCGCGTCCACCATATGGCTTTCAAGAGTTCACAGTCACTCAGGAGGATGCTGCGAAGGAGAAAGAAAAACAAACCGTATCCTCTGAAAAATAATAGGTTATAGCGAGGGATCAATATGGCAGGATTAACTACGCATGTACTTGATTTGACTCATGGGACCCCTGCGGACCATGTAGAGATAGACTTATATACTATCAAAGGAAAGAACAAAGAACATATCAAAACTGACACGACCAATCTCGACGGCCGCCTGGATACTCCTTTATTAACTGAATTAGAAATTCACCAAGGAGAGTTTGAAATCGTGTTTCATATCGGTAGTTATTTTAAGAGGAAAGGGGTAGAGCTTGAGGAACCGAATTTCTTACATGCTGTTCCTGTCCGGTTCGGTATAAGCAAGCCGGACTCCCACTATCACGTTCCTTTATTAGTGTCACCGTGGGGGTATCAAGTGTATAGAGGCAGCTGAATAAAACGAATCTTTTAAACAGAGGAGGGATTCATACAGGTTACTGTCCTGTATGAAATCCCTCCTCTGCTTTTTTTGGTAAACCTGCTAATATATGAACCTAAGCTTGAGCAAGTATAGGACAGCATTCGAATTTGTATTTCTCAATTTATGACAAAAACCTCCTAAAAACTTTATTGCAGAAGTTATAATTCCTCAAAAATATACAGAAAAAAGGTTATATCTGGTCGAAATTTAAATGTTTTTGTTTTCATTTTCTAAAAAAGAAGTATAATGAACTTATAAGTGAAAGAATTTTCTGATTATTTACCACTCCACCATACATATGCTGATCCCCTCAGCATAACTAAAAAAGAGGTGAGTGAGATGAATGCGAAATTACTGCGGTTAAGTGTCCTCTTTATTCTATTGATCGCTTTCACCCTGCCTTTCTCTCCGCAAGTAGAAGGAGCCAGCTCTCAGTTTGTTACAAAAGGAAACACTTCAAGCAAAGTAGTTGCTTTAACCTTCGATGACGGCGCAGATGGAACAAATGTCGAAAACATTCTCCAAACACTTTCATCCAACAATGTGAAATCCACTTTTTTCCTTACTGGTTCAGGTACAAACCATCATCCTCAAAAAATCAAAAACATCGTGTCAAAAGGACATGAAATTGGAAACCACTCCTATAGCCATCCAGACTTCACCAAACTTACGGCTGCTCAAATCAAGGACGAGCTTGAGCGTACGGAAGACATTATAAAGAGTACGACAGGTCGTTCGACTAAGCCTCTTTTTCGCGCTCCATTCGGTGCTGTCAATTCTTCTGTTCTCTCAGCAGTCGGCAATGCCGGGTATAAGCACACCATTCATTGGAATATTGATACGGTTGATTGGAAGGGAAATTCAGCCGCTGATATTCGCAACCGGGTACTTAACAATATCGTACCTGGGTCGATCGTACTGATGCATACGGGGGCAGGTGCATCCGGAACACCTGGTGCTTTGCCGGGGATTATTAGTAATCTGAAAAATCAAGGGTATCAATTTGTTACCGTCTCTAACTTATTGAATAGCGGGGAATTATCTTCCACTGGTACTCATACGGTAAAAGCCGGAGACACACTTTACAGTCTAGCTCTTAAGTACAACACTTCGGTAAGTAAAATCGCGGCAGAGAATCAGCTGGATAATGTGAACTTTCTTCGTATCGGACAAGTACTGAAGATACCAGGGGAATCAACCGCGCCGCCGAACAGCCCAGCAACCTATACGGTGAAATCAGGGGATACACTGTATAGCATTGCACGTAAATATAATACAACCGTGTCTGAAATTACTTCCGTGAATCAAATTAGAAACGCAGCATTAATTCAGGTTGGACAGGTGCTTACGATTCCAAATGGATCGACCTCTGAGCCAGCTGCTCAAACGTATACTGTTAAAACAGGAGATACACTTTACAGCATTGCCTTGAGGTTCGGAACGACTGTGCAGAAAATCGCATCTGCCAACAACATTTCAAATCCTAGCTTCATACGTCCAGGCATGAAGTTGTCTATTTCTTAGGTTGACTCAACATCTGAAAATGCAAAAAAAGTGAAATGAACAACATATCAAAGATATACTAAAACCTCATAAACACAAAAAGAGGCTGGTTTATATCTAAGTAGTTCCGTTTCTGTGGAGAAACATACGAAATAACATACTCATGAGCAGACCAAATCGCATATGATTTGGTCTGCTGTTTTTTGTATGTATATCAACGGTTGTTGTGTATGGTCACTTGTATTAGTATAGTCGGAACTCTAGTAACCTAATGATAAAAGCTGTGGTGAGCGTGCTAGTGTCTATGGTATTTATAGACCAAGTAGGTAATTGTAAAATTTGTTAAGGTTTGTTCTTAAACTAACTGGCAGTATAGTGGAAGACTTGATTTCAAGACATTGGGTGAAATCGAGCACACCTGACTTATATGCGCAAAGAGTGGAACGAAGTGAATTTTTAACGAAACATGTGAAGAAGTACGTTGCCAAGAAAGGAAAAGTTCTTGAAGCCGGTCGTAATGTAGGACGTAATCTCAACCATCTTTTCAGTCACGGATATAAAGACGTGACGGGGATTGAAATCAGTGAGAAAGCAGTAAAAGCAATGAAAAAAACATATCCTCAACTTGCGAAAAAAGCGAATACCATTCATTCACCAGTAGAAAATGTTATTAAAACACTCCCGACTGATGGTTTTGATTTAGTCTTCTCAATGGTTGTATTGGAACATATTCACCCGGACAGTGACTGGATCCTTGAAGAAATCGCAAGAATATCAGGAGAGTATTTGATCACTATTGAAGCCGAAACGGCTGCCAACTGGCGTTTTTTCCCGAGGAACTATAAGGAGATTTTTGAGAAATACGGATTCCGGCAAGTGGAGGAAAAGAGCTGTGAAGAGGGCGGGTTGGAACATTACACGCTCCGAGTGTTCAAAAAGAAAGGGAAGTAGCTGAAAATACCTGCTGGAAAATATCCGGCGGGTTCTTTTGTTCTCGCTGATCTTTTTGCTGATGTTAATGTAAAAAAATAGTGGGTAGTGTATATACTTTTTGTGCTACTATGAGCTTATAGATGAAAGAATATGATGGGACTGGAACACATGAGGTCTTTTCATTGCCCATATAGTAGGTCATGCACCCTTTTTGACGTAAGGGCAGAGAAATGAATGAAGAGAGGGGCAGGTTTGATGGATAAAGATCAATCCAAAAAAGTAAAACAGTTCGAAGGGACGAAATTGCATACAAAAGGATGGATTCAGGAAGCGGCTTTAAGGATGTTGAATAATAATCTTCATCCTGATGTTGCTGAGAACCCTGATGAACTCGTCGTTTATGGAGGAATCGGCAAGGCGGCGCGAAACTGGGACTGTTACGAAGCGATCGTTGAGTCTCTTACAAACCTTGAAAATGATGAAACCTTACTTATTCAATCTGGCAAACCAGTCGCTGTGTTCCGCTCGCATGAAGATGCTCCTAAAGTTTTGATCGCCAACTCCAACTTGGTACCAGCCTGGGCGAATTGGGACCATTTTCATGAGCTTGATCAGAAAGGTTTGATGATGTATGGACAAATGACGGCTGGAAGCTGGATTTATATCGGTAGTCAGGGGATTGTTCAAGGAACATATGAAACCTTTGCCGAATGTGCAAAACAACATTTTAACGGAAGCTTAAAAGGAACGATTACACTGACATCCGGACTAGGTGGTATGGGTGGAGCACAACCTTTGGCTGTAACGTTGAACGGAGGGGTCTGCATCGCTGTTGAAGTCGACCCGCAACGGATTCAGCGTCGAATAGACACGAAATACTTAGATGTTTCTACTGATAATATAGATGAAGCCATTCAGTTAGCAAAAGAAGCCCGCGACCAAAAGAAAGCGCTATCAATCGGACTGCTCGGAAATGCGGCTGAACTGCTGCCGAAGATGCTGTCAAATGAGTTTATTCCTGACGTACTGACAGACCAGACCTCAGCTCATGACCCCCTTCATGGATACGTTCCGGTTGACATGAGTTTAAAAGAAGCTGAACAACTGCGTAAAACAGAGCCTAAAACTTATATTCAACGTTCCAAACTAAGCATTGCTGTTCATGTCCAGGCTATGCTTGATATGCAAAAGAAAGGTGCAGTAACGTTCGATTATGGAAACAACATCCGACAGGTCGCAAAGGATGAAGGGATCGAAGCGGCGTTTGACTTCCCAGGCTTTGTCCCCGCTTACATCCGGCCGCAGTTTTGCGAAGGAAAAGGACCGTTCCGCTGGGTCGCGTTATCTGGTGATCCTGAAGATATTTATAAGACCGATGAAGTGATTTTACGTGAGTTTAGTGATAACGAACACTTGTGCAACTGGATTCGGATGGCTCGTGAGAAAATCAGTTTCCAAGGGTTACCTGCCCGTATTTGCTGGTTAGGATATGGTGAGCGTACGAGATTCGGGAAAATCATTAACGACATGGTGGCAAGCGGAGAACTGAGCGCACCTATCGTTATCGGCCGTGACCATTTAGATTCCGGATCTGTCGCTTCTCCAAATAGAGAAACAGAATCAATGAAAGATGGCAGTGACGCTGTTGCCGACTGGCCGATCTTGAACGCTATGATCAACAGCGTGGGTGGAGCAAGCTGGGTCAGTGTTCATCATGGAGGCGGTGTCGGGATGGGCTACTCTCTGCATGCGGGAATGGTTATTGTAGCTGACGGCACAAAAGGGGCAGCACAGCGGCTGGAGCGAGTATTGACTACAGACCCAGGAATGGGCGTTATACGTCACGTGGACGCAGGCTATGCTATCGCTGAACAGACAGCTCGTAAACAAGGAATCCAAATCCCGATGCTTAAGGAGGAGTCCGAATGACAGACAAGCTGCTCATAATGAATGCCGCGCAAGTGATCACGATGAAAGGGCATAGTGACCGTCCAGCAATTCAAGGGGAAATGGCTGAGCTTGATATCATCGAAAATGGTGCGGTCTATATAGAAGATGGAAAAATTGCTGCGGTCGGTCCTACAGATGAGATTTCATCTAATTATTCGTCAAATCAGCGAATTGATGCCTCCGGAAAAGTAGTAACCCCCGGGTTGATCGATCCCCATACACATCTTGTCCATGCGGGGACGAGAGAGAACGAGTATGCCATGCGGCTGAATGGTAAGACATATATGGAGATTATGGAGTCGGGGGGAGGGATCCATGCAACGACGCGTGCTACTCAGAAAGCCAGCCACGAAATGTTATATGAGCAGTCGAAAAAGCGGCTCGATCAATTTTTGCTGCATGGTGTTACGACAGTCGAAGCAAAAAGCGGCTATGGATTGACTCTGGAACATGAAATCAAACAGCTGGAAGTCGCGCACCAGCTGCATCGAGATCATCCGGTTGATCTGATTTCAACGTTTATGGGTGCCCATGCCATCCCAATGGCTGAAAAAGGTGATCCGGATCCTTTTGTTGATCGTGTTATTCATGAAATGATTCCGGAAGTAGCGAAAAGGAAGCTGGCCACTTTTAACGATGTATTCTGTGAACGTGGTGTGTTCACTCCTGAGCAGTCACGCAGGATACTTGAGGCAGGGAAGCAGCACGGATTAATGCCGAAGATTCACGCTGATGAGATCGAACCTTATGAGGGAGCGGAATTGGCCGCTTCGGTTGGAGCCGTTTCAGCAGATCACCTGCTAAAAGCGTCTGAGAAGGGAATCAAGGCCCTTGCGGAGGGTGGAGTAGTCGGAGTTTTGCTGCCAGGCACTGCTTTTTTCCTTATGGCTGAATTCGCCGAAGCCCGGAAAATGATCGAAGCGGGAATTCCGATAGCGTTATCCACTGATGCAAATCCAGGATCTTCGCCGACAATTTCATTGCCTTTCATAATGAATTTAGGATGCTTGAAAATGGGAATGACACCTGAAGAAGTTTTGTCAGCAACTACGATCAATGCCGCTCATGCTATTGGCTGTGCCAGGGAAGCAGGCAGCCTGGAAATTGGGAAAAAAGCGGACGTGACAATTTTTAATGTGCCTAATTATTTGACGCTATCTTATCAATACGGCATGAATCATGTGGATACGGTCATAAAATCTGGCAAACCTGTCGTAATAGGAGGGCGGCTGCAATGACAAACTATCCATATCCTATGCTTGAACGCCCAGAAAGAATATGGACGAAGCCAACCGATCAATTACGTGATCTTAAAGTGCACGAATGGGTTGAATATATAGGGGAAGGACCGATCAATTGGGAAGAGTACGATGTAACGATTTTAGGAGCACCCCTTTCTAAATCGTCTATTAGTACATCGGCAGCCAGTGAAAACCCGGAGGCCATGCGTCAGGCCTGGAAATCGTTCGGGACGTATAATCTTGACGAGGATATTGATTTGGCTGCATTAAAAGTCCTTGATCTTGGCAATGTGCGGGAGCATGTCACAGATATTCAATGGACGCAGCAGCAGATTAGAGAAGCGATGGCTGCAATAAGGACCTATCACCCTCATACACTGCCGATCACACTAGGCGGCGATCACTCGATCACAGCTAAGCTGCTCGAAGGTTGGAAACAGGTGCATACGGAAGAAACGATCGGATTGCTGCAACTGGACACCCACTTTGATTTACGCGATCTCACGGACATAGGACCAGCAAACGGTACACCAGTCCGCAGCCTTGTAGAGAGTGGAAATGTGAAAGGGGAGCACGTCCATACAATCGGTTTGCATGGATTTTTTAACGCAAAAGCACTCAAAGACTATGCTGATGCAAAAGGGATTCATTATACAACGATGAAGCAGGCCAGGAGTGAAGGGATCGGAAACGTAATTCGTAATTCGCTCGAAATTTTGGGGCGCGAAGTCGACACCATCTACCTGACAGTGGATATGGATGTTCTTGATATCACTCACAATCCGGGTGCTCCTGCTGCCACGCCGGGCGGAATGTTCACTCATGAATTGTTTGAATCAGTCCAAATAGCTGGGGCTCATCCTAAAGTGAAAGCTATGGACATCGTCTGCCTTGACCCTCGCAAAGATATCGGAGAGTTTGGCATCAAGAGCGCCGTTCATGTCATGCTGTCATTTTTGACGGGGTATTGCTTAAGACAGAATAAGAAGTAACATGGACGTCCGTCGGAATTAATAAACTCCTCATGGAGAATAGGTTAAAATAAAGTTCGAAAGTTCAGCTTTTGAAGCGTCTGAATATAATATAAAAGTAAAAATATTAATACTGTTTCTTTCGTTCTGCAGTAATGCAGAAGCCTGAACTTTTCCAAGTGAAATTGAACTTTCTATAGAAAACGTTTACAATTTAATTAGATACTGTGAAATAGGTGAAGACTATGACTCAGAAAATTCCAATAGGAAAGTTAGCGATGCTCGTTGCAGCTTTGACTCCTGAAGAGTTGGAGCCTTTCACGGAACGCTTGAAGGACGTCGACTACTGCCAGGGTCAATCTGGTTCAATGAATATGCAAAAAGTGATTTCTGCCGTAGAAACAGCAGCCAAAAGAAATCATATTATATCAGATGAACTGTACCGCGAAACTCATGCGTTGTATCATGCGATTCTAGAAGCGTTAGAAGGCGTAATGCGGGGGCAGATGGCTGCCGGAGATATGATGCGGACGGTCGGTTTACGCTTTGCGGTCGTCCGTGGTTCGCCTTATGAGAAATTTGATGAAGGAGAATGGCTCGCGGTCGCTTTTTATGGAACGATCGGTGCGCCGGTCAAGGGGCTCGAACACGAAACGTTCGGACTTGGTATCAACCATATAGGATAATGGCTGCCTATAGTCATAAGTTATGAGGAGGCGGCAATGGTATTACGTATGCCATTGTCGTCTCTTTTTTTGTTCTTTGAGAGGAGAATGGCTATGATTCAATTAAACGGATCGGATTTGACGCTGAGCAATATGAAGAGAATCCTATACAACGGTGAAAAGATTACGATCGATCCGGTCAGTATGGAAAAAGTGAAAAAAAGCAGGGGCGCTGTTGAGCAGGTGGTCACTAGCGGCAAGACAGTTTATGGTCTCAACACCGGGTTTGGGAAATTCAGTGATGTACGAATTCGTGATGACGATGTAGATGACTTGCAGCTTCATTTAATTCGCTCGCATGCGTGCGGAGTCGGGGATCCTTTTTCGGAAAAAGTGAGTAAGGCCATGGTCATCTTACGGCTCAATGCCTTGTTGAAAGGATACTCAGGCGTCCGTCCATGTGTAGTTGAGCGTTTATGTGACTTAGCCAACGATCATATAATTCCAGTAGTTCCAAGCCAAGGCTCCCTCGGGGCTTCAGGAGATCTGGCTCCTCTGGCCCATCTAGCTCTCGTTCTTGTTGGAGAAGGTGAAGTGCATGATGAAGGAAAAATAAAGAAGACTTCAGAGGTGTACCACAAGTATGGTTACCAGCCGCTCACTTTAAAAGCTAAAGAAGGGCTCGCCTTGATCAACGGCACGCAGGCGATGACAGCGGTCGGGGTCATCAATTTTATTGAAGCTGAACGGTTATTCCACCAAAATGACTGGATTGCATCGATGACTCTGGAAGCTTTAGAAGGAATTATTGATGCGTTTCACCCTGCTATCCATGAAGCGCGCGGCTACAAAGAACAGATGGAAGTGGCGGAACGGGTGCGTCTTATCACACAGGACAGCAAACTGCTTACACACCAGGGAGACAAAAGGGTACAGGACGCGTATTCCTTAAGGTGTATCCCTCAGGTTCATGGTGCATCCAGGCAGAGTCTTGCTTATGTAAAGGAAAAGCTGGAGATTGAAATGAATGCGGCTACCGATAATCCCTTGATTTTAGAGGACGGAACCCTGATCGTATCAGGTGGTAATTTCCACGGTCAGCCGATTGCTCTGGCGATGGACTTTTTGAAAATTGCTGCAGCAGAAATGGCCAGCATATCTGAACGAAGAATTGAACGGCTCGTCAATCCGCAGCTTAATAATCTGCCCGGGTTCTTAAGTCCGAATCCTGGACTGCAATCCGGAGCGATGATTCTTCAGTATGCCGCAGCGTCTCTCGTTTCAGAAAATAAAACGCTCGCTCACCCGGCGAGTGTCGATTCGATTCCTTCATCTGCCAGTCAAGAGGACCACGTGAGTATGGGGACGATTGGAGCGCGCCACGCCTATCAAATCATCCTGAACGCACAAAACGTCGCCTCCATTGAGCTGATTTGTGCGATGCAGGCGCTCGAGTATAGAGGGGTAAACTCAGCCTCAACTTCCGTGCAGGAACTTTTTGAAAAAGGGAGAGAAGTTGTACCGAACATTACAGAAGACCGTGTGTTTGCTAAAGATATTGAAGCGCTATCGAAATGGCTGAGAAGCGATCAATTCGACTGGTCTATCCCCAAAAGTATAGTCACACCAAAAATCTAGTATTATTCCACGTGAGGCTTTAGCGGCAGTACGTTTTAATTATAAGCTTTGGTAAATTTCTTTGTTGATTTTTATAAGTGAGTTATTAAGTTATATGGCTTATTGTTGAAGAATTGATCGAGATTAGATAGGTTCTTTAACGTAATAAGTTAAGGGTGGTTGGGAAACAACTCGCTTTCCTGCGGGGGATCTGGCAAGCTCCCTCGGGCTTCGCCCTGTTGGATCTCGCCTAGACCTTTCTCCCGCGGGAGTCTCGTCGTGTCCCAACCACCCCATTCGAAATTGATTGAACCAACCCATGTAATCAAATGTTGAGTTTTCTATACGCGATAAGAAAGCGTCCTTTAGTACTCCAGTCCATACCTTGCTGACTGAACAAAGCGCTACCGCTTACAACGCTGGCAGCTTAGCCAATACTAAAACTACCTACTTTGAACGTGGCAGAACGTACCGAGAAAGAAGTGGGAAGACAAAACCTTTGGTGTCCAGATGTTTGTAGCCTGACTCGAAACATTGCTTCAGAAAAATTACTTTAGAGCCTTAAGAGATTTCCAAGACCCCATTTCTCCAAGCAAAAATAACGAAACCTTGGTCTGCTGAAAACATTAAGAGGAGGCCTCTCAAACAAAGGGAGGCCTCCTTTTTTAATCTCTCACATATCAAAATGAGCAAGTGAAAAATCTCTGGATTTTCATATAGTTAAGAAGCATTCTTGCATGACGCCCTTCTTCCGTATAAGGATTTTGAAGCCGTTCGAGCCGCTGTATAAATGCTTGGTCACACGAACAATAATGACGAGACCTTCTATAGCATATGTCGTGAGCTTTACATGCAGCGTCTACTGCATTGACTGGAGGTCCCGGCCCATTACAGCCTGGTCCGCACCAATTATATCCCGGCAGTACACAAGTTCTCGGCCGTAAACTTCTGTGGTTGTACTTAGGCATATCTTCCTCTTCTTTCTCATATAGTCAAAACCGTAAGCAAAGGTAATGTTTTTTCTGTTTATTCTATGATGGGACGGCTCTTACTGTTTAGGATTACCGCTCATTTTGTACTTGTTTTTGAGGAGGGTTAAATGGGAAGGTGATTTACGTGTGCTATTGAGTCGTTTTAGAGAATACCTTAAACGGGGGATGTACAATTATGAAGAGAGAAAGGAGTAACCTTTATGAAGCTGTTAATGTTGAAACTGTTCAATCTGGCTAGTTTCATCTATATGATTGTTGCTTCAGTGTTTATCGCAGATTTTTCTAGTGGAATGGGCAGTGCAGAAGTGTATGTCATGCCTGCGCCGTTCGCTTTTTCAATATGGAGTCTGATTTATTTACTGCTGTTCCTATTGATTATGAAATCCTTTTTTGCCAATGAAGAAGAAGACTTATTCGTCAGCCGGATCGGGCTATGGTTTCCTATCAGTATGATTCTTTCAGGAACTTCTGTCATTGTAGGAACCACACCTGCGATTCTATTCATCTCCCTTTCCTTATTGACGCTTTGTATCGTGTATACGATTATTCAAGGACTTTATCTATCATCTGCAAAGTATAGGGTTCCATTTTCCATTTACCTTGGGTGGACATCGATTGCTACGATTGTAGACGCTTTCGTTGTGTTGAAAGCCAATGGGATAGAAGAATTATTTTCTATCGGTGAACTTGGCTGGTCAGTAATTTTACTGACGACTGGAGGGTTGATTGCTTTAGCCTTTTACTTTCTTCAAAAGGATCTTCTCTTCCCTTTTGTTTTCGTGTGGGGATATGGAGCTATTTATCTTTATCAAGAAAACGAGTTGATCAAATTCATTGCAGCCGCTTTTGTTGTAATTATTCTTTTTATCATATCGGCGGGTTTATGGAAAAAGATTCAGAAGGGTAAATAATCCAGCTGTTAGGCAGCACATAAGGAAAAGTAACACCGAATAGGAGTAAGGTTACAAGAATGATCTTATCAGAATCTATTGACAATTCAGCAAAATAAGCATAGTATATGTACCATTAATTACCTTACAATTTCATAGAAACTTTCTTATTGTGAGAGGTGGAGGGACTGGCCCTGCGAAGCCTCGGCAACGGGTCTTTAGTTTTTAGACACTGTGCCAATTCCAGCAGGTGATTGTGGCGCCTGGAAGATAAGAAGATTGTTCGATATATGATGTCATCGTATACCTTTCTTCTTGTCTATTTGGGAAGAAAGGTTTTTTATTTATTTTAGGGAAGTGAGGTTAAGAAACTCCTTTTCTTGATTTAAATGTAAATACGTGCGGCTATAATCCCGACTAAACAACTATGAATACAATGGCTTACATAATTATGATGAAAAGAAATGGATGTAGCCAGATAAAGGAATAAAATGATGCGAGGTGGGTACTTTTGCAGCTACAGGAAAAGAATAGTCCGTTTAACCAGGAACAAGCAGAACAATTGAATCGTTTGCTTCCTACACTTACAGAAAATCAAAAGATATGGCTGAGTGGGTATTTAGCGGGGCCGGCATCTTCTGGTGCTGCGGTTCAGGATCCTCCCCAAACAAAAGAGGCAGTCCCTACAGAAGCTCCAGCCAAAACGAGGGAAGTCACGATTCTTTATGGCTCCCATACAGGGAATTGTCAGTCTTTATCGGAAGATTTTGCTCAACGACTGAAACAGCAGGATTTTAAAGTAACGTTGTCTTCTATGGATGATTACAAACCTAAAGCCTTAAAAAAAGCCGAAGATATACTCATTCTGACGAGTACGCACGGGGATGGCGATCCGCCTGACAATGCGATTCCATTTTATGATTTTCTTTATAGTAAGCGGGCGCCTAAGCTTGAGGATGTAAGATTCTCCGTACTATCTCTCGGTGACAGCTCGTATGAATTCTATTGCCAGACCGGCAAAGACTTCGACAAACGATTTGAGGAGCTGGGAGCAGAAAGATTATTTAAACGAATTGATTGTGATTTAGATTTTGAAGAACCTGCAGAAGAGTGGATGCAAGGAGTTCTGGATCAATTGAATAAAGGTCAGGAATCAGAAGCATCAAACTCATCAGAGGCTCCAGTCGATCAAGCGACTTCCGCAACTGCTTACTCAAGAAGCAATCCTTTTCAAGCAGAAATCTTAGAAAATATCAATTTGAATGGCCGCGGATCTAATAAAGAAACCCGCCACCTTGAACTGGATCTGGAAGATTCAGGTTTACAATATGAACCAGGTGATAGTCTTGGGATTTTCCCTGAGAATGATCCAAATCTAGTTGAACAGTTGATTGAAGTGATGGAATGGGATGCAGAGGAACTTGTGCAGATCAACAAACAAGGGGAATCAAAACCTTTGCGTGAAGCATTGAGCACTACTTTTGAAATTACGAGCTTAACGAAGCCTCTGCTTGAGAAGACAGCAGAGCTTGCAAATCATGAGGAGTTGCGAGAACTTGTCCACTCGGAAAAATTAAAAGACTATATTTATGGGCGTGATCTTATTGATTTAGTTAATGATTATGGCCCCTTCAAAGTATCGGCAAGTGAGTTTATTTCTATTTTACGTAAAATACCTGTCCGTCTCTATTCGATTGCAAGCAGTGGAAAAGCGAATCCGGGTGAGGTTCATTTGACTATAGGCGCCGTTCGTTATGACTCGCATGGGAGAAACCGTACAGGAGTATGCTCAGTCCAATGCGCAGAACGATCAGAGCCAGGCGGGTCTTTACCTGTATTTGTGCAGCGTAATCAGAACTTTAAATTGCCGCAGAACCCGGAGACTCCCGTCATCATGATTGGAGCAGGTACCGGGGTAGCGCCGTACCGCGCTTTCTTGGAGGAAAGAGAAGAAATGGATGTCGAGAGCGATGCATGGTTGTTCCTTGGCGATCAACATTTTGTCACTGACTTTTTGTATCAGATTGAGTGGCAGAAATGGTTGAAAGAAGGCGTCCTGACAAAAATGGATGTGGCCTTCTCTCGTGATACTTCGGAGAAGGTGTACGTCCAGCATCGTATGCTTGAAAATAGTCAGTCTCTGTATGAATGGCTTCAGGCCGGTGCTGTAGTTTATGTTTGCGGCGATGAAAAACATATGGCCAAAGATGTTCAAAGTGCTCTTCTTACGATCCTGAAGCAAGAAGGCGGAATGAACGACGAACAAGCCGAAGCGTATTTAACGGACATGCGTAAAGAGAAACGCTACCAGCGTGATGTGTACTAAAAGGGGAGGAGATGAATCATGACGAAAAATAGATTTCCAGAACAGCACGGACCGCCGAGTGAAATGGAAAAGATTAAAGATGAAAGTAATTTCCTGAGAGGAACTCTTGTAGAAAGCTTCGAGGAGCGGATCACGGCTGGTATTCCCGAGGAACAAACGAAGCTGTTGAAGTTTCACGGAAGCTATATGCAGGATGACCGCGACGTTAGGAATGAACGTAAGCAGCAAAAGTTAGAACCAAACTATCAGTTTATGATCCGTGTCCGTTTAGCGGGCGGCGTTGCAACTCCCGATCAGTGGCTGAAAATGGATGAACTCGCAAATACGTATGGCAATGAAACATTGAAGCTGACGACGCGGCAAACCTTCCAGCTGCATGGTGTGTTGAAATGGGATATGAAGAAAAGTATTCAAGGGATGAATGACGCGCTTATGGATACGATTGCGGCTTGTGGCGATGTGAATCGGAATGTCATGTGTAACGCAAACCCTTATCAGTCAGACATACATTCTGAAGTGTACGATTGGTCTAATCGTTTAAGTGACCATCTGCTGCCAAAAACAAGAGCCTATCATGAAATTTGGCTTGATGAAGAGAAAGTGACGGACAGCCGGGAATCGGAAGAAGAGACCGAGCCGATTTACGGCCCTCTTTATTTACCGAGAAAATTTAAAATCGGAGTAGCCGTACCGCCATCAAATGATGTGGACGTCTTTTCTCAGGATCTTGGTTTCATCGCCATTTTAGAAGATGGACAACTGCAAGGATTCAACGTTGCAGTTGGCGGGGGAATGGGAATGACCCACGGAGATACGGACACCTACCCTCAGCTTTCCCGGGTCATCGGTTTTTGTGAGCCTGACCAAATCCTGGACGTTGCTGAAAAAATCCTTACGATCCAGCGTGATTATGGGAACCGTTCGGAGAGAAAGAATGCAAGATTCAAGTATACAATCGATCGAAAGGGTATTGACTGGGTGAAAAAAGAACTCAATGACAGGCTCGGCTGGAGCTTAGAGGAAGAGCGTTCCTACAGCTTCGATCATAACGGGGATCGTTACGGATGGATCGAGGGCGATGGGAAATGGCATCTGACTCTTTTTATCCAAAATGGAAGGATCAAAGATACAGAAGAGTATCCTTTGATGACAGGCTTACGTGAAATCGCTAAAGTCCATACTGGGGATTTCCGTCTGACTCCTAACCAGAATCTCATTATATCGAACGTTGAGAGCAAAAATAAATCTCTAATCGACGAGCTAGTTAACAAATACGGGATGACAGACGGCAAAGAGAACTCTGCACTGCGCAGAAATTCGATGGCATGTGTCGCTTTTCCTACCTGCGGGCTTGCCATGGCTGAATCAGAGAGGTATCTTCCTTCTTTAATTGATAAAATAGAAGACATTCTTGATGAAGCAGGATTAAGAGACGAAGAAATCATTATCCGTATGTCAGGCTGCCCTAACGGCTGTTCCCGACCAGCCCTTGGTGAAATCGGCTTTATCGGAAAAGCTCCCGGTAAATATAATATGTATTTGGGAGCAGGATTCAGAGGGGACAGACTCAATAAATTATTTCGTGAAAATATTGGGGAAGAAGACATATTACAAGAGCTTAAACCTATTCTTATCAATTATGCTAAAGAAAGAGAAGAGAATGAGCATTTCGGTGACTACGTCATCAGAGCAGGCTACGTCGAAGCCGTTCACTCAGGACTTGAATTCCATAAATAAGCTCATAATGCCTGCAGGATCTAAGTGGACCCTGCAGGCATTATGAATTTAAGCTTGTCTGTTTATTTCTTATCAAACCGATTAGGAAAACTAGAATGATCAAACAGTAAAGAGTAAACCAGTACATCGTCCAGCTTGTTGTTACAAAGTTACTAAAGTCCATAACTGTCTTATGAAGGTGGTTGCTCATTGCCCATATCAGAATGCCGATAGGGATAAGGTAAGGACGATAAGTTTTGGAGCCTGTTAAATGCTTCAGCCCCATCATGACTACGAGGAAACATACACATATTTTGACGAACAACCCGATCATCCAGGCGATGGCAAGCAGGATTTCAATTCTTTCAAAAACAGTGACGAAATCAATATCCCTCATGACAGAATACGTGGGGTACGTTTCTCTGGCCACTAGATAGGTTCCCTCATCCCCAATGATGATAAAAACCGTGATGACCAATACGAGGCCTCCTGCAGCGATACCAGACAGGTAAGTAAGCATGAGTTTTTCTTTTTTCTTAACATATTGAAAAAAAGCTCCTATGAGTAATACTTCAATAAAAGGAAAGCCGAGGGTGGCATAGGCTCCTTGAAAAATTGCGGAAGGTCCTGAATGGAAGACAGGCCTAAGCTCTAAGAAGGAGAACTCCCTGGTTATTAAAATAAGGGAAACAACCGTAAGAAAAATGACGATTGGGAACACTAGGTCATTCAATAGAAACAAATTTTTTACACCTAAAACAGCTGAGTAAATGACGACCGCAACAATGAGAATTTGATACGTCCATGGGTGTGAATAGGGAATGACACTGGCCACCATAAAATTACTTAAATTTCTTACGACCATGGCGGCAAGGTGAAGAGCATAAAATATAATCAATATATTCATCACGCTACCAAACCATTTCCCGGCTGCACGATTCATTAGTTCGAATAATGAAGGATAATTATATTTTTTAAAAAGGAAAAGGTAAAGCACATTCAACATCAGCCCTATGATCAAAGCAAGCAGCATTGAAATCCACCCATCCTGTTTGGCTGAAACTACGGTAATGGCAGGAGCCATGAGAATAGAACTGAAAATTATGAAGTTAATAACGACCATAATCAACTGAAGTTTTGTAATTTGAATATTCATCATGGACCTCCGAACATGCCGTAGTAAATAGGTTCAAAAACAGCCTTCAGCCCTTCCGTTACAGGGAAGACCGGCTGATCATAAAGGTATCCGAACATATAGACGATGGAGAACAGCCATACACCAGTGATGATCAGCTTTTCCTTTGGCTTTCGTTTATTATCCTTCATTGTTATCCACTCTCGACCCTGGAGACTCGAGGTATATGTTCACGTCTGTTTCTATCGACATATTTTCATATAAACTACTCCAGTTGTCCTTTACTTTTTTCCACTCTTCGGGTTGTTTCTTAGATAGTTGATTTTTAATCCCATAGTAATCCAGCTGGGATTCCTTGGCATTCGCAAGCGCTGATTGTAATTCATTCTCCATATCCTCGTTTATTATAGTTTGCAGCTCATTAACTCCTTGCTCGGTGGACAGTTTGATTTGGCATGAGAGCCCTTGTAAATTAATGTGCCCTTCTAATTGGAGGGAATAATTCAGTTGTTCATTAACAATCTTCGGTTCTGCTTTGACTTCCATTTCTTTGAGTAAGAAGCCAATGGTTCCTTCATCTTCAGGGCATTTCACGGTATAAGATTTTATATTAGCTGATTTTTTAGTGATAATGGCCCAAGCAACCGAGTCTTTATACGAAAGCCAGTCTACTAAGTAATCCTTATCAAATAAAGCTAATCCTGTTAATCGCAAAGCGCTTTTGTTCCCTTCGATTTCGTTCAAATCTTCTGTATTAGTCGAACTTGACTGTTTATTTACTTTTTCGACACCCATTACGACGGGGTCCCGGTCTTCACCGTACCTCCATCTAATGAAATTCTCCAACTCGATGCCGTCTTTGATGCTGAGCGTCCCTCCCCTTACCTTTGTTAAACTTTCTATATTTTTAGTGGAGGAGTTATCAAGCGGAGTAAATGTGTTCAATATAGTAGCTGCGGATGAATCTTTAGTGATGAATAGTAAGTAACTATCCCTAATTTCATAATGGCGTTCAAGAAAGTCCGAAACTTCATGGACACCCCGTTCTCTGGCAAATTCTTCACTAATGAGGAGTGAAGAAATATGGGGGAAAAACAGTTTTCTTGATAATATGTCCCTGGCGTTAAATACGGCTTCAATCATATCTTCACCCTCACTTTCAAAGGTATAGCTATTGGCTTGACTGGCACCGCCGCCACCGGCTTCCCCTCCCGCTTGTGCCTGAGGGTTTGTAGCCTGAAACGTGACTTTCACTGTATCGTCTTCTCCGAGATCTACTCCTATCCCTGTCAGAATCAGCAGCTC
This sequence comes from Halobacillus campisalis, assembly GCF_030345335.1. Taxonomy (GTDB): domain Bacteria; phylum Bacillota; class Bacilli; order Bacillales; family Halobacillaceae; genus Halobacillus_A; species Halobacillus_A campisalis. The sequence continues at coordinate 340,381 of NZ_JAPVRC010000002.1, forward strand.
GTTCAGCTCTTCCTGCCCGCTGCATCCTCCTAACAAAATAAGAAGTGTTAATACGAAAGCGGAAAAAAATTTCATTTTAAAACCTCCCCGTTTCTTCTCTGTTTACGTTTGCTCCACCATAACGGAAACCGTAAAATAGTATCCTTCTGCTTTTTGATAGAAAAAGGAGCAAAAGGAGCCATGTAAGGTTGTCCCAAAGATTTTAACGAAACGAGGTGAATGCAAATAATCATCGTAAATATGAATATCCCGAAAATCCCCGCAGAAGCCGCGAACAGCATCAATATGAAGCGGAGCATACGGGCGGAACCTGCAATTGAATAATAAGGGTTGGCAAAGCTGGATATTGCTGTAAGAGATACGACAATGACGATGGCGGGAGATACAAGTCCCGCAGAAACGGCAGCTTCTCCGATTACAATGGCGCCAACAATCGATACAGCAGGTCCGATTGGTCTTGGCATACGTATCCCGGCTTCTCTAAGAATTTCAAAAACAGTCTCCATTATCAGTGCTTCTACTAGGGCTGGAAACGGCAGCCCTTCTCTCTGTGCAGCTAAACTGATTAAGAGATCCGTTGGAATTAATTCCTGATGGAAGGTCGTGAGCGCAACAAAAGTTGCAGGTAAAGCAAAGGCGATCCAAAAAGCGATAAAACGGATGAGACGTAAAAAAGTCGCTAAATCAAACCGATTGTAATAATCCTCTGCGGTCTGAAAGTAGGAAATAAGTGTAGCAGGTCCGATTAAAGCAAAAGGCGTGCCTTCCATCATAATGGCTAACTTACCTTCTGTAAGCGCAGAAGAAACGACATCTGGCCTTTCTGTATCGACCAGGGTTGGAAAAGGTGTATACCCTTTATCTTCAATCAACTCCTCCAGCATTCCCGTTTCGAATACCTTTTGCGTTTGACAGTCAGTAATTCTCTGAAACGCGATGTTCAGAGCCTCTTCATTCACTAACCCTTCGATATAAGTGACGATTACAGTCGTTTGTGTAACTTCACCTACGATGAAACTTTTGAATCTTAAATTTGGATTGGTAATTCTTCTTCGTATCAACGTTGAATTAATCGAAAGAGTTTCTACAAACCCTTCCCTGGGTCCTCTTACCATCGTTTGGGAACTTGGTTCTTCAATACCTCTTGTTTCCCACCGCTGATCTGAAACCAAAAATGCTTCTGTCCCTTTTTGAACAAACAAAATGACATGGCCTCTCAGGAGTGCTTGAAGCACTTCCGAAAATTCAGTCGTCGTTTTTAATTTTTTTGGAATTTGGATATGCTGCTTGAAATCCTTAATTACATAATCTCTAGAAGAGTCGTTCTCTTTGAACCAGTCCATCATTGGAGGGATCACGTTCAGCTCAATGTCTTCCGTGCTGATCAGTCCGTCAATATAACATAAAGCGAAAGCGGTATGTTTGAATGAATATATTTTACTGATAAAGTCAAAAGGCTCTCCGAGAGATTGCTTGATTTGATTGATATTCTGTTTCACATCTTTAGAGATGACCACGCTGCCGTCTGTATGATTAGGAGGAGGGGCATTGGTCGAACGGTTCTTTCTCATAGACATCCTCCTGACACTTTTTAATACATTGTGGCCAAACTGGAAAAATTTTATACTTTTTCATCAGATTCCATGAGATTGCTAATGTTAAGGGCTTGAGGTGGTCGGGCATGTGGGGAGAGAAGGGCTCATATAATGGAACCTGTATTTCAACAAGTAACCATAAATCTTTAGAAAAGGGGGGAGAGATATTGGCATATCTCATTCTTTCCACTTACCCCGGCAAAGGCTCGAGGAATTCAGGAGATCATTTAATTAGTAAAAGTTTAAAAGATCTATTAATTGCGGTAAAAGGAAAACAAGTTGACATGGGTATTTACAGTGTTGTAGATCACGAGGTTAAAGATGTTCCCGACCTCTCCAAGTATACAGCTATTCTATCCCCAGCCATGAGACCGACACTGGGAGGGGACGTGATAGCTCTGAAAAACAGATATGCTTTTTTAATTGAATGCACCAGCCATCAATAAGCAGGATTTGAATAAGGAATTACGGATGGATTCAAAGAAAAAGACGATCTTAATGTAGTGAAAGGGGAACGATATTTACAGGAATTAGAAGGATTCATCAAAAAGTTGCCTGATAAGGAACAAGTAAACATCGTAAAAAATTTTAGCAGAAAAGGTCTCAAATTACTTGATTGATAATAAAATGAGAAGTGAAGCCCAAAACAAAAATTGTGAGTTTTTAGAGTACGCCTCCCCCGTGAGAACCCCTTCTGCCAAACGGTTAATCAGATTGATAAGCTCAATGACAGAACCTAAAGGTGGATCATAGAGTATCGATAGTTCAGCTATGGAAAAAAGGAGTAAGCTTATATGTCTATCCTTAGAGGAAAAGCAGCTCTCAACATCAGTACCTCCATAGTCAAAGTTGATGTGTCTAAATGCCGAGGTTACTCGTATTCCTCAGAAGGTTGGCATTATTTAACTGCGGTGTTAAAGCAGTTTATAAATAATCCAGCCCTTGATTATCAATCTTCTGTCTTAAAAAAGTACTATGACTTATATCAACCGAAATCATTAATGGATTGTTTGTTTTATGGAGAGGGTTACAAACATCTCAGACCGCCATGGTCTCCTTTACGATGGCGTTTTTATACTAAATGGATGACAGGAGAGAACCAGCACTTTGGTCCTAACTCTGATGAATTCGGTGAAAAGGTGTTTTTAAGAATTGTAAGTATATATAAAAAAGTTAAAGGTAGATGGGTACTTGCCTGAAGAAAATGAGGACGGCTATATAAGAGGACAGTTTCTTAAAAAAGGAAGAGGATTATCGATTTTTCGCAGGGGGAGGGCAGCACCGCCTTGGCTGCTTTGAGCGTATTAGGTAATCAAACTGCTTCAGTGAAGCTCCAGCCTCATTGGGTCAGAGTGATTAATCCAAATGAAGTTGATACCTGGTTTCAAGTTCGCAACAAGACTTGTGATCAAGAAACGCTCCTTAGGATTTTCACTAATTATTTTGAAAATAATGGAAGGTAAAAGGCCAACAGAATAGGTTTGCTGGAATATAAGAAGCAGGTAAGGGACGAGCAGTAATATCACTTATTATTGTTCTATCAAAAAGCCAGTTTGAACAAGCATTACAGAAAGGAGAAGGGTGGATGTATCAAGATGTTTGGGTGAAAGGGAAAGTAGTCAAAAAGGGAAAAAGAGAATGTGAGAAAAGGTATAAGAAGATTAAAGAACAACTTAATCGAATAAAGCAGCCCTTTACTGTTCTTGATATTGGGGCGGACTCCGGTTATTTTTCCTTCAGGATTGCCGAGGACTTCAATGCACAAGTTACGATGCTTACCTCCGACAAAAAAATCGATAATATTATGAGGCAGAACAACAATAAGAACGTTAAACTGATCCGTGAAGAAGTAAATGTTGATAATTTGAAGGTTCTCACGGAAAAGGAGGATTTTGATGTGATTTTAGCATTGAGTATCCTTCACCATTGTGATGAATATGAAGAACTCATTGATATGATTTTTGACTCTTCCCGTTTAATTTTTATAGAGGCATCTGCTCTCGAAGAAGCAGAAGGCGGATATAAAAGTCATAATGTAAAGGGAATCATGGAAAACTTGCAACAGAGAAATCCAACAATATTAGGGTATACAAGGAATCTAAGAAAGCTTGGGAAAAGGCCGCTTATGAAGTTTGACCAGTCACTATGAGAAGAAGGAGTGCTTCCTGCGAGCGGGGGCACTTTTTTTGTGAGATGCTTTTGAAGGTCTATCAGCACAGGACCTGGGACACAGTTTGAAAATTTTATAAAAGGGGAAATCAGTTGTCCTAGGAGGCAGCTTATGAAAAAAATAGTATTCTATGCAGTGGTTCTTGTTCTAGTTGCAGGTGCAGGGACTTGGATTATACAGGCGAATGGTTTAACTAGTAATGAAAAACAAATTTATGCTTTAGGTGACTCGCTTACCCACGGGGTTGGTGACACATCCGGAGATGGTTACGCTGAGAACCTTGAAGAATTGTTCAATGAAGGTCGAGAGGATACGGTAAATGTCCGGAATTTAGGAATCCCTGGCCAGCAAACAGATGGATTGCTGAAGCAGATTCAGCATTCCGATGTGAAAAATAGATTGAACGAAGCCGATTATTTCACTTTATTCATAGGAACAAATGATCTAATAGAAAGCAATGGCGGTGACTTAGTGAAGATTTATGAAGACCAGATTGAGGCAGGGAAGGAAGAGTATGAGGACAATCTAAAGGAAATCCTCGACATCATTCGTGAGGAAAATCCGGACGCACCTATTTTGTTTTTAGGATTGTACAACCCTTTTCCTTCTTCTGAACAAATAGAAGAAGAGGTCGTCCAATGGAATGATAGAAGCCAGCGAATCGTGGAGGATTATTCGAATGTAAAATTCATTCCTACAAACGATCTGTTTCCAGAAAAATCTACTGAATATTTCAGTGACGCTCTTCACCCTAATGAGAAAGGGTATAATTTAATTACAGAAAAAATTATAGAAGAATATGATTTTTAGAAAACAGCCGCATTGCCAAGGGAAGGCTTGCGGCTGTTTGATATTCAGGAGAATACTTCTGTCATTTTTTCAGGGAAATCTATAAATGGATTACGGTTCCCCTGGATTTTTTGAATCGTGTAATTACGACGAAATTCATACAAATCAGGGGGATAGTCCTCATGCCATTTCAAGAGGAGTTTTTTATCAATTTTACTTCTATATTTTTTGCCGATTTGGTCAGGATATCTGACAAGAAAGTATAGCATCGCCCTTGCTGCAGGACCTTTTCCGTATTCTGGCTCAAACAGTTCTCCATCTATCTTTCCACAATCGTCCTTGATTCTCTGGGATAGTAATTCATCTGGCTGGTAATCAGGGAAGTCATGATAGGGATAATTACTTCGGAGTGAATTGCAGGCCGGTTCACACGTGAACAGATGGTGGAGATCTCCACGCATCGGCTCTTTTTCAGTGAACCATGACTGTGGGACTGCATGTTCGCAGTTATATTTTAGTTTTTCAGTAATGTGTTGCAGCTTTTTTATGACTAAAGCTTGATCGTGGTCCGGAATATTTTTACTCTTCTGAATACGATTCAAAGTAATTTGGTAGTCTTCTTTAATCACATCTTCGGCTTTACGGCTTTTTCCTGAATAAATATTTTGAAGCTTGCCATCCGGACGTAAATCCACCAGCGGATATACATACTCAGTAGGGTTATAGCGCACTTTATTTGTATGGGAAGCTTGCAGTCTCTCATTCATAATATCGAGCAATTCGTCATTGGTTTTATTTTTGAAATCAATATCTGCATAATAACTCTCGCGTGCGTTATCATCCGCTTCCCGATCATAATAAGCTTTTTCATTCTGCTGAATGGCACGCTGGGTGGCTTGCACATAAGAAAGTACAGCTTGAAGCTTTTTAGGATCAGCTTTCATAGGGGCCAGTTTTTCTTTTTGCCTGAGTGTCAACATGACATGATTTCCTCCTAGTTATGAACTGATGGATAGTCTGTGACTCTCTCGGAAGTAAGTTTACATAGTTTTCCTTATATAGGTGTATACCGCTAAAGTACCGCTATAAAACTAGATAAAAAGGAGCACCATCAAAATGACAATGCTCCACTCTTAACGATTTAGTTCAATTTTGGCTTGTTGGCTTTGAAAGTCTACTTCTTCATAATAAGTATTTTTAACTAATAAATTCGGACCGAGACATTTAGCTGCAGGACAATGACAGTTTAAAGACTGGGCGGTCTTGGATTTCATCCATTTGTTAAAAGCGTCTGGTAAGGAAGTGTTCTTAATGTTTCCAAGACCCGGTTCATCACCAAAGTCTGTTACAATCACCTCCCCGGAAAATATATTGACGTTCAGTCTAGAACGCCCATCCGGGTCATTTCTTACGGTAACATTCGGCGATTGATCAAGGCGTTTCAACATATCCAAATCATTCTGGTCCGAATTGCAAGGATAAAACGGCAGCGTTCCGAACAGCATCCACATATTTGGATCACGATGATTTAATAATCTGCTAATCCCTTCACGCATTTCTTCTAAGGTCAAAGTTTCCAAATTACTAGCGAAATCAACAGGGTACATAGGGTGAATCTCATGGCGGGCGCATCCCATTTCCAAAACGTGATCATGGATTTTTTCTAAGTGAGGAAACGTACGTTTGTTTAGCATAGTTTCGGCAGACACCATGACGCCTTCTTTAGATAAAGCCTGACTGTTTTCTACAAGACGATCGAAAAACTTAGCGCGGTTTTCAAAATTAGGCTTTCGATCCATCAAAGCAAAACCGGTTTCAGCAAATTCGTCGACTGTTCCCCAGTTGTGAGAAATATGAAGTACATCCAAGTAGGGAATGATCGGTTCATAGCGCGAATACGGCAGCGTCAGGTTCGAATTGATCTGAGTTCTGACCCCGCGGTTGTGAGCATATTTAAGCAGTGGAACGACATACTGTTCGACAGATTTTTTGGAAAGCATCGGCTCTCCTCCTGTGATGCTGATCGTGCGTAAATGTTCAATTTCATCTAATCTTTTTAATATTAAATCTATCGGCAAGGCATCAGGGTCTTTGTTTTGAAGTGTATAGCCGACGGCACAGTGTGCACAGCGCATATTGCATAAGTATGTCGTTGTGAATTCCACGTTTGACAGTGTCATCTCTCCAAATTCTTCTACATCCATGTAAGCTTCCCAGGGGTCATAGGAAGGGGTTAACGGTTTGAATTTTTCTGTGGTACCCATGGTGAAAAACTTCCTTTCTTACTTGTAACATTCTATTAATATTGTATCATGCGCCTTCGCACAATCATAAAAAACATTTATCTTGAAATCGAGATAAAATAGTTATAAGATAATCATATAGGATAAGCTATGGTAGTTGGTGGTTTTTCATAACATTGTTATTAAATAATATAGCAGGATAGTGGAAGATTTGAAATCGAGATTACTGGGTTCGTTGCCGTATAAAGAGTCAGGGGTGGCTGGGAAGCTACTCGCTTTCCTGTGGGGGAACTGGCGAGCTTCCTCGGGCTTGCAGCCCTGTGGGATCTCGCCCAACTCCTTCTCCCACGGGAGTCTCGCAGCTTCCCAACCACCCCATTCGTAGAAGTGTAGAAACGCCCCCCATAAGGAGCGTCTTACGTCATTCCTGCAGCGTCCGCCCCCCGGAGCCCCTAAATTCTCATTATGGCTCGAAACTGAGTCTTCCACTAAAGAGAGCTTATGTGAAAGAATAAACTTAAGATTTAACAGAACTAATAGAAAAATGAACGAAGAATATAAAGATGGAGGAGTTACTCATGAACGAACTAAAAGGACTGCATCATGTCACAGCTATTACGAGCAGTGCAGAGAAAAATTATGAATTCTTCACCTATGTTCTAGGAATGCGATTAGTTAAGAAAACGGTCAACCAGGATGATATTCAGACGTACCACCTTTTCTTTGCGGATGATAAGGGAAGCGCCGGAACGGATATGACATTCTTCGATTTTCCAGGCATTCCAAAAGGATCCCATGGGACAAATGAAATTTCCAAAACTTCCTTTCGAGTTCCCAGTGATGCTGCATTGGAGTATTGGGTAGAACGCTTTGATCGCATGGATATAAAACATAAAGGTATCGAGGAACGCTTCGGCAAAAAGGTGCTGCCATTTACTGATTTTGATGATCAATCCTATGAATTGATATCTGATGAAAAGAATGAAGGTGTTCCAGCAGGTATACCATGGCAGAAAGGACCTATACCGCTGGAATTTGCTATAACTGGTTTAGGACCACTCTACGTCCGTATTGAAAACTTCGATTATTTCAAAAAGATGCTTGAGAAAGTGTTGTTATTTAAAGAAATTGATGAAGAAGGCGCTTTTCATTTATTTGAAACAGGAGAAGGTGGGAGCGGTGCGCAAATTGTTGTAGAATATAATCCTATTCTTCCACAGGCTCGTCAAGGTTTCGGCACGGTTCATCATGCAGCTTTCCGCGTAGATGACCGTGAAGCCTTAGAAGAGTGGATCGAGCGCATGCCTACCTTCGGATTCAGAACGTCTGGTCATGTCAACCGCCACTATTTTGAATCTTTATATGTGAAAGTTGCGCCGCAGATCTTATTCGAATTCGCCACTGACGGTCCGGGATTCATGGGAGATGAACCCTATGAAACATTAGGCGAAAGGTTATCGCTTCCTCCATTGTTAGAGCCAAAAAGAAAACAAATTGAAGAAAAAGTACGACCGATCGATACAGTAAGGAGTACAAAGGAATTCATCAAAGAATAAAAGAAGTAAGAAGCCGCCGTATTGGTTCCAACGGCGGCTTCTTACTTCTTTTCTCAATGATTATTCAAAATAATTTATAATTCCATCAACAATGGCGCTTGATACCTGAGACTGGTAACTATCTGTTTGAACAAGGACCGTTTCTTCCGGATTGGATAAAAAACCGAGTTCCAGGAGAGCTGCCGGAGAGTTGTTTTCTCTCATTACATGAAAGTCCCCATAGTACTCCCCATTATTCTGAGGGTCTGTTTGCTCAGATAACTCACTTTGCAGTTCTTGAGCGAAGGGCAGATCTTTAGAATCATTGTAGTAATAACTGCTTATTCCATTAGCGCTTGAAGTAATGCTTGAATTGTAATGAATACTAATAAAAGCATCTGCATTGGTTGAATGACTATGTTCAACTCTTTCTTCTAATGACAGATATTGGTCCCCCGACCTTGTCATCGTTACGACAGCGCCTGCTTCCCTAAGCTTTTCATATGTATGCTTTGCTGTCCTTAAATTAAGGTCTTTTTCATATGTTCCGTCAACACTGATTGCTCCCGGATCATAACCTCCATGGCCAGGGTCAAGGGTGATGTTAATACCATCCAGGGGGGAAGAACCTGAAGAATTCAAAAAATCTGAGGAAACCCATGAGGTGACTCCGTTGTAAATAATTTTGGACCAGCCATTCTCTTGCTCCTGCACATTAATTGTAGAGCCGTCAGAGAGTGAACCGATAATAGTAGATTGGATGTCAGGAGCGCTCCTTACGTTCAAACCACCTGCTGCATCCACACTATATTCATTTGATTCATGCGCTTGAACTGGGGAAGGAAGGGACCATAAAACAATTAGAATTCCTAATAGTCCTAAAGCCATAATTGAGTAAAAACACTTCTTATTTACTTGTAGATTGATTGCATTAATAATTTAGTCCGCCTCTCTTACGATATTCATAGATATCTAATTGGTTGTTTAAGTGATAGGATTCTATCATAGCAATACCATAAATAATTTCAATATTCTAAATAACAAACAAGTCAATAGACTTCTGTAAGTGGATATATGTGGGATTTAACGTGTATATCGTAATAAAATGGTGACTATTTTCTGTGAGATAATAGACACAAAATTCATTCTGAAGTAATAGCTATGAGGTTTTTGACGAATCCTGAATAAAATGCTTGACTCGTTCTATAGAAATAAAATATAGTAGAATTAACAAGAGGAGTAGCGACCGCTTTAGCGGCTTTCGGATCGTCATTTCGGCAGTAAGTTGCCTGGTCCGAAGGGCTATTAACGTTAGTACGCGAGATCTTGGTACAATTTCTGTACCAGGATTTTTTTTGTTCTGGTCGAGAGGAGAAAACCTATGGTTTATATAATTTTTTTAGTCGCAGCTATCGTTGTCGTTGGAGCTGCGATCAAGCTTAATGAGTTTGGAGATGTCATTAGTAGAAAGTCCGCCTTAAGCGGTGCTGCTGTTGGTACGTTTTTAATTGCAGGAGCCACCTCACTGCCAGAGCTGACAACCAGTTTGACGGCTGTCTACATTGATAACCCTGATATTGCGGTGGGGAACATGATCGGCAGTAATGTATTTAATCTATTAATCTTAGCTATCGTCGATATCATTTACCGCCGTCGACGCCTTTTTCAGCGGGTAGGCTACCAAGAACATAAGCCTGCCGCCATTATGGGACTGGTTTTTATGATCATCATCATTGGTGCATTAGCCCTCCCACAATCGATTGAATGGTTCGGAGTAGGAATCGAAATGTTCGTCCTTGCCTTACTATATATCATTATGATCAAGTTTTTCTCTAATAAAGGAGAAGAAGAGACGACGGATGAAGACCTTCCTGTAAAAAACTATAAATTGAAAACGGCAGTTACCGGATTTATCGTTATGGCTTTAGTTGTGTTTGGAGCAGGAAGCGCGCTTTCTATTTCAGGCGATCAACTAGCGCAAGTATCGGGATTGGATTCAAGCTTCGTCGGAAGTTTCTTGATTGCTGCTTCTACCTCACTGCCAGAGCTTGTAACCGTACTGGCCGCCTTTAAGGTAGCCAATTATGGTATGGCGATAGGATCCATACTTGGAAGTAATATATTTAACATGCAGCTGTTAGTTTTGACTGATATTCTTTATCGAGACCAAGCCATCTTATCAGCGGCAGGGAACTCACACATTTTCATTGGGTTATTGGGTGTATTCATGACCCTGGTGACGATATATTTGCTTTGGCGTCCGGCCATAAGTAATCAGTGGCGCTATATAGCGCCGTCTATGATTGTCAGTCTTGTCTATGTGGTGTTTTCGTATATAATATTTTGATACCAAAAAGGTACCAGAGATTTCCTCTGGTACCTTTTTGTTTGTGTTGAATATTTATTGGGTAAAGAGATATAATTAGAACAAATGTTCGTGTTAAGGAGGTGATAGGAATGAATGGGGTGATCGCTCGTGCTCTTCAGACCAGTGAGAAACTCGAAATCATTTATTGTGCCAGTGATGGTACTATATCTCAACGGATGATCAAAGTGGTGGAGGAAAGGGAAAACCACTTGCTTGCCTTCTGCTATTCAAGAGGACAAGTGAGGACGTTTCAAAAGGATTCAATTCTTTCAATATTTCCAGTCCTATTCAATAAAAGAGGCGTGAGTCATGAGGTTTCCTGAATGACTAAAAAGTTAGTTGCAATGATACACTCTTTACAAGCATATTATGCAACCAAACAAAATTATCGTGTCATAATCGGGGAACAATTAGCCGTTGAGAAATCTTTATCTTCATTCGCCCAGGGTATCTTTTTATCAAAGGGGTACCCCCATTCCCATAGAAAATGGATCATCAGCAAAGCGAAAAAGCTGGGACACGAAATTGTAGAGATGGATGAGGAAGGGTTGATCTTTCATAATTCAATTGATTATTTAAAGACGCGAATGAAAGAAGACGTTTTAAAGATGGTTTCACAGGAGTTCTGTTGGGGTGATTATCAAAGAGTTTTGATACGCGGAGCTTATCCTCGAATAAACTCCAAATGCACGAGCACAGAAAGTTTACGATTTGACTTATTGAAACCTAAATTCCGCATCCTTTACGAAGATGAAACAAAGCGTTTCCGAAAAAATATGGAGAATTTATACTTATAAATACTCGCTATAACTTGGACTGAACCGGTTTGAAAGATATGAAAAGCAAACATATCAAATATAGATTTCCATATTTCCGTGAAGAAGAGATCAAACGTTTTTTTATAAGGTAAATGAAGTCGAAGGTAATAAAAATAGAGTATCCATCCGTAAATTATCCGATCGGCTTTTTGTTATAGAGTCTGTTAAATAATGAGGTGGAAGTATGAGTGCAGAAGTGCACTTATCAATGAAATCCCTGCCTCTTGTATCACAAGCTGTGTACGGGGAATTTGAAGTGTATTGGTATAAACAGAGGGGGGACGTGAGGAAGAGCTTAAGATTATCGGCCACCCCCAGTTTGATGAGATTCGCAAGGGAAATAAACTGTCCCTCAAACAGTTTATTAAGAAAACAAACATCGATAAAACGAAGAAGTCTGTCTTACTTGTCGGTCATCATGAAGAAACCGCAGCAACTCGGACCATTATCCATGAGTTGTCTAAAAAAGGGGATGTAAATCTCATAATAAAACCCCGTGGCATTCCGAAGGAGACAAAAATCCTTAAAAAACGATATCCTAATTTATACGTTCCGCCTCACGATCTTTATTTATATGATCTGCTGCGCCATGTTGATGCGGTGGTGAGCTATCCTTCGACAGTTGTGTTGGAGGCTCTTTTGGCTGGGGAAACTGTATTTATTTGGGGAATAAAAACGGAGAGTACTACAGAATATTTCGGTGCGATGGATCATTTCCTTGATCACAATCCACTTGCATTAACGAACAAGGTGCGCAGCTATTTGAAATCCACTCACTCAGCTCAAAGTGATCAATCGGAACTCTTACAAGCGTATTATCCTGAGCTGGGTCAGTCATCCACTGGAAGACTGATCCAGCTGATTAATACGTTGACTACTTGAAAATCACAAACCTCTCAAGAACTAAATCTGATTTCGCTCTTTGTAAATCCTATGAATATTTTATCTTGAATTGAAATAGGATGGCTCTGAAGGGATTGAAGAGGGGGAGTTCGATTTGAGAGTTCTCGTCACAGGCGGTGCAGGATTTATAGGAAGATGGGTGGTTCGAAAGCTTCTGGATGATGGGCATCAAGTATGGGTGCTGGATGATTTATCTAACGGACGGATCGAAAACATTACTGATATGCTGAGTGAGAAAAACTTCAAGAAATTTATTCAAGGGGACATCAAAGATGTTTCTTTGCTGACTGATTTATTCTTAAAGGATTTTGATATTTGCTATCATTTGGCTGCAAGCATCAACGTGCAAGATAGTATTGATGACCCGAAAACTACCTTCGAGAACGATACCGTAGGGACGTTTAATATATTGGAAGAGTGCAAAAAACATAAAGTGAAGATCGTGTTTATGAGTACTTGTATGGTGTATGACCGTGCTTTGACGCCTGCAGGAATTAACGAAAAGGATGCTATTAAACCGTCTTCACCTTATGCAGGGGCAAAAATCGCAGCGGAAAATATGGTGCTTTCTTATTATTTTGCCTATGGTCTGCCGGCGTTAGTTGTCCGCCCCTTCAACACCTATGGTCCTTTTCAAAAAACTGGAGGCGAAGGCGGCGTGGTCGCCATTTTCTTAAAAAATAAGCTGAAAGGGAAATCGATTCAGATATATGGAGATGGCACACAGACGAGGGATTTGCTCTATGTCGAGGATTGTGCCCGTTTTGTTGTGGAAGCGGGATATTCAAATAAGGTGAACGGTGAAATTCTGAATGCGGGATTAGGGAGAGATATCAGTATCAACGATTTAGCAGAACTAATCATCTCCGATCCTTTAAAAATACAGCACGTCAAACACATTCACCCTCAAAGTGAAATTCACAAATTGCTTTGTGATTACAGTAAAGCAGAGAAACTATTAGGCTGGAAACCTAAGTTCAGCTTAGAGAACGGACTGAAGCGTACAGAAGAGTGGATCGGGTCCACGAACCTTATTTAATAAGGAGTCAATCTCATATTGAAAAGTTAGCGATTCATGGAGGCAAGCCTGTGCGCAGTCATTATCTTCCTTATGGGAGGCAGTGGATAGATGACGAAGACGTAAAAGCGGTAACAGATGTATTGAAGAGCGACTTTTTAACGACAGGTCCTATGATTTCAGCCTTTGAAAAAGAACTCGCTGCTTATACAGGAGCGCAGTATGCCGTCGCTTTTTCGAACGGTACAGCCGCGCTTCATGCGGCATGTTTCGCTGCAGGAATTGCGGAAGGTGATGAAGTCATCACTACTTCCATGACTTTTGCAGCGAGTGCCAATTGCGTCCTCTAGGTTGGTGGTCAGCCAGTTTTTGCCTACATTGATCCTGCCACCTACAACATCTCCCCCGGATCCATAGAAAAAAATATAATGAACGTTCGATCTTCACGTTCTAAAATATCCACACTAATAGGCGATACTTCACAAGTTACATCTGCTGTGTTCAAATCATCACATTCAAGACCATCAGGCAGCGCCTCATCAACTAAAGTCAATTCAAAAGATGCTTCGTTTACGATCCAGTCGTAGACTTTATCTACATTTACACATAATAATTCCTGGCGATCTGACTTCATCATTAACCCCTCCAAATTCATCATGCTGACGTTGTTTATCCGTTTTGTTTCATCTGGAGCTGTGACAGTAAGAAAATATTCTTATATAAGTAGTCTGATTTAATTATATGGAAAAGACGAATTTGAAATGCGTAATAAGGAAGTTATAAATATTAAAACATTCCTGGATTTATAGAATCCATTAATTATAAATTCCAAGGTTAAGGAGAGTGGCAATGGGTGCAGTGTAAAGGGGAACATCCGGATATTCCCTGTTCTGCCCTGATGCGCTGACGGTTTCTTACAACACCAAAAAGCCACTGCTTGCAAGCAGTGGCCGTTCATCAAATTATTCAATAACTCCACAGGCTATACGACTCCCTGCGTCTCCGGATGGTTGTGATTCATTATCATCAGGTTTTTCATGAATAACAAGGGCAGTCCCATCTCCATCTAGCAGGGACATATCTTCCCCGGTGTTTAATGTGACGCCTTCTGCTGTGACTTCTTCATCCACAGTCCCATCTTCATCTGCTGTAACATTAGGCAGGTCACCCGCATGAGGACCATCTTCGGATTCTGTGCCGTGACTTACATCATCCGGGTTGAAATGACTGCCAGCCGACTCAAAATCTGGCTCTTCACACAAACCAGCTTCGTGAATATGAAATCCATGGTCTCCTTCAGGAATTCCTTCAGCCTGTAAATGGATAAGTACCCCGTCTTCCTGTTCCATTAATTCCGCTGAACCTGCAGCATTCCCTTCACTGGTCCTCAGCTCAACGGCTGCCATATCATTAGAACCGGACTCCTCTGCTTCATCAGTATTTGCTTGTTGTTCCTGAGAGGTGTTTTCATCTCCTGTATCCGGTGCGTCTGATTGAGTGTCATCCCCACTGTTGCAGGCGGCCAAAAGTAAAGAAAGCGCCAGGGACATAAATAATAGTATCCATTTATTCATGAGAAAACTCCTTTAATCGTAGTGTAAATTTAATTGACGCTGAATGTTCCATATAAACCTATATTTTACAAATTATATCTTTTTGACTATATAGAAAATCCTTTAATTTTCATAAAAGTTAATATATAGTAATAATTAGAACATTCTAATTATTTACTTAAATTATACTAACTGGTCAGTATGTTGATGAACCATTCTGTATGGCTAAGTAAAAAGTTTGTATGGCTTTCTATAAATGGTGATTCGTTGACAGGGGAGGGTACATGCTCTAATACTTCCTGGTTTCGTCATTATCATCATCAGGGTGGCTCAAAATTTCCTCGACCTTCTAGCACTATTCGTGAAGAAAGATTTAACATTTCTTATTTTAAATACACACTTGTCGATTATTGAAAGCGCTATCAATATATCGTGAAACCTGGGGGGATATGATGAGGCTGGATAAAAGGAATGCGATTATAACGGGAGGAGCGAGTGGAATTGGACGAGCTACGGCATTATTGATGGCAAAAGAGGGGGCGTCCGTGCTCGTCTGTGACCGTAATCAAAAGCAAGGAGAAGAAACGGTGCGATTGATTGAAGCCGGGGGAGGCGAAGCTCTGTTTCATGAGGTAGATGTGGCGAAAGAAGAAAGTGTTAAAAGAGTCATTTCATATGCAGAACACAACCTCGGAAGTATTGATGTACTGTTCAATAATGCAGGCGTTGGAGGTGAGGAGAAGAAACTGCATGAATTGACTGAAGAAGAATGGGATTACGTCGTTGACATAAATTTAAAGGGCGTGTTCTTTGGGTTGAAGCATGCTGTACCTTTCATGATGGAACAGAAGAAGGGTACGATCATTAATACCTCCAGTTTGCTTGGTTTTAAAGGTAAAAAAAGAGTAGGACCATACAATGCTTCTAAATCCGGGGTCGTGACGCTTACAAAAAATGCCGCTTTAGAGTATGGAAGGTATGGAGTTCGTGTCAACGCTGTGGCTCCAGGCGTCATCGATACAGCAATAGTGGATGGCTGGAAACAAGATGAAAGAAAATGGGAGCTTATATCGGCTGCCAACGCCATGGGACGTATCGGTAAACCAGAAGAAGTAGCAGAAGCGGTAGTATTTTTGGCCTCTGATCAATCTTCCTATATAACAGGCGAAACGTTGATGGTAGACGGGGGAGGTCTTACATTTTAAAAACTCCAAGAACATTTAACATGCTTAATTTATAAAAGGAGGAATCATGAAATGAACCAAGTATGGAAAGAGCATTACCCAAGCCATATCCGAACAGAAGTTGAAATTCCTAATGTCCCTCTTACTAATTTATTACAGCAAACCGTTCAGCAGTATCCTGACCAGCCTGCTTTATCTTTTTATGGAAATGAAACAAGCTATAGTACCCTGGCGGTTCAGACCGCCGCTTTTGCAGCATCTTTACAGGATGCAGGGGGTAAAAAAGGAGACCGGGTGGCCATAATGCTGCCGAATTGTCCGCACTATGTAATCAGCTATTACGGCACTTTACAGGCGGGAGCTGTTGTCACTCAAGTGAATCCTATGCTGGTTGATCGTGAACTTCAGCATATTTTAGTAGATTCTGGTGCCGAAACAATAGTCATATATGCTCCGCTTCTGCCAGTTTTAGATAAAATCAAAGAGCAAACATCGATTAAAAATGTAATCGTAGTGCAGTTAGGAGAGGAAAATGAGTTTCCAGAGGATGTGGCGGAGTTCACTTCCTTCTTAAAAAGAGCTCCCGGTAGTCCGGAACCAGTTGAAATTGAGCCTGGTGAAGATTTAGCCGTATTGCAATATACTGGAGGAACGACCGGTCGTTCTAAAGGGGCGATGTTGACTCATCGAAACCTCGTTGCTAATGTCGTTCAGACCTATGAATATTTTAAGGACGAAATGGAAATGGGAAAGGAACGATGTTTGACAGTCATTCCTTTATTCCACGTGTTCGGTATGACATCATGCATGAACCTGTCGATTTTCTCAGGAGCCACTAGTATTTTACTGCCACGATTCGAATTACAAGAAGTACTCGAAACGATAAAAAAAGAACAGCCCACCATGTTTCCAGGAGTACCTACCATGTATGTCGGGATCACTAGCCATCCACAAGCTGAAGATTATGGCATAGAGAGCATCA
Source organism: Halobacillus campisalis (assembly GCF_030345335.1). GTDB lineage: Bacteria > Bacillota > Bacilli > Bacillales > Halobacillaceae > Halobacillus_A > Halobacillus_A campisalis. The sequence continues at coordinate 357,539 of NZ_JAPVRC010000002.1, forward strand.
ATGTATGTAATAGCGGCAGTGCGCCAATGCCACAGGAATTGATGAGAAGTTTTGAAGCTAAGACTGGTGCCCGTGTTTTTGAAGGATATGGGCTCTCGGAAACAGCACCAGTCACTCACTGCAATCCATTATTCGGGGAAAGGAAACCGGGCAGCGTCGGAATAGGTGTTCCCTCTACTGATTATAAAATTGTCGATGTAGAAACGGGCACGGAAGAATTGCCTGTTGGAGAACAAGGGGAAGTGGTTATCCGTGGGCCTCAAGTAATGAAAGGCTACTGGCAAATGGAAGAAGAAACTAAGATCGCCCTGCGAGATGGGTGGTTGTACACTGGAGATATCGGAAGGATGGACGATGAAGGCTACCTTTATATCGTAGACCGGAAAAAGGACATCATTATCGCCAGCGGATTCAACGTCTATCCGAGGGAAGTCGAGGAAGTACTGTATGAACATCCGGATATCCAGGAAGCTGTCGTCATTGGCATTCCTGATGAATATCGCGGGGAAAGTGTAAAAGCTGTGCTCGTTCTAAAAGAAGGGCGGAAAGCTACAGAAGAAGAATTGATTTCGTATTGCCGTCACAATATGGCTGCCTACCGTGTCCCGAAAGAGATTGAATTTCGAACGGAGCTTCCGAAGACGAATGTAGGGAAGATCTTAAGACGTACGATACGCGAAGAGTCATCACGTAAAGTGTGATCGGCTCCACTTCCACTCTCTATAGTTAGACTTGTAATCCCATGAGTTAGTTAGAACTCATGGGAGTTTTTTTAATTAACTATGTTAAAAATCGTTGTTAGTTTTTCATAATAGAATTAATGAATGATACGGCAGGATAGTTGAAGACTAATCTTCAAGAATTCTTCTGCCCCTTCATCGTAATGAGTAGAAGGTAGTTTTAGGAAGGGGCTCGTTTTCTAAAGCCGCCATTTCGACATACAAAAGTCTTGAACTTGAATATTCATATAAGCTCCCTTTTCTTGAGCAGATTAGAGGTGTTTTAGGAGGTTTCCGTGACTAAGAATAGAGTTTGAAGGTCCGGGAAATCACTCGCTTTCCATGGGCGTACGGTGAGCTTCCTCGGGCTAACGCCCTTCGGGATCTCACCCTGTACTGTTCTCCCATAGGAGTCTCGCAATTTCCCGGACCCTCTTGCCGATTGAAGAATAACGGAAACATCTTATGGGAATGCTTCACGAGAAGAAGAGCTTCTTTTAAGTGAGAACAATACAGTTGGTGCCTTATTTTAGTACCACCTAAGGAAGACTCAAACTTCAATGCAACGGATCCGTTCATTCTATCTCGACTGTGGGGAAGCTCGCCAGTTCCCCCACAAAAAAAGCGAGCAGCTTCTCAACCACCCCTGACTCTTAATACGGCATCGAAACCAGGTTATTTCGAAACCAAGTCTTCCACAATCCGTCCATATCATTGACTAATACTCTTATAAAGAATCAGCAACGCAGTTTACCATAACTATTAATTTAAAAAAACCACCGGGAATCATGCTCCCGGTGGGTGTGTCAAAAAATATTATATTATTTAGCGATGAACATTTGCGTCCAGTAGTTACCGTCTTCAGCGTGACCTACACCAATATGAGTAAAGGATGAGTTCATGATGTTTTCACGGTGACCTTGGCTGTTCATCCATCCTTGAACAACCTGCTCTGGAGAAGTTTGTCCCATAGCAATGTTTTCTCCTGCAGTTGTATAGTCAATTCCATATGCATTCATCATATCAAACGGTGATCCATAAGTCGGGCTATTGTGTGAGAAGTAATTATTTTGCTGCATGTCTAGAGATTTATCTTTAGCTACTGCACTAAGTTCTGTATCTAATTCAAGCGGCTGCAGTCCTTGCTTCGCACGCTCTTCATTAGTTAGTTCGACTACTTGCTGCTCAAAAGCGGAAACTTCTGATCCTTCATCAGCTTGTTCTGTAGTCTCTTCTTGTGGAGCAGCTTCTTGAGTAGACTGCTCTTCGGCTGGCTGTTCAGCCGGTTGTTCTTCAGCTTGAGGCTTTTCTACTGGAGCTTCAGCATGCTCCTCGGCTTGAGGCTGTTCAGCTGGAGCTTCGGCAGGTTCCTCAGCTTGAGGTTTTTCGTCAGCTTCAGCCGGCTGTGGAGTTCCTTGCTGAAGTTGATCAAACAAAGACTGAATGTCAATGGCTTGGAAGTTATTCGATTTTAGTGCTTCCTCATTTTGATTGACCCAATCGTAAACACCTTCTATATTAAAGGATTTTGTCTCAACCTTAAACCCTTGGCTATCTCCTGCAGATGCTAAAGAAGTAGCTGGAGCTGCTAGTAAGGACAGGGCAAGAGCTCCTGAAACAATCAATGACTTTTTCTTCATAGACTTGATTCCTCCTAAAAAGTTTTTTGTTTTTTCAACAACTTCATCCTACCATCTGTTTTTTGTAATATTAGTGGATATTAATGGAAAGGGAAGAGATCCCGGCTTATTAAGGGGCAATTGGGTGTGATTTTTCCGTATAGGGCAGGGTAAGTCCTTGGATTGCAAAGGATTACCTGAATTTTCTGTAGTTGAGAACATCATGACATATTGGAAGATTCATGTTTTGGTAGATAAATATTAACAAATCACTAGACTTGACAGACTTCAAATTGATGGGAGAAGTTTACGAATGTTACTTGTATGTTACAAAGGTTACGCGTATATAAAATCCTAAGGGGAATTTTGTATAATTAAATGCGATTTGAAGCAACTCCAATTATTACCCCGGAAATAATTGCGAATTTCCTATAAATAGACAATAATTTACCGTATGTTAAAAAACATACTGTTCTTTACACATGTTTTGTCGTAATACTTTAGATATAGTATAGTATCAGTAAGTATGAGTTTTCAGAAAATAGTGTTTTTTAGAAATGAGGGGTGTGACGAATGAGTAGCCAAACGGTTTTATATCAACCAAAGATTTCAGAAGTTTTGAGGAATATTAATAAAGTTATTATAGGTAAAGACGAAGAAGCGCTTTTAAGTATAGTAGCTTTGTTGGCGAAAGGTCATGTTTTATTGGAAGATGTCCCTGGAGTTGGGAAAACGATGCTCGTCCGCACTTTAGCGAAGTCCCTTGACTGCGACTTTAAACGTATTCAATTTACCCCCGATTTACTGCCTTCCGATGTAACAGGAGTTTCAATATACAATCCGAAAACGTTAGAGTTCGAATTTCGGTCAGGTCCTATATTAGGGAATATAGTGTTAGCTGATGAAATCAATCGTACTTCTCCTAAAACCCAATCCTCTCTATTGGAAGGGATGGAAGAAACGAGCATTACAGTAGAAGGGGAAGCCGTTCCATTAAAGAAGCCTTTTTTCGTCATGGCGACACAGAACCCGATTGAATATGAAGGGACTTATCCTCTTCCTGAAGCACAGCTGGACCGCTTTTTGCTGAAATTGAAAATGGGCTACCCCTCAGCTAAGCAAGAAATGGAGATGCTCAATCGTACCTCAAGGACCCATCCGATCCACGAAGTACAAGCTGTGTTGAGTCGAGAAGAGCTCGTGGCTCTTCAAGATAAGGTTGAAGAAGTTTACGTGGATTCTACTGTTACTCGTTACATCGTCGACTTAGTCAGAGGAACGAGGAATGATGAAGGAGTTTATTTAGGTGTCAGTCCCCGAGGTTCAATCGCATTGATGAAAGCGGCAAAGGCGTACGCATTTATCAGGGACCGTGACTACGTATTGCCGGATGATATAAAGTACTTAGCTCCATTTGTTCTTTCCCACCGCATGATTTTGACTTCTGAGGCGAAATTTGAAGGCAGCTCTGCGGAAGATATTATTGCCGGTGTTCTGTCCAAACTCTCAGTTCCTGTACAGAGGAATGTGAGTGAATGAAACAGCCCCTCCACTTTACTGCCAGGATCGTGATCGTTTCCCTTCTATTCATAGTGTTGTTTTCTTATGCGATGTTTCAAGGAGGATTTGTTAGCTGGTTTCTATTTTACAGCTTTCTGCCTTTTCTTATTTACATGATCGCCCTTACGTTTTACCCGATTGACAAGTGGGATGTCAGTCGTAAGTTATCGAAGAGACTGGCAACAGCCGGGGAAACTGTGAAAGTGGACGTTATGATCGATAGAGGGTTTCCTTTTCCACTCTATTATTGTGTGATCGAGGAGTATTTTCCGACCTCCTTAATGAAGAAAGACCTCCACTTTGAAAAATACCGACATATGGGTGAAAAGGGTTACCTGGACGAGGCGAGGCAAGTGAAGAAAATATCATTTCCATGGTTCAACCGCCATATAAGTTATGATTATGAATTAGAAAAGTTACCGAGGGGAGAACACCAATTCCGTGCTTTGCGTGTGAAAACAGGGGATTTTTTTGGTTTCATCAAGAAAGAGTACGTATTTAAATTGGATAATCATCTTCTCGTCTTTCCTTATGAAAGGCCGGTTCATTTAAAGGAGCGAGCGTACAGCTTTGAGCAAGGGGCCAGTCCTTCCTTTAAATTGAATGAAAAAAATACAAACATCGTTTCAGGTGTGAGGGAGTATGTACCGGGTGACCGCTTTTCGTGGATCGACTGGAAAACGACAGCTAAGAGCAATCAAATGATGACGAAAGAGTTTGAACAGGAAAAAAGCGTTGATATGATGATTATTCTAAATGCTGTTCATGAAGATTCCGCTACTCCTTTAAGCTTTGAAGGGGCTGTAGAGTTCACTGCCTCATTACATGAAGAATTGCACACGAAATCATCCCAGGTCGCTTTCATAAGTCTAGGTGATGGAAGAAGATATTTTCCTTTCCACCATGATCAAAAACATAGAGATATGATCCGCCGTCATTTAGCTGAAATTAAACCGATAGGGAAAACTCCTTTTGCTCAACAACTAGAAAGAGAGCGGGCTCAGCTGCCAGCGGGGATGGTTGTACTGATCGTCAGTCACCATTTGGATGCGCAAATGCTGGAAAGCCTCACACGATTAGCTCAAAAAAGTAAACGAGTAGTTTTCTTTTACGTACAGCCTCACGAGCATCTGGATTTCAAGCAGCACAAGCTGGTCAAACAGCTCAACAATAAAGGAATAGTTGTAAATGTCCTTTCTGAAGAAGAACTGACGAAGAGAGAATTTGAGGTGAATACATAATGAACCTCACAAGTGATCGCTACCAATCATTTTATCAAATCACAATTTATCTCTGTGGTTTTTTGTTGTTTATGGAGTGGTTAATGCCGCTTGATGTCATTGGAGAGTTTAACAATATAAGTATTTTTTACATTTATGCTGCTTTCTGCTTCTTCATCTCTTTTATACAAATTAATTGGATGATTTCGGTTCCTTTGAAGCTGGTCGGTTTATTGTTTATTCTGGATGGGCTTTTTATTGGGGAACGAATTTTTAGCAGCGGCTGGTTCACGATCGTCTATGATCAGATTCTTTATAACATCCAAGTCATTCAATCCCAGCAATGGTGGGAGATGACCCCGATGTTTAGAAGTCTGTTATTTTTGATACTGCTTTGGCTTATGAGCTATTTGCTGTTTTATTGGTTCATCATAGCTAAACGGATGCTTGTTTTTGTAGTTCTGACTATCCTATACGTTACAGTGGTTGACACCTTTACGGTATATGATGGGAAATGGGCGATTATAAGAACATTTATTTTAGCGATGGTAAGTTTAGGACTAGCTCATTTTTACAAAGAAATGGAGAAGGAGTCTATATCTGTCAAGAGTTTGAAGTTTACGTATCGCTGGGTTGTTCCCCTTGTTGGTATGGTGATCCTTTCTTCTGTTCTTGGTTTTGCATCACCGAAATTAACGCCGCAATGGCCTGATCCTGTGCCTTATTTAACGAGTGCCAACCCAGGGGCAGGTTCAGGAGACGGACCAGGTAATGGTCCTGTCCAGAAAGTAGGCTACGGAGAAAATGATTCAAGGCTCGGAGGCGGGTTTATCCAGGACGATACTCCAGTTTTTCGAGCCATGTCGCAGGATGAACAATATTGGAGGGTGGAATCTAAAGACGCCTATACTGGTAAGGGATGGGAAGATACACTGGATGATGAAACGAGTGATGTGACCTCCCAGGATCTTGAGTTTTCAACGTTCACTGATGATGTTGAAACTGAAGAGCGTATCTCGTTTCTCGATTTTACAGGAGAGGCTGATTTTAATAAACTCATCTATCCATATGGTGTTGGGTCGATCAGCCGGTTTTCTCAGGATGAATTCTCCGAGAACTTATCATTCCAGCTTCATGACAATACAGGCGAAATCGATACGTTCGAGTCCGGTGACCCTGTTCAATTAGAAGAATACGTGGTGGATTATAACATGCCATCGTTTGAATACAGCCAGCTTCGTGAAGCCGATGAAGAAGATCCTGAGGAGATTGTTGAACAGTATACCCAATTGCCGGATAACCTTCCGAACCGCGTAGTCAATTTGGGGAGTCAGATCGTTGAAGGGGAAGATAACAGATACGATCGGGCAAAAGCTGTAGAAGCTTATTTTGCCGCAAATGACTTCGAATACGAGACAGAAGATGTGGAAGTGCCTGAAGGAAACGAAGATTACGTCGATCAATTTCTTTTTGAAACACAATTAGGCTACTGCGATAACTTTTCAACTTCCATGGTGGTACTTCTGAGATCACAGGACATCCCTGCTCGCTGGGTAAAAGGTTTTACAGGAGGCGAGCTCACTCAAGAGACTGCTTCTGTTGAGGATCAGAACTTGAATGTATATGAAGTTACGAGTGGAAACGCGCACTCCTGGGTCGAAGTCTACTTCCCGGAAGTAGGATGGGTGCCTTTTGAACCAACACAAGGATTCGCCAACAACGCCGACTTCTACACAGAAGTTGAGCAAAGCGATGATGGGGAAACTTCGGCTGAGCAGGATAGCGAAACAGAAGATACAGAAGAGAATAACAATGAGAATCCGAATCAGGCACAGCAGCAGGAAGAAGCAGAATCCGATCAGGCGGCGGCAGGTGCAGGTGACGATAACAACTGGACACCGATCTGGATCACTTCAGCCTTACTAATATTCCTCGCAGCTATCCTGTTTTTCGTAAGACATCGTCTAATGGCAGCTTATTTGCGTCGTCAAATTAGAAAAAAACCTGGGCGGGACACATTTGAACGAGCCTACATCTTTCTTTTGAAAGTGTTTGAAAAGAGGAAGATGAAACGTCATGCCAACCAGACGCTTCGAGATTTTGCAAACCAGGTCGACGCCCGTTATCAAAGCAGCGACATGCGTCAGCTCACCTATCATTATGAACGTATGCTGTACCGTAATGAGCAGGGATTAGAGCAAATGAGCAAGGTCACAGAATTATGGGAAAATTTAATTAAAAAAGCATTGTCTTGATTCCCGCCTTTGGGGTTGGTAGAATGAATGAAATCAAACGATCATCCTTCATATATCCTCGATAATACGGATCGAGAGTCTCTACCGGAGCACCTTAAATGCTCTGACTATGAAGGCAGGAATCAAATGTATGCATTAAATTTACATGGACTTCTGCCTTCACCGTACATCGGGGCAGGAGTCTATTTTTTTTTAAGCAATATATCCAATACGATCTAAAGGAGATGAGCACCAATGGAACAAGTACAAGGCATGATCCTCGTTCTCGATTTCGGCAGTCAGTATAACCAGCTGATTACTAGAAGGATCAGAGAATTCGGTGTCTATAGTGAGCTTCATTCTCACAAAATCACAGCAGAAGAAATTAAAGAAATCAATCCAAGCGGGATCATTCTTTCAGGCGGACCGAACAGTGTTTACGGGGAAGATAGTTTTCGCTGTGATGAAGAACTGTTTGAGCTGGGAGTTCCTGTGCTGGGCATTTGTTATGGCATGCAGCTGATGACTCACCACTTTAAAGGCAAAGTAGAGCGTGCGAATCAGAGAGAATATGGAAAAGCAGACATCGTCGTTAATGAAGATCCTGTACTTTTCCGTAAAACGCCGAAAGAGCAGACAGTATGGATGAGTCATAGTGATAAAGTGATTGAAGCACCAGAAGGCTTCACAGTAGATGCAACGAGCCCTTCCTGCCCGGTAGCCGCAATCGGAAGTGACGAAAAACGTATGTATGGCGTGCAATTTCACCCGGAAGTCCGTCATTCCGAATTTGGAAATGACATCTTGCGCAGCTTCGTATTCGATGTATGTCATGCGAAGGATGATTGGACAATGGAACACGTCGTTGATATGGAAGTAGAAAAAATCCGTGCAGAAGTAGGCGATCGTAAAGTACTTTGTGCGTTAAGCGGTGGAGTAGACTCTTCTGTCGTAGCTGCTCTAATTCATAAAGCAATCGGCGATCAGCTCACTTGTATTTTCGTCGATCACGGATTGCTTAGGAAAAATGAAGCGGATGATGTCATGCGTACGCTCGGGGACGGTTTTAACATGAATATCATCAAAGTAGACGCAAAAGAACGTTTCCTCAGCAAGCTTGCTGGTGTATCTGATCCTGAAGAAAAACGTAAGATTATTGGAAATGAGTTCATTTACGTATTTGATGACGAAGCGGATAAGCTTCGCGATATCGATTTTCTGGCCCAGGGGACGTTGTATACTGACATTATCGAGAGCGGAACCGAAACTGCGCAAACGATCAAGTCTCACCATAACGTAGGCGGACTTCCAGAAGACATGCAGTTTCAGCTGATTGAACCGCTGAACACCCTGTTCAAAGATGAAGTTCGTGCACTTGGTACTGAGCTTGGCGTACCTGATCACATTGTATGGCGCCAGCCGTTTCCTGGACCGGGACTTGCGATTCGTATTTTAGGCGATATTACAGAAGAAAAACTGGAAATCGTTCGCGAGTCGGATGCAGTATTACGAGATGAAATTAAAAATGCTGGGTTAGATCGCGATATTTGGCAATATTTCACGGTGCTTCCAGGTATCAAATCCGTTGGAGTAATGGGAGATGAGCGCACGTACGACCATACGATCGGCATTCGCGCTGTTACCTCGATCGATGGTATGACTTCAGACTGGGCAAGGATTCCGTGGGACGTACTTGAGCGGATTTCTAATCGAATCGTCAATGAAGTCGATCATATTAACCGAGTCGTATATGACGTAACGAGTAAGCCGCCTTCCACAATCGAGTGGGAATAACGAATATTAAAACGTTTATTTAAGATAATGTTCGGAATTTTGGTTGACGGTTCGTTCAAGCACTTGTATGATAGAAAAATAAATAAAAAAGTGACTGTCGTATAATTTTGGGGATATGGCCCATGAGTTTCTACCGGACCGCCGTAAATGGTCTGCCTACGTCAGAAAATACCACACGTGTATAGTGTCGTGGTGGTATTTTCTTATTGGATTGTGTAGAACACTCTTGGCCGACTATCAGGCTGAGAGTGTTTTTTTATACAATAACTCGCAAATGGGACAATAACGATGGTTATACAAAGGGGAGGAGAAAGAAGAATGAAGAAGTTTTTCAATTTCGAAGAACATGGTACGAATTACCGTACTGAATTTTTAGCAGGGATGACCACGTTTCTTGCTATGGCATATATTTTGTTCGTCAACCCGTCTACGCTGACGCTAGCTGGGATTGAAGAATTACCAGAAGGCGTAACACGCATGGATGAGGGAGCTGTATTTACAGCTACCGCCATTGCAGCTGCAATCGGTACATTAGTGATGGGGGTACTGGCAAAATATCCTATCGCTCTCGCACCAGGTATGGGACTTAACGCTTTTTTTGCTTATACAGTCGTTCTTACTTATGGAATTCCTTGGGAAACAGCATTGGCTGGCGTACTTGCATCAGGACTTATTTTTATCATTTTAACCTTAACCGGGCTGCGCCAGAAAATCATTAATGCCATCCCTCCGAACTTAAAGCTGGCTGTAGGAGCCGGTATCGGACTATTTATTGCTTTCATCGGTTTCCAAAATAGCGGCATTGTTGTCGGTAACGAGGATACGATGGTTGCCTTAGGTGATCTTACCCAGTCCACCACGCTGCTTGCTGTTTTTGGTATCGTTGTTTCTGTCATGCTCCTGGCTCTTGGCATCAAAGGTGGAATCTTTTATGGAATGGTTTTGACGGCGATAGCTGGAATGGTGACAGGATTGATTGCCCCTCCGACCGCCATTACCGACGTCGTAGGACCTGCACCAAGCATTGCCCCTACATTTGGAGCCGCACTGACCAATTTCGGAGAGATATTTACGATCCAAATGCTCGTTGTCATCTTAACCTTCTTATTCGTCGATTTCTTTGATACAGCTGGTACACTTGTTGCCGTAGCGACACAAGCAGGTTACATGAAAGATAACAAACTTCCGCGTGCAGGCCGTGCCCTTTTCGCAGATTCTGCTGCGACTGTAGCCGGGGCTGTAGCCGGAACATCGACGACAACTTCTTATATTGAATCAACCGCAGGTGTGGGAGCAGGAGGACGGACAGGCTTCACCTCGGTCGTTACAGCCGCGTTTTTCCTATTAGCGCTTTTCTTCTCGCCATTACTCTCGGTCGTCACCGCAGAAGTGACCGCTCCCGCGCTGATCATCGTAGGAGTACTCATGGCCTCCACACTGAAGAATATTGACTGGGACCAGTTCGAAATCGCTGTCCCCGCCTTTTTCACGATTGCTGCGATGCCGCTGACGTATAGTATTGCGACAGGGATTGCAATCGGATTTATCTTTTATCCAGTTACTCTTCTATTAAAAGGAAGAGGAAAAGAAATCCACCCTATTATGTATCTCTTATTTGTCATATTTGTTCTATACTTCATATTCTTAGCCTAAACGCTATGATGATTAGAGGGAGGGCCCTTATGAAAGGGCCGGCCTCATTCATCCTCGAGATGGCGTATTTTGATAGGCTTCTGATTAGTAGAATCAGAGATTAACCGATAGAGCTGAATGATCAGCAGGCCATGCTTATAAGTTGCTTCCATTTTGTCACTGCGCACTGGGAACGGCAGGTCGATGCTTCTTTCAAAGGCACCCACCGCAATTTCAGACATCAATTGATGCCCGCCGCGGTGGTTAAGGTCGACGGAGCCTTTTATAATGAGGGAAGAGTGGTCGACGAGCACATCAACATTCTTGGGATGGTTCATTCCGGGGATGTTTGCTATACATAACAACTCGTTATCATACTGGTAAATATTCATTTGTGGTATAGAAGGTTTCATCAAGCCTTCAAATTCACCCCAGAAATCCTGACCGAAAAAATGGTCTAAATTCTTTTTCCAATCATCAAAATGTTTCATGAACAAGCACCTCCTGGATTCGACAAAAGCTATGAAAATATCTTATTGTGTAAGCTGTAGCCGATGGTATATAGTGTATGCAGATTGATCGTTTAGGTGAATGCCCAGGAAGGATTCCAGCCGAAACGAATCGTCTAAATGTACCTGCTTGTTCATGTGGCGGTGAAGAGGCATAGGAGGAATACCCATGCTGGATAATCCACTATTGATGGTTTCGATCATTTTAGTCGTCAACATCGTGTATGTTTCATTTTTTACCTTGCGGATGATTTTCACGTTAAAAGGACAGCGGTATTTTGCGGCGTTGATAAGTGTCTTTGAGATTCTTATCTACATCATAGGTTTAGGTCTGGTTCTGGATAACCTGAACCAGATTGAGAATTTGATTGCATATGCAGTCGGTTACGGACTAGGTGTGATCATCGGTATGAAGATCGAGGAAAAGCTTGCCCTGGGCTACACGACGGTGAACGTCATATCTTCAGACCCTGGTATCGAGTTTACAAGAATGCTTCGTGACCAGGGATACGGCGTGACGAGCTGGTACGCGTACGGTATGGAGGGGGACCGATTAGCGATGCAGATCCTGACCCCGAGGAAGTATGAACTGAAGCTGTACGAAACTATTAAATCCATTGACCCGAAAGCTTTTATCATTGCTTATGAGCCGAAACAAATTCATGGCGGTTTCTGGGTGAAGCAAGTGAAGAAAGGAAAGATCCGAGATGCCCAAGAACAACAGCAAGAAGCGCTATGAAGTCGGTGAACAAGAAAGTATTGCCCAGTGCCTTGAACGGATGAAAAAGGATGGATATGCACCTGTTCGCAGGGCCGAGGAACCGATTTTTAAAGAAGTCATTGAAAATGGTGAAAAAACCCTTGAACCTGTAGGGAGAACGATAGTTTTTCATGCAGTGAAGCAATAAATCCGAACATTATAAGATACGTTATTTTTAAATGTTCGTTATTTGCGTTGACAGATTCAACGATATATTGCTATGATGGAATCAGAATTGCATATTGGACCTCATATAAGATGGGAATAAGGCCCATTCGTCTCTACCTGGACACCGTAAATGTCTGGACTATGAGGGGAGACCAAGCATCTGATTCACTTTTCAAGATACAAGTGTGCCTGTTTATCTCCTCTCATATTGAGGGTGATGAGCAGGCTTTTTTAATCGATTAATTGAGAAAAAGAGGGATATGATGGCTCAAATCGGCGTTATTATGGGAAGTATTTCAGACTGGACCACTATGGAACAAACTTGTTTAGTATTGGATGAACTAGAACTGGATTATGAAAAAGAGATCATCTCCGCTCACCGTACTCCTGAAGATATGTTCAAATACGCTGAGGAGGCTCGCGGCAAAGGACTTAAAGTCATCATTGCCGGAGCTGGAGGAGCCGCCCATCTTCCAGGAATGGTGGCAGCGAAAACGACCCTTCCTGTCATAGGGGTGCCTGTTCAATCGAAAGCACTGAACGGGATTGATTCTTTATATTCTATCGTCCAGATGCCGGGCGGTGTGCCTGTAGCGACTGTAGCAATCGGTACAGCAGGAGCAAAAAATGCAGGAATACTTGCAGCTGAAATGATCGGAGCTTTTGATGAAAAAGTAGCCGAGCGTCTTCAGAATTATAGAAATGAAATGAAAGATAAAGTCGAAGGTATGAGAGGTGAGCTACGTGACCAATAAAGTCGTTAAACCCGGCGGAACCATCGGAATTCTAGGCGGCGGTCAATTGGGAAGAATGATGGCGACGGCAGCTAAACATATGGGGTATCGGATTGCCGTGCTCGATCCTACGGAAGACTGCCCATGTGCTCAAATTGCCGACATACACATTGAAGCGAATTATGATGATATAGAAGCTGCTCAAAAATTGAGTGAAGCAAGCGACGTGATTACGTATGAATTTGAAAATGTCGACTTACAAGTAGCCCGGCTTTTTGAAGAAGCAGGAAAGCTGCCTCAAGGTGCGTACCCTTTAGAAGTGACGCAGAATCGTTCGAAAGAAAAAGCGGTAGCTGTGGAAGCCGGCCTGCCGGTGGCGAACTACAATATTATCGAATCGTATGACCAATTAGCGGCAGCACTTCCTGATATGACATTTCCGGTAGTTCTCAAAACAATCAGCGGAGGATATGACGGGAAGGGGCAGTTGAAGCTTGAGATGGAAGAAGACGTGGAAGATGCTAAAGATTTTCTAAAAGAAGGCGGCACTTACATCGTAGAAGAATGGTTAGCTTTCGATTTGGAAATCTCTCAAGTTTTCACCAGAAGCATCGGTGGGGATATTACATTCTTTCCTATTGCAGAGAATGTTCACCGCCAGCAAATATTACATGAAACGAGAGTTCCCGCCACGGTATCAAAGAAAGTAGCAGATAAAGCGCAGGAGGCTGCGACGGCTCTGGCTGAAAAAATGAATATCGTAGGGACGTTCGCTGTGGAAATGTTCGTGAAAAATAAGGACATCTATATAAATGAAATGGCACCACGTCCGCATAACACAGGACACTATACGATTGAAGCGTGCAATGTGTCACAGTTTGAACAGCATGTCCGAGCGATATGCGGGCTGTCGCTTCTGCCGGTGCATAGCTTCCCTTCAGCGGTAATGGTCAATGTCCTTGGCAGACATTACGATATATTAGTCAGCAGAATCGGCGACTATTACGGCTTTCATTTTCACGATTATGGGAAGAAACAATCACGTCCGAACCGCAAAATGGGTCACATCACGCTGGTCGGTAATGATTTAGAAGAAATCGATGAAATCATATCAAAAAACAATATTCATATGTGGTAGGAATTAGAGGAGGAAATGGAATGATTGAACGTTATACAAGACCTGAAATGGGTGCGATTTGGACAGAAGAAAACCGTTACCAGGCGTGGCTGGAAGTAGAAATCTTAGCCTGTGAGGCATGGAGCGAGCTTGGAGTTATTCCTAAAGAGGATGTGGCTAAGCTGCGTAAGGGAGCTTCGTTCAATATCGATCGTATTCACGAAATCGAAGCCGAAACTCGTCATGATGTCGTTGCTTTTACAAGAGCTGTATCTGAAACGGTCGGTGAAGAACGTAAATGGGTCCACTACGGACTAACGTCGACTGATGTGGTAGATACGGCCCTTTCTTATCAGCTTAAGCAAGCTAACGAAATCATTCGCAAGGATTTAGTGAATTTCATCGACATTATAGCCGATAAAGCCCGCGAGCATAAGCATACCGTTATGATGGGACGTACACACGGGGTTCATGCCGAGCCGACGACCTTCGGATTGAAACTAGCCCTTTATTATGAAGAAATGAAACGTAATCTTGAGCGTCTTGATCTTGCAATCAAGCACATCGAAGTTGGAAAGCTGTCAGGAGCTGTTGGTACATACGCCAACATCGATCCATTTGTTGAGCAATACGTGTGTGAAAAGCTTGGGCTGGAAGCTGCGCCGGTTTCCACACAGACGCTGCAGAGAGACCGCCATGCTCATTATGTTTCAACCCTTGCTTTGATCGCATCCTCCGTTGAAAAAATCGCTGTAGAAATCCGCGGCCTGCAAAAGACGGAAACACGCGAAGTCGAAGAATTTTTTGCGAAAGGTCAAAAAGGATCTTCAGCCATGCCGCATAAACGCAATCCGATCGGGTCAGAGAATATGACCGGAATGGCACGCGTGCTGCGCGGTGAAATGCTGACAGCTTTTGAAAATGTTCCATTATGGCATGAGCGTGACATTTCCCACTCTTCAGCAGAGCGTGTCATTTTACCGGATGCCACGATTGCTTTGAACTATATGCTCAATCGTTTCGGAAATATCGTGAAGAACTTAACGGTTTTCCCAGAGCGCATGCAGGAAAACATGGAAAAAACGTACGGCCTGATTTTCTCACAGCGTGTCCTGCTTACCCTGATTGATGAAGGGTTTGTCCGTGAGGAAGCGTACGACCTCGTTCAGCCTAAAGCCATGGAAGCTTGGGAGCGCGGTGTTCCATTCCGTGATCTTATCGAAGCAGATGACAAGATTACGAGCGCCTTATCTAAAGAACAAATCGATGCTTGCTTCGATTACAAGCACCACTTAAAGCAAGTGGACCGCATTTTTGATCGTATCGGTCTTTCCTGACAAAAATTCCAAACGCGAGGTGTTTCTAATGAAGGGTTCTCTTTTATATGAAGGTAAAGCGAAGAAAGTGTATCACGTTGATAACGAGCCGGAACAGCTGGTTTTGTCTTATAAAAATGATGCTACTGCATTCAATGGTAAGAAAAAAGATCAATTTGAAGGCAAAGGACGCCTGAACAATTTGATCACCTCAAGAATTTTTGAATATCTGCAGCAGCAGAATCTTTCGTCACACTTTATAAAAGCGTTGAATGACACGGAGCAGCTTGTCGCAAAGACGACGATCATTCCCCTGGAAGTCGTTGTCCGCAACGTTGCAGCTGGAAGTATTACGAGAAGGCTGGGTATTGAGGAAAAGCTGGAATTCTCTCCACCGCTCGTCGAACTTTTTTATAAAAAAGATGAATTAGATGACCCGATCTTAAATGACCAGCATGCGCTGCACCTTACGGATGTAACAGAAAATGAGCTTAAATCTATTAAGGATAAGGCATTAGAAGTGAACGGACATTTACAGACATTGTTCAAGCAGTCCGGCCTGCAGCTTGTTGATTTCAAATTGGAATTCGGCCGGTTAGCCGATGGAACCATCGTACTCGCTGACGAAATCTCACCGGATACATGCCGTTTATGGGATGAAAATACAGGAGAGAAGATGGATAAAGACGTATTCCGTGAAGGGTTAGGCGATTTAATCTCAGTATACGAAAACATTTTAAAACGACTGGAGGAGAACACATGCGCAAAGTAAAGATTTACATCACTCTCAAAGAAGGCGTACTCGATCCACAAGGGAAGGCTGTACAGAACTCGTTACATTCACTCGAATATAACAACGTAGCAGACGTGCGTATTGGAAAGTATATGGAAGTTATGCTTGAGGATTCAGACAATATCGAACAGCAAGTTGACAAAATGTGTGATCAGTTATTAGCTAACCCAGTAATTGAAGATTATTCGTATACGATCGAGGAGGCCGTTTAAGTGAAATTCGCTGTTGTAGTTTTTCCAGGGTCCAATTGTGACCGAGATATGTTTTATGCAATCACTGAAGGTCTAGGTGAACAGGCAGATCTTGTCTGGTATCAGGAAGCTGATTTATCCGATTATGATGCCATCCTTCTGCCAGGTGGATTCTCTTATGGTGACTACTTGCGTTCAGGCGCAATCGCCTCCACTTCGGGTGTGATTGACCAAATCCGTGAAGCGGCTGAAGCAGGCAAGCCGATTCTTGGCGTCTGTAACGGATTCCAGGTGCTGCTTGAAATGGGGCTGCTGCCAGGAGCGATGCTTCCGAACAAACACTTGAAATTCATGTGCCATTACGAAACCTTGACGGTAGAAAATTCGGACACTATGTTTACAAACCATTACAGTGATCAAGAAGAAATCGACATTCCTATCGCCCACGGTGACGGAAATTATTATTGCGATGAAGCAACTTTCAAGAAATTGAAAGCTAACAATCAGATCACTTTCACTTATAAAAATAACCCGAATGGATCGGTGGCCGATATTGCCGGCATTACGAATGAACAAGGAAATGTACTGGGGATGATGCCGCACCCGGAACGTGCCGTTGATTCACTTGTTGGAACAAAAGACGGTCTTCGTCTATTCCAGTCGATTCTTACTCATTGGAGGGATAAGCATGCCATCAAAGCTTGAGATCAGCCCTGAACAAATTGAACAGCAGCAATTATATAAAGAAATGGGCTTAAGTGACGAAGAATTCCGCTCGATTACAGAAATTCTTGGCCGCCGCCCGAACTACACGGAAACTGGGCTTTTCTCTGTTATGTGGTCTGAACACTGCAGCTACAAAAATTCAAAACCTCTACTGAGAAAATTCCCTACAGAAGGACCTCAAGTACTGCAAGGTCCCGGTGAAGGCGCTGGAATAATAGATATCGGAGACGAGCAAGCCGTCGTCTTTAAAGTAGAGAGTCACAACCATCCATCAGCCGTGGAACCGTATCAAGGTGCAGCTACCGGTGTCGGAGGGATTCTGAGGGACGTCTTTTCAATGGGCGCTCGTCCAGTAGCCATTTTGAACTCTCTCCGTTTCGGCTCTTTGAAACAGCCACGGGTGAAGTTTTTATTTGAAGAGGTTGTTCATGGAATTGCAGGATATGGAAATTGTGTCGGCGTTCCTACCGTTGGCGGGGAAGTTCAATTCGATAATGCTTATAACGGCAACCCGCTCGTAAACGCCATGTGTGTTGGATTGATCGACCATAAGGATATTCAAAAAGGGATCGCAGCAGGAATCGGCAATACCGTCATGTATGTAGGTGCTAAAACCGGACGTGATGGTATCCACGGAGCTACATTTGCTTCGGAAGAGCTGACGGAGGAGTCGGCAGAAAAACGCCCTTCTGTTCAAGTCGGCGATCCATTTATGGAAAAGCTTCTTATCGAGGCTTGTCTTGAAGTCATTCATCATGAAGCACTTGTAGGCATCCAGGATATGGGGGCAGCCGGACTAACTTCTTCTGCCAGTGAAATGGCAAGTAAAGCAGGTACTGGCATGCTTATGAACATGAACTTAGTTCCTCAACGAGAAAAAAATATGACAGCTTACGAAATGATGCTTTCAGAATCGCAAGAACGTATGCTTCTCGTCGTAGAAAAAGGCAGAGAAGAGGAGATCGCTGAAGTCTTCCGTAAGTATGATTTGGAAGCAGTATCTGTAGGAGAAGTGACAGATGACCAGCGCTTCCGTCTTGAACATCACGGAGAAATCGTTGCAGATGTTCCCGTCGATTCCCTCGCTGAAGATGCGCCAGTGTATCATCAGCCATCAAAGATACCGGATTATTTCCAGGAGTATCAGGAAATGGAGAATTACGTTCCTGAAATTACAGACTATAAAGAGACTCTGAAAAATCTATTGCAGCAGCCAACAATAGCTAGTAAAGAGTGGGTATACGATCAGTATGATTCGATGGTTCAAACGAATACCGTCGTTACTCCAGGCTCTGATGCTGCCGTCATTCGTGTGCGCGGAACCGAAAAAGCACTTGCGATGACAACGGATTGCAATTCCCGATATATCTATTTGGATCCGGAAACAGGCGGTAAAATCGCCGTCGCAGAAGCAGCGCGCAATATCGTGTGTTCAGGCGGACGTCCACTAGGAATTACGGATGGCTTGAACTTCGGTTCGCCGGAAAATCCGGAAATTTTCTGGCAGATGGAGAAAAGTGTAGAAGGTATGAGCGAAGCGTGTCGTAAGCTGAGCGCTCCAGTGATCAGCGGGAATGTTTCTCTCTATAACGAATCGTTTGGCGGCCAGGCGATATATCCTACACCGGTTGTCGGAATGGTCGGTCTCATTGAAAAGACAGACCACATTACACAATCTCACATGAAAAATGCGGATGACCTTATTTATGTCATCGGTGAAACGAAACCGGAATTCGGCGGCAGTGAGCTGCAAGGCATGCTGGAAGATCGTCATTTTGGAAAAGCGCCACAACTGGATTTGGAAGTAGAAGGTATTCGTCAAAGTCAATTACTGACAGCGATCCAACAAGGGATCATTGAATCAGCCCATGATTTAGCCGAGGGCGGTCTGGCCGTTGCATTAGCTGAGAGCTTATTTGCCAACGGACTTGGATGTGAAGTGACGATCCAGGGAGACCGGACATCAGCTTTATTTTCAGAAACTCAGTCCCGCTTTTTGGTCTCAGTTAAACCGGAAAATCAAAAAGCGTTCGAACAACAGATTGAAGACGCAACCCTGCTTGGGAAAGTGACAGGGGACGGGGTGTATCACGTCCAGTCCGAAGGGGAAACCGTCGTGGAAGAGCAAACACAAACTCTGGAACAACTATGGAAAGGAGCTATTCCATGCTTGGTGAAATCAAAGGACTAAACGAAGAATGCGGAATATTCGGCGTATTTGGACACCAGGATGCTGCCCAGCTTACGTATTATGGACTTCATGCGCTGCAGCACCGAGGTCAAGAAGGTGCTGGAATCGTAACGAGTGATGGCGAGCATATGAAAGTTGCCAAAGGTCACGGGTTGATTTCTGAAGTTTTCCCGCAAGATCGTTTAAATGAATTAGGCGGCCATTCGTCCATCGGGCACGTTCGATACGCGACAGCAGGAGACGGTAGTTACGAAAACATCCAGCCGCTCATGTTCCGTTCCCAGACCGGCGGACTCGCTTTGGCTCATAACGGAAACCTTGTAAATGCCCAGGCTTTGAAAAGTCAGCTTGAGGCTCAAGGGTCCATTATGCAGACTACCTCAGATACAGAAGTAGTGGCTCACTTAATTAAACGTGCGGGTCACCTGCCGATGGACGAAGCGATTTGCCAGGCGTTGTCCATGATTAAAGGTGCCTATGCCTTCTTAATGATGACAGAAAACAAAATATATGTAGCGAATGATCCGCGTGGACTGCGTCCAATCAGCATTGGATATTTAGGGGACGCCTGGTGCATCTCCTCAGAAACCTGTGCATTTGACGTGATTGGTGCTACGTATGAACGTGAAGTCATGCCTGGAGAACTGCTGATTATTGATAAAAACGGCATTCAGTCCCAGCGGTTTTCTGCACCAATTCAACGTACTCTTTGCTCAATGGAATATGTTTATTTCTCACGTCCGGACAGTAACCTGGACGGCAAAAACGTTCATGCTTCAAGGAAGCGTATGGGGAAAACGTTAGCAGCTGAAGCCCCAATTGAAGCTGATGTTGTAACCGGTGTACCTGATTCCAGTATTTCTGCAGCCATCGGATATGCAGAAGCGTCAGGCATCCCTTATGAGCTTGGATTGATTAAAAACCGTTATGTCGGTCGAACCTTTATCCAGCCTTCTCAGGAATTGCGGGAGCAGGGTGTGAAAATGAAGCTATCCGCCGTAAGGGGAATCGTTGAAGGAAAGCGTGTCGTCATGGTCGACGATTCGATTGTCCGTGGAACGACGAGCCGCAGAATAGTTCAATTACTAAAAGAAGCCGGCGCCACTGAAGTGCACGTGCGAATCGCTTCACCCCCGATTCAAAACCCATGTTATTACGGGATTGATACTTCAACCAGCGGCGAGCTGATCGCATCGAACAATACAGTAGAAGAAATCGAAGAACAAATAGGAGCGGACAGCTTAGCCTATCTGACGGTCGATGGCTTAAATGATGCCATTTATCAAGGAGAGGAATCCTTGAATCACGGAGGCTGTGCCGCATGCTTTACCGGTAATTACCCAACAGAAATTTATCCGAATACCATTCCACCCTATGAAAAAGCGTAGGAGAAGGAGGAGCCATAATGAGCCAATCATATAAAAAAGCCGGTGTCGATGTAGAAGCTGGTTATCAAGCTGTCGATCTCATGAAAAAACACGTAGCACGCACGATGCGTCCTGAAGTCATTGGC
Source organism: Halobacillus campisalis (assembly GCF_030345335.1). Lineage (GTDB taxonomy): Bacteria > Bacillota > Bacilli > Bacillales > Halobacillaceae > Halobacillus_A > Halobacillus_A campisalis. The sequence continues at coordinate 378,335 of NZ_JAPVRC010000002.1, forward strand.
GGACTAGGATCTTTTGCCGGTCTATTTGACATCAGCTCCATGACTTATCAGCATCCCGTGCTCGTTACAGGAACGGACGGAGTCGGCACGAAGCTTAAGCTTGCCTTTGAAATGGACAAGCACGATACAATAGGTATCGACGTGGTCGCCATGTGTGTGAACGATATCGTGGCTCAGGGCGCCGATCCGCTCCTTTTTCTCGACTATATCGCTTGTGGAAAAAACGAACCAGAGAAAATCGAACAAATCGTCAAAGGGATAGCGGATGGGTGCGAACAGTCTAACTGTGCGCTTGTCGGCGGAGAGACAGCTGAAATGCCAGGCATGTATGACCCCGAAGAGTATGACCTGGCTGGTTTTGTCGTAGGAATGGCCGATAAAGATAAATTGATCACTGGAGAACAAATTAAGCCGGGCGATGTTTTAATCGGCTTACCTTCCACCGGTGTGCATTCCAATGGGTTTTCCCTTGTACGCCGTATAATTGAAGAAGAACATCTGGATCTTACCCAAAAGTATGGCTCTTTTTCCCGGCCATTAGGAGAGGTACTTTTAACACCGACGAAAATATATACGAAGGCGATTCAAGCATTGAAAGCTGCTGTCGAGGTGAAAGGACTCGCTCACGTTACAGGCGGAGGCTTTTACGAAAATATTCCCCGGGCACTGCCTGAAGGGTTAGGTGCTGCCATCGAAACTCAAAGCTGGACGACACCAGAGATTTTCAGCTTTTTGCAGAAGCAAGGCGGATTATCGACGGAAGATATGTTTGGCGTCTTCAACATGGGAATAGGGATGGTTGCGGCAGTTCCTGAAGCAGACGTGGAAGCAGCCCTTCAATCCTTGAAAGAACAAGGAGAAGAAGCCGTCCGAATAGGACATGTCACAGCCGAAGAAGGAATTCAATGGTCATGAGTAACAAAATAGCCGTATTCGCTTCAGGCACAGGCTCGAATTTCGATGCTATAATGGAAGCCTGCGATAAAGGAACTTTAAATGCGGACGTCACACTACTCGTTTCAGATAAAATTAATGCGGCAGTAATCGAAAAAGCCCAGAAACGTAACGTAGACACCGTCGTTTTCAACCCGAAATCATTCGAAAACAAAGCAGAATTCGAGAAAGCCCTGCTGGCCGACTGCCAGGCAAGAGACGTCGAATGGATCATCCTTGCAGGGTACATGAGGCTGATCGGTTCTACCTTGCTTGAAGCTTACCCCAAGCGCATCATCAACATCCACCCATCCCTCCTGCCCGCATTTCCAGGCAAGGATGCGATCGGACAAGCTATTGATAAAAAGGTCAAAGTGACGGGCGTAACCGTTCACTTCGTAGATGACGGCATGGACACCGGCCCAATCATCGCGCAGGAAGCGCTATCGATTTCAGAAGAAGATACAAAGGATGAGGTCCGACGCAAGATTCAAGCCGTGGAGCATCAGCTCTATCCTCAAGTTATCCAATCTCTACTTATCAAGGAGGAAGCAAAATGAAACGTGCATTACTGAGCGTATCCAATAAAGAAGGATTAAGTGAATTTGCGAAAGGGCTCATCGATCTTGGCTATGAGCTGATCTCTACTGGAGGCACCAAACGTGCGATTGAAGAAGCAGGGCTTCCCGTACTTTCTATTTCAGAAATAACAGAGTTTCCTGAAATTATGGACGGACGCGTTAAAACACTTCACCCCTCTGTACATGGTGGATTACTGGCTAAGCGCAGCAACGAGGAGCATATGCGTCAGCTGGATGAACTGAAGATCGGAACTATCGATCTAGTCGCAGTTAATCTATACCCTTTTAAAGAAACGATTGCAAAACCGGATGTGACAGAAGCAGATGCGATCGAAAACATTGATATCGGCGGCCCGACGATGCTTCGCTCTGCAGCAAAAAGCTTTGAGGATGTAGCCGTTGTCGTCGATCCAGAAGACTATCCTGAAGTCGTCAGTAGTCTTAAAGCTGGTGACCTATCCTTCGAATCCCGCAAAAAACTGGCAGCCAAAGTGTTCCGCCATACTGCAAACTATGACGCTATGATTGCAGAATACTTCGCTGACGTAACAGAGGAAGCGTACCCTGAAACCTACACCGTTACATATGAAAAAGTTCAATCCCTACGTTATGGAGAAAACCCTCATCAAACTGCTGCCTTCTATAAGAAAGCGAATTACAATGGTGCATCGTTGGCTAACGCTGAGCAGTTGAACGGTAAAGAGCTTTCTTATAATAATATCCAGGATGCCAACGCCGCTTTAGATGTAGTATTAGAGTTCAGTGAACCAGCGGCCGTAGCTGTGAAGCACATGAATCCTTGCGGAGTAGGGACAGGGGAGACTATTTCTGAAGCGTATGGCAAAGCCTACGCAGGAGATCCTGTATCTATTTTTGGTGGAATAGTAGCTCTTAATCGTGAAGTCGATGAACAAACCGCAGCCAAGCTCAAGGAAATTTTCCTGGAGATTGTTATCGCTCCGTCATACAGCAAAGAAGCGCTCGATATTTTGACTAAGAAGAAGAACTTACGTGTGCTGAAAGCGGATATGAAGAAGCCCGAAAGCCAGACTCATAAATTGACGTCAGTAAGCGGAGGCATGCTCGTTCAAGATACGGATGAAGGGACTCTTGAAGACGTAGAACTTGAAGTAGCCACTGAGCGTCAGCCGACTGAACAGGAGCTCAAAGATTTAGAGCTTGGATGGAAAGTAGTGAAACATGTTAAATCGAACGCAATTGTTGCAGCGAAGTCCGATCAGACCGTCGGTGTAGGCGCAGGCCAGATGAATCGAGTCGGTGCTGCTAAAATCGCTTTTGAACAAGCAGGCGATCAAGCAAATGGCGCCATCATGGCTTCCGATGCCTTTTTCCCAATGCCGGATACGGTCGAAGCCGCTGCTGAAGCAGGAATCACAGCCATTATCCAGCCGGGAGGCTCTAAGCGTGACCAGGATTCCATTGATGCTTGCAACAAGCATGGCATAGCCATGGTGTTTACGAAAATGCGTCATTTCAAACACTAAGTGAAGGAGTGAAACGACATGAAAGTTCTAGTGATCGGACGAGGCGGGCGCGAGCATAGCCTCATACAAAAGTTTTCCCAAAGTCCTCAAGTGACCAACCTATACGCTGCTCCAGGTAATGCAGGTATGGAACGAGAGGCGGAATGTGTAGCGATACCAGAAACAAATCATGACGAGCTCATCACTTTTGCTAAAGAAAATAAAGTGGACCTGACCTTTGTAGGCCCTGAGAACCCTTTGTTGGATGGGATTGTCGATCGTTTCCAAGAAGCGGGATTGCTCGTATTCGGTCCTTCAAAAGCCGCCGCTCTCATTGAAGGAAGCAAACATTTTGCTAAACAAATCATGAAAAAATACAGCATTCCTACCGCTGATTACGAAGCGTTTACAGATGCTGAACAAGCGAAAGAATATATTCGGGCAAAAGGCGCACCGATTGTTGTGAAAGCAGACGGACTGGCCGCCGGTAAAGGTGTAGTGGTAGCTGAGACAATTGACCAGGCATTAGAAGCCGTCGAGGATATGCTGTTAGATGGGCAATTCGGAGAAGCCAGTCAGGAAATAGTCGTCGAAGAATTTTTAGAAGGTGCCGAATTTTCCCTGATGGCATTCGTTAATGGCGAGAACGTCTATCCTATGGTGACAGCCAAAGATCATAAGCGTGCTTATGAAGGGGATCAAGGACCAAATACAGGAGGCATGGGGGCGTTTGCTCCCGCACCGGACTTGCCTGAACAATCCTATCAATTCGCCGTAGAATCAATCTTACAAAAAACAGCCTCCGCTTTAGTAGAGGAGGGGCGTACATTTACAGGTATTCTATATGCAGGACTTATCCAGACAGCCAAAGGTCCAAAAGTCATCGAATTCAACGCAAGATTTGGAGACCCGGAAACACAGGTTGTCCTGCCCCTGCTGGAAAATGATTTAGTTCAAGTCGTCCTTGACGTACTGGACCGTAAAAATCCACAGCTCCAGTGGGCAGACCAAGCTTGTGCAGGCGTGGTTGTCGCTTCAGCCGGTTACCCGGGAAGCTATAAAAAAGGGATAGCTTTACCTGAATGGTCTGAAGAAAGCGGACTATTTGCTGTACATGCCGGTACGAAAAAGGTTAATGACGGTTATGTCTCTGACGGAGGCCGAGTTCTACTGTTCGGCACGAAAGCTCCCGATTTAGCCAGCGCCCTTCAAAGTGTCAATAAAGCTTTAAAAGTTTTTGACGAAACGGAAGACTTCTTTTACAGGAACGATATCGGGAAGTCAGCTATTATTGCGGCGGATCAAAACGTAGAGTAAAGCTGCTACTGTTCCGATAATTACCGAAATGACGAAGCCTACGTCAGTCAAGTATTCCAAAAAATCCATATCATACAACATCCTTTACATGATCAGGCGGGGCTTCCCGCCTTTTTTTATTTTCTGGCTTTTTTATCACGTTGTAAATTCTGCGTGAAGGAAAAGCGCTTCACTCCGTTGTTTTGCTTATGCGTACGGTCCTGACCCCTCGCCTCCGCTTTTCTAATGTCCAGCTCCGGTGGCCAGACACTCTTGACATAAGCAATCTCCCTTCACCGGGAAAGATCGCCCGATTACGGGATTTTGCTTATGCATGTCGTGTCTAACCGACCGCCTCCGCTTTTCTTTATGCGAACGGTATCATGGTGTGTTACGATAGAAAAAATGAATCAGGGAGGCAGCTTCATGAACGAGCAACGCTTTCGCTGGCGTAATCGACAGCTTAGGGAACATACGGCTGTTGTAGATGGGAAGCTAGCACCAACAAAACTGATTAAAAACACTACTTATTTAAATGTCTATCTCAAGCAATGGATGCAAGGTCATATATGGATCTACAACGATCGCATTATCTACTCTGGTCCAGAATGGCCGCCTTCAACGGAAGGGACAGAAATTATAGATGGCAGCGAGAGCTATATCGTTCCAGGCTATATTGAGCCTCACGCTCATCCTTTTCAGTTATATAATCCCCGTAGTCTCGCTGAATATGCAGCTGGGACCGGGACGACTACTTTGATCAACGATAACTTGATGTGGTTATTGTTAACCGATAAAGAAAAAGCTTTTTCTTTATTAGAAGAATTTATGAATGTGTCCGCTTCTATGTACTGGTGGGCCCGCTTCGATTCTCAGTCTGCTCTTCATGACGGTGAACAGGAAGAGTTTGAGGAACAGGTGCTGTCATGGCTGCAGCATGACGCAGTTATTCAAGGCGGTGAATTGACCGCCTGGCCTGATGTGCTTTATGGCGGTGATGATCAAATGCTTCACTGGATGCAGGAAACAAAGCGATCCCGTAAACCGATGGAAGGTCATCTACCCGGAGCCTCGTGGAAAACTTTAGTGAAAATGAAGCTTCTCGGCTTAGATTCTGAGCACGAATCCATGACAGCTGATGAAGTCATTGAGCGTTTGTCCCATGGATATCAAACCGGACTGCGTCATTCTTCGATTCGTCCAGATCTTCCAAATATCCTTAAAGGTTTAATAGAGAAAAATCATCAGCAGTATGATCGGGTGATGTTTACGACTGATGGATCTACGCCTGGGTTCTATCGTGAAGGAGTGATCAATCCGTGTATCAAAATCGCGTTAGAAGCTGGAATCAACGATGTGGATGCTTATATGATGGGTTCCTATCAAGCTGCGAGACACTTTGGTATTGATGATCGCCTCGGGAGCCTGGCACCAGGTCGTGTCGCTCACTTGAACTTTTTATCAAGCCGTGACAACCCTAATCCGCACTCAGTTTTAGCTAAAGGTGAATGGGTACGTAAAGACGATAAGCTGGTATCTAAAAATGAAGATTTCCCGTGGGAAACGTATGGTCTAGAGCCCCTGTCTCTTTCTTTTGATATAACGGATGATGATCTCCAATTCTCGATGCCTGTTGGAATGGAAATGGTCAATGAAGTCATTATGAAACCTTATGCGCTTGATCTTGATGCATCCGTTGATCGGATTCCCGCTGAGAACGATGAGGCATTTCTGACGCTCATTGATCGTGATGGGGAGTGGAAAGTCAATACACTGCTGAAAGGATTTACCGATTCCCTGGGAGCGTTGATCAGCTCCTATTCCAACACGGGTGATTTAATTCTGCTTGGTAAATCAAGGGCGGATATGAAGCTTGCCTTTCGTCGACTGAAGGAAATCGGCGGAGGTATCGTTCTGGTAGATGATGGGGAAATCATTTATGAACTTCCTCTATCTTTAGGAGGCGTCATGACAGATATTCCAATGGAAGAGCTTATGGAAAGGGAGAAAGAGTTAAAAGAAATACTTAAAAAATACGGATACACTTATGGTGATCCTGTATATACCTTACTATTCTTATCTTCCATGCACCTTCCTTTTATAAGGATCACTCCAGTCGGTATTGTCGATGTGAAAAAGAATGAGGTTCTCTACCCCGCCATCATGCGATAGACTAAAGTAGAAAACTTTAGAGAGTAAGGTGTATGGGGTATGAGACAATTCATTGTAATTTTCTCGGCAGTGATTTTCTTGTTGTTGACTGCTTGCAGCGGTGATGGTTCTAGTGAGGACGAGCATCCTAAAGAGAAAACTTCAGGGATTACGACCGGCCCTGTTTATCCTTTGACGGGAATTCCTGCCGAGGATGAAGTGGACGAGCGAGTGTTTTCAGTGATGGTCAGTAACTCTAGAGAAGCGCGTCCTCAATCAGGCTTAAGCAAGGCTGATATTGTTTACGAAATACTGGCTGAAGGTCAAATTACAAGATTACTTGCTCTGTATCAAAGCGAGTTGCCTGAAGAGGTCGGCCCAATCCGCAGTGCCCGTCCCTATTTTGCTGAGATAGCCGGAGGATACGACGCTGTATTCGCGTACCACGGAGCTGCTGGTTTCATTAATGAGGGCATTCAATCGAGCGGGATTGATTATGCTGACGGGGCAAAGTACGATAATGATGGTATTCTTTTCAGACGGACGTCGGATCGGCAGGCTCCGCATAATTCTTACTTATTAACTGACGGCTTTGAACAGTTTCTTGAAAATAAGGGCTATGATAGTGAAAAAGACATTGAGCCTTTACCATTCAGTGGAGGAATTCATTTAGCTGGAGAACCTGCGGGAGAGGTGACCATTACCTACCATGCCGGAGAAACCGTGACATTTGATTATGATGAAGAGCGCGGGCGGTATTTGCGGTCAAGTAATGGGGTTCCGAGTATAGACGCGGAAAACGATGAACCTATCTCACTTTCGAACGTCTTTATTATAAAAACGTCCCATGAAGTTGTTGATGATAAAGGTCGGCGTGAAATCGACCTTACTTCTGGCGGGGAAGGATATTTACTTCAAAATGGGGAACAAATTAATGTAGAATGGAAGAATGTAGGCGGAAGGATTTTACCGTATAAAAAGGACGAACCTGTTGATTTCCTGCCGGGCCGAATTTGGGTGAACGTAATCCCGGAAAATACAGGACATGTAACAGTGGATTAAAAGGGGAGGGCAAACAAGTGCAAATTGATAAATTAAGAGGAAAGACATTGGATCAGCTTTTTGAAGCTATCTTATCTTTGAAGGACGTAGAGGAATGCTATGAGTTTTTTGACGATTTAGCGACGATGAATGAGGTCCAGTCGCTCGCTCAGCGATTAGAAGTCGCAAGGATGCTTCGTGAAGGATTTACTTATCATAAGATTGAAACAGAAACGGGAGCATCAACAGCTACAATTTCCAGAGTTAAGCGGTGCTTAAATTATGGGAACGATGCATATACTCTGGCATTGGATCGTGTCCAAGAAAAAAGAACTGAATAGAACGAGAAACCGTCCTTTCCGTGAGGACGGTTTTTTAATGATGATGGAGGGTTGGGCTGAGGAGTCGCGACAATTCACCACTGAAGAACGTTATCCCCTCAAATGAAACGAGACACGCAATCAAAAACTACTAACAAAAACCTTCATTTTTTCTTTGCAAAAATCCCTCGTATCGATTCATGTAGATAGCTAAAGTTTGCTATAATATATGAATGAACTAAAGGAACTTCTGGAGGAATATATGACGTGTTGAACGTGAAAAATTGGAACCATGTGTTCAAGCTGGATCCAAATAAATCAATAGAGGAAAGATACTTAAAAGACCTTTGTGAATCAGGGACAGACGCCATTATCATAGGGGGAACGGACGGAATCACATTTGATAATGTGTTCGATTTGCAGGACAGAGTTCAGAAATATGATATTACATGTATTCTTGAGGTTTCTACGATGGAAGCCATTATGCCTGGCTTTAACGGCTATTTCATTCCTCTCGTATTGAATAGTCGTGAAAAGCGCTATGTCATGGACATCCAGCATCAAGCGGTCAAAGAGTACGGCGACTGGATTGACTGGAGAGAGATGGCGGTCGAAGGTTATTGTGTGATGAATGAACAAGCCAAAGTGTTTGAAGCAGCACAATGTCAGCTTCCTTCTAAAGAGGATGTCCTCGCCTATGCAAAAATGGCGGAGCACATGTTCAACCTGCCTATTTTCTATTTAGAGTACAGCGGTACGTGGGGAGATGCTGAATTAGTGCGTGACGTTGCCGCTGAGCTGGAACAGACGGTCTTATTTTACGGCGGAGGCATTGAAACTCTTGAGCAGGCGAAGATTATGAAAAAACATGCAGACGTTATCGTCGTCGGTAACATTATATATGAAGATGTACAAGCTGCGTTACAAACGGTGAACGCGTGTAAGCAATAATACTTAAAAAGGAAGGTGTCCTTGATGACGCAAGCATTACACCCATTAGTTAAAGGATTGAACGAACAGCAAAGAAATGCGGTCACCCATACAGAAGGGCCTCTTCTCATTATGGCAGGTGCCGGAAGTGGAAAGACCCGGGTTTTGACTCACAGGATCGCTTACTTACTGCAGGAAAGAGGAGTCTCTCCTAGAAACGTATTAGCGATTACCTTTACGAATAAAGCAGCGCGGGAAATGAAGGAGCGGGTCGAGTCATTGGTCGGAAATGACGCAGATAAGATATGGATGTCCACCTTTCACTCGATGTGTGTTCGAATTTTAAGAAGAGATATTGACCGGATCGGCTATGATCGTAATTTTTCCATTTTGGACTCAAGCGATCAGCAGTCTGTGATCAAGCAAGTATTAAAGGAACTGAACTTAGACCCTAAGAAATGGGATCCGAGGGCCATGATCGGTGCAATCAGTAATGCAAAGAATGAGCTGATTACTCCAGAGCAGCACGTACGTGATGCGGGCAATATCCATGAAGAACAAATCGCTCAAATTTACAAAGCCTATCAAAAGAAGCTGCGTAAAAACCAATCGCTCGATTTTGACGATTTGATTATGCAGACACTTACGTTATTTGAACGACTTCCTGAAGTTCTTGAATATTATCAGCGACGTTTTCAATATATCCACGTGGACGAGTATCAGGATACGAACCACGCCCAATATCAGCTGGTGAAGTATTTAGCCAGTCGTTTTGAGAACTTGTGTGTTGTGGGTGATTCGGATCAGTCGATTTACCGCTGGCGAGGGGCTGACATCACCAATATTCTATCGTTTGAAAAAGATTATCCAAAAGCGCGTACCATACTTCTCGAACAGAATTATCGATCAACGGAACTAATTCTGAACGCAGCGAACAAGGTCATCGGCAACAATAGCGGGAGAAAGGCGAAGAATCTTTGGACCGATAACAACGGCGGCGAAAAGATCCAGTACAAAGAAGCTGGCACTGAGCGGGAAGAAGCGCTTTATGTCACCGACCAAATAGAGGATCTTGTCAGATCAGGACGTTTTCAATACAAAGATGCCGCTATACTATATCGTACGAATGCTCAGTCAAGAACGATAGAGGAAACGTTTGTAAAAGCAGGCGTTCCTTATCAAATGATCGGAGGCACGAAGTTCTATGATCGAAAAGAGATCAAGGACCTGTTGGCTTATTTACGCTTAATTGCGAACCCGAATGATGACCTCAGCTATCAGCGTGTCGTCAATGAACCTAAAAGGGGCGTAGGAAAAACGAGCCTGGATAAACTACAAGCATATGCTGCCGCTCACGACATTTCTCTTTATGAAGCTTCAGCTGAAATTGACTTCGTCGGTGTTAGTGCAAAAGCAGCCAAATCAATTATGAGCTTTTATCAAATGATCAAAAATTGGACTCAGCAGCAGGAGTTTTTATCGGCAACCGATATGGTAAACGAAGTCATTGAAGTTACAGGCTATGAAGAGATGCTTAAGAATGAAAAAAGTCTCGAATCCCAAAGCAGACTTGAGAACATTGAAGAATTTAAATCCGTTACAAAAAACTTCGAAGAGACGGCGGAAGACAAAACATTGATCAATTTTTTGACAGATCTGGCTTTGATTGCAGATATTGATTCAATGAATGATGATCCTTCAAACGACGATACGGTTACTTTAATGACATTGCATTCAGCGAAAGGACTGGAATTTCCGGTCGTATTTTTAATTGGAATGGAAGAGAACGTTTTTCCACATACGCGATCTTTGATGGACGATGATGAAATGGAAGAAGAACGGCGCCTCGCCTATGTAGGAATTACGAGAGCAGAACGTCAGCTGTTCCTTACCCATGCAAAGATGCGTACGTTATATGGCCGGACGAATATGAATCCAGTCAGCCGGTTCATCCATGAAATTCCTCAGGAACTCTTAAACGGAAAAGAAGAAAAAGAGTCACTGCCATTTTTCAATAAAAAAAGAGAAACTACCCCGCTTGGGCAATCTCCAGCTGCACCAGTCAAAAAACGTGCAGCAAAAAAACAGGAAAAGCCTTCAACTGGCGGAGAGAAAATCACTTGGCAGCCTGGGGATAAAGCGAAGCATAAGAAATGGGGAGAAGGTACAGTCGTGAAAGTGCAGGGAGAGGGAGAAGCGATGGAACTGGATATTGCATTTCCAGCTCCGACTGGCATTAAACGCCTGCTGGCAAGGTTTGCACCCATTACGAAAGCTTAAGGAAGTGTTATGAAATGAATGAAGCAGAAGCTAGAGAGCGGCTGAAAGCCCTCCGCGAAGAAATCAACCGCTATAACTATGAATACCATACGCTTGATGCGCCCAGTGTTTCAGATTACGAATATGACAAAAAAATGCAAGAGCTTCTCGATATAGAAGGAGAACATCCAAGTCTTGTCACACCTGATTCACCGTCCCGTCGAGTGGGCGGTGAGCCTCTTAGCGCTTTTCAGAAAGTAAGACACAATGTTGCTATGCTCAGCCTGGGAAACTCGTTTGATGATCAAGAACTGAGAGATTTTGATCGTCGTGCTCGCGAAGGTACGGAGGAAGAAGTATCGTACGTTTGTGAATTGAAAATTGATGGGCTGGCCGTTTCCCTTACATATGAAGAGGGAATCTTCGTTCGAGGTGCGACGAGAGGAGACGGAACGACCGGTGAGGATATTACGACGAATCTCCGTACGATTAAAAGCATTCCACTACGATTAAACAAGCCGGAAACATTGGAGGTTCGCGGGGAAGCATTTATGCCGAAGCGATCGTTCCAGAGGATGAACGAAGCGCGTGAAGAAAAGGGAGAAGAACCTTTCGCCAATCCAAGGAACGCTGCAGCTGGTTCATTGCGTCAGCTTGATCCGAAAATAGCGGCGAAGCGTAATCTTGATATTTTTCTATACGGGGTGGGAGAATGGCAGGAAGAATCAGCCACCTCTCATAGTCAACGACTCGAACTGATGGAAAGCTTAGGACTGAAAACAAATCCGGAGTGGAAAAAGTGTAACAATATAGAAGAAGTGATTGACTATGTTCACAGCTGGCTGGAACGGCGTCCTGGTTTGGACTATGAAATTGATGGAATTGTTATCAAAGTCGACCGACTCGATCAACAGACCGCTTTAGGATTCACCGCCAAAAGTCCGCGCTGGGCTACCGCTTATAAATTCCCGGCTGAGGAAGCGGTAACGAAGCTGAAGGATATTGAATTAAGTGTCGGTCGAACAGGAGTGGTCACTCCGACTGCAATTCTAGAACCTGTAAAGGTAGCAGGAACAACCGTCCAGCGTGCTTCCCTTCACAATGAGGATTTGATCCGGGAACGCGATATCCGGATTGGGGACACAGTCGTCATAAAGAAAGCAGGAGACATCATTCCTGAAGTCGTTCGAGTTGTGACCGATGAACGGACTGGTGAGGAAGAAGCCTATTTCATGCCTGAAAAATGTCCGGCATGTGATAGTAAGCTCGTCCGCTTAGAGGAAGAAGTAGCTCTTAGATGCATCAACCCCAATTGTGAAGCCCAGCTCCGTGAAGCATTAATTCACTTCGTGTCAAGGAACGCGATGGATATTGAAGGACTAGGTGAAAAGGTGATCGCGCAGCTTTTTAAAGAAAATTTGATCGACAATATCTCAGACTTATATAAACTGGATCGGGAAGAACTGCTTAAATTAGAACGAATGGGCGAAAAATCGGTGGACAACCTGTTAAAAGCCATTGAATCTTCTAAGGGAAATTCATTAGAGCGCTTATTGTTCGGACTTGGCATCCGTTATGTTGGTACGAAAGCAGCGAACACACTCGCCCAGGAATTCGAAACGATGGACAATCTTTTAAGTACGGATATGGAAACGTTTATTGAAGTTCCAGAAATCGGCGAGAAAATGGCTGAATCTATCGCCCGTTATTTTGCAAAACCTCAGGTGGCTGAATTGATGGAAGAGTTGAAGCAGCTCGGGATCAATATGGAATACAAAGGACCAAGTAAGAATGAAGGTCCTGAGGACTCACCTTTTAAAGGAAAAACCGTTGTGTTGACGGGTAAGATGGAAAACTTCACACGCTCTGAGGCGAAGAATATAGTCCAGGAGCTTGGGGGCAGTGTTACAGGCAGTGTCAGTAAAAAGACAGACTTATTGATTGCTGGAGAAGACGCAGGTTCAAAATATACGAAGGCCGAAAAGCTTGGGGTGGAGATTTGGAGCGAAGAAGAATTCGCGAATGCTTTAACATAATGGGGAGTGGAATGAATGAGCAAGCTGCACGCACTTTTACTAGCGATGGTCCTGATTGTCAGCGCGTGTACACCTGTATACGATAATACAGATGAAGTCGTCCGTGAAACTACAGAAGAGGATAATGGACAGTCGGCTATAATTCCAAATTATAATGTGACCGATGATAACTATCGGATGATTTTAACAGAGGGAAGCTCGAAAATATCAGCGGCTCGGGGAGTGACAACGAACCAGATGGGTAATCGTCTCGATATTGCTGAGTTTGAAGGCGGGCTGCAGCGCCACTCTAAAGAGTTTTTCAGTACGGAAGACTATTACTTCCAACCCGGACAGTATCTCGATGATAGTATACTATACAGCTGGCTTGGCCGTTATGAGGAACCCACTACTACCGACGAAGAAACTACAGATCCAGGCAATCCTGAAGGATTAAATCCGGCTTTAGATGAAGAGTCCGCTTCAGAAGAAGAATTCAGAGAGAGCCCGCGTTATATTTCTAATATCGTGGAACAGAATTATCTTGTCCGTAAAGATGATGATGTCGTAGAAGTGTCTGGAATGACCATTGGAATATCTATGCGGTCGGCCTATGAGTTCGAAGCTGAAGGACGAAATTATTCAGAGGATATCCCTACCAGTGAATCGTTATCACGAGGCCAGGAGTATGCCGACACTATTTTAAAAAGAATCAGGGAGAGAGAAGAACTACAAGATATTCCAATAGTTTTTGCAATATATGAAGAGGAAGACGACAACTCAGAAACTCCCGGAAACTTCTTAAGCAAAGGTTATGCTGAGGGCTCTGATAACTCGGTAGGAGGCTGGGATGAAATTAACGAAGATTACGTTTTATTCCCTTCCAGTGAAGCAGAAGAAGAGCATTTTGACGATTCTGAGATTTTCTCTGACTTCCGAACAGAAGTTTCGGATTACTTTCCTAACTTTGTCGGTATGATTGCGAATGGTTTTTACGTAGATGATGAATTGCAAGATGTTAAAATCGACATTCCGATTCAATTTGACTCTCAAACAGAAGTGACCGGATTCACCCAATATATTTACAGTCTTGTTAATGAAATGTTTGAAGACCATTATTCGATAGAAGTGAAAATTAACAGTATGGATCAGCAGGAGAGTCTGATTGTTAAGAAACCTGGACAAGATGAACCTTTCATCCATATTTACGAATGATAAAACACGGCAGCCTGGATAAAGGCGGTCGTGTTTTTAAATGAATGCTTGGAGATTGTGTCATCACCAAAAAGAAGCAGCTTCTCTCTTTAATTAATGGCTATGTTATAGGGGTTGTTGATATTGATAAGTGAGTTATTCAACAATATGGCAGGATAGTGGAAGACTTGATTTTGAGATAACCTGGGTTCGTTGCCTGGTTGAGAGCCAGGGTTTGTTGGGAAGCTACTCGCTTTCCTGTGGGGGAAGTGGCGAGCTTCCTCGGGCTTGCAGCCCTGTGGGATCTCGCCTACCTCCTTCTCCCACCTCTTACACTTATATTAGTCTAAATCGTGAATCCGTTCATAACCTCATGTGGGGACTATCCAGCTCCAGCGCTTAGCGGCTACTGAGACTTCCTTCACTTCTGTACGATAAGTCAACATCGAATCACTTCGTTCTTCGTGTTTCCTTTATCTCCGGCAGCTCAGTCCAGTCCATCACTTTAAGGTAGTTCCAAGCATCTTCTTCCATACAGAAGTTCCACTAGTTATCACTTAAAAGCAATTATTTTTTAAGTGAAGCCGCATAAGATGTTTCCGTTATTCTCACAAAAGCAAGAAGGTCCGGGAAATTGCGAGACTCCTATGGGAGAACAGTACATGGTGAGATCCCGGAGGGCGTTAGCCCGAGGAAGCTCACCGTACGCCCATGGAAAGCGAGTGATTTCCCGGACGTTCAAGCACTATTATTGTGACGGAAACAGCTCTAACATCTCTAACATCTCGAAACAGAGTCTTTCATTAAAGCTTATATGAATATCAACACAGAGCTTTGTGAGGGTTCGTTTCTCACCCCTGGCTCTTAAATCGGTAACAAACCTAGGTTACGAATTCAAGTCTTCTACTATCCTGACATATCATTGGATAACTCTCTTATGAAAAACTAAAAACGACTTTACAAAATAGCTGAAAGATTAAATTGATGAAATTGGAAACTTAGGATAAAATATTTAGTGGAAACGCTTAACGTGGTAATTTGCTAATAAAAGCGTCGATTCCTATCGAAAATGAGGAGGCGGTTTATAGTGGTTGTACCATATAAACATGAACCATTTACAGATTTCAGTTTGGACGTGAATCGCAAGGCTCTTGAGGACTCTATCAAACAAATAGAAGCGGACCTTGGAAAAGACTATCCCTTAATTATCGGCGGGGAGAGAATCATGACCGATGAGAAGATTAAAGTCGTCAACCCAGCTAATAAAAAGGAAGTCATAGGTTATGTATCAAAGGCTAATCAGGAGTTGGCGGAAAAAGCTCATCAAATTGCAGATGAAACATTCAATTGGTGGCGTAAAACAAAAGCGCAGTTCCGTGCAGATATATTATTCCGAGCCGCCGCTATTATTCGACGACGGAAGCATGAGTTTACCGCGCACCTTGTAAAAGAAGGCGGTAAACCGTGGAAAGAAGCGGACGCTGATACGGCGGAAGCGATAGATTTTCTAGAGTATTATGGGCGTCAAATCCTTGAAATTGATAAAGGAGTGGAAATCAACTCTCGTCCAATCGAGAACAACAGGTTCCACTACATTCCTCTTGGGGTAGGGGTCGTCATTTCTCCGTGGAACTTCCTGTTTGCCATCATGTGTGGCACGACAGTAGCGTCTATGGTATCGGGGAATACCGTTTTACTGAAACCTGCGAGTTCCACCCCTATTATAGCTTACAAAATGATGGAGGTCCTTGAAGAAGCTGGCCTTCCAGCCGGCGTCATCAACTATATTCCTGGGAGTGGAAAAGAGGTAGGAGACTATCTTGTCGATCACCCTCGCACTCGTTTTGTAAGCTTTACGGGCTCACGTGAAGTAGGTACGCGCATTTTCGAACGTGCATCTAAAGTACAGCCTGGGCAAAAATGGCTGAAGCGCACAATCATTGAAATGGGCGGTAAAGATACGATCGTTGTTGATAAAGAATCAGACCTTGAACTTGCGGCGGATGCCATTACGTATTCCGCTTTCGGATTTTCAGGTCAAAAATGCTCGGCTTGTTCCCGTGTCGTTGCTCATGAAGAAATTTATGATAAATTACTTGATAAGGTGGCAGCGAGAACGAGAGAATCTGTATCTTATGGTGATCCAGCGGCTCACGATACGTATATGGGTCCCGTTATCGATCAAGCAGCATACGACAAGATACTAAGCTATATTGAAATAGGGAAAAAAGAAGGGAAGCTGGTCACTGGAGGAAAAGGGGATGACAGTAAGGGCTGGTTCATCGAGCCGACTGTATTTGCCGACCTTGCACCGGATTCCCGCATCATGCAGGAAGAAATTTTTGGACCGGTGGTTGGTTTTACGAAAGCGAAATCGTTTGAAGAAGCGATTGATATTGCCAACAACACGGACTACGGTTTAACAGGCGCAGTAATCACTAATAATCGCCAAAATCAGGAAAAAGCACGTGAAGACTTCCATGTCGGAAACCTGTACTTCAATCGTGGCTGCACGGCAGCGATTGTAGGTTATCACCCATTTGGAGGTTTCAATATGTCCGGTACAGATTCAAAAGCCGGCGGACCGGATTACTTGATCCATCACATGCAGGGGAAAACCACTTCAGAAATGCTGTAAAAAGTTTAAAAGCCGCCTTCGAAGCGCATTCGAAGGTGGTTTTTTTGATGAATCATTGATAAGATTAAAAAAACGTCGAAATTTGTAAATCTAGGAATAGGCTGCCGTTAATTGAGTAAGACTACTAAGGTCAGGTTTACCGTGTCCTTATACTCAGGAAAAAAGAACCTGCAGAGAATAAAAATTACAGTATGTCTAAATTTTTATTTATAAAATTTTATGAATAGATATCATATATATAGGAAAAAAACATGCATATCAGAAGTTAATTTGTATAATTATACACGAAAACGTCAATATTATAATTTTTGCAATGTTCTAACTAATATATTATGATATAGTTGTACCAATGTTTGGCTTTTTCGACTTCTATGCAAAAGTTTCAGGCATTCTGAATTATAAAAAAAATGCATAGAAGTGTATATTACAAAATGGGGGTGACAACGTGTTTGAACTAGCAGCCGCTGCAGGCAATTTTTCACTTTCAGGAGGAGCATGGTTTTGGCTTTTTGTACCCATGCCGTTATTAATTATACTATCTATCATCACACTATTTACCGGAAGGAGCGAATAAGACAAAATGGGTACTGCTACGTTAATTACGTTTATAGTTTATTTAGTGGGTATGCTGGGGATTGGTTTTGCCTCATACCGTTTAACAAGCAATTTATCAGATTATGTATTAGGTGGTCGTCGTTTAGGGCCGGGAGTAGCTGCACTTAGTGCCGGAGCATCCGATATGAGTAGTTGGCTGCTATTAGGCTTGCCGGGGGCTATTTATGTCTCAGGATTAGGAGAGGCATGGCTGGCTGTAGGTCTTGCTATCGGTGCATACTTAAACTGGCAATTTGTTGCTCGTCGTTTACGAGTGTTTACAGAAGTTGCTAATGATTCCATTACATTACCGGACTATTTAGAAAATCGTTTTCAAGACAGCTCTCATATTTTACGTGTTGTTTCCGCGTTAGTTATTTTAGTTTTCTTTACATTTTACACTTCTTCAGGTTTAGTCGGTGGAGCTAAATTATTTGAATCCTCCTTTGATGTAACCTACACACAAGCACTATGGATTGGTGCTATTGTAACGATTTCTTATACCTTTATCGGTGGTTTCCTGGCAGTAAGCTGGACAGACTTCATCCAGGGGATCTTAATGTTCTTAGCATTGATTGCTGTACCAATTGTGGCAATCCAGGAGCTCGGAGGATGGAACTCTGCCATTGATGCTGTAGGTTCAATCAACCCTGATCACTTAACGATGGTCCAGGGTGTCGGAGCCATCTCGATCATATCCTCTCTCGCATGGGGATTGGGTTACTTTGGTCAGCCCCATATCCTGGTGCGTTTTATGGCCTTAAGATCTCCTAAAGATGTGCCGAAAGCTCGTCTAATTGGAATGGGTTGGATGATCATTGGCCTTTACGGTGCGATTTTCACGGGTCTATTCGGCTTAGCATTTATCGCAACACAAGATGTCAGCGGCTTAAGCTCAGTAGGCGCACAGCTGACAAATGAAGCGGGCTTCCAACAGCTGGCTGATGGGGAGAAAATCTTCATCGTATTTTCACAGATTTTATTCCACCCAGTGATTGCGGGTATCCTGCTGGCAGCGATTCTTTCTGCTATTATGAGTACGATTGACTCACAATTGCTTGTATCATCTTCAGCATTAGCGGAAGATTTCTATAAAGCGATTTTCCGTAAAAATGCTTCTGAACGTGAACTTGTATGGGTTGGACGTTTCGCTGTTGCAGCCATCGCGTTAATCGCCTTGCTGCTTGCTGGTAACCCAGACAGCACGGTGCTTGGACTAGTATCCTATGCATGGGCAGGTTTTGGTGCTGCATTCGGTCCAACGATCATCCTTTCTCTATTCTGGAAAGGCATCACACGAAACGGAGCACTTGCTGGTATCATCGTTGGTGCAGTGACCGTTGTAATATGGGCTGATCTATTAAGCGGCGGTATTTTCGATCTTTATGAAATCGTACCAGGTTTCATCTTGAACTTTGTTGTTGCTATCATTGTTAGTAAGATGGGGCCAGCTCCATCTAAAGAAGTTGTTGCAAACTTTGAAGAAGCGGCTCGCCGTTAATAATACTATTAAGAAGATCTCCAGCATTCCGCTGGAGATCTTTTTTTGATATCTTATAATTTAAGTACATAAGGATATACCTTCATTGACACAATAAACCATTCTGTAATCCAGAGCGCTTACCTTCCATTCAAAATCAATGAACTGAATTGCAAGTATGACACTCAAATTATAGGAGAAAATGTATTACTGAGCCTGGAAATTGAACTAAAGATCTCCCACGCGCCGCACAAGGAGAATATTTTACAAAAGTATAATGTTAATCTTAGAGAACTACAGCCATTCGTATATTGTGGTGGGTGGTTAGAAAAACCCCCTGAATGAAGTTTCGCTTTTCCGCAGGTTAACAGTCCGTAATTCCCCTAAACTTTATGAGGCAGGAAAAGTAAAATGAGACTAGGGGAAAACGTCCTGTAAACGCCCGATAAGTTCAAGTAACATTCATAGCAAGGTCGCCCATGAATGAACTTGAACTATATCGCAGGTTAACGGTCTGTAGTCCCCCATATCAGATTCAATTAACTTGCGGAAGTCTGCAAATGGGGGAACAGTCCGTAAACGCCCGATTGGCTCAACTAACATTCAGGAAAAACCCCCTGAATGAAGTTTCGCTTTTCCGCAGGTTAACAGTCCGTAATTCCCCTAAACTTTATGAGGCAGGAAAAGTAAAATGAGACTAGGGGAAAACGTCCTGTAAACGCCCGATAAGTTCAAGTAACATTCATAGCAAGACCGCCCATGAATGAACTTGAACTTTATGTTATGATTGGTAGGGTGTATAGTTGAACGTTGCGTATGAAAATAGAAATTTGGTATGATCATATATTATGTGAGATCGAATGGAGGAAACCATATGTCCCGTATTAGTAAAGAAGATGTAAAACACGTGGCGCACTTGGCCCGTCTTTCTATTAAGGAAGAAGAGGCTGATCTTTTCACGAAACAGCTGGACGATATTATTACGTATGCCGAGCAGTTAAATGAGCTTGATACAGAAGGTGTAGAACCGACGACGCACGTTCTTGATCTGCACAATGTGATGCGTAAGGACGAGCCGAAGCGATGGGTTGAGAAAGAAGATGTGCTGAAAAATGCACCGGATCATAAAGATGGACAATTTAAAGTTCCATCTATTTTGGAATAGGGAGGGACCTACATGTCTTTGTTTGAACATTCTTTACGCGAGCTGAAAGATAAGCTACATAGTAAAGAGATTACAGTAACTGATTTAGTTAATGAATCCTACAACCGTATTGAGGAAGTCGACGGCCAGGTCCAAGCCTTCCTTACATTAAATAAAGAAGCTGCACTGAAACAGGCAGCTGAACTGGATGGGCAGCGCGGCAATGACGCCGCTGAATTATTCGGTTTGCCGATCGGTGTCAAAGATAACATCGTAACCAAGGGTTTGCGCACAACAGCGGCCAGCCAGATTTTAGATAACTTCGAGGATCCATTGTATGATGCGACCGTCGTTAACAAGCTGAATGAAGCGAAGTCTGTAACCATCGGAAAATTGAACATGGATGAGTTTGCGATGGGTTCTTCCAATGAGAACTCCAGCTACTACGCGACACGCAATCCTTGGAATACGGATTACGTACCAGGGGGATCCAGTGGTGGATCGGCTGCGTCTGTGGCAGCTGGCGAAGTTCCGTTCTCCTTAGGCTCTGATACAGGCGGTTCTATCCGCCAGCCTGCTGCTTTCTGTGGTGTGGTTGGATTGAAGCCCACGTATGGCCGTGTATCACGTTTTGGATTAATCGCATTTGCTTCATCTCTAGACCAAATTGGTCCGATTACTCGCTCCGTTGAAGATAATGCCTACTTGCTTGAGACGATAGCCGGTTACGACAATATGGACTCTACTTCTGCGAACGTAGAAGTACCTAAATACACAGAAGCCCTCACAGGTGATGTAAAAGGGTTGAAAATTGCCGTGCCGAAAGAGTATCTCGGTGAAGGTGTCACTCCTGAGGTGAAAGAGGCCGTTCAAGCCGCATTGAAAAAGTATGAGGAGCTTGGAGCGACTTGGGACGAAGT
Source organism: Halobacillus campisalis (assembly GCF_030345335.1). Lineage (GTDB taxonomy): Bacteria > Bacillota > Bacilli > Bacillales > Halobacillaceae > Halobacillus_A > Halobacillus_A campisalis. Next base: position 399,315 of record NZ_JAPVRC010000002.1, read on the forward strand.
ATCCCTGCCACACTCCAAGTACGCCGTATCGACGTACTACTTGCTCTCTTCTTCAGAAGCGTCCGCGAACCTTGCCCGTTTTGACGGTGTCCGTTACGGAAAGCGTACGGAAAACGCTGAAACGATGCTTGATATGTTCAAACGTTCTCGTTCTGAAGGCTTTGGAGACGAAGTGAAGCGCCGTATTATGCTGGGTACCTTTGCGCTTAGCTCTGGTTACTACGACGCCTATTACAAAAAAGCGCAGCAAGTCCGTACATTGATTAAAAATGATTTCGAAAAAGTACTGCAGGACTATGACGTCATTGTCGGACCTACAACTCCGACACCAGCGTTTAAAGTCGGCGAGAAAATCGATGATCCACTGACGATGTACGCCAATGACATTCTAACGATTCCAGTCAACTTAGCTGGCGTGCCAGGAATCTCTGTTCCGTGCGGCTTCTCATCTGAAGGATTACCGATCGGCCTGCAAATCATCGGCCGTCACTTTGATGAGAATAGCGTTTACCGTGCTGCTCATGCTTTTGAACAGGCGACAGACTTCCATAAACAACGCCCGTCCCTTGGAGGTGCGAGCTCATGAATTTTGAAACAGTGATTGGACTTGAAGTCCACGTAGAATTAAAAACAGAATCGAAAATTTTCAGTCCTTCTCCGAATATGTTCGGGGATTCTCCTAATACGAACGTTAACCCGATCGACCTTGGGTACCCGGGTGTGCTTCCGGTGTTAAATGAGGAAGCTGTGAATTTCGCAATGAAAGCAGCGATGGCGCTTAATTGTGAGATTGCGACGGATACGAAGTTTGACCGTAAGAACTACTTTTACCCGGACAACCCGAAGGCTTACCAAATTTCTCAGTTCGATCAGCCGATCGGGGAGAATGGGTATATTGATATTGAAGTGGATGGCGTGAAGAAGCGGATCGGTATTACTCGTCTTCATATGGAAGAGGATGCTGGGAAGCTTACGCACAGTGATGATGGGTATTCGCTGGTGGACTATAACCGTCAAGGTACGCCACTGGTGGAAATCGTGTCCGAGCCGGACATCCGTTCACCAAAAGAAGCGTATGCTTATTTAGAAGCTTTGAAAAATATCATTCAATATACTGGTGTTTCTGATTGTAAGATGGAAGAAGGTTCCTTAAGATGTGACGCGAACCTTTCTCTGCGTCCGATTGGACAGGAAGAGTTCGGAACGAAGACTGAGCTGAAGAACTTGAACTCCTTCTCATTTGTACAAAAGGGTCTTGAATTCGAAGAGGTTCGTCAGGAAAAAGTACTGCTTTCCGGTGGAGAAATCCTTCAGGAAACGCGTCGTTATGATGAGCAGACGAAAGAAACAATCTTGATGCGTGTGAAAGAGGGATCTGACGACTATCGTTATTTCCCGGAACCGGATCTTGTTCCACTTCATATTGATGAAGCGTGGAAGGATCGTATTTTCAACCAGATTCCTGAGCTTCCAGATGCCCGTAAGAAGCGCTATATCGAAGAATTACAGTTGCCGGCTTATGATGCTATGGTCTTAACGAATAATAAGGAAATGTCCGATTTCTTTGAAGAGACGATTGCACAGGGCGCGGATGTTAAGCAAGCTTCGAACTGGCTGATGGGCGAAGTATCCGCTTATTTGAATAAGCATTACAAAGAGTTCAGCGATATTGCCCTGACTCCTGAAGGACTGGCGAAAATGATTAAGTTGATTGAAGATGGTACGATATCTTCTAAAATCGCCAAGAAAGTATTTGGTGATTTAGTAGAAAAAGGCGGAGATCCTGAGAAGATCGTTAAAGATAAAGGACTTGTTCAGATTTCTGACGAAGGACAGCTTCGTGAAATCATTTCCGGTATTCTTGATAACAATCAGCAGTCGATTGAAGATTACAGGAATGGTAAGGATAAAGCTTTAGGTTTCCTTGTCGGTCAAGTCATGAAGCAGACGAAAGGTCAGGCTAATCCACCAATGGTTAACAAGATCATTTTAGAGGAAATGGATAAGCGATAATATGAATCGGAGAGGGACACCCTCCTTCTCCGGCCATATTAAAAAGCACGCACTCCTCGTGTGTGTTTTTTAAATGAGACACTTTAATGTTTTCAAATGATGAAAAAAACGCTATGATGTTATTTGGAGCATGATGGATGAGGGGGTCATACTATGCAGCGTGCCCGTATTATTTATAATCCGACTTCAGGGAGAGAGATCGTCAGAAAGGTTCTTCCTGATATTTTACAGCGTTTTGAGCAAGCTGGTTACGAAGCATCTGCCCACGCGACGACGTGTGAAGGTGATGCGACGAAAGCAGCTAAAATTGCTGTGGAACGGAAATTTGATGTCGTGGTCGCAGCCGGCGGAGACGGGACCATTAATGAGGTCATTAATGGAATCGCTGAGCAGGACTTCAGACCGAAGTTCGGCATTATACCCGTAGGGACGACGAATGATTTTGCGCGTGCACTTCGTGTACCACGTAATATCCATAAAGCTGTCGATGTCATTTTAGATGATTATTCAATGCCGCTTGATATTGGCAGAGTGAACGGTCATTATTTCATGAATATCGCAGGCGGCGGGAAAATTACCGAAGTGTCTTATGAAGTTCCAAGTAAACTGAAAACGATGCTTGGACAACTTGCTTACTATTTAAAAGGGATCGAAATGATTCCATCCATAAGGCCGACATATGTTGAAATGGAACATGACGGTCGTATCTATAAAGGTGAAGTCATGCTGTTTCTCGTTTCTAATACCAATTCAGTCGGCGGTCTTGAGAAGCTTGCGCCTGAAGCGAAAATGGATGATGGTTTATTCAATCTGATGATCATTGAGAAAATGAACATTGCGGAGTTTGCGCGTCTAGCTACGTTAGCAATCCAGGGGAACCACTTGAACCATCCCAAATTCATTCATACGACAGCAAGTCGAGTGAAGGTTCATACAGAAGAGAAGATGCAGTTGAACATAGATGGAGAGTTCGGCGGCATGCTCCCTGGAGAGTTCGTCAATCTTTATCGTCATATCGAATTCTTCGTACCAAAAGATAAATTTTCACCCGATCTAACGAATAAATGATAACAGTCAAACGCTGCCTGTCCTAGTGACGGCGGCGTTTTTGTGATAAGCTGTGAACAGCTAAGAAACGAAAAGGACGGATGTAATATGGCGAAACCAAAGCCGCCCGTACAAAAAAATCAGACGATTGAGCTAACATTTGAGGATTTGACACACGAAGGCAATGGAGTGGGCAAAGTAGACGGATATCCTTTGTTTGTACCTTATGGGCTTCCAGGTGAAAAAGGACAAGTTAAAGTCGTCAAAGTGAAGAAAAACTTCGGGTTTGGAAAGTTGCTGGACGTAGAGGAAGCGAGCGAAGAACGAGTGGAGCCGCCCTGTGATGTATATTACCAGTGTGGAGGCTGCCAGCTGCAGCATATGAGTTACAGTATGCAGCTTGAGATGAAACACAATCAAGTGAAAAACGCGATGAAGAAAGTGGCTCACCTCGACCACGTACCCGTCCATGAAACAATAGGTATGGCCGATCCGTGGCGCTATCGGAACAAAGTCCAGATCCCTGTCGGACAAAAGGAAGACGGCGAGCTGATGACAGGTTTTTACCAAAAACGGAGTCACAATATCATTGATATGGATACGTGTCTCATTCAAGACGAAATGAATGATCGTATGGTTGAAACCGTGCGGCGCATAGCAAGCAGGCTTGGCATTCACGCTTACGACGAAGAAAACCATCGTGGAGTGCTGCGTCATATCATGGTGCGGACCGGCCAGACAACGAAAGATATCATGGTCGTGCTTGTCACACGAACGAAGAAGCTTCCACATCAAGAAAAGCTGATAGATGAAATACGCGATGCGTTCCCAAACGTAAAATCCGTAGTGCATAACATTAACAGCGGACGGACGAACGTAATTCTTGGAAAAGAAACGCACGTACTCTGGGGCGACGAGTATATTTATGATACCATCGGCGACGTGAAATTCATGATTTCACCAAAGTCCTTTTATCAAGTGAACCCCACCCAGACGAAAAAGCTGTATGATCAAGCACTCCAGTATGCCGACTTACGCGGCGGAGAAACAGTGATCGACGCCTATTGCGGCATTGGAACCATCTCCCTGTTTTTAGCCCAGAAAGCTGAGAAAGTGTATGGCGTTGAGATTGTTCCTGAAGCCGTAACCGACGCGAAGAAAAACGCCCGCCTGAACAACATGGACAATGCAGAATTTTATGTAGGACAAGCCGAGGAAATCATGCCCTGGTGGCGTAACCAGGGACTGCGCCCGGACGTGATCGTAGTCGATCCCCCACGTAAAGGGTGCGATGAAGCACTGCTGCAGGCGATGCTCGACATGGAGCCTGAGCGTATTGTTTATGTATCCTGTAATCCATCGACTCTCGCACGTGATTTGCGTGTTCTTGAAGATGGAGGCTATGAGACGAAAGAAGTTCAGCCTGTAGATATGTTTCCGCAGACTAGTCATGTGGAGTGTGTGACGTATTTAACCCCTAAATCATAGGGTTTTATAAGAAGATAAGACGTGAGTGGTCACATTTTGACCACTCATATGTTTTTTTCTGCCTGATACTTTATAAAGTCCATTGGCTGTTTACCAGCATGGCGCTCGGGATGACAAAGCTCATGCCCGAATTGTTCTCAGTTCTCTTGTTCAGATGTTTTATGATTTAGAAAGATGAATCTTTCTTCGATCCATTCAATTACTTGAAACTTCCGGTCCCAATTCCCAATGGGTACATTAAGTTTCGTAGCGTGGTATTATACATGTCCCTCCTGATGCAGAACATATGTTTGGTTTAGTTTTAAAAAGAAAAGCCTTTATTGTAAGGCTTTCTTTAATCTCTTTTCAATTATTATAAATCCTACACCGGATAACATCGCAGTTAGCGATCCAATTAAACCAGCAATTGCGATGTCCCCATACATCATCATGCTTATCATTATACCTAACACACCTAGTATAAGTAGAGTAATATATATTGTCTTCATTTATCTTTCTAACTCAACTTCGATTTCTAGTTCTTCACCTAAATCCTCATAATCACTATTACTAGCAGGATCATATCTTAGAGTCACGGAGTTGACGTCTTCCGCTTTTGAGTTTTCTAGGATGTAAAAAGAAGAACCTTGTTTATTAACTTCACCCAAAAATTCACCGTCAATGTGGTCGCTTAGCATCATATCTGATTCTAATTGTTCTCCAGTATCAGTAATCATTGTAGCTTGAGAAGCATAGAAAATTATATCTTCTTCAGACGAATTACTCACTTCCATATCTACCTGAATATATTCTACCTGCTCCATTTCCATATAATCTTGCATTTCTTGACTTAATTCCCCTGATACACCATTCACTTTTGTAATATCCATTGTTATCGGACCACTTTCGAATGTACCTACATCATCAGTTCTACTTACTAATGTCATTTCACCGGCATCACTAGAAACTGTATCTCCGACTGAAGCATCCGTTGATTCGTTTTCTTCAGCAGACATTTCCTCTCCAGTTTCTTCTTCTCCCTCAGATGCCTCGGTATCTTCATTAGAACCCTCGTCTTCTGTTTCCTCTGTTTCAGTGTTAGAACCTTCGCTTTCAGATTCCCCGTCAGGCCCAGCATCGTCAGACCCACATGCTGCTAAGATAAAAATTAGCATTGAAAATAGTGCGATTTTTAATAAACCTTTCATAATATGTACCCCCGTAATTAATATATATTTTTATCATAAATTGATGATAAACAAAATTTAAAAAAATGATATTCTTATTTCTTTCTTCTCTTAATGATTTCCCACATTTCCCTAAGTTGCTCCAGATCTTCTTCGTCACTTCTAGGAAGTTCATAATACCATCGTTCTAATTCAGGGTTGTTCTTAAATACTTCGAATTTTTGTTCCTCGGATAGATTAGGGGTGTCTGATCGTCCTAGCAAGTAATCCGCAGATACATCTAGCACGTTTGCTAAATTGTTTAATTCCTGGTCTTTAATCGGTCTAGTGGCTAACTCAATTCTATTCAAAACACTGTAATTAATACTTACTCGATTGGCCAATTCCCTTTGACTCCAACCTTTTCTCTCTCTGCATTGAATAACTCTGTCCTGTATGGACATATAATCACCCTTTTCTAAACCTGCAACAAAATAATAACACGTTTCTAAAATAGAAAAAACAAGTATTTCTAAAAAAAGAAATTAAAGTTAATCTCATTTCTAAAAAAGCAATGAATTATGTGGTTATACAGTGGCTAAAACAGCAATTAGGAGGAATGAGATGCAAACCTTAAAGCTTGAATACATCAAGAATATGTGAAAGGAAGTTTAATCCTATTAATCTTCCTGGCACACCTTATATGCAAGCGAGTGCACAATTTCTTAAGACATAGTTGCACAACTATATATCTATTTTTTCAATATTATGGGTATAGAGTTGTTTTTTTACGAGCGATAATTATATAATTAATGCAAGCGGTTTCATAAAAAACTAATAAAGGATGATTACGTGAAAAGAAAATCTAAGTACATTTCAGCTATTGCAGCAGCCGTCAGTTTAAGTTTCATTCCTTTTGTTTCTGGAGATTTAAAAGCAGAAGAAGGAGAAGATACAGTACGAATCCATTATGATCGGTCGGATCAAAGTTACAACGATTGGGGGCTTTGGCTGTTTGAGGATGTTGCTATGCCTTCTGACCAAGTGGGTGCATGGCCCAGTGGAGCCACTAATTTTTCAGATGAGCAGATGGGGGAGAGTGGAGCTTATATAGACGTAGAACTAGCGGAGGATGCTGAAGATATTGGATTTGTAGTCGTGAATACAGAAAACGAAAACAAGGACGGCAATGATAAAATCGCTGGCAGCGTCGATGAGTATGATGATCTTTATATTCGTGAAGGAGATGACACGGTCTATACAAACCCTGAATATTTACCTGAAATCGGTCTTAATTCAGCGGAACTCATAAACGAGAATACCATAGAAGTACTTTTCTCTTCGACAGAGGGATTAACAAAGGAAGCACTTCATGAAGGGTTAACCATCCAGGATCAGAATCGCGAGGAAGTTGCATTTGAAAAAGTGACGATCCAGGAAGATGGAAAAGTAGAAATCAGCGGTACGTTTGATGTGGAAGCCGCTCCTTACAAAATTACATTTAACGAAAAATCGACGACAGCCAATGTCAGCTGGCGCTACATCGATGATACATATGGCTATGATGGAGACCTGGGTATGGATCTTCAAGAAGACGGCAGTGCCAACCTTAAATTTTGGTCACCTGGAGCTGACCGCGTCTCTGTAAAACTTTATAACAAGGATAATCAAGATGAAGTCGTAGAGAAGGTTGCCATGAACCTGGAAGATCGCGGTGTATGGAACGTGACGCTTGATCAGAGCAATACCGGGGTCGATGACTTAACGGGATATTATTATCACTTAGAAATTGAACGTGAAGGCGAAACGAAAACAGGGTTAGACCCTTACGCTAAATCCATGGCCAAATGGAATAATGAAGGCGATGACTCTATTGGAAAAGCAGCGATTGTCGATCCATCCTCCATTGGGCCAACATTAGATTATGCTGAAATTGATGGGTATGAAAAACGCGAGGATGCTATTATTTATGAAGTTCATGTACGTGATTTTACTTCTGATCCGAGCATTGAAGATGAACTGGATTCGCAATTTGGAACGTTTGAAGCTTTTATTGATAAGCTTGATTACATTGAAGATTTAGGAGTTACTCATATTCAACTGCTTCCCGTGATGAGTTATTTCTTTGGTGATGAAGGGGCTAGCGCAGAGCGTATGCTGAACTACGATTCTGATGACAACAATTATAACTGGGGTTATGATCCTCAGAGCTATTTCTCCCCTACAGGGATGTATTCTGAGGATCCGGATGATGCGGAACTTAGAATTCAAGAGCTTAAGCATTTAATTGATGAAATTCACAAGCGTGATATGGGTGTAGTATTAGACGTAGTCTACAACCATACGGCTGATGTTGGTATTTTTGAAGACTTAGTTCCTAACTACTATCACTTTATGGATGCAGACGGCACACCACGAACAAGCTTTGGCGGCGGCCGCTTAGGTACGACCCATGAGATGTCTCGCAAAGTTTTAGTAGATTCCATTAAATATTGGGTGGATGAATTTAAAGTAGACGGATTCCGATTTGATATGATGGGCGATCACGATGCAGAAAGCATTCAAACAGCTTATGATGAAGCAAAAGAATTGAACCCGAACATTTTAATGATCGGGGAAGGCTGGAGAACTTACGCTGGCGATGAAAATGGCGGTAATGTGCAGGCGGCTGACCAGGACTGGATGAAGGATACCGAGAGTGTCGGTGTTTTCTCTGATGATTTTCGTAATGAGTTGAAGTCTGGATTTGGAAGTGAAGGCGAAGCGCGCTTCTTAACTGGAGGTCCACGGAACGTGCAGCAGATTTTTGATAACGTCACCGCAAAACCTCACAACTTTGAAGCATCAGATCCTGGAGATGTGGTTCCTTATATCGCAGCTCACGATAATTTGACCCTTCATGACGTGATTGCCCAATCCATTAAAAAGGACCCTGACGAGCATGAAGAAGAAATCCACGAACGAATTCGTCTTGGCAACTCTATGGTGTTAATGTCTCAAGGTACAGCCTTCCTTCATGCAGGCCAGGAATTTGGCCGTACGAAGCAATTTAGAGCAGAAACAGATGAAGCGCCTTACAAATCAACATACATGGAAGACGAAGAGGGTGAACCTTTCAACTATCCTTATTTCATCCATGATTCTTATGATTCGACGGATGCTATTAATATGATTGATTGGGAAAAAGCAACGAATTCTGATGAATACCCAATCCATAATTTAACTCGTGAATATACAACTGGTTTAATTGAGCTGCGCCGATCTACAGACGCCTTCCGGTTAGGTACGATGGACGAGGTGGATGAGAATGTGACAAAGCTTGAGGTTCCTGAGATTGAGGAAAATGATTTGGCTCTTGCTTATAAAGCCGAATCTACAGATGATACAGGTAAATATTTTGTGTTCGTAAATGCGGATGAAGAAGAGCGCACGTTTACGATGGAAGATTACAATTTAGCTCCTGGCAAAGTGATTGTAGATGACGATGAAGCAGGAGTAGACAAAGTAAGTGAACCGACTGGATTTAGTAAAAATGCGAACGAAATTACAATAGATCCACTAACGACTGTAGTTGTGAAATGTGATGCGAAAGGAAACGGAAACGATCCATGTGAAAGGCCTGATAAAGGAAAAAGCAAACGATAACAAAAGCAAATACGTTAGTGATGCGGAGTGTGGGACTCTATTTATTAAAAAAGAAGGCAGCTAACTCTTAGAGGATGCTGCCTTTTTTCTCGCTCCACTTATATACCCTCGTCGTAAAACCTAAAAAAGCACCTTACCGAATGACCATGAAGCGAAAGATTCCGCTCCAGGCATCCAGGTAAGGTGCTTTTTAATTATGCATTATGATACATCATAGAATCGCTCTTCGTTGTAAGGTCGAAGCGGTCAGCGTTCATGACCTTCACCCATGCAGCTGCGAAGTCACGCACGAATTTTTCGTGATTGTCATCCTGTGCATATACTTCTGCAAGGGCACGCAGGACAGAATTTGAACCGAATACGAGGTCTACACGTGTAGCTGTGCGGACGAGTTCGCCAGTTTGACGGTCGCGTCCTTCGTAAAGGTTGTAGTCTGACGGTTTCCATTCAATACCCATATCAAGCAGATTCACGAAGAAGTCATTCGTAAGTGTGCCGACACGGTTTGTGAAAACGCCGTGGTCTGTTCCTTTATAGTTTGTACCAAGCACTCGCATACCGCCGATTAATGCAGTCATTTCCGGTGCGGAAAGGCCAAGAAGCTGAGCTTTGTCAATTAATAATTCTTCTGGGCTCAGTGTGTAGGCTTTCTTCTCGTAGTTTCGGAAGCCATCGGCCATCGGCTCTAATACTTCAAAGCTTTCGACATCCGTTTGTTCCTGGGTTGCATCGCCGCGTCCTGGTGCGAACGGAACAGTGATGTTAACGCCCGCATCTTTTGCAGCTTTTTCTACGGCTGCACTGCCTCCTAGAACGATTAAATCAGCAATGCTGACTTTTTTATCAAGCTTGCTTTGCACGTCTTCATAAACGGAAAGTACTTTTTCCAGTTTCTCAGGCTCGTTTACTTCCCAATTCTTCTGAGGGGCTAGACGGATACGGCCGCCATTCGCGCCACCGCGCATATCGGATCCGCGGTACGTACTTGCGGAAGCCCATGCTGTTGAAGTAAGCTCGCTGATCGTCAATCCAGTATTAAGGATTTTCGCTTTCAGCTCAGTTATTTCAGCGTCTGACAATTCATAATCGACTGCCGGAATCGGATCCTGCCAAATCAAATCTTCTTTTGGAACTTCAGGTCCTAGGTATCTTGATTTTGGCCCCATGTCACGGTGAAGCAGCTTGAACCATGCACGTGCGAAGGCATCTGCGAATTCAGCCGGATTTTCATGGTAACGGCGTGAAATTTTTTCGTAATCAGGATCCATGCGTAACGCCATATCGGCTGTTGTCATAAACGTAGGAACGAGTACAGATGGATCTTCAGCATCTGGTGCCATATCTTCTTTTTTAGGATTTACAGGTGCCCATTGATTGGCTCCTGCAGCGCTCTTTGTAAGCTCCCATTCGTAACCAAATAATAGATCATAGAATCCGTTATCCCAAACTGTCGGGTTAGCGGTCCATGCACCATCAACACCACTGGTGATGGTATCGCGGCCTTTACCACTTCCGTGAGTGCTGTGCCATCCTAAGCCTTGTTCTTCAATATCAGCGGCTTCTGGTGCCGCTTCAACTTTTTCAGGGTCGCCAGCTCCGTGAGCTTTACCGAATGTGTGACCGCCGGCAATCAAAGCCACAGTCTCTTCATCGTTCATTCCCATTCGGCCAAAAGTTTCACGAATGTCTACAGCACTTGCTAGTGGATCCGGGTTTCCGTTTGGTCCTTCAGGGTTCACATAGATGAGCCCCATCTGTACTGCAGCAAGTGGACTTTCAAGCTCGCGGTTGCCTGAGTAACGGTTGTCCTCCAGCCATTCTTTCTCAGTACCCCAGTAGACATCTTCTTCAGGATGCCAAACGTCTTCACGTCCGCCAGCAAATCCAAATGTCTTCAAGCCCATGTCCTCAAGAGCAACATTACCAGTCAGAACGAGTAAGTCAGCCCAGGAGATTTTGTTACCATACTTTTGTTTGATCGGCCAAAGCAGACGGCGGGCTTTATCAAGGTTCGCGTTATCCGGCCAGCTGTTTAGAGGTGCGAAGCGTTGTGTACCAGTGGCACCGCCGCCGCGTCCGTCACCAGTACGATACGTACCGGCTGCATGCCATGACATACGGATGAAAAGTGGACCATAGTGTCCAAAGTCAGCAGGCCACCAGTCCTGGCTAGTTGTCATTAACTGATGAAGGTCCTGTTTCAGTTCGTAATAGTCCAGCTTTTTAAATTCTTCAGCATAATCAAAGTCTTCACCCATTGGATTCGTTTTCTTATCATGCTGATGCAGGATGTGGAGATTCAGCTGGTTCGGCCACCAGTCTTTATTCGTTGTACCAACTTTTGAGGTCGTTACGGCACTTTCTTCCTCCGTTTTACCGTGTGATACAGGGCACTTACCAGCTTGACTTTCATGCATTTCGTTCTTGTCCATAAGTTATACTCCCTTTCTTTATGTTAGAATTAAACAATTAAAATCACTCTTAGATTATAATTATAATAAATTAGAATCAAAATTGAAAGCGAGATACATAGATTATCGAAAATAATTTTCAATTGGGCAGCAAAGAATTTGTAATGACAGGGGTGGCGCAGAATGGGTAAAAAGCTGACTGTGGGGGTTAAAATCCTCTTATTTTCTATTTTAACAAATTTACTGAATATAAAGTAGATTTTAGTGTTTTTAAAGAATAGTTGAGAGATATTATCGCACTGAAAGGGGCATAGGAGATCTTCGGGAAATGTACAGCATACACTTGAATTTAAGGTGTTTTTTATAAAAAAATGTTGGGCTTACTTCTGGCATTTCTATCAATAATCTAAAGGCCGCCTATATAAGAAAAACAGATAGAGAAAAACCCCTCTATCTGTTTTCATAAAACGAAAGCTTATGTTTATTTTGTCATTCACCAAATGCTTCAGGAAGCATCTTAAATCCATCAATCTCCGCATCTTCTTCCACTTCAATCATAATACATCGTTTCCCTTTATAATTGACCTGCCTCACATACTCCAGGTCCTGAGGGCTGATCGAGATGTTGGCGATTTTGGTGTTGATTTTAATAGATTTTGATTTGTATTTAGGCACGATGCTGCTTGCTTTCAGCTCATAGCCTTCGTCATCGGTAAATCTTTTAAAAGCGGTTTTAATCTTTTCAGAATCGACTTGTTCGCCACTCTGGGTCAGCACGCGTTCCACGTCTTTGTAATCTAGCTTTGGTGGTTCGTCGTCTTCGTTTTCTTCCACGACTCTATTGATTTCTCCGTAAACGCTGGACAGGGTGGAAGGGTTGAGTTGATTTCCCACTACATCCTTGATGACTTCCTCAAACACTGCTTTGTCTTCCTGAGCCGTCATGAATTCTTCTCCATTTAGTACGTCCTCGATAAAGCGATAGTCCGGCTCATTGGCTTTGCCTGAGGAATAGAGTACGTGGTTCACATCGGAAGCCCCCTCCGTAATGGAAGGGAAGAGGAACCCGGACATTGGATTTTTCAGGTCAATGACCGGGTCCACCTCTATCTTATACTTGAATTCTTTCTCGATATAGTCGAACTGGATCTCTTTCTTAGGTTCCTCTGTTTTGTTGATACTGCAAAGGATAAAGGGATTCGCGTAAACGGAATCTCTTTCACTTTCGTCGGATCCTTCACTACTTCGTTTCGTCTTCATTAAGTATTCAGCGCGAATAAAAGTGATGACCACATCTTTTTCATAAGGGTGGTCATTAATCATTTTTTCTGTCATCTGCAGCATTTGTTCTTTCCATTCTTCAACTCCACTGCTCAGTAATCCTTTATGCAGGATGAGCTGACTGTGATCTTCTGCTTCACGCTTGAATTTCAGCTCGAATAATTTTTCATCAAGCTGTCCGGTCAGTACTTTTTTGAAGTTTGCCATGAACAGCTCCTGCTGATCTTTGTCCAGCATTTCAAATGGCTGACTCTGGTGATGGTAAATGTCGGTCGTTTCTTTCATGATATATACGTTAAAGATGTCAGTGATCTTCAGTAAGTCATTATCCACTTTAAGCTGTCGGCGGATGCCGGCTATGTCTTTTTTGTCCATCAATCGTCCACTCCTAAGCTTTTTGTGATCATCTAGTAAAAGATTCTTCTATTTTATCATACGAATCTTGTAATCATGCAGAGATTAAAATAACAATTCTATATATTCGTAACATGAAATCGCAGGTGTGTTTTTTTAGAGGACGAACTATAAAATGGCAGTTATCCGGAAGACTGGATTTCGAGTCGTTTGGTGAGTGGATGAGGGCGGCGGGGAATGGCTCGCTTTCCGTGGGAGCGCGGTGAGCTTCCTCGGACGTCCCGTCCTGCGGGATCTCACCTAACACTCTCTTCCCACAGGAGTCTCCCCATTCCCCGCTGCCCCTTACTATATATCTGCTTCTCGAAATCACTTGAATAAGAACCTTTTTAAATATATTTCATACTCCAGTTCCGCGTTTATAGTATTTTTCCCTTCCAATTGTATGGTGGCTTTAGAAAACGGTGAGACTCCTAGCTTTGAAAGCGGAAGCGCTTCGTTCCGCGGCGTATGGACTGGACTGAGCTGGAGGAGATAAAGGAAACACGAAGAACAGAGTGATTCGATGTTGACTTATCGTACAGAAGTGAAGGAAGTCTCAGTAGCCGCTAAGCGCTGGAGCTGGATATAGCCCCTTATGGTTTATGCAATTGTTTATATTAATACCTATTATGGTGTAAGAGGTGGGATGTACATGATTGGTCGAAGCCTGAGGAAGCTCACCACATGCCCACTCAAAAGCGATCTGTTTTGTAAAGCCACCGTCTCCTCATATCAAAGTCTCGAAACGGAGTTTTCAAAATAAGGGATCGTATGTGAAAGATTGAGGCTTAACAGAGAATGGTATAGAAAAAAGGGCTGCCCATAAAAGTCTGTTTCATAGACTTTTATGGGCAGCCCCGTGCTTCGTTATCTTTTGAAAATGTCTGCTTTAAAGCGAGAAGAACAGAAAAGCATTTCTCTATTACTCATCTGAATTATAATCTTCAATTTGCTGCTGGATGCGACGGTGTCTTTTTCGCTCTTCTTCAAGTCGAGCTTCTCTGTAATCTTCCCTGACTGATTTCAACAGGGAGACGCATGAGATGAACAAGACGATCGAAAACGGCAGTGCTCCAATCAGCGATGCAGTCTGCAGTCCTTCTAAGCCGGCACTGATAATTAATACGGTAGCTAGTGAAGCAATCAGTGTACCCCAAACTATTTTTACCACAACAGAAGGGTTATTATCGCCATTTGAACTCATCATTCCTAGTACAAATGTTGCGGAGTCAGCAGAGGTCACAAGGAAAGTGAACAACAGACAGATGGAAAGTACAGATAATATCGTTCCTAATGGAAGATTTTCCAACATGCTGAACAAGGCAGTCGCTTCGTTTTCTGCCACTGCGGCTGCGATATCGGTTCCCTGGAATAGATCGAGATGGATGGCCGTTCCACCGAATATACCGATCCAGATAATTCCGATAGCAGGCGGGGCCACCATGACACCAAGTACGAATTCTCTTACAGTACGTCCTTTGGATATGCGGGCTACGAACATTCCGACGAATGGAGCCCATGCAATGGTCCATGCCCAGTAATAAACAGGCCAATCCTGTACCCATGTACTATCTGTATAAGAATCGAGTCTTAGGCTGGCTTGGAAAAAGTTCTGCAGATAATCTCCTACACCCATCGTAAGAGTTTCCAATATGAATCCTGTCGGTCCAATGAATAAGACGACAACCATAAGGACAAGTGCAATCCCAAGGTTGGTATTACTTAAGTATTTAATACCGCGGTCAAGTCCAGAAAGGGTGGAAAGCATGAAGAAGATGAACATGACGGCAACGATAGATATTTGAGTGACTGCTCCGCCTGGTGCGTTGAATACACTTCCAAGTCCGCTGTTTATTTGTAATACACTTAACCCTAAAGTCGTTGCTACACCCATAACTGTCGCTATGATAGCAATGATATCGATCGTATTACGCAGTGGCTTTTTTCCTGTGCTTCCGATGACGGAATTCATCGTATCACTGATCAAGCTTCGCTCATCCTGACGGTAGATAAAGTATGAAAGAGCCAATCCAACGAAAGTAAAGGAAGCCCATTGGTGGATCCCGTTGTTGAAAAATGCGTTCCACATGGCTTCACGCGCAGCGGCAGGCGTTTCAGCTTCAATGCTGGCATCAAATGGAGGAGGGGAGCCGAAATGGGTCATCGGTTCAGCAACACCCCAGAATACGATACTTACACCGAATCCACAGCTGAACAACATGGCGATCCATGTGAAAAGCGGATATTTCGGACGGACGTCATCCCCGCCTAAGCGAATTTTACCGTATTTACTAAATGCTAAATAAAAATTAAAGATGATTAAAAATAGCACAAAGACTAAATAAAACCAGCCAAAGGTGTTTGCGATAAATCCATAAATTCCTTCAGCCTGCGAAGCGAGGGTCTCAGGTGCCAGACCACCCCATAAAGCGAATAAGAAGATGATAGAAAAAGAGATTAAAAATACCCTGTTCATAAATTTCCACTTCTTTTTTGATTTGTCCATCACATTGCCTCCTTTTAACAATAAAAATTATGTCTTAGATCTACAGACGTTCAAACTTAAGTATCGGCCAGCTGTGAATCATACTCCGTTTCAAAGCTATTCAATTAGTGACCTTCCTGAACCCTTTCCCTATTTTAAATGAAATAATGCCAGAAATCTGGAATTGTCGAAAATTATGTACTGATTAAATCTTGAGGTTTAGAATTTTTAAGAGAATTATTGGAAATAGAAGTTTACAGGAAGATATTGGGGGAATTTTATTTGTACGTTATTTAACGATCTGAGGAGGTTCCTATGACGGCAAATACTTATCAAAATTCTATTCACTCCAATCAAATTTCTTATTCCACACGTAATTTGTGGTCAGGTGTTCTATTCGGTGTCGGTTTAGCAGCTTTCTTAGATGAAACTCTTTTTCATCAACTATTACACTGGCATCATTTTTATGATAAGTCGACCACGGATGCCGGGCTGGTATCTGATGGTTTATTTCATGCGTTCAGCTGGTTTGCCACTATTGGGAGTTTATTTCTGTTTGCAGATTTGAGGAGAAGGAACGCATTATGGCTGACCAGGTGGTGGAGCGGTGTTTTACTTGGGGCGGGGGCTTTTCAATTATACGATGGAACAATCCAGCATAAGGTCATGCGCATTCATCAGATTCGCTATGTGGATAATCTGATTATATATGATCTCGTTTGGAATATTACAGCCGTTGTCATGATCCTTGCAGGCGCGTTTCTTCTAGTACGGACGAAGAAAAAAATGAAGAAACATAAGGGTGAGCAGCGTGATTAGTACTTCTCACATTCATGGTCACACCACAGGTGCCGAGCTTTCGGAATGGGCGCAAATTATTTTAGCTCTGCCTTTTATTTTCGCTCTCATAATATATGGCGCAGCAGTATTTTTCTCAAGGCAGCTTCAAAGGCCGTGGCCCTTTTACCGGATAGTTTTATGGGTACTGGGGATCGTTTGTGCTCTTGCTGCAGTTGTTGGTCCTCTTGCTCAATTGGCTCATATGGATTTTACGATGCACATGCTTGGGCATTTACTGTTAGGAATGCTCGCTCCTCTCCTAATGGCATTAGCTGCCCCAATGACTCTGTTTTTACGTGCACTTCCTCAAGGGCAGGCAAAGCGGCTGTCGCGATTGCTGAAATCATGGCCGTCACGGGTATTAACAGATCCTATCGCTGCTTCTTTACTTAACGTCGGGGGTTTATGGATTCTTTATACGACACCTTTGTATCAGACGATGCATGAAAACAGTTATTTACATGTGTTCATTCATGCTCATGTTTTCATCGCCGGGTATCTGTTTACTGTTGCCATGATTTATATCGACCCAACTCCTCATAGAAACAGTTATTTGTATAGAGCCGTTACTTTGATTGCTGCTCTTGCGGGACATGGAATTTTATCAAAATATATTTTTGGAAATCCGCCGGCAGGTGTCCCGGTCGGTCAAGCTGAGAGTGGAGGCATGCTAATGTACTACGGGGGTGACGGGGTAGACTTGATCATTGTGTTCATCCTTTGTCTTCACTGGTACCGCTCGACAGCGCCTGAAAATTTTAAGGTCAACAATAAAGCAAATCCTTTCGAAACAGATCCCGCTTGAATGCAATCCCTTTGCCTATGCAGGGATTGTGTTCAAGAATTGCACCCTATCGTCCTATATATTCCAATATTTATGTGTGCTAAAATTTGATAATATATTTGAATATTCTTACATATATGACTTTACAAACTCGATGGGAGGAGAAATATGCATTATTTGTCATTATTAAAAAGTTATTGGGCTCGACTTTGGGACATGCATGACCAGGCGAAGGATTTGATGAAATTTACAGTAACCGGTCATTCTGATGATATGTCCGATGAACACTCTGATGATAAAAAGACGGAAGAGAAGCCAAATGGTGATGGTCCATCTTTTGACAACAGACAGAAAGTCGGTCTTTTTTTAGGTCCTCTTTTGTTTGCGCTTACATTATTGTTTTTTGAGGCAGAGGGATTATCTCAAAGCGGGGTTGCTATATTAGCTAGTACGTTATGGATTGCTACTTGGTGGATTACAGAAGCCATGCCGATTCCTGCAACTTCATTGCTCCCGCTGATTTTATTCCCTTTAACGGGTGGTTTAGGTGGTGACGATACAGCTTCCTCTTATGGAGATAATACGATTTTCTTGTTTATGGGAGGTTTCCTTATTGCGCTCGCCATGCAGAAGTGGAATTTACATAAGCGCATTGCGCTATTTATCATTTCAAACGTAGGGACGAGCACAGAACGTATTGTGCTGGGGTTCATGGTCGCTACTGGTGGTCTATCGATGTGGATCTCTAATACAGCGACAGCCATGATGATGGTACCGATTGGTTTAGCGGTCATTTATCAAGCTTCAGAACAGTTGAAAAAGCAAGGAGATGGTTCTGTAGATCATTCTTCGTTCAATTTTGGCAAAGTGACGATGCTTGGCATTGCCTACAGCGCTTCTATAGGCGGATTGGCTACGTTGATAGGGACGCCTCCTAACACTATTTTCAGAGGTGTAGTGGAAAATCAGTACGGCATCGAGATTTCCTTTGCGGGGTGGATGGCTTTTGGGGTGCCGTTGTCAGTTATCTTTATGGCCATTGCCTGGATTTACTTAGTGAAGGTAGCTTATCCTATGGAAATGAAGGAGCTTCCAGGAGGTAAGCAAGTGATCTATGAAGAGCGTGAGGCTCTAGGGGTAATGAGCTGGGAAGAGAAAGTCGTACTGGCTATTTTTTCCTTAACTGCTTTTGCGTGGATTACTCGTTCCTTTTTACTCGCTCCTTATATTAATGAAAATTTAGATGATACAATCATAGCGATGATTGCGGCCATTGTGCTTTTCCTTATTCCTTCTAAAAATAACAAAGGCTCATTTCTCTTGGATTGGGATACGGCGAAAGGTCTTCCCTGGGGAATTATCTTGTTATTTGGTGCAGGTCTTGCAATAGCTGCCGGATTCCAGGAATCAGGTCTGGCTGAGTGGGTCGGCAGCCAATTAACAATCCTGGAAGGAGTAAGCTTTATATTAATACTCGCAATCGTCATTGCTCTCGTTATCTTTTTGACAGAAATTACGTCCAACACGGCCACGGCTACGATGATGTTCCCGATTATGGCATCATTAGCAGCAGCTATTAATGTTCATCCATACAGCCTGATGATTGGTGCAGGGGTAGCGGCAAGTTGTGCGTTTATGCTTCCAGTTGCCACTCCGCCAAACGCTGTTGTATTCGGCTCCGGGTATCTGCGGATTCCTGATATGGCGAGAGCAGGTTTTTTGCTTAACATTATGGCTATCGTATTAGTGACCCTGGCCATTTACTATTATTTACCTTTCGTATGGGGAATAGATTTAACCACTTTCCCTGAACAATTCAATAATTAATAAAGGGTGTACGTTATGGTGATCAGTCAAGAGGCGGCTAAGCCCTACACACCGAAAGAGTGGGCATTTTGGCGAGTCACCATCGCTCTGATGCTGGCTTCTTTGCTAGTATTTTCTACGTTATATGTTTTTCAGCCGTTACTTCCTGTATTCGTAGATGAATTCAAAGTAACGGCTACGCAATCAAGTGTGCTCATGTCGGCTTCGGTTCTTTCAATGGTCATAGGGCTGTTTATTCTCGGTTTTCTGGCTGATCGTTACGGGCGCATACTGATGATGCGTCTTTCTCTCACAGGAACAGTTCTGCTGCTGGCAGCGATGCCGTTTGCCGCATCTTTTGAATGGTTAATGATATTTAGGCTTTTACAAGGATTCTTTCTGGCGGGAGTACCTGCAGCAGCGATGGGGTATTTGGGGGAAGAGGTATCTTCAAGAGATTTAGGACTTGCTATGACATTGTATATTTCGAGCAACGCTTTAGGAGGAATGGGCGGTCGTGTAGTATCAGGTTATTTGACAGATATATTAGATTGGCAGATGATGCTGCTCTCAGTTTCAGCATTTGGAATTATCACTACAATTCTATTTATTTTATTGCTCCCGAAAGAGCGATTTTTTGAAAAACAATACGCTCCTCTAAGTGAAGATATAAGAGGAATGCTCATCCATTTAACGAATAAAAATATGCTTGCATTGTTTTTGATGGGGTTATTGCTGCAAATTGTATTCACTGCTGTATGGACCTATTTACCGTTTTACCTGCAGTCAGCGCCTTATGAATGGTCGCTTAAATGGATATCATTTACTTATTTGGCCTATGGTCTCGGAGTTCTTGCCCCGCCGCTGGCCGGGAGAATTTCTAATAATCTCGGATTGCCAAAGGTCATGTTAGCTGGATTAAGTCTGTTGCTTTTAGGAGTCTGGTTAACAGTTGTTGAGCCTGTAATATTCATTCTGATCGGTCTCGGACTTATTTGTATGGGTTTTTTTGTTGCTCATTCGATGGCTGCAGCTTTAGTCAGTAAATCAGCCTCCCACCATCGCAGCGGGGCTTCAGGCTTTTATTTGATCAGCTACTATATTGGGGTCGCTGTCGGAAGTACGGCAGTCGGGAACCTATGGGAAACCTTTAAATGGATCGGAATTGCATCCACAAGCTTAATTTTGTTGTTTGTTATTATTTGTATCCCTATTTATAAAAAAATGGAGGACAGGTGAAGGAGGTTTTCAAATGAGTTCATTAATCGATATTATAGAGAAAGATATCACTCAACTTCAAGTAGATGCCATTGTCAATGCTGCCAATCGCCAGCTTATGGGAGGTGGTGGAGTGGATGGAGCCATTCATAAAGCAGGTGGACCAGAGATCATGGAAGAATGCCGGAAAATAGGAATATGTGAACCTGGTGAAGCGGTCATTACAACCGCAGGACAACTTCCTGCAAAAAAAGTCATTCACACGGTTGGTCCTGTGTGGAATGGGGGAGACCAGCAGGAAGAGGAGCAGCTGGCTTCTTGTTATAAAAATTCATTGCAACTGGCCGTGAATGAAGGATTTACGACGATCGCCTTTCCTAATATAAGCACAGGAATTTATAATTATCCCAAAGAGCGGGCAGCTGAAACAGCTATTAAAACGGTAAAAGCATTTTTACGGCAGAATGATCATATAGATGAGGTATATTTTGTTTGTTTTGACGAAGAAAACAAAAGGCTGTATCAAGAACTTATCTAATTGTATAAACTAGGAGAGGTCAAATTTCTGACCTCTCAAAATTTTTTTTATTTTTTAAAAACCGACTAAAACACTAGGAATAAAAGGGTTTAAAGAGTTTTTCGCATAGTGATAGGCATTTAACCCCTTTGACAGCTTGAAAAGGATACTGTATATTTCCATTTAATCACATAAAATTAAATTCTTATCCAGAGAGGTGGAGGGACTGGCCCTTTGAAACCTCGGCAACAGACTTAGTAAGTACTGTGCTACTTCCAGCAAGCTTGATCGCTTGATAGATAAGAAGAGACCGAGTCCGGTACCCTCATCCTCTTCTTATGACTAAATAAGAAGAGGATTTTTTAATTAATGGATAATCTACAGTACATGTGTTTTTTAAGTTCAAACGATCTTTGAAAGAACAAAAGGAGGTTTGTATGATGAGCAGCTTTATCACTTATGATTCGTTTGTAAACGATCCTTTTTCAGGTCAGCAGTTTGACGACCAGATGAAAGGGGCTTTGAACATATTAGAGTGGGCTTACAGCACGTACGATGACATTGTCTATGCTTGCAGCTTTGGGGCGGAAGGAATTGTACTTATCGACTTGATCTCAAGAGTCAAGAAGGATGCCCACATCGTGTTTTTGGATACAGGCGTTCATTTTCAAGAAACGTACGACTTGATTGACCGAATGAAAAAAAGGTTCCCAGATTTGAATATTACGATGAAGAAACCAGATTTGACGGTATGGGAGCAGGCAGAAAAACACGGAGATAAGCTTTGGAATTCAAACCCCGACAAATGCTGCTATATTAGAAAAATTAAACCTCTTGAAGAAGCGTTGAAAGGAGCAACAGTCTGGGTCTCCGGGTTGCGCAGGGAGCAGTCACTGAGCCGCAGTAAAACCGATTTTGTCAATAAAGATGAGCGGTTTCATTCCATTAAAATTTGCCCGCTGATCCACTGGACATGGGAAGATGTTTGGAATCATATTAAAGAAAATGATCTGCCATATAATGATCTTCATGATAAAGGATATGCGAGTATCGGATGCATGCCGTGCACATCTCCATCAGAAGATCCTAACGGTCGTTCGGGAAGATGGGAAGGGTTCGGAAAGACGGAGTGTGGATTGCACACCACGTCTGATCATGGGTCTGCCACATGACGTTAATTATTGTATGTCTGCTTGTTGCTCATTTTTTTGCATTCAATGTTGGAGCAAGTGGGTCAGCAGCAACTATGGGCATTGCATACGGCACAGGAGTGGTGAAGAAGAAAAGAATCGCTCTGCTGCTGAGCGGAGCCGGCTGTATGCTTGGGGCTTTATGGGGAGGAGAGGTCGTTGAGACTATAGGAAAGGGATTGATTTCCTCCGATTTACTCACAATTCAGGCGGCAGCTATCATTCTATTCGTTTCTGCCGTAACTCTCTGTTTCACGAATATCATCGGTATTCCGCTATCTACTAGTGAAGTAACTGTCGGTGCAATTGTAGGGGTCAGCATCTCGCTGCAGCAGCTCTATTTGAGAAATTTACTGGAGATCCTGTCTTTTTGGATCATTATCCCTGCTGCCGCATTTATTACGACGTTTATATTCGGGATCCTACTGAAGCATTACAAAAGCAAGTATCGTTTTCTTCCATCTAAGAGGATGACGAAGATCCTTTCTATATTACTTGTGCTCACTGGGTTCCTCGAAGCTTTCGCTGCAGGGATGAACAATGTGGCCAACGCAATTGGACCACTTGTCGGCGCTGATGTTTTGTCCATGAATGCCGGACTACTGACAGGTGGATTATTCATGGCGTTAGGAAGCGTATTTTTGGGAGGCAGGGTGCTTGAGACGAACGGAAAGAAAATTTCGTACTTATCGCTTTCGGATGGCGTCGTCATTTCAGGGACTTCCGGCATACTTGTATTAGGAGCTTCGATCATCGGAATTCCTATTCCTATGACCCAAGTTACGACGTCAGCCATTGTAGGTACAGGTGCGGTGAAGGATTGGAAAGGCATTTGGGAAAATAAAGTCATCCATCAAATCGTGAAAGTTTGGATAGCCTCTCCGATGATATCGCTGGTTATCGCTTTCTGTCTGACAGAAGTTCTTCTGCAATCGAACTTCTATACAGTCGTTATCATTGCAAGTGGAATAGTAGCCACCTTGATCCTTACGAACTTTGGAAGGGGAGCCATTGTTAATAAAAGTAAACACCATACACTGAAGGAGGAGTTTTAAAATGACAATAAGCAAGCCGCACGGAGGAGTATTAGTTAATCGAATCGTTGAGGAATCTAAATGGACAAAAACAGAGGTATCCTTTGATATTGAGCTGGATGATATCGCTTTAAGTGACCTGGAGCTCATTGCAAATGGAGCGTACAGTCCGATTACCGGCTTTTTAAAGCAAAAAGACTACGAGTCAGTCGTACATAATATGCGGCTGTCTGACGATACAGCCTGGAGTATTCCTATTACGCTTCCCGTTGATGAAGTCAAAGCGAAAGAGCTTGAGTCGGGCCGCTGGGCAAGTCTATCAAAAGACGGAGAAATCTATGGCTATATAGAAATAGAAGAAATCTATCTTTCTGATAAAGATACAGAAGCGGAAAAAGTTTACCAGACGACTGAGATTGAACATCCAGGCGTCAAAAAACTGTTCGATCGTCCTGATTATTACGTAGGGGGGCCTATTCATTTAGTGAAAAGACCACCTCGTAAACATTCTGAAGTGTATTACTTAGACCCTGAAGAAACGAGAGAAGAATTTGCTGAGCTGGGATGGAAGAAGGTAGTTGGCTTTCAAACGCGTAACCCGGTTCACCGAGCCCACGAGCATATTCAAAAAACGGCACTGGAAACGGTAGACGGACTCTTTTTAAATCCCCTAGTCGGAGAAACGAAAAGTGATGATGTACCAAGTGATGTAAGACTTAGAAGCTATCACGTGCTGCTCGAAAATTATTACCCGAAAAACCGCGTGTTTCTGGGTGTGTTCAACGCCGCAATGCGCTATGCCGGACCTCGTGAAGCAATATTCCACGCGCTCGTCCGCAAAAATTTCGGCTGCACTCATTTTATCGTAGGCAGAGATCACGCCGGTGTGGGTGATTATTACGGAACGTATGATGCTCAGAAAATTTTCTCCAATTTCACAGAGGATGAACTCGGCATCACGCCATTGTTTTTTGAACACAGCTTCTATTGCCACACCTGTAAAGCCATGGTTTCGAGTAAAACGTGTCCGCATGACAGTGATCAACACGTCATCCTATCAGGGACGAAAGTGCGTGAGATGCTGCGCAATGGAGAGCATCCTCCAGAAACGTTCAGCCGTCCTGAGGTCGCGAGTATTCTCATTCAAGGGTTACAAAAAGTCAGTCAGTAAAGGAGACGGTAAACGTGAGTTCGAATTTAACATGGCATCAAACCACCATTAAAAAAGAGGATTACCGCAAGAAAAACGCACATTCCAGCGGGGTGATCTGGCTGACAGGGCTGTCCGGCTCTGGAAAGTCGACCATCGCAAATATTGTAAATCAAAAGCTTTACGAAAAAAGTCTTCAATCTTACGTCCTTGACGGAGATAACGTTCGCCATGGTTTAAACAATGACTTGGGGTTTAATGACAGCGATCGTCAGGAAAATATCCGTCGTGTCGGAGAAGTCGCTAAGCTGTTTGCCGACAGCGGTACAATTGTTCTTGCCTCATTTATTTCGCCATTCCAATCGGATCGCGATCAAATTCGTCAAAGTTTAGATGAGGGGGAATTTATCGAAGTATTCGTAAGCTGTCCGCTTGGGGAATGCGAGGATCGTGATCCAAAAGGGATATACAAAAAAGTGAGAAATGGAGTGATTCCATCCTTTACAGGTATCGATTCTCCGTACGAGGAGCCGTCAAATAGTGAGATCGTAGTATATACGAACCAGGAATCCGAAGAAGAGTCTGCTGATCGCATCATACAGTTATTAAAAGATAAACGATGGATATAAAAATGAGGGGAGGGAGACGACCATGACAAAGGTATATTTAGTAGGTGCAGGTCCCGGGGATCCAGACTTGATCACAGTAAAAGGAATGAAGGCTATACAAAAAGCAGATGTCATTTTGTACGACAGATTAGTCAATGAAGAACTGCTTGAGTTTGCCTCAAAAGGAACACAATTAATATACTGTGGGAAAAAGCCGGACCAGCATACGTTACGACAGGATAAAATCAATGAGTTATTGTGTAAGTATGCCAGGCAGAACAAGATCGTGACCCGCTTAAAAGGCGGGGACCCATTCATCTTTGGACGAGGAGGAGAAGAAGCTGCTGTCCTGAATGAGTATGGCATCGATTTTGAAATTGTTCCTGGCATTACGGCCGGTGCAGCTGCACCTGCTTACGCTGGTATTCCCTTGACACACCGGGAACTAAGCTCTTCTGTTACTTTTGTTTCAGGCTTCAACCCTAAGCAGGATACAGTTGAATATTGGACAGGTCTGTCACGCAGTAAAGGCACGATATGCATTTATATGGGAGTGAAAAAGTTCCCACATACTTGTGAACAACTGAAGGCTCATGGAATGGATCCTGATATGCCCGTCGCCATCATCCACTGGGGCACGACTCAAGGACAGAAAACGATAACGGGAACGCTGTCGACAATTCATGACCAATTACATGAAGTGGCCAATCCATCGATGATCGTTATAGGGGAAGTGGTCCGCCTTAGAGAACAGCTGCAATGGTTTGAAAAGGTTCAGCTCCCCGAAGTATCACCAGCTATTTAAAGTAAAGGAGATTCGGTATGCAGGCAGTATTATATGTCAGTCACGGAACAAGGTATGATAAAGGGAGACAGGAGGCTCTGGACTTTTTACAATCGATTCAGCCTCGCGTCAAAGCCCCCTTGCAAGAAATATGTTTCTTGGAAATCATCTCCCCGAATATAGAAGAAGGTATTCACAAACTCGTCAATAAAGGGGCTACGTCTGTGGCCGTCATACCGGTTTTACTACTGAAAGCCGGTCATGCCCTTAGTGATATACCTATCGAATTAGAGAAAGTCCAAAAAAAATATCCGGAGCTCACCCTGACCTACGGTGAACCCTTAGGTGTCCAGGACCGCATCATTGATGCAGTAGAAGAGCGGGTCAGAGAAGTTAAGAAACCCATCGACACCCATACGAAACTATTGCTGGTGGGCAGAGGCAGCTATGATTCCGCAACCAAAAGAGACATCGGAGCTGTTGCGGATGGTTTGAAGGAGCGCTTTGGAATAGAAGATGTGGATATCGCTTACCTGGCCGCAGCTAAACCATCGTTTAACGAAGCTATCGAAAAAATGGATAACAGTACCTCAGTAGTAGTGGTCCCTTATTTATGGTTCGACGGATTATTGATTCAGTCCATGAAGGAAAAAGTCCAGTTCTATAATCAAAATGGCGGCCAAGCATCACTATGTCATCATTTGAATGATCATGAAATAATGAAGCAAGCATTGATTGACCGGGTACATGAGGCTTTTGACACTCCATTTACCGGAGTGAAGCCGCTCGCAGGAAAGAAAATTGCAGTTGCTGCGGAACGGAACTCAGAAGCGATGGAAGAAATTATTCGTAAACAGAACGGAACGCCAATTATAAGGTCCATCCAGGGAGAAAAGTGGCTTCACGAGAAAGAAGCGGAAGTAGATGTGCAGCGGTTAATCGATTCGTCATTCGAATGGGTGATTTTAACGACTGGCATCGGAGCTCGGGCTCTGGAAGAAGCCTCCATCAGAATTGGCCGTCAACAGCAGTATCTTAATAAGCTGCAGCAAACGAAATTAGCAATTCGCGGAAGCAAAACCGTGAAATGGCTGAAAGAAAAAGGGCTGGAACCGGACTTACTTTCCGATGATGGAACAATGGACGAGCTTATTCAGCAACTGAAACATGAGGAAATCAAAGGCCATAGAATCTTCCTGCAGCAATACAACAAAGATGAAAAGGAGCTGCTTGATAACCTTCGAGCCCTGCCTATCGAACTTTATCAATCCTTACCTTACCATTACATTTCCCCAGACAATGAGGTATTGGAAGACCTGAGAAAATTGATCGTGAGTCACAAACTGGATGCAGTACTATTCACAAGCAAAACACAAGTCCAGAACCTATTCGCATACGCTGGTAAAGAATTGATCGAACCATTTCATCACCACGTACTGCCTGTAGCCGTAGGTCAAGTGACCGCCGATGAACTCCGTCATAATGGTGTCAGCTATCTGATTGAACCGGACACACCCAAAATGGGCGCCATGATTGTAGGCCTTACAAACCACTATAAAGAGCAGACTCTTGTATAAAAAAAGCCCATCATCTTCTATAAGATGGTGGGCTTATTGTATGTTATTAAGTTGTTCAAGTACAAATTCCTGGTCTTCAGGGTGAAAATGATCTTCATCAACTAGGCGGCGAAGCCACTGTTTCTTCTTTTCAGTAGATAGAGAGGACCTTTTAATCAGCTGACGCGCTTCAAATAAGAAATCTAAGTAATCCTCATACTTTTCATCATATTGCACAGCTAAATCACGTTTGATTTTTGCAGCCAATATAGGGCTTGAGCCGTTCGTTGACACACTGATCGAAAGCTTTCCTCTTGAGAATTGCGTAGGAAATTGAATATTCCCTGCTGCTGCATCCTCGACACTGTTCAGCAGCACATTTTGAGGAGCTGACTCGATTATGGCTCGGTTTACCTCCGAATCGTTAGTAGCAGCAACGATAAGAAAAGCATTCTGTAGATCCTCAGCAGAAAAGGATTTTTCATGCCAGTCCAGCTTTCCATCTTGATAAAGGGTTGTGAGAGAAGAAGTAAGCGCAGGACTGATCACCTTAATATCAGCTTCGCTGCTTAGAAGAGTACGAACTCTTCGTTCAGCAATCTTCCCGCCTCCAACGACGACTGCTTTTTTATTTTTTAGATCGAGCATTAATGGAATTGCAGCCATAATAAGCGCTCCCTTCGTTAGATTTATTGTGAGGGAGAAGAAGTTAGCCGTCAATACAGATTTTTATCTTATGATTTCCGCTTATCTCCCTTATCTGGAAGATAGGTTCGTTATTTTTGTCTAGACAAATAGGTTCTTGGAAATGACTCGCTTTCCGAGGGGATGACGGCCAGCCTCCTTGATCTAACGATCTTTGGGGTCTAGCCAGTCCATCCATTCCCGCAGGAGTGATTACAAAGAAAAAGTTATGAAAGGATACTATTAAGCTGGCGTTCGGGTAAGCGGAGAGCACAGCTTTCTTTGGCAAAGGAACAGCTTCCAGCGCCCGGGTCATATGATAAGGTCCAAGCAGGCAATTCACTCCGACGACGTCAGCACCATATCTCTCACGTATGTTCAAAGCCTTAGGGAGTGGAGTGTCGTCCTGTAAGACTCCAGGTTCATGCATAGATACTTGAGCTATGATAGGAAGATTCGTTTCTTTTCGCACGATTTGTAAGACGGTCTTTAACTCTTCTAAATAATAGAATGTTTCGAATAACAGACCATCGACTTCTTCGAATAAAGCAGTACAATTGCTCCCGGAAACTCCGATTAATTTCTTCAAAGGTTACAGCCTGCTTTTTGATCGCACGTATGCCGCCTATCGTTGCCCCATATGTATTGGTTTGTAAAACATCAGCTCCAGCCTCTACTTATGCTTTGTGGACGTTACGTACTTCACTTTCATGAGACAGATTCAGTACTTCACATAAGAATATAGTAATGTCCCTAAAGCGCCTTCTCCTATTAGAGTTCGGTCTTGTAATGCATCTTTAAAATTCATGGTTATCCTCCAATCATCTGATGGTGCGGTGTTTTAGTGCCTGCACAAAAACAAAAAAGCCTTCTTAAGAAGACTTTTGGTTATACAATCCTTCTTCTTATCTTTCAAGTTTTTACACTTGCTGGATTTAGCACCATACTGCTTAAAACAGTGGTTACTGAGATATTGACGGGCCAGTCCCTACACCTCTCGAGATAAGAAATCTATGAAATTTTAGTAAGCATCATTTTATTGAGTGTTGCGACTTACAACACACTAAATAATGTAAGTGATCAAAAAGATATTCATAATTTTTGGTATTATTCTAAATTTATAATCTTAGAAAATATACATTCGAACCAAATCATTCCAAAATAGATAGGTATATAGATTTAGGTAATGTTATTATTTTCTATATATTCTAATTATAATGTATTGAATATTCTTAATATTAGATCATCTATGCATATTTTCTGTTATACTTTCTGAAAGCTTGATATAAGCCTTTCTAAGCTTAAAAGATTGAATATTCTTAAATTAAATATCACTATTGAATTTTTATACAAGTAAATGTATGATTAACAAATTGAATCATACATTTTTGAGCACAATGAACTATTAAATATGCAAAAAATATTCATTATCGGAGGGTTTATTATGGAATTGGAAAAACAAGATCCTGACCACGGAACAGGGAGCTATACATCGAAACAGCTGATGAAGTTTTTAATACCTTCCATTATTGGGGTACTTCTCTTTTTAGTACCTGTATCTTTTAATGGATCGGTCACTATTGGGTTAGGAATAATGGCAGATGGGCTTCAAGCAGCTATATCTGATTATATTCCACTATTCATGACAATTGTGCTTTGGACTTCGGTTTTAGGCAGTTTCCTTATTAAAACGATCAGCAGCCCGGCGATACGCAATCATAAATTTTTATCTAGTTTATTTGATATCGGGTTATTTTGGATCGTTCTTCGTTTACTCGGAGCCGTATTTGCAACACTGACTCTGACAGGGTCGGGACCGGAAGTGATTTCTTCGGAATTAACTGGACAAGTTGTCCTGTTTGATTTGATTCCGGTTCTGATGGTTTGGTTTTTATTCGCTAGTTTATTCATGCCTTTACTCTTAGAGTTTGGGTTGATGGATTTTATCGGTTCAGTGGTCCGTAAAATTATGCAGCCTTTATTCAAGCTTCCGGGACGATCATCTGTTGATGCTTTAGCTTCCTGGATGGGAAGCGGTACGGTCGGGGTTTTACTTACAACCCAGCAGTATGAAGGAGGCTATTATACGAAAAGGGAAGCAGCCGTTGTCGCTACTAACTTTTCAATCGCTTCTATCGCTTTCAGTCTTATCATTGCAAGATTCTTAGAAATAGACGATATGTTCGTGCAGTTCTATTTTACTGTAGCTGTCTGTGGTATCATTGCGGCAGTCATTTGCCCGCGGATTCCTCCGCTTTCTAGAAAAAAGAACTCTTATTATGAACCAGCAGGTAAGCAGATTGATGAAGCCGTTCCTGCAGGTATTTCAACTTTTCGCTGGGGAGTGGACCAGGCAGTAAGAAAAGCGGATCAAGTAAAGAGCGCACGTGATGTGATTAGTCGTGGAATATTCAATGTAGCGGATATATGGCTGGGTTTGATTCCGTTGGTCATGGCTTTAGGTACGATCGCTTTGATTATAGCTGAATTTACTCCTATATTTACGTTTTTATCGTATCCATTCATACCATTTTTGAACCTGCTGCAGATTCCTGAAGCTGCAGAAGCCGCTCCGGCGATGATCGTCGGTTTCGCAGATATGTTTCTGCCTGCAGTTATAGGAGCTGGTATTGAATCAGAGCTGACGCGGTTTGTTATTGGTGTAATGTCACTTACCCAGCTCGTGTATATGTCGGAAATCGGGATTTTACTGATCAAGTCAAAAATTCCATTGAACTTATTGGAACTGTTCATCATTTTTTTACAGCGTACTGTAGTGACCCTGCCTATCGCTGCACTTATGGCTCATCTGCTATTCTTTTAAACCGCATGATAATATGAACGAGAAGTGTTGGAGGAGGTTGTTGTTTTATGGGAAAAGATTGGAGTCATTTAGTAGAAAATATGTCCAACCGCTTAGCGCCCAGCATGGCGAAGGACCATCCGAATTTACCTGTCGTAAAAGAAGAAGGCTGTTACTATTATGGGGTGGATGGCAAGCAATATTTGGATTTCACTTCAGGAATAGCCACTACGAACGTTGGGCACAGGCATCCTAAAGTCGTCGAGGCGATTAAAGAGGGAGCCGACCAATTAGGCCACGGACCTTCCGGAGTGATTATCTATGAGTCGATTTTAAAATTGGCTGATCGATTAGCAGAAATCATGCCAGGAGAACTGGACTGTTTCTTTTTTGGAAATAGTGGAGCTGAAGCTATAGAAGGAGCGATCAAGCTCGCGAAGCATGTAACAGAACGCCCGTATATCGTTTCATTCATCGGCGGATTTCATGGCCGATCAATGGGAGCACTGAGCGTGACTAGTTCGAAGAGTAAATATCGTAAATTTTTGAATCCGAGCGGGTCTTACCAGATTCCTTATGCCCAAGTTGACGAAAGTCCAGAAGGAGTGGACCCTGAAAAATATGTCGTAGAGCAATTAGAGAAAGATTTCGAACGCTTATTTGCTCACCAGGTGACTCCTGACGAGGTAGCCGCTGTTCTCGTTGAACCGGTCCTTGGAGAAGGAGGCTATGTTGTTCCGCCAAAAGCGTGGTTGAAAAAAATAAGGGAACTCTGTGATGATCACAACATTCTGCTTATATTTGATGAAGTACAAACAGGATTCGGCCGGACTGGGGAGTGGTTCGCCTCCCAAACTTTTGATGTCACACCTGACATTATGGCGATTGCTAAAGGGATAGCTAACGGTATGCCATTAAGTGCTACGGTAGCTTCCAATGAACTTATGAAGCAGTGGCCTCTCGGAAGCCATGCTACGACTTTTGGAGGCAATCCGATCGCCTGCAGCGCAGCAAATGCTGTGCTGGATGTCATTGAAGAGGAAGACCTGCTTTCGAATACGAAAAAAATAGGAGCATACGCAGCAGACAAGCTGCAGAAATTGAAAACGAAGCATCCGGTCATCGGGCGAGTAAGATCTGTTGGGCTGATGATTGGAATAGAAATTATCGATCCGGTAACTGGAGCACCTAATAGTGAGGGGCTTTTCAGGGTATTAGACACCGCTCTTGAAAATGGAGTGCTCTTTTACTTCGGAGGAAATCAAACAGAAATCATCCGTATGATTCCACCGCTTACTGTATCTAAAGAACAAATAGATGAAGGGTTACGTATGTTTGATGAGGCATTGACTGTCTACGAAGAAGAAATTGGTGCAGCGAGTCATTAAAAAAGCCTGACCAGGAAGGGGGATGCCCATCTGGTCAGGCTTCATCTTTTATTTGACGATTAATATAGGACATTTAGCATGCTGCGCCACATTGTTACTGACGCTTCCAAGAAAGAATTTTTTCACATTGCCTAAGCCCCGATTTCCAATGATGATCAAATCGATATCATGCTGTTCAGCATACTCACAAATTTTATGACCGAGGTTACCCTCGCGATTGCTGACGAGAACATCAGTTATAATAGGCTGATGAACGGTTTTGAACTCTTCCTTGATCGCTTCAAGTTCGGATCTGTAATTCTCAGCTAATTCCGTACCGATTGATTCAGATATCTTTTGGTTTGTGAAGGGACCTGTCGGTTTGATGACGGAGATAACGTGTACTTGTGATTCACTATTGGCAGATTCTTTCGTCAGTGCTTCTCGAACCGCTTTCTTGCTCAACTCTGAACCATCATATGCGACTAAAATGTTTTCTTTCATTATAAACACCTTCCTTGGAGTTATAATTTAAGTTTTCCTACTTTCATTTTACCATACATTTACTGTATTTCTCATCTATAATCTGCGCAAGGTCTAAGTGAGCATTGTAATGGATAGAATGGAAGTAAACAGTGATTTTAGGTGGTAGCGTATGAGGATGTTATGTATTGATGGAGGCGGAATCAGAGGCGTATTGCCGATTGCCGTTCTCAGGGAATTAGAAAAAGAAACGGGTTGTATGATCGGAGAGAAGTTCGACTTGATTGCGGGGACGAGTACGGGTTCAATTATCGGGGCTTCTATCGCATTGGATAAAAGCATGGAAGACATCCTCGGGTATTACGAAACTTATGGAGAAAAAATTTTTAAGCGGCAGGCTAAAGTGGGACTTATGAAGAGTGTATACAGCGATGAAGATTTACGTATGTTGCTTAAAGAAGCTTTCGGTGAATTAGTTTTATCCGATGTAAAGAAACCCCTTTTGATTCCCGCTGTGGATCTTACTCATGGAAAACCCTATATACATCGTAGTCATAACATTGAATCAGAACATGACGACCGAAGCATTCCACTTTGGGATGCCGTTTTGTCTTCATGTTCAGCACCCGTTTATTTTCCGCCAAATAACGTGAACAGCCGCTATCTGTCAGTTGATGGTGGGTTATGGGCGAACAACCCATCGCTCGTGTGCGTTACGGAAGCTATACATTTCTTTAATAAAAGTTTAGCGGATATCGAAATTCTTTCGCTCGGAACAGGCAAACAAAAAATACAATTTACCCATCATGAGAAATATTGGGGACTTCGGCATTGGATGCCGCTGCAGCTGCCGTCTGTGAAGGCGAAGCCTAAACTACTGGATTTGGCATTGAATCTTTCTTCCGAATCAGTGTCATATCACACTCAGCTGCTGCTAGGCGAGAAGTATCTTCGCATCAATGAAGAACTGGAGAATGAGATTTCGTTTGATGAAGTAAGCTGTATGGATGAATTAGTTCAATTAGGTAAAAATCTCTTTCACAGACATAGATCTGATATACTGAATTTCCTTAACTGAAAAAGAAGAGTAATTGTAATGGGGTTCTGTATCCTAACGAAAACTTAAAATCCAGTCTGAAATGCCTGATAAATTGTCTAACAATTTGTCAGGCATTTTTTTTGGTATAAAGATTTTTTACAGCTTTTTGATCATTAGATGTTTCCGTTATTCTCACACTCGGCAAGAAGGACCGGGGAATTGCTATGGAAGGATCGTACATGGTGAGAAAACACGGTCTTAGCTCGAGGAAGGTCACCGTACGCCCATGGAAAGAGAGTGATTTTCGGTAGGACCTTCAATCTTTATTTTTAGTAACGGAAACTTACAAAATATCTCGCAACCAAGTCAATAAGGAGATTTAGTTGAATAGCTTAAAATGTTTTAAAGCAAAATTTTTGGAAGAAGCATATTCACCTTTGTTTTTTCGTAAGAGGTTACGTACAATAGTTCTATAGTATCAGTCATTAACGGTTTAAAGGGTTTGAAAGAGATTCATTTAGGAAAATACTCTTACTATAAACCTCGATCAATGAGATGCCCTTTTTCAATAATAGAGTGAGAGCTTAGTGATGCATTTTCTAAGAAATAGGTTTTGTATAGAAAAGAGGGATCATCCATGATGGTGAATATTGAGGAATTCATACTGAATGCCAGTATTTTAATTACAATCATTTATTTGTCAGCTTTTTTGCATAAACAGTTTCTTGTCAATTTGAATAACCGGATGAAAGTCCTTATTTTCATCACGTTCTCAATTTTAGCGGGATGGTCGTCGATGTTCTTTGGAATTCACTTAGGAGATGCTGTAATTTTCGATCTTCGCTTCATTCCCATCATTATTGCGACATTGTTTGCAAAGAAGCCCTGGCATATAGTCGTTGTCGGGACAGGCATAGGGGTACTTCGTTTCACTTTTGGAATCAGTGAAGCGGCAATAGTTGGCTTCATTAATATGCTCCTCCTTTCTTTAGCAGGTTTATTGATGAACAAATACTTGGCACAATGGTCATTCGTAAAAAAAATAATATTCGTCTCCATAGGGTTGAATGTATTGAATTCCTTCGTAATCGCGATGCTAGGAGTATTCCCTCTGCAAGATTATTTACGTTCGATCATTCCTGTAGCGATGCCTATGAGTATCACACTTAGTTTATTTTTATCATGGATGGTCAAGGATTTGGCAGAGGAGTCAGCTTCGAAGAAAGATTTATTAGAAAAAGCGAGCAGAGATCCACTGACTAAACTTTATAATCGTCGTGCATTCATGAGATTTTATGAAGAATACGCAATGGAAAAGGAGAAATGTTCACCGCTGGCTGTTTCTATCATTGATATCGACTTTTTCAAAAAAGTGAACGATACTCATGGACATGTAACCGGTGATCTGGTTCTCCAGCGAATGAGCGAGTTGTTCACAGAAAATTTGAGAAGTATTGATATTATAGCTCGCTATGGGGGAGAGGAGTTTGTGGTGCTTCTGCCTCATTGTGATCATGGTGCAGCAGAGAAGGCGATGGAGAGGATCAGAGCAGCTATTGAAGAGGAAACGTTTCTAGTCAACGGACTGCAGCTTCAGGTTACGGTATCAATTGGAGTGGCCACTTCTCTGAATGTAGAAATGGAATACTTAATTAATGCGGCAGACAAAGCGTTATATGAAGCGAAAAATGCGGGGCGAAACCGAGTTCTGAGTTATGAATGGGATAATATAGGAAAAGAGCAGCTGGTGAAAAAAGTCCAACAAAAATTTTCAGCTTTAGAGAACCATATTCCCTTAAATAAATAACAGGTCAGCCTTCAGGGCTGACCTGTTTCTTTTCATTCTGTACTCGTTCCAAGCACCGCTGCATACTGCCAATCGTCGGTGATCGCAAATTTCTCTCCATCCCACTTAAGAGGAGATTGAATTAATCCAATTCCATCCGCGTTATATCGTCCGGCAATCCTTTGAAAAGCAAACAGCTCATAAACCCCATCTCCGTCAAAATCGACAGGGTAAGCTGTATTCAGGCTTGAGACCCAACCTTGGACAGGAAGTTTCAAAGTGCCGTCCGAATTATAAATTTCCGATAAATATTCTGAACCGCGGTTACTAATGTCGAGGATGTAGGAGAGATTCAGCGTCTGGTTCGTTACGAGTACTTTATAGTTGTTTTGGTACATTACATCATACAAATATTGAGAATTGAACGTTTCATAATTAAATAGATCTTTAGGACGGTTATTCAAAAAAGAATAGATATAATAATAATAGAATCCACCGCTTCCCCCCGAATTTATACTCACTAAAATGTCATCAATTCGATCCCCGGTGAAATCACCTAAAAATAAAGCAGGGTCGTAACCCGCATTTGATTCCAGAGGAATACTGTAAAAATCTTCGCTCCCTCCGGTCTGAATGACTAGAGTGATATTTGTGGTGAAAGGACTATCGGTTCCATTCGGTTTTAGTCCAGTTAAATAAACGTTGTCCAACACACCATTTCCATTAACATCTCCTTGAGCAAATGCAACGACAGAGGGCTGAGTCACAGGACGTGTATCATAAGGATTCATGGGATCCTCCTTCTTAAACTGACCGACTGCGGCGGTATAGATATAGAGCATCGTATGCCTAAGGATGGTATTCGGTTAATAGAAAGATCTATTCCATGAGAAAGCAGAACATTCAGTTTAGGCAGTGGGCTGGCTAATCTTCATATCATTTGTAGAAAGACCCTCATCATCAGAATAAGGTTGTGTCTTTTAGTATTGGAAGGGCTCAAAATAAAAGTGGTAAAAGTGGATTACCACTTTTTGTAGACGTTCTGCTTCATGATGGTATATGCTTAAAAGTAAGCAATACATAGAAAAGGAGCAGTATGCATGTCTATTAGTAAACGTTTCATAAGATCAAATATCACCATCGTTTTAATTCCTGTCATTTTATTTTTAGCCTTTGAAGCTTATCTGCTTTTATATATGTTCGATTTTAGCGTAGAAGGAAATAACCAGCTGACGTTCGTTTCGATACATTTAGGTGGAATGCTCTTGCTTATTTTACTAGCGAACGGGTTGTTTTTGTATTATGCCATGAAGAACTTCATTCGTCCGATGAAGCAATTGACAAAAGCGGCTGAGGAAATCAGTGCGGGGGAGACAGAGACAGATGCTCCTTTTGAACAAATGAGAAAAGATGAAGTGGGAAAGCTTGCCGATTCATTTGAACGTATGAGGCTTCAATTAGTGGAATCGAATGAAGTTCAGGACAAATATGCGGAGAACCGGGAAAAACTGTTGCTGAATATGTCAAATGAGTTAAAAATCCCCGTGACCTTTATTAAAGAACAAATCGAATGGATTCTGAGTGGAAAGGCCAATAAAGATGACATCCTCACTTCTATAAGAGCCATTCATGTGAAATCTATTGTATTAGACCGCTTAATTGAAGAGCTGTTCCAGCATTCTGAATTGGATATGGGCCGCCTCGCCTTTGACTTCAAAAGAGTTGAATTACGTTCTTTCCTTGTGGAAATTATGGAGGAGTTCCAAATGGAATGGGAAGAGATAGCCTTTACATTCAAGGCGGAAAAAGTCCAGCCATATGAAGCGAAGGCCGATCCAAAGCAGCTGAGAAGAGTCATCATCCATCTTCTGAATAACAGCCTGAAGCATATGGAAAAAGATTTGAAGATGGTTGATGTTTATTTAACAGAAAACAAAGGGGTCATTTCAATTGAAGTGACGGATAACGGACCGGGGATTCTCAGTCATGATCTGCCGCATATTTTTGAACTGTTTTACCAATCTCAAGAAGCCAAGAAATTTTCAGAAGGAGGCAGCGGACTCGGTCTGCCTATTTCCAAACGCATTATTGAAGAACATGATGGCGAAATAAAGGCGGAAAGCCGAATCGGACATGGGACGACGATGACGATTCAATTGCCTAGTGATAAACTTTAATCAAGTGAGCCGAGTGCGAAAATCAAACATGCTGCACTCGGCTTTTTAAAAGGCTTTGTTAAAGTTCCGTGTTGATATTCATATAATCTTCCTTTTGTTGAAGACTCAGTTTCAAGATGTTAGAGTTGTTTCCGTCATGTTTAACAGCGGGAAGAGCTCCGTGAAATCACTCCCTTTCCGTGGGAGCGCAGGGAGCCTCCTCGAGCTTCGCTCTCCGGGGTCTCCCCAAGCACTCACTTCACACAGGAGTCTCGCAATTTCCCGGAGCTCTTTTTCAATCATTTAAGAACGGAAAATCTTATAACATAGCTATTGGTAGTAAAGCATACTGATTGTCTTAACATAGGTTTTTATTAAGAAATTAGAGGCAGAATACAATATTTTCATTGGACAGGAATAGGGAAGACGCTCTTAATTAAAATGAGGGTTCGTTTCTCACCTTCCTCGAATGGGGTTGTTGGTAAGCTGCGAGACTCCTTTTGTAAAAGCGGAAGCGCTTTGGTCAGCGGCGTATGGACTGGACTGAGCTGGCGGAGATAAAGGAAACACGAAGAACGGAGTGATTCGATGTTGACTTATCGTACAGAAGTGAAGGAAGTCTCAGTAGCCGCTAAGCGCTGGAGCTGGATAGGCCCCATATGGTTTATGGGCTGATTCACGCCCTACACTAATTTAAGTGTAAAAGGTGGGAGAAGGATGTAGGCGAGATCCCACAGGGCTGCAAGCCCGAGGAAGCTCGCCACTTCCCCCACAGGAAAGCGAGTGGCTTCCCAACCACCCCTGCCTCTTAATAGGGCAACGAACCCAGATCATCTCGAATTCAAGTCTTACACTATCCTGCCTGTTGATTAATTGGAAGTGTGTTCCAAAACTCTAAAGGGAAAAATGTCTAAAAAAAACTTTCCCTAAAGTGAATACTTTCACTCTAAGAAAAGCCTTGTTAGTCTTGTTTAAAGCCTTCTTGTTCTAAAAAGTCGGCCGCTTCTTCGTAGGAATTGAATGTCCCTTCTAAATTTTCACCAGCATACACATTGTAGCCGTCTTCTTCACGCATAAGAATGAGTAATTGATCATAATCGTTCATCCATTCCTCGAGAACAGGGTCCTTTTCAGCTGGAGTAGATGCTAAAGAATCAATGGCTTCACGTACAATGGCGTGCAGTTCCTTGGCATCAAAATCACGGATGTTGACCATACCTCGATCATCGACGGGATAGCCTTCCATTTCACCAGCATATACAAAACCATTCCCATTAGGGTGCAGGTGATAGACAACATTCTTTTTATCATACAAACTTTCTTCAAAATGAAAATTCACTCTGCCGAGTGAGACGTTTTTTTTCTCTAACTCTTCAAACTCTTCAATTACCGCAATTTTTTCTTCAAAACTTAACATGTGGTACCTCCATAGGAACGTAGTAATTTTTTAATTATAGCACAGCTGGGGGCTGCTAAGAAAATAACGTTGTGTATTGTAAGCATACGTGGTATAGTAATGAAGCGATGAGCTGTTTGTGTAAGACGAAGTATATGCCATCAGGCTAAACGACGAATGTGGTCGTCGGTACATTCGCGTCAAAGATCGAAAAGCTTTCCCTGAAATACGGGAAAGCTTTTTTTGTTGATTAAAAGTATGTAATTTCGTGTAAAATGGAGGTAAATCCATCTTTTTCTATAGGTATTTGTGATATAGTTACATCAACTGATTCATAAGGACGGTGAAAGCCTTGTTTTTAACTGTGGAAGAAACAGCTGAGTATTTGGATGTGCCTGAAGCGTATGTGGAAAATCTAATTCGAGAACAAAAAGTACGTACGATCCACGATGGGGCTCAATATTTAATTAATCAAAATCAATTCGCCTCCTATTTCGATCAGATTCAGAAATATCGTGACATGATCGAAGAATACTTGAACGAACCTATTCCTAAAGATCCTGATATAAAAGATGAAGATTAATAATGCACTGAAATGAATTATTCCCTTACCATTTTTTCTACACAAAGGAAACGATCTTAGACGACCAGCGTGCTTTAATTGAATAACTCTTATACAGAAGTAATGCTCAGAGCCATATAGAATGGGACTCTGAGCATTTTTTTGTGTTATATGCCATGCTGATTAACGTGAGAAGTAGACAGTTTTTTTTCCTGTCATTAAATCCGAAAGCTTTTACTTAACCGCGATCGCTTCGATTTCTACCTTAGCGCCTTTAGGCAGCTTGCTGACTTCAACCGCTGCTCTTGCTGGATAGGGTTCGCTAAGATAACTTGCGTATACTTCATTTACTATCGCAAAATCATCCATAGAATCAAGATAAATGTTTGCTTTTGCGATATTTTTATAAGTCAGCCCTGCTTCTTCGAGAATAGCTCCAAGGTTTTTCATCACTTGATGTGCCTGTTCTTCTACTTTTTCAGAAACAAATTCCATAGTCTCAGGATTAAGAGGGATTTGACCTGAAATGAAAATAAGATTACCAACATCAGCAGCTTGAGAGTATGGTCCAATGGCTGCAGGTGCTTGATCAGTAGCTAGTGGTTTGAACATATGATCTTCTCCTTTTATGTAAGTTATCTTCATCCTACCACGAGTAATCTATAAATCTAAATGATTATGAATTTAGATATGCATAGGTTGATATAATTTCCTGGGAAATGTATGAATTTGTAGTAATTTACGAGTAATAGAAATACGGTAGTTGAAGAGAAGAATAGCGGACGCTCGACTGTTCGTAAGGCGAACAATTTTTAAAGTGTGTAAGAGGATATTCAGGTGAAAGGGTCGAAAGGGTATGGTAAGAGGTTAGAGAGGAAACTCCATGGCATTAACCATTTTGCGGTGTGCTTACTTTCTTGTTCAGAGGATTAGTGTCTTGTTTGGTTTTGCAATAATTGTAAAAGTTCACTCAATGGGGGTTTATTAACGAAATTATGGATGAGGGGGGGATACGTTACAAACTACTTAAGGTATTTTACTTCTATCAGGTGGAGCTTTAATGAGTTTTTTATATGCTGGATTTGGAGTGGGAGATCACTTTCACTGGGCCGGCGGGATCGGCCTGCTGTTCATCATTTTTGTTTGGTACAGAAACAGGTGGCAACTCTTAGGACGGTATACTGGTGTAGGGAAAGAAAAGCTTTCTGGAGAGTAGAGCAGGGTGCTGGTTGCGACCGTGATTGTAGTTATACTGCTCCATTTCATAATAAGTATGACTACATAAGGAGTATTTCATTTATAAGTAATATGGACCTTAATAAACATTGCAGTGAAGATTATAATAGAAAAGCGAACATGTTTATGTCGATAGGGGGGATATTGTGGCTAATAGTTTTTACTATACTTCATATGAACAGGACAAGAAGAAAAAATTCAATATCATTTCTCTCATATTATTAGGAAGTTTTCTTCTCCTATTTTCTTTGATGGTCAGCGGTTTCTCTTACTGGGGAATTGGAAGAATAGCTTTTTTCATCATGGTTCTCCTGCCTTTAGCGGGAGCGTTCTTCGCTTTTAAAGGAACAGGGTGGGCTAGATGGTTGTTGTTTTTGATAAACGGCTCCGCTTTTATAATGATGGTTTATATATTGCTCACGGCTCTTGGAATCACGGGAGGATAATATAGTTAAGGACACAGTAACAGGGCTGTGTCTTTTTCTTTGTTATATATCTATTCTTTTTATATCTATTGATATATAACAGGAGATTCATTAGAATAAAATGTAAACGCTTTAATTGAGGAGGGCGATGACTGCATGCATGTACCTTTAGTACTTACTGATTTCCTGGATCGTGCTGTTGAACTTTATGGAGAGAAACCCGCTATTATTGATGACCACCATATTCTTACTTATAGTCAGTTAAACAATCGTGTGAACCAGCTGTCCCGAGGATTGAAAGACTTACAAATTCAAAAAGGAGACAAAGTTGCATATCTGGCACCGAATTCCACTGAAATGCTGGAAGGTTTTTATGGAGTTTTTCAAGTAGGTGCCATTATGACATCTTTGAATACGAGACTGAAACCAGATGATTATAAGTTCATACTCACTCATAGTGAAAGTAAAGTATTATTCGTCGATGAAGAGCTCTACCCTTTAGTTGAACCTATACTTTCAGATATACCTCAATTAGAAAAGGTGATCATCCATGGTGCACCTTCCGGAGGACACGAAGGGTATGACCAATGGAGAAATCAATTCTCAACGGAGACGTTCGATCGTGAAGAACTTGATGAATCTGATATCGCCTGCTTATTGTACACAAGTGGCACAACTGGAAATCCGAAAGGTGTACTCCTTTCCCATCGCTCCAATTACCTGCATGCTTTGTCAGCTATGCATCATTTACGAGTATCAGACCAGGACACACTGCTCCACGTCCTTCCGATGTTTCATGTAAATGGATGGGGATCGCCGTTTTATTACACGATGAATGGAGCAACCCAGGTAATGCTGCGTAAAGTGGAGCCGGAAGCCATTTTAAATAAAATAAGTAAACATAAGGTGTCGGTTCTGCACATGGCGCCTACCGTCTTAAATATGATTCTCGAGCAATATGAAGTTATGAATATTGATATCGATCAAAAAGTGAGAATAGTCATCGCCGGATCAGCTCCACCGCCTGCATTCGTAAGAAAAGTGGAAGAAGAGCTCGGATGGGAATTTATCCAAGTCTATGGCATGACAGAAATTAGTCCGCTCATTACAACTTCCGCTTTAAGAGGTTCTGAAAAAAACCTGCCTAAAGAAGAACAGTATTTATTAAAAGCTAAAACAGGGTACGCCATGGTAGGATCCAAGGTCAAAGTGGTCGATGAATTAGGTGAAGATGTACCGGCCGATGGGAAGTCGATTGGAGAAATCGCTACCCGATCGAATAATGTTATGGAGGGATACTACAAAAACCCGGAAGCAACTAATGAGACGATTCGTGATGGGTGGCTTTATACAGGAGATATGGCGGTTGTAGATGAGCGTGGATTCATTGAAATTGTTGATCGAAAAAAAGATGTAATCATCAGCGGAGGTGAAAACATCTCTTCCATAGAAGTCGAAGGTGCTCTATATGACCATCCGTCTATCCTCGAGGCGGCTGTTGTTGCTGTACCCCATGAGAAATGGGGAGAAGCGCCGCATGCCGTTATCGTAGTGAGAGAAAATCATTCCTTATCAGAAGAGGAACTGAAAAACTATTGCCGCGCCAAACTCGCTCATTTTAAAGTGCCTAAAAGCTACTCTTTCGTTGAGGAACTGCCTAAAACAGCATCGGGTAAAATTCAGAAGGTCGTCATACGCAAAGAATTGTGGAAGGGTGAAGATAAGATGGTACGATAACATGAAAGCTGCCTTGATTATAGAGGCAGCTTTTCTTATGACCATATCCAGATGTTACCTGCTGGTATAAAAAGGGAAGAGGTCACTAACTAAGGTAAGGAGGCTTTCTTATGGAACAAGAGAGAAAACGTCCAGTTGTTGCACTGACAGGGGCGAGTGGATATATTGGGAACAACTTGTTAGAGAAATTGACACAATACGCCGATGTTATTGCTTTATCAAGAAATGGTGATAACAAAGAGGATAGTGAGCACGTAACATGGAGATCCTGCGATTTATATTCGATGGTCGATGCTGAGAAGGGTCTGGAAGGAGCAGATATCGCTGTGTACCTTGTCCATTCCATGCTTCCGTCCGCTAAATTGACACAAGGGACATTTGAGGATATGGACGTCATCCTGGCAGACAATTTTGCCCAGGCAGCAAAAAAACAAGGAGTGAAACAAATTGTCTACTTAAGCGGTATCATTCCGAAAGCGGAAAAGCTGTCCCGTCATTTACGAAGCCGCTTAGAAGTTGAAAACATCCTCGGGGCGTATGGTGTACCTGTGACGACCATCAGAGCGGCCCTGATTGTAGGTCCTAAGGGGTCTTCTTTTCCGATCCTTGCAAAACTTGTAAAACGGCTTCCTGTCATGGCATTGCCGAAATGGACACGTATAAAAACGCATCCGATCGCGTTACCAGATGTGCTGGAAGCACTGGATAAAAGTATAGATAACAATCGACTAAAAGGACAAGCCATTGATGTCGGAGGACCTGAGGTTATGACCTATAAAGACATGATGGTTCAAACTGCGGAAGCGATGGGGAGAAAACCGAAGTTGTTTGATGTACCTTTTATTACTGTGAAACTTTCCCGCCTCTGGGTAAGTCTGACGACACAATCTCCAAAAGAAATGGTCTATCCCTTGATAGAAAGCCTCGTTCATCCGATGACGGCTTCTTCTGAAAATATGGACGAGGAGATTAGTCATGGGAAGATGACATTTAAACAAGCGGCGGAATGGTCATTGGAAAAGGAGAAAGAATCCTCAAGCTCTTCCAATAATAAATTCAAGGCCCCACAAGTTCAGCAAGATGTTCGTTCCGTTCAGCGAATACAGCTTCCCGAAGGTAAAGACGCTGAATGGGCAGCCCAGCATTATGTAGAATGGCTTTCAAATAAATTCAATCCTCTTCTCCAATCGGAAACTGACGAGAAAATGAACTATAGAATCAAATTAGCTTTTCCGGACAAGCCATTATTAAAGCTATCTTATTCACATGAACGCAGTACTTCTAAACGTACTCTTTATTATATTACAGGGGGATTATTTTTCGATTCGAATAAAAACGAACGGGGGCGTCTAGAATTCAGACAAATCCCAGGTACACAGGAATGTATTGTGGCCATTCATGATTACATGCCTTCTCTACCTTGGTTCATCTATAAATATACTCAAGCTAGAGTCCACCTGTTTGTCATGTATTTATACCGAAAACACTTACAAAGTATGATAGAATTATCAGAAACAGGGAGCGTAGACGTCAGGGAAAACCCGATGCAAACCAGCTAATATTGCGGTCAGCTCTTTCGATAAGAGCTGGCTTTTTTAATAGCTATGTTAAACTTCGTAGGTGATTTTTGTGATTCAACAATATGGCAT
This sequence comes from Halobacillus campisalis, assembly GCF_030345335.1. Classification (GTDB taxonomy): domain Bacteria; phylum Bacillota; class Bacilli; order Bacillales; family Halobacillaceae; genus Halobacillus_A; species Halobacillus_A campisalis. The sequence goes on from NZ_JAPVRC010000002.1 coordinate 444,036, forward strand.
TGTAGAGTGGATTAGGGTTGCGGGGAATGACTCGCTTTCCGTGGGAGCTTGGTGAGCTTCCTCGGACGTCCCGTCCTGTGGGATCTCACCAAGCACTCTCTTCCCACTGGAGTCTCCCCATTCCCCGCAGCCCTCACCATATACCAGCTTCTAGAAATCACCTGAATAAGAACTTTCTTAATATAATAGGCGCATTAAACTACAGTGCTCTAGTTATAGCATTCATAGTTTAAAAACTTCTTGGACTTTAATGTAGTTTCAAGCAATCTCGCATTCAAGTCTCGATGGTTATCACTTACCAGTAGTTATTTTTTCATGAGAAGCAACGTATAAGATGTTTCCGTTAACTCACAAACGCAAGAAGGTCCTGGAAATGGCGCGACTCTTTTTTAAAAGCGGAGGCGCTTCGTTCAGCGGCGTATAGACTGGATGGAGCAAGCACCATTTTTGTAACGGAAACAGTGCGAACGTCTGAATTCGGAAATAAGCTTGTTGGGTCTTTTAATGAAAAAGCGGGCAAAGAGGATTCCGAACTACCAAAGAAAAACGTTGAACAGTGGAAAACAAGCAGGAATAAAGGGAGTAACGGATTAAAACATGGATTAGATATTTGGGGAGCCCAATTGTAAGTCAAGGATGTGAAAAACAGATGGAACTACCAGGTGAGTTCGTTCGAAAAGTGATATTGGCCTGTCCAGATAAAGGTGAAGAATGGCTCAGTGACCTGCCTCAATTGATTACATATTGTGAAACGAATTGGAATCTCAAGATGCATTCTCCTTACAAGCTTTCGTTCAATTATGTAGCTCCAGCCACCATAACAAACGGGGAAAAGGTAGTTGTGAAATTAGGGTTGCCTGAAGAGGGGCATCAAGAGGAACGACTTGCTCTTCGTTCCTTAGGTAAACAAGGTATTGTCCAATTAGTGGATGAGGATCCTGTCCACCGCATTTTGATTTTGGAAAAGGTAGAGCCTGGTCAAATGCTTGCTGAATTGGAAGATGATCAACAGGCAACCAAAGTAGCAGCTGAAGTTATCGATCGTTTGATAGTTCCCGCTGCTAAACAGACGGCTTTGCCAACAACGAAAAACAGGCAGAACAGCCTTAAACAAATTTGTGAGCAGAATCCTGAGGGTCTGGGACCTATATCGAGCGATATTCTAATTCAAGCTTTAGATATTTTCACCTATATGAATCTCACTATAAAGGAATATAAAATTTTGCACGGGGATTTTCACCATTATAATGTGCTGAAAAAAGAGGATCAATCGTGGGTGGCTATCGATCCTAAAGGACTCATAGGGGAGACCGAATACGACCTGATTCAATTTTTATTGAACAAATTGCATGACCATGGAAAATTTGAAAAGATACGAGAAAGAATAAATATTTTGACTGAGATGCTGACTCTGAATAAAGAACGGTTGCTATTATGGGGATTCTGCCATGCGGTATTATCAACAGCATGGACTGTGGATAAACAATCCGGGCAATATAACAAAAACTTTTATGAGGGGATCGACATTTTTAAAACTATGTACGAAAACACATTTAACCGCTCCTTGTCTGAAGCGTTGATGTAAAAAGGAGGCATGTATTATCTCTCGAAAACAGGCGGTTTTAATGGCAGGAATAATACTCGTAGCTTTCAACTTGCGTCCTTCCTTAACTGCTGTAGGTCCTTTGGTCGGATCGATACGTGAGGAGTTCATGATTTCAAATGGGACAGCAGGGGTACTTACCACACTCCCCCTTGTTGCTTTTGCGATTCTTTCCGCAGTAGCCCCACGCTTAAGTCTGCGGATTGGGAACGGCAGATCCATTTTGCTTGGATTGGTGGTGCTTACCACTGGCATTGTTTTTCGATCAGTCGAGTGGATTACTGCATTGTTTGCGGGTACAGCACTTATCGGTATTGGAGTTGCTATTTGCAATGTGTTACTGCCTGCTATCGTCAAGCAGCATTTCCCCGCTAAAGTAGGTCTTCTTACAGGACTATATTCTATATCCATGAGCGCTTTCGCTGCCCTAGGTTCAGGAGTGAGTTATCCTTTAGCTGATTCATTGGCTGCTGGATGGCAGGGATCGCTTAGAATTTGGGCGGTCCTTGCACTGATAGGTCTGATAGTTTGGCTGCCGCAAGCACGGTTGAAAAGAAAACCTGAAAGAATTCCAAAAATCGATATCAAAAACAGCCCGCTATTCCGTTCAAAAATCGCCTGGCAAGTCACTCTATTCATGGGACTGCAGTCATTTATGTTTTATTGTCTCATTACCTGGCTTCCAGAAATTTTGCAAAGCAGAGGTATGGCCCCTTCAGAGGCAGGATGGATGCTTTCATGGCTTCAACTTGTCGGACTTCCCATTACTTTTCTGACTCCTGTCCTAGCAGGACGAATGAAAAACCAGCAGGGAATTGTTTGGGGTATTGGCAGTGTCTATATCATCGGTCTGTTCATCCTATTGTTCAGTGAAGATTTTATAACGTTGGTCCTAGCTGTAGCGTTAATGGGGATAGCGCAAGGAGGAGCGATCAGCTTGGCACTTACTTTGATAAGTTTGCGTGCACCATCCGCTGTGCAAGCTTCCAACCTTTCTGGCATGGCTCAGTCTTTCGGATACTTTCTCGCTGCTGTCGGTCCGGTTTCCATAGGATTTCTGTTTGACGAAGTACAGTCATGGACGATTGCTATTCTTATTTTTCTTCTTGTAGTCTTAGGTATGATATTGTCTGGAAATGGAGCGGGCAGGAATAGGTGTGTTCCGAAAGATAAGTGAGGTTGTACCAAAGTAAACAACATAAAGAATAGATAGAAACGTGAAGCTCCTGAAAAAAACTTCTAAGAGCAAAAAGGTAGAAGGTCACCTGCTATATTTAGGTGTCTTCTACCTTTTTGCTTTCCGTATTTAAACATTTCATCACATAATCAAGTCTTTCGGTGGCCTCGAAAAACGTGGAAGCATTTTTGTGGAGAAGCTAATTAGGATGAATGAATCTTATGCAGGCAATAGCTTGCGCTTTAATATAGCGCATTACTTATGGTCTCAAATGTTAGGAGAGAAAATTTCTTGTGATTTATCTATTCAATAGCTCAGTGGAAAGACAATATACTTTTTTGTAAAGTTGACAGGTACAAATACTTGAAAAGGATTAAGTTTTATTATGGATATGATATCAAACAATAAGACTAGTGATAGAAACCCAGTCAGCGGTCAATGAAGAATCAAGAATTTCTTCCAACTTTTGTTCTTTTTTGTAATAAACCATTGACACGTTCTTTATATAGAACTAAAATATACTTAATATCTTAAAAAGAAAAGTATAAAAAGTTGAAAAAAGGTATTTTTATATTTTTTTAATCACTACGTTCGTTATAAAGAATCAACCTATTTTATGATTAAAGGTGGTAGCTATGAGTAATTTGAAACGGGTAACATACAGTGATGAACGTCGTGGAAAAGAAATTAATCTTAAGGATTATTTAGATGTTTTCAAAGGACGCTTCTGGATACTTATTATTATGATGTTTCTAGGCGGCGGGGCAGCTTATGGCTACAGCTACATGAACAATACGCCAGTTTATGAATCCTCGACCCGGATGATTCTTGGCGGGGAAGATGAAAATATGAACACGTTAATGGTAATGATTAAGGATCCTATCATTATGGAGAAAGTGAGAGGTGACTTGAATCTTCCTCAATCCGCTGAAGGATTAGCTAATCAAATCGAAGTAAGTCAGCTTGACGATTCAGAAGTAGTTCAAGTGGCAGTTACAGCAAACGATCCTCAATTAGCAGCAGATATCGCTGATAAAACGGCTGCAGTCTATAAAAGTGAAATCGTCAATATCCTGGAGTTTAAGCAAGTACAAATTTTATCTCAAGCGAAGGTTAACCCCTTTCCTACCAATGAATTCCAAGATAGAAACATTGTAATCGCCGCAATAGCCGGGCTGGTTTTAGGAATCGGAATTATATTTTTACTAGATACATTGGATGGGACAGTAAAGTCCAGGGAAGAACTTGAAGATTTTCTTGGTATTCCTGTCATTGGCTCAATATCACCCATGAATAAGAAGAACAGTACTACGAGAGGTCAAAAGCAGAAAACCGAAGACGCAGAAGTGAGGAGTGAGTCAATTGAAATTAAATAAGGTAAAGGAAGCTACGGATAAGAAAAGTAAACTCGTGACGCATTTCAATCCTGAATCCTTGATCTCGGAGCAATTCCGGACGTTACGCACCAATATTCAATTTCTTACAGAGAACCTTAACAAGCGGCTGTTTTTAATTACTTCCCCAGGAAAAAAAGAAGGAAAATCCACTACAATCGTTAATCTGGCCATATCCATGGCTCAGCAGAAACAAAAGGTTCTGCTTATTGATACAAATTTGAGAAACCCTACCGTACATCAATTATTCAAAACGGATAACCATGAGGGTTTAACGGATGTGCTGACTGGAAGGTCGACTTTAAAAAATGTAGTGCAGCCTGCGGGGTTTGGCAGTCTACATATAATAACCACTGGAAAACCAAGTGCTAACCCTTCAGAATTGCTAGGAAGCGATATAATGGTTCAAGTTTTATCAAAAGTAAGCCAGGACTATGATATCGTTCTTATAGATGCCCCATCCGTTCTTCAGTCAAATGAAGCACGGGTATTAGCTAATATGTGTGATGGTGTCGTTCTAGTAGTCAATCGAGGAAATACGGACTTGCGCAAAGTGATGGAGGCTAAGAAAGTATTAGATATCGTACATGCTAATATAGTGGGCGCGATCATGAATGAAAAAGGCAGGAAAATTTTTTAACGTTTCGTTCTTTATTACGAATAAAACTTCTATAAAAAATGCGGTGATATCTCCTGGCCGTTATCAACGGAGGTACTCGACCATGTCGTGGGTTGAAATAAGACCTTAGCGCGAGTTGCATTGGCATGGTGTGAGGATGGGTTAAATGCCCTTATTAAAATTCACAGGTAAACGATTCTTGAAGAATTGCTTACCTGTGAATTTTAATCTAAGAAACTAGGAAAGGAGAGAAGTGATGACCTACCGGCAAAGACTATCTCTATTCATACTCATTGATTTATGTATTGTAATTGCCTCTTTGTTAATTATAAGGGTGTTAGTTGAATCACTGCTGTACGGTTCCGGAATTCTATTAATCGTGACCATGGCAGTAATATTCATCAGTCATATTTATTTTTCCTTCAACCTGCATCTTTATAGGAAAGCTTGGGAGTATGCGAGTGTAAACGAGTTGATTGTCATTGGCAAGACGGTAACCTACTCTATTGTATTGACAGCACTTGTGCAGGCCCTTATTTTTCAAACGGTACTTGTGAGAATGCTTGTGCTTACGTGGATGATTCATATTCTTTTAATTGGGGGCTCCCGTTTTTTATGGCGGGTATATCGAGATTCGATTATTCTCGTTCGTCAAAATCAGATAAGGACCTTGATTGTCGGAGCAGGATCAGCAGGTACCATGGTTACAAGACAACTCCAAAAAGATTCAGAGCTCAAACCGGTCGCTTTCATAGATGATGACATAAGGAAACGCAACCTGGATATATTAGGTGTGCCTGTGGTTGGGGGTGTCCATGATATTGTGACTAAGGTCAAAGAGCTGGAAATCACTCATATAGTTATAGCCATTCCTTCCTTGAACAAAAGGGAGTTGAATACGATCTTTAATGAGTGTGCAAAGACGGAAGCGAAAACGCAGATTTTACCAATGTTAGAGGACCTGGTAACTGGAAAAGTGTCGGTAAAACAGTTTCGTGATGTTAAAGTGGAAGATTTATTAGGACGAGAACCTGTAGTGTTGGACACAGAAAGTATTTCGGAATATGTAGAAGGGAAAGTGGTTCTCATTACCGGGGCAGGAGGATCAATTGGGTCTGAAATCACAAGACAGGCGGCTCGATTCAACCCTAGAAAAATAGTATTGCTCGGTCATGGTGAAAACAGTATTTACACAATTGATATGGAAATGAGATCAAACTTTTCTGATGCTGATATTGAATTTGTCACAGAGATCGCAGACGTGCAGGACGCGGAGAAAATGGTGATGATCATGCAATCTCATCAGCCAGATGTCATCTATCATGCCGCGGCCCATAAACACGTACCGCTTATGGAACGAAATCCAGAAGAAGCTGTAAAAAACAATATAATCGGGACGTTGAATGTAGCCAAAGCTGCCAGCTGGTACGATGTTGGCACCTTCGTCATGGTATCAACCGATAAAGCAGTCAATCCGACGAGTGTCATGGGGGCGTCCAAACGGTTAGCGGAAATGATCGTTCAAAGCATGAATCAACAAAGCTCCACTAAGTTTGTAGCCGTGCGCTTTGGCAATGTGCTGGGAAGCCGTGGCAGTGTAATCCCGCTGTTTCGAAAACAAATTGAAAAAGGCGGCCCCGTCACTGTGACTCATCCAGAAATGATCCGTTACTTTATGACAATACCTGAAGCTTCCCGACTCGTGATTCAGGCAGGAGCTTTAACAGAAGGTGGAGAAGTTTTCGTTCTCGATATGGGAGATCCTGTGAAGATCGTTGATCTCGCCAAAAATTTGATCAAGCTCTCCGGCCATACCATTGATGAAATCGGAATTGAGTATAGCGGGGTCCGGCCTGGTGAGAAATTATTTGAAGAGCTTCTTAAAGAAGATGAAATTCATAAGGATCAGGTCTATCCAAAAATTTATATAGGGAAAACAGCGCAGTTATACATCGAAGAGATTGAAGCAATTATTTCCAACTATGAAACGTGGAGCCGTGATGAATTAAGAGAGCGGCTTATACAGCTGGCCAATCATGCTGAGCAGGAAAAGCCGGTGCTGCCGATTATCAGCTGACTTAAGGAGCAATGCTTAAAAAATGCATCTGGCAGCTGATAAGTCTAAACTCCAATAGATTAAGAAGAAGATAGGGAGCTAACGACATAATCGTAAGGATGTGAGGGCAATGGTTCAGAAAATACTATTCAGCGCCACCGTCGATTATCATTTTAAAGCATTTCATCTTCCCTATTTAAAGTGGTTTAAAGAACAAGGGTGGGATGTTCATGTAGCAGCCAGCGGTGAAATCGAGCTTCCATATGTGGATCAAAAATATAATATTCCTATTCAACGCTCTCCAATAGACAAGAAAAATATTCAAGCTTATCGGCAATTTAAAAAGATTATTGATGATAATCAATATAACATCATCCACTGTCACACGCCGATGGGCGGGGCGCTTACAAGATTAGCAGCAATTAAAGCGAGAAAGCACGGGGCAAAAGTCATTTATACAGCTCACGGGTTTCATTTTTGCAAAGGTGCTCCGCTCATGAATTGGCTGATGTACTACCCAGTTGAGAAGGTGCTTGCTCATCTAACTGATAGTCTCATTACGATCAATGAAGAAGATTACCATCTCGCGCAACGAAAATTAAAGGCTGCCAGCATAGAACTAGTACATGGAGTAGGCGTAGATTCAGAAGAATTCAAGCCTGTACCCTATAAAGAGAAAATTGCTTTAAGAAAGTCATACGGCTATCGGCCAGATGACTTTTTATTTATTTACCCGGCAGAATTCAATGCAAATAAAAACCAGCAATTTCTGATTCACGCATTTAATCTAGTAAAAAACAAGATGCCAAATGCAAGGCTGTTACTAGCGGGTGAGGGTGCTGGATTAGACAATTGTAAAAAGATGGCTAAACAGATGGAAATACAAAGTAAAGTAGATTTTTTAGGATTTAGAAGAGATATGAAACAGCTTCTATCCATAAGTGATGTTGGTGTAGGTTCAAGCCTTCGTGAAGGGCTTCCAGTAAACATTATGGAAGCGATGGCTTGTGAGTTACCCATTATTGCTGTTGAAAACAGAGGTCACCGTGAGTTAATTGATCATGATGTCAACGGCTGGCTGATTTCGAAGGACGAAGTAATAGAATTTTCGAGGAAAATGCAGGTTCTGGCAAATAATCGAGAATTAATAGAGCAGCTAGGTAAAGAAGGTAGAAGAACAATCGTTGGAAAATATAATGTCCCAAAAGTTTTAAATCAAAAGAAAGTCATCTATCAATCCTATATGAAGGAAGAGGGGGTGGGAGAGTGGGCCGTCCGTTAAGAGTGCTCCACGTTGTTGTTAATATGAACCGGGGCGGAGCAGAAACTTTATTGATGAACTTATATCGCAATATTGACCGAACAAAAGTCCAGTTCGACTTTTTAACATGTAAGCCCGGCGTTTTTGACTCAGAAATAGAAGATATGGGCGGTATTATACATCGCATTCCTTATGTGACTGATATAGGACACCTTGGTTATAAGAAAGCCTTAGTGAAGTTTTTTGAGTCACAAGATTATAAGATCGTTCATGCTCACATGGATAAAATGAGTGGGATTGTGCTGCAGTGTGCGAAAAGGTCGGAGGTTCCTGTAAGGATTGCTCACAGCCACAATACTCGCAGTGAAGGCGGAATTGTTAGTAAACTATACAAATCCTTTGCGGGAAGTCATATAAAAAAAGATGCTACTCATAGATTTGCGTGTTCTCAGTCAGCTGCAGAATGGTTGTTTGGAAGACAATCCAATCAAACGTATGTATTGAAAAATGGTATTGATAACCGAAAGTTTCTTTATTCCAGTAAAGACCGCCGGGACGTCAGAGCCCAGTTGAATATACGTGATGATACATTTGTCATCGGTCACGTTGGAAGGTTCAATCATCAAAAAAATCATGAGTTTTTACTTGAAGTCTTTCAGCAATTTTCTATGGTACATGGCAATACGATCCTGTTATTGGCTGGAGATGGGGTTCTGAAAAAGAGAATGGAGATGAAATCCAGGGAATTAGGCATTCATGAATATGTGAATTTTCTTGGGGTCCGGGAAGATGTAGATAAGCTGCTCCAAGCTTTTGATATGTTCCTTTTTCCTTCTTATCATGAAGGACTGCCTGTTACCTTAATAGAAGCCCAAAATGCAGGGCTGCCCTGCTTTATTACAAATACTATAACTGAAGAAGTCGATATGGGGCTGGGGCTAGTCCAGCAATACCCTCTTACTCATCATCATGAATGGGTGGAAGCGATCAAAGCTTTATCCATTCAACGAAGCTCCAGGTTGATTGACCCGGACAGGCTTTCACAAAAAGGCTATGATATCCAACAAACAGCTATGAAAACTCAAAACGATTATATTCAATTAGGGAGGGAGGTCAGCTGAAGCTGCTAACGATTTTTACACCTACCTATAATCGAGCATTTTGTTTGGAAAAACTATATCACAGTCTCGTAAATCAAACCAACCAAAATTTTATATGGCTGCTCGTAGATGATGGCTCTACTGATGAAACTGAGAAATTAGTAGAGCAATGGATTTCAGAAGCTTTAATTTCTATCACATATATCTATCAGGATAATCAAGGGATGCACGGAGCTCATAATACTGCTTATAAAATAATGCAGACAGAACTTAACGTTTGTATTGATTCAGATGACTATATGCCAGAAGATGCAGTAGAGCAAATCGAAACATGCTGGAAGGAGCATGGTGACGACAATGTAAGCGGCCTGATTGGACTCGACTCTTACACTGACGGGGAGATTATAGGGACACTGCTGCCTCAAGGAATAAAAAAGTCCACGTTATTTGATTTATATAATAAGCATGGCGTCAAAGGAGACAAAAAGCTTGTTTATCGAACAGAGCTGACGAAGGAATTTCCTTATCCCCTTTTTGAAAATGAGAAATATGTTGGACTCGCTTATAAATACTACAAGCTGGATGAAAAGTACGAAATGCTGCTGCTCAATCAAGTGCTGTGCCGGGTAGAATATTTAGAAGATGGGTCTTCTCGTAATATGCTGAAGCAATACCGCAGGAACCCAAAAGGGTTTGCTTTTTATAGGAAGGAGCTGATGACACTGCAATTTGCCAGTGTCTCTTTTAAATTTAGACAAGCCATCCATTATGTTTCGAGCAGCTTGATGAATAAGAATACAAACTTCCTGAAGGAATCTCCTAATAAAGGGATAACGACTTTTGCCATTCCTTTTGGTTTTCTTCTTTTCTTATATGTAACAAGTAGAACAAGGGACGTTCTTAGCTAAGCAGCTGCGGGGCTGCTTGGAAAGGAAATCAATATGACATTACTATGGATGAATCTATTCCTCGTTTTTTGTTTAGTATTACTAGCTAGAGTGCTCGCGGTTGAAGTACACACGAATACCGCCGTTTTATTTAAGCCGAATAAACTATTTGTTTTCGTAGCTTTAATCTCGTTAGTAGCAGTAGCGGGGTTGCGTTCTAATATTGGAGATACTTTTTTCTACATGCACGCTTATGAAGTGAATACTTTTACATGGGAGTTAATCAAAGAGCAAAAGGATATCGGCTTTGGAGTTTTGCAAATGCTTCTCCAATCGATATCATCTGATCCGCAATTATTGATTTTGACCACTGCTCTTATTACAAATGCACTCATTGTAATCGTATTGTACAAATATTCAAGGATGCTCGAACTTAGTCTTTTCGTATATATAACGGGTGGCTTGTTTTTAATTACGATGAACGGTATTCGACAGACGTTAGCAGCAGCCATTGCCTTTACAGCAATTAAGTTCTTGGTGGAAGGCGGCTTTAAAAGATATGCAGCAGTCATTTTGATCGCCTCACTTTTCCATCAGAGCGCGCTTATTTTACTGCCGGTGTATTTTATGGTTCAAGTAAAAGCATTCTCAAAAGCAACTTTAGCATTGTTAGCATTTGCTGTTCTTCTAGTAGCTGGATTTGATCAATTTTCTTCAATACTGTTTTCAGCAATAGAAGATACTCAGTATGGAGAATACAAAGATTTTGCGGAAGGCGGAGCAAATTTCTTAAGGGTAGCAGTCGAAGGGGCACCACTGTTTGTAGCTTACCTCGGAAGAGATCGATTAAGAGAAGTTATGCCAAACAGCGACGTTATTATCAATATGTGCTTAATCGGATTTGTTTTCATGGTGGTTTCCACTCAAAATTGGATCTTTGCACGATTTTCTATTTATTTTGGACTTTATCAATTAATTCTCATTTCATGGCTCGTTCTTCTCTTCAGGGATCGGGATGAAAAGCTGGTATATTACGGGATACTTGTTTGTTATTTATTTTATTATTTTTATGAAAATGTCATAACATTAAATATTTCTTATGAAAGCCATTATTTATTGTGGTAAGGGGGAGAAAAAATGGCGATCTTAGTAACGGGCGGAGCGGGATACATCGGGAGTCATACATGTGTCGAACTGCTAATTGAAGGATATGAGATAGTAGTGGTAGATAACTTTTCAAACAGTCATCATGAATCATTAAGAAGAGTAACTGAAATTACGGGTAAAACTTTTAAAATCTATGAGTTCGATCTTATGGATAAGGAAGAACTTGAGAACATATTTGAAGAAAATGATATTGAAGCCGTCGTTCATTTTGCCGGGTTAAAGGCAGTTGGAGAATCGGTGAATGAACCGCTCTGGTATTATGCAAATAACGTAATTGGCACGGTTATTCTCTGCGAGGTCATGAAAAAGCATAATGTAAAAAAACTCGTGTTCAGCTCCTCTGCAACGGTTTATGGTAATAGTGATGAAGTACCGATCAAAGAAGATGCTCTCTTATCAGCAACTAATCCTTATGGAAGGACAAAGCTGATGATTGAAGAGATCCTAAGAGATCTCTACTTATCTGATCCAAAGTGGAGCATTGCTCTGCTAAGGTATTTCAACCCTATCGGGGCTCATGAAAGTGGAAGAATTGGAGAAGCTCCGAATGGAGTTCCTAATAACCTGCTTCCTTATATATCTCAAGTAGCTGTAGGTAAATTAGATCGTTTGAACATATTTGGAGACAATTACCCAACGAAAGACGGTACAGGCATACGTGATTATATCCATGTAGTAGATCTGGCAGCAGGACATTGCAGAGCTATAGAAAAGGTGCAGTCATCTACTGGAGTGGAAGCTTACAATCTCGGAACAGGCAGAGGCTATAGCGTGTTTGAAATGATCGATGCATTTGAAATGGCCTCAGATAAACTCATTCCATATACCATTTTAAAAAGGAGGCCAGGAGATGTTGCTGTCTGTTATGCAAATGCCACTAAGGCTTTTGAAGAGTTAGGATGGGAGGCCGTTCATGGGATTGACAAGATGTGCCAGGATACATGGAGATGGCAAGTGAATAATCCGAATGGTTATGATAATTTGAACGCTTTGATGAAACCAAAAGAACCTTTGCTGAAACAGGCAAAGGATTTTTTTATACCTGTTAGTAAATGAATGATAGGTACAGGAGATGGAACCTATGAAAAGGACTATAGACATAACGATTTCACTACTTCTTTTATTAATCTGCTCTCCTCTCATATTCTGTGCAGGGATGTTAGTGAAAATGACAATGGGGTCACCGATACTGTTTAAGCAGGAACGTCCTGGATTACATGAAAAGCCATTTCATCTTTATAAACTGAGAACGATGAAAGATGGAGAGAATGTGCCCGATGAGATGAGAGTAACAAAAGCCGGAAAATTTTTAAGAAAGTACAGCCTGGATGAATTCCCGCAGCTGATCAATGTCGTTAAGGGGGACATGAGTTTAGTAGGGCCAAGACCTCTGCTCACGGAATATTTGCCGCTTTATACAAAAGAACAAGCTATGAGGCATGAAGTAAGACCTGGTATTACAGGCTGGGCCCAGGTAAACGGAAGAAATAGTATCTCGTGGGAAGAGAAGTTTAAGTATGACACATGGTATGTCAGAAATCATAGCCTGATGTTAGATACGAAAATCTTATGGAGAACGATACGAAAGGTGATGAAGAAAGAAGGAATAACACCTGAAGGGCGTGGAGCAATGGAAAAATTTACAGGCTCTCGAAAAGTGATGTAGGATGAAAATTATATTAATTGGTGATGGGGGACACAGCAGGGTTATTCGGGATATTATTTTAGCAAAAGGTGATGAAGTTTACGCTGTTTTAGATGATAAGTATACGAGAGGTACTGAAAAGGCAGGGAAATATTACGGACCAGTCGCTCACCTTCATGAAATCATGAATGAGGATTCTAAAGTAGTCATAGCTATCGGCAATAATCTAATTAGAAAAAGGATAATGGAAAGGTTAAATATCAACCTGGAACAATACTCAACATTAATTCATCCAACAGCCTTTGTCAGTTCGACTGCTGAAATTGGAAGAGGAACAGTGATTATGCCTTACGCGGTCATTAACGCTTCAGCACGTGTAGGGAATCATTGTATTATTAATTCTTCTGCCATTGTAGAGCATGATAATACAATCGGTGATTTTTGCCATATCTGCCCTAACGTTACATTAACCGGAGACGTATTACTTGGCGAAGGCGTTGAGATGGGCGCTGCGTCTGCCGTCATACCTGGTAAAAGTATAGGCAGCTGGTCCATAGTAGGGGCTGGATCAACCGTCATCCGCAATGTTTCGGCTCATAGTAAAGTTGCTGGATCGCCAGCGAAAAGCATAAGAAAATCGATGCCAATCAAGTTTTTACAACGATCAGGGGGTGATTCATATGAAAAACTCAAGAATTTTTCTCTCCCCGCCACACATGACAGGAAATGAACAGCATTATATAGAAGAGGCGTTCAAAAGTAACTGGATCGCACCCGTTGGACCGAACATTGATGCCTTTGAAAAAGAAATAGCAGAATACGTAGGAGCCAAAGGAGCCGTAGCCGTCAGTTCAGGGACTGCAGCGATTCATTTGGCTCTTTCTTTATTGAATGTCAAAAGGGGCGATCGAGTATTCTGTTCCAGCCTGACATTTGTTGCTACTGCCAATCCAATCGTGTATCAGGGAGCAGAGCCCGTCTTTATTGATTCGGAACCGGAAAGCTGGAATATGTCGCCCATCGCTTTAGAAAAAGCGCTCTCCGAAGCTTATCGAAAACTTCAATTACCTAAAGCTGTCATCCTTGTTCATTTATATGGACAAAGCGCTAAAATCGATCAAATTCAGGCGCTTTGCGACCTTTACAAAGTCCCTCTGATAGAAGATGCGGCTGAATCACTAGGATCATTATACAAAGGGCAGCACACAGGGACCTTTGGAGAATTTGGAATCTATTCTTTTAATGGAAACAAAATCATTACAACCTCCGGGGGCGGAATGCTCGTTTCCGACAATCTAAAGGCACTTGAACGAGCTAAGTTCTTAGCTGCGCAAGCCCGCGATAAAGCATTACACTACCAACATAGCACAACCGGATTCAATTACCGGATGAGCAATATCCTGGCTGGTGTGGGAAGAGCTCAATTGGAGGTAATTGATCAACGGGTAGAGGCGAGGCGAAGATTATATGAACGGTACAAGAGAAAGCTTACCATGTTAGAAGGCATACAGTTCATGCCCGAATTGCAAGATACAACAACGAATAGATGGCTTACCGTTTTTACGCTGGATTCAGAACACTCAAACGTTTTACCGGAACAGCTGATTATGAAAATGAGCTCCCAAAATATAGAGGCACGCCCTGTATGGAAACCTCTCCACTTACAGCCTCTATTTAGAGACTGCCAGTATTTTTCTCATCGGCCGCATGAAGATATATCTAAGAAACTTTTCTTAACGGGTATATGTTTACCGTCTGGTTCAAACCTCACAGATCTCGAACAAAATAGAGTTATTGCATGTGTGCAAGATGTATTTGAGAAATCGGTGAACAAAGAAGGAATTATATAAAAAAGGGATATGAGGTACCATGAATGATCGGAACTAATATATATAAAATACGGCGTGGTAAAGGTATTACGTTATCTGAGCTTGCTAAAAAGGCTGGTATGTCAAAATCAAACTTAAGTAATATTGAACGAAACATAAATATAAATCCATCCATAAATTTAATAGAGAGAATAGCTGAGTCACTGGACGTAGAGCTGTATGAAATTATACAGCCGAACAAGCCTATAATTGAACCTGCACCATTATTCGAAGATGAGTGGGTCGAATTTATTCAGGACTTAAAGGATTCAGGGATAAAAAAAGAAGATTTACCTGAATATAAGCGTTTGATTGAGTTCATTCACTGGCAGAATCGACAGGATAAAAAGTGAAACTATACAGAATCGAGGGAAGAATGATGATTGGCTCCTCACCTATTAGAATTCTTCATGTTACTGGAGGAATGAACCGAGCTGGAACAGAAACGATGCTAATGAATATTTATCGCAACGTAGACCATGAAAAAGTCCAGTTCGATTTCATTTCCTACAACAAAGAGGAATCCCACTACGATCGAGAAATTAAAAAACTGGGTGGCAGGATCATTCAATTGAACAAGACAAACTCAATAATAGAAATTTACAACGCAATTAAGAAATACGGACCTTATCAAGCCATTCACTCCCATACATTATTCCATTGCGGTATAGCCAATATCGCAGGCTTCCTTGCCGGCGTCAAAGTGCGTATCGCTCACGCTCATACTACACAGGATGATAGTGATCAATGGGTCAAAAAGGTTTACATCGCATGTATGAGGAAAATGATTTTAAAAGCCTCTACTGATTTATTATCCTGCAGTGAACAGGCTGGAGGATATTTGTATGGAGAACCTAATTTAAAACGAACAAGATATACGTATTTTCCTAACGTCATCGACTATATTGAGTTGTTAGTAAAGCCCCACCAACAAGTCAATGAATTCAAAATGAAGTACGGATTAGGGAACAGTCTTGTCATCGGTCATGTGGGAAGATTCATGGAAGCTAAAAACCATCCGTTTCTGCTGAGTGTTATGAAAGCTATCGTCGAAAAAGATCCTGCAGCTAAACTCCTGTTAGTAGGCGATGGAGATTCAAAAAAACAAATGGAAGACATGTCGACCCAATTAGGCATTAAAGAAAATGTAATCTTCGCTGGAGTAAGAGAGGATATGGCTACGATGTTTCATTCAATGGATATTTTCGTATTCCCTTCTACTTATGAGGGATTAGGACTTGTCTTACTGGAAGCTCAGGCAAGCGGTCTGCCATGTATCGTTTCAGAAGCTATTCAGCCGGAAGCCGACTTGAATATGAATTTGTTCACTAAGCTGTCTTTATCCGAGAGTCCAGAAGCTTGGGCTGATAAGATTCTAGAGAGAGCGGGATATAAAGAAAAGAATATTAATAAAATTATTAACAGTTTTGAACTTCATCATTACAGCATCAATAAAGGAATTACGAAGTTATTAACCATTTATAGAGGAAAACAAGGAGGCCATTATGAAAAAACTTTTAATCACCTCCTTTGACATGGAAGTAGGCGGAGTGGAGCGGAGCCTGATCAGTATGCTGACACATTTTGATTACACTAGGTACGATGTTGATTTGATGCTTTGCAGCCATACGGGAGAATTTATGGGTTTACTTCCGAAAAAACCAAGTCTTCTAAAAGAAAACATGTCCTATAAAACGTTTAGAATGCCGATCTCCCAAGTATTAAAACAAGGGAAAATTCCTATAGGATTCTCCCGATTATATGCTAAATATCGGGCAAGGAATGGAGAATCAACAGAAAAAGGGTATAAGCAAATGCAATACATGTGGAAATATGCTTTACCTTTCTTACCGAAAGTTGAAAAAACGTATGATGTCGCAATCAGTTACCTCTGGCCCCATTACCTCGTTGCAGAAAAAGTGAAGGCTAAAACTAAAATCGCCTGGATCCATACAGATTATTCGATGGTTGATACAGACGTAGAGATGGATATTGCCTTATGGAAAGATTTTAATCATATTATTGCAGTCTCCGAACAATGTAAGCAGGCTTTTATAAGAAAATATCCATCTTTAAATGATAGAGTAACTGTTATCGAAAATATAACTTCTCCTGAATTAGTAAGAGAGCAGGCAAAAGAAAACGTAAAGAACCCTATGAATCATGATGAAAGGTTCAAAATCATAACAGTAGCTCGACTCTCTCATGCTAAAGGTATTGATCAAGCTGTTCAGGCAATGAAATTATTAATTGAACGCGGGTATAAAGACATTGCCTGGTATGTAGTGGGATACGGAGGAGATGAAGGTCTGATCAGAACACTCATTAAAGAATATGGATTGGAAGAAAATTTTCATTTATTAGGAAAAAAAATTAACCCGTATCCTTTTATGGAAGCGGCTGAATTATACGTTCAACCTTCAAGGTACGAAGGGAAAGCAGTTACCGTAGGAGAGGCACAGCTATTAGGTAAACCTGTTCTTATTACGAATTACCCGACCGCTCCCAGTCAAGTAAACGATAGAGTAGATGGTATGATATGTGATTTGTCCCCTGAAGGAATCGCTAATGGGATAGAGGAACTCCATCAAGACGATTCATTAAGAAAACAATTGGAACAGAACTGTACGAGCCAGGAGTATCAAAATTACAATGAACTAGAAAAACTATATCAAATGGCATAGGAGGTGAAAGGAGTGGGTGAAACGGTTAGCGTGATCGTACCTATATATAAAGTGGAAAAATATCTCCACCGCTGCATCAACAGTATTCTTCAGCAAACCTACCAAAAAATAGAGGTAATCCTGATAGATGACGGCTCCCCGGATTGCTGTGGTGAGATAGCTGATGGATTTGCTAGAAAAGATACAAGGGTAAAGACTTTCCATAAAGAAAATGGGGGACTGTCCGACGCAAGAAATTATGGGATGAAGCATGCAACAGGCGAATTCACCATGTTTGTAGACAGCGATGACTGGCTTGAACCAAAAGCTATTGATCATATGATGCACGCTATACTCGCGTTTAAAGCTGATGTCGTTCAATCAGCTTTTTATTATGCCCACAAAACCTATATGCTGTTTGATCAAAGATACTATACCAAAAACGGCGACTTGATTCTCTTAAATAACGAAAATTTGATGAAAGAGTTAGTAAAAAACGAAACCGTAAAAAATTTCGCCTGGGGGAAACTATACAGAACAAAGCTGTTAAAAGATATTCCGTTTAAAAAAGGCGTATTGTTTGAAGACGTGTTCTGGGCCCATCAAGTTATGCATCGAGTAAACAGGTTCATCATTCTCAACGAACCACTCTATAACTACTTCCAGCGTGAAGATAGTATCGTCGCAAATTATACAAATCGAAATCTGGATATCATTAAAGGATTGAAAGAAAGACACGCATTTATTGAAAAAGAATATGAAGCACTCATTCAAGAATCTTATAAAAGCTTACTAAAAACATCCCTGATCCATTACAACCTATTGTTTATGAATAGAAAGGAAGATAAAAAAGGTCAACATCGAAAGAATATTCAGAAGTACATTCATGACCACTTCTCTCAATTGAACAAAGCGACTGAAAAAGATAAGCAGCTGAACCTTCAGCTGCGTTTGTTTTATAAAAATCCTTATTTGAACATGCTTTATCTCAGTGGACGAAAAGTTGTAAGGAAACTTAAAGTTTCTTCCAGGCCATTAAAGTTAGAGAAAATTAATAGGAAGGTGGCACAGACACAATGAATCAATTAAAAGGGTATGTTCAATTAATAATTATTCATTTATTCAACTGCCTTCCTATAAAGAAAAATAAAATTTTCATGTTTAGCTATTACGGAAGTCAATACGGCTGCAATCCCAAATATATAACAGAGTATATTCTCAATAACATACCTAAAGGAAAGTTTGAAATAATATGGGCCTTTAATAAACCAAACGATCATAAATTAGATCCTCAAATTAAAAAGGTAAAAGTCATGTCGCTCAAGTATTTTTATGAGCTGTGTACTTCAAAAGTAATCATCACTAATTTTAGGACAACAGATTTATTTGTAAAAAGGAAAAATCAATACTACATCCAAACATGGCATAGCTCTTTACGACTGAAGCACATCGAAAAGGATGCAATAGAAATACTGCCTGAGAATTATGTGAAGATGGCTCGGCGAGATTCTAAAAAGATAGACTTGCTCCTATCCGGCTGTCAGTACAGTACTCAAATATTCCGAAGAGCTTTTTGGTACAAGGGGGAAATTCTTGAACAAGGAACACCTAGAAATGATATCTTTTTTTACCGCCAGCACATTGAAAGCATTCGCGATAAGTTAAATATCCCGCCAGAATCGAAGGTGGTTTTATACGCTCCTACCTTCAGAAAAAACAATGACCTAACCGCTTACGACCTAAATTACACACAGCTAAAAAAGACATTACAACAACGATTCGCAGGAGAGTGGACAGTTCTCGTTAAATTTCATCCTCACTTATTGTCTAGTAAAAATCGTATAACAGAAGGAAATGTTATTGATGTTACCCCATACAATGACGTACAAGAATTGCTTATATTATCAGATGTATTAATTACTGACTATTCTTCACTCATGTTTGATTTCACTACAACTAAACGCCCGTGTTTCTTATATGTCCCAGACATAAAAGAATATTTAAACAAGGAGAGAAAGCTATATTTTGATGTGAACGAGCTCCCCTTCATTCTAGCTGCCTCAAACAGTGAGTTATCAAAAAGAATTATTGAATTTAATGAAGAAGACTATAAGGGAGAACTGCAAAGCTTTTTTAACCAAGTAGGAACAGGTGAAAACGGTAACGCTTCAGAGAAGGTTGTTCAGCATTTACATCATGTTTGTTTTAGTGAGAAGGGAGGACAAATTTATGAAGCCGTATAAAATTGGATACACGACCGGAGTTTTTGATTTATTTCATGTAGGCCACCTAAACATCCTTAAGAAAGCAAAAGAGCAGTGTGACTATTTAATTGTAGGCGTAAGTACTGATGAGCTTGTTCAGCAATACAAAAACAAACAGCCTGTGATTCCTTTTGTTGATAGGAGAGAGATTGTTAACGGAATAAAGTTCGTCGATCAAGTTGTACCCCAAATAAACCGAGACAAGTTAGCAGCATGGGAAGTGTTGAATTTTAATGTAATGTTTGTGGGTGACGACTGGAAGGGTGATGAATTGTTTATGGAGGTTGAAAAAGAGTTTAACCAAGTTGGAGTGGATATTGTCTACTTTCCTTATACGAAGGGTGTCTCTTCAACTTTGGTTAAGGAGAAAATTGAATTATAAAGTGAGGGGTTATATTGAATCCTGCTATAAGTATTATTGTTCCAGTCTATAATGTCGAACCATATTTGAGGAAGTGCTTGAATAGTATTCTTGCTCAAACCTTTACTGATTTTGAAGTAATTGTAGTAAATGATGGATCAACAGATGGAAGCGGGGAAATTTGTGATGAGTTTTCCAAAAATGATATCAGAGTGAAGGTTATCCATGAAAAATTCAAGGGTGTAAGTTCTGCTAGAAATACTGGCGTTCGTTTTGCACAAGGTGAATATATAGGATTTGTAGATAGTGATGACAGAGTAGAAAAAGAGATGTATAAGAAACTTTATAGGTTATGCATTGATTCAGAATGTGATATTTCAATATGTCGATTAGGCAGGGAGATAGATGGAAAATTAATGTATCCTATTCAAAAAGGAGGATATATTGTTGAATTATCTAATGAGGAAGCTATGAAAGAATTGTTTAAAGGAGAACTTTATAGATTTTCTTTATGTAATAAGTTATTCAAGAGAGATCTTTTTGAAGGTGTAAATTTTCCCGAAGGTCGGATCCATGAAGATATGGCTACTACTTATAAATTATTCGAAAAGGCTAAGAGAATTTCTTTTATTGATTATTCAGGCTATATATACGTAAAACGGCAAAATAGCATTTTGACAAAGAAATATAATTCAAATAGATTAGATAGTTTTAAAGGGTGGGAAGAGATAATTAATTTTATGAAAGAAAGATACCCTCAATTATCAAATGAATACTTATCATCTTTTGTATACTGGACAGTAGATAATAGTTTTTTGGTTTTAAATCAAGTAGATAAAAAGAGGGAGAGAAATGAATATTTAAATATTATTCAAAATTATGCTAAGCCTCATTGTAAGAATATCCTGCTGTATTGTGCACTACCAATGAAATATAAATATTTATTTTTATTGATAAGCTTTTTCCCTGGTTTTTTGAATTTGCAGTACAAGTTGAAAAGGAACAGTATACTAGGGGTATTTAAAGCTAGTCTTATAAAGAGGGTGAGTTAAAATTCAGGAATATCTTCAAATAGAAGAAAAGGCGTTTATCAATAAAGATATTGTTATTCTGAATTTTCGAAAAATAAAACGCATTAAATATAGGCGGATTGCTAAGGATATTGATAATTACATTATAAAATATATCGGGTAACATTTGGAAAGGAGTGACATAGTGAAAACAAGTTTACTGTTTGTAATAGATTCATTAGATGTAGCTGGAGCAGAAAAAAGTTTAGTAAGTCTACTTTCATTGATCGATTTTGATAGGTTTTCTGTAGACGTTATGCTTTTTTCTCATGATAAACCTTTAGAAAAGTTGTTACCTGAAGAAGTAAACGTTCTCCCTCCATTAAGTTATACCACTTTTCTGAAAGGAAACTTTAAACAATCTATTAAAAAATCTATACAAAGAAAAAACGGTGATATGCTTTATTCGAGAACGAAATTTTCTACTAGGATTCGTTTGAAGAACTATTCTAATTCAGAAAAAGCAAGGATTTATTGGCAATCTGTGTCTAAAGTTATCGAAAAAAACCCTAAAGAATACGATATTGCTATTAGTTACGCTCAAGGAGTGCCAACGTTTTATGTTGCAGAGAAGGTTAAGGCAAAAATGAAATTCGCATGGGTGAATGTTAGTTATAAATTGAATAATAAAGATAAACGTTTTCAAAAAAGTTTTTATGATAAATACAGTAAGATTGTTGCAGTTTCAGAATCTGCTAGAGATGTTTTTAAAGTTACTTTTCCGGAATATTCGTCTAAATTAGAAGTGCTTTATGATATAAACCACCCTGAATTAATAGGTGATATGGCAAAAATAGAAATAGGGTTTAAAGATGAATTTAATGGAGTTAGAATTTTGACCATTGGGAGACTTGCTCATCAAAAAGGTTACGATATTGCTTTAGATGCATGTCAGAGGTTGAAAGATTATAGAATAAATTTCAAGTGGTTTGTATTAGGTAAGGGTCCTCTAAAAAAAGAAATCGAAGAAGAAATTAAAAGGCGAGATCTAAGTAAGCATTTTATTTTATTAGGAGTAAAATCAAACCCTTATCCGCTAATTAACGAAGCGGATATATATGTTCAAACTTCAAAATTCGAAGGGTTTGGTTTAGCAATAGCTGAAGCAAGGATTTTAAATACACCCGTAGTTACAACGGAATTTGATGCAGTATATAACCAAATGATTAACGGGAAAAATGGATTAGTAGTAGGTATGAATGGAGAGAGTGTCTTTCAGGGTATTATGAAGCTGCTCAATAACCAAAGCCTTAAAGAAGAAATTATTGATTATTTGAAAACAGAGAAAAAGGGCAATATAGAGGAAGTTGAAAAGTTTTATGACCTTATAAGCTAAG
This sequence comes from Halobacillus campisalis, assembly GCF_030345335.1. Lineage (GTDB taxonomy): Bacteria > Bacillota > Bacilli > Bacillales > Halobacillaceae > Halobacillus_A > Halobacillus_A campisalis. The sequence continues at coordinate 466,508 of NZ_JAPVRC010000002.1, forward strand.
GTAGGTGAAGAAGTAAATGAAGGAGAAAGAAAAGATACTTTTCATGATTATCAATATGAATATTGGAGGAACTGAAAAAGCTCTGCTTAATATGATCGCAACTATGCCAAAAGATAAGTACGACATTTCCATTTTAATGTTGGAGAGGAAAGGTGGATTTTTAGAGAATATTCCTAAACATGTTCATACCAGGTATTTAGATAACTTTTCTGAAATCAAACCATTAATTAATAATCCTCCTTTACAGTCATCTTTAACATTAATTAAACAAAAAAAGTATTTAGAATTTATTAGATTTAACACCTTTTATATGCTGTCAAAAATGTGTAACAATAAATCGATCTTCCTAAAATATTTAGTTCGAAACCTTCCACAAATAAACTATAAATATGATACTGCGATAGCTTATGCAGGTCCAATGGACTTCATAAGCTATTTTATTTTGGAAAAAGTTACAGCAGCAAAGAAAGTTCAATGGATACATTTTGATGTAAGTAAGATAGGTTTTAATCAAAGATTTGCTGAAAAATCATACAAAAAATTCGATGCGCTATATATTGTATCAAAGGAAGCAAGAAGCAAGCTGCTGGAGCAAGTTCCTTCATTAAATGACAAGCTGAAGGTCCAGCATAATACAGTTTCACATCAGATCGTAAGACAACAAAGTAAAAATGGAGTTGGATTTCAAGATAATTTCAATGGTACGAGAATATTAACAGTAGGGAGACTTTCTCCTGAGAAAGGTCATGATCTGTCCATAAAGGTATTGTCAAGGTTGGTCAGAGAGGGGCACCATATCAAGTGGTATGTGTTAGGAGAGGGAAAAAGTAGAGAAGACTATGAAACACTCATTAAAGATTTTAGTGTTGAAAGCAATTTTATTTTATTAGGTGCTGACCCTAATCCTTATCCTTATATGAATCAATGTGATATTTACGTTCAACCGTCTAGATATGAAGGGTACTGTATTACTTTATTGGAAGCTAAGGCATTAAATAAACCAATAGTTGCAACACGTGTAAATGGAGTAAATGAGCAGTTAATTCACGAAAGAACAGGTTTAATTACAGAGATAGCAGAAGAAGAAATATATGAATCAGTTAGAAAATTAATTATTAATAAAGATCTACGCCATAAACTGTCAAATAACTTACTCATAGAGAACTCTAAATTAGAAACTGAAGAATTGATTATTTGATCACGTTAGATAAGGAGGAAGTGAGAGTGCCGTGTATTAGCGTAATAGTTCCTATTTACAATGTAGAACGCTATCTTCCAGCTTGTCTAAATTCAATATTAGCCCAATCATTTACAGATTTTGAGCTGATCCTCATAAATGATGGCTCAGAAGATAGGTGTGGCGAAATATGTGATAGTTTTTCCGAGCGGGATAATCGTATCAAAGTAATACACCAAAAGAATGCAGGAGTATCTAATGCTAGAAATGAAGGGTTAAAAGTGGCAAAAGGAGACTATATAGCTTTTGTTGACCCTGACGATACGATTGAACCCTCTATGTATGAAATGATGTACAGTGTGGCCTGCGAAAATGAGGCTGAAATGACTGTTTGCAGAATAAAAACACAAAACCTATTCACTGGCACTGAATCAAAATCATCGATTTATGAAGGTAAGGAGAAGGTTTTATCTCAAAAAGATATAAAAAATCAAATCATTCCTTTAATACTCAATAACAAAACCGTTAGTTTATCATCTAGTGTAAATAAGCTATATAAAAGATCTATTTTTGATTTGTACAATGTTAAATTTGAAGAACATAAAAGCCATAGTGAAGATGTGCGGCTGAATTTTAAAATTCTTCCGTTTATAAACCGTTTAGTATACGTAGATGAACCCTTATACAATTATTTTATTCGAAGAAATAATTCTTTAACACAAGTGTTCAGGGCAGACTTATATGATTATATTAGTGACAATAGGAGTCTATTGATCAAGATGTGTAATGAATATAGTAGTTCAGAGCAATATGTTGAGAACGTAAGGAGTCATTACGCTGGTGTCACCTTTAACTTCATCCAAGAGTTAGTAAATAGTTCACTTCCTATTAAACAACAACTAAAAATACTTTCTACTATAATAAAGGATGAAGAATTTATTAAAGATATCGCTTGTTATCAGTCTCCATCGCTTTTTCTGAAACTATTAAAATTAATTTGCAGGTTTGGGAATGAAATACTGATCATAAGAGTAGTTCAGTATAAATATAAATTAATACATTTTATAAGATGAATTTTAAATAAAGGGCGGATTTGAATGATAACGTCATTTAGAAAATTATTAATGCTGTTTGATAAAAAAGAAAAAAGAAAGTTCTTAATTTTATTTGCTATGATGATAGTGGCTGCCATCTTTGAAACAGTGGGGATAGGATTAATTGTCCCATTTGTAACCATAGCAACTAATCCAGAACAAATTCACGATCAAGCTGTATTTTCATATGTTTCTGAGTTGTTTAATCTCCAAACATACAATTCTTTTATCATATTGGCTGTGGGTGTTTTACTATTCGTATTTGTTATAAAAAATCTATATCTTTTACTATTTCAGTACTCACAATTTAGAATAATTTTAAATCAACAGGTTAAATTATCGAGCCAACTGTTTCAGGAATATTTAAAGAAACCATATACGTTTCATTTACAACGAAACACTGCTGATTTGTTACGAAATGTTAATTCAGAAGTTCCGAAAGTTTTTCAGGGGATCATATTAGCTGGGTTTCAGTTATTCACAGAATTACTAGTGATTACGTGTATCTTGATTTTATTACTTTTAACCTCACCCATAGCAACTCTTACCGCTTTCACTTTATTAGGTGGAAGTGTTTTTATTTTCTTTAAACTGTTTAGAAAAAAAATATCTTCTTTAGGTAAAGAACAACAAAAAGTAAGCGGCACAATGATTAAATGGGTCAATCAAGGGCTGGGTGCCAGTAAAGTTGTGAAAGTATCTGGAAAAGAAAATTTTTTCATAAAAGCCTATACAGGCCAAAGTCAGATAAAGGCGAACAATAGCCGCTATATGAAATTACTAGAACAAGTTCCTCGATTGTTCATAGAAACGTTATTAGTTTCTGTTGTTCTTATTACTATGGTGATTATTGTTATACAAGGGAAAAATACTACAGAATTAATATCAACGATGGCCCTTTTTGCTATGGCTGCCTTTCGTTTGATGCCATCTATCACCCGTGTAGTAGCAATGATTACTACCATAAGATATAGTCAGCCTGCTTTGTCAGTAATCTATGAAGATCTTTTTTCAGAGAAAGATGAACACTCAATATCGCTGGACACTCAGAGTGGAATAATTAATAAAGAAGAAAAAGCATTTAAAGATTCCATACAATTAAAAAATGTCACTTACCGCTATCCAGGTCAAGATATTTTATCTGTCAAAGACGTAACACTAAACATTCCTATTGGAACATCAGTAGCTTTTGTGGGGGAGTCAGGTGCTGGGAAAACTACATTAGTTGATATAATTCTAGGTTTGTTAAAACCCGAGCAAGGTCAAGTAACGATAGATGGAAAGAAATTGACTGATCAAAAAAGGTTATGGCAGCAGAGAATAGGTTACATTCCGCAATCCATTTACTTATCAGATGACACTATTAGAGGAAATATTGCATTTGGAGTTGAGGAAGAAAGCATTGATGATAAAGAAGTGTGGAGGGCTCTAGAACAAGCTCATTTAAAACAATTCGTGAAAAGTCTTCCGGAGCAACTTAATACTCAAGTAGGTGAAAACGGGGTAAGGCTTTCGGGGGGACAAAGACAAAGAATCGGTATAGCCAGAGCTCTCTATCACAATCCCGAGATTTTATTTCTAGATGAAGCGACCTCTGCATTAGATAATGGAACCGAAAAAGAGATTATGAAAGCGATTGATAGTTTAAAAGGTGATATGACATTAATTATTATTGCTCATAGGTTAAGCACAATTAAAAACTGTGATATCGTGTTCGAATTTAATAATGGAAAATTAGTAGAAGAAAAAAATACAAAAAGTCATTCTCTTATCATTTAAACCAATAAGTGTGTAACATCAATAGGTTAGTTTCTTAATACTTTAAATTTAGGAGGATATTGGAGCATGTCAAAAGTCAGCATAATAATACCTTTATATAATGTGGAGAAATACTTGCGTAAATGTCTAAGGTCGGTGATTGATCAAACACTGAGCGATGTGGAAATTATATTGATTAATGATGGGTCGAAAGATAAAAGCGGGGAAATTGCTGAAGAATTTAAAAGGGAAGATTCGAGAATAAAAGTGATACACAAAGAAAATGGTGGAGTGTGTACTGCTAGAAACGCAGGAATCCAGATATCCACTGGAGAATATATAGGTTTTGTAGATCCTGATGATTGGATTGAACCCAACATGTTCGAGGTTATGTATAATAAGGCAGAGGATAGTAATAGTGATTTGGTAGTGTGTAATTATGATTGTGTTTATGAGCAATCCACTACTTTTAATTGGTTGAATATTAAAGATGAGGTAATTAATGTTCAGAAACTCGGTTTATCAAACTATTATTATGAATATTTCCTCAAATATGCTCATGGAGATATCGTTTGGAATAAGCTGTATAAGCGATCAATCATTAATAAACACTTAATCAAGTTTGAGAAGCATTCCGAAGTATTTGCTGACGATTTATTATTTAATTTGTATTACTTGTGCCATGTGAACACTATTTGTACTGTTAACAGGTCATTTTATAACTATTTTCAAAGAAGTAACCATTCGATAACTAGCACCCCAAGACCTCAGCTATCTAAACGATACACACGTTTAGTTGAGTATTTCATAGATTACGCAAAGAGTCAGGGGAATTTTAGTAGTATAAGTAATATACCACCTATTTTATTTTACCTGTTGTTTAGAAATAGTATCTCTCATAAAGTTAAAACAAAGGGTGATTTGAGATTTATTAAAGAAGTTTTTAATAGTTTATCAGATTCAAAAGTATATAAACCGCTCTTGAAACAACTGACATTTGGAAATTCTCCCAATATCTATTGTAAGCAAACTGGTCAAAGTATTAAGACTAACGTTTACATGAGAATATATTCAGGGTTATGTTTATTACATTTGAATCAACTTCTAACCTTTTTAATAAAGTATGAACAATCAAGGAAAAGTTAGGACAGAAAGTTTATTTAGACATACTGCCCAAGAAAATCATAAAAGGAATGCTCTCAAAGGTATCTGTAATTTAGACATAAATTATATTTCCTTTTTAAGAACCGTGTAGGCAACTACATGGTTTTTTTAGTTAACCTGAAACCCTATAGTTTTTTCGCGGAATTTGATTTAAGAGTAACTACAAAATATGACTACAAAATCAATTTAAAAGGTGGGGGTTAATTTGGCTAAAACTGAAAAAAAAGTTCTGGTTACTGGGGGAGCCGGTTTCATTGGTTCTCATTTGTGCAGGGAATTATTAGCAGAAGGTAATAAAGTTACTTGTCTAGATAATTTATTAACGGGTTCAATTGAGAATATCAATGCCCTTCTTGACCATCCTAACTTTAAGTTTATATTTCATGATGTAACCATACCAATCGAGGTGGAAGTTGATGAAATATATAATTTGGCATGTCCGGCCAGCCCTGTTCATTACCAATATGATCCAGTGCGGACTATTCGAACAAGCGTCCTAGGAGCTATGAATGTACTTGAATTAGCTAAAAAAACAAATGCAAAGGTTTTACAAGCATCTACATCTGAAGTATATGGAGATCCGGCAGTTCATCCTCAAGTAGAAGAATATTGGGGGAACGTTAATCCTATAGGTGTTAGAAGCTGCTACGATGAAGGGAAGAGGTGTGCGGAAACTTTATTTTTTGACTATTTTAGACAATATGGTGTGGATATTAAAGTTATTAGGATTTTTAATACTTATGGACCCAATATGCACCCTGAAGATGGCCGTGTAATCAGCAACTTTATTGTTCAAGCTCTAAAAGGCGAAGGAATATCTATCTATGGAAACGGAGACCAAACCCGCTCCTTTTGTTTTGTCGATGATTTAGTTAATGGAATGATGAAGATGATGAATACTGATAACTTGCAAGGTCCAATAAATTTAGGAAACCCTCAAGAATTCACAATTCTTGAGTTAGCAGATAAAGTTATTCAGATTACTGAGTCCTCATCACAATTACAATTTAATCCTTTACCTCTGGATGATCCTAAACAAAGAAAACCAAATATAAATGAAGCTAAAACTAAATTAGGCTGGACACCAAATGTTTTTCTGGAAGAGGGATTAAAAGAAACGATTAAATACTTTGAGGATAAGTTATCCAAAGACAAAGGAGTAGTCCTGCATAAATTCATATTATAATTTGAATTTTAAATATCCTTGAAACTGAGCTTCATAGAAAACGAAGGATGTTAGAGCCCGTTTAGCAATAAAAGCTTATTCACATATTAATTGAAAAAAGTTTCAACAATAGATAGGAGGGAATAAATTAGACAAAGTAGAACAAAAGGAGATTTTTATGAGACTAGCATTTATTTCAGATATTCACGGAAATGCCCAAGCCCTGGACTCTGTATTAAAAGATATTGAGAAACGCAACATAGATCAACTCTTCGTATTGGGAGACATCTCATACAGAGGTATTGACCCTCAAAGGTCAGTCGATATGGTACGTAAATTGGATGCACAGGTGATCAAAGGAAATGCTGATGAATGGATTGTAAGAGGAGTTCAAGACGGCGAAGTTCCAGAGGAATCCATTAAAGGGATGAACGAAGAAAAGGATTGGTCATTCTCAAATATGACCAGTGAATCGGTAAACTATTTGAGGGATTTACCAGAAGAAATAAATGAAGAGTACGAAGGGGTTAACATTCATGCGTTTCACGCAACCCCGAAAGATTTATTTGAAGTCGTATTACCTACAGAAACGGATGAAGGCATGAATGAACGCTTAATGGCCAATGAAGTAGCTGACATTTATATTTATGGCCATATTCATAAGCCTTATATCCGGCATATCGGCGGGAAGATTGTAATTAACACCGGCAGTGTCGGACTGCCTTTTGATGGTTTAGCACAGCCTTCTTACGCTATCGTTGATATTGAGGATGGCGGGGTGCAAACTTCTATTGTCCGGACGAATTATGACTTGGAGCAACTGGTAGAGGGAGTGAAGAGCTCAGACTACCCGAATAAAAATTTATTAAGCAAGTTATTAATGGATGCTTCTGTTTAATATTAATAATGGAAAAGGGGAGGCCTTATTTTGAGAAGGCTTCCCCTTTAATTTTTCTGTCTCTTTATAATTTTTTGCACTTCATCATTTAAGTGAAATTGTTCATATTTTTATGTAGTAATAAGTGGAAAAAAATAAAAATAAAGTATTGTGTTCTTTATAAAATTATAGTATGTTCTTTATATAGAATAAAAACTTTTAAATAGACTGCTTTAATATGAGCAGTATTTATTTTACATAATCGTTCGTTATAAAGAATTTTAACTTATTGGAGATGTTATTATGGGAGCCATAGTTGGTATTTATAACTTTAATAAAGAACCCTCTTCCCAAGTCCATAGAAATGGAATGATGAATGCTCTGCAAAAGTTCCCGGCAGATGATGTGCAGACATGGGACCAGGATAATATTTTCCTGGGATGTCATGCCCAGTGGATTACCCCTGAGTCTGTAGGAGAGAAATTACCTTATTATGATCCTGAGAGAAATTTAGCGATAACAGCTGATGCAATCATTGATAACCGCCAGGAGTTGTTCGATGCGCTTGGTGTTAGTAAAACACTTAGACTGAAGATGCCGGACAGTAAGCTGATTTTACTTGCTTATCACAAATGGGGGGAAGAATCTCCTAAACACTTAATTGGAGATTTCGCTTTCATGATTTGGGATGAGCGAGAACAAAAACTTTTTGGTGCGAGAGATTTCTCTGGCAGCCGTACACTTTATTATTTTAAGGATACCCATAGATTTATTTTTTCTACAATAATACATCCATTTTTTACTTTACCTTATATTGAAAAAAAATTAGATGAACAATGGTTAGCTGAGTACTTAACTATTTCTGGAATGATTGATTCAGTAGACGCTGTGCTCACTCCCTATAAAACTATTCAACAAATACCACCATCTCACAGCATAACTATCCGCCAAGGTGAAATTTATTTTCACAAATATTGTTCATTAAAGCCTGGAAAGCAGATTAAATATAAATCCAATCAGGACTACGTGGAAGCTTTTCAAGAAGTTTTTCAAAAAGCCGTCGATTCCAGACTGCGCACCCATAGAAATATAGGGGCCCAATTAAGTGGGGGATTAGATTCAGGAGCGGTAGTAGGTTTCGCTTCAAATACGTTACAACGTGAGAATAAGTTATTGCACACTTTTAGTTACATCCCCCCTAAGGATTTTGAAGATTTTACCCCCAAGCAGTTGATAGCTGACGAGAGTCCAAATATAAATTTAACGGTAAAGCACGTAGGTGGGATAATACCGCATTATCTGGACTTTGAAGGTAAAGATTCTTATTCAGAAATGGATGAGTTTTTAGAAGCGATGGAAATGCCTTATAAATTTGTGGAGAATTCTTTTTGGTTAAAAGGGATGTTTGAAAAAGCGCACCAGGAAAATATAGGCGTATTACTAAATGGGGATAGAGGAAACTTCACTATCTCCTGGGGATCAGCTTTAGACTATTACGCCACGTTATTAAAAAAAATGAAATGGCTGCGGTTAACCCATGAGCTTCACAATTATAGTCAAAAAGTGGGCGGTGCCAGATTTGGGAGACTGCCTAGTATCGCTAAAATCGCTTTTCCCACTATCAGCAAACTATTATCAAGTGAACCTTCCATTCGTTTTCCCATGTTGGTTAACCCTGAATTTGAAAAAAAGAATGGAGTTTTGCAAAAGCTTACTGGCCACGGAATAGATGATACCGGGTGGCTCAAAGCATCTACTATATATGAAGAAAGGAGATCATTGTTTGAGGATATGTTTCCTTGGAGTACAGGAAATACGTTGACCGCCAAGCTTTCTTTACGGTACTCCCTATGGAAGCGGGATCCTACTAATGATCTAAGAGTAGTACAATTTTGTTTAGCTTTACCAGAAGAGCAATTTATTCAGTCGGGCGTAGATCGTTCACTTGTACGAAGGTCCACTGAAAAATTATTACCTGATGAAATAAGGCTGAATCAGAAGACTAGAGGTGTCCAAGGTGTGGATTGGGTGCACCGAATGATTCCACACTGGGAATGTTTTGCAGAAGAAGTTCAAGAGTTGAGTAAAGATCCTGAGATGCAGAAGTATATAAACATGGACGTAATAAAGAAAGCTTCCTTGAAATTAAAAGAGAAGCCCAATCCTGCCTTTGCAACTAATGCGGATTATAGACTACTTATGCGTAGTCTAATTGTCTACCGTCATATTAAAAGTTTTCATTGAGAGGGGGTGAGATTATGAAAAAAGAATGGCAAAATCCTTTAGTAGAAGTTTTAGATGTAAATAAGACGATGCTAGGAACTGAAGGTGACTATACTGATAATGATTTTCCAGCAGGGACACCTAGAGGCGATTTAACGTTTAGTTAATGCCGTAGACAGAGTGGAATATGTAAATGGTCATCTGAGCAAAGGTTTTAGAAGTTCTCTATACAATCGTATGGAGAACTTATTATATCTTTTATGAAAACAATAAAAACAACAGTGTATTGTTTTTGTGAAAAATATAATGATTATATTTGTCTAGGGGTGAGAGTGAATGAGCGCTATATCCGGAATCATTAACTTCGATAGCCAGAAAGTCTCAATAAATTACATGAATAAATTGATGGGGAGTTATAAGAAATATCAGACAGATAGTGTACAGAAATGGACTAATCATCATGTATTTCTTTGTTGTCATAATCAATGGATCACTCCTGAATCAGTCAATGAAACTCTTCCTTATTATGATTATGAACGGAAGCTTTCCATTACGGCAGATGCGATTATTGATAACCGCGCCGAACTATTAGCTAAGCTGGATATTTCTCAAGAAGAGGGAAAATTCATTACAGACAGCCAACTGATTCTCTTAGCTTATTATAAATGGGAAGAGGATGTTGTCACTCAATTGATAGGAGATTTTTCTTTCATGATTTGGGATGGTAAAAAGCAGAAGTTGTTTGGTGCCAGAGATTTTTCAGGTGCGCGTACTCTTTATTTTTACACTGACCTCTCTAGATTCGCTTTTTCCACAACAATGGAGCCACTTTTTTCTCTGCCCTATATCAATAAAAATATAAATGAAGAATGGTTAGCAGAATTTTTAGCGATTCCTACTATGGTAGAAGCATTGGACATGTCTTCAACAGTCTATCAATCTATCAATCAAGTTCCTCCCTCTTATAGTGTGTCTATTCAAAATGGAAAAGTCTCTCTATCGAAATATGAAGCTATTGGGAAAGTAGAACCATTGAAATTAAAATCGACTGAAGAGTATATAGAGGCCTTTCATGAAGTTTTTAATCGAGCTGTAAATGAGCGGATAAGGACGTATGGGGAGGTCGGTTCACACTTAAGTGGAGGGCTGGATTCTGGCACTGTTGTCAGCTTTGCTGCTAAAGAATTAAAAAATCAAGGCAAGAAATTACACACTTTCAGCTATATCCCAGAAACAACATTTGAAGATTGGACGCCTAAGTATTACATGCCTAATGAAAAGCCTTTAATTAAAGAAACCATGGATCATGTAGGTAATATCGATAGCAATTTTCTTTCATTTGAGGGTAGAAATCCTTTATCAGAAGTAGATGGTTTTTTAGATCTAATGGAAATGCCTTATAAATTTTTTGAAAATACGTTTTGGCTTAAAGGAATTAATGAGGAAGCTCACACCCAGAATATTAAAGTTCTTTTAAATGGAGCGAGAGGAAACCATTCCATTTCGTGGGGATCTTGGCAATTAAATATGGAGTACTATACGTCACTTTTTATGAAATTAAAATGGAAGAAACTAAACAAGGAACTAAATGACTACACACGAATCTATAAAACTGGAAAGTCTAATGTATTACCGATTTTGACCAAAAGAGCTTTTTCTAATACAAATAATTCTGTTGGTTCTGGAAATCTTCTCTCTCAACTTATTCATCCTGATTTAGCGAAAAAAACTAACGTGTACGATAGATTGTTAGCATTTGGAATGGATAACAATAGCGGCTCTAATAAAGATTTAACAGAGTATAGAAGAGATTATTATGAGAAAGGGTACGTTTGGAATAAAAGTGGTGTAGCGGAAACCAACTTGTCATTACGTTATGGACTATGGAACAGAGACCCTACTAATGATATTAATGTCATCAAGTTCTGCTTATCAGTACCTGATGAATTATATGTGAAAAAAGGAATGGAACGTTATTTTATTAGAGAAGCGACTAAAAATATTCTTCCGGAAAATGTAAGGCTTAATTATCACAGTCGAGGCTTGCAGGGTGCCGATACAATCCACCGAATGAAACGGAATTGGAAAGAATTTCTTGAAGAAGTTCAAAAGGTTTCCGATGATTCTGAGCTCTCAAATCTGTTGAATCTAGCTGAACTAAAAAAATCACTAAATAGACTGGGGACAAACCCAAGACCTGAAATGATTTTTGAGGAAGACTTTAAACTTTTGACGCGCGGTTTAATCGTTTCAAGGTTTATTAAAAATATGTCTCGAAAGGAGGTGAATGCACAATGAAGAAATGGAACAAGCCCTCATTAGATATATTAAATGTTGAGATGACAATGAATGGACCAGGAAATGCTAATTCAGATTGTTTTGATGTATCTGAAGGAAAGCATGAAACTCATGATGGAAGATCAAACGCAAGTTGTTTAAGTGATTTAGACAGCTGATATTTAAATAAGCCTCTATTTGTTGAAAGTAGGGGCATTTTTTTCTTAGGGAGGACAGACCGATGCTTCTCACCTCAATGACAAATAAGTACACAGCTTTTGGTTTTATTATCGAAAGTAAATTTCCTTTTCCAGAACTTATCCCTATTCGTACTGAACAAAAGGGTGATATAACCATTGAATCAAAAGATTTAGCTCAGATTTGGGAGAGAATAGCTGAAAGCAACAAGTATTTTGACGTGGAACCGCAGTGTTGTCTCTTTAAAATACCGGAAGTAGCTATTTTCATGATAGAACAAGGATGTAAAATCTTTTATTCTCCACTTGAAGACGTAAAGGAAGATCACATCCGTCTTTATCTACTAGGTACGTGCATGGGAGCGATTTTATTCCAAAGAAATATCCTTCCCCTCCATGGAAGTGCTGTTGAAATCGACGGTAAAGCATTTGCTTTTGTCGGTCATTCAGGGGCTGGGAAATCCACGACGGCGTCTGCTTTTTTAAAACGAGGACATCAGTTAATTAGTGACGATGTCATTCCAGTTACTATAGAAAATGGAGTTCCGGTAGTCACACCTGCTTATCCACAACAGAAGTTATGGCAAGAAAGTCTTGATGAGTTTGATATGACTTCGGTCGGACTTCGTCCAATTGTGGACAGGGAAACAAAATATGCTATTCCTGTAGAAGAGAAATTTGTGACAAAAAGACTACCACTTGCAGGCGTTATTGAAATAGAAAAAGGAGAAGCAGACAAAGTCGACATTCATCAGGTCGATAACTTACTTAAACTTCATACTCTCTTTAATCACACCTACCGAAACTTTATGGTGAAACAGATGGGGCTGATGAACTGGCATTTTAGCTTAAGTGCTCAACTATGTGAGCAAATAAGTTTATATAAATTAACAAGACCTGTTACTTATTTTACTGCGAATGATTTGCCTGGTTTGATTCTATCAACCTTACGAATGGAGGCTGTATCTCATGGTGAAGAACATCCAAGTCTTATCGAATCCAATAGTTAGTCAAACGGAAGGAAACATTGTTAGTTCGATGGGGCATGAAAAAGTGATGCTTAGTGTGGAAAATGGGAAATATTACAATTTAGGGGAAGTGGGCGGTGTGATATGGGATTTGATAGAGTCTCCGGTCACTTTAGAAAAAGTAGTGAGAGAACTGCGTTCACAGTACGAAGTTTCTCAAACTGAGTGTGAGGAGCAAGTCAATCAATTTCTGCAGATGCTTTTAGAAGAAGGGCTGATTAAAGTGCATGGGTGAGCTTCGCATGAAGGGGTTGTACCAAATTGAATAGGCTGCGAGTTTTGATTCGGATGGATTGGAGAAATAGGAGGATGCTTGCAGAAGCTTATTTATTTCTGGCAAAAGCTCGATATTTAAAAAGTGTGCCGTTTGAGAGATTAGCGTCAAGTTTAGGTGAATCTTTTCAGGAAAGTTTAGAACACCCTGAGGGTATGGACCGAAAAGAATTAGCGAGAATCTCACAATCAGTAAAAATCATGAGTAAGTATACATTTTGGGAGAGTCAGTGTATGGTCCAAGCGCTCGCTGCTATGAAAATGATAGAACGCAGGGGAATGTCTTCAACGATTTATTTTGGCACAGCACGAGATGATCATGGGGAAATGATTGCACATGCATGGCTTCGTAGTGGTCCATATTATATAACTGGTGCAGAAGGCATGGAAAGATTTACTGTAGTAGGTAAATTCGCTAAAAATGCAGGAGGAAAACAGCATGGAGAAAAGTATACCTCTGAATCTATCTAAACTGCCAGTCGAGCTTAAATTGATTATTGAATTGGCGAAGTGTGATTTTCCAGAACAGGCAGCCGGCATTGATCCAAATTTGTTTGAGGAAGTGAACTGGGATTTATTTATAAAACAAACGCGTCATCACCGCATTTATCCATACCTTTATAAACGGTTGCAATGGTGCGACACTAGTGAAATTCCGCAATATGTACTCCGAACCGTGGAGGTTGATTATAAGCGGAATATATTTCTAATGCTTCAATTAAGCGGTGAAATGCAGCAACTTAGCTGCCAGTTCATGAACCAGGGAATCCCTCTTCTGTTTTTAAAGGGGCCCGTTCTTGCATCGGAATTATACGGTGATGTATCTCTACGTACTTCTAACGATTTAGATGTATTAGTTCAGATAGAGCAGCTGTCTTTGGCAGAAAAGTTATTAACTAAACTCGGTTATCAAAAAGATGATTATATACAAACAATTTTAAATGACTGGAAGTGGCGGCATCACCATATCACATATACTCATCCTGTGACTAAAGTGAAGGTGGAAGTGCACTGGCGTTTGAACCCTGGACCTGCGAAAGAGCCTGGCTTTCAAGAGTTATGGGCGCGGAAAAGAATGAGTTCTGTAACCAGACAGCCTATCTATATGTTAGGGGAAAAGGACCTCTTCCTATTTCTTATATCCCACGGAGCAAGGCACGGGTGGTCCAGGTTACGTTGGCTTTTGGATGTCCACCAGTTGTTGAAAAAACATACCCAATGGGGAAGAAAGATGGAGTTTTTGGGAAAGTACGGCTATCTTCATGTAGGGCTGCAGGCTTTCGAATTATCAACAGAGCTGTTTGATAGTACCCCTCCACTTGAAGTAAAGCGGTCAAGACACTCTCATAGACTCGCACAGCAGGCTGTGTATTATTTAGAAACGATGGTGAATTTACATTCAGAACCATTACCCAAAGACATAGCAGTTTATCACAAAAGACATTTATTTTCTCTTATGACGGGCCAACAGAAAATCTGTTTTATTCTAAGCTTTTTATATCCGTATCCTCAAGATGCAGAGACGCTGCCTTTACCCAAATTTCTTCATTTTTTATACTTTCCCTTACGTCCATTTTTGTGGGGGTGGAGAAAATCAAGAAAATTGGCATGACAATGGAAAGGAGGGAAACCCGTGAAGCATGTTCTTTATTTTTTAAAACAAATTCACTCTTATTCAGGTAATATTTTATATTTAAATATGATTGCTATGGCAGGGATCGGACTTCTGGAAGGTGTAGGGATTCTCCTTCTTATTCCTATGATAAGTATGAGCGGAATCGTGGACTTAGGTACGGGAAGTCTGCCGTTTGCCAGCACGTTTGGTTTTTTAGAATTGATTCCAAGCGCGATTGGTTTGCCAGCTATTTTGTTAATTTATGTGGGGATAGTAATTGGGCAAAACATTATCAATCGGAGACTTTCGGTACGTAATGCTACGATTCAGCAAGGGTTTCTGCGTCATTTGAGAATAACAACTTATGGAGCTATTTTGAATGCGAATTGGAAGTTTTTCATTCGCAATCGGAAGTCGGATTTGATTAATATTTTGACTTCTGAAATAGGAAGGGCGAGTATGGGAACTCAGTCTGTATTGCAATTTATCGCATCACTCGTTTTCACTTTCATCCAAATTGGTCTGGCATTCTTTCTATCACCAACAATTACAGTTTTTGTTTTATTATGTGGAGGAATTCTCCTCTTTTTTAACCGTAAATTTTTGAAGCGATCACTGGCGTTAGGAAATAGAAACTTTGAATTAGCACGTGAATACATTGGTGGCTTGACAGACCAAATCAACGGGATTAAAGACGTGAAAAGTAATACATTAGAAGCTTCTCGTATGAATTGGTACGAGCAAATCACTCAACGTATTCAAAACGAACAGATTCAATACACACACATGAAAACGACTTCGCAGTTTTATTATAAAACGGCATCAGCTGTACTCATCGCTGTTTTTATTTATTTAGCTTTTACAATGTTCAACGCCCAGGCTGCTCAACTCATGATGGTCATTGTTATTTTTTCAAGGTTATGGCCTAAAGTTGCTGGAATTCAAGCTTCTTTGGAACAGATTTTCACTAGTTTACCTTCTTTAAAAGCTGTTGAAGGTCTTCAGCAAGAGTGTAAGTCAGCGCAAGAATTTGATCCTCGTATTTCAACTGTTACTCCATTGAAAGTTGAACGAAAGATTGAGTGTAAAAATGTTAAGTTTCGGTATCAAGATCAAGAGGATTACGCCTTGAACGCTATTAATCTAGAGATTCCAGCTAATAAAATGACAGCCTTTGTTGGTCGTTCTGGAGCAGGCAAGAGTACTCTTATTGACTTACTGATGGGGCTTAACCAGCCGGAGGAAGGAGAAGTGCTGCTGGATGATACACTTTTGAGCAGTGAGAATTTATTATCCCTGCGTAAGGCTATCAGCTATGTCCCACAAGATCCTTTCTTATTTAATATTAGTATCAGGGAGAATTTAACGATTGTTTTTCCTGAAGCAAAGGAATTTGAGCTATGGGAAGCGCTGGAATTTGCGTCTGCTGCTAGTTTTGTCCGTGACCTTCCACAAGGTCTTGATACCTTGATCGGTGATCGAGGTATTAAATTGTCTGGTGGGGAGAGGCAGCGCCTTGTTTTAGCAAGAGCTATCTTAAGAAAGCCATCTATTCTTGTTTTAGATGAAGCCACGAGTGCTCTTGATACCGAGAACGAATCGAATATTCAGGAGGCTCTTGCACGATTGAAAGGAAAGATGACGATTATTGTCATAGCACACAGGCTTTCGACTATAAGGAGCGCTGATCAAGTTGTAGTTTTAGATGAAGGGAAAGTTATTCAAAGAGGCGGTTTCAATCAACTAGCTGAAGAGAAGAGGAGTATGTTCAGCCATTTGTTGCAAAATCAATTAAAAGCAACACACTAGGGAGTAGGGACTCGTGAAAAAGGTTGTGCGAAAAATGATCTTTGGAATTGTGATATTAGCAACAGCTATAACAACTTACACAATATGGGATAACCAAAGAATAAAAGTCGTCGAACAAACGGTAGCGATAGAAAACCTCCCTATAGAATTAGAAGGAGTGTCGATTTTACAAATTACGGACCTTCATGAAAAGGTGTTTGGAACCGAGCAGGAAAAGTTGATAAAAGCCATTAATTCTGTAGATTACGATGTAATTGCTTTTACCGGCGACATGCTGAACGGAACGGATAGCAGGCATTATGAATCGTTCTATACTTTACTAGAAGGGATTGAGAATAAAAAACATGCCCTTTATGTCCCGGGAAATGCTGACCCGGAAAGTTATTTTATAGATGCTGAAGGTAATTACGTAAAGGACGAGTTTGTAGAAGGGCTTGAAGAGAGAGGCGTGAAGCTGTTAGAAGCAGCTTACAATGCTGAGTTTGGGGAAACGAGTATTCGTTTTGATGCTTTTGAAGTATCAGTTTTGAATCCTGAAAAAGGTGTGGTTGTAGCTAATGGCAGGGTTAGATCTAAGTATGCAAAAACTACTCAATACCGGAATCACCAGCAACGCTTAATGAGTGAGATTGCTGAATTGAATGAAACAGATCACGATTTGCTTATTGCTCTTAACCATTACCCAGTCGTTGATGCTCGAATGGATCAGCTTATCGATAACCCTCAATTTATATGGAGAGACTATGATTTGATTGTGGCGGGACATTATCATGGCGGTCAAATCCGTGTACCTTTTATAGGGGCGCTTTTTGTACCTGAACCCTGGTATAAAGGAGGAGGTATACTGCCGCCGCGTGATCGGGTAAGCGGGCTTTGGGATTATCATGGTACGAAGCAGTATGTAAGTCGGGGGCTTGGGAGCAGTAATTTTATTTCCTTTTTGAAGTTTAGGATGTTTAATACACCGGAAATCAATGTCCTCACATTTAAAAGTAAGAAATAAGTGCTGCCCTTGAATGAGGGCAGTTTATTTTGCTGAGTTTTCTAAAATAAAAGAATTTTTTGAGGTATCGCTTACATAGTTTTAAACTGTTTTACTGAAATAATAATGGGGTATTTCTCGGAGTGGATTTATTTTTCGATATCAACTCAGGAGGTACACACCATGTCAAAAGGCAAGAGTATACATGCTTTAATCATTCTTATGTTCACTCAGTTTATTTCTGGGGGAGTCACAAATACGAAAGGAATCGTTCTCGATCAAGTAGAGGGAGACCTTGGACTTGATATGAGCGAGTTCGGTCTTGTAGTATTCATATTCCAATTAGGTTTCACTTTAGCAAGTGTCGTGATTGGGTATTACACGGATAAAAAAGGTTTAAGGACTATGACGATTATTGGTTCCATCATTATGGGTCTAGGATTTATTGGGACAGGTGCTGCACCCAATATTATGTTTTTCTTAGGGTTCTACATGATTGTAGGTTTCGGTCTTGGGGCTTTAGGAGTAGCTTCTAATGCCATTGTTCCTGCCGCTTATCCAAATAAGCAGCGCCAAATGTTTAATTATGCGATGGGAGTTTATGGACTTGGTATGGTTTTATTTCCACAAATCTTAAACTTTCTTTTCCAATTCGCTTCTTGGCGAGTATTTTATATAGGCATTGCTGCTAGTTTAGTTTTAGTCATCATTTATATTACGTCTGTTGCTTTTCCTTCTGGAAGGGCCGAGAAGATTGATTTAAAAGCTTTCATACCTATGTTGAGAGATGCTCAATTTGTTTTTCTTATGGTCTTTCTCATGCTGCAGGTTTCGGCAGAGGTTTCATTTACCAACTTCTTCCCGAGTTATTTGAAGTCGCTTGATTTAGGCGGCATGTCAACTTCAGAAAAAGAAAGTATGTCAGCTATGATTCTTTCATTATTCTCAGTTTTCTTCATGATCGGCCGATTTGCTGTCGCTTATTTATCAAATTGGATTAATGAACGCATCATACTAATTACTTTCTCAGCAGGTTCTGTGGTCATGGTAGGAGTCAGCTTCCTGTTCGCCGATAGTTTTCCGTATTTGTTCGCAGGTGCCGGGCTATTTTTCTCAACATTATTCCCAACTGCTACAGCGTTTGGAACCCAATTATCAAAAAACGGGGGTTCTGCATTAGGTTTAATTTATATTGCTTCTGGTATCGGCGGTGGAATCGCGGGATATATCGTAGGTTTAGCTTCTGAAGTCTTTGGGCAAGCTGGCGGCTTTAGTGTCGTATTGATTTTCTTAGTCTTGATGCTGATCGCTTCCCTGTTCTTAAATAGTAAGAAATCCAGTCAAGAAGGCTATGCAGCTGCATCATAAAAAAAGCCCGAAAAATCCTCAAATGGATTTTTCGGGCTTTTTTACTTGGCTGTAAAATAGGCGTTGATGATCATCTGCATTGTCTCACGAGACATTTGCAAGTGGGGGGTGTTAGATCCTTCAATCAGCTTTTGAGTATTGTTATCTTCAAACGTGACGTTTCCAGAAAGGTAGACTTTAAATATATCAACCATTCCGTTAAGCTGTTGTTCTTCTTCACTTAACTCATATTCACCTCGACTATCCACTAAGTCGAGCTGGTCAAACTGTAGAGCTTCTTTAAACATTTGAAGGATCTCAATGTTGCTGGGTGGATTCGGGTTCGTAATGTTGTAAATCGTATGAGGTTCTGCTTTTTCTACGGCTAAGCTCAATATATCGGCTACGTAATCTACGGGGACAAAATTTGAAGTTCCCTCTTGATTAGCAATGACTCGGTAACTAGCTGTGTCCGATCCTTTTTTTCGAGCAACGCGTCGTTTAAATATATCGAGCGCGCGCATGAAACCATAAAGGGTAAATTCTGAATCCGCTTCTCCAGTTTTTGAATCTCCGACAATAATGGAGGGACGGAAGATAGAAACATCCATATCGTCGCTATAGGAAAAAGCAAGATGTTCGGACTGTACTTTACTCGCTTCGTAAGGGTTATGATACTCAGCTTCGAGTGAATAAAGCTGTTCAACACCTTTATTCCTTTTTCCAACTGTATAAGCGGTGCTGATATAGAAGAACTTTTTCACTTCTAGTTGTTTCGCAAGTTCGAGAGTATTTTTTGTACCTTCGAAATTGATGGCGAATAACTCATCACTAAGCTCAACATCGAATTTTACAAGCGCAGCAGAGTGATAAAAGCAACTGATACGGCCTTTCAGTTCATTAAAAGTATGATCGGAAAGACCGCAATGTGGCTTTGTAATATCTCCTTCGATGAGATGAATACGCTGCTGATTTTCCCTTGAAAAGCTATTGACTAGAAGTTCAGCCTTTTTCAAGTTACGCACCAGAACGTGAACATGGTGGTCCGTATCCTTCATTAAATTGTTAATCAGTTTACCGCCGAGAAAACCCGTCGATCCTGTTAAGAAAATATTCAATCTCTTCACTCCTGCCGGCTTTTCATTAAGAAATTTGCTTCGTCGGCTTCACTGTGCGATGACCTTTAAGGAAATCAATCGTTATCCTGTTGAATTCTTTGTATCGCTCAATGTTGCAAACGTGCCCGCATTTCTCAATTATTTTCATCTTTGCGTTTAAATCCTGCTTAATATCTTTTTGAAGATTTTCTATAAACAAGTGATCTTCACTTCCTGAGACATAAAGCTTTGGAATCTTTCCAGCTATCTTTGGGACCAGGTCATAACTTTGGGCAACTTTATTGACCGAGTTGAACCAACCGATAAAATCTTCACGTTTCATCTTTTTCGCTTCTTTTATAAATATATCCCTTGATTTCTTATGGTTCGCTTTTGGCATAATAATATGAGCGAAAAGATAGTAAATCCACAAATGCGGTGTAATGGACTTGATCGTACGTCCAACTAGTAAAAGGAACTTAGAAAAAAGATTAAACCGTGTAATGGCTCCGGATAAGACAGCACTGGCTACACGTTCAGGATTCAATTTCATGATATAGTGAAGAATCACTGACCCTAACGAAATCCCAACAAAATGAGCTTTTTCAATCTTCAAAAAATCCAGCGTTTTTAAAACTTCTTTTGCCACAAGACTTTGAGAGAAGTCTTTTCCGTAATTTTCTAAGCTTGGGGAGTTGCCATGACCTGGCAAGTGGATGGTAATGACATTGAAATGCTCACGATAATACTTTAATTGCTTATAGAAAATGTTAGAATTTCCGCCAATTCCGTGGAGAAGAACTAAGTCTTCGTTGCCATTAACTTTGCTGTAAACTTTATATTCTAACACGAGGACCCTCCTGTATTACTTCTGACTGTATAATCATTGTTCGAATGTTCAAAATATTGTTAAACCATTTCCAAAAAGGCAGAAGATTTATTCTGCCTCCCCCCATAGTAAAGCATAGAACTGTTGGGGGCTAGTCTTAATAGGTGAATTCTTAAATTATTTGTGAACTTTGTGAAAAGTAGAGGGTATTTTGGTGCGTATTGGAATTTTTATTGGATTTATTTGTTATTTGAGGGGTTAATAGTGTGACGTGGAGTTATTTTACTGAACTAGTACAAAGCATGTTACCATCCCGCTTTGTCTCCTGAGTCTTCTACATAAGGGAGCTTGTTTATATGGATATCAACACTGAAATTTATAAGAGCCCATTAATGAAGCGTTTAATACCGTTGAACGTACTTGCTTCCTCCATCTCATTATGCTATTTTGTAATTAATGCCATTCCATCGCACAACGACTGCGGGAACTTAACCATCCTTTAATGGAATGGCAGGTTACATACTGAAAAAGAGCGGGATTCTTCCATAGAATCCCGCTCTTTTTCTATATTCATCCAGTGTAACCGCTTCATAATATAGAGAAAAAAGAAAAAATATATAATTTTCAGATAAAAGGTTGTTATTGCTGTTAAGCCGTTATAGAATACTCGTTACATTCAATTTTGAGAGGAGGCTCAGCGATGCTTACTTTTGTTGCATCCATCTTACTATTACTAGCAGGTTACTTAATTTACGCGAAGGTGGTTGAACGAATTTTCGGAATCAATGATGAAAATCCGACACCCGCGTACACACATAATGATGGCTTTGACTACACACCAATGAGCTGGTGGAGAGCGAGCCTTATTCAACTTCTAAATATCGCTGGGCTTGGCCCGATTTTTGGTGCGGTCATGGGTGCTTTGTACGGCCCTGTCGCTTTTATATGGATTGTTATCGGTAGTATTTTTGCAGGTGCGGTTCATGATTACTTCAGCGGTATGATGTCTGTCCGCCATAAAGGCGCACAATACCCTACGATTGTCGGGAAATATCTTGGGAAAAACGTACAAAAGGTAATTAACCTTTTATCTATAGCGCTTATGATTCTAGTTGCGGCTGCTTTTACAGCCGGACCCGCTGAGCTGATGGCTCAAGTAACTCCATTAAGCTTTATAACGGCACTTATCATTATATTCGCTTATTTTCTTATCGCAACTATGCTCCCCGTTCATAAAATCATTGGAAGAGTTTATCCTTTTCTAGGTGCAGTGCTTATTTTCATGGCCCTGTCTATCGGCATCGGATTGTTCTTCTTTGAAAATTCTGTACCGAATTTGACGATGAGCAACATGCATCCTGGAGAGCTGCCAATGTGGCCGCTTCTAATGGTCACCATCTCATGCGGGGCGATTTCAGGGTTCCATAGTACACAAAGTCCGATCCTTGCACGTACACTTAAAAAAGAAAGTGAAGGGCGTAAAGTTTTTTACGGAGCTATGATTGCGGAAGGTGTAATTGCCTTGATCTGGGCTGCAGCTGGTATGGCTTTCTTTGGAAGCACTGGCGGACTGCAAGCTGCTCTTGATGCCGGTGGACCTGCAGGTGTAGTTAATGAAATCAGCTCAACTACGCTTGGTACGTTCGGAGGAATTCTTGCTATCCTTGGTGTTATCATTCTTCCTATCACTACGGGCGATACAGCTCTGCGTTCGTCTCGCATGATGGTCGGAGAATTGTTGAAAAATAAAAATAAGGAAACTTCACCTGGCAAATTGAAAAATGGACTGATTGTACTTGCAGTAGCTACGCCGGCTTTTTATCTATCAACTATCGATTATAATTTCTTATGGAGATATGTTGGCTGGTCGAACCAGGTGGTAGCCACAGTTATGCTTTGGACTGGGGCGATCTATTTGCTGCAAAAACAAAAATTCCACTGGATTTGCAGTGTTCCTGCCTTGTTCATGACGGCTGTAGTAAGTACGTATATTTTCTACGCGCCGGAAGGTTTCAACTTGCCGTATGATGTGTCCATGATTATCGGAGGTATCATCTGGCTGGCTGTATTAGGCTGGTTCATCGCTCAATTGGTCAAATACAAAACAGTGCGCAAAAGACGTACGGTTGTCGCTTCAGAAGCTAGCTGAATTACGAAAGTCTGCCTATTAAAAGGCAGGCTTTTTTTCATGGCTATCTTTATTGATCAAAAATCACGAAACAGAGTCTTCTAATTTATCTAATGAAAATGACGTTCACCTCTACCATAAATTTGAACAAAAAAGCTGCCCTCGTTTTTAAAAAGGGCAGCTTATTTCATGTCTTCATACTGTTTCCAAAAAGAGGCCTGGTTCTTCTCTATATTGAATTTTTCGACAGAATGTACTAGCTGTATCCGTAATTCTTGTTCCAGATCATCTCGCTCAGCAGGGGGAAAGGTCGAACCGAGTTTTTTGATTTTTGGTTCGAACCTTTCAATCAATTCAGTAATTGCTTTTTCATCGTTTGCTTTTGCTCGCAATAAAATATCATACAATCTATTTTTCATCCTTATCCTCATCCTCCACAATTTCTATCATGACATCTTCCAGCCTTTGAATGCTCTTGTCTAATCTAAATAAAATAAATGAAGCGACTACGATAGGAAACCCGAAACTTTCGACGGCTGTAATCCAAATATCTACACCCATTACTAATCTCCTCCTTGATATGCTCCTCTTAATTTTATGACCGCCCGCTGGTAGGACTTTGAAACAGATTGTTGAGAGACTGAAAGCTCATCCGCAATTTCTTTGAACGTATATAAATCAACTGCATGTTCGTATAATATGAACTGCTGTCTTTGAGATAATTGCTTAATGGTATGGTAGAGTATTTTGTCCTCTAAGGATTCATATAGATCCTGGTAGTGGACAGGTTCTTCTTTCGTTATGTCTGCCAACTCGATTTTTTCTACGTCCATTACATACTGGTCTTTTAAGGTATAGCACTTCTTACGGTAATCTTTCGCCGCCCTCCATAAAGCTGTATTCACATAACTTACGAATTTCGCCTCGATTTGACATGGATAAAACAACTCGTTTACATCGTTTCCGTTTTGAGACGAAGGCGATTGGACCGCAGTGTTGTCCGCGTGTGCATATACTGGATTTTGTAAAGAAGATAGAAGCGGCTCTTGAATTTGTTTCCTCATTTTCCAACCCTCCTTACTAAAGAATAAGGGTTGATCACAATAATTCACAACCTACTTACGAACTAGTGTTCGTATTTTTGTCAAAAATATACCCTTTTCTATCTAAGAAAAGGGGAGAATCATCACTCGAACTGACGACGATAAGCTCTTCGATAAAGGATAAATTGGATGCCGGTCAACCCAAAAAACAACACAATAGGAATCGGCCACTCAAATGATAAATCGCGGGCAGACCTCAATAAATAGTATAATAAGACGCTCAACACGCCTGTCAAAACTGGATAAACGTATACTTGCCACTTTCTCATAGTAGAACTCCTTTAAAAATCTTTTATCCCTCTCTCAGTTACTTTACAATAAATGTATAATGCCTACAAATGAAGGGAGGTTTGAACATGAAAAACCACTTCGTCCTGCTCGATTTAATCTTTTACGTAGTCTTCCCTTTAGCCGTGTGGAATCTTACTCGCGATCCGATAGGCGACTACTACGCCATGCTGTTATCCTCAGTACCCGGCATTATTTACACGGTATACCGTTTTATGGCTTTGAAAAAAGTGAATGTGTTCGGACTTTATATGATTTCCACATTGGTCGTTGGGACGCTCATCGATGTCCTCGCAGGAAACGCTATCCGTCTTCTATGGTATAACGTTATATATGCCTACGTCCTTGCTGGACTGTTTTTACTAACAATCGTCATCAAAAAACCGATTGCCCTCTATTTTGCCCTTGATTTCACAGAGCTTCAAGGGGATGATCGAGCATTCAATAAGCGTCTTTTTTATCAAAAGAAGATTTATCGGATTTTTTCGTGGATTGTCGCCGGTTTTGCTTTTCAAAATATCCTGTCAGCTACGTTGAAAGCGTGGCTGATTACGGAATACGGTGTAGAAGCTTTTGATAAAGGCATCATTCTCCGTCAAGTCATTAACTGGGGACTCACATTTATAATTATGGCTGGATTTTTCTACATAAGCAAGGTCATCAACGAATCACCGCAATTGATTGAAAAAGTGAAGCAGGATATGAAGGAGGAAAAGCTGAGCAGCTGACCTTTGATAGGTTAGTCCATGATTTTTTCAGTATCGCCGAGGTATTATAGTCGTTACTGAGAAATCTCCTATAGAAGTGTTACACGAACGTAAAAGGTTAATAGGGAAATGATAACTTGTAAAAATGGATGGAAAAAGAGAGGGTGGTTGATTTGGGGATCAAGTCTTCACTTTATAAAGTGCTCCGGATATGGAACGATATCGATGCAGTGAGGAAAGGTAGAATCGGAAAGAGGATAGGGAGAAGAGTCGCAGGAAAGGCTTCAGGACGTATCATAAGGAAACTGTTTAAATAGCTTCCCGTTTTTTAAGTGAAGGCTTTGTTAAAGTTCCGTGTTGTTATTCATATAAGCTCCCTATAGTGGAACACTCAGTTTCGAGATGTTTTGACTGTTTCCGCCACAAAAATAGTACTTGAAGGTCCGGGAAATCACTCGCTTTCCATGGGCGTACGGTGAGCTTCCTCGGGCTAACGCCCTCCGGGATCTCACCATGTACTGTTCTCCCATAGGAGTCTCGCAATTTCCCGGACCTTCTTGCTTTAGTGAGGAGGCGGAAACAACTGATACTCTTGAGTGATAACCAGCGGGACTTCTTTATGCAATAAAACGCTTGGAACTACCTCAAAGTGCAGGAAGTTTTAAAACTAAAATGTTATAACCAGAGAACTGGAGTTTAATGCTCCCACTATTACATAAAAATGTTGTTTTCAAGCGACTTCGAGAAGTACATAAATAGTGAAGGGCGGCGGGGAATGGGGAGACTCCTGTGGGAAGAGAGTGCTTGGTGAGATCCCACAGGACGGGACGTCCGAGGAAGCTCACCGCGCTCCCACGGAAAGCGAGTCATTCCCCGCCGCCCTGATCCACTCACCAAATGTCTCGAAATCAAGTCTTCCACTATCCTGCCATATTGTTGAATAACTCACTTATCAATATCAACAACCACCTTTAACATAGCCTAAGTGAATAGAGGTCAGAAAAGCCGCTTTTCATAAGCGGCTTTTCTGTATTTATAATTATTTCACGAGTTCCTTATTAATCTCATGGTCTTTAATATGCGCTAAAGGCAGAAGGGTTTTCTGAAAATCGAATGGTTCCAGCTCCATGCCTGATTTCACTTTGTTCGGTAAGTCTGGGTTAGCTAATGCACTGGTACCCAGAGAGACAAGGTCGGTGTGTTGTTGTTTCAACAGCTGTTCCGCTTTATCCGGATCTCCGAGCTTTCCGTTTGCTATAACGGGAAGTCGGCTGAATTCTTTAGCTGCTGCGGCGAGTGTTCGTGTTCCTTCACCGAAAGATGGAGCGGCACCATCGGCATCAGTCACGTGGATGTAATCAAGCGATGTGCTGCCGAGGGCTGTGAAGATCTCCTCAGCATCTTTCTCACCGCCAGACCATTTATGCTCTCCATCTGCTACTTTAGCTTGGGAAAGACGAATTCCTACAATGTAATCTTCTCCTAAAGCTTCCCGCACATCCTCAATGACCTGCAGGATAATACGTAAGCGATGATCTAATGAACCGCCGTACTCATCGTCCCGATTGTTCAAATAGTCGGTCAAGAATTGGTCGAGCAAATAACCGTTGGCACCGTGAAGCTCGACACCGTCAAAGCCTGACTTCTTAGCGCGGATCGCACTCTGAACAAAAGAGTATTTCGCGTGTTCGATATCTTGAGAATCCATGGCTTTTGGTGTCTGAAACGGTCCTTTACCACCGTAGAATTCAAGCTGTTCACCTTTTGGTGCAACGGCTGATGGGGCAGCTGTTTCATCAGTATAGGCGTTGTACTGGCTTTGACCTCCCGCATGCATAAGCTGTGCAATAAAGGCAGCACCGTTATCTTTAACAGCGTCAACTACTGGTTTCCAGGATTCTGTATGTGATCCATTCGCAAGTCCAGGCTGGTTTTTGTATCCTTGACTGAATCGGTCATCTGTATAGATCCCTTCAGAGATAATGGCGCTGAACCCACCTTTCGCAAAGCGCTCATAGTATTTCTGCATCGTAATATTCGCACGACCGTCGTCTTCTCCGCTGATTCGAGTCATAGGAGCGACTACAAAGCGGTTATCTAATGTGCGATGTTTAATTTTCAGATCTGAGAATAAATGGTGATAGTTCATAATCTTGAACCCTCCTTAAAGGCTTGCTATGTGAATCATATCTGTTTTTTTATCTTATCTTCAAGGTAAATGCTTAAATTATCAGCACTACTAAAAAAAGTATGGTTTGCAAAAATTGTCAATTGGGTATATGGACTAATAATTATCCAGCTAGGAGGAGAGCAAATGGCAGCGTTACAAGCGTTATTCTTAAATGCATCATTAAAAAAATCAGATGAGCCATCCAATACTGAAGGGCTGGCTCAAGAGGTCATAGATATTTATAATGAAAAAGATGTGAAAAGCGAAGTGATCAGACTAGCTGATTACAACATTCCTTATGGGATTGCAAAGGATCTTGGTGAAGGGGATGAGTGGCCGCAGATTTTTGAAAAAGTAAAGGAAGCGGACATCGTCATTCTAGCTTCTCCTATATGGCTTGGAGAAAAAAGCAGCCTGGCTACTGTCGCTATTGAAAGGTTAAATGGCAGCAGCAGTGAAACGAATGAAAAAGGACAGGCGATTTACTACAATAAAGTGGGCGGAGTCGTTATTACTGGGAATGAAGATGGAGCGAAACATGTAGCTTCCTCTATCTTATATGCCTTTTCACACCTCGGTTTTTTAATACCTCCAAATGTCGATACTTACTGGGTAGGAGAAGCGGGCCCAGGTCCATCCTATATGGATGAAGGTGGTCAGGACAATGAATTTACAAAATCTCATGTGAAAATGCTTGCCTATAATACGATGCACTTAGCGAATATACTCAAGAAACACCCGATCCCTGCAGAGGGAAATGTAATGGAAGAATGATTAAAAGGGACACCACAACTTGCATGGTGTCCCTTTTTCTTTTTATAGGAGTTTTTTTACTGCATCAACATAATTCTTTTCATGGCCTGTAAAGATCGCTAGTTCCTGAAGAGTCTCAAGGTAATATCTCTTATCCAAATCATAAAGGAAGTGTTGGGAAATGTAGTCGATTGTATTACTTCCAAAGTTCCAAAGGGTATCGTGTTTATCATCAGAGAGAGATTGGGCAAGCATGGTCAGAACTTCAATCAGTTCAGTGAGCAGCGTCAAATCCCCCTTCGATTCTTGTCTAATATAGCCGAACCCTTTGTTAAGAAAGTATTCGAAGTCTTCTGGCTGCATGATGATCCTCGTTTGTTTCTTTGAATCAAGAAGATAAGGTGTGAACGTAACGTCTTCCTCAATAGAAACAATAAGGTCAGCGATATGGTGAATGGTGGAAAGGGCTGTTTGCGGATCAGAGTTGCCTATCGCTTTTACAGCAATTTCACTTAATTTCATGATTCCCATTTTCATTTCCTGGATTTCTGTTTTTTTATGGCCGATTTCAAAAAACTGACGATACTTTTCGGTATCGACGTTATGCTGACCCGGACCCCAATAGGAAAACAAACGATTATGTTTTAAAGAAAAATCACCGACTTTTTTGTGCAGCTGTATGATGATTTCGTCTTTGTCTGCTTCATGGATCATTTCTTTGTAGCGGATCATCTGCAGATACCCTGGCTCGTTAATAGTAAATGTCATTTTATCGTTAAAATAAAACTCGAGTAGAGGGCCAGGCTCATCCCCTTTATGTTCTTCCAGCTCATATTTAAGGGACTGCTTGATCGTTGATTTAGACGTGTTTTTCATAGAATAGGTGAAATTGTGAACTTGCATCCAGCTGGATGCATGGTTGATGAAAAAAATGAAAATGATGATCGTTAATGCAGCCAGAAGCACCGCCATGATGGGAATAGCTGAATAAAATTCATTTTCATTATTTGTTAAAAACAGAAAGATGACGAGTACGTATATAAAACTCCCGTGAAATATCCCCAGCATATGCTGAGTCGTTTTATCTGCGATGAAGTTGAACATCATACGGGGGGAGAACTGAGCACTGAAGTTAGTCAGCACGACTAAGAGCGAGTTCAAAGTAAAGGCGCTCAGAGTGAGGATGCCCCCAATCAGTGCGCTGACTAGTATTTGAGTGGCATCTCCACCTGCACTGAACCAGGGGTGGACAAACTGGGAAATATTCAATTTCAAGTCAAGAAAAATGGTTATAATTATTAGTAAGATTGAGCCTGCAATATAGATGAGGGGCATGGACCATAACGTCATCTGCAGCTCATATTTACGTTGGCGGTCGGACATTTGAAAATATTTTCTCATAGATATCGGAAGTTTATCGATTAATTTTTCTTTCATAAACTACCCCTCCTTTTTCATTTCCTAGAAATCTTACCACAGTTTCACCAATTAACGTGGCTGAAACAGTTTATTTAAATGAACTGTAACGGGTTAGTAATCAAAGTCTTCAAAGCTGTTGTTTAATGCATTGAAAAATAGGAAAACAAAGGTAATAACAAGTAATCCATGAAGGGAGAAACTAAATGAAAACTGTTCCGAAGGATAGAAAATTAGACCAAAGTATAAACGTTTTACGTGAAGGCTACAGGTTTTTGCCTAAAAGATTTGCGAAACTTGATACGGATATTTTCGAAACTCGTTTATTGGGAGAAAAGGTCATTTGTTTAACTGGAGAAGAAGGGGCAAAGCTTTTTTATGACAAAGAGAAATTCCAGCGAAAAGGGGCTTTACCAAAGAGAATTGAAAAGTCTTTATTCGGTGAAAACGCGATTCAAGGAATGGATGGCGATCCTCACGAGCACCGAAAGCTATTATTCATGTCATTGATGACTCCTGAGAAAATGGCCAAACTTGGGCGGCTGACTTCCGAACAATGGCGCAAACAGGCAGAAGGTTGGAAAAACCAAAAGAACATCGTTCTACTTGAAGAAGCTAAAATTGTTTTGTGCCAAGCTGCCTGTCAATGGGCTGGTGTCCCTTTGAAAGAAGGAGAAGTTAAGAAAAGGGCGAATCTGCTCTGGGCGATGGTTGATGCTTTTGGAGCTGTCGGAAGCCGGCATCGAAAAGGCAGGAAAGCGAGAGTCAATGCAGAAAAGTGGATCAAGGAATTAATTGAAAATATCAGAGAAGGAAAGGTTGCAGCTGAAGAGGGGTCTGCCATTTATGAAATGGCATTTCACAGGGATTTAGAAGGAAATCATTTAAGCACCCAGGTTGCAGCAGAGGAATTATTGAATGTTATACGTCCTACGGTTGCCGTAGCGGCTTATGTTGCATTTGGTGCACTGGCGCTTCATGATCATGTTGAAGAAAGAGAAAAGGTAAAGGAAGCACAGGGGGATTATATCGAGAGGTTCGCTCAGGAAATCCGCAGGTTATTTCCATTTGTTCCTTTTTTAGGAGCACGTGTTCGAAAAGACTTTATGTGGGACGGGTACTCATTTGAGAAAGACACGCTCGTCTTAATTGATGTTCACGGAATTGATCACGACCGAAGACTGTGGGAAAGACCTAATCAATTCTCTCCCGAGCGTTTTAAGGACTGGAAGGGTGGACTATTTGATTTCATCCCGCAAGGAGGCGGGGAGCACTACACGGGCCACCGTTGTCCAGGTGAATGGATCACGATGGAAGCTATCAAATCAAGCTTAGAGTTTTTGACACGTGAAATAGAGTATGAAGTTCCAAGTCAGGATCTCAGCTACAGTTTATCTCGGATGCCGTCATTTCCGAAAAGCGGATTTCGCATCCAGGAAGTC
This sequence comes from Halobacillus campisalis, assembly GCF_030345335.1. Taxonomy (GTDB): domain Bacteria; phylum Bacillota; class Bacilli; order Bacillales; family Halobacillaceae; genus Halobacillus_A; species Halobacillus_A campisalis. Next base: position 497,427 of record NZ_JAPVRC010000002.1, read on the forward strand.
GAGTTTAAATGAGTACTCGACCAGATGTGAATACGATAGGATTATTTTGAAATACTAATCCATATCTTTTACACCTGGAAGGAAGGTATTCATTTGACGAGCACATTAGTTAAGATATTCACATTGCCAAGTTTATTGATAGCAGCTATGTACTTTTCTGATCAAGTTAATTATGGAGCCATTTGGCAGCCGTTTATTGTCGCAGCCATACTGATCGTAATTGGTGTGCCAATGGAAAAACAATGGCTTCGTAAAGGAAACCTTTGGTCAAGTGTCGGGATGGATGTTATCAGTTCTTTTTTTATCATATGGGGTCTGTCCAATATGTTCGGAACAGCTTCCGTAACTTTTGCGGGGGCCCTGATTCTCTCATTGATCATTGGAACAGTAGAGTACTTCCTGCATCGCTATTTATTAGGTGTCCACACGTGGGCAGAATCGGCACGATAAGCTCAGGTTGAAGTGACCTGGGCTTGTTTTATGGAAGTTGATAGAAATCCTTCGTGTTTTGAAAGAGGGTTTGATACACCTCTCCTAAATCTTTCTGTTTCATTTCACTGATTTTTTTCACTGAATCATGAATCATGCGAGGATGTGTGATTTCATTTTCCTTAAAGGGATAAGGACCATCAGTTTCGACCATCATCAGTTCTAAAGGGTAATATTGAATAATGGACTGGATTTTCTCTTTGAAAAGGCAGTCAGGAGTAATGGAAATCATATATCCTCTTTTCATCATCCTGTTCATCGTTGTACGTGAACCCTTAAACCAATGGAAGTGTGCTTTTGTGATACCGTGTTTCTCTAAAAGATCGCAAACTAAATCAGCATCATCGTAAACAGCGTGAAGGATGAGAGGTTTATCGATTTCAACAGCCTTCCGCATGAAAGTCTCTAAAGTTCTTACATAATGCTGGAGTGGCAAATTTGGGCGGTGCTCACGAGTATAATAGGGCAGCCCAACTTCTCCAATCGCGATAATGTTTTTATGCTGCTTATCCAATAACTTTAAAATGCTATGTAACTCACCCTCGGAAGGAAGCTTTTGTTCGGGGTGATAGCCGACTGCCGGATAGATAGCTGGATGGCTGGCAGCGAGCCGCAGGTTTTCCATGGAAGAACAGAGGTCGCTGGATACACTTATTAAACCTGTGACGTTGTGTTTCTTAAGATAGTTTATGATGTTTCGCTGTATCTTTTTCTGATACCAATCGAGATGGATATGAGCATCTATTACAGCGTGAGTCATTTTTGGTCACCTCTCTGCCATTATTCTAGTAGATTATCTCAGGCGGAAGAAGTTGTCCAATATGAGCGAATCCTTAGTAGTTCAGTCGGTTTTATATGTTATACTCTAACTAATGATTTTCAACTTAGAGAGGGGTATGACAGATGGGGAAAATTTATGTGATCCACGAAAATGATGAATGGACAGACCATTTGACAAAGCGTTTAGAAGAACTGGAACTGCCTTATGAACTATGGCATTTGAATGAAGGAACAATTGATTTGACTCAGGACCCTCCTGAGGGTGTTTTTTACAATAGGATGAGCGCCTCTTCTCATACGAGAGATCATCGCTTCGCTCCGGAGTATGCAGAAGCTGTACTATCCTGGTTAGAGCGTCATGGACGAACAGTTATCAATGGATCCCGTGCTTTACGGCTTGAAGTAAGTAAAGTCAACCAGTACATGGCGTTGAATGAACTAAACATCACCACACCAAAAACAGTTGCTTCTATTGGAAAAGCTCAAATTATTGAAGCGGCAAAAAAGCTGGACTTGCCTTCCTTCATAACGAAACATAACCGTGCAGGAAAAGGGCAGGGAGTACAGCTTTTTCATTCCATGGAAGCTTTGGACGAGTATGTGTATGGAGATGGATTCGATGAACCGGTTGATGGCATTACGTTAGTCCAGCAGTATATCGAAGCTCCTGAGCCATATATCGTGCGGCATGAATTTGTAGGCGGGAAATTCTTATATGCAGTGAAAGTAGATACTTCTGAAGGGTTTGAACTATGCCCGGCTGATGCTTGCAAAATAGAAGATATGTACTGCCCTACCGATAAGCCTGAAACAACACCGGGCGCCAAGTTCCAAGTGCTGGAAGGGTATTATGATCCTATCATTAAAAAGTATGAGCAATTCTTACAACAAAATGACATTCAGGTAGCGGGTATAGAAGCCATTCAAGACAAAAATGGTGAAATGTATACGTATGACGTGAATACAAACACAAATTATAATACGGATGCTGAAAGAGTAGCTTCTATTTTCGGCATGCTGGAGCTAGCCAGATATTTGGGAAATCAATTGGAGACAGTAAAAGCAAAACAGACGAATGCCGGATAGATTTAAAATCGTTCTGTTGATAAAATAGAGAGGTAGCTAGTAACATTCAGTAAGGCGGTTGACCACCTCCCTTAGAGGGGAGGTGGTGAATTGACAGACTACGAAATTGTGACAGTCGTTCTCACATCAAACTTAGTTTTGATTGGGACTTTAAAAATCGTTCTTGCGATCATTAATGAAAATAAAAAAAAGTAACCATCCCTTCCGCCGCTAAAGCATAGGGTCGTTACTTTTTCATATATGATGCTTAACAGGTCAGCCGTTCACATATTCCTATAAGCTACTAAGCCCGAGTGTTCCAGCACTTGGGCTTTACTATGGGCAGCCTGTTTACGTGCTGCCGACCTACTGTTAGTGACGTTTACTCAACCATAGCACTCCAGATTTAGCTAAACGAGGTAATCGTCCGGTCATCGGCTGCTGCATCATGTTTCCGAAACCATCTGATTTCCCTAGTGATCCTAATGTACCTTTGAGTTTAATTTCTTTCGGTTTGCTTGGTTCTTTATTTTTGAGCAAATCTGAAAGAATCTTTGCTATTTGCTCTCCTTGCTCACCAGCCAATTGTGCACTCGGCGAATAAGCAGAGGAAGCACAATCACCTAATACGTACACATTTTGCTTGGATGGAACCTGGTAGTAATCATTTAGAATTACTTTATCCTGCTCATCCTTCTTAAAAGGGAGTTCCCGCACTAAATAATTAGGGCGCACTCCTGCCGTCCAAATCGTGACATCGTTAAGGTAACACACTCCGTTGTTACACACTCCATCTCTTTCCACATAGCCTACATTCGCATTGTGAAGCACTTCCACGTCATTGCTTGCAAACCAATCTTCTACGTAATTCTGGATTTTTTTATCGAACGCTCGTAGAACGGTTTCACCGCGGTCTAACAGGCGTATGTTAAGGTCTGGACGGCTTTCGCGGATTTCTGACGCTACTTCTATCCCGCTTAAACCTGCGCCGACTACAGTCACTTTTCCATATGCTTGCAAATTACCTACGGAAAAACCAGCACTCCGTGCGTTACTGAAAGATTGGACACTCTCAGTAAATTCACGGGCACCGTCTATTCCGTGATAATTATCTTCGCACCCTAGCCCAATTACTAAATAATCAAAAGGAATGGCTTCCTTGAAGTCTTTGATCAAAACTTGTTCCTGTTCTATATCGATTTTATTGATTTCATAGAATTTATACTCGATCTGATCATGCTGAGGAAATTCAATGCGCACGTTCTTATCTGCTTCCGTACCAGCTGCAATCGTATAAAATTCTGTTTTTAACGAGTGATAAGGATTTCTGTCAATAACGGTGATATGTACGTCTTTAGGAATGCCGTCTTCGAGCAAATTCATAATTATTTTTAGACCACCGTATCCGCCGCCTGCTATTACTAATCGTTTCAAGAGGTGCACCACCTTTACCTGCATTTATTTATCGACTGGATTATACCATTCATTCAAAATTAAGGAAAACGCTTTCTGGCTTATTACAATTTATAGACTACCAAAAAAACGCCTATAACACTAGATAAAGTATAACATTTTTACTGATCTGCTAATACTAGCAATTATATCAGTCAACGCTTCCATATATTACGTTTGAAAGGTTCTAATAAGGGTAGATTGAAATCATATAGGAATTTAGACACAAGTCCGACGGAGGGGAATGACCATGGATAAGAACAGCACAGTTATAGAAAAATCATTGACAGCATTATTAGAAGATGAGAGCTTTTTACCTGATTTGCAGGCCCAAACGAGAGAGCAGGCCTTTAAATCTTTAGTAGCTATCCTATCAACACCGAATCATATACATAAATCATTTTTAAGGGTAGCTCTAGAGAATGGAACAATCGTTCGAATTCCATCTTTCAGGGTCCAGCATAATGATACCCTGGGCCCATACAAAGGCGGGATTCGTTTCCATGAAACAGTGAGTGAAGGTGAGGTCTCGAATTTCGCTCGCCTGATGACCCTTAAAAACTCACTACACGAATTGCCTTTTGGTGGAGGTAAGGGCGGGGTGATTATAAACCCGAGAGAGTATAGTGTGAAAGAGCTGAATTTGATATGTAAAAAGTATGTCCAATATTTCAATGATATATTAGGTCCCGATAAAGATATTCCGGCTCCAGATGCTGGAACAGGGGAGCGGGAAATGGATTGGATGATGGCTGAGTATAAAAACATTCATCCCGGGCAGCCTTACCGGGGCAGTTTTACGGGTAAAAGTATTATTAATGGTGGCTCACTGGGGCGGAAAGAAGCGACAGGAAGAGGTGTTTACTTTACTTTCCGATATATGATGTACGACTTTCTGCGTGAGGAAAAAAAGTGGCTCAGCGAGCAGGATAATAAGTTCGCTGAAACAGCGTTAAGCAAGGCGGATCAAAAACTGACAGTAGCTGTGCAAGGTTTTGGGAACCTGGGTTCTGTTGCGGCACATGAAGCTTTCAAGTGCAACTATCTTCAAAACCAAGTTGTAGCAATCAGCGATCACAATGTCATGCTTTACAATTCTGATGGCTTAGATGTACCTGCACTATCAAAATATGCGAAAGAACATAACGGGGATCTCCCAAACACAGAAGATGAGTTAGCTGAAAATAATATAAAGGCCACCATTAAGGAAAGAGATGACTTATTAGAAATTGATGTTGATGTATTGATCATGGCGGCGTTAGAAAACCAAATTCATGAAGATAATATGGAGAAAATCAAAGCGGAAATTATTGTGGAAGGGGCGAATGCTCCTGTAACAGAAACCGCAGATAATTACCTCAGTGAACGTGGAGTACTGATCATTCCTGATATACTAGCCAATGCCGGAGGTGTGATCGTATCCTATCTGGAGTGGAAACAGGGAAGAGAAACGGAGTTCTATAAGGAAGACCAAATTTATGAGCTTTTATTCGATAGGATGCAGCATACGATGGATACGATTTTACCTCAGTTTTTCGGTGATCCTTTCCCTCTAAGGCAAAATTGTTATATTCATTCTGTTATGAAATTATCAACAGTATTATTTCGTCAAGGTAAATTGTATTAAATTGAAGTGGCTGCCCATGATAAAGGGGAGCCATTTTTTTGTGGTTAAATTTTTTTAAATCAAACAATAATCTTGACGTAGAATGCATCAGCTTGTATGCTCTATAAGTCTACAATTCCGATGTATTTTATATGGATTAAATATGAAAGGAGTTATTTTATGAAAAAATATGCATTTCTATCAATTGCGGCATTATTTATCATTGTTTTATCTGCTTGTGGGTCAAGCGATTCTGAAGGTGGAGAAGATACCTCCTCATCAGAAGGTGGGAACTTGCTAGAACAGATAAAGGAGGAGGGTGTTCTTACAGTTGGAACAGAAGGAACTTATGCGCCCTATACCTTTCATGACGATAACGATGAACTGACTGGATACGATGTCGAAGTAGCGAAAGAAATTGGCGAGCGTATGGATGTCGAAGTAGAATTTGAAGAGACCAAATGGGACTCTATGTTTGCCGGTTTAAATAGTGAGCGTTTTGATATGATCGCAAACCAGGTTGGGATTCAGCCGGATCGTGAGGAAAAATACAGCTTCTCTGAACCATACACGTATACCTCAGCAGTACTCGTTGCCAAAAGTGATAACGAAGAAATAAAAAGCTTTGATGACTTAGAAGGAGCCTTATCTGCACAATCCTTAACGAGTAATTATGCGGACATTGCTAAACAATATGGCGCGGAAATAGAGAGTGTCGAAGGGTTTACTCCTGCTATGGAATTATTAAACAACGATCGAGTGGATGCAACTGTTAATGATCGTTTATCTGTACTGGATTACTTAAATCAAAAAGGCGATAATTCTCAAGTTGAAATTGTTGATCAAGAAGACGACGCTTCAGAAACAGCTATGATGTTTCGTCAGGACAATCCGGAACTAGTAGAAGCCGTCAATGATGCTCTGGAAGAGATGAGAGAAGATGGCACACTAGAAGAAATATCTAATGAGTGGTTTGATGAAGATGTATCTGTCCAGTAGTTTTTTCAGTTCAGAAAATATAGCTATTTTACAAGACTCCTTTATACCTTTGTTAAAAGGAGTCTTGTCTTATACTATCCCTCTAACTTTAATATCTTTTGTGATCGGGCTATTCATCGCAGTAGTTACTGCTGTATTCCGTATTTCTGGTATAAAAATTTTAGCGGGTATAGCCAGGGTCTATGTTTCTATCATCCGGGGTACTCCATTACTTGTTCAATTATTCATTGTGTTTTTTGGTTTGGGGAATCTTGGGGTTGATTTTTTGAAATTCGAGCCATTCACTGGGGCCATTATTGCCTTTTCATTAAATACGGGAGCCTATGCTTCTGAGATTATAAGGGCTTCCATATTATCTATTGAAAAAGGGCAGTGGGAAGCTTCATCTTCTATAGGGATGTCTTATTTTCAATCTTTAAAAAGGGTCATTCTGCCTCAGGCAACAAGGGTTTCCATCCCTCCACTCTCTAATTCATTTATAGGATTAGTCAAGGAAACCTCTCTTGCTTCTACGATATTAGTAAGTGAGATGTTTAGAAAAGCACAAGAAATTGTTGCGACTACGTATACACCTCTATTAGTTTATGTCGAAGCGGCAGCGATTTATTGGGTGATTTGTTTTATATTATCCCTTATTCAAGACCGTATCGAAACTCGTTTAAACCGTTATGTTAAAACGTAAGGAGAATTCTTTATGATAAGTACGCAGAAAATATCTAAACAATTCGGTGACTTGGTCGTTCTTAAAGATATTGATTTGGAAGTGGAAAAAGGAAAAGTGGTCGTAGTGATCGGACCGTCCGGCTCCGGTAAAACAACACTTCTAAGGTGTCTGAACCTGCTTGAGCAGCCTGAAAGTGGTTTAATCAGCATCGATCAACAATCGATTGATTTTGGGAAAAAATTATCCAAGAAAGAAATTCGGAGCTTTAGAAAGAAATCTGGGATGGTATTTCAGACGTATAATTTGTTTCCCCACTTCACTGCGCTTCAGAATGTGATGGAAGGGCCAGTCACTGTACAAAAAGTTAATAAAACAGAAGCAAAAAAAAGAGCGGTCGAGCTTTTAACAAAAGTTGGATTGAAAGAAAAGATAGATGTTTTCCCTTACCAGCTTTCAGGTGGCCAGCAGCAGCGTGTTGGGATTGCGCGTGCTATGGCTATAGACCCTAAAGTCATGTTATTTGATGAACCTACTTCTGCACTTGACCCTGAGCTTGTGGGAGAGGTATTGCTCGTTATGAAAGATCTTGCTAAAGAAGGAAGAACGATGGTCGTTGTAACTCATGAAATGAAGTTCGCTAAAGAAGTAGCCGATGAAGTTATTTTTATGGACGAAGGGAAGATTATTGAGCGAGGCGAACCTGTGGATCTATTTGAACGCCCTAAAGAAGAGCGCACGAAAAAATTCTTAAACCTAATTAATCAATAAATCAAAGGTACCTGTGCTTAGGTGCCTTTTTTAGAAGGTTATTTACTTTATCAAATGAATTTCTTCTATTAAAATAGCTGTATTATTAAAAGTTGTGGATTTTTTATATAGGGGTAATTTAACAATAGAGCAGAATTTTTAAAGACTCAGTTTTAGATTGCGGGGGTCGTTATCGTATGAAATATAGGTTGGTTGGGAAACAACTCGCTTTCCTGCGGGGGACCTGGCAAGCTTCCTCGGGCTTCGCCCTGTGGGATCAAGCCTAGCCCCTTCTCCCGCGAAAGTCTAGTCGTTTCCCAACCAACCTAATCGAAATGAAATGAACGGCCCATCATAGTAGGATGAATCAATCCTAAGAAAAAGCGTTCTTCTGCACTTTTTTGCTCATAAGAATTTTTTTCAAGTGATGCTGTTTATCACATTTTTCCGTCATTCTTACAAACGCTAGAAGGGCCGGGAAATTGCGAGACTCCTATTGTAAAAGCGGAAGCGCTTTGTTCAGCGGCGTATGGACTGGACTGAGCTGGCGGAGATAAAGGAAACACGAAGAACGGAGTGATTCGATGTTGACTTATCGTACAGAAGTGAAGGAAGTCTCAGTAGCCGCTAAGCGCTGGAGCTGGATAGTTCCCCATAAGTTTTATGAGCTGATTTACGGTTCTAGACTAATTTACGTGTAAGAGATGGGATGACAGTACATGGTGAGATCCCACAGGGCGTTAGCCCGAGGAAGCTCACCGTACGCCCATGGAAAGCGAGTGATTTCCCGGACCTTCAATCTCTATTTTAAGGAACGGAAACTAACCAGATAACTTCCATATAATATGAAACAATCAACACTGAAATTATGGAACCAAAAAAATCAATAACCACCCTACAGCAAAAGAGGTTTTTGTCATGAAACAAGTACATAGCGAGATTCTTCAGTTTCGAGGAACCCATTATGATTTCGGGTATATACAGGGAGAACAGTTGAAACATTCACTAACGGTGAAAAATCGGGAAAAACAGTGGAGGGTCCGTAAACCAAGGTTCATAGTAAAGGAGTCAGAAGTAAAACAAGCTATTACACGCTTTGCACCCGGACTCTGGGAAGAACTTAAAGGCTTGCGCGATGCCCTTGAATGGCCAATGGATCGGGTGATGATGGAGTTCGGCGGATACCGCATAGACTACAAAAAGTCGGGATGCTCCATCATGACGGGAGACGGCTACTTCATAAGAAATTATGATTATATGCCCAAAACATATGAAGGAAGGTATTCATTTTTCCAGCCTACTGATGGAGGTTATGCGATTGCCGGCCCAACCCAGCGTATAACAGGGAGGATGGACGGGATGAACGAACATGGCCTCACAATGGGGTATAACTTTATGCACCGTAAAAAACCAGGAGACGGTTTTATCTGCTGTATGATCGGACGGTTGATCCTGGAGTCCTGTGCTAACGTGAAAGAAGCAGTCGATATGCTGAAGGAAATACCGCACCGTCATTCTTTCAGTTATATTGTATTTGATCCCAGCAACCAGACCTATGTCATTGAGGCTTCTCCACGCGGCGTCGAAGTGAGAGAGTCCAACGTGTGTACGAACCATTTTGAAAAAATGAAAAAAGAGAATCGTAACCATCTCGTAGACTCAATGAAACGACTCGATGCTATAAATGAGGCTAGAAGCCGATTACATGGAGCTTATGATGCGTTTCGTCTCATGAATGATACAGATCGAGGAGTTTTCTCTAAGCAATATAGTAACTGGGCGGGTACCATCCACACTTCTGGATATCTTCCCAAAGAGCTGAAAGCATGGTTTGCGCTTGGGGGAGATCAGCAGCCTGTAGAGTTTGATTTTAAAAAATGGTTAGCTGGAGAAGATATTTCAGACGAAGTTATTACAGGTGAAGTAGATACTGATATTCCTTTTGTCCATATGGACGAAGGAGCTTATTGGACAGGACGCAAATAATGTGAAGCGCACTCATCACGAGTGCGTTTTTTTTGATATGTGGAGGGTAGTGTAGAAGTATAGATACGATAGCGGGTCATTTACCTGGGAACGATTATGAGAAATCAAGTGTAATCAGCCAAAAGGAAAACTTCGAATAAAAAATATTTAAGGAACTTTAATTTTTTGACTTTTTTCTGCTTAACTGAACTTGTGCAAATGAACAAGGAAACGTGTATGGTAACCTATTGTTCTTAAAACCCCGTCTAATTGTAATCGCAGCGATAGTCAATTTGAATAGAAGTATAACGTATGAAGGGGGAGGTTCTTATGAAAGTTTTATTCGCGCCGGACTCATTTAAAGGCAGTATGTCGTCGGCTGCAGCGGCTAAGGTTATGGAAAGAGCATTCCAATCTGTCGACCCGTTGATTGAAACCGCGATTAAACCTATGGCGGATGGAGGAGAAGGTACGCTTTCCGCTATGGTAAATGCGATAGAGGGGGATATGGTGGAACTTGGATGCACGGGGCCGCTTGGAGAAAGAAGAACAACTGGATACTTAGAAATTGGGAATAAAACAGCTGTGATCGAGGGTGCTGAAATAGCGGGTTTACCACTCGTACCCGAAGAACAAAGAAATCCAGATTACACGACGACCTACGGCATCGGGGAAGTCATTTTACATGCTCTTGATCGTGGCAATAAGGAGCTGGTTCTAGCTTTGGGAGGAAGCTCTTCAAACGATGGAGGGTTGGGAGTCTTTCAAGCTTTGGGAATGCGTGCATACGATGCAGATGGTCAGAGTACAGGCTGCTTTGGGAAGGATGTCATGAAAGTAGACAGCGTAGATTTTACATCTCTAGACCCTAGATTGAAAGAGACGACCATTCGTGTAGCATGCGATGTCGACAATCCTTTAACAGGATCTCGTGGTGCCACTTATGTGTACGGTCCACAAAAAGGTGCCACCGAAAAACAAGTCGAAGAGTATGATCAAGCTTTAGAACATTTTGGCCGATTGGTTGAAGAGGCCTTGGGTGGTAATTTCTCGTGTGAAGAAGGAGCGGGAGCCGCTGGTGGACTTGGTTTCGCTTTTTTAGCTTTGGGCGGCCGGCTGTTCTCTGGAGCCGAGCTTGTTTCCGATGCTATTCAATTAGAAGAGGCAGTGAAAAAGTCAGATATGATTATTACGGGAGAAGGACAAAGTGATGTCCAAACGCTTTACGGTAAAGCGCCGGGGTATGTTGCAAAGCTAGCTAAAGAAAATGGCAAGCCCGTTATTCTTTTATCTGGAAGCCTGGATGGACCTATGGATGAGCTTAACACAATTTTTTCTGGGTGTTTTTCCATTGTTCCTGGACCTAGATCTTTAGGAAGTTGTATAGAAAATGGAGAAGAATATTTGTTCGAAGCTTGCAGACAAATGGCTCATTTGATTTGGACAATTTTACAGAAGTGACGGATAATTAGGTGGGGTAGGGTTAATCCATATAAGTGTTTGAGTTATTCTTGAAAAATCATGTGTCACGATGAGAATAGCAGGAGCTCTCATTCAAGGCATAAGCGCTATTATCAGGACAACAGTGTTGTGGTTTACCTTCGTGTAAAAGAAATTCAGCTTATTTATGAAAAAATGTTTAACTTATGTCGTATTGAGGAACCCTTAATTATAAGTAAATGGTAGAGTTTGATTTTGTCAATTTCTCATGATTTATGATATGAAGAATACGTAAGATAATATGAAGAATGCAGTTGTGAAGGGCTGTAGAAACATTGTAGGAAAAGAGCTGGCTTGATGTCAGCTCTTTTTCTTAAGTGTTGGATTTTAGTAAGGGAGTGGTTTCTTGCATGGGAATTTCATTCCATATATGAGAGCTTTTTTAGTTGAAAAATTGGATCCATCCTTCATTATCATGTTCGGATCTTACTCCAATGGAGCTGAGCGCGGTGAGAGTGACATTGATTTAGCTTTTTGTAGTAATCAGCAACATTCTGCGTATAAGTTGTTTTTGATGGGGCAGCAGCTAGCGGATGTAATCGAAGAGGAAGTTCATTTGGTAGATATAAGAAATGCTTCATTTACATTTCGGACTCAAATATTCTCAAGAGGTACGGTCATTTTCTCAGAGGACGAACGATTACGGATGGAATTACAGATGGGAGCTTACAGCATGTATGCTTTAACTAATGAGGAGCAGGCTGTGATCTCGAATAGTATCAATGAAAGAAGGGCCTAAGATGCATGATGAGGTGATAGTAAGTAAGATTAATTCTATGGAGCGATGTATTCAGAAGGTCTATATTGTGTATGATGATGACCCTGATCACTTACTGGACTCTGTCAAGCAGGACTCGATAGTACTTAATATTCAACGTGCTTGTAAAGCAGCAATTGATCTGTCCATTCATATCAATGCTGAATACCATTTCGGAGTGCCCCAGACGTATAAGGACTCATTTGACATTTTATTTGATAAAGGAATAATTAATGATTCTATGAAAGTGAAGGTCAAAAATATCGAAGGATTCCGTCATCTAGCGTCAGAAGATTGTAAAAAGATAAATTTAAATAAATTAAAAGTTACTATTGAGAAAGATTTAGGGGATTTATCATTATTGGGCAAACAAATCTTGAATTATTGAAAAGCAGACTTACTTGAACTGCCTTCCCATTGTTATACACAATAGGAAGGTATGGTTCATAGTAGTCTGTTTTTTTGTTTATTTGATGTTTTGATAGATTTCCTTCATTTGATCTAAATGTCTGAGTTCATGCCATCCAATGAATTCTACCCACTGCTTAAGGTTCAAATCACCGAAAGAAGGATGAGGAAAAGCATATAACTCCAAAGTATCTTCGTCTTTATTATGAGTGAGGAATAGCGTAGCTTCACGGCTTTTCTCTAAGCCGTCCCTTGCTTCCTCTAATGACTGAAACTCACCTTTAGGTTTAACTGCTTCTGGAGCGTCCACCTTATACTCCCGATTAGTAGTTTTGTGCAACGGCTTTTCATTGACGTCTTTTGGGGTGCCGTCTTTTAAAGCTTCTCCGATTTGATAGCCCACTAATTGCTCCATTAAATTCAAATGTTCTAAAACTTCAAGTATAGACCAGGAGCTTGAGTCTGGTTTCTTCTTTGCTTCTTCATCATTTAATCCATCGATAAAAGTAAGAACTTCATTTCTCTTTTCCTCAATACCGTACATAAAATAGTCATCCTTTCCAATAATAGGATGGTTTGATTTTATCATAGGTTCTTCAGGAATTCTTTTCATAGACTTTGTTTATGTTCATCATATTTTCACAAAACAGTTTTAGACTAGGAGTACAACTTGGCGGGGAACGAGGTATTATAAAATGATTGTCCAACCTTTATTAGCTATACGGGTACTTGCTTTTATTACTGCCATAATCTTGTTCTGGCTTGTATCTGCCCAAACTAAAGAAGTTAAAAAACACGTAACTGAAGGGTTTGTTTCCCTCCTTACTACATGGATTTTATTGTTCATTGGTGCAAAGCTCCTGACGAAGTGGCAGCTTTTATTGGATCACCCCATAGCACTTCTTGCTTATCCAAGTGGAACACTAGAGTTTTACATAGCAACGGCAGCCATTACAGTTATCAAATTATATAAAAACAAATGGAGTATATATACTCATGAATATGTGCAGTTAATAGCATTCAGCTGGTTTAGTTTTTCAGTATTTACTATCGTATTTAATGATGAAGGGGCTTGGAGCGAATTGACCCTCACATTTTTGTTCATTATTCTAATCACTCTAGTTAACATTCCTATCTTAACAGTGATCTTTATAGCCCTTTTAACAGGCATATATGGGTTATTCTATCCTTCTCCTGAACTAATGGGATACCGAATGGATCCGTGGTTTTATATAGGTATAGCCCTGCTATTTATTTTACTGTTGTTATTTGAAAAAAGGAGAGATTTACCATGACAGATGTGACAATATGGCTTGCTTTTGGTGCTGGAGTTATTTCCTTTTTGTCTCCTTGCACCCTTCCTTTATTCCCAGCCTATCTATCTTACATAACTGGTATGAGTGTAAAGGAAATTAAGGAAGATCAGAGTATAAAGGTGAAAAAGAAAATTCTGTCTCATTCAGCTTTCTTTCTTATAGGGGTGTCTACTATTTTTATTAGTTTAGGCATAGGTGCTTCTTATTTAGGAAATTTTATTCAAAGTTTATTAACAGGGGAAACAGGGCTTTTCATACAACGAATGGCTGGGATTTTTATTATTATTATGGGTTTGTTTGTAGCAGGATGGCTGAACTTTCGCTGGTTAATGAAAGAGAAACGAATGACCTTTAAACCGAGATCTTCGTTTAATTATCTGGGCACCGTATTTGCAGGGATGGGTTTCGCAGCTGGGTGGACTCCTTGTATTGGTCCAATTTTTGCTTCTATTTTAATGCTGTCTGCCTCCAATCCCACCCAGGGAATATTGTATACAATCGTTTATGTCGTCGGGTTTGCTATCCCGTTTTTAGCCTTTTCTTTTTTTATAGGTTCGACAAAATTCATTTTGAAATACAGTGAGAGGATCCTTAAATTAGGTGGAGCTTCAATGGTTATTGTTGGTATTTTACTGTACACAGGTTTTATGACTCGCTTTTCTACAATGCTGTTAAACCTCGTTCAAGACACTTGGCTTTCTAACTTAGGCATAATTTTTTAAACTGAAAGGAGAGTAATTATGAAAAAATGGGTAGTAGTCCTTTTCGTAACGTCATTGTTTGGCTGGGCTGTTTACGACTTAACTGAGCCGGAAGAGGAAACGGGTGATAAAGAAGGTGAAGAGGCACAAATGGTCGCAGAAGGACCGGCGACTAACGATCCAGAAACGGGATTAGATCAAGGTCAACAAGCTCCAGATTTTTCATTAGAGCGATTAAATGGTGAGGAAACAAAGTTGTCTGATTTACGAGGCAAGAAAGTTATGCTGAACTTCTGGGCTACATGGTGTCCTCCATGTCGTGCTGAAATGCCAGATATGGAGAAATTTTATCAAAACGAAGACGTAGAAATTTTAGCTGTTAATTTAACTGGAACTGAGTCTTCCGTAGGTGATGTGGAAGAATTCGCTGAGGAATTCGGTCTTTCTTTTCAAATCTTAAAGGACACAAATTCAGAAGTTTCAACGATATATGAAGTGAATCCTGTACCAACTTCCGTGTTTATCGATGAAGAGGGTAGGATTCAGTCGGTCATGCTCGGAGCTATGAATTATGATATGATGTTGCAACGCTTAGAAGAATTATAGGAGTTGGTTAATGCGTGATAAAACCAAAAATTTTAGTAGTAGAAGATGACGTGAAAATCTCCAATCTTATTAAAATTTATTTAGAAAAAAATAGTTATAATGTGGTTCAGGCCTATGATGGCGAGGAAGCGAAACATGTTTATGAGCAGCATTCTCCTTGTTTGATTATTTTGGATTTAATGCTGCCGAAAGTCAGTGGAGAAGAATTTTGTCAATGGGTGAAAAAAGGACAGTCAGATGACCCGTCTCTCATTATGCTCTCTGCTAAAGCGAGAACGGACGATAAAATTAGCGGTCTGAGACTGGGGGCAGATGACTACATGACGAAACCATTCAGCCCGGAGGAACTGGTGGCACATGTGGAGGCAGTTTTAAGGCGAACAGGTCACTTCTGCCAAAAAATTGCGGTAGAGGGACTGGTGATTAAGCCTCGTAAAGGTGAAGTCCTGCTTAATGGCGAGCTAATTGAATTAACTAACTATGAGTTTAACTTGCTTTATTTTTTAATGGAAAATCCTGACCAAGTTTTTACGAGAGAACAGCTGGTAAACCAGATCCACCCTTATGGAGATGCGGATATTATGTCCCGTACAATTGATGCTCATATAAAAAAGCTTCGTAGAAAGATAGAGGAAGATTCATCCCGTCCTGTGCGAATTGTCACAGTTAGAGGAATGGGGTATAAATTTCATGGAGCTTAATAAATTTTTACCTTCAAGGTTATGGATGAAACTGACGATTATTAATGTTTCACTTCTCATCCTGCTTGTATTATTTACAGGTTTGATCATTTACGACACTGCCTGCTATTTGGCTTCTAATTTAGTGGGAATGGGAAGTCAAACTCAGTTTTCCTTTAATTCCTCTCTTTTATCTTTCTCTCTATTAGTTAGTGTTATTGTAATTTTATTCGGTGGTGTGCTATATGCCGTCATTACGAAGAGGATGTTAAGGCCTGTTAAAGAACTGACTCATGCAATGGAATTATTTAAATCCGGCCATTACCCTAAGCCGATTTCCCCTAAGTCTCATGATGAAATAAGCGAGTTAGTTCAGCATTTTAATCATTTAATTGTATTACTTCAAGAACAAGAGAAGAATAGGAACCAAATGTTAAGTGATTTGTCCCATGAATTAAGAACTCCCCTGTCTAATTTGCGTGGATATTTAGAAGCTCTGGAAAAAGGTGTTCTGGCTGGTGATAGAGATATTTATAAGTCATTAGCAGAAGAGACAGAAAGAGTGACTGGTTTAGTTCAACAATTAGATACCGTAAAAGAATGGGACAGATCCTCCACTGATAGAGTGTTTTCAAAGGAAAGTGTTCAAGTAGATGAGCTTGTGAACCAGGTTATCCGACTATTTGAATTGGAATTCGAACGAGTGAAAATTCAAATAGATACAAACTTGGAAGAAAAAGAAATGATGATTCATAGAGAAGGGATTCAACAAGTGTTGACGAACCTTTTAAATAACATGATTGAGTATCGTAGTGAGGACACTTCACTGATTCAAATAAACGGTCAGCTTCAGGAAGGTTATTACTATATATCAATTGCAGGGAAAGGCCAGTATATTCCGGTAGAAAACAAAGAAAAAGTATTTGAGAGGCTTTATAGAGTTGACCCTTCACGAAGCAGAGTTATTGGTGGATCAGGTCTAGGATTATCTATAAGTAAAGAGATTATTGAGCATCATGGCGGTGAAATCTGGTTGGAAACAGACGGATACAATCACATTTTTCATTTGACTATTCCTACTAATAGTGGACTTTAGAAATTTTTTCTAAGTCCGCTATTTTTTATCATGTCATCTTCAGTTTGTCCCCTTCCATTTTAGGGTAATAGATATTATTGGTAATAATACAGGATTTTTGTCGTATATGCTTTTATGCTTTGGTTTGATAATTTAGAAAAGCACCCTTCACTTTTAAGACAGACCACGCAGATTTGGCAGAATTTTCAGACGTATATCATCTTTAAGTCAGACATATAAGATGTATAGAGCTTCAAAAAATAACAAGTTAAGGAGGCAGATATATGAATTTAACAGTTAAAATATTCATAGGTTTGATTTTAGGTTTAGTTGTTGGTTTAACCCTGAATTTAACAGCACCGGATTTATTCGATACTTTGAATACTTACTTATTTGATCCATTAGGTACCATATTTCTTAATTTAATAAAAATGCTAGTCGTTCCGATTGTGTTTTTATCTATTGCACTTGGTACAGCTTCATTAGGAGATCCGAAAAAGCTTGGACGAATCGGCGGAAAAACAATCGCTTTTTTCCTGGTTTCTACAACAGTAGCCATTACCATCGCGTTAGTTCTTGCTTTCGTTTTTGAACCAGGTAATGCTAACATCGACCCTTCCGGAGCAAATTATGAGCAAGAGAGCGAATCGCCGGGAGTAGTAGAAACATTTACAAATATTATCCCTGCTAATCCTATGCAATCTATGGTTGAAGAGAATATGCTTCAAATCATCACGTTTGCACTATTAATAGGTTTGGCTCTAGCTATGCTGGGCAACAAAACTTCTGGAGTATATAGTCTTTTAGAACAAGGTAACGAAATTATGATGTGGCTTGTGAACCTCATTATGCGTTTCGCACCATATGGGGCATTTGGTTTGCTGGCTTCTGCAGTTGGTGAAATGGGAATTGACGGCGTCCGAGCCATGTTTGCTTATATGGCCATTGTTATTGTCGGTCTGCTCTTACATGGGATGATTTTCTACAGTTCGATAATATACTTCATTGGGAAAATGAACCCTATCCATTTTGTTAAGAATTTCTTCCCGGCTATGACAGTTGCATTCAGTACTTCCAGCAGTACCGCTACGCTGCCTATATCGATGAAGACGGCACAGGAAAGGCTGAATATTTCTAAGCCAGTCAGCAGCTTCGTACAGCCTTTAGGTGCTACGATCAATATGGATGGAACTGCGATTATGCAGGGTGTAGCAACCCTGTTTATAGCACAGGTATACAACACAGACTTGTCATTCGGTCAACTAGTTATGGTTGTATTGACGGCAGTATTGGCGAGTATCGGAACAGCTGGTGTGCCAGGTGTAGGACTTATCATGCTGGCAATGGTGCTCACCCAAGTGAGCCTTCCGGTTGAAGGGATAGCGCTAATTCTCGGTATTGACAGGGTACTTGATATGGCACGTACAGCCCTTAATATTACAGGGGATGCAGCTTGCGCCCTTGCTATAGACCAGTCTGAGAATAAAGATAATGAAAAGCATAAACCTACAGAAGAACCAGTATAATGGAAAAGAGCATACTCCTGGAGTATGCTCTTTTTATTGTTTGAAATTCTGCTTCAAGGGAAAAGGTAATATATTACATGATTGGGAGAGGATTACTTGTCACGTTCAAATCATCTGTACACAAAAGAAGACATGGTCAACACCAAAGTTGTGCCGTCCTGGGTCAAGAGAGAATACGAAACTTTCCGAGATGTAGTAACTGACAAAACCTTCCCCTGTTATTTCGGTATGTCAGGGGAAAAAAGAGGAGAGTTGCGCTACTCTTACATAACTCATGAGGACTGGAGTCATCTTCCGCAAACGATTGAATCATTCATAAGATTATTCGATAACCAGAAACGAATGATCCGCCATGGTTTCTTTTTGTTTGTAGAGCCAGAGAAGGAAGAAAAGTCTATATCTTATTATAGAAAGTACTTTTGGGAGATCCTTCAGTATTTACACAATAAAGATTCTAAACCTTGGCCAAAAGATTACCCGACAGATCCTGACCACCACTTGTGGGCTTTTTCATTCGCCGAAGAGCCATTTTTTACTTTTGGCAATGCCCCTGCGTATAAACAAAGAAAAACGAGAGATTTAGGAAAAAGCCTTGTTTTGGGGTTTCAGCCTAGACGGATATTTGAAGGCCTGGAAGGGACATCAAAAGGAGGGGTCATGTCTAGAGAAAAGGTTCGTGAGCGGGTAGAAAAGTGGGATCAGCTTCCGAAACATCCTAACATCAGCCATTACGGGGACCCTGAGCATAGAGAGTGGAAGCAATATTTTATAGGTGATGATGTAGAACCTATTCATGGAAAGTGCCCATTTGAACACAGGAAGAGCTAGGAGGATCTCCTAGCTCTTTTTTATGAAGCTTTATGAATACTGGATGATGAGCTTTCTTTATTTTTCTGTTTCCGGTAAATCGTTGCAATGAGCGGACCGGAAATATTGTGCCAGACACTGAAAATAGCACTTGGTACCGCGGCTAAAGGACTGAAATGCACAGCAGCTAACGAAGCCCCTAGTCCGGAATTCTGCATGCCGACTTCGATAGACACAGCTCTTTTCTTTGAGGCATCCATTCCGAACATTTTTCCAAGTCCATACCCCATAACATATCCCAGCAGGTTATGAAGGACGACAATGGCGAAAATGATTAACCCAGTTTCTACGATTTGCTGCTGATTTGCACTTATAACCGCAGCTACAATAGCGACTATGGCAATTACAGATATGAGGGGAACCGATTTGATTCCCGCTTCTACTTTTGTACCGAGAATCCCTCTAACAATCAGCCCTAAGATGATGGGAAGCAACACTACGTTTACAATGGAAAGAAACATATCTGATGCTGAGACAGGCAGCCATTGGCTTGCGAATAAGAGCATTAAAGCCGGAGTTAAAATAGGTGCAAGCAATGTTGATACCGATGTTATAGCAACCGAGAGGGCTGTGTCCCCTTTCGATAAATAAGTCATTACATTGGATGCTGTGCCACCTGGACAACATCCTACTAATATTACACCAACAGCTACCTCAGGTGAAACAGGAAGAATAGTGACAAGTAAAAAAGCAAGGAGAGGCATTAGCAAAAATTGTGCGCCTACGCCTACCGCGACATCTAAGGGCCTTTGAAAAACCGCTTTGAAGTCACTTTTTGTCAGGGTAAGTCCCATCCCAAACATGATAATTCCTAGCAATGGAACTATGTAAGGTGCAATCCAGGTAAAACCTTCAGGAAATATAAATGCCAATATAGCGGCTGATAATACCCATACAGCAAAGGTGCTGCCTACGAAACTACTGATTTTGTCTAACGTTTTCATACTACTGACCTCCAAATAAAAGATAATGTCAGATTATACGCTATTTTCAGACAAAATAAATCATTTTTTATATAGAAAAAAAGGGATAGAAGTTATTAAGATTTAAGATGTTTATATTTATTTTTAGCTGTAATCATGAGAAAATTCAAAGTGGAGGGGATGAAATGAACGAGAGACAAAAACTTTTGAATGAGCGCTGGAGACAGACACGTGAGATGGGAAAAATGAAATACGTGGCTTACTTCGGAGTATTAGCTTACGGGCTAATATTTTTCCTGTTTTCTTTAATGATGGATGTGTTTTTTGGAGAAGGTATAACTAGTGCCATCATCTTTGAAAAAGCAATGATTGCCGTTATAGGTGGAATATTCTTTGGATTGATCACTTGGTGGATCAATGAAAGAAGATACCAAAAATATAATCAGGGTCATTAATATAAAACCAACTCACAAGTTCGTGAGTTGGTTTTATATGTTCATCATCAAAGAAGCCCCCTAAAAAATCTCAAAATCACGAATTTATTAATTGGAGAGCTATTCTGTTAACCAGATTTTCATAACCAAACGATGTATACATAAATCAATCAATCCACAACATAGAGAAAGAAGGGGATATGAGTGATCAAACGTTCATACATAATTCCGTTATTTTTGTTTTTTACTAATATGATTTTATTAGGGATATTACTGCTGGAAATCAGTGGCGTCCTTGCTCACACCTACGGCGGAGCAGGTTTTTTCGTGCCGTTTCTTTCTTTTTTATCATTTCAATTCATAAGAAGACAGCAGCGCAGACGAGCTTCTGTCAGCAGAGGATTAAGTATTCTACAAGCCATTAATACATTCACATTTGTATTTCCTTTTATTGTATTCTTCATCTTTATCATTGGTTTTATATAAGATATACTGAGTAAAACTTCCTTACGTAAAATAAGGGGGTTTTATTTATATGAAATATGAACTTATGGAATCAATCAAAATGGATGAAGGGAGGGATCACCATGTCATATGCTGAAATTAAATTAATGAGAAAAAAGCAATTCCTGACGACGAACATCTTATTCTCCAGCATGATGGCAGCTTATTTTCTGTTTGTTTCTGTAGTTCCTTTAACTTTTCGGGTACTCTTTTTGTCTCTGGGCTGTTTATTTTTATTGCAGACTATCTATGGATATATTAAAAAGTCCAGCGGATCTCCTGTCCCCATTTTTAAAAAAGTCGAAGCCTACGAAAAAGAGAAATTGGGAAAAGAATGGGATGTTCAGAAAAAAGTTGATTTGGGAGTAAACCTATTTTTAAGTGGTTTAATGTTCTTCCAAGCTTTTTTCATAATGAGAGAAACTAATAGAGTGAACATAGACTATCAGATCATGGCAGTTCTATACATAGTTTTCTTACTTGTAGTCAATTTATCTTTATACTTCCATGTAAAAAAAGTAGATGGGGCTGAATTTGGGGATCTGCAGGGATACACGAAAAAGTCTAATATTTACGGAGCGCTATTGGGGATTTTATTAGCGATAGTGTTATTTTTCTTACTGATTATGTATGTATTGGTATCGTAGTTAAACTGCTCTAGTGGCAGTTGATAAGAGGGGGTCATGTGTTGAATATTAAAGAATTACATAATGATGATGAACTTGAAGAGGCATTTCCCATCATGCGTCAGTTACGTCCTCAGCATGATTTGCTCAACTATTTGGATATCGTCAAAGATGCGAAAGAAAATGATAACTACAGACTGTTCGCTTTATACGATCAGGGGGAAATTGCAGCCGTTATTGGTTTTAAGCCGATGATCACCTTATATTATGGTCGTTTTGTTTGGGTATGTGATTTAGTAACGGCTGAATACAAAAGATCAATGGGATATGGCGAGCGGCTTTTATCATTTGTTCATAAATGGGCCTCGGAAAATGAATACGAAGCTGTCGCTCTATCTTCAGGACTTCATCGCAGCGACGCCCATCGGTTTTACGAAGATAAAATGGACTATGAACGTGTAAGCTTTGTGTTTAAAAAGGAAATTTAGGCAGGAGGAGAGATTATGGGAAAAGAAGAGTGTATGTTTTGCTCACTAGAACAAAATGGTGAGCAAGATATTATATTTGAAAATGATACGTGTTTGTACATACAAAAAGCATCTGAACAAAAAATCCTGGAAGGAAGCGGATTAATTATTCCAAAGGCTCATGTAAGTCAAGTCTTTTTATTATCTGAACAAGAGTGGAAGGATTCAAGAGAGTTATTGATCAAAGCGAAAGCATGGCTGGATGAAAAGTATGCACCTGACGGTTACAGCGTTGGATGGAACACAGGTGAAACTGGAGGCCAGACTATTCCTCATGCTCATTTGCATGTCATTCCTCGCTTTAAAGACGAGCCTTACGCAGGGCGTGGGATACGTTATTGGATTAAACAGCCAGAGAACAAAAGAACTTCTTTGAAAAATGAATAATTGTTCATTTTTCAAACCTATCATCACTTTATCTCGTCTAAATAGATAAGGTTTATTTTCTTTTAGGTAATTGGATATAAGTTCAATTTATTTCCTAATTATGCTAATATATCTTTGGGGAACAATTAGTAAACATGACCTAAGCAAATTCATATTTAATTAGAGGTGACTAAAGCATAGTGAACTTTAAAGTAAAAATTGATATGGAATGTAAAGAAGAGTTCTCTAGTCCAATTTACGAGACAGGTCCACCTGAGAAGAGCAAAGGTCCTTACCTTTCGCCCAGGAATAATGCTGCTGTTCAGCCTATATGTTTAACGGTAACTGACGAAGAACAGTTAGGTATGGGGGGAATCACTTCTGAACTGTACTGGAATTGGATTGAAATAAATGATTGCTGGGTATACGAAAAATATCGCGGGTATGGGATAAGGAGTCAACTGCTGCAAACCGTTGAAAAAATGGCTAGAAAACGCGGAGCAGACTATTCGATGCATACGACATTTGAACCCGGGACAAGAGATTTTTACGTGGAGAAAGGATACAAGGTGGTTGGCGAATTCAAAGAATACTTACCAGGTGTCAACTTTTATACTTTGAAAAAGTCATTATAGTTAAATAGAAAGGAAGATCAATTTGGGATATGTAGAAGATCTAAGAAAATTAGTGGGAAAGCGTCCATTAATTCTTGTTGGATCTGTCGTTGTAATTGTAAACGAACAGGGAGATATTCTATTGCAGCAGCGTACATTTCCTAAAGAAGTATGGGGGTTGCCCGGCGGTCTAATGGAGCTTGGTGAAACGACAGAAGAAGCGGCTGAACGAGAAGTCTTCGAAGAAACGCGACTGCGAATCAATCAATTGAAATTAATTAATATATATTCGGGGAAAGAATACTATACGGTAGCTGAAAACGGAGACGAATTTTATTCAGTGACGACAGCTTATTACACCGCTACGTATGAGGGTGAACTTATAGCAAATCAAGAAGAAGCTTATGATTGCAGATTTATTTCTGCCGATAACCTTCCCGATAAAATGATACGGAGCCATAAAAGAATTATTGAAGATTACTTGAAAAATCACGTCGTAAAATGAAACTTCACTAAAAAGGCAAGGTCTGCTGTTGCAGACCTTGCCTTTTTGATGGGAAGAGGTACTCATAACTTTAAACCGCTTCTACTCTTGAATCGTCTAAGTAAAATGTGGCTTTCTACCCTCGTAATGCCTTCTAGTGCATAAAGCTCTT
Source organism: Halobacillus campisalis (assembly GCF_030345335.1). Taxonomy (GTDB): domain Bacteria; phylum Bacillota; class Bacilli; order Bacillales; family Halobacillaceae; genus Halobacillus_A; species Halobacillus_A campisalis. The sequence goes on from NZ_JAPVRC010000002.1 coordinate 521,280, forward strand.
TGTTTATAAATGATTCTAATTCCGGAAAATCGCTGACGAGCACATGCATATGTAGTGTACTCGGGCCAGTCATTTGATAACAGCTTGCTACATACGGGTTGTTGGCCAGATTTTCCGCAACTTCCACCAGCGCTCTTGGTTCGCAGTCCACTTCGAAAAATGCAGATACTTCTTTTCCAACTTTCTCACTGTTTACGACTGCGGTAAATTTCTCGATGATACCATTATCTATCAGTTGATTGACTCTTGAGCGAACAGCTACTCTGGATAGGTTAAGTTTTTTGCCAATATCAGCGTAAGACATTCTCCCATCATCAACTAGTAATTCTAAAATACGTTTATCTGTTTCATCGGTTTTTAAATTTTTATGTTCTTCCATGAATACACCACACCTTGTAGAGTAGTTGTTTAACCTGCTTGAATGTACAGGAGTTGATTCTATAGAATTTGATCCCAAGATTTCTACTGTTCTGTCATTAGGATGAGAAGATATAGAAGCGGAGGAAGTTTACTTTCTTCCTCGCGAAAAGACAGCTATTTCAATGACTTCATTCTCTAAGCAAAAATAACGAAAACAATCCACCACAATTATAGTCTATATGAGCACACCGGAAATTTAATTGAGCCAAATAGATAAGAAAATATATAAATATTTTGAATAATTTGTAGATAAGCCTTTTAAAATTCTTAATATTGCCTTATAATCATCAACAATACAATAAACGATTGTTAATGTAAATGCTATATATAGTTAACAAATGATTTTATGGATAATTTTAAAAGAATGAAAGTTAATTTTATTGACCTTTTTACAAGTGAAGGAGCTGTACATATGGAAAAATCCGACTACTTATTTCAACCGTTTTCAGCTAAAAGAATGACGACCATTTCAAAAAATGGAATGGTAGCAACATCTCAGCCACTGGCTTCTCAGGTGGGATTAGACATTTTAAAACAAGGGGGGAATGCCATTGATGCTGCGATTGCCACGGCTGCTGCCCTTACCGTAGTTGAACCGACCTCTAATGGAATCGGAGGAGATTGCTTTGCTCTCGTATGGGTGAAGGATAAGCTCTATGGATTGAATGGAAGCGGACGCTCCCCATCTTCAATCTCTATTGATAAGTTGAAAGCTCAAGGATACGATGAGATCCCTAAATATGGATTCGTCCCTGTTATGGTTCCCGGGGTCCCGAGAGCGTGGGCTGAGTTATCTAGAAGATTCGGAAGGCTGCCAATGACTGAACTATTGGCTCCAGCCATTCGTTATGCTGAAGAGGGTTATCCTCTGACACCGATTCTCGGTAAGTTTTGGAAAGATGGATATCATAAATTTAAAGAAGTCTTAAAGGGCGATGAATTCCTTCACTGGTTTGAAACATTTGCTCCAAACGGCAGAGCTCCTGAAATAGGTGAAGTTTGGAAATCCCCCGATCACGGGCAGACGTTAAGGAGGATTGCTGAAACAAAAGGGGAAGATTTCTATCGAGGTGAAATTGCTGAAAAAATCGACGCTTTTTCACGAAAACATAAAGGTTTTATCAGGAAAGAGGATTTGGAAAATTTTCAGCCTGAGTGGGTAGAGCCTATTTCAGTAAATTATCGGGGGTATGAGGTTTGGGAAATTCCGCCTAACGGCCACGGTTTAGTTGCATTATCAGCCTTGAATATACTAAAAGGTTTTAATATAGGTGCTAAAGAAGAGGTTTCTACTTATCATAAGCAAATAGAAGCGATGAAATTAGCTTACACTGATGGAGCGGAATTCATTGCGGATCCCGAGCATATGGATGTATCTGTAGCGAGTTTGTTAAGTGAAGGGTATGGAAAACAAAGAAGAGATACGATTACTGATGAAGCTCTCACACCTCAACCTGGGGAACCTGCCAAAGGCGGAACGGTCTACTTAGCAGCAGCCGACAATGAAGGGAACATGGTGTCGTTCATTCAGAGTAATTACATGGGCTTCGGTTCCGGACTCGTAGTTCCAGGTACAGGAATCGCATTGCAAAACCGGGGTCATAACTTTTCTATGGATAAAAAACATGCAAATGCACTAGCTGGAAATAAGAGGTCCTATCATACGATCATTCCAGGGTTTTTGACTAAAGACGGGAAAGCCTTAGGGCCTTTTGGTGTCATGGGAGGGTTTATGCAGCCGCAGGGACATCTTCAAGTAGCAATGAATACGATCGACTTCCACTTGAACCCGCAGGCTGCGCTTGATTCACCACGCTGGCAGTGGATGAAAGATAAAACTGTTTGGGTAGAGCCTACATTCCCTACCCATGTCGCAGAAGCTTTACGAAGAAAAGGCCACCATATAGAAGTCCAATTAGATTCCGGGGCATTTGGCCGAGGCCAGATCATTTGGAGAAATGAACAAGGGGTATTGTTCGGTGGTACAGAATCCCGGACTGATGGGACAATATCCGCTTACTAATAGTAATAGAAAGGAGGATAAAGCATGCAGCAATGGAATCTCTTCCTTGCCTTTTTCAGAGTAGGAATATTCGGGTATGGAGGAGGTCCGTCCTCTATACCTCTTGTGCACAATGAAGTGGTCAAAAAATATAAATGGATGTCAGATGATGATTTTGCGGATGTGCTTGCCTTAGGTAATTCATTACCAGGACCGATCGCAACAAAAATGGCCGGTTATATTGGTTACAGGGTTTCGGGTTTGTTAGGAATGATTAACGCGGTGTTAGCGACGATTATTCCGACCATCATTTTAATGATCTTATTACTAACGTTTTTAAACAGCTTTCGCGATCAGCCCTGGGTGAATGGAATGACTCAAGCGGTCGTGCCCGTAGTAGGTGTCATGCTGGCTGTGCTGACCTACGACTTCTTTAAAAAGGCAAATACGAACTTGGGTCTGATCCTTACAATATTATTAGGAGCGGCTTCTCTTTTATTAATTGAAACTGCTGGGATCCACCCGGGCCTCGTGATCGCCGCTTTATTGATTTTTGCGTTGGTTCGTCCGATGAAACAAAATGACTCAGCTGGTCCATCCAAAAGTAAGGAGTCATCCTGATGATTTATTGGCAGATTTTTGTAGCTTTTTTCATACCAGGAATTGTAGGATATGGAGGAGGGCCGGCATCCATTCCGCTTGTTGAAAATGAGGTAGTCGGGCGGTTCGGCTGGATGTCGGTCAATGAATTCAGTGAAATGTTAGCTATGGCTAACGCTTTGCCTGGACCGATCGCCACTAAAATGGCAGGCTTTATAGGATATGAACAAGCTGGTATTCTCGGGGCCGCGATTGGCGTGTCTGCTACAGTGGCCCCTTCCCTTTTTCTGATGATCGTTTTGCTTAACCTGTTGAATAAATTTAAGGGCTCCCCAAGAGTAAAAACAATGACTTCACTTATAAGACCGACTATCGGAATTCTGCTTGGTGTAATAGCTTATCAATTTTTCCAGACGTCTTATAGTTCCACGGGTATTATCCACACCATCCTCCTGATTGGATTGAGCTTTGTTTTATTGGAAAAGGTAAAAGTTCATCCGGCATTCGTCATTGCTGGTTCGTTAGCTTACGGCGCCCTTTTTCTTGGCGGTTAACAATTCGAAACTTTTTTCTTCATTCTTTCGTATATAAATAAGAATTAAGTAGAAAGGGGACAAATGATGAGCAACTATTCGATCGATGAATTTATTAGAAAAACAAAACAGGATGAAACCGAAAATGAGTTCTTTGAACTGGAAACGCCTCGTATATTAGAAGTGAACCTTACTGATCAAGTGTGGGCAAAAGCAGGTTCAATGATTTCTTATAACGGAGGAATCAAGTTCGAGCGGGAAGGGATCTTGGAACATGGGGTAGGCCGTATGTTCAAAAAAGCCTTCTCAGGTGAAGGCAGTTCACTGATGAAAGCATCAGGAAACGGGAGATTGTACTTGGCTGATCAGGGGAAGAAAATCACAATCTTTGACCTCGATAACGAAGCGATCACTGTAAACGGCAATGATTTATTAGCTTTTGAACCAGGGATTGATTGGGATATCAAATTAATGAAAAAAGTAGCAGGTATGATGTCAGGTGGATTGTTCAACGTCACGTTAGAAGGTACGGGAAAGGTGGCGATCACTTCTCATTATGAACCGCTGACTTTACTTGTCCGTCCGGGCACTCCTGTTATTACGGACCCTAACGCTACAGTTGCCTGGTCGGGTCACCTCCAGCCTGAATTCCGGACTGATATCAGCTTCAAGACATTCATCGGAAGAGGGAGCGGCGAGTCGATCCAAATGGAATTCAAGGGTGAAGGCTTCGTGATTGTCCAGCCTTTTGAAGAGATTTATACTACAGGAAATGGGTCTTCATAAGAAATTTCCAAAAAAATAATGCATTCGCCTTTACTTCGAGATCGAAACATTGTATTATATGAAATAACTTAAATTTAATAACGGAAACTTCTTATCCAGAGAGGCGGAGGGACTGGCCCTTTGATGCCCGGCAACCATCGAATCAATCTAATGATTGACGAGAACGGTGCCAATTCCTGTAGAATGGTCAAACATTCTAAGAGATGAGAGGATCGTACGGAATATTACGACCCCTTTTCTTATACTGGATAAGAAAAGGGGTTTTTTGGTTGATAAAACCGTCAAACTCTCTTAGGTGGAAGTTGCGTTAATGGAAAGGGAAGATGACAATGGGTAAAGCGACAGCGATATTCGGTGCAGGATGTTTTTGGGGAGTAGAAGCATTTTTTGAACGATTTGAAGGAATTACACATACAAGAGTAGGATATACAGGCGGTCATACAGCACATCCGTCATATGAACAAGTGAAAACGGGTACGACAGGCCATGCAGAAGCGATTCGTATTGAGTATGACCCTGAAGTGATAACGTATGGAGGATTAGTGAATATCTTTTTTGAATGTCATGATCCGACATCAAGGAATAAACAAGGAATCGATGTGGGACATCAGTATCGTTCCGCTATCTTCTATGGCACTGAAGGGGAAAAAGCAATTGCAGAAGAAAAGATTCAACAGTGGACAAATAAAGGGGTATTTAAACGCCCGATCGTTACAGAAGTAACAGAAGCCGGTACTTTCTACGAAGCTGAAGAATACCATCAGAAATATTCACAAAAGAACGGATCATTCGCCTGTGGAATCAGCTAGTTTATAAAATGAAAACCGAGTTCCTTTTATAGGAACTCGGTTTTTTTAGTGCTGTTGTGATTGTATTTCCTTATTAAGTTTTTTCATTCGATCTTTAATAACAGATGTGTCTGCGAATAAGTCATGAATTCCCTGATGTTTTTTCGTAAAAATAACTACTAGATAAGGTAACCCAAGTACGGCCATGCTGATATACCGTCCAACTAGCTCCCTTATGACGACTTGCCCTTTAGAAAGGCGATTTCCGACTAACGATTCAACAGAGAGCCCGAGGGCCATTTTCCCTAATGTGGCTCTAAAAAACCAGGTCATTAAGATGAAGTAGAGGAAAAAAACAATGGACTGCAAAATATTAGTGACACTAAACAAGTCGATCCAAAGTTTCGCCTCAGACAAGTTCGTTAAACGAATCAGTGGCCTGGTAATGATCGAATTCAAGCTCCATATGACGATCAAATCAATGATGTATGCAAAGAAACGAGGTAAAAATCCGGCATAGAGTAAACGTTGGATTTCATTCAAGTTCGATGAGACCGCTTGGTTGATATGACTGTCCGTTTGAGTAGGTTCTACTGTATCCATATTCATTACCTCCTTTACTCAGTATACATATACATCATTCTTGGTCCCTGACGGTTGTCGATCATTTCATTGATCCATTTCACTTCACTGTTGGGCAGGAATGATTCTACATTTACAGGAAAACCGAATATGGTTTCTCCACTCGTATATTCAATGACTTCAGGATTAGTTCCCATTTCGTCCTTCAATGCTTGTAAAGCATCCTCTTCGAAACCTATATTATCAATCAAACCATTTTCCACAGCTTGCTGACCTGAGTAGATACGTCCGTCGGCGATATCAATCACTTCATCCTCCGGCATATCCCTTCCTTCGCTGATTACATCAACAAATCCTTGATAAGATTCATCTACTAGTGTTTGCAGGATTTCCCGGTCTTCTTCAGTCATTTCTTTTGTAGGACTCATGATATCTTTAAATTCACCACTCTTGATGGTGTTGAATTTAACTCCATATTCATTAGCAAGCTCTTCATAGTTGATGCTTTGCATGATGACACCGAGAGAGCCTGTAAACGTTTCATTCGAAGCAAAAATCTGATCAGCCGGCGCTGATATGTAGTAGCCTCCGGATGCTGCCATCCCACCCATGGAAACATATAACTGTTTGCCTTCTTCTTTAATTTCCAGAAGCTTATCATGGATTTCCGCACTTTCAAAAACACCGCCGCCTGGAGAATTTACGTACAATAGAACGCCTTTGATTGTACTATCTTCTTTAATCGTATCCAGCTGTTCGAGGAAAAGTTCGTGATTGTAGCCTTCCCCTTCAAACAGATTCCCACCTTGACCGCTCATAATAGTACCATCTACTGAAATACGAGCAATTCGTTCAGAAGAAGAACCCTCTTCCATCACTTTTTCCTGTGGCCCTTCATCTTCATTAGAGAACATTCCTTGAGAAGAGTCACTGAATGTATCTGACATTAAAAAACCTATACTTTGACTTAAAATACCGATCAGCAATAACGCTACGGCGATACCGATCGCTATGAGCCGTTTCTTCATGAACATCTATCCTTTCTCATTAAAATACTCTGAAAAACAATCGTAGCAAAAATCTGGCAAATAATATATAGATGGTACGAACGTTTTGAAAAATGTCGAAATTTCTTTGAGGAAATGTGAGTTATACAAATATATGGGTCATTGCATCAAAATATATTCTTTGCTTTCCATTCCGAATGCAACATACTCATCTCATATAAACCCCAGTATTCATTATTATATTTTCGGTGATCTCTCAAAAGACCGTCTACTTTAAATCCAGCTTTTTTATATACACGAATAGCTGGTTCATTAAAATCAAACACTCCAAGTCCGACTTTATGCAAATGTAACTCTGCAAAACACTTATACAAAATCTTCTCAATCATGACGCCAGCTATTCCTTTTCCGCGTGCTTCTTCGCTTACTAATACTTTTCCTATACGTCCCGCCTTATTTTGGCGGTCTATTTTCAAACTGATATGTCCGATAGTTTGATCTACCGCTTCGTCCACGACTTTATATACAAATACAGGGGCATTCTTTGTATTAGCATTTCCAATGTAATGCATCAGCTGATCGGTCGTCAGAGGATAGGTAAAGTTTGGCCCGGCCCATTGAAGTAGAAATTCTGGCGAGTCTATCCATCCAATTAAATGATCGAAATCTGATTGTGTAAAATACTCCAGTTTGATCATCTTAAGCTCCCACCTTTCTTACACTTGACGTATGGTAAGGGTACCCTTTTAAATGAACCTATAACTAATCTGTGGATAAGAAAGAAGGGTAACTTATTAAATATTATATACTTAGCACTGCTCTGATTGCGATCATTAGTGGTTGTGGACAGGGCGTAGATTCAGTAACACTTCAGGAGCAGGAAATTTCAGACACGCTTTATATCCAAAAGGTAGAAGAGGGGGTATCTACAGACGGGCTGACTAGTGTGAAGCAGGATGCTGAGATCAAAAGAGCCCTCCTGGATAAAGTGGAAGGAATGGATATTGAGAAAAAATCACCAGGAGAATTGAGTGAAGAGATGGAGAGCCAGGATGTGTATACGTATAATTTCTCAAATGAAGGAGAACTTTCAAAAGGATCTGAGGGGGATTATAGTTTTGCCGTTTTAGAGGATGGAAGGTTCCTCATGCCCGAAAGTCCTGAACAAGCGGGCACACTGAGCTATCAATCTAAAGAAAAGCATCCAGAACTTCTAAATGAAATCAATCACTTAGTGGATATAGGCTTTTAAGAGAATATTTTCATGGATTATAGCTTAGTAAACGAGGAGGGAAGACATGTGGGTTAACGATGCAATTCTATTATTAATGGCGGCTTTTATGGTCATTGGAGCAGTAGATTATACCCTTTTACAAAATCGGTTAGGCCTTGGAGAAAAATTCCATGAAGCTTTCTTGATGATGGGGCCGCTAGCTTTAGCTATGGTTGGAATCATTTCACTCGCCCCTGTAATTTCAAAGGGTCTTTCTCCAATCGTCACCCCATTCTTCGAGTGGTTTGGTGCCGATCCCTCTATGTTTGCTTCCATGGTGCTGGCTATCGACATGGGAGCCTATCCATTATCCGAAGCACTGGCTGAAAGCGAAGGGGCAGCCACATTTTCCTGGGCTTTTTTAGGAACGATGATGGGACCTACGCTGGTATTCACTATACCTGTCGCCCTCACAATCATTCAAAAGCAGGACCAGACTTATTTCGCCCGTGGCATTCTCATCGGTTTAACTACTGTGCCTGCAGGTTGTCTCGTGGGTGGTGCATTAGCTGGCTATGAGCTTTTTTGGATGGTCCGGAATTTGATCCCTTCCGTTATCCTGTCCATTGGGATTGGGATAGGCTTATGGAAATTTACTAAAGGAACTATTTTTATTTTCTCAAAGTTCGGTAAAGGAATAGAGCTCATTATTATGGCGGGGTTAGCAGCTATTATAATAGAGACTTTGACAGGTTTCATCGTAATCCCTGGAATGGCACCTTTAAACGAGGGCATCAGCATTGTAGGCAGAATCACAATAACCCTTGCGGGGGCTTATCCACTAGTAGCTTTTATCAATAAAAAAGGACAAAAACTATGGCAAACGGCCAGTTCTCGTTTGGGAATTGCATCTGAGTCTATAGCGGGTATCATCGCTTCTTTAGCGCACCACCTGCCTATGTTTGCCGTTATGAAAAATATGGACCCAAGGGGAAAAGTGATGAACGCAGCCTTTGCTGTGAGCGGCGCCTTTGCTTTTGGGAGTCATATTGGTTTTGTCGCAGGGATTGAAAAGGAAATCGTGGGAGCTGTAATGGCGGGGAAGTTGACAGCAGGTTTACTAGCCGTTGGTCTCGCCTGGTTCGTAACAAGTCCCAACGTAATTGACGATGAATAATCGCTTTACTTTCAATACATGAGAGAAGTCTATTATACTTATTTTATACCAAATAAGGAGTTGTTCAATTGAAAACAGAAATGAAACAGCGCTACGAAGAGTATATTGAAAAGTTCAAGCAGACAGCCCCTGAGGATGTCCAGGAGAAAATGAAAAAAGCTATTGATGAATTACAACATTCTAAAGAAGGGGAGGGACTAGAAAAAGGAGAGAAAGCCCCGGATTTTACGCTTCCCGATCCTAACGGCAACCCTATCAGTCTTTCCAACCAACTGAGCGTCGGCCCGGTCATTGTGACGTTCTATCGAGGCGGATGGTGCCCTTATTGCAATATGGAGCTTAGAGAGTACCAGCAAATTTTAAACGACATTCATGCAGCCGGAGGAGAACTGATTGCAATCAGCCCGGAGACACCCGATCATTCTCTTTCAACCGCACAGAAGAATGACCTTCAATTTCATGTGCTCAGCGATGTAGGTAACAAGACAGCCCGAGAATTCAACCTGGTATATCCTTTGCCCGATTACCTCGTCGATATTTATAAAGACAAGGGATTGAACGTGGATGAGCATAATGGAGATGAAACTTGGGAACTTCCCGTCTCCGCAACGTATGTAATCGACCGGGAAGGAACAATCGTTTATGAATATACAAAAGCTGATTACAAAGATCGCGCTGAACCTTCGGAAGTCTTAGAGGTCTTGAAAGAAACGAAGTAAGCAGGTCGACACACCTTTCTAAATTAGAGGGGTGTGTTTTTAATGAAAGTAGGGTAGCTGAATGAGACTGTATAGTGCTTTAATCGGGTTAAGTTTAATTTGGGGCTTGTCCTTTGTTTTTATTAAATGGCTGCTGGATCCTGTTGGTGTTTGGGGAACAGTATTCCTTAGATGTTCAGCCGGTGCGTTGATTCTTCTTCCTTTATTATGGGCGAAAAGGAAGCAGATCGTTCGACCGATTCCCTGGAAGTCTTTAGTATTTGTTGGGATCTTCAATGCAGGGATTCCATGGGGATTTATAGCTTGGAGTGAAACAGAAATACATAGCAGTACAGCAGCAGTTATGAATGCCTTGACTCCTATTTGTACAGGTCTTGTCGGGTTCTTATTTTTTTCAATCGTACTGAAAAAGCGTCAATGGGTAGGAATCGCTGTAGGTTTCGCTGGTATTCTAGTCTTGATGGAGTTTAACATATTGGAATTGTTCAGAGAAAGTTTCATCGGGATAGGAACGATGATTATAGCTACCATATCTTATGGTTTTGCTTCCCAATTCACTAAAAAATATTTGCAAGGAACTGCAATATTATTAGTAACTACCTGTTCATTGTTCGTGGCAGCAGTGGTAGGTTTCATTGGAATGCTTTTTACAGGGACGGTATCACAATTGAGTGGAGAGACGTTGGGGGAGCCGGTAGTGTGGATTTCGATTATCGGATTAGGCTGCTTCGGCTCGGGAATCGCTCATTTATTATTTTACTATATGGTGAAGAACGGAAGTGCTGAATTTGCGACTTCAGTTACCTACCTCATTCCGATTACTGCAATGATATGGGGATATGTGCTGCTGGAAGAACCAATTACAAGTAACTTAGTGGCCGGACTGGTGATTATTTTCCTAGGAGTCTATCTTGCCACAAGAAAGCCGAAACAAGTAAAAGTTTTATAATTCTACTTACTTTGTGTATTTATTGGCATAACTGCTCGCCGTGATAGAATCGGGTTTGATTTTAGGTTCAAACCCCAGCGATTCGATACGTGCCATCATTTCATTTACATACAGACGCGTGCGGTTACGATCGCCGGCACCGATATCAATATGGCCTTCCATCGTAAAGCTGGCATCTTTGTATATATAGGGGAGGATAACTTCAACTAACTGATCGATTTTTTCTTCTGTGAATAGTGAGGCGATTTCCTCCGTCAAAGACGTTTCATAAGAAATTCGTTCGTGTAAAACTTTCATAGTTCGCGGCACGATTTTCTTTCGGAAGCATGCCCATGCCCCTTTTCCTACCCTGTGAATCACAATGCCGGTAATAAAAAGGGTGTGACCGGGGTGAATTTGCGAATCGGTTCCGAGCATCAACTTATAATGACCATATGGATCTTCCTTCATGAAAGATTCAATATGGGAAAACACCTCATCAAACGTCATTTGGGAACGGGAGACATTCTGAAAGGATATAGGTTCCATCATTTGTCCTCTTTTCAAGTGGAGTGAGTGTACTCATCTAATATAGTGTATTCTTAATATTCCCTGTATGTTCAATATTAAAAAGCGACGTCGAAGGTATCTTGATTAAGTCAATGGAATAAGAGGTGATGGTTACGTTAAGAAAAGGAGAGATAAGCCGTTCGTAGGAAATCCGATTGGTTTTTGGGGAGTCTGCCATGCTTAACCTGCTTAGTAGTCATGGCATGCAATCAGAGAAGGGAGTATAGGGAGGTCAGTTACTTCTAATGCAAAAGGTCGGTTTCGTTATCTTTGTTTAAGGCTATGTTTATTCAACAATATGGCAGGATAGCGGAAGACTCGCTTTAGTCTGGGTTCTTTGCCGTATTGATAGTGAGGGGTGGTTGGGAAGCTACTCGCTTTCCTGTGGGGGAAGTGGCAAGCTTCCTCGGGCTTGCAGCCCTGTGGGATCTCGTCTACATCCTTCTCCCACGGGAGTCTCGCAGCTTCCCAACCACCCCGTACGATATGGAATGAACGAACCCCCTGGCACTGGGAAAACTTCTGATCTCTCATCTTAGCTACGTATTTCGGCTAAAGAGCTTAGCGACTAACTAGACTGGCAAGTCAACATCGAGCCATTTTGTTCTGGTTTCTTTTATCTCCGACAGCTCAATCCAGTCCCTATACATTCTTTTGAAATGGATTACAATTAATCTTATCCAAGAAGACAAAAGCGATTAAACGCCTGTGACATGGCCTATTTAAAAATGAACATTTAGCCATGAAAAGATCAATTTGTTGCAATGGGATATTGGAAACGGGGCGACTTGTCGTTGCCACTCGAAAAGATCTGTACTACACTCAAAACACTGTCTCAGATGTTTCCTTGAACCTGACAAACGCAAGGAGGTCCGGGAAATTGCGAGACTCCTGTGGGAAAAGAGTGCTTGGTGAGACCCCGCAGGACGGGACGTCCGAGGAGGCTCACCGCGCTCCCACGGAAAGCGAGTGATTTCCCGGACCTCCAAACGCTGTCAAACGTAACGGAAACAGCCCTAACATCTTGAAACTGAGTGTTCCACTAAAGAGAGATTATATGAATATCAACACGGGACTTAAAATACAAATATCCACATCAGTATGATCGAAATGATGAATGTAATGGTGTAGATCATAGTTAATAATCGTACACTGGAATCTCTTACCGGGCGATCTTCTTTTAAGCTCGTAAGCTCATCTGTCGTTGAATCATCTTCTTTTTCTTGCTTTACCAAGTCACGTGCTACTTTGATCGTTCCAAACAGTGCGATCAAACAAACGATGATGATGATGGCATAATAAATAGGATACATACTTTGGCGCCCCTTTTGAATGGGTTTCATTACCTCAATTTTATCATGATTTCAGTTCAAGGCGAAAATATGGATCAAGAAGAAGCTTCACTTACATCACTAGGATGTGCCCGCTTTACGAACAAGGAGAGGACAAATCCTAATAGTGCTACAGCAAATGCAACGAAATAGACAAGTTCTACCCCAGCCACGGTGGCTTGGGTCATTGCACTTTCAGAAGCTGGGTTTTCAGCGTTTTGAAGGAAGCTCTCCTCCCTTGAAGTTAGTATACTTATGAAGACGGAAACACCGATAGCGCCTGAAACAGGCTGCAACGTATTCATGATTGCTGTTCCATGTGGATAAAGACGCTTCGGTAACTGATTTAAACCATTTGTTTGTGCAGGCATCATGATAGCTGAAACGGAAAGCATCAAGAACATATAGGTGATCACGATGATGTAAATAGGAGTATTTGTTCCTACCTGGCTGAGCGAGAACATGGTCACCGTCAACACGAAAGCAGCAGGGATAATCAACCTTCTAGGACCGAATTTATCAAATAGCTTTCCCATCACAGGTGACATCAGTCCGTTTAGAAGCGCTCCGGGCAACAGGATCAGACCTGCTGTTGCAGCAGTTAATGCAAGCGGCCCCTGCATGAACATCGGTAATATGATTTCAGAAGAAAACATCGACATCATTACAATGATGAACATTACAAGTGCAATAGAATACATCGGGTACTTGAAAACACGCACATCGAGAAGTGGATCATCAAGTTTTAATTGTCTTAAGGTGAAGATAACGAGAGATAACACTCCGGCTATAATAAAGCTGATTACCTGGAGTTCAAGGAAACCCGCTTCACCTTCACCTGCGAAGCTGAACCCTAGTACAACTCCTCCAAATCCTACCGTAGAAAGCAGGAGAGATAGCAGATCGATTTTCGGCTTCGTCACTTCTCCTACATTCCTTAAGTACTTATATCCGAATAGGATAGAAAAGACAGCAAAAGGAATGACCGTAATGAATAAAAATCTCCATCCTAAGTATTCCACAATTATACCGGATAAAGTCGGGCCAATGGCGGGAGCGAACATGATGACCAGTCCAACTAACCCCATGACAGACCCGCGACGTTCAGGCGGAAAGATGAGAAGAAAGGTATTGAAAATAATCGGAATCAGCAGTCCAGTACCGACCGCCTGAATCAGACGTCCCGCCAGTAAAAAAGAAAAAGTGGGTGCAACAGCACAAAGTACTGTTCCTATGGTGAAAATGGACATTGTTCCGATAAACATTTGACGAGTTGTAAAAGTCTGCAGTAAAAATGCGGACACGGGAATCAATATTCCCATAATTAGCATGAACCCTGTAACCATCCATTGGACAGTTGGAGCATTTATTTCAAAAACCTCCATCAAGGATGTCAAAGCTATATTTAATAAAGTCTCATTCAAAATAGCAAAAAACGCACCGATAATCAGGGAAAACATGACCGGCTTTACGCTGAAATCCGGATCGTCTGCTAAAAATTCATATTGCTCTTCTGTTGTATTTCCGTCCATATATAATCTCCTTTTCCTGTGTGTTCACAATAGAACATTATATAGTAAACAGACGTATTATATGAAGGATTTGCTCACACTTGATTTAACTCTTTTCAAGCAACTTGCAGATTTTTTGGAAGGAAAAGCTCGTTGCCCTGGAACAACCCTAACGACCCCGCTTTGTGTGAACTCGCATAAATAGGAATGTATCCCTTTACCATACATAGGTCAGCATTTTATCAAAATACATTGAGCGATTGCCACGGTCCTACATTTCTTCTGGAGCTTCAATTCCTAACAAAGATAAACCTTGTTTTAAAACAAGGGAAAATCCATAAACTAATGTTAATTTCGCATCTTGCTGCTCTCCCTGTAAAATTTTTGTGTGCGTATAATATTGATTGAAGGTTTTCGCTAAATCGAGCAGGTATTTAGCTATTTGGCTGGGATCATACTCTTTGTATGCTTTAGCTGTAGCTTCAGGAAATTTACGTATTTGTTTAATAAGGCTCCAAGCCTTTTCATCTGAAAGAAAAGGGTTGCTTGCGTCGACTTTGAAACCTCCCTTTTGCAAAATAGATTGGGCGCGTACATAAGAATATTGCAAATAAGGAGCGGTGTTCCCTTCAAATCTAAGCATATCCTCAATCGAAAACTCCACATCGTTTCGGCGGTCCTGCTTTAAGTCGTGGAAAATAACGGCTCCGACGCCAACTTGTCTGGCCACAGTTTCTTTATTTCTAAGTTGGGGGTTTTTCTCTTCAATACTGTCACTTGCCTGTTGGATGGCTTCCTTCAAAACATTTTCTAATAAAATCGTTTTCCCTTGGCGCGTAGACATCTTCTTGCCATCCTGCAGCATCATTCCAAAAGAGATATGCTTTACATTTTGCGCCCAGTTGAACCCGAGCTTGTTTAATACATGCTTGATTTGTGCGAAGTGCAGTGATTGCTCATGACCTACTACATAAAGAGCTTCATCAAATGAATAACTGTTGAAGCGATCGATCGCTGCTGTTAAATCACGTGTTGCATAAATGGTTGTTCCATCACTTTTTTTGATAAGGCATGGAGGTATTCCTTCCTCGTCCAGTCTTACCACCTTGGCCCCATCAGAATCCTCTAATAATTGATGTTCCTTAAGTAATTCGACAGTGGCGTCCATCTTATCGTTGTAATAGGCTTCTCCACGCGTGAGGTCGAATTCAATTCCGAGCAGCTGATAGATCTTCTCGAATTCTTCTAATGATACTTCCTTAAACCATCTCCATAATCTTAGTGCTTCTTCATCTTGCTGTTCTAGTTTTTTGAACCAGTGACGCCCTTCATCGATTAACAGGGTGTTTTCTTTGGCTTCTTCATGGAATTTCACATATATCTTTGTCAATTCAGCTAATGGGTTTGCGCGTATCTTTTCTTCGTCGCCCCAATTCTTATAAGCGGACAGTAATTTTCCGAACTGAGTCCCATAGTCTCCAATATAGTTGATTTTAACGGTTTCGTATCCGTAGTTCGCTGCTAAATTGGCTAGCGAATTTCCGATAACAGTAGATCTTAGATGCCCCATAGAGAAGGGTTTAGCAATGTTTGGTGCGGATAGATCGAAAACGACTGTTTTTCCTTCGCCAAAAGTATGTTTGCCATAGTTCTCTTGCTCGGTAAGAATTTGCTTGAGAGTATGCTCAGTGATGAACTGTTGATTCAGAAAGATGTTGATGTATCCTCCGACGGGTTGAACGTTCTCAAATAAATCATGCTTCAATTGTGGTGCAAGTTCGCTCGCCAGGTCTTGAGGAGGCTTGCGTAAGGCTGGTGAGAGCTTGAAGCAAGGGAAAGCCAAATCCCCCATTTTTTCCTGCTTAGGTATTTCTATGTGCTCGTATATCCAATCTCGGTTGAATTCTTCTCCGAGGATTTGCGATAATTGCAGGGCGAGTACGTGTTTTTCCATAAAAAAACCTCCTTAAAATTAAAAAACCCCGTCTCAAAAAAGAGACGAGGTATTTGCTCGCGGTGCCACTCTTATAGCTACAGGGGTAGCCACTCGAAGTTGATAACGGGGGTCTTCCCCGGCTTTGTCCTACTTACATTTCAGACTAGCTTCTTCAAAGTCCGGTTCACTCATTATCAGCTGTCAGGCTCCCACCGTCCCTGACTCGCTTAAAGCCGTTAATCAGTTACTCTCTTTTTCACAGAATTTAAGTATTGAGAAAATTATAGCGGAGTGGTCAAAGGAATGCAAGAGTAGGAATATCTTACTTGTCATTGCCCACTTTAACTAATAGGAGGAAAAGATGTTGGGTTTCTCCTATAAAGGTAGATCGATCCGTAAGTTACTTTTGATTCAACCGGCCATATTAAAGATGGGTTCCAGTCGGGCATAGCAAAACAGTTTGATATTAAGGTTGTGGGTTCGTGCTGCAATTTTATCTGAAGACGATCCATCGCTTTAGGATATAAATAAGTATAGAGCAAGTCGTACGTATATAATTGTTCGTTCATAAAATCAGTCTTCTTAATGATGACGTTCTTTCTCGGCTGAACTATTTTTCTGATTTTTAAAAAGAGCCAGGGGATGGTCGCCGTTTCGTAAGCAGTCACTTTAGCATCGGGAAATTGTTCAGCTAATGAAAAAGCCATCGTTCCAAATCCAGCACCCAAATCAGCGATTGTGGAAGGGTTCATTGGCTGAGCGATTTGAAGGGCTGCGTTTTTTTCTTTATTTGTAGTGGGGGTAGGTGTAATCCCATTCCTCGCCGAGTCTATAAGAACAAGCAAAACAATCAAGATCATAGCCCCAATTAGAGCAATAGTTAGGATAGTCACGTAAATCACCTCTTTTATTCAGTATAAGTCATGAAATGATCATCTGGAAGAGATAGTTGTTACAATAGGAAAGAGGTGAAATCAATGGAAAAAGCTTATTCTATAGAAGAAGTGCGTAAACACGTGAGTCAAAAAGCTCTGTCGCTCGTTTATATATCCCAGCCAGGATGTTCCGTTTGCCATTCTCTGCTTCCCCAGGTGGAAGAATTGCTGCAGGACTTCCCTCACGTCGACCCGATCCACGTCGATAGTAGAGAGATAAAGGACATAGCGGGAGAATATACAGTCTTTACGGTACCAGTCGTCATCTTGCTATCTGAAGGTAAAGAACTTGCAAGAATGGCTCGTTTTGTACCAATCGGAGACCTAAGACAACAATTAAATAAATATAGTCGTTTCATACAATAAGGCCTTCTTTTGAATGAGGGTCTTTTTTTGTGCAAAAATCGCATCATGATGCAATTTTTAGAAAATTCCGACCGATCAAATTTAAGCATTTTCAGGAAATTCAATCTCTGTATAGGCGCGTGAGTAGTGATTATTTGCTATGAGAAGCGATGAAGCGGAAATATCTCGCTAAGAAACCGTTTACACTCACTAATTGGACGATATAGACATGACATGCAAAATAACCCTTGATTCAGTTTTTACTAGTGTTATTATGAAAAACGTCATGAATTGAGCGAACAAAAAATGCGAACGGGAGAGATGTCACCCAAATGATTAAACAAACAATTGCTTTTCTAGGTGCAGGATCAATGGCAGAAGCTATGATTTCCGGAATGGTTGAATCAGGAAGTATTCCTGCCCATCAAATCATTGTTACAAATCGAAGTAATCAAGATCGTTTAAATGAAATTCAAAGTAAGTACGGTGTGCGTACTGTTTTGAAAAATGACTTAAATTATAGTGAAGTAGACCAATTCATTTTGGCTATGAAACCTAAAGATATAGATGCTGTTCTTGAAGACTTAAGATATAGAATTGATTCTGATCAAGTACTCGTTTCCGTGCTTGCTGGAATCTCTACTTCTTATATGGAAGACCGCCTGAATGATGGTCAGCAGGTCATCCGCGTAATGCCAAACACATCAAGCATGCTTAGAGAATCAGCTACAGCAGTCTGCCCAGGGCACTACACGGGCATGGACAACGTTATGGTAGCTAAAGAATTAATGAAAGCAATCGGTGAGGTATTTGTAATCGATGAAGATAAAATGGACGTTTTCACAGGTATTGCGGGAAGCGGACCAGCATATTTCTACTACCTTATGGAGCATATCGAAGAAACTGGTAACGCAGAAGGAATGGATCGTGAAACTTTACGTGAAATTGGAGCTCAGACCCTTCTAGGAGCAGCAAAAATGATGCTCGAACGTGATGAGAGTCCATCTGAACTAAGACAAAATGTAACATCACCAAACGGAACAACAGCGGCGGGCCTTGAAGCTCTTCATCAATCCGGTGGAGGAGAAGCAATCTCTGAAGCGATCAAAGGAGCAGCAAGCCGTTCGAAGGAAATGAGCAAGGAACTCGAAGGAATGCTCGTCGGATCTAAATAATATGACGATACCATCTAAACGCAGTAATAGACTAAACAGAGAAAATAGGAGTGATACATTGGTTAACGACACGAACAAGAAACGTGTAGTTATTAAAATTGGCAGTAGTTCATTAACAAGTCTTCACGGAGAAATCAGCCGACGAAAGCTAGAGAAATTAGTAGATGAGGTTGTGCGTCTAAAGGACGACGGGCATGAAGTGTTACTCGTATCCTCTGGTGCAGTAGCAGCTGGTTATCGTAAGCTGGGCTGTCTGACGCGTCCGGATTCTTTACCGGAAAAACAAGCTGCAGCTTCAGTTGGCCAAGGGTTGCTCATCGAATCCTACTCTGACTTATTCCTATCCCATGGGTATATGGGTTCTCAAATACTAATTACCAGAAGCGACTTTTCTGATGAACATCGTTACAACAATGCTCGAAATACAATCAATGTTCTGCTTGAGCGTGGCATTATTCCAATAGTAAACGAAAATGACACGATAACTATTGATCGTTTAAAATTTGGAGATAATGACACACTATCCGCAAAAGTCGCTGGTCTCGTTGATGCCGATGAACTTATCATTCTTTCAGATATTGATGGGCTTTATGACGCAGATCCTAGAAAAGACAGCGATGCTAAGCTTCTCGATAAAGTCCACGAAATTACTCCAGAAATTGAAGCAGCCGCTGGAGATCCAGGCAGCGCTGTAGGTACAGGAGGAATGAAGTCAAAAATCGATGCATTCAAGATTGCTATGGCTTCAGGAATCTCATCCTTCTTAGGGAAAGCAGGTACCGATAATATCGTATATGATGCAGTTTATCGTAACGCCGTCGGAACTTATTTTGAACCGACGAAAGAAACCGAGAACTTGAATGCGAAGAAACAATGGATTGCCTTCAATTCTGGTCCAGAAGGTGAAGTCACTATCGATCATCGTGCTCGTCAAACGATCGTTGATATGAAAGAAGGGCTGCATCCGGTTAACGTCCATCACGTCAATGGCCGTTTTAGAAAAGGAGCTGTCGTTCGTATCTATGATTTAGATGGCGAAGAAGTAGGTTTAGGTGTAGTGAATTACTCTTCTAAACAGTTGGAGAAAATGATTGGTTTGACTGACCCAGAACTTGAATCATATGAACTTGCCGCAATTGAAAGTAAAGATTTAGTCTGCCACTTAGAAGTGAAACTGCCGGTAGGCGTTTAAGTATTAAGGTGAAGGGGCCAGTTACGTACTGGATCGCCTTCCTGTTCCAAAGTATCTATCCCCACTAAAGTGGGTCCCAAATTTTCAAGGAGGTCTTGGATGACACTAACAAAAGGTAATGTGAACGTGGAGGAACAAGCGATAGAAGCTAAAAAAGCTTCAAAAAAACTGATGGTGCTTTCTGAAAAAGAGAAAAATGAAGCGCTGAACCATTTAGCAGACGTACTAGAGAGAGAATACGAAACCATTTTACAGGCGAACGAGAAAGATTTGGAGAACGGAAAAGAAAAAGGATATTCTGAAGCTTTCATGGATCGATTATCCCTATCCAAAGAACGTGTTGCGGACTTTGCAAATGGTTTACGTGAAGTAGCTAAGCTTGAAGATCCAACAGGAAACATTCTTACAGACTGGACGTTAGACAATGGCCTGCAAGTTGAAAAGGTGACCGTACCACTTGGTGTGATTGGTATGATTTATGAAGCTCGTCCTAATGTCACGGTAGACGCGACGGGCCTTGCTTTGAAATCAGGGAACGCGATCGTATTAAAAGGCGGATCTTCTGCAATCAACTCCAATGGGGCAATCGTAGATGTGATCCACAAAGGATTAGCTGAAACGAAGATCCCTAAAGAAGCGGTACAGTTTATCGCAAGCACTGACCGTGCGGCTACGAATGAATTATTCACAATGAAAGAACACATCGACGTTCTTATTCCGCGTGGTGGAGGCAAGCTGATTCAAGCTGTTGTTGAAAATGCCACAGTTCCAGTTCTTGAGACTGGAGTAGGGAACTGCCATATCTATGTTGATAAAGAAGCCGATGCTACAAAAGCGATCAATATTTTAGTGAACGCAAAAACAGACCGTCCGGCAGTATGTAATGCAGCTGAGACACTGATCGTTCATGAAGAATGGCTTGAGAAAAACAGTGAAGCTTTGATTGAAGCTCTGCAGCGCAATAACATGAATGTTCATGGTGATGAAAAAGCTGTAAGCGTCATTCCAGGAGCTGTTCCTGCCGGTCATGAAGACTGGGCCAACGAATACTTGAGCACAGACATCGCTGTTAAGACAGTCAGTGATGTCAACGAAGCGATTGGCCATATTGAAACGTATGGTACAAAGCACTCTGAAGCGATTGTTACCGAAAACGATGAAACCGCTCAGTTGTTTTTAAGCCTTGTAGATGCAGCAGCTATTTACCATAATGCATCTACCCGTTTCACAGATGGTGGAGCGCTAGGCTTTGGAGCCGAAATCGGTATTTCCACACAGAAGCTGCATGCACGTGGACCTATGGGTCTGCCAGCGTTGACAACTGTTAAGTTCTTAATGAAGGGTAACGGTCAAATTCGATAACAATTTGACTTAAAGGAAGGGAAGCTTATTGCTTTCCTTCCTTTTTAGTGTGCATGGGTGTGATTAAAGATGATATCTGGGCAAAGCAGGTATCTATTTCAGCCTGGCAATTTTCTAACTTGTATAAATTATCTCCTTATCTTTCCAACATCCTTATTTTAGGATATGATGTTAGAATCTTAGTTTTAAAAGCTATGCTAAATGTCGTGGTTAATTATTCGTAAAAGAGTTTTTCAATCATACAGCGGTTATCCGGAAGACATGATTCCGAGGCATTTGGTGAGTGGATTACGGTGGCGGGGAATGGCTCGCCGCTCCCTCATTTATATTTGCTTTCTCGAAATCGCCTGACTAACCACTTTCTTAATAATAGCAGGATAATCATTTTCCAGAGCCGTGGAGTTGAAAGGAGTTTCGAGCACCTTTAATCGGATGAAACTGAGTATTCAAGAAAAGAGAGTTTACATAAACAACACTGAAACTTTAAAAAAGTGGGGAAGATTATGAGACAAAAAGAAGCGGTTAAGGCAATTACTGAAAGTTTGAAGAAAGATCCGCTGGTAAAAGCTGTGTTTTTAAAAGGATCGATGGGGCGTGGGGAAGAGGATGAGCATTCAGATGTGGATCTGTACGCTTTAGTAGATGATGAATCCTCTTTTTTAAAGAATAGAGTACGTCATCTCAAGGTATATAAAGAAATCCTCTTTTATGATGACATCTTTATTATTGCACCACAGATCATCGCGATCTATGAGGATTTGCTGCATGTCGACTTGTTTACAGTCACGGACGAGACACTGATTCATAAGGATTACTTAAAAGTGCTGTACGATCCTGAAAACCGGTTGGAAAAAGGGGAGCAGCATTTAAGGCTCAGTGAGCAGGAATTTCTGGATGCTGTTGATGATGCCGCTTTTTTCCTGCTGCAGTATAAGAAGTCTGCGGGACGAGGTAATGATTTATGGTCGGTAAAAGTATTAAATGATGTGGCTGAAAATACGGCGAGAATATTGTTACATAAATATTGTCCAAAGAGGGCTCAGCTTGGACTGAAGACAATTGAACGATCATTATCAGAAGAACATAAGAAGGAACTGAAGGAAATATATGAAGAACTTACGATTTCTCGTCATTCTTATTCGGCACA
Organism: Halobacillus campisalis; assembly: GCF_030345335.1. Classification (GTDB taxonomy): domain Bacteria; phylum Bacillota; class Bacilli; order Bacillales; family Halobacillaceae; genus Halobacillus_A; species Halobacillus_A campisalis. The sequence goes on from NZ_JAPVRC010000002.1 coordinate 543,539, forward strand.
GAAAATCGCTCAGCTGTTAGACCGCGAATTTGATTGGATCGTGCAGCAACTCCCCCAAGCTAATTTTACGGAGGACTTCCTAAGGAGAATGATTGATGAAACGAAATAAAACTAATGAGCACGGAAAGCCTCCCGAACACCCTATCTATTAAGATAGCTGAGCGTACAGTCACGACACTTTAGAAAATAGTAAACAAGTGGAGCAAAGATCAGTTGATTTATAGTGTAGTATGCTAGAATAGTCCTTGAACTGTAAGGAGGATGGAATGTTGAATAATAAACCTTTACATCGTTTTCGTATGGCGGGTTTTGCAGAGGGACTATCGCTGCTGATCCTAGTCTTGATTGCGATGCCTTTAAAATATATTGCTGGAATTCCGGAAGTAGTGAGTGTAGTCGGTGCTCTGCATGGTTTCTTTTTTATTGCTTATGCTCTTATAGCGCTGTACACGACATACAAGGTCCGCTGGTCGTTCCTGTGGCTGGCCAGTGCGTTTGTCGTAGCATTTATCCCGTTCGGAAATTTCTGGCTGGATCATCGAATTAAACAATCGTTTTATTAAAGAAATCGCCGTATTCCCATTATGAGGAAAACGGCGGTTTTTCATTTATTCTTTAACGGGGATCCAGTTTGGTACACTCATAATCTTCGTCCACATTGGTTCAGGGATGACGACTTCGTCTTTTTTATCAGGGTCCATCTTAGTGCGCACAGGTTCGCCTGTTTCAGCTTTTTGCACCCAATCAGGATCGATGAGCAGTTCTCTGCCTAATGAGACGAGGGGGACGAATTCTAATGATTGTTTTACATCTTCTACAGAGTAAAGGGAGCCTACGCCCATGACAGGAACTTTATGGCCTATTCTTTCCGTTATGAGTTCTATGACGGGATAATCGTCATTTTCATTTCTTATAGATGATTGAGAAAACTGCATGAGAGATACATGAACGTAGTCTAATCCTTGTTCAGATAAAACGTCGACAAACTGCATGGTATCTTCTAGAGTAATTCCAGGCTCTTCTCTTTCTTCAGGGGATAATCGGTATCCTATAATGAAAGGATCATTTGCGTGAGTATTTACCGCGTTTTTTACAGATTCAACAACCGCGACTGGAAAATTCATGCGATCGCGTACATTGCCTCCCCATTGATCTGTACGACGGTTAGAATGAGGAGAAAAGAATTGCTGAAGAAGGTAGGTGTTTGCCCCATGGAGTTCTACACCATCAAAGCCTGCTTCAATCGCACGACGTGCAGCCTCACCAAAATCGATAACGGTTTGCTGAATCTCTGCAGACGTCATCTCCCGCGGTGTCGGGGCATCTTCACGTTCAGCTGCGACCGCACTTGCGCTCACCGTTTCTTCGTCAGGAACTAAGTGAGGCGGGCACATACGTCCACCATGGTAAATTTGTAAAATGGCTTTCGAACCCTTCTCATGAATACTGGCTGCTAATTTCCTCAGGCCGGGAATAAGCTCATCACGGTCTACTCCGATTTCACCATCGAACCCTTTGCCCTGTGCGTTTACATTAGCGCATGCCGTAATCACGGCACCTACTCCACCAGCACGCCGGGCATAATAGTCAAGTTCCTTAAGAGAAACTGTGCCATCATCATTTGATAGAAAATTTGTCATAGGGGCCATCAGGATGCGATTTTTCAATTCTGATCCCGAAGGTAATGTATATGGATCAAATATATTCATTGCCATTCCTCCTTCATCATTGAGAACAAGAATAGTCTATCATTTGCTTGCGACGCTGTCTTTAAAATTGCTTGTCCCTACTATCTATAAAGGCAGCCAAAATTGTTGTAACATCGTAGTTCGAAATTATTCTTATATAATTTTTAAGGATTTTCAGATAATAATTATTTAAAAATAGTTTTAATTATAATTTACAAGGGTATTTCATATACAAAGCCCATAGTAGCCATCTGACTATTGATGGGAATACTATTTTAATTTATGAAAGAGAGGGTATTATGTCTGAAAAAAATAATAAAAAACGTATGACGACCAACCAAGGTGTACCTATTTCTGATAATCAAAATTCAAGAACAGCAGGAAGAAACGGCCCGATACTTATCGAAGACTATCAAATGATTGAAAAAATTGCTCACTTTGACCGTGAACGCATACCTGAACGAGTAGTGCATGCACGCGGAGCAGGAGCCCATGGGGTCTTTGTTACGAAAAACAGTATGAAAAAATATACAACAGCAGATTTTCTACAGGAAGAAGGAAAAGAAACTCCGTTATTTACTCGCTTCTCAACAGTGATTCATGGAAAACATTCACCTGAAACGGCTCGAGATCCTCGTGGCTTCTCCGTTAAGTTCTATACAGATGAAGGAAACTATGACTTTGTAGGGAATACTCTTCCTGTATTCTTTATTCGTGATTCCATCAAGTTTCCCGATGTCATCCATTCACTGAAGCCTGATCCGATAACTAACGTTCAAGATCCTGCTCGTTACTGGGACTTCATGTCGCTGTCTCCAGAGACAACGAATATGATGCTACACCTATTCACTGATGAAGGAATCCCTGCAACGTACCGTAATATGCGTGGGTCAAGTGTACACGCGTTCAAATGGTACAATGCTGAAGGAGAAACGTTTTATGTCAAGCTGCGCTGGCAGCCGAAAGAGGGTATAAAGAACTTGACTCCTGATGCAGCTCAGGAAGTTCAAGGAAAAGATTTCAACCATGCTACAGTAGATCTTTATAATGCTATTGAAGATGGGAACTATCCGGAGTGGGATCTTTATGTTCAAGTCCTGCACCCGGATGAATTGAATGATTTTGACTTTAACCCATTAGATGCAACTAAAGATTGGCCGGAAGAGGACATTCCTTGGGAACATGTAGGAACTATGACGTTAAACAAAAACGTAGATAATTTCTTCGAAGAAACGGAACAGGTCGGTTTCAACCCTGGTGTTCTTGTCCCAGGAATGCTGCCTTCTGAAGACCAGCTCCTTCAGGGACGCCTATTCTCTTATTCAGACACTCAGCGACATCGTGTAGGCCCGAACTATCAGCAGCTGCCGATTAACCGTCCAAAAGTTGAAGTGAATAATCATCAGCAGGATGGATTCATGGGACGCGACAGCGGGGTTCGCCATACGAACTATGAACCGAATAGTCAAGATGGAGAACCCGCTCCAGTGGAAGGATATGAAGAGCCGCCGCAGCCTATCAATGGCACAGCTGGGCGCGAAATCATCGATAAACCGAACTACTTTGGTCAAGCCGGTCGTATTTATAGAAGCTATGACCAACAGACGAAAGATGCACTTATCCGTAATGTCATGATGGATTTCGATCAAATTGAAGACCGTAATATCGTAGGTCGTCAAATCGCTAACTTCTATCAGGCAGATGAAGAGCTAGGGAAAACTCTAGCTGAGAAATCTAATATTAACCTGGATCAATTCGTAGGAAATACTGTGTGATCCATGCTTAGAAAAGCTTTACCTTCCTTTTGAAGGTAAGGCTTTTTCTTTTGATTGAAGACTATATTTAATATATGTTGATATTTAATTAGTCTTCCTTATCTTCAAGTCTAAGTTTCGCGATCTGCTCGGGTTGAAAATTTTACTTCTTACGGCGACATTTATGGGATGAGAACAGGTGACCGGACTGAACGACCTGTTAGGGAAGAGACATGAACTGTTAATTATGACGGTAGGGAAAAGTGAAAAAATGAGAAAGTTAAATGAATAACCATTCACTAAACGCTTGAATTTTCAGAATTATCCATTTAGAATAGAAAGTACATACTAACCGTTTGGTATGTTAACGGTAGAATAGGAGTGGATTCATATGAATTTTGATTATTCGGAAAAAGTGAAGGCATATCAGCAGAAGCTATATGATTTTATGGAAGAATATATTTACCCGAATGAGATTGTATACGAAGAACAATTAAACGCCCAGGAATCAAGATGGGCTGGAGTACCGCCTATTATGGAAGAATTGAAAACAAAAGCGAAGGAAGAAGGACTTTGGAACTTGTTTCTGCCTGATGATACATATGGAGCGGGGCTGACGAATAGCGAGTATGCGCCATTATGCGAAATTATGGGACGTTCACTGCTGGCTCCGGAGGTGTTTAACTGTAACGCACCAGATACAGGAAATATGGAGGTTCTTACACGCTATGGAACTGATGAACAAAAAGATAGATGGCTGCAACCTCTCCTCAAAGGAGAAATCCGCTCGTGTTTTTCTATGACTGAACCAGACGTAGCTTCATCTGATGCGACCAATGTGGAAGCTAGAATTGAGCGAGATGGTGATGAATACGTCATAAATGGCCGGAAATGGTGGTCTTCAGGTGCAGGTGATCCAAGATGTGAGATTGCTATTTTTATGGGGAAGACGGATCCGGAAGCTGCTAGGCACGAGCAGCAATCTATGATTCTTGTCCCTCTAGATACAGCAGGTGTTTCAATAAAAAGGATGCTGCCGGTGTTCGGATATGACCACGCTCCCCACGGACACGGGGAAATCGATTTTGAGAACGTAAGAGTTCCTGCTTCTAATATTTTATTAGGAGAAGGAAAAGGGTTTGCTATCGCTCAAGGCAGACTAGGCCCAGGACGAATTCATCACTGTATGCGTCTAATTGGTGCTGCGGAAAGAGCGCTTGAAGAATTATGTAAGCGTGTTCAAAGCAGGGTGGCTTTTCATAAGCCCCTTGCAGAACAAGGAGTTGTCCGGGAGTGGATTGCGGACTCTCGCATTGAACTTGAGCAAGCGAGACTGCTTACACTGAAAGCAGCTTATATGATGGATACGGTAGGAAATAAGGCTGCTAAATCAGAAATAGCCATGATTAAAGTGGTAGCACCGAGTATGGCACTCAGGGTGATTGACCGAGCAATTCAGGCTCATGGAGCAGCGGGTGTCAGCGATGATTTCACGTTGGCTGCCCAATGGGCGAATTCAAGAACACTACGTTTAGCTGATGGTCCTGATGAAGTTCATAGAAGACAGATAGCTAAACTCGAATTATCTAAGTATAAGGAGGAATAGATAGATGCATGTAATGGAGCTGTTCAATTTAAAAGGCAAGACCGCCATTGTGACTGGAGGGGGACGAGGTCTAGGCGAGCAAATAGCAGAAGGTTTGGCAGAAGCGGGAGCAAACTTAGTTTTATGTTCCAGAAAAAAAGCAGCTTGTGATGAAGTTGCAGAACGTCTGAAAGAACAACTGGGTGTCGACACTTTGTCGTTAGCCTGCGATGTGACAAACCCTGAAGATGTGCAGCAAGTCGTCGATCAAGCTTTAGAGAAATTCGGCACGATAGACATTCTAGTGAATAACAGTGGTGCTACATGGGGAGCCCCTGTGCTGGAGATGCCACTGGAAGCTTTTCAAAAGGTCATGAATGTCAATGTAACTGGCACTTTCCTTATGTCGCAAAAGGTGGGGGAAGTGATGGTCAAGCAGCGCTCAGGAAAAATCATTAACATCGCTTCAGTAGCTGGACTGGGCGGAGCTGATGCCAGGTTTATGGACACGGTCGGCTATAACGCCAGTAAAGGAGCGGTAATCACATTCACGAAAGATTTAGCAGTGAAGTGGGGTCAGAACAATATTCAAGTAAACGCTCTGGCTCCAGGATTTTTCCCTACAAAAATGTCCAAAGGCGTCCTTGAACAGGGAGGAGATTTCATTTTGGATCGGACACCGCTTGCCAGGTTTGGAAGTGAAGAAGATTTAAAAGGAGCTGCTTTATTTCTGGCATCGAACGCTTCTAATTACGTAACTGGAGATGTGCTCGTTGTAGACGGCGGCATGCATGCTTCATGTTGAGTACTCGGACAATCAAAGAAGAAAGGGATGGCCAGGCCATGAAGGGAAAAATGCTTGATACATGTATCTCCCTATTCGGCCGTAAAGGATTTCGAGAAACGTCTATACAAGACATCGTCGAAGCCAATGGCATAACTAAGGGATCGTTCTACTACTACTTCAAAAATAAAGAGGATGTACTTGTTTACATTCATGATTCATTCATTTCAGACCTTCTAAATAAGCAGAAGAGGATCATAGAGGCGGAGGAAATGTCTTATAAAGAAAAACTCCATGCCATGGTTGAGATGATGGTGAAAAATATCGCAGGTGGTGCAGACAGTGCCATGGTTTTCTTTAGGGAAATCAGAAATTTGAGCGAAGCAAAAACGAAAGAAATTTTACCGAAAAGAGATCTGTTCCAAAAGAATATTCAGAACGTCATCGAAGGAGGAGTGTCACACGGAGAATTCCGGTCTGACTTAAGAGCTGACATGCTATCTTATGCGGTGTTAGGTGTAGCCAACTGGAGTTATTTCTGGTATGAGCCGGACGGTCAGGTGGATGAACAGCAGCTGACAAACATCTATATGACGATGATCTTACAAGGTATTGAGGAGGAATCATAATGAATGTGCAGAACGTTACAGTAATCGGTGCCGGAGCCATGGGGCATCAAATTGCCATGCTGAGTGCCCTGGCTGGATACAAGACGAGTATTCAAGATGTAAAAGATGAATCATTACGGCAGGCAAGATTGAAACTGACAGAAATTATGGACCAATGGATCGGTAAAGATAAAATTACGATAGAAGAACGGGACCAGGCTTTTGAAAATCTTTATTTTACAAATGATCTAAGAGAGGCTGCAGGAGATGCTGATCTTATCATCGAGGCGGTTGTAGAAAAACTGGATATTAAGCGGAAAGTTTTAGCTGAAGTCGATAAGTTAGCTCCTAAACATGCGGTCTTAGCTACTAATTCATCAACTATTGTAAGTTCATTGATAGCTGATGCTACTAGCCGGCCTGAGAAAGTATGTAATATGCATTTCTTTTTTCCACCCCTGGTTATGGACTGCGTAGAAGTCGTTAAAGGAGAGCACACCTCCGATGAAACAGCTCAGGTTGTTATGGAGGTCAGCAAACGAATGAATCGTACAGCCGTTTTGCTTCAAAAAGAAATCTCAGGGTTTGTCGCTAATCGTATTCTCTTCGCCATACAAAAAGAAGCTATGGCTTTATATGAAGGGGGATATGCAGACTTTGAGGATATCGACAAGATTGCGAGAAAAGCACTTCGTCACCCAATTGGACCTTTTGAACTTATGGACCTATCAGGTATAGATGTGGGCTATTATGTAATGCAGCAACAGTTTAATGAAACGGGTGATCCTAAAGATAAGCCTTCTCAAACACTTGTCGATAAAGTAGAAGCTGGCGAACTGGGAAGAAAAACAGGAAAAGGTTTTTATACGTACCAATCTAACGTAAAAAAGTGAGGAGAAGAACAATGCACGAAACAGTGATACAAGTCAGGTTCTGTGAAACGGATTTACTCGGGCATGTAAATAACAATAACTTTTTTATCTATATGGAAGACTCGAGAATTAAGTTTTTTGAGGAGCTGAAACTCGTTGATGAAAACTGGAACTTCATTTTAGCTTCTATAAAATGCGATTTTCTTAAGCAGGTGTATTATGGCCAGGAAATACTTATAAACACTAGAGTCGTTAAAATAGGGAATTCAAGCTTTCACTTGGAACAAGATATGTTAGAAAAAGAGTCGGGAGATTTAGTCGCTAGAGGATCTTCTGTAATCGTTCAGTTTGATTTTGACAAGCAGTTGAGCAAGCCTTTGTCGGAAGATATGAAGAGGCAGCTGGAATCGCATCAGCTGGCTCCAAAGTAAGGAGGTTCATTCATGGAAGAGACAAAGGATACACGGAAGGTGCGAGAAGGCGAAGAAATTGATGGAAGAAAAATTGAAAAATTCCTAAGACAGAATTTCGATGAGATTCCGGATGAACCTCTCCAAGTCCGTCAATTTGGAGCTGGTCATTCCAATTTGACCTATGAATTAAAGGCAGGAGATTGGGAGGCGGTTCTTCGGCGTCCTCCAAAAGGACCTGTTGCTCCAAAAGCTCATGATATGGAAAGAGAATATCGTGTTCTAAAAGCGCTTCACAATAAATTTCCACTAGCACCGGAACCTTATGTTTTTGACGAAGGGAAAGTGTTAGGTAAACCATTTTTTATAATGGAGCGGCGTCACGGATTTGTAGTAGACACTGAATTTCCAGATGAGATGAAGGACGTTCCCGATCTCGCAAGAAAGCTTTCCAGCACGATGGTCGATCGGCTGGTTGAACTGCATTCCATAGATTACAAGGCGACCGGCCTCGAACAAATGGTCAAGCCTGAAGGTTTTATGGAGCGTCAAGTTCATGGCTGGATTAAGAGATTCGATCAAGCTCGTACGGATGACGTAGTCTCCGGTGAACGACTGAAAAAATGGCTCACCCATCATGTACCTGATTCAAATGAAGCTTCTATCATCCATTACGATTACAAGCTCAACAATGCGATGTTCAATGAAAAGGCGGAAATGACCGGGTTGTTCGACTGGGAAATGACGACCGTGGGAGACCCATTAGCCGATTTAGGTGCCGCAATGAGTTACTGGATTGAAAAAGACGACCCTGGGCTGATTCAAACAGGACTGGGCAAACCGCCAGTAACCATTCAGGATGGATTTTATACACGAGATGAATTCATACAGCGTTACGCACAAAGAAGTGGGCGAGACATGGAACAAATCCACGTCTACGTAACCTTTGCATATTTCAAGCTGGCAGGAATCGTCCAGCAGATTTACTACCGGTATAAAAAAGGTCAAACTAATGATCCGCGGTTCGCTGACATGAATGTTTTTGTAAATAACTTAATTGAACACGCAGAAGAAACGGCAGGTTTATAATGAGAAATATCCAGCTCATTTTCAAAAAAGAAGACATTGAACCAGAGCAGATGAAAGGTAAAGTGGCTGTCGTATTCGATATATTGTTTGCCACTACAACGATTACCGCGGCACTTGAGGATGGAGCCGAGTCAGTATTCGCTGTTTACGATCAAGCCCAGGCCCGCGAAAAAGCCAGATCATTGGATGAAGATTCTTATATTCTTGCGGGGGAAGAACAGGGGCGGACTATCGATGGATTCTATCATCCTTTAAGAACGTACCTGAACCCTATAGTCAAGGGTAAACATCTGATTCTATCAACGACTAATGGTACTGTAGCTATCAATCGGTCCAGTCAAGCGGAACATCTGTATACTTCTTCACTGTTAAATAATAGAGAAATGGCAAAACACTTAGTAGAACAACACAAAGGTGATCAGACAATCGTATTAGTCTGCTCTGGTACGAGCGGGCATTTTACAATGGAAGACTTTTATGGAGCAGGCAGCCTTCTATCCTATTTAGTAGAAAAAGAAACATTCAACTTATCTGATGCAGCCCAAACCGCTCTGCAGTTCTATAATGGATTATCCTTATCTCCGTATGAATTGCTTAGATCGACTAAGATAGGGAACATTCTGCTCGATTTTGGCATGCATGAGCGAGAGCTTAAGTTTGCTGCCCAGGAAGGCAGTCTGCATACAATATGTAAATATGACCAAGACAGCAGGCAAATTAAGGAGGTTGAATAAATGAATCCGCTCGAAACGATCGTTAAAGGAGGAGGTTTCTTAATCCATGAAATTCTTCCTGAATCTATTTTCACTCCAGAAGACCGAACAGACGAACATAAAATGATCGGCGACACCGCTCGGCAATTTATTTCCCGGGAAATCCACCCATATCGAAAAGATTTAGAATCGGGAAATTTTAAACTTGTAGAAGAAAAAATGAAGCACGCAGGTGAACTCGGTCTGCTTAGTCACAGTATTCCTGAACAATACGGCGGACTAGGCCTTGATAAAATCAGTAAAGGGATTGTAGGTGAAGCTCTCGGAAATGCGAGCGGGTATAGTGTGGCTCATTCCAACCACACATGTATTGCTACTCTGCCGATCACCTATTTTGGAACACCTTTACTAAAAGAAAAATATTTACCGAAGCTGGCAAGCGGGGAATATATTGGCGCTTATTGTTTAACCGAACCAGAGGCAGGATCAGATGCTCTATCAGCCAAAACGACTGCGACTTTGAATAGCGAGGGTACCCATTATATTTTAAACGGTACAAAAATTTATATCACCAATGCTGCATTCTCAGATACTTTCATAGTATATGCCAAAGTAGATGGAGTACATTTCACGGCTTTTGTAGTAGAGCGCACTTTTAAAGGGTTATCAATTGGACCTGAAGAAGACAAGATGGGGATCAAGGGATCATCCACTTGTTCAGTCATTCTCGAAGATTGTGAAGTACCTGTTGAAAATCTGTTAGGTGAAGCAGGGAAAGGGCACCTGATCGCCTTAAACGTACTCAATCTAGGACGCTTTAACCTTGGGTTTGCTACAAATGGAGCGGCTAAGTACTGCTTGAAACTTGCCATAGACCATACGACCGAAAGAAAGCAATTCGGTAAAACCATTGCAGAATTTAATGCCAGCAAACAAAAGCTCGCCAAAATGAACGCTCGTATCTATGCCGCCGAATCACTTCTTTATAGAACAGCAGGACACATTGAATCCGTATTAGGCAGCTATTATGAATCCAGTGATCATAAAGCAATCGCTCAAGCGATGAACGAACATGCTCTTGAATCAGCCATATGTAAAATCACTGGATCAGAAACTCTTGATTACATTGCGGATGAATCCCTGCAGCTGCATGGAGGAGCCGGGTTCATTAAAGAGTATCCGATAGAACAAGCCTACAGGGATTCCAGAATCAATCGGATTTTTGAAGGAACCAACGAAATTAACCGTCTCCTCATACCCGGTATATTTTTCAAAAAGGCGGGCAAAGGCGAATTTGATGCCCGTACCATCACGGAGAAAGCCGAGTTCTCCCTTAAAAATGGTGAATTCAAAAACAATGAAGGACCATTAGAAAAATTGCAAGAAGCCGTCCATTTATTCAAAGATCTTTATTTGGTTTGTGCGGGCGCCGCTTATCAAATGTATGGAAACGCTATTCAGAACGAGCAGGAAACGCTTATGAATCTTGCCGACCTGGTTATTGCGATTTACGAAACGGAGTCCACCGTCCTGCGCACAATGAAAGCTATTCAAAATTCAGAACCAAATGCTGAGCTTAAAACTAAACTGGCCTATACAGTAGTAGAAAATGCTTCCCTGTCCGTCCACCAATCGGCAACATTACTTCTTTCAAATCTATTAAAGGGTGAAGAAAGGCTGAAAAGTTTACAAAATATTGCTTTCCTGCTCAGCGCTTATCAGTGGGAAGATACCATTGAGCGTAACAGGACTATAGCGGATATCCTCATTGAAGAAAAACAGTATACATCATAAAAAATAAGGAGTGTTGAATTTTGAATTCTTTGAGTAATGAACATTTACAGGTGAATTTGAACGGTCCCGTGCTTTCCTGTGTATTAAATAGGCCAGACAGCTTGAACGCTTTTTCTGATGAGATGATTTTTGGTTTGCACGAAGCGCTGCGAGAAGCGGAAAATAATCATGAAATTAAGGTAGTTGTGTTATCAGGTGCAGGGCGTGCCTTTTCTGCAGGAGGAGATGTAAAAAGCATGGGAAGCGCTGGCGCTAGTGAGCTCTATGACCATGTTGGAGAATTGAATAAACTTATTTTAAAAATCAAGGATATTTCTAAACCAGTCATTGCTGTCGTGCACGGGTATGCGGCAGGCGCAGGGTTCAATCTGGCTCTTGCATGTGACCAGATCATTGCTGGTGAAGATACGAAATTCGTATTGAGCTTTGCTCAGGTAGGGCTTGTATCAGACGGAGGAGGGCACTACTTTTTAAGCAAAATCCTCGGACCTTACCGCACCAAAGAGCTATTGTTCAGAGCTGAGCCCATCCCTGTAGAGACGGCGATGGAGTGGGGATTAATCAACCGAGTGATGCCATTGGCTGAACTTGAAGAAGGTGCCATGAATTACGCTGTAGAAATCGCTAAAGGGCCAGGGCGCGCTATAGGAATGATGAAAAAGCTCGTGGATCAGGCTGATCAATCGGATTTGGCATCGATTCTCGAACAAGAGCGTATCACTCAAACGATGATGGCGGCCACTGAGGATCACAAAGAGGGCGTGCAGGCGTTTAAGGATAAGCGCAATCCGGAATTCTTAGGTAAATAGAAGGGATGAGATAATTATGAAAGCAATTCAATTCAAAGAGTATGGCGGTCCTGATGTACTGGAGCAAGCTGACGTCGACCGTCCTATACCAGAACAGGGAGAGGTTCTTGTTAAAGTCACAGCGATTGGAGTCAATTACGCTGACACAGCAAGACGTCAAGGTGCCTATGTTATTCCGACTCCTTTACCTTTTATTCCTGGAGCTGAGGTTTCCGGGGTCGTTGAGAAAGTGGGAGAAGGGGTAGGTAAGTTTCAAGAAGGCGACCGCGTAGTGACATTAATAGGTTCAGGAGGCTATGCTGAGTACGTAACAGTAGACGCGAAGACGTTGATCCCACTGCCGGCCGAATTGGAAGATGAGTCAGCGGTTGCAATACCACTGCAAGGTTTAACAGCTTACCATTTATTAAAAACGATGGGTAGAATAGAGCAAGGAGAGACCGTGTTGATCCATGCGGCTGCCGGAGGAGTAGGTTCATTAGCTGTACAACTTGCTAAGCATTTCGGGGCAGGTCAAGTGATCGCTACAGCAAGTACAGCGGAAAAGCTGGCCCTCGCTCAGGAGCTTGGAGCTGATCATTTGGTGAATTATACGAACCCTAACTGGCGGGAAGAGGTTATGGAGGCTACAGATGGTAAAGGCGTAGATATCGCTTTAGAAATGGCTGGTGGTAATATTTTTCATGAAACGATTAAATGTATGAGATCGTTTGGCAGAGTGGTCATTTACGGAGTTGCCAGTGGTCAACCAGCTGAAATGTATCCATCTGGCTTAATGAATCGTAATTTATCAGTGATTGGCTTCTTTCTGCCGCAAATTATGAAAAAGCCTGCTTTATTCGAAAGTAGTTTACAGGAACTTCTCCAGCTGGTTCAGCAAGGTAAATTGAAGCTGACGATCGGCGGAGTATACGACTTGGAAGATGCGGCCCATGTCCATGAATTATTGCAGGGGAGAAAGACGAAAGGTAAGCTTATATTGAAACCTTAATCAAAGTGAACCGTCTCTAATAGGGGCGGTTTTTAATTCGTAAGAGAGTTATTTAATGGTATGGTATCCAGAAGACTCAATTTCATCATGATAAGTAGAAAGTGGTTTTAGGAATGGGCTCGCTTTCCGTGGGAGTGCGGTGAGCTTCCTCAGGCTGCCTCCTTCCGGGATCTCACCAATCACTCTCATCCCACAGGAGTCTCGCCCATTCCTAAAACCACCCCTATGTAATTAATTAACGGGTCAACATAATTCTCTCACATCATTCAACCGATTAAGTTTGTGAGTCTTATTTTCATAATTGTTTAGAAAGAATCAGGGCTCTCTTATCTTCTAAATAAGGGATATAATTCAGGGGTGGGAATAACACTCTTCGATAAGGTCTAATGCCCTTAGTAGAGCCTTTTTAATATCCGGGTATTGGTCTTGGAAATGGGGAGACTCCTGCGGGAAAGGATAGACAGGCTAGACTCCGGAGAGCTTTAGCTCGAGGAGGCGCCGTCTTCCCCGCGGAAAGCGAGCCATTTCCAAGACCCCATTTTCTATATCAACACGAAAGTTTAACTGATTCTTTTTTTCAGAAAAGATAATCTCGTGTCGAATTAAAACAAAGGAGACTTGACGATGTTTAAGCATTATATTGATGAAGAACTATCTCTGAAGTTAGTAGAACCAGAAGACGCTGAAGCGATCTATCAAGTGATGGACGAATCTCGCAGCCATTTACGATCCTGGCTCGCCTGGGTGGATGGGACCGAATCCATCGAACATACAAAAGAATTTGTCCAAATGGTTATGAATAAGTTTGCTGACGGAACAGGGGTCAGTACTTGCATCCTTTATCAAGGTCAAGTAGCTGGATTGGTCGGGATACATGCTGTAGATAGGAAAAATAGTAAGACTAGCATCGGCTACTGGCTGGGAGAAAGATTTATAGGAAAAGGAATTATGACTCGTGCTACTAAAGCAATGGTAGATTACGCCATCTATGAAAAAGGGCTGAATCGGGTAGAAATACGGGCAGCTTCAGAGAATTTAAAAAGCCGCTCAATTCCTGAGCGGCTGGGTTTTATTCAAGAAGGAAACATTAGACAAGCGGAATGGCTGTACGACCAATATGTAGACCACGTCGTATATGGGGTGACTGCTGGTGAATGGAAAACAAATGGTCAGAATAGAGGTTGTCCCCTTGAATGGTAAAGGGGGAAACCCGCCCCTTATTTGACCGCAATGCTTAAAAGATACAACCAGGGAGGTTAGCCTTTCTTTCCACAGCAGCCTCCAGTTTTATAGGATGATTTTTTCTATATTGGGGTGTTTCAATAATCGTCGGTTCAGACGAAGCTTTTTTAATCGATCCACTTTTATTTACCCTTTTCCTTCTCAATATGTCCATCTCCTTTCAAGTGATAGTATAGTATAAATCGCTAAGAGAGTTTCAGATGAAAAGTTAGTTAAGTTGGAAAAGGAGCGCCAGGAAGTGATAGAGGATAATGCTGCCTTAAAGGAAAAGAATAAAAAACTTAGAGCTGATCTGCAGAAACTATTAGAGGCAGAAAAACCTATAGTCGCAAATACAGACGGTGATGAACTTCTTTATCAATTGGAAAAGCAAGTGAAAGAGTTGTTAGGTCAATCTTTTGATTACGAAGAGGAAATGGATTCAAAACTCGTTATTATGACCGCTCTGGAAAGTAAAATGGAGGAATTGAATGCTGAAATAGAGGAAATTGAAAATGAAGTAAAAAAAGAGGAATAATATAGAAATCCCCCTTTCTCCTGCAATATATACAGGAAAAAGGGGAGAAGCTTATTTACTCATATAGTGATCTAATTCCCATTGGCTGACTTGCAGGGAATACGTCGTCCATTCTTCTTCTTTCTCTTCAATATATACTCTTGAAGTGTGCTCTCCAAGGGCATCCATAAGAACTTTGTCTTTCTTAAGAGCAGATAGAGCTTCCTTAAGGTTTGTTGGTAGTGTAGGAACACTGTCGTCAGTAACTTCATATAAGTTACGTGATTCAGCTTCACCTGGATCCATCTTGTTGCGGATTCCTTCAAGTCCAGCTTGAATTAGAACGGCAAGAGCTAAATAAGGGTTAGCTGTTGGGTCAGGGTTACGTACTTCAAAGCGTGTACCCAAACCACGAGTAGTCGGTACGCGAATCATACAGCTTCGGTTTGAGTGAGACCAAGCTCTGCTTACAGGAGCTTCATATCCTGGTACAAGACGCTTGTAAGAGTTGACGTTAGGGTTTGTAATAGCTGCGATTCCGTTGGCATGGTGAAGGATTCCCGCCATGAAATGTTTCATCGTTTGAGAAATCTCATCCTCTGTACCGTTGTCATAAAATGCGCTATCCCCATCTTGGAATAAGGAAAGGTGGCAGTGCATACCTGAACCATTATCCGCAGTTACCGGTTTAGGCATGAACGTCGCATGGTATTCATGGTTCGTTGCAACATCTTTAACTACGTTTTTGAACGTTTGGATGTTATCAGCGGTTTTCAGCATTTCATCAAAGCGGAAATTGATCTCGTGCTGCCCTTTAGCTACTTCGTGGTGAGAAGCTTCCATTTCAAATCCAATCTTTTTAAGTGTACGTACGATATCACGACGTACATTGTCGCCTTTATCTTTTGGAGAGGCATCGAAATACCCTGCTCGGTCATTCATTTTTCTGACAGGATAGCCTTCATCATTAAGTTTGAATAAGAAGAATTCTGGTTCAGGTCCAACATTAACAGTATATCCAAGGTCATGAGCTTCTTTCATGGCTCTTTTCAGAATATAACGCGGGTCACCTTCGAAAGGCTCGCCATCTGGAGTGTAAATGTCACAAATAAATCGGGCTATAGGATCTTCGTCCATCTCCTGAGGTAAAATAAGGAATGTATCTGGATCGGGGTAAAGATACATGTCACTTTCTTGAATATCTGAAAATCCTGAGATAGAGGAACTGTCAAACATAGCTTCGTTTTCTAGAACTGTTTCTAGTTCTTCAATAGGTAGTTCTACGTTTTTTGTGTCTCCTAGCATGTCTGTGAATTCTAAGCGAATGAATTCAACTTTTTCTTCATTTACAACTTGCTTGATTGACTCCTTCGTATAAGCCATAATTATTTACCCTCACCTTTTCTTTATTTTTGAGATTTTAGTACAAAATGAATTATCTGAAATCTCTAAATTATCTCATGTTAGGAATTCTAACATAAAATGTCGTTGATTTCTAACAATCTCTTAAATTTTTCCCTAAAAAAAATATTTAAAACTAATTAATGTTGAAAAATTAACATTTTTGACGAATGAAATTGGTTTAAATTGCAGTCTATAGAGGTAAATGATGAAAAATAAGTTTAAGGAGTGTTTTTTTATGCCTTGGGATACGAATGATTACCCTAGCTCTTTGAAAAATCTGGATGAGACGGTTCGTAAAAAAGCTATAGAAATCGCTAATGCTATGATAGGTGAAGGGTACGATGAAGGACGGGCTATACCGATCGCTACTGAGCAGGCTAAAGAATGGTATGACAGTGCGAGCAAAAGTGAAATCGACCAAGTGAGGAATATGTCGGATAATAGTTTACGAAGCACCGATGGAGATTCGAGTTCAACTAGACCTGAATTGTTAGATAAAGGTGAACATGTTGTATCGCATGAAGATGGATGGGCTGTACAGGCAGAAGATGCAAAAAGAGCGTCTTACGTATTTAAGAATAAACAGGATGCTGTAGAAAGAGCCAAGGAAATCGCTAAAAATAAAGGGACGAAAGCGATCATTCATAAAAAAGATGGAACGATCCAAAACCAGACCTCATATGAATGAAACGATATTAATTGATGCCCGTGGTTTGGGTATCTTTTTTTATGATAGTTGTACCAAATAATATTATGGATATTTCTATGTTTTAATCAGCGTTATGTTTTAATGTAGCTTTTATGAAAGGTTCTACGATGTTTATTTATAAAAGTTCACACATATCAATTTGTGGACATGATATGATGGCTATAATAGAAAGTAGGAGGATACATGATGAGCGGAGAGAACAGAAAAGATATCAAACCGGGATTGGAAGTTGATATCGTATTGAAGAAAGATCAGAGAAGCGGACAGTTAACCCGAGGAGTTGTTAAAGATTTATTGACTAAATCTCCCACCCATCCCCACGGGATTAAAGTTCGTTTAGAGGATGGCCAGGTAGGGAGAGTCAAAAACATCCATTCATAATAAGTAGTTCACCTGAATTTCAGGAACGATATAAATAAAATAACAGAAAAAATCGAGTAGGAAACCTTAAAGGTTTTCTGCTCGATTTTTTTATGGGAGGATTCGATTATGTATTGTTATTGGATTTGTCTAAAGGGGGTGGAAGAGAAATTTTATGTGAACTTTTAAAGAGTAGCAAAGTGTTTACTGTTCTGTTAACTGTCAGGGGCGGAAGACTTGGTTTCGAGATAATGGGTGAGTGGGGTAGGGCGGCGGGGAATGGCTCGCTTTCGGTGGGAGCGCGGTGAGCTTCCTCGGACGTCCCGTCCTGCGAGATCTCACCAAGCACTCCGTTTTCTAAAGCCACCATATCCCCATACATAAGTCTCGAAACTGAGTCTTCGATTAAAGAGAGCTTTAATCGAATAAACTAAATACTAAAAAAGCTTAGAGTCACATAGGATCTCCAAGCTTTTTTAGTGTTCTTAGGTCGGTATTAATATTTAATGCAAGGGCTCTTTAACGATTTTTGAATGTTTCATAAGGCATTTCTATAGTGATGAAATCTCCGTCTTCATCTTTAGTGACAGAAACGATGGAGTAGTCGTGCCCGAAAATATTGTAAAGTACCTGATCCCCATTTTTGAAAGGTTCATCACCTGCAGTGAATCCTTTATCAAGAAGCTCCATATTCTGTTCATTCGTAAGAACACTATTTTCCTTTAAGTTGATTAACAGGCGAACTGTTGTTGTATTATAAGAATCTTCAATCTTATCGAAACCAAGTTCCACTTGTAAATGCTCTTTCAAATTCCCAAGCATGAGTTGAACCATTTCTTTAATTTCACTCAGATCAATGAGGAATCTGACATCTGTAGGTTCAATTTTCTTTAAATAGTCCGTCAATGGAAGACCTCCTTAAGAGTACTTTCACTCATCGTATCATGGATTAAAATGGAAAAGCGAGCCAGACCGTCGTCTGACCCGCTTGAATAGATTTTATTCGGATTAATGAATTTTTCTTTCGTTGATTACTTGCAAGAACATGCAAGGGGGAAAGAACCCATATTGCCGCGGTTCGTTCTACATGGTAGTTTTTATCAACTTAAACGACGCAATCCCTACCTCTATTGCATCCTTACAGCTCCGAAGCTGATCCAGTGTGATTAAGTCGTGATAAAACGTAGCAGAATGCCAGTCTCATACACATCACTCTTTCATTTCCGATTTACCTTTAGCGAAGGCACTAATATAAAACTATAACCTATAGATAAGTTTATGTCAACATGTATTGGCTGCTGCTTATAAAGTTTTAATTAAATTAAGCGATACTGTACTATAGCTTTACTATAGTACGCCCGCGTGTTTCACCATGTAGAATAGCTTCCAACGTACTTGGTACTTCTTCCAGATTGATGACCGATTTCAATTGGTCGAAGGAATGAGTAGTTTTCATATCGTTAGCTAATCGATGCCAGATTTTCTTTCTTTTCTCCATTGGGCAATAGACGGAGTCAATACCAATAAGGCTAGTACCCCGTAAAATGAAAGGATAAACTTCTGTTGGAATTTTTGTTCCTCCTGTCAATCCACTTACGGCTACCGAACCGTTGTACTGTAAATGACTGATAATAGAAGCTAATTGTTCGCCCCCAACTGGATCAACGGCTGCTGCCCAGCGTTCACTTGCAATCGGTTTAAGCTTTCCATCATACACATCTTCACGTGTAAGGACTTTTTCAGCTCCTAATTCTTTTAAGTACTCCGTGTGTTCAAGACTTCCTGTGCTTGCTTCTACGTTATAACCTCTTTTAGCGAGCAAGGCTATAGCCATACTGCCTACACCACCTGTAGCTCCGGTGACTAATACAGGACCGTTTTCCGACTTAAGTCCTGACTGCTCCAGCTCATGTACTGACAGGGCAGCTGTGAATCCGGCAGTTCCATAGATCATAGCTTCCTCAAGGGTCAAACCTTCAGGGAGGGGGACAACCCATTCTGCTGGAACACTTGCATACTCACTGTAACCTCCATGATGGTTTACTCCGATTTCATAGCTAGTGGCAATTACCTTGTCTCCCTTTTTAAAACGAGGATCGTTTGATTCTTCAACTTCTCCTGAAAGATCAATTCCAGGGATTATTGGATATTTTTTCACTAGTGGATTATTTGGTGTGGAAACCATCCCGTCTTTGTAGTTGACGCTGGAGTAATGAACTTTAATGAATATTTCGCTGTCGGGCAGTTCTTTTTTTGCGATATTCTCAATTTTTCCTTCTACATCCCCGTTTTCCAATTGGGCGATTTGATAAGCTTGGAACTTAGACATTGTGAGCACTCCTATTATTTATTAGACTTTTTATTTTTTAAATCTTCATCATATTTTTCTTCTGTAGAGGAGTCATTTTTGGAGGTGCGGCCTCTTTCTACTTCTTTTTCTTCTTTCCTCATATCTTGATCAGGCACGGGGTCCTCAGGTCTTTTTTCTTCTTCTTTGAGCTTTTTTTCTATTTCTTCTGTGCTGTAATTCGCTTTGTTTTTTTTGTCTGTCATACAAACACCTCCATAATAGATATAAACCGTGTTCCTTTTTCTGGATCATTTTAAACAGTTTAGATTTAATTTTTAAGCGGGGAATTTTAAAAAACCTCTGCTTGTGAGCAGAGGTTTAATTACGATTCATTATTATGATATTTTTTATCTTTCGTTTCGCCTTTCCACTTACTGATCAAATTTTTAATGAATGATATTTCCATTATAAAATTAATAGCAATACTTAGGATCAGGCCATGTAATATAACTCCCAAAATGGTGAAAACAACTACAATGACGTGCCCAATAATGGTTTCTGGTTCAAAGCCTGCCCTTCCGAAAAATGTAAGAGCTCTCAGAGAGTGCCATAAAGTCTCAGAGTAACTGTTCAGATTGTCTTCTATATTCTTCATAGGAATGATTAAAATGAAAATGATGATGGCAGTAAGACCCATGACGTAGGATAAGTGCTGTCTTTTCAGAAATTTTATAAACGGCATCGTATAATATTTGGTAATAGATTTCAACCTTAGTAAGTGCAGGATTCTTGCAAATCTGGCGAATTGGAAAATAGCATCTAAAGGAATCGCAGCTATTACTATGAAAGGGTTTTTCTTTATAAAATCCCATTTTTTAGAGGATTTATAAAACCTGTATATGAAATCAACGAAAAAGATACTCCACGTTCCCCAGACTATATAACTATCATATTCATTTTGCTGCCAAATTGTAGCTACTGAAAATGCGGCCAGTCCGAGCATCAGGAGTTCATAGATTACTTGTTTTGTACTTTTGTCAGCAAATACAGCCATTTCTATTCCTCCTGATTTAAAAAAGGTAAAACTATTATATCATTGATATCCGAATATCGAATCCTGTTGAAAATTATCTCATGTGATAAAATTAGCATACTATAAAAATTAAAAGGAGCGTGCAGGGTGAGGAATTTTTTCAATCGGACGGTATGGTTTTTGTTCATTACTACAGCAGGCGGCACGCTTTTATATACATTAATAGAAATCCAGGATAGACGGGCTAATACTTATTATGTAGAGGAGGGAGAGGTCCCTTCTGACCTTCATCCTACTGTAGAACGAAAGAAGAATCAGCTGATCGATGAAGCGGAAATTATTGGGATAGAAGTGGTCATTACGGAAGAAGTGCGTTCGATAGAAGAGCAAGAAGAAATTTATGAACAAGGAAGGTCAACAGAAGGTGAAGTGGTGACGAATGCGGATGGGGGAGAATCCTACCACAATTATGGCCTCGCCATAGATTTTGCTTTAATGAATGGGGAGGGAACAATCGTGTGGGATATGGAGCGTGATGGGAATGACAACGGGGAAGCAGATTGGATGGAAGTCGTCGATATAGCTAAAGGACTGGGGTTTGATTGGGGTGGGGATTGGCGGTCTTTTAAAGATTATCCTCATTTTCAAATGGATTTTGGGCTGAGTATAAAAGAATTAAAGAATGGGAAAAGACCAAAAGCAGAGCCAATCAGTGAATCATAGAAAAGCCAGTTGACTTCAAGTCAACTGGCTTTATTAAATTTCCCCATTTTCAAATGGTTTGATCATAGCATGAATCGTCTGAATATAAGGGAGGGCAATATCGCGGTCGTCTCCTAGACGAAGGGCTCCTCCATGCAGGTGTTCCACTTCAAGAGGAAGTCCTTTCCTTCGGTCTTGATGCATAGAAGAGGTCATTTCGTGATCAAGGCCTTTGAGACGTTCAAATGCATTTTCGACTTGTTCCTGAGTTATTTCAATCTCATGAGCGTTTGCCAGTGATTTCATCTCTTCCAGCACTCGTTTGGCTATTCCTAACGTTTGAGGAGTCTTTTTCACATCGCCAATCGATAGGTTTGTAGACGTAGTGATCCCTGAGAAAGCCGTGATGAACATGTACTTACTCCACATATCTTCTAAAATATGAGGGCTTTGTCTGCTGCTCATGTTCGCTTGATTACAAGCGAGGCTTAGCTCTTCGCAGAGACTTTGCTGAGAGGGGTGCAGCGGTCCGAATACGAGGTCGTGAAATGGACTAGAATGAATAACGTGACCTTTGTCATCTAATGTGGCAATAATATAAGCTAGACCGCCTATGACAGCTTCCTCTCCAAGCTCTTTTTGCAGGGTAGGTAAATGCTCTATCCCATTTAGAACTGGAAAGATCTTTGCCCCCCGTTGTACGAGCTGCTTCAGCCACTCAATCGTTCCATGAAGATGATAGCCTTTAACAGATAAGAAGACTAAATCTGCTCCCTCTACTTCTTCGGGATCCTGTGCTATTTGTACATCAGGTACTTGATAATCCCCCAATTCGCTATATATAGTCAAGCCGTTATCTTTTAATTGTTCAGCTCGTCCTTCACGAACCAGGTAGACTACTTCATGGCCTGCTTCCTGCCAGCGCGCACCATAGTAAGCGCCTAATGCACCTGCTCCTAATACTACTATTTTCATGTAACATTCCTCCTGCGAAGAAATTAAACTAACTTGAACTTAGAAGTTATTACTTTATTCATCTCTACAATGTCTTTAATGTGATCGTTCAAATAGTGAATCATATCATTCGATCCTGTCTTTTTCATCACTTCATAATAGTGGTCTTCGTCTTTATACACAGATTGACCAAGTATTAAATCTTCATCCTCTTCTAACTCGAATAGGTTAAGGATTCCCATAGACCCTTGTTCACCTGTAAGTTCGTTCGGTAAGTATACTGTGTGTTCAAGGGTACCGTGAGATAATAGAATATCACCAGTTTTATTAGCCATCTTAACGAATCTCTGGGCACGATCTTTTTTCACTCGGAAAAAACAGATAATAGTAAATATGGCGATACACCCTCCTTTTTTGTGGACTGTATTATAAATCAGCCTTACACTTCCGACTCAGCATCATAAAAAGTGGAGGTGATGAGTGAAGTAATGTCAATAAATTCGGCAAGTTGTTCATATAAGTGCTTGAGCAAGTCGTCTTGTTTCATACCTTCCATAGCTTGTGTATAGTCTTCTTTGGATGGAAAAATCACTTTTCCTAGAAAAACCACTTCTCCATCCTGCAGCTCAAAGAGGTTCAGAAGCCCCATAGAGCCGTGCCTTCCTGTGAGTGCATCTTCCTGATACAAAAAAGGTTCCCCGCCGTAAGAACGAATGAGCGGTTTTGCTTTTTGAGCTAGTTTGGTGAAGCGGTGTAAATCGTCTTTATGAACTCGAACTATATATAGTGAAACAAATATAATAATCACCCCGTTTAAGTAGAATATTAATTCTTTGTTTCAATTGCTGCATCGATTAGTAAGACGAGGGCTGTAATTGTATGCATAATCCAGCCGATAATGGGGATAGCCCCAATAAAGCTCGTAATCATCCCTAAAATACTGCCTGCGCTGAATTTCGAATCTTTAATGGATAAAATCAAGGTTATGGTATGGAGGGCGAACATGAACAGCAAAGGAGTCCATGACATGCTGACAATAAAAGTTCCTCCAGCTAGAGGAATAGCAAGCAATCCCTCTAAAACTCCTGATATCCATTTTAAAAGAGTGGTCCTATTCATATTTATATCATAACTCCTTTAAATTGTATTTGGCTTACATATTTATATATTCGCCATCTTATTCTAAAAACCCTCTAATTTCAACATAGCAAAAAAGACTAACCATACTTGGATAGCCTTTCTTACTTGGATATTATTAGATTGACGGTCTCATGTCTACTAATGTGAGTTTATTTTGCGGCTTTTTCAAGCTTTTGAATCATCTTAATAGAGCGTCCAGTTCCGATTGCTACTGATTCCAGAGGACTTGGTGCCATATGGACAGGAACGAAAATTTCCTGGGATAACCACTCCTGCATCCCTTTCAAAAGGGCTCCGCCTCCTGTAAGAATTACCCCGTGGTCGACGATATCCCCGCTTAATTCCGGCGGGCAGTCTTCTAAAGTAGCTCTGATAGTTTCGAGTAATTGCTCAAGTGACTCTTTTAGGGCCGACTGGATTTCGGTGGAAGAAAGCTCGATTGTTTTAGGGAGACCTGTTACCATATCTCTTCCGCGAACATCCATTTTTTCTTCAGGATGTTCTACCAAGGCATGACCGATTTCCATTTTGATTTGTTCCGCTGTTCGTTCACCAATCAATACGTTATAAGATTTACGGACATATTGGATGATTTCTTCATCCATAACATCTCCACCCATACGGATCGAACGGCAAGATACAACTCCGCCAAATGAGATGATAGCCACTTCACTTGTACCGCCGCCGATATCAATGATGACGTTAGCTACAGGCTCATCTACAGGAAGGTCTGCCCCTATGGCAGCGGCGATCGGCTCTTCAATCAAGTGTACTTGTTTAGCGCCATAACTTTTTACGGCATTGTGGATAGCACGTCGTTCAACAGAGGTAGAGCCTGATGGCGTACAGATGACTACGGTTGGTTTACGCATGGATACACCGGACTTGCTGCTGACTTTTTTCATAAGTTCCTTCAGCATTTGAGCCGTCATATCATAATCTGCGATAACTCCATCTCGCAGCGGTCTTACAGGAATGATATTCCTCGGTGTCTTACCTATCATTTCCTTCGCTTCTTTTCCTACGGCAACAACACTTTTAGTTTCTGTGTTATAAGCAACAACAGATGGCTCATTTAAAAGAATTCCCTTAGACTTTGAATATATAAGTATATTAGCTGTACCTAAATCTATTCCTATCTCTGCAGTTGAAAACATGTAGCGTACCTCCAAATTTATGACAGATTCTCATATAAGTTTCTTGAACTATCGTTTTTTTGTGGGGGTCGAACCAAAAATAATTATTTGGTGCTGTGAACTGGTGGTCGATCATGCCCCCACGCGTGTATACTATGGATAACAGAAGCAAAGGAGTTTTTACAGATGGAACGGTATTTAAAACACCAAGAAATCATTGAAAAATCAACCAAAATCAATCAATCCTATGAACTGGACCCGCGTTTTTTTGACGATATAGTTGACGAGTTATTAAATAGTGAACTAGATACGGAGGACGTGATACTGAACGGGTTTCAAAGACTGCTTTCAGAAGTGGACCAGGAAATCGGCAGAATGGAGCAGTTTTCAAATATGGAAGCTAGCTGCTTCAAAGGGTGTGCCTTCTGTTGTTATTTTCCTATAATTACTAGTGAAATGGAAGCGAAGATGTTGTTTCAGTCTATAAAAAATTTCCCCCAAAAAAGAAAGCAGGCCATTTATGACCATTGGGACAGATACTTCAAAGACCAAAAAAATAAATTAAAACAAGCATTATCTATGGATTATACGGACGAATCAACGAAACTTGATTACAAGAAGCTGAATATGCCTTGTCCGATGCTCGATCCAACCACACAAGCCTGTATGGCGTATGAGGTCCGCCCGATTCCCTGCAGAACGTATTTGAATTATTCCGATCCTCAAGTTTGTGCAGAAAATCATCTTCCAAAAGAACCATTCAGCTATGAATTTCTTTATGATTACTATTTTGGAGCCGTAAATGAACTTGTGCAAGTGTTGTATGAAAATGGAGAAGAATTATTTATAGACTATCCAAGTGATGCCTGGAGCTATGATTATTTGCCCGCCTGGGTTCAAAAGTGGAGAGAGGGGACGCTGCATGAAGTATAAACTTGTATCTTTAAATGTGGGGAGACCTGAACGGTATGATACTGATAAAGGAGAGCTTACGAGCGCTTATCGGAAAAAGCCGGTCTTTGAACCAGTTTATTTGAACGAGTTGAATTTTACTGGAGACGAACAAGCAGATAAAGAGAATCATGGCGGGGTAGATCAGGCTGTCTGTCTATATCCTGCACAGCACTATAAGTATTTTGAAAAAGAGTACGACAAGAGGTTTCCATTTCCTTCTTTTGGAGAAAATATAACAGTAGAAGGTATTGATGAGCGGACAACGAATATAGGGGATATATTTACTATTGGTGAAGCTGAGCTTCAAGTAACCAAGCCGAGGAAACCTTGCTATATCATAGCTCGCACTCATGGCATCGAAGGTTTTCCTAAACTAGTTAAGGAAACGGGTTTTACAGGATTTTACCTAAGAGTACTGCGCGAAGGTTTTATTCAGGCTGGTGATCAATTCATTTTGAAATCGTCTGGACCTGAGGGTGTCACAATAGCAGACGTCAATGACGTTCTCTATAATGATCCGATGAATCAAGAAAAGATCAATAGGATTCTGCAAGTAAAAGCTTTCCCTTTAGAAGATCGTCTTGCCTTTAAACGACGTTTACTCTAAATGAGAGGATGGGGACTTATGGATTTAAGTCATTTAGTTGAAGAAAAGATTAAACAGTCCATTAAGCAAGGGGATTTTGACCATTTACCAGGGAAAGGTAAGCCGCTTCCTAAAGATGATCTAGCTTATGTGCCAGACGACTTACGCAATAGTTATCGCATTTTAAAAAATGCTAATATGCTTCCGGAAGAAATGCAGCTAAAAAAAGAAATTGTACAATTAGAGGAATTAATAACAGAGAGCGAAGAGTGTGAAGAAGCTTCAAGGTGGAATGTTCAGCTTACTGAAAAGAAGTTGAGGTACAACATGTTGATGGAAAAGAGGAAGCTTCAGAGTTCTCAAGCTTTTCGCCAGTATAGCAGCAAGATCGAACGTAAATTTGGATGGTGAATAACGCTTGCGGGAGGTTTTATAGATGTGTGGAAGGTTTACACTTGCCGTTGATGAGAAGGATATCAGGAATGAATTCGAACTGAATTCCCCTATCCCAGAATTCGAACAAAGGTACAATATTGCTCCAGGTCAAAAAGTATTGGCGATTATAAACGATGGAGAGAAGAATCGTGCGGGCTATATGTACTGGGGGCTTGTTCCATCATGGGCCAAAGATCCCAAAATTGGCTATAAGATGATCAATGCCCGAAGTGAAACAGCTCACGAAAAAACTAGTTTTAAAAACCTGATGGCCAAAAAGCGTTGCTTGATCATTGCAGATAGTTTTTATGAATGGAAACGTAAAGATAAAATAAAACAGCCTTATAGAATTAAGCCCACAGATAGAAAGCTATTCGCTTTTGCGGGATTATGGGACCAATGGAAAACTCAGGAGGAGGAACGTTTCACGTGTACGATTTTAACTAGGGAGGCCAATGCCTTCATGGAAAGTATCCATGATCGGATGCCCGTCATCCTTCCGAAAAGTCGTCAATCTGAGTGGATCGCGCCTTCAACATTAAAGCCATACTATGCCCATGATTTTATAAATGAACTGACGATGGAAGAACTAGAAGCAAATGAAGTAAGCACGTACGTAAACTCTGTAAAAAACGAAGGCCCGGAATGTATCCGAACTCTAAGTTGAGTTATTCACTATATAGCAGGGGATGGATTCTGAGGTAATGGGTGTCCTAACATAAACTAAGGGAACCTGGTAAATAACTTGTTTACCTTTGCTAGACCTTGCAGGATCCCTGCTCTATCGTGCAGTGCTTTCAAGCTCCAATCGACTCCGTACAGGTGAAATAAGGCTGTGATAGTAGTTTGCTGGCTGGTGTAAATTGTAGAACTAAGTTTTTTTATCATGTATAATTACAAAAAAGTCGTATGTAATCGGAGGCTGTTTTCATGTCTGAATTCGATCCTGTGCATCATTCCTCAGAATATAATAATTTGTATGACTCCTTACTACAATTCTCCTCAGATCCCTCTTATAGAAGAGCTTTACAGAGATTCAATGATTACAAGTTAGAAGAAATAAAGAAATTGGATCAATTGACAGCTGACTACTCAAGGACGATCGATGCCTTGGTGAACCTTGTTTTTAAAGTGCGATATGATAAAGAGAGTAATGAGTATTATTATCCCTTGTTTGAAGGTAAGCTTGCTCATGAAATAGGGCTGACCACCCGGTATGTCGCAAACAAATCATTGAAGGAGTTGTTCGGACATAATCAGTCTCTTTTCTATGCAAGTCAATATGAAAAAGCTTTCTCAGGGAAATCTTTATCATATAAACACCGCTATAAAGGAAGGTTCTTTTATACGACACTTTCTCCGATCAGTGAAAAAGGGGAAGTCAAAGAAATTATCGGAAGTACTGTGGAAATCACAATGTATGAAAAAGCTGAAACAACGATCAGGCATATGGCTTATCACGATCCATTAACCGATTTACCGAACCTGCGCAAATTACACGCAGACTTGGAGAATTTAATCGAAAATTCTTCTGAGCATCATCCGGTCACTGTCATGTACTGTGATTTGGATCGGTTCAAATACGTAAACGATGCACTCGGGTACGTAACAGGTGATCAAGTCATCCAGAAAATCTCTGAACGTCTAAAAGACTGTCTGGAACCTAATATTGAACTTTATAGGCTCACAGGTGATGAATTCATCTTCATCATCCAGGGGGAATTGTCTCTTTCTAGAATCATGGAATTTGGTCACAAGATTCTCGAACGGGCAAGACCTCCCATATACTTGAAAGAAAAAGAAATTTTTCTGACGCTCAGTATAGGTGTCTCCACCTCTGGGAAAGGGAGTCAAACTTCTCAAAAAATCTTGGGACAAGCGGATATAGCTAAGCAATATTGTAAAGTTCGCGGAAGAGATCATGTGCTTTTGTATTCAGATGATATGAATCAGTCTTACAATCACCTGCTTTCTTTAGAAAGTTCTTTACGAAAAGCTATTTTAAATAACGAACTAACACTTCATTACCAACCAAAAGTGGACGTTAGGACTGGTGGGATCAACGGCATTGAGGCGTTGGTCAGATGGAATCATGCAGAAAATGGATGGATCTCCCCAGGAGAATTCATCCCCCTGGCTGAAGAAGCTGGAATGATTTCTCAGATAGACGAGTGGGTGATGGGTGAAGCGTGCCGTCAAACTAAAGAATGGCTGAAACAAGGTTTTGCTGCAGAGAGAGTTGCGGTCAATGTATCAGCTACTGAAATCCAGCAAGAGAATTATTCAAATAAAGTTAAAAAGGTTCTCGAACAAAATAAACTGCCTTCATCTTATTTAGAAATCGAAGTTACAGAAAATAGTGTAATGCAAAATTCTACTGAATGTATCCGTACGATGCAGGAATTGAAAAGCATGGGAGTCACGCTTTCTATAGATGATTTCGGAACAGGCTACTCTTCCCTCAGTTATTTAAGACAGTTTCCGATTCATAACTTAAAAATTGATCAAACATTTATAAAAAGTGTAAAAACAGGCCCCAGTGATGCCGAAATTGTCAAGGCCATCATCCAAATGGCGGATGCATTTAAACTCGGTGTTGTAGCTGAAGGGGTAGAATGTGAAAATGTGCTCGCTTTTTTAAGGGAGAATCAATGTGAATCCTACCAAGGCTACTATTTCAGCAAACCTCTTCCACCGAATGAAATAAAGGAATTCCTTTCAAAAAGTACAAAATACAGACATAATAAAAACCCGAACCTTCACTGAAGGGTTCGGGTTTAGTTAAGATCAACTGTTGTAACGTGCTCTTTTTTCTTCCTCTTTTTCTTGCTTCGCTACTTTCAAAAACTTATTCGTCTCAGCAGCTACTACACCAGATAGAAGCAGAAGACCAATCAAGTTTGGAAAGGCCATAAGACCGTTCATGACGTCAGCGAATAACCAAACAGTGTCAAGCTGGGCAACGGCTCCAACGAGCACGAATAAAACGAAAATCGCCTTATAAAAAGGAATGCCTCGGTCTCCGGTTAAGTAACCGAAACACTTCTCCCCATAATAGGACCAGCCGACAATTGTAGAGAAGGCGAAGAATATAACTCCTATTGTAACGATATACATCCCTAAATCACCAAGGAATACTTGGAAAGCGCTAGTCGTCAGATCAGCTCCGTCCAACTCGCCATTTCCGTATTGACCAGCCATGACAATAGTAAGCCCTGTCATCGTACATACAATAATTGTATCAATAAAAACCTGGGTCATTGAAACAAGTGCCTGTCTGCCAGGGTAGTCAGTTCGCGCTGCAGCGGCTGCAATAGGTGCAGAACCCAAACCGGCCTCATTCGAGAAGACCCCTCGTGCTACACCGAAGCGAATAACAGTACCGAGAATTCCTCCACCGACAGCTTCACCTGTAAAGGCATCTGTAAATATAATTCCAAAAGCTTCAGGTACTAAATCAAAATTCAAGAAAATAATAATGAGTGCTCCAAGAACATAAAAAACGGCCATGATAGGTACAAAAAATGCGGTAACCTTTCCGATTCCTTTAATCCCGCCTAAAATGACGAGCGCCGCAAAGATAGTTAAGAGTATCCCTGTAATCCATGGGTTAACACTAAAAGTTGAGTCCATAACGTCCGATACCGTATTGGACTGGACCATATTACCTATTCCGAAAGCTGCGAATGCACCGAATAATGCAAATAGAACAGCGAGCCATTTCTGTTTGAGTCCTCTTTCGAGATAATACATCGGTCCGCCAGACATTTTGCCATCTTTCCCGGTTACACGGTATTTTACTGCTAAGATTGCTTCGGCGTATTTGGTGGCCATTCCGAAAATAGCAGTAATCCACATCCAGAATACAGCACCAGGTCCCCCAAGAACGACGGCTGTCGCGACCCCGGCAATATTACCAGTCCCGATTGTTGCTGCTAGTGCAGTCGTCAACGCCTGGTAATGTGAGATGTCTCCTTCTTCTTTTTTCTGTGTTTTTCCAGGCTTAAATGCAAGTTTCAAAGCGTAAGGTAAAGTTTTGAACTGCAGGAAGCTCAGTCTTAAGGTTAAGTATACGCCGGTACCTACTAGTAAAATCAGCAGTACTGGCCCCCATACAAATGAACTGGCTGAGCTTAAGAAGTTTTGTATAACACCTAGTTCTCCCATAAAATCCCCCTCTTTTTTTAGCTCTGTAAAACTTAGTGTTTATTCATCGGATGTAATTTTCTGACCCCATTACCATGTAGAAAGAAACAGATCAATTACTGCAGCTTTTTTCATTTTTTAATAGCATGCTGAATGAGGTTGAACCTAAACATCGATAGAAATATTAACAATCTCATTTAACAGAGCCGAATTCAATAATATGAATATATATAAAATATTCCGAAAATTATATGTAATTGTCAAGCTAATTTACAAATATAGTTGTAAAACGTCGGTTTAACAACTAGAGAATTAGGTTAAAAATAATAGAATATCTTTATCGTTTTTTATATTATAAGCACCAAGCACCTGTGCCTTATTGGCGCAGCCAAATACCAATTGCGAGGACGGAAACTCCTATCCGTCTCCAGTTTCTTACTTATGCTGGTCGTGTCTATCGAGGCACCTCCACATTTCATGATGTCTAGTTCCGGTGCCTAGACACTCGAGTCATAAGTAAGAAACTTGCGACGGAAAACACCATCCGTCTCCAGTTTCTTACTTATGACTGGTCGTGTCTGTCGAGCCACCTCCACATTTCATGATATAATTTATTTGAAATGATTTGTTTATGATGGGGGAGGATAAGGATGATCAGAGTTTTATTTGTATGTTTAGGTAATATTTGTCGTTCTCCCATGGCGGAGGCTGTGTTTCGGAGACTCATCGATGAAGAAGGGATGTCTGAAAAGGTGCTTGTGGATTCTGCTGGAATCGGACATTGGCATATCGGCAAAATTCCGCATAAAGGTACGAGGGAGATACTTGATGAACATGATATTTCTTATAGTGGAATGACAGCAAGACAAGTGGAACCGGCAGATTGGGACCGATACGATTATATTATTGCTTTAGATCAACAGAACTTAAGTGATTTAAAGGCGATACGTGAGAAAAACGGAGTCGAGGTTCGTCTATTTATGGATTTTGTAGACGGTGATGAAAGTAAAGATGTCCCGGATCCTTATTTCACAGGAAACTTCGATTATGTTTATGAATTGATTCATTCAGGGTGTCAAAGGTTAGTCAACCATATAAAAAACAAAAATTTTAAGGAGGAATCTTAATGGCTGAAAGTAATTTATTAAAAGGTGTTTTAGCTGGAGCAGTAATAGGAGGGGCGTTAATGCTTCTTGATAAAGAGACGCGCAGTTACGTCGTAACAAAAACAAAAGGGGCAAGTACTTCTTGCCGAAGCTACGTGAATCAGCCTTCTGAGGCCATTCATTCTGTAAGGGTGAATTATGAAACATTTTCCCAAAAATTGAATAAAGGAATCGATGAATTATTGGTACTTCTAAAAAAGACTGAAGAAGCATTGAATAAGATAGGAGAGATGGACGAGAAGGTGAATAATAAATTAGAATCGGTAGACAATTCTAAAGAAGCTTCATAATCATCTGAGGGCGAGGGGGAGATTGTAGACTTGGTTACATTCGTAAAAGAGCTGTTTAAACAAATAGGTGATAATGACGTTCCTGGATCTGCAGCTCAATTAGCTTACTTCTTCCTATTGTCGCTTTTTCCGTTCATGATATTTTTGATTACGCTTCTTGGTTATTTGAATATTGATGAAAACCGTGCCCTTGTTTTTTTAAGTAGTTATGCGCCATCCGATACCTATGAACTGATATCTGAGAATCTTACCCAGATTCTCAGTGAACGTAATAGTGGGCTTCTTTCTGTGAGTATTATCGGTACGTTATGGGCTGCCTCTAATGGTGTCAATACGCTGATCAAAGCTTTCAATCGGGCCCACCATACACGTGAAAAGCGCTCTTTTATAGTTTCTAGAATGATTTCTATTTTGTTGACGGTGGCTATGATCATAGTGATTGGCGTAGCTTTCTTATTGCCAGTCTTAGGAAGCGCAATAGGAGTGTACGTTTTTTCGATGGTCGGTTTATCTGAGGATTTTCTTCAAATTTGGGACACTCTTCGCTGGGTTATCTCCTCTGTCATCTTTTTCATCGTTTTATCCTTTTTATATTTCATGGCTCCTGACCAGCCGATGAAATTAAAAGAGATCACTTTAGGAGCATTATTCGCAACGGTTGGCTGGCAATTAGTATCACTGCTTTTTTCTTTCTACGTAGAGAATTTGGGCAACTATTCTGCCGCATATGGAAGCTTAGGCGGGGTCATTGTTCTTATGATCTGGTTTTATCTTTCTGGTGTTGTCATATTAATCGGCGGAGAGATCAATGCACTTATCCATAAAAAACACAAGAATCGTCATCCGTTTCAACAAACTTGAGCCAGCCTCTACGAGGTGGCTTATTTTGTTTTTTGAAAAAAGGCTATGTTAAAGGTGGTTGTTGATATTGATAAGTGAGTTATGCAACAATATGGCAGGATAGTGGAAGACTCGGTTTCGAGACATTTGGTGAGTGGATCAGGGTGGCGGGGAATGACTCGCTTTCCGTGGGAGCGCGGTGAGCTTCCTCGGACGTCCCGTCCTGCGGGATCTCACCAAGCACTCTCTTCCCACAGGAGTCTCCCCATTCCCCGCCGCCCCTCCCTATATATGCGCTTCTCGAAATCGTTTTAAAAATAACTACTTAATATTAGTGGGATCATTAAACTCAGTAGTATGGCTGTAGCATTTTAGTTATAAACCTACATTTTAAGGTAGTTTTAAATATTTTCTTGCATCACTCCAGAGCAGTTATTTTTTAAGTGAAGCACCGCAAAAATGTCTCCGTTATCCTAGTAAAGGCAAGAAGTTCCGAGGAAAGGATAGACTCTTGGAATACAAGTTTTTCACTAATATTTCCAATATATTGCTATTACTTTTAAACTTGGTATAGTTTCGAGCACCTTCCAATCGGATGGCGGCTTTAGAAAACGGTGAGACTCCTGTGGGATGTACATGGTAGGTGAGATCCCGGAAGGGGAAGCCTGAGGAAGCTCACCACATGCCCACGGAAAGCGGTCCGTTTTCTAAAGCCACCATATTCCCATACATAAGTCTCGAAACTGAGTCTTCCACTAAAGGGAGCTTATATGATTATCAACACGGATCTTTAACAAAGCCTTTTAAAAAGAACCGTTAAAAACCAAAGCGTTCAGGTTGATATTATAGCCGACCTGTTGCTATATTGGTTAAGTATGAAATTTAAACAGGAAGGTGGAAGACAAACGTGAAAAAATGGCTTTTATCAATACTTATACTTACGCTTGCCGTAGTTCTGATAGCTTGCGGTTCAGAGAATGAGGAAGATTCTTCAGGAGGAGATGATGATTCCAGCTCTGAGGCCTCAAAATGGGATGAAATTCAAGAGGAGGGCGAGCTGGTAGTAGGTACATCTGGTACGCTTTATCCAGCATCTTTCTATCCAGAGGATTCAGATGAACTGACTGGATACGATGTAGAAATTATGAAAGAAGTCGCCGATCGCTTAGAGCTTGACTTATCTTTTGAAGAATATGCTGTAGATGGCTTGTTATCTTCAATTGAAAGTGGACGTGTGGATATGGTGATAAACGATATGGAAATTACGGAGGAAAGGCAGAAGAGCTTCACATTCAGTGAACCTTACAAACACTCTTACTCCACAATGGTAGTACGAGAAGATGACCTTTCAGGTATAGATTCTCTTGAAGACATAGAAGGCAAAGTTCATGGTGGAGGCGCAACTACAGTGTATGCACAGATTGCCGAGCACTTTGGAGCTGAAATCAAGTCTTATGGTAATGTTACGAATGATGTTTACTTACGTGATGTAGAGAATGGCCGTACAGATTTGATCATCAATGATTATTACCTGCAATCCCTTGCATTAGAAGCTTTGCCTGAGTTAGAGGTGACGATCCATCCAGATCTGCAGTTCCACCCGAAAGAATCTGGAATTGTCATGCCTGAAGGTGAAGACGAACTGAAAGAAAAAGTCGATGAAAAGCTTAACGAGATGAGAGAAGATGGAACTCTGACTGAAATCTCAGAAGAATTCTATGGAGGGCAGGACGCTTCTGAAAAACCTGATGTGGATGCTGAAGAGATTGAAGGTCTTGACATTTAAGGGTGAGCAGTTATGTTCTCAATTGACATTAGGGAAATTAACATAGAGAAATTATTTGTACCAGAGCGAGCATGGGAAAACCTTCCTTTCGTATTGCAAGGTGTACCTTATACAATATTAGTAGCTATTATAGGGATGCTGATTGGACTTGTATTAGGATTTTTTCTTGCTTTAGCTCGCAGATCGAGCCATCGTTTACTAAGGTGGCCGGCAAGGGTGTATATTTCATTTATGAGAGGTACACCGATTCTTGTCTATTTATTTGTCTTGTATTTCGGTTTGCCCGTATTAGGGATTACTTTGACGGGGCCTACAGCAGCGATTATTGGCTTTGGTACAAACAGTGCCGCGTATATTGCTGAAATCAACCGATCTTCTTTGGCCAGTGTAGCCCATGGTCAATGGGAGTCTGCCCGAGCGCTTGGCTTCAGTTATTGGCAGAGCATGAGAAGAATCATAGTGCCTCAGGCCACGAGAATTGCAATTCCACCTTTGGCGAACGTTTTTCTTGATCTCCTTAAAGCTACTTCGCTTGCTGCAATGATTTCAGTGCCCGAGATTTTGAATAAAGCACAGATTGTTGCCGGTCGGACGAATGATTCCATGACGCTGTATATTTTGGCTGCATTGATATATTGGCCTTTAACTATGGTATTTTCCGCGCTCCAGGAGTATTTGGAACGAAGATATAATAGGTATTTGTAGTTTGTGCTGCCGTCCTCTTTTGTTGAGGGCGGTTTTTTTATTGGTGTTAAAGTGTAATGAATACTGTTTACAAGTTAACACAGAATGATTATAATTTTAAAAAGTAATGATTACTATTTAAGGGGCGAAGTTTATGTCAATCAAGAAATGGGCGATTATTGGAGGAGGTCTTCATGGTTGTACAGCTGCTTACTATCTATTAAAAAAAGGGAAAATCAGAAATGAAGACCTCATCATAATAGATCCTCACGAAAGGCCTTTACAGCGCTGGGAAAAGTTGACCGGAACTATTGGTATGGATTATTTAAGATCTCCATCAGTTCACCATTTAAGCACGGATCCTTTTGCCTTACAGAAGTATGCGGAGGAAACTGATAGAAAACATCATTTAAAAGGAAGATATAAACGCCCTTCTTTACAATTATTCAATGAGCACAGCACTTCGCTAATGGAGGAAATAAATTGGTCCAAATCATGGTATCAAGGGACAGTTGAAGACCTTATTCGAAATAAAGAAGGGTGGTTTATTTCGCTTGAAAATGGTGATCATATTCAGAGTGAATATATATTATTAGCGATGGGAGTCAACGATCAGCCTTTATATCCTAATTGGTATAATCAGTTGCACAAGCACCAGGAAAGGTGTGTGCATTTGTTTGACGAAGAAAAGTATGGAAAATTCAAAGCGGCTCCACCTATAGCGGTTATAGGTGGTGGTATTTCAGCTGCTCATCTTGCTTTAAAATTCGGTAAGAAGTATCCGGGTCAAGTACACTTAATTAAGCGCCATCCATTCAGGGTCCATGATTTTGATAGCGATCCTGGGTGGCTTGGCCCTAAATACTTGTCTAAATTTGAAAAGCAGAAAAGCTTTTCAGATAGAAGAGATATGATTAAAAAAGCGCGGTTTAAGGGTTCTCTAAACCGTGAAGTCTTTTTGCGATTGAAGCGGATGGAAGAAGAGGGGAAGATTCAAACTGTTTCGAGTTCTATAAAAGAAGTGGCTGGTAGAGGTGGTGGGGTTGACGTGGCATTCGAAAGTGGGAAGAACCAACATTTCAAGTCTATTGTGCTAGCTACAGGATCGACATCAGAACTTCCAGAAAAAAAATGGCTGCACGGAGTGATAAGCCGCGAACGTCTCTCCTGTGCAGAATGTGGTTTCCCGGTCATCGACGAAAATTTGCAATGGGCTCCATGTCTCCATGTAGGCGGCGCTTTGGCTGAAT
Source organism: Halobacillus campisalis (assembly GCF_030345335.1). Classification (GTDB taxonomy): domain Bacteria; phylum Bacillota; class Bacilli; order Bacillales; family Halobacillaceae; genus Halobacillus_A; species Halobacillus_A campisalis. The sequence goes on from NZ_JAPVRC010000002.1 coordinate 580,239, forward strand.
TAGAAATCGGGCCTGTATCCAGAAATATATCAGGTGCGAAGAAAGTAGCGGAGCGACTTTTACAGTATCACCTGAATGTGAACTCTATTAAAGCTTAGCTTTTAAGCAGGCTGCAGGGATTGAAACAAAAAAACCACTGAGAAACCTTTATAACTTCTCAGTGGTTGTGCTTACTTAACAGAATTTTGAAAGTTTTTTCTAAAAAGGGTTTAACCACTGAATTCAAATTCTTCATAAACATAAGGTTCTGCTGGAATTTCAATTTTTTTGATAGAAGTGGGTTCAATCAAAGGAAGTTCCCAATTGTTGTGTTCTACTTTTTTGACGATTCCCGTAACCTCCACCCACGCATCATTTTTAAATTCGCTTAAATTTTGACTGTCTCCTTGAACTAAAAGTCCATAAATGCCTCCATCCGCCACGCAGCAGCTGATCCCGAATCTTCCGACTACCATCCGGTCTTCAGGGAAGCCATCTTCACGGAAGACGAATCCATTCATTTTAACTTCTTTTCCCACGTAGTCGTCCACTTGGTCTTCTAAAAGTGAAATTGAGCCAATATAATTATCTTCCGTGAGAGTGAAGGAAGTAGATTCTTGGAATTCTTTCTGAAGCTCTGGATAACGATCGCTCACTGATAGTATGGCGGGATCCTCTAATAAAGCATCTGATTCTTCAGATGCTTTTCCATCTTCGGAGGAAGATGATTCGGGTTTGTCATATTCTTCTGAGGGTGAACTTGATCTCAGTTCATATTTAAAGCCTTTATTCAAGGCCTGTGAGCTGCCCAGCACATGGTCAGAAAACATCATCCCAGAAATGATTGGTATGATGAACAGTGAATAAACGAACAGGGAGCGTCCTTTGGAAATTGAAAGGTCATGAGTATGTCCACAATCACATGACTGTTCATCTTCAGTTCCACTTCTGAAGAATTGAATCATTCCTAATACGGCGATGACAGACAGCGCGAAATACATATAAGTCATCATCCGGGGGGCGATGAATTTATGGATATCACCAGAGATAAGCAGTTTGATTATGAATAATCCAAACCCTAATAATATTACACTTCTTACAAAATAATGAGAGTTCCTGTCCATAAGAATACCTCCTTACAAGTAAAATAGATCAAACAATAGAGTGACTGTATAGACGACGATCGTTACGATGATTATGAAGGAGAGAACGAAACGCTTACGGAAATATGCAGCCATCAATATCGTATTTTTTAAATCGGTCATAGGTCCATAGACGAGAAATGCCAGGATTGAACTGGTGGAAAATAGACCTTTGAATGAAGAAGCAACAAATGCGTCGGCCTCTGAACACAGAGAAAGGAAGTATGCGAGTCCCATCATGACAGCAGGCCCAGCAAGAAAACCACTTCCGACGTCTGTCAATAAGTCTCTTGCCATAAACGTTTGGATCACACTTGCTAATAAAGCACCAATGATCAAGAATTTTCCCATATCAAAAAATTCATCGCTGGCATGATGGAAAGTTTCCGATAAGCGGTTGCGATAGGTATGGGGGCTGTGAGTAATATGCCCTTTTTCTTCTTTTAACTGCCAGCTGTTTCCAAATCGTGAGTAAACGATGCCGCCGATAATCAAAGAAACGATAAGCGCGATTCCCATTCTTGCCCAGGCTACGGTTAAGTCAGTTTGAAATGCGTAAAAGGTTGATAAAAAAACAATAGGGTTAAGTATAGGGGCTGATACCAGGATAACGATCCCTACATGCAATGGCATGCCTTTTTGAATTAAGCGGCGGACAATAGGAACAATTGCGCATTCACAGACAGGAAAAATGGCACCAATCGTGACTGCGGGAAGAAGAGCTAAGATGGGTTGTGATGGGATGAATCGAGCTAACGTCTCTTCTTTTACGAAAGTTTGGATGAGCGCGGAGACAAATACGCCAAGTAATACAAAGGGGATGGCTTCCAGCACGATACTTAGAAAAATCGTATTCATATCAAGTATTGCAGGTGAAATATCAGTAATCAAAGTGGAAGGGAACAGGTCTCCATAAATAAAAATTAGAAAAAATAAAAACAGTAGTATATAACCCCACTTGTAATTCGAAGTGTTCTCTTGGTACAATGCTTGTCCTCCTCTGGTACATGTAGTATAGTTGGTAATCGTAATAGTTACGCATTGAAAAGACTTTATTAATTTTGCCTGAAAACATTCATTTGTCAATAGGTGAAAAAATCAATATCATTTACTTCAATGTATGAACGTATTATAATTTTATTCGTAATCATTATTATTTCGAGAGGGATCTTTCATGAATTTTAATAAAATAGTAGAGATGAACGATATTTCATTTAAATATGATAGAGAGACAGTGGTGGAGAATATCGACCTTACCATTGAACAAGGCCAATTCTTAGGTCTTGTCGGTCCTAATGGTTCAGGTAAATCAACATTGATTAAGCTTATGCTAGGGATAGTCAAACCAGATAAAGGTGATGTGAAAATTTTTGGCAAGCCTATTAAGCAGTTTAATCAATGGGAAGAAATTGGTTTTGTTTCGCAAAAAGCCAATAGCTTTAATTCAGGTTTTCCGGCAACAGTTCTGGAGGTAGTCAAAACAGGGTTGGTTTCACGAATCGGTGCATTCAAATTCTTTAATCGCAAGCATAAAGAAAAAGCGCTTGAAGCCTTAAGAACGGTTGAAATGGAAGAATACGCGAATACCAATATCGGAGAATTATCAGGAGGCCAGCAGCAGCGTGTATTTATCGCCCGTGCCTTAGTAAGCGATCCTTCCCTGCTCATACTTGATGAACCGACCGTAGGGGTGGATGCTAAGCATGTGACAGCCTTTTACGACTTATTAGGAAAGCTCAATCAAGATAAAGGCATTTCATTGTTAATGGTTACTCATGATATCGGTACAATTACCGAACATGCCACGCACGTCGTATGTATGAATAAGACGATACACTTTCACGGAGCTTCAGAAGAATATAAGGAGTTTGACGATGAAGACCTCAATCGACTTTATGGTCATTCAGTTCAGCAGCTGACTCATAATCATGATCATGAGGAGATCCGTCCATGATTGAGAGTTTTATCCAATACGATTTTTTACAGAATGCAGCCATTACAGGAATTCTTATCGGTCTTGTAGCTCCTCTATTAGGTGTCTTCATCGTTGTCAGGCGTCTTTCCCTGATTGCTGACGCTCTTTCGCATATTACGCTGACAGGGATCGCAGCCAGTCTATTGCTTGAAAAACGAGTGACCGGTATCAATGAGTTGAACCCGATTTATATGGGGATGGTCTTTTCCGTGGGAGGCGCTATCCTCATTGAAAAGTTGAGAAAGCTTTATAAACACTACGAAGAACTTGCTATTCCTATTATCTTATCAGGCGGGATAGGTGTTGGTGTCATCCTTATTTCATTAGCGGATGGATTTAACACAGATTTATTCAGTTATTTATTTGGAAGCGTGACTGCCGTCAGCCGATCAAGCATGTGGACGGTTTTAGGCATAACCATTGCAGTACTTACAATAGTTATATTATTTTATAAGGAATTATTCGTACTATCATTTGATGAAGAACATGCCTCGATCACTGGGGTGAACGGACGCTGGATTCATTTATTATTTATTGTTATGGTTGCTTTAGTAATAGCTTCTTCCATGCAAGTTGTGGGGATTCTGCTCGTTTCCGCTTTGATGACGCTTCCGGTAGCCGCTGCTTTGAGAATAGCTTCCAGCTTTAAACAGACGATCGGACTTTCGATAGCATTTGGAGAGTTTTCGGTTATTTTTGGTTTGATATCTTCATATCAACTTAGTGTTCCACCAGGAGGAACGATTGTCGTCATTGCTATCTTAGTATTGATTATGTCAATCATATATAAAAAGGTAAGAAGTCAGCTCTATATAAAGGGTGAAACAGTATGAACTTAGAAACAGCACTGCAAAAACTGAAAGAAAAAGGCTATAAGCGGACTCGTCAGAGAGAAAGAATTCTTGAGATTTTCGTTAAACAAGACCAATATATTGCAGCGAAGTCCATCTTGAAAGAAATTCAGGAAGATTTTCCGGGTGTGAGTTATGACACGATTTACAGAAACCTTTACCTGCTTACGGATGAAGAAATTCTGGAAGCTACCGAGCTCGGCGGGGAAAAGCATTTCCGGTTAGGCTGCGATACACAGGGCCACCATCATCATTTTATATGCACAGACTGTGGCAAAACGAAGTCGATTGAATTTTGCCCTATGGAAAGCATCAACGAGAATTTAAAAGGGTACGATATTGAAAATCACAAATTTGAGATTTACGGTAAGTGTCCTGTTTGCAGTTAAAGTGTGAAAGAGGTCTATAACAATGGTTATGGACCTCTATTTTATTTGATTATAAAAAGTAATGGTTACAGTTTACAAAAAGTAATCACTACGATATAATCTATTACGGAACAGCAAGGAGGAGAAAGATGAATAGAACAAAAATTGGACTACTTATACTCATTATTTTCTTAGTTTTAGGAGCCTGCAGCGAACAGACTTCTGAGGAGTCATCAAGTGATAACGAAGAAAAGCTGAAAATAAATACGACGGTGTACCCATTACAATTCTTTACGCAGCAAATTGCCGGGGATGCTGCAGAAGTAAATACCATCCTGCCGCCGGGAACTGATGCCCATTCGTATGAACCTACCACAAAAGAAATGGTGGAGATGGCGGAGGCGGATGCCTTTATTTACAATGGTGCCGGGCTAGAAACTTATGCTGAAAAAATTGCAGATTCAATTGACTCGGAGGATGTAAAAATCCTGGAGGCTGCAAATGGCATTGATTTAGAAGGAAGCGGTCATTCCCATGACCATGAGAAAGAAGGCCACTCAGAAGAAGAAAGCCATGACCATGAGGAAGAAGGCCACTCAGAAGAAGAAAGCCATGACCATGAGGAAGAAGGCCATTCAGAAGAAGACCATGCCCATGAGGAAGATTCATCGGGAGAAGAGAATCACGAGGGCCACAACCATGGGGAAGAAGATCCACACGTTTGGCTGGACCCTATCCGTTCTATTGAAATGGCGGAGAATGTGAAAAATATGCTGGTCGAGCTTGAACCGGATTCAAAAGAGCAATTCAATGAGAACTTTGAACAGTTAAAGACGGAGTTAGAGTCACTGGATAAAGAGTTCCATGAGCAGATAGAAAGCAAAGAAAAGAAGGAAATCATTGTATCACACTCGGCTTATGGGTACTGGGAACAAGCATATGGTATTGAGCAAATTGCCGTTTCTGGATTAAGTCCGACTAATGAACCATCTCAAAAGGATCTAGAAGAAATCATCAGTAAATCACAAGAGCACGATTTAAATCACGTGCTTTTTGAACAAAATATCACTCCGAAAGTTTCTGAGGTCGTTCAAAATGAGATAGGAGCAGAAGCATTAAGAATCCACAATCTCTCAGTTCTGACTGAAAGTGATATTGAAGACGAAGAAGATTACTTTACACTGATGGAACGAAATCTGGAAGTTCTTGATGAAGCTTTATCGGAGTAATGAATAAAAAAAACTGCGCCCAAAATAAGGGGTGCAGTTTTTTTGTACATTACGTAGTTTTTTGTGTGGCGGAAGGACTCGTTTTTAAAGCCGTAGCTGCCAATACGATCAATAAAAGAATCACTATCGTATAGAAAAAGGACACACCAGGGAATAAATCAATGAATATGCCTGTTAAAAAAGGTCCGCTGATACTACCAAGGCTGAATGACATACCGCACAAAATATTACCTGCTGGAAGTAACTCTCCCGGTAATAAATCCGTCATATAGGAAATCCCAAGTGAAAATAGAGAGCCGACAAATAGACCGCCAATCGCAAATGTTGCAAATAATCCAATGGTTGAATCTTCAAATAACGCTGCAAAAGTGAAGGCAGCGATGCCGTATGTCACCACTGACATTATAATAATCTTTCGGCCATATTGATCACTAAGACTTCCGAGAGGTATTTGAGAAAGAAGGCTCGCGGCGGCGAAGGATGGGATGATGAAGGAGAGCATGTTCACATCATGTCCGATCCTCATTCCGTAAATAGGGAAAATCCCATGCAGAGTAGCTTCTAGAAAACCATACGTAAAAGGGGGAAGAAAGGCTACCCATCCCAGTTTAATCGCTAGCGCAAAACGTTTATATGAACTCGTCCCATAAGCGGTGGTGTGCTCATTTGGAGGCATTTCATTCCGTACAAACCACATCGTCCCCCACACTAATAAGCTGATAAGCGCCGATAGAATAAAAGGCAAGTGCATATTTATAGAGAGAAGGTTCGTCATCAAAGGCCCAAGCGTAAAACCTAAACTGAAAAATAAACCGTAATAAGCGATGCTCTTTCCCCTGGATTGTTCGTGTGCTGTAGCAGTAATCCAGGTTTGCGTACCGAAATGCAGGATTTGATCTCCGATTCCGATCATCATTCTTAAAATGAACCAAAACCATAAGGATTGCCAGACGGGAAATAAAGAGAGTGAAAGTATGACGAGCGCTCCACCGGATAAAATCACCGGTTTATATCCGAACTTTTGCAATGGTTTTTCCATAAATGGAGATGATATAAGAATACCTATGTATAAAGCAGTAGCGTGAATCCCATTTATAGAAGAGGATACACCGTTCTGCTCTAGAATAACGGCTAATAAAGGGAGAAGCATCCCTTGTGAAAATCCAGAAATAGTGACTAAGCCAATAAGTATCCAAAAACGTGTTTTCTTTGATACCATATGAGGCACCTCCACCTGATTTAAGTCAATCCTTCACTATCCTAAACGAAATAAATAGATGGGAGCAAGGCTTTAAGGTTAATTAATGGGGGAAAACGGTTACTATAGTTATATACAAGATATTAAATGTTTGAAGGAGGGGTTAGAAAATGGATTTTTACATTAAAGAAGATGGTGTTCGAACGTCTTTCGAGTACGGCCAGCTTGATATCTCAGGTGATGAACTTCATGGCTACCGCCCGTACCAGCTGATGGTGGCTTCTGTAGCAGGGTGCAGTATCGGTGTTTATAGAAAAATTTTAGACAAACAAAAGATCAATTATGAAGATATTAAAGTGACGGCGGATGTTAAAAGGAATTCTGATGAAGCTAACCGAATTGAAAGCATCCATTTGCACTTTGTTATTAAGGGATATCGCTTAAACCAGGATAAGCTTCTTAAAAACCTGGAAATTTCAAGTAAAAACTGTTCAATGGTACAGTCCGTTGTGAATAGTATTAAAGTGGAAGAAACACTTGAGTGTATTGAATTAAGCAAGTAAAATGAAAGAGCCTATCCTAATTAATAGGATGGTGCTCTTTTTTTTTGTGATTTTTCATCTATAAATTAATCTATAAATTAACTGGAGGTGTCCACGTGAAGACATTCGTCATAAAAGTTTTTTTCTTCTTGGTCGGGCTTGTTATTATATCTCTTGGAATCTCTCTGACGATAAACGCAGATTTAGGCGTGGGCGCCTGGGATGCAATGAATGTCGGTTTAACGAACACATTCGGTTTGACAGTTGGGAATTGGGTCATCATCATCGGAGCCATCCTCATTTTAACGAATGCCTTGATCGCTAAAGAAAAGCCTGACTTATTGGCAGTCATCACGATTGTTATTTTAGGTAAGTTTATTGATTTTTGGCTGTTAAATGTATTTGCTGATTTAGAACTTACTCAGATGCTATTTCAGATTATTACATTAGTTGGTGGAATATTTATTATTGCTGTTGGAGTTGCATGTTATTTGCAGCCGAAATTTTCGCTCAATCCTGTTGATAATTTCATGGTTGCTTTGCAAAAAAGGTTCGGGTTAAGCCTGACTGTATCGAAAACCTTGACAGAAGGGGTTGCGCTTTTGCTCGCTATTATTTTTGGAGGTCCAATCGGTATTGGTACCATCATTATTTTAGTATGTATTGGGCCATTTATTCAATTTCTGGATCCAAAGGCAGAAAAAGTGATGAACCGCTTAACCTCATCTTGAGAATAGGTTGTGGGCATTTTTCACAAGCTAACGAAAAAGAAAGGTGGCCCACACCATGAGATTAAAATGCTTAGGATTCCTTGTATGCTTAGGCATGCTCTTATATATCCATCCCTTAAATGGAGCTGCAGAGGAAAAAGAAATTAAAGGTCAATCAGAAATTCCTAGTCATGTCCTCAATATATCTAAGGATAATACGTACCCTAATTCAACAGAAGATCAAGAAATATTGGAAGCCGAAGAGTTGACCAATGAACTAATAAACGACACAGATGTCCGGATTTCAAATCCTGAACTCATTGAAATGCTTAATCAAACTTCGATTAAACCTTCTCCATTCGCCGTTGGCTATAGGGGGGAGATCTTTCTTGGCAGATGGCCTTTATCTTACGAATCTAAGGAAACAAACATCAATTGGGAGTACCAGCAAATCAACTTAAACGAATTGAACAACCAGGGCGGTCAGAAAACGGAAGAAATCAGCTATGAACAAAAAGAAGAAAAGCATATAAAAGGCGGCCTAACATCAAAAGCGAGTCATGGAGATCAAATGATGAAGTTGATATTATTAGAAGCCCGTGCGAAGTCAAAACTGCCTTTGTCCCTGCAAAGCTCTTTCGGACGGGGAACTAAGCAGACTAATACGTATGCTGTCCCTGTAAATAAAGTGGGACAGTTGAAGGCGTATGCTCCAGCAGTTAATGAAAAAGGAGAAGTAGCTTTTGGTGATGTGTACATCCAGCTGAAAGGTTCCAAAATGAACATAGATATTAAAAACGTGACACGTCAAGGAGTCGGCGCCTGGATTCCTATTCAGGATCATGTAAGCTTTTCGTATCAGTTAAAATAGTTAGTGAAAATGTGCTGGACCCAAATTGGTAAAAATGGGAACAGCATGTTTTTTAATTTGTATATGGACACATAGCTGACTTTGTACTATTATAGGCAAAGTGATTGTACGATTACCTGTAAAGGGGGACTTCCTTTTGACTCAACAAGAAAAATTAAGTGATCTTAAACTAAGACTTAACGCGTTTATTAAACGCTTAGATGACATGGAGCCTGAAGAGACATCCGTGGAAGACATTGATGAGCTCATCAAAATGCTTGAGGATGTAGAAAAGAAAATATAAGATTACGCATTAGCTCTCATCTGGTATATGAGGGTTGATTTTTTTGTAATCCTACTTTATCATGGTAAATCGCTAATGTAAAAAAGGTATTAGAAACATGGGGAGAGATTTTTATGGCAGCAGCTGTCATTATGTCAGTTCTCGTACTGACAATATTAAGTTTATTACGTGTAAATGTGATTATTGCCATTCTCGCTGCCGGACTTACAGCGGGAGTTATGAATGGGGAATCTTTGATAGCTTCTCTCAAGTTAATAACTGATGGCATGGGGGAACAGGCTAGCGTTGCTCTAAGCTATATATTATTAGGAGCCTTTGCTGTAGCAATCAATTATTCAGGAATTACCACTATACTTGTGGGTTATTTAGTCAGAGTACTTAAAGATATGAGGACTTTGACCGTACTAGTCATCGCAGGAGTGGCAAGTTTATCCCAAAACGTCGTGCCGGTGCATATCGCTTTTATTCCTATTCTCATTCCGCCATTGCTTCATCTGTTCGATCGTATGAAGCTTGATCGTCGCGCTGTAGCCGCAGCTTTAACTTTTGGGTTGAAAGCTCCTTATGTAATGATTCCTGTCGGTTTCGGTTTGATCTTTCATCAGACGATCCAGGAATCAATGGACTCAAGCGGTCTTTCAATAAGCATTACAGAAATCGCTCAGTCTTTACTCATTCCAGGATCCGGGATGATTGTAGGATTGCTCATTGCCATATTCTACACTTACAGGAGGAAAAGAGAGCCGTTAGAAAGTGATGCAGCTCATGAAATAAATTTTGCGGCTTCGTCGGAAAAGACAAAGTCTGTTCGCTTTAATTGGCGACACGGTTTGACACTCATTGCTATATTCGTCACCTTATTCATCCAGGCTTTTTATGAGAATCTTGTTCTTGCTGCTTTAGCGGGCTTGATTTTAATGTTTGTATTTAAAGTTATTCCATTCAAGCAGGGAGATCGTGTAGTTACGGATGGAATTGCCATGATGGGAACTATCGCATTTGTTATGTTGATTTCTGGGGGGTACGCCAATGTATTAACGGAGACAGAATCTGTCTCCTCCCTCGTAGATGCTAGTTCGGAATATATCGGAGATAATCAGGCATTTATCGCGTTTGTTCTCTTATTGCTGGGACTTGTAGTAACAATGGGGATTGGATCTTCGTTTGCTACAGTGCCAATCCTGGCAGCTTTATTTGTACCCATCTGTTTCAGTGCAGGGTTTTCACCCATGGCTACGGCTGCATTGATTGGTACAGCTGGAGCACTTGGGGACGCGGGCTCGCCGGCCTCTGACAGTACATTAGGACCGACTTCCGGATTAAATGCTGACGGAAGACATCACCACATCTGGGATACGTGTGTGCCGACTTTCATTCACTACAATATTCCATTGTTTATCTTTGGATGGGCTGCGTCGTTAATTTTATAGCTACTTTGAAATTAAATACTGCGTCTCTGTTTCAAGTTTCAAAACAAACGTTAATGTTAAACTTCGTTGTAGATTTTTCATAAATAGTTATTCAACTATATGGCAGGATAGCGGAAGACTTGATTTCGAGACATTTGGTGAGTGGATCAGGGCGGCGGGGAATGACTCGCTTTCCGTGGGAGCGCGGTGAGCTTCCACGGACGTCCCGTCCTGCGGGATCTCACCAAGCACTCTCTTCCCACAGGAGTCTCCCCATTCCCCGCCGCCCCTCACGATATATGCGTTCTCGAAATCCACTTAACAAGAAAACTTTTAATTAAAGAGGGAGAATAACACTCCAATGCAACGGTTAAAATGTCTTGAACTCCACAATTTTAAGTTAGTTTACGTGCCGTCCAATGCAAGGTGGATGAGAAAATGGAAACATTCCAATCCTTTCTCAACTCAACACATAGCGACGAGGAGACTTCCTTCACTTCTGTGCGGTAAAGAATTATCGAATCCTTCGTTCTTCTTTTTTCCTTTATATCCGCCAGCTCAGTCCAGTCTATACGCCGCTGAACGAAGCGCTTTCGGTTTTACAAAGGGAGTCTTACGCACCATCAGTATTTAACATTAATGTTCGTATTTTCATGCTAAGTCGATGCTGTAAACTACTTGGACATGGGTGGTAATAACCTCCATCGTTTGGATTTATTAGGTAAGAAGAGAAGCTCTTCTCGGTTCGTAGATAATAATGTTATATCAAAGGCGTTTCCGTGCTGCTCATCATCGCAAAGAGCTCCGGGAAATCGCGAGACTCCTGTGGGAAAAGAGTGCTTGGTGAGACCCCGGAGAGCGTTAGCTCGAGGAGGCTCACTGCGCTCCCACGGAAAGCGAGTGATTTCCCGGAGCTCTAAACGCTGTCAATCATAACGGAAACAGGCAGAATGTCTCGAAACTGAGTCTTCCACTAAAGGGAGCTTACGTGAAGGTTAATTCTGAAAATTATAGAGCCAATTTTATATAGCGAGACGAACAGGAAAATTTCTGTTCGTCTTTTTCATATTTTACTCTTTCCCACGCATACTAAAAAAAAGTGGGTGAGAATGATGGTTAGGGTAACAAATTTATTAATTGTATTGGTTTTAATCCTCCCTGTCGCTGCTAATGCCGAAGGATGGGGATTTGAGAAAAATAAGCGAGGTGAAATTCCGGAAGTAGGAAGATACGGTCCAATGATTGAAAAGTATGATGGTTTTTACGCCGATTCTTCTGGAGATAAAGTGGTGTATTTCACCTTTGATAATGGATACGAACAGGGGTATACTGATGATGTTTTAAATGTTTTAAAAGAACAGGAAGTGCCAGCCGCTTTTTTTGTTACGGGTCATTATATAAACAGCGCACCGGATTTAGTGCGGAGAATGAATGAAGAGGGCCATTTGATTGGAAATCATTCTTGGTCGCACCCCGATTTCACTAAACTTTCAAAAGAGGAAATAAAACAAGAGCTGGATCGAGTAGACGAAGCTGTCCAAAAAATAACCGATCAAAATACGATGACTTTTTTGCGTCCTCCACGTGGGACATTTAACACTACAACGTTAGAATGGGCGAGAGAACTTGGTTATATGCATGCCTTCTGGTCCATTGCTTTTGTAGATTGGGAAACGGACCGTCAAAAAGGCAGTAATTATGCTTATGAGAATGTTATGGAACAGATTCATCCGGGTGCAGTTATTCTGCTTCATACCGTTTCTCAAGATAATGCTGAAGCCCTGGAGAGCTTAATCGTCGAGCTGAGAAAACGAGGATATGAATTTGGGAATCTTAATGACTTGATGCTCAAGAAAATTTCACCATTTCCCATCCTGGGACTATAAGTTTGATAAGAGAGAGATCTGGCTATTGTAATGGTAGTCAGATCTTTTTATTTAGAGAAGGGCGGGTTGCGGCATGTGGAAAAAACAAGTTGAATCAATTCCTGGGTATGACTTTGACTATTCGCTTGCACGATGGGCTTTCGATCCTTTGACCAAGCTGAGCCGGGAAGAGAGATGGATTGAGATACCTGTGAAATTAACGAATGGATCGCATGTCGTCCGTATTCAAGCGCTTGGAACGACAAAACACCCTCTATTTGAAGTAAGCAGTGAAGATGAAAAATCCAAAGAAGATTTATTGGAATATATCTATTCTATTTTTCAATGGGATAGAGACTTGAATGAGGTTTATGAGCACTTTCAAAATACAAACCTGGCTGAATTATTTACAAATCATTTCGGCACTCCAATCGTTAAAGATTTCCATCTATATGATTGTTTGATGAAGGTAATCATTCATCAGCAGCTGAATATGAAATTTGCCTATACGCTCAGCACCCGATTTGTAGAGCAATTCGGTTACTGTTATAAAGGAGTATGGTTTTATCCAAGTCCTAAGAGGGTATCAGAATTAAGTTACGACCAATTACGTGAATTACAGTTCAGTCAACGGAAAGCAGAGTATATAATAGATACTTCCAAGCTGATTGCTTCTGGCGAACTTGACTTAGAGCGTCTAGCTTCATTACCTGACGAAGATGTTATCAAACAGCTTACAAGAGTTCGGGGGATTGGACCTTGGACCGCGGAAAATTGGTTGATGTTCGGTGTAGGTAGAGAGGATCTATTTCCTAAAGCAGATATCGGAATTCAAAATGCGATGAAGCACTACTTCCATTTAGAGAGTAAACCCGACCACCAGAAAATGATACAATTAAGCAAAGGTTGGCATCCTTTTCGAAGTTATGCGTCGTTGACACTGTGGAGAAGTATAGATAGCATATAAAAATGTACTAATTCCTTTGGGGCTTTCATAGGCTATTACCATGCGTAATTTCTACAATCTTTTTAAATAATAAAATGTAATAAAATATACAAAAATTTCCCTGTTTACGTTATAATGAAAGCCGTATTGGAAAATATTGAATAGTAAAGAAAAGAGGTCATAATTTTGGTGATTAAAGAAAAGTATTCCGACCATCTGTATAGTGGAGAAATGCTTGCCATTCTGGAGATTAGTGGTACTCCGGCGTGTATTCTAGACGTACATCACCAGACCGTTACACTAAATAGTGGGTTATCTTCTGAACTAATGATAGATGAAGCTGAATTGCATCTTTCCAATTGGTTATCTCTATTTCGAATTCATGATCGTGGTGAAATCTACCGTGTCATCCACCAATTAGCAGAGTGGGATGAGGCGGAATTAACTGTGACCATTCCAATAGCTGATGTGAACAAAACATTTTCCTGTAAATTGCTTCATTTATCGAATGGAGATATAGCGGTTATTTTTTCCTCTTTGTTTAACCAAACAAAAATACCTTCTCAAAAATCTTACCAGTATACAAAAAAAAATCCATTACCCTCATGTACGGTACTCAATTTAACGGAAACATTCAAGACGCAGGCTAAGACGACGAGAACATCAAAAGTAAAAGAACGGTTAGTTGAAGCGGCAGATAATTTCCCATATGGTTTAGCGATGCTGAACAGTAATTGGGAAGTAATCTATGCAAATTCAGTCATGGAAAACATGGTCGACCTTCCTTTATCTAAATATTATCGGAAAAAACTTTGGGACTTGTTTTCTGTAGATGATTATAATAACTTTTTCCAACATTGTCTGAGAGCTATGGAAACCCAAGAAACCGTCGAATTCCAGGGCACACTTCATAAGAAGGGTATTATGATGGACTTGACTATAGTACCTAGTGAGCAAGGTATTACCATCATTGCGAAAGATATTACCTGGTATATGGATCAATTTGAAAGATTGAGAAAGTCGGAGAATCGCTTTTCAATCATCACAAACCATATCAAAGAAGCATGCTGGGTCTGTTCTCCTGAAACAGGGGAGTTAGTTTTTCTCAGTGACTCCTTTACTCAGATCTATGGAGTGGATAAGGAAATCATTCTAAATGATCCTCCCCGTCTTTTTGATTTGATCGACAAGGAATACCTTGATCAAGTGAAAGAAGCGGCCCTTATAATGACTCAAAAGGAGCACCAGGTCGAATTCACGATTACAACGCCTGACGGGGAAAGTAAATGGATAAGAATGAAAGGGTTCCCAGCCGAAGATGATGGCAAGCAATACGTAGTCGGAATCGACGAAGAGATCACAAAAATTAAAGAAATGACACTTCTTGAAGAAAAGTCAAGGCAGTTGTCTACGATCACTCAAATGGCTGCAGGTGTAGCTCATGAAATTAAGAATCCATTAACCGCTATCAAGGGCTTCCTGCAAATAGGGGCCGTCAATCCAGACCTTCGTGACAGTTACCATGATATTATCCTGGATGAAGTCAATCGCATAGAATCCATCGTTCAAGACTTTATGATGCTTTCAAAGCCTAAATCTTCAGTCCAGCTTGAATACGTTAATTTAGATGCTATTATTTCATATGTGAGTCGTCTGCTAGACCCAGACACCTCAAATAAAGAAGTGATGATTCATTATACTTGTGACTCAAAACTGAATGGGTTTTATTGTGAACCTAAACGTTTAAAACAGATTTTGATCAACCTTGTCAGCAATGCTATGGATGCTCTCGACGAAGACGGTGAAGTTCAAATTGAAGCTGTTCTTCAAAATGACGAGCTTATCATATCTGTCATCGACAACGGCCATGGGTTATCTGAGCAGGAACTAACGAAGTTAGGCGAGCCTTTTTATACTACAAAAGAAAAAGGAACGGGCCTGGGCATTATGGTCACAAAAAAAATGATCGATGATTTAGATGGCAGGTTAAATTATCAAAGCAGTAAGAATGAAGGAACGTGCGTTACTGTAAGACTTCCTTTTAGAACCTGAGCTAGCAGCTGATTGATCAGCTGCTAGTTTTTTATTTGCAAAGATCTCTTGTGCTTACGCTTTTACAAAAGGAATCTCGCAATTTCCCGGACCTTCCTGCTTTTGTGAGGATAACGGAAACATCTTATGCGGTGCTTCACATAAAAAAATAACTACTTGTGAGTGATAACCAGCGAGCCTTTTGTATGCGAAGCACTATCATGTCATCCCATTGAATAATTCACTTATGAAAAAATCTACACCAACGTTTAACACAGCTATTTACAATAAACCAAAAGAGAGTCTATTTTCCTAGGTGAAGATTACTACCACCTTCTAATAATACCATCGGAATTTTCTTAATAATTGTTTAATAACCGCTTACAAAAAAGTAATTATTTTTTTTTGATCATAACTGTTTACAAGTGCTTCAAAGCCTTCTATAATCCCGTATGTACTTGTTTTTCCCATATGAAAAATACTTTAAAAAATACTTATATAAAAGGAGGCTCACAGATGACTAAAAAATTGCTATCTTTTTTACTCATGAATGTAGGTGCGCTTGCAGTGGCGGTCAATGTGCATTTTTTCCTATCACCTAACAACTTAGCTACAGGAGGAGTCAGTGGTTTATCGATCGTTTTGAATAATGTATTTCCCGGGTTGACTCTCGGAACGATCATGATCATGCTGAACATTGTCCTGTTTATTGTCGGTTTTATATTTCTGGGGTTCCAATTCGGTGCAAAAACGATATATGCAAGTTTCGCTTTGTCCTTTATGGTATGGGGGTTAGAAACATTCTTTCCTATGCAGGAAGCATTAAGTGATGATCTGCTGATTCAGTTAATCATTGGACAAATTATAGCAGCTTCCGGGATGGCAATTGTTTTTCATCAAGGGGCCTCTACTGGCGGAACAGACATCATAGCGATGATATTGAATAAATACTTTTCAATAGAAGTGGGTAAAGGAGTATTGGTTTCAGATATAGCAATCGCTACTTCATCCATTTTCATTTTCGGACCAACAGTCGGTATGTACGCTTTCTTTGGTGTCATATTGAACGGGTTAGTCATCGACTATACCTTGCAGCAATTTGATAACAACAAAGAAATTGTCATTATCAGCCGTAAGAGTGAAGAAATACAGGATTACATCGTGAAGAATCTTGGGCGAGGCGCAACGGTCCACTATGCAAAAGGAGCATTCAACCAAGAAGATAAAGAAGTGATTACAACGATCATGAATCGAAAAGATTATTCTAAACTTAAGAAATATATGTTAGCGGTGGATGAAAAGGCCTTTATTACAGTTCATTCTATGAATGAAATTCTAGGGCAGAATTTTAAACGTCTAGCTTAATGTAAGAAGGAGCTGCCCCAAAAGTCTAAAGAAGACTTTTGGGGCAGCTTTTTTTTATATACTGTTCAGTTAAATTCAGGGTGATGAGCTCTCAGACCTGCAATAAAGGATTTGTTATTTTTACTTGGAGTAGTATCGGCTAGGGAAAGAGCTAAAGGAATTACATTAGAATCGATTAACCTGCACAATGGTTGATTGCTTTATTTAGATGTTTCAAGTGAAAATAGTTCTTATTAAGTGATAACCATAGAGTTGGACGCCTTTAATATAGTTTATGGATGCCTCATATTTTGCCAGAGATTTCAAGAAGTTTAATTTTTAATAATTTAGATAATTTGTTATAATAGGAACGGTTTTACATGTTATCAAGATTTAATGGGAGGTACCACTATGAATCGTGAAGAATTGATCGCACCCGAAAAATACAATATATCAGAAGAAATCGAGAAATACGCTGACGATCCCAGCCGAAAAGCCTTGATTTGGTTAGACGCAAATGGTGAAAAGGAAGAAATTACATATAGAAACCTGGTTAAACAGGCGAACCAGATTGGGCGAGTCTTTCAAAATGCAGGGCTGAGTCGAGGTGATAAAATTCTTGTTATGTTTCCACGGTTCATTTCAGCGTATGCTGTCTATATAGCAGCCTTGAAATCAGGCTTAGTCGTAATCCCAAGTTCAGAAATGCTTAGAGCTAAAGACCTTTCTTATCGCTTGTCACATAGTGAAGCTAAGGCAGTCATTTGTTATGAACCATTTACAGAGCAGTTTGATGATGTAGCTGAAATGACTAATGTAACCGCTTTCTCTTTGGGCGGTTATAAAGATGGATGGCTTCATCTGGATGAATTGATGAAGGAGGAACCTGATCACTTGAATGCAGCTGCAACCACGCGTGATGAGATGGCATTTCTATCCTATACTTCAGGAACTACAGGAAATCCAAAAGGTGTAGTTCATACCCATGGATGGGGATTCGCTCATTTGAAAACGGCAGCAGATAATTGGCTAGCTATTGAGGATGGAGATACAGTTTGGGCAACAGCTGGGCCTGGGTGGCAAAAGTGGGTATGGAGTCCGTTTTTATCTGTTCTAGGTACAGGTGCCACTGGCTTTATTTATCAAGGGAAATTTGAACCTAAAACTTATTTGAGCCTTTTGGATAAATATGAAGTGAATGTGCTCTGTTGTACTCCGACAGAATACCGTCTTATGTCTAAGGTGGATAACTTATCTGATTATGAATTGAAACATCTCCATAGTGCGGTGTCGGCAGGAGAACCTCTTAATCGTGAGGTAATAGATAGATTTCAACATTATTTTGGTGTCACGGTGAGAGATGGATATGGACAAACTGAAAACACCTTATTAGTTGGATTTTTGAAAAATATGGAGGTGCGTCCCGGATCAATGGGACGGCCGACACCTGGCAACTCAGTGGAGATTATCGATGAGTTAGGGGAACCGGTAATGCCTGGTGAAGTGGGGGACATTGCTGTCCATACCAATACCCCTGCCTTATTTAAAAATTATTATAAAGATCCTGAGCGCACAAAAATGGCTCAAAGAGGAGAGTACTACATTACAGGCGATCAGGCGAGTAAAGATGAAGATGGTTATTATTGGTTCGAAGGACGAAGCGACGATATTATCATCAGTTCTGGTTATACGATAGGTCCTTTTGAAGTGGAAGATGCACTCGTCAAGCATCCAGCTGTACAGGAATGCGCTGTGGTCGCCAGCCCGGATGAAGTGCGAGGAAATGTAGTGAAAGCTTTCATCATCTTGCAAGAAGGATATAACGAAGATGAAGGACTTGTTAAAAACTTGCAAGACCATACAAAAAATCTAACGGCTCCTTACAAATATCCAAGAAAGATAGAATTTGTAGATAAGCTTCCCAAAACTACCTCAGGCAAAATTCGCAGAGTTGAACTGCGCCGGCAGGAACAGAACTCTTTCTAATATGATTAGAGAAGCGTATATAAGCGATGATGAGGAATTGGCAAAATTGATGACCATCCTGGGTTATCCTTCCGACTCCGAAGCAATGAAAGTCCGTTTAAAGCGAATCGTAAACGATCCTTATTACCAAACGTTTGTTTTTGAAAAAGATAAAAAGCTGTTAGGGATGATAGGTATGACTTATAGCCTGGCTTATCACACATCTGACACTCATGTAAGAGTCATTGCTTTTGTAGTCGATGAACATGCTCAAGGTAAAGGTATTGGCCGGAGTTTAATGGGGAAAGCAGAAGAATGGACATTATCTAAAGGGGCTAATCGTATTACATTGAATAGTGGGAATCGCAGTGAGAGGGATTCGGCCCATTCTGTTTACCATCGTTTAGGGTTCGAAGGAAAAGCAACTGGTTTTTATAAAGATTTATGATAAAAAAAGCATCAGAGTTTGGATCACCTCCCAAACTTTGATGCTTTTTAAAAATATACACTTAATTTCGGAATAATGTGAAACTATTTCCAGATGTTGCTCGTATATATTTATAGAGAATACATATTGTCATAATAACTAGAGGTGAGAAGATGAAGAAAGTATTTTTAATCCTTCCTTTAATAGCTGCTGCCCTTGTTTTCGGGGTCATTTACGTGAATAATCAATATTTTTTCAGTCCAATATCTTTCAATAAAGATCCTGTAACTCCTTACTCATGGGATGAATATGAACGTCCTCTTGAGTTAAAGCTCTACTCATTCGAAGAGGGCAGACAATCTGAAAAGATAGAGCGAGAGAGAGAAATCCGTGAAGTACTAAGTGAACTTAAAGAAAGTCCACAGTCTTCTTCAGAGGAGGTCGGCTCCCCAGAAGAAGTTAACGGAGGTCTTACTTTGAAATCTAATGGAAGAACTTTATTAGAGGTGTTATTTTATCCGAATCATTGGGAAATATTAAAGAAGGATGGACCTGTATTCGAATTAACAGATTCACTGAAACAAGTGGTCGATCGTTTCTAACCAGAGGAGTGTAAACAAACTTCATCTGGTTATTCTTTTGCTCCCATTTGTTTATCTAGTCTGATATACTTGGTTCTGTTTAAAAGATATGTGAGAGGTGAAACGATGAACAGGTTATTTACACATATATTTAATTCAGCAGTCGGAGCTCTTCTCGTTATTGAGGGCGGGGTTTATATCTTCACAAACAATAAGGACGGCGATTTTCATCTGCGCAGTATCATCATGACCTTGTTGTTGTTGATGGCATGGGGGATGTCTTATCGAAAACAACTCACAAGCGACAACCCTAGCGCTTGGCTGATATTTACCATAATCATCATGATTCCCATGATACTTCCATTTCTATTTTTTATCTAATTATTTGTATAGAGTTATTAGCGAATTATCATAAGTAATTATAGAAGCAGAATTGTTGAGAACTTAATATAACATGGGTTTGTTGTCGTATGAGATGGAGTGTTGGGGAAACAACTCGCTTTCCTGGGGGACCTTGCCAAGCTTCCACGGGCATTTCCCTCCGGCATCTCGCCTGGATCCTTCTCCCGCAGAAGTCTCGTCGATTCCCACCACCCCATTAAGAATGGAATAAACGCTCTCCCCGTGAAATTTATGTAAGCATAATAAAAAGGCGTCTTTCTGAAAAATTCCTCACAATAAGCTTTTTTTAACGCAACCCCCTCAGCAGGGGTTTGCGTTATTCTTACAAACGGAAAAAGGTCGTATCATTTTCGGCACGGAAACTTCATGATTACCTCGAATCTGAAGCTTCAAACTAGGTCGCCTAATACTTTTCAATTACGCGAGCCAAAGAAAAAGGCCGGCTCCAGCCAGTACTAAGCTTGCTGTCATATAAACATATCCCAATATTTGATGCTTCATTTCCTCACTGCTGATCTCCACTGCACCTGAAAAGGTTAGGAACATGATAATAAGAATATATAAGGCTAAATAGGTGGCGTTCCAATCTATATCTGTAACCAACAGCCAGCCGCCGACAGGTAATGCGGTGATTAAGGGAAGATATAAAGGATTGAACAGGGACCAGGCGTTTCTGATTTTTTTAAACATGAATATCGATCCTTCCTTTCTTGCAATAACATCCAGGCTGATAAACTCCTGGCTGTACCGAACCAAATCGCAAATATAAAATTCCCCGTCGTAAATCGATAAAGGTTACGCATCGTTAATTGGCTCATTATAGTTTCCGGCAGCGTCGCGGCTAATAGCTGGATAAGGCTAAAGATAGTAATGAATCCTATTCATTTGAGGAATCCAAACTTCATCATTATATCTGATGAAGAGTTTTGAGCTGTCTCATGGCAGGAGCCCATCTAAAGGAGAGAAAGATCAATAAAATAACGTAGAAAACAGTAAAGCTATTTTACTGAAAAACCCCTCTTATCTAAACCTTCTTCAAATTCCATTCTAATGGAAGTATTTCTACATTTAAACCAGCCACACTCCCAATCCAACAAAAACAATAGTATGGAAAGAGTCGAGCACAGGGGATAAGTTCAAAGCCTTTGTTCCATGCTTAGTGCTATAAATATTTCAATAGGGCTCCATACATTGGCTAGAAGAGGCTTATTTTTTCCTACCTTCAGAAATAATAAATTCTTTAAATCTGCATCATATCCGCCGATATGTATCATGCTATTGATATAGGGGAAGACATACAAAAGAATGAATAAGGAAGTCGACGTGAAAGCGTCTGTTAAATCAGTAACCTCTCCGTTTTTACCTGAAAAATAATCGTAACCTATAAGAATACCTATATGATTGAAACGAAATGTCAGCCGCTTTAGCCTTCAAAAATATATTGATAATTGCTATTTTACCTAATGTTTATTTGTAAGTATGAAGCTGAATGAAAAAGAGAAATAACATAAGTGAAAAAATTGAGTGTACATGAAAGGTTTGATTTTTTAATTGAAGAAACTCAAACCGATTTCCTTCAATTTTCTATCAGTTAAAATGAATGCACAGCAATCGGGAGATATATGTCGAATGAAATCGAAATGTGTTGTAACAGCTCATTCTTTGTGGTTAACAGGCATTAATAAGGATATACCCTGTTTGTGCTTGTTTATTACCTTTGCTACGCTTTAAACAAGATATAAAGAGAGATAAAAAGGAGACGATCGTTTTGAATGCAAAGTTAATAGACTGGGGTACTTTTATTGGGGCGCTGATCTTACTGCTAGGAGTAACGGTGCCTCTTATTCTGTTCCCGGAAAGTGGTAAAGAAATAGTTAGCCAGGCAAACACGTTTGTTAGTGGGAACTTCGGCGTCGTGTACATGATCATGGGATTGCTGATTTTCGCTTTTCTTATTTTTGTTGCCTTCAGTAAAAATGGACAAATCAAATTAGGTGACGAAGGGGAAAAACCTGAGTTCAACACCTTCTCATGGGCCGCGATGCTGTTCGCTGCCGGAATCGGTTCCAGTATTCTGTATTGGGCGGTCATCGAGTGGGCTTATTATTATGAAGGTCCACCGTTCGGTCAAGAAGGTGGATCTAAGGAAGCTATAGAATGGGCCACAGCGTATGGTATTTTCCACTGGGGACCTATCGCTTGGGCGATATACACTCTACCTGCACTGCCAATCGCTTATTTCTATTACGTAAGGAAAAAGCCAGTACTTAAAATCAGTGAAGCTGTAAGACCCGTGCTGGGACGATCTGTAGACGGACCGCTTGGCACAATTATTGATGTTTTATTCATGTTCGGTTTAATGGGAGGAGCAGGTACTACATTAGCACTTGGTACACCGATGATCGCTGCGGGCGTGAGTGACTTAACTGGTATAGAGGTTACTCTAGGTTTACAAGCGGCAATTATGGTAGTTTGTACAACCATTTTTGCTATCAGTGCTTATTCAGGTTTAAGAAGAGGGATAAAATTCTTAAGTGATATCAACCTCTGGTTATCTATATTTATTTTAGCATTTATCTTTTTAGTAGGACCGACTCGTTTCTTAAGTGAAACGACTTTTAACTCTTTAGGCATTATTTTAGATAACTTCTTCAAAATGGCAACTTGGACTGAACCCTTCGCAAACATAGGCGGATATGAAGAAACCTTGTTTCCGGAGTCATGGACTGTATTCTATTGGGCATGGTGGCTTGTTTATGCTCCATTTGTAGGTCTGTTCATTGCTCGCATTTCTCGAGGCAGAACGATTAGGCAAATGGTTCTTGGAACAATGATTTATGGAACACTGGGATGTGTCTTGTTCTTTGGAATCATGGGGAACTTTGGCTTATATATGCAGCTGACGGGTCAATTAGACGTGGTCAGTTTTCTAAATGCTAACGGAGCACCTGCCACGATTATAGAAATTATCAATCAATTACCGTTGGCTAAGTTTATCGTTCTTATTTTCACCATTTTAGCGATTATTTTCTTAGCCACCACTTTTGATTCATCTTCTTATATTCTTGCGTCTGTTGTACAGAAGGAAGTAAGAGGCGAACCTCTTCGATGGAACCGTTTATTCTGGGCTTTTGCTCTATGTTTAATGCCGTTGACTTTAATGTTCCTTGGCGGACTTGAGACGTTGCAAACAGCGAGTATCGTAGGCGGATTTCCATTAATATTCATCATGTTTTTATTGTCATGGTCCTTTATGAGAGCATCGAACAATGATATAAGAGCTTCTGATGATTATGAGTCGCCAACGATTCATATCAAACGTTGGAACCGTAAAGGTAAAAAGAGAAAAAGGTCGGCTTTAGAAGTACTTGAAGACCGCAACAAAGATGATGATTAATAAAAAATAAGGAAGAGCACGGCCAAATGGCCGTGCTCTTCTATTTATTTTGGTAGATATTCTAATTGGGATTCAATATTAAAATCTCCGCTATCGTTGAGAAATCGGCGCAGCAAATGAAGATGATCGCCGCCCACTAAAACAACAATCCTGTCACCAGGTCCAGCCATTCTTGAAATATTAGCTGCAATAGCTAAGTCACGTTCATGCCATTGCTTAAGCCACTTCACTCCGACTTGGTGCTGACGGTCGCCTACTCTTGTCAACTTCATATAAACTCTTTGCATCTCTTCTATATAGGAAGCATCGTTTATTGTTTGAAGGGATTTGATAAATGTCGAATGGTCTTCGATCCTTTTTAATTGTGTCTGTACTCCTGCGATTTCTTGAAAAAGCTCAGGCTGATGTTCTTTTGCCCATTGGAACACCTGGTTCAATGAAGGATTTGACATATCGACTACTTCATCCACAGGATAAACGTTCTGGTGCTCAAAATGAGCGGCTAGTGGAAAAGCGATCTGTTCCACTTCGTCATAGCTAGGGAGAAGCTTTCCATCCTTGAATTCGTTATATTTCCTATCCAGCTCTTCTTCAATCAAGAAAGGTTTTTCTACGGCTATTTTAGTGGGCTCATAGGTTTGGAGAGAATCCACTACTTTTTTGATTTGGTCTTTTTGATGATTGACTATATCAGGATCCATGGCTAAATGAACCGTGCCAATTAGAAGAATGCTTGGCTTCTGCATTAAAGTCTCTCCTTTCTATTGGAAATGGGGAATGACTTCGTTTCCTATTTCCTCAATGACGTTTTCAACCTCTCTCGTGCTATGAGATAAGCCGAACATTATATGATTGACACCGACGATACGATACTTTTCCAATATTTTAATTAAACCTAACCGTCCCGTGCGGTAACCTGCTGGAATCTTTTCAATGGGATAATGGGGATCTTCCATTAAATCTAAGGGAAGCGGCATGATAAATGGACGAAACTCATTTCCGTGGTAAGTGCTAACTTTTTCACGGTATTGGTGAATCGTCTCTCTTTGTTGTTCAGGACGCTGAGGATAGAACATCCAGCCGTCCCCGTGCTCCGCGACCCAGTCTAATGTCTGCTGGCAATAGCCGGTCATAAGAATTGGGATCTGCTTGCTTGGCTTAGGAACGAGGTTCGATTTATACATTTTTCCAAACTTGGATTGGTAATTAGGATATTCTTCATAAAGGGCGATCTGAAGCATTTCAAAGGCATCTCTAAACCACTCTCTTCGTTCCATGATCGGAATTCCGAGCCCTTCGAAATCCTTTCGTCGATCCCCTGAGGAAATCCCCAGCAAGAACCTTTCAGGAAAAAGACGGTCTATACTGGCCACTTCCTTGGCAGTGCGGAGCGGGTGGCGTAAAGGTAAGACGGTTGCAGCTGTGCCTATTTTTATAGAAGACGTATGGGAAGCCAGATAGACCGCATACAGGAAACTATCAAAAATTTGTCCAGTAGATGGATCTTCAAAAGTAGGATCTTCTAGTAATACATCCTGCAGCCACAATGCTTGGAAATTGTGCTCTTCAGCAAGCTGAGCTCTCTCGATTTGGAAACCCATCGTTGGGACTTGTTTATGATGGTTTTCCAGAGGGATAGTCAAACCGAAACTTAATTTATTTTTTTTAAACATTTGGTTATACCCTTGATGGTTTCTTAACATCATATTTCACCTCGTGCCCTTTAGTATAGAGGAGGAAAATGTAAAACAAAAGTCATACAAGCCCTACAGTGAGGAATAACCAAAAAACCCATTTCCATAGAAAATGGAAATGGGTTTAAGTGATTAAGTATGTGTATTATACAATATAAATCAGTACGTAAAGCAGACCAGTAAGAAATGCAGAGCCGCCTAAACCATATATGAAATCTATAGAATCATATTCTGCTTTGTTTCTCATTAAAAAAATCCCCTTTCAATGGATGATTTCCTAATCAGTGACTTGATGTGATAAAAGTTTTCCCAAATTATTTTCAGCTTAAACTATGGTTTATTAGTAGTTCATATTCGACATAATGTTACAACAGTTTCATTTATATGACTTTTATATTTCAATTATGTTACAAACTAAGTTTATCATTAAAATTATGGTATGTGAACCATAGATTTGAATTTTTTGAATACTTTTCTGAGGGGCAGAGTGAATGGGCGAATGGCTAATCTTGCATATAAAAAAGTACCAGCTTCTCAGCTGGTACTCTCATTTGCTTTATATTGTTTCAAGATACGGATGATTTCCTTACTGTGATCATCCAGAAGGGTCAATCCGTAATGATAAGTCGAACCTTTTTCTTTTCCCCATACGATTTCAGCTTTCCACTCTACTGATGTATTCAAAAAAGTCGCCATTATGATAACACGTACTTTTTTGTGAAAAGGCATTTTTAAATTGGTGGAAAGCAGCAGGCCATTCGGACTGAGATTTAATACATGTCCATCGCCAACTGACGTATGTACAGGGTTATCTTCTATTTGAAAAATTTTGAATTTAGCAGGCGGGGAATTTTTTAATGTA
Source organism: Halobacillus campisalis (assembly GCF_030345335.1). Classification (GTDB taxonomy): domain Bacteria; phylum Bacillota; class Bacilli; order Bacillales; family Halobacillaceae; genus Halobacillus_A; species Halobacillus_A campisalis. The sequence goes on from NZ_JAPVRC010000002.1 coordinate 606,310, forward strand.
TACCTGAGGCTTTCCTGGCGGTTATAACGCATATTTCCATCATCCTTTCCTTGTTGGTTTCATGAAATGGTTATTCAGTAATATGCCAGGATTGTTGGGTACTCGATTCCGAGATATTAGTGAGAGTTAGGGGTTCAACTCCTATGGGAAGATAATAAATGGTGAAATCCCGCAGGGCTTTAGCCCGTGGAAGCTTACAGTACGCCTGTGGAAACGAGCGATTTCCCATACTTCAAGCACTAATTTTAGTTAAGGAAACAGCTCGAACATCTCAAATATGAGTATTCAAGATAAGGGAGCCTTTATGTATTTGTTAGCACCGGAGTTGGTCTGACCAAATAAAAAACTCTTTAAATTTTATGATTATTGGAATATTCTGATACAATAAATAAGGATGAATAATAAAGATATATTTGTAATGGTTCAATTTGATCACTACATATTTTCTCAAGTTTACCATGGGAATGAGTGTCTTCCAATAGGCTTACGCTTAAAGACTAATTGAAAAAAGAAAGGAGTACTATGACATGAAAGAATACCGTCAACAATGGGATTTAGATGCTATTTTTCCAGGGGGCAGCAATTCAGTTGAGCTGAGAACCTATGTTGCAAATATAGAATTAAGACTGTCCGAGCTTCATCAGTACGTCCAAAATTTCGTTTTTCCGAAAATACCTGAACAAACAAAAGAGCTGAGAGAAGTGATCGACCACGCTCAGGAGGCAGCTAAAAGATTAAAGGAATTCAGTGCTTTCATCAGTTGTTTATCTGCTCAGAATGTGAAGGATAAGCAGGCACAAATGTGGGTTTCAAAACGTACAGAACTTAGCGCGAAATATAATAACATCCAAACAGAATTCGATCAAAAGCTTGTCCAAATAGATTCTCCTACTTGGAAGGCTTTAATGGTGGAACCCGAATTATCCGAACTTGCATTCGTTCTTGATGAACGTCGAGAAAAAGCCAAAGATAAGCTGGACTTAGAGCAGGAAACCATCATCAATAATCTGGCTGTGGATGGATACCATGGCTGGGGCCAATTGTACGATACTCTCGTTGGTAGAATGTACATACCTTATAAAGATGAAAAACTCTCCGTGGGGCAGGCTGCTAATAAGTTGAGTGATTCGGATCGTACAGTCAGAAAAGAAGTATTCAATAATTGGCAGCTGGCATGGCAGGAAGAATCGGATGTGTTCACGGAAACCTTAAACCATCTTGCGGGGTTCCGTTTACAAACCTATAAACATCGAGGGTGGGACAATCCTTTAAAGGAACCGCTATCTTATAACCGTATGAGTGAAAAAATTTTAAAAGCGATGTGGGATACGATTACAAAGTATAAGTCGTATTATACAAAGTTCTTGAAGGAAAAAGCGGAATGGATAGGGGTAGACAAGCTCAGCATCTATGATGTTGACGCGCCTATAGGAAACGTGGAGCGTAAAATGGAATACACAGAGGGCGCCAGGTTCATTGTTGAACAGTTTGAAAGGTTCAGTCCATTGATGGCGTCGTTTGCACGGAAGGCCTTTGAGAAACGGTGGATTGAAGCAGAAGACCGACCTGGGAAACGACCGGGAGGATTCTGCACGAGTTTTCCTCACAGCAAGGAAACAAGGATATTCATGACTTATTCAGGCACATTGTCAAATATTGCTACGCTTGCACATGAGCTGGGACACGCCTATCACCAGCATGTTATGAATGACCTCCCCATTTATAACCAGAGCTATGCTATGAATGTGGCGGAAACAGCGTCGACTTTTGCTGAAATGATTGTAGCTGATGCGGCAGTCAAGAGTGCTGCCGATCCTAAAGAAAAACTTCTCCTTCTTGAAGATAAAATTCAGCGAAGTGTCGCATTTTTTATGAACATTCATTCCCGTTATTTGTTCGAAATTCGTTTTTATAATGAGCGAAAAGCGGGTAAAGTGTCTACAGAGAGGTTAAACGAGTTAATGGTCGAAGCCCAGGAAGAAGCCTATCAGGATTCTCTTTCTGAATATGATCCAACGTTTTGGGCCTCCAAGCTTCACTTCCATATAACAGGCGTTCCATTTTACAATTTTCCATACACGTTCGGTTACTTGTTCAGTCTAGGAATCTATGCAAAAGCTGCTAAGGAAGGCCATGCTTTCGAAAAGAAATATATTGCTTTGTTACAGGATACAGGAGTTATGAATGTCGAGGATTTAGCCAAGAAACATTTGGGGGTAGACTTAGAGGGTACTGAATTTTGGGAAGAAGCGTTGAAGCTCTGTACAGCAGATGTCGAGGAATTCATTGAACTGAGCAGTACTCTAAAACAAAGGAGTGAATAAAATGGCCGAAAGAATACCTGAAGGAGAAAAGCAGGATAGAGTCGACCAGCTGGATAACTGGAAGCTTGAAGATGGGAAGTTCATCGTAAAGCGATATCGGTTTGGTGAGTTCTTAAAGGGAATAGAGTTCGTTGATCAAGTGGCTGCTTATTCAGAGGATATTCAACACCACCCTTTCATCAGCATTGACTATAAAATGGTAACGATGAAGCTTACTTCCTGGAATGCTAAGGGACTTACTGATTTAGATCTAAGTTGTGCTGAAAAATACGATGAACTATATAAGGTTATAACGGATTAAAGACTTTTAAAACACCCCATGTTATGGCAGGTAGTTTCGATGCTGAGTAGAAAAATTGAGAGAAAAGCTTAATTACAATTTAAGCGAGGATGTGTAGCAAACACCCACGCTTGGGTGCTAATATCCAAGCGTGGGTGTTTGTTAAATTATCTTGTTAAACTAAAGCTCCCTTTAGTGGAAAACTCGGTTTCAAGATGTTCGGACTGTTTCCGCCACAAAAATAGAGCTTGAAGGTCCGGGAAATCACTCGCTTTCCGTGGGAGCGCGGTGAGCCTCCTCGGACGTCCCGTCCTGCGGGGTCTCACCAAGCACTCTTTTCCCACAGGAGTCTCGCAATTTCCCGGACCTTCTTGCTTTTGTTAGGATCACGGAAACATCTGAGACAGTGCTTTGAGTGAAGTGCAGCTCTTTTCGAGTGCAACGACAAGTCGCCCCATTTCCAATACCTCATTACAACAAATTGATCTTTTCATGGTTGCATGTATATTGTCTAATAGGCTATGTCACAGGCCGTTAATCACTTTTTATCTTCTTGATAAGATTAATTGTTATCCATTTCAAAAGAAGGTGTATGGACTGGACTGAGCTGGCGGAGAAAAGGAAACCAGAACAAAATGACTAGATGTTGACTTGCCAGTCTCATTAGTGGCTAAGCTCCAGAGCCGGAATACACAGCTTAGATGAGAGATAATAAGTCTTTTCCAATGCCAGGGGGATCGTTCATTCCATTTCGTACGGGGGTGTTGGGAAGCTGCGAGACTCCCGTGGGAGAAGGATGTAGGCGAGATCCCACAGGGCTTCAGCCCGAGGAAGCTCGCCACTTCCCCCACAGGAAAGCGAGTAGCTTCCCAACAACCCCTGACTCTTAATAAGGTGACGAACCCCGATTACCTCTAAACCGAGTCATAAACAATCCTGCCATATTGTTTAAAAACACCCCTTCATAAACTTTACATTTATTTTAATATGAAATTAAAATTCCCTTCATCGTCTGTAAGTCAACAAGAGACGCTTCGTTGCATCGGTGGCTTTGTCCGTGAAATTTACTTCCCGAAAGAATGGGAGAGACGTTCGAAGTGGTAAGGCTTAAACAGAGTAGAATTTTCATTAGGAAGAGCTAAGCATTCAATATGTTCTTCCGTGAATGGATGAGTGAATGTCAGGCGTGCTGCGTGAAGGGCCTGTTTATAATGTGGATCGCTTTTCCCTCCATATAATTCGTCTCCTAATAATGGATAACCCATATGACTTAAATGTACTCTGATTTGGTGCGTTCTTCCTGTACTAAGGTCAAGCTTAAGGAGAGAAGCTTTGAATTCAGGACTATAATCGATCCGCTCGTAGTGAGTCATTGCGTCTTGTCCATTTTTTGAAACTCTTCGTCTGACCGGATGATGCCGATCTTTCCCGATCGGTTGATTGATTTCTCCTTTAGCCGGTTTTACTTTCCCGTGAGCCCAGGCAATATATGTTCGTTTAATTTTTCTTTCCTTCAATTGCTGGCCGAGGCGTGCAATAGCCAGGTCGTGCTTAGCGAATAGGATCGCTCCGGAAGTGTCCCGGTCCAGGCGGTGAACATATTTGGGAGATGCTTCAATCCCGTGACTTTGAAAATAAAAGGCAACACCGTTGACGAGCGTATTCGCTTGCTCATGCTGGTTCGGGTGGGTATCTATCCCGACCGGCTTGTTAACGACTAACAGGTGGTCGTCCTCATAAATCACGTCTATTTCCATATAGGTAGGAGTGACTTCAAGATCCTGGGGTTCGAACAATCGAATCCGCAGGGCATCTCCAGTTTTTACAGTGGTTTGCTTCCAATGTTTCGATTCGTTATTTAAAGTGACGGATCGTTCTGTACGGAATTTGTGCAGCAATTTTCTAGGGACGAGCCATTCTTTCTTCATAATCCGTTCAATCGTGAATCCATCCCACTTTTGAGGGACAATGACTTCGAGCCATTCTCCTTGTCTTTTCGTTTTCATAAAACTCCCCTTCCCTTACAGCCAATGCTTTTCATAAGCCATTCGTGCAAGCTCTACTCGATTTTTTATGTGCAGTTTACGAAGTACACTTTTCAAATGGTTTTTTACCGTGTTCTCCGTTATAAATAGCTGTTCTGATATTTCCTTGTTTGTTGCTCCCGAAGCGGCCAGTTTCATGACTTCGGATTCACGAGTGGATAGTGGCGGTTTACTTGTCTCTTTTTGGGTGAGTTTGGATAAGGTTTGCTCTATTAATTCTTCGGAAAATTCCCCGTCTTTTATAACAGCATCAATGTAGCTGTTCCAATCGGAAGGACGTACACTTTTTAATAAATAGCCCTGTGCGCCCTCTTTTAAAGCAGTAAAAAGGTGAGTGCTTTCCTCAGATACAGTCAAAATGATGATCTTCACTTCAGGGAAGTGTTTTTTTATATGTCTGGTAGCTTCAAAGCCGTTTATGTACGGCATATGGATATCCATTAAAATAACATCTGGGTGGAGCTGAGCCGTCAAGTCTATTGCTTGCTGGCCATTGGCTGCCTCTCCGACAATTTCATAATGATTGAAGGGGGAGAGGAGAGAGCGAATCGCTTCTCTCGCATCTTCGTGGTCATCGGCAACTAGGATTTTATAGGGATTCAACGCGCGTTCTCTCCTTTCTCCAATCTTAGTACCGTTTGATTTCTTTCCCTGACTAAGCAGAGCTTCCAGTTAATCGATTTTGCACGGTCTTTCATCATTTCCAGTCCATAATGGGGTTGGGCGTCTTCTGCTATTAGGTCTGTTCCATCATCTATGAGCTCTATTTTATTTGGGGTGCCTATAATTGTAACGTTGGATACTTGATCACCGTGTTTAAGGACATTGATCAACCCCTCACGGATAATCCAGAAAAAATGAACTTTTTCTTCCATAGTGTAGTTTTGATTCTGAAATGGCCAATTTACATGGAATTTTATGTCGGGACGTTGTCTGCGCATGGGGTCAAGCAAGTCATGTAAAGCACTATTCCAATCTTGAAGGTCTGGCGTTCTTAAGTGTTTGATCGAGTGACGGACATTAGACTGTATTTTATCAATAGTTGATTCAATTTCAACTATCTTTTTTTGATCAGAATGGTGAAGCTGTTGGATTTTGACAGACAGGAGAAAGAGTGACTGAGATATGGAATCATGCAGCTCTCTTGAAATCTCCTGACGCTCGTTAATAATCGCCTGTTTCATTTTCTCTTGTTCAAGCTCTCGTTGATTTTTCTCTAGTATTTGAAAAAGTTTGGAATTTATAAGAATGGAGAAGGCTAATACGAATAAGGGAGTAAGCCAATTTCCAAGTTCCATGGATATGATGGATAGCAGCCATTCATGACGAATGTATTCCCAAAGTCCGATAGCAAGGGCCGGTACGACAAAGATCAGCCATTTAATTTGTTGATATGTCATAGTTCACTCTCTCTTCTTGCCTGATAGGTCACTCATATTGTACTAGTAATCAGTCTTTATAAAAAGATTGTTATATACTTTTATCATGAAATTGAAAACAGATGTGTTTAAAATATGACAAAATAGTGTACATTAGGTATTAATATCTTTTGAAGTATGGTACAATAGAACGGTTGAATAATTTGCAATTTGAAAGAGGTGTGTGCTTCATGCAACACAGAAATGATATTCGAAATATCGCAATCATCGCACACGTTGACCACGGAAAAACTACGTTAGTGGACCAAATGCTCCACTATTCAGGAACTTTCCGTGATAACGAACATGTGGATGAACGAGCAATGGACTCTAATGATTTGGAAAAAGAACGCGGAATTACGATTTTGGCTAAAAATACCGCGATCAATTATAACGACGCACGTATTAACATTCTGGATACACCTGGTCACGCTGATTTTGGCGGCGAAGTGGAACGTATCCTCAAGATGGTTGATGGCGTATTATTAGTGGTAGATGCCTATGAAGGATGTATGCCACAAACTCGTTTTGTTTTGAAAAAAGCTCTTGAACAGAAACTGACTCCAGTGGTCGTTCTAAATAAGATTGATCGCCCGAATGCTCGTCCACAAGAAGTAGTAGACGAGGTTCTGGATCTATTTATTGAATTAGGTGCAGATGATGAACAGCTTGATTTCCCAGTTGTTTATGCCTCTGCTTTAAATGGAACTTCAGGTGATGAGCCTGAAGACCAGAAAGAAACAATGGATCCTATCTTTAAGCTGATCATGAACAATATCCCGGCTCCTTTAGATACGAAAGAAGAGTCTCTTCAATTCCAAGTAACATTACTTGATTATAATGATTACCTTGGACGTATCGGCGTCGGACGTGTGTTCCGTGGAAGCATAAAAGTAGGCCAGCAGGTTTCTCTTATGAAAAAAGATGGTTCTGTGAAGAATTTCCGTATTTCTAAATTGTTTGGTTTCATCGGCCTTAAGCGGATTGAAATCGAAGAAGCTCAAGCGGGAGATATCATTGCTCTTGCTGGTTTAGAAGATATCAACGTCGGCGAAACAGTTTGCCCGACAGATAATCAAGAAGCGATGGAAATTCCACGTATCGACGAACCAACTCTTCAAATGACGTTCTTAGTGAACAACAGTCCTTTCGCTGGTCGCGAAGGTAAGTATGTTACTTCCCGTCAAATTGAAGAACGTTTGTTGACCCAATTAGAAACGGACGTAAGTTTACGTGTAGAACCTACGGATTCACCAGATGCCTTTACGGTATCAGGGCGTGGGGAGCTTCACTTATCTATTCTTGTAGAAAATATGCGTCGTGAAGGATTTGAGCTTCAGCTTTCCAAGCCGAAAGTTATCCTCAAAGAAATCGACGGTGTCACTTGCGAGCCAGTAGAGCGTGTTCAAATTGACACACCAGAAGATTACCAAGGTGCTGTCATGGAATCTATCGGTATTCGTAAGGGTGAAATGCAGGACATGGTGAACGATGGAAACGGTCAAGTACGTCTTGAATTCCTAGTACCATCTCGTGGGCTGATTGGTTATTCAACTGAGTTCATGACTCAGACGCGTGGATATGGAATCCTTAACCACACGTTTGATGGATATGCACCATTAGCTCAAGGTCAAGTAGGCGGGCGTCGTCAAGGAGTTCTTGTTTCTCTAGATAAAGGGAAAGCGTCCACTTATGGTATTATGAACCTTGAAGACAGAGGTATTATCTTTGTTGAACCTGGTACTGAAGTTTATGAGGGAATGATCGTAGGCGAGCATAATCGTGATAACGATCTTACTGTAAACATTACGAAAGAGAAGCACTTGACGAACGTGCGCTCTGCTAACAAAGACACTACAAGCTCTATCAAGAAAACTCGTAAGCTTACTCTTGAAGAGGCTATCGAGTATTTAGATGATGATGAGTATTGCGAAGTAACACCAGAAGCGGTCCGACTTCGTAAGAAATACCTTAATAAAAACGAGCGTGAGAAAGCTGCGAAGAAGAAAAAACTTCAAAATGCTGAGCTTTAAATGCTAAGAGTAAGAAGCGAGTCTCTCTTTTGAGAGGCTCGTTTTTTATTTTGTATGAACAAGTAGAAAATGAGCAATTAACATAAAGAAACCTGACCGCATCACCGGTCAGGTTTCATCACTCTTTTACTTTAATGGATTCTTCCTTATGTCCATGGATTTCTTCTTCGGGTTTCTCGTAATGAACATTAACTACATATTCTCCTTCAGAAGGAAACTCATAATCCGCTGTATATTCGCCGGCTTCGTCTTCTTCAGCTTCGACGAATTCATGCTTTTCTAATTGATCCGAGCTGATTTCAAAAATGACTTCACCTTTTTCGAAAGGAGAGTCATTTTGCTGGATGTGAGTCACTAACTCAGAAGATTCTTCTGCAGTAAATTTTTCTGCTGTCATCAAGTGGACGGTAAATTCACCAGATCCATGATCATGTTCAGCGTCTTCTGAATGGCTGTGTTCGTCGTCAGATTCTTCTTCTAAAGCCTCACCGACTTGTACTTCTACCTGTGGCATCGTGTGGACATCTCTTGCTTGAGTATGGGCAATGACATGGTATGTACCAGAAGTATCAAAGGTGTAGTCGATTTCATATTGACCTTCGTCTAAACGTTCAGCTTCAATAGTCTCAGACTTACCTTCGCCTTCTTCATCACTCCAAATTTCAAACTCTACATAATCAGCATCGTTTACAGGTTCACCATTACTAGTAACGATCGCTTGAATCGAAGTCTGCTCATTAACCGAAAGAGGTTCTTCCTCAAAATTAACTTCTACTTCAGGCTGGAACATTTCTTCTTCATTTGATGAATTCTCTTCTTCAGACGAACCACATGCCGACAAAAACGTTAGAAAAAACAATAGGGATAATAACGATATTTTTTTCATAATAAGACTCCTTTTAAGGTCACTAACACTAGATTAGCATGAGTAGACATAAAAATCATATGACTCAACCGGGCTATTTAAAGGAAAGCTCGGTTACACGAAACTGCGGACATCAGCGAACTTCCTTTAGTGTGCCCATCCGAGTCTAGTAGAACAAAACTATACAATAAAAAAAGCCGACCTTAAAGGTCAGCTGTCTTCCCAAGTATATGTGTAAAAATGCTCCGATGTAACCCACTTCAATGCTTCAGGATCGTTCTTTTCGATCCCTTCATCCAGCATTTCAAGCATGCGGGCTGTTTGAGAGATGTGAGCGCGCATCGTATTCAGCTTTTCTTGCTGAACATGTTTGATATCATTAATGACATCAGGCTTACCTAGTTCCTCTTCGGTATTATTGGCAAACGCTAAAGCGTGCAATTTCGGGCGGAAAGTAGGGTCCATTTCTCCTAAAGCACTGACAACGGCACGTGCAGTCGCTTCATGATCGGGGTGGACGGCGTAACCAGGATAAAAGCTTATGACAAGGGAAGGCTTAAGTTCGTTGACTAAATCAGTCACGAGCTGTTTCATACGGTTGTCATCTTCGAATTCCAGTGTTTTATCACGCAGCCCCATCATGCGTAAATCTGTCAGCCCCATCTCCCCGGCCGCTTTCACAAGTTCTTTTTTCCGGATAGTTGGCAGGCTTTCTCTAGTCGCAAATGTAGGCATACCCAGATTACGGCCCATCTCCCCAAGGGTAAGGCAGGCATAAGTAACGGGAGTCCCTTGTTTTATATATGAAGTAATGGTCCCAGATACTCCGAACGCTTCATCGTCTGGGTGAGGGAATATAACAAGTACGTGCTGTTCTTTTTCAATCATTAAAAGTCACTCCTTGACCTTGGTTCTTTATTCATTATCACGTAAAAAATATATTTTTTAAAGCTATTTGATTTGAGAGGTTAAGTTATCGATCCCTTTCTTTCTCCAAATAAGTCAATGTGCAGATTTCAATTTTTTCGGCAGAGGCGGGATTGTTTAAAAATGTGTACTTATCTCTTTATATACTAAAAGTCACGTTAAATTTATTGCTTAATTCCAATTGCGCTATCTCTTTCTCCTCATATAAGCTTATTTACTTTTTTACCATAATAAGAACCTTTATCTTCGTCGTCCTTTTCAGTGGATAGCCGAAAATAAACTCATATATACTCTTTTATAACGTTTACTAATATAGTTTTACAGGAACATAAGGACAAGAAGCAAAAAGAGGAGAGGAGCTTGATGATGGAAAAACGCATTGAATACTTAGTAACCTGGCTGCAAGATAAAGTGAAAGAGGCAGGAGCGAATGGAGCTTTAGTAGGGGTGAGCGGCGGTATTGATTCAGCTGTGGTTTCTTACTTAATCAAAAGAGCTTTCCCTGACCATTCATTAGGGGTACTTCTTCCGATCAATAAAGGAGTAGAGGATCAGCCTGATGCCCTGGCAACCGTAGAGAATGCTGACCTTGACTATATAGGTATCGAACTGACCGAATCATATAAAGCAACCTATTCCAGTATTGAGGAAGAGTTGAAGAACAAAGGAGAATGGAACGAAGAAAATGCTCAGCTAAGAGGAGCGAATTTACAGGCTCGTCTTCGAATGAGTACATTATACGCAGTGGCGCAAAATTATGGATATTTAGTGGTGGGTACTGATAATGCAGCAGAGGATTATACGGGTTACTTCACGAAATATGGTGATGGAGGAGTGGACCTTGTGCCTCTCATTCATCTAAGGAAAGAAGAAGTTAGAGAGATGGCAAGCCATTTAGGAGTTACAGATGAAGTCATTAATAAAAAGCCTAGTGCCGAGCTTTGGGACGGCCAGTCTGACGAGGAAGAAATGGGCATTACTTATGAAGCGATTGATGCTTACTTGCGAGGCGAGTCGATTGATCCTGAAGATGAAAGAGTTCTTCGTAATCTTCACACAACGAGTGAGCACAAACGTCAGATTCCTGCAGGCCCTCCGAAGTATAGTGAGGAGTGATTAAACATGTCTCAAGATACAGCATTAATTATTATCGATATGATCAACAAAATGGATTTTGATGGAGGAGAAGACCTCCTCGAACACACGAAGAAAATTACAGAACCTATCAATACATTAAAGAGTGAAGCGAAGGAAAAAGGCATGCCAGTCATTTATGTAAACGACAACTTTGGCTTATGGCAGGATAATGTACCAGAACTGATAGAAGAATGTAAAAGTGGACCGGGCAAACCTGTAATCGACGAAATGATACCGGACGACGAAGACTACTTTGTAATAAAACCAAAGCATTCAGGGTTTTTCGGCACTCAGTTAAGTATTCTGCTTGAGCAGCTGGGGGTTAAGAAACTCATCCTTACAGGAGTTGCTGGAGATATCTGCATCCTCTTCACAGCTAATGACGCTTATATGAGAGACTATGACCTCTGGGTACCTGCAGACTGTGTAGCCTCAGAAAAAACGGACGACAATGATAATGCATTGAAGATCATCAAGCGATCCCTCTTTGCGAACATTACAGAGACTGGGGAAACGACAGCAGATCAAGTTTTCAATGAGCAGTGAGCAGACAATATGGTAGGGGTTTGAGGAGCAGCCGTGGTATCATGAATTAAAAGCTAATTCAACGTTGAGGTGAACGAGATGAGGAAGCGTATGAAATGGATACTCGTTGCAGTCGTTACGGTTGTTCTTGGCATTTTTCTCATACCTGAAGCTTACGCTTATTTTACGAAAAGAAGCTATGAAAGTGAAGCTGTGACGGATACAGAAATTCCTGAAAACTATGATGTAGCCACTTTCGCTGGAGGATGTTTCTGGTGTATGGAGCCTCCTTTTGAGAAACTCGCCGGTGTGGATGAAGTTGTTTCGGGGTATACGGGTGGAGAAGAAGTGAATCCCTCATATGAAGAGGTAACAAGTGGAGAAACGAGCCACCTCGAAGCGGTTCAAGTATATTTTGATCCATCGATTATTTCTTATGAGGATCTTTTGGAAGTATTCTGGCGTCAAATCAACCCTACAGATGATGAAGGCCAGTTTATTGATCGTGGATACCAATACACTACGGGGATTTTTTATCACTCTGAGGATCAGAGAACAGCAGCTGAAAATTCTAAATCCGCCTTAGATAATACCGGTCGATATGAAGACGAAATTGTAACACCGATTAAAGAAGCACAGGAATTTTACAAAGCCGAAGAATATCATCAGGATTATTATAAAGAAAATGAATGGCGTTATGATTATTATCGTGGAAACTCCGGGCGCGATGATTATTTGAATGAAATCTGGGGAGAGGATCGGAAACTTGATCTGCCTCAAAAATAAAAGTGGTCCACTTCTTCATGTGAAAGAGGTGGACCACTTTTAAGTCTAATATTGTTGAGTCGAAGAATCATCATAGCTGGTTTCTTCAGGTGCATTAGTATATTTTTTTAATAGATACAATGCAACGCAAGGAAGAGGGTCTTTTTATAAAATTAAGAGACAAGTTTTAGTCCTACAACCCCAGCAATGATACAAGATACGAAGAAGATTCTTTTTGTATTGACTTTTTCTTTAAAAAACAAGATTCCGAGAATCACTGTCCCGGCAGAACCAATACCGGTCCAAATTCCATAAGCTGTACCTACTGGAAGGTCCTTCAGAGACAAGGATAAAAAATAAAAACTTAAAGAACCTGAAAGCAGGGCGAAGATACTAGGTTTTAGTTTACTCAGACCATCGGATAGCTTGAGAAACAACATTCCGAGCATTTCTCCCATACCAGCCAACACTAAAAACATCCATGCCATGGTTATCCCTCCTGAACAGAATGGGTGACTTCGTCAGGGGTATCTGACATTTTCAACCCAATCACTCCGAAAATTAAAAGAACAATAAAAAAGACCTTCCCAGCGCCAGTTCCATCACCAAGAAATGTCATTCCGATAACTGCCGTACCAGCTGCGCCTAAACCTGTGAAAATGGCGTAGCCTGTACCGATATCGATCAAACGTAACGCTTTTGTGAAGAAGTAAAAACTGATGAATATAAACAAGACTGTAATAATGGAAATAAGCGGTCTTGAGAATCCCTCTGAAAGCTTCAAACCTACCGCCCATCCTACTTCAAAGACGGCTCCTACTAAAATATAAATCCACGCCATGGATTATCCCTCCTGATCTGACGCTTGAATACCCAGCCAAAAAATTTTGAAACTGGCTTTCTGACGTTTAATAAGTGTATCTCTGTCATAAAAATTTTCTTCTAAAAACAACCCGTCTATTATGGTATAAAAAGCGGAGGTAAGTTCACTCAAGTGTAAAGGACGTATTTCTCCTCTTTTTATTCCTTCCTTAAAAATATCTGCTAAAATTGTGTTCACTTCTTCTTCAGTTCGTACAAAAACCTGCTTTATTTGCTCCGCAAATTCTTCAGGTGGAAAAAAAGTAAAACGTTTAAAGAAGGCTCCTTCGGTAGAGAAAGACATATGATCTACATAAAGTTTGAAAATTTCCTGGAATTTTTCTCTAACCGTTCGATTTTCCGTATATTCTGTGAAGCCTTTAAGGTAGGCCAATTCTTTCTGTGACACTTCCTTTAAAACTCTAAGAAAGATCGCTTCCTTGCTGGCAAAGTGGTTATATAAAGACGGCTTCTTTATGCCAACTTTATCCGCAATATCAGAGAGACTTGTATTTTGATAGCCAGCGTTCGCAAAGCATTCTAAGGCGGCATCTATTATTTTTTGTTCTGTCATTATTATCACCTCAACATTTACTAACTAACGGTTGTTAGTTTCAATTTAACAGCTATTATTTCTTTTGTCTAGAATTTTGTTTTGAAAGCATGTTTAAAATTGATTAGGAAGGGAAGTTTCAATATATAGTAGAATTTTGTCGGAAAATTAGGCCATTTCTAAAAAGGGGTGTATGTTGCTTTGAACATCTATGTCTTAGACCGATACGAGGACACCCATGCAATTTTGATTCAAAAGGATTTGTTTAGTAATGAAATAATGATCCTAAAGGATAGGCTCATAGAATTTGCTAAACCTGGGGATACTTTGTCCATTGACTTCGACCAAATGGGAAACTTGAGGCATGTCGAAATTATTCTAAAACATAGTGAGGAAGCTGTATCTGATCTTGAGGGCGTTTAAAACATCTTTTCTTAGGAAAGGGTGTTTTTTTATTTATCTTGATTTTTTGACAACATGCGCCATAATAAATAGTAAGAAAATTGCGATAGGGGATGGGGCTATGTTATTAAGACATGCTGTGGACTTATTAGATGAAGGTGTTGTGATCACCGATCAGAATTATGAGATTACATATGTAAACCCTGCCTATGTTCAGATTTTTGAGCTGCAAAATGAAAGAATCATCGGAGAAAATATAAAAGAACTGTTCCCCCACGAGGATAAATCAAAACAGATTACGGCAAAAACCATTGAGGACAAAATAGAGAGAAGTGTTGAACGGCTGCCTTATAAATGGCGTGGCAAGGAAATGGTTTTGCAAATTTACACGAAAACATTCGAACATGAAGGGAAAAGTTTTGTACTGACAAGAGTCTATGACTTAACCGAGACCGCTGAAAGTGAGAAGCAGCTTGTACAAATGATCGAAGACATGACCGCCAACGTGGTGACGATCGCTAAAGGATACGCTTTACTTCCTTTGCAGCCCATTCTGAGAGAAGAGCAAAAACATATTTTGTTAGAACGTGTTCCAGAGCAATGCCGCGATCAAAGCATCAGCAGGTTAGCTATCCAATTCTCCGGCATATCAAGCATCAATCAAGAGTGGGCCGTCCTTCTGAAAAATTTAGTGAGAAATTTGCAGCTATTAGGAATCGAGGTAGTTCTGGCTGGGTTACGTCCTCAAGTAGTGATGCAGTTCACCCAAAATGGAGTTGAACTGGCTGATATCAAATCGTTTATGAATGTGCAGCAGGCAACGAAGTATTTCCTGGAGACGGGCTTCCGCCCTGATTTTAAATAAATAAACCCGAGAGTGAACCGTTCTCGGGTTTATTCTTTATATAGAGTTCGCAATGTCTATAGCTTTTTCTAATCTGTCTTCCTCTTCCATAGGTGAATAAGCCATTTGATAGATCACTCCGTCCTCGTCATCGAACCATTCGACGAATACAGCAGCTTCCCCTTCGTCAACTCCCGCAATAGAACCAGAGTTCAGTGTCATTCTTGTTTCTGTCTCTTGAAGAACGTTTCCGGGATTGTAGATCGTTGTTACCGTTAGTTCGTCTGCATTACGAGATTGGTAATGTACTTCTGCTTCATTCTCTATCACACTAGCCTCGATAGACTCACTTTCAAATGGAAGTTCAGAAGGTAGACCTAATGTTTCTTGCTCCTCAGTTGATAAATTGTCTTCAACAGGTGTTCCGAATGATTCTGGATAATTTTCTTTCAATGAATCGATTGAAAGGTCTGCGCCAGATGAGCAGGCACTGATCGTAAGCGTGGCAAGTAAAGAAAAAGCTGTCATTATAATTCTCAAGTTAGTCACTCCTAAACCTTACATAAATCTCTTCTAGAACATATTTTAGCATAATTCAAAAAAAGTCAGGGAGATGATTAAGAATTATATTTTAAGTGAAACGAAAATCAAGTTCAATCGTTATGTAAGGAAGAGGTCCTTAAAACGAATTAAAGGAGGATAATTAACATGTCACAAGTTTCCATTCGCTCATTCCGCATTCATGATTTTGACACGATTCAAGAGATGAACAAACAAGAAGGGTGGACTCAATTAATAGATAGTTCAGAGGAAACGTTACAGGCATGGATTAACTCTGAGCCGGCTCTTGTGTTATTAATGGATCAGGAGATTATTGGATATCTAAGGGGGATTACAGATGGGGCAGTGACGCTCTATATTACAGAGCTCCTTATTCGTGAGGATTACCGGAAACAAGGCTTTGCCCAGCAGTTGATTGAAAAAGCTCATAGCTGTTATCCGAGTACTCGAGTTGAAATGCTGGCGACTAACTCCTCTGAGGGTTACTACACAAGTAAAGGGTTCCGGCCATTTCACGGGTTCAGAAAAGCAGCGGAGGAATTTGCTTGAAAATAGAGATCAGCCTTAAAAGGCTGATCTCTTTATTTTTAGGCTATGTTAAAGGTGGTTGTTGATATTGATAAGTGAGTTATTCAACAACATGGCAGGATAGTTGAAGACTTAATTTCGAGACATTGGGTGAGTGGGTCAGGGCGGCGGGGAATGGCTCGCTTTCCGTGGGAGTGCAGTGAGCTTCCTAGAACGTTCCGTCCTGTGGGATCTCACCAAGCACTCTCTTCCCACAGGAGTCTCCCCATTCCCCGCCGCCCCTCACTAAAGATGTGCCTTCTCGAAATCGCTTGAAAAAGACTTTGATAATACTAATAGGAGCATCAAACTCCAGTGGTCTAGGTATAGCATTTTCAGTTCTAAGATCCTCTGCACTTTAAGGTAATATCAAGCACCTTTGCATACAAAAGTCTCACTGGTTATTATTCAAAAGCCGTTATTTATTATGTGAAGCAGCGCATATGATGTTTCCGTTATCCTCACAAAAGCAAGAAGGGCCGGGAAATTGCGAGACTCCTATGGGATGACAGTACATGGTGAGATCCCGGAGGGCGTTAGCCCGAGGAAGCTCACCGTACGCCCATGGAAAGCGAGTGATTTCCCGGCCCTTCAAGCTCTATTTTTGTAGCGGAAACAGGCAGAATGTCTAGAAACTGAGTCTTCCACTAAAGGGAGCTTATATGAATATCAACACGGAACTTTAACAAAGCCTATTTTTTAATGTAGGTTAATCCATGAGAGGATTATTCCTTAATATGGCAGGGTTGCAAGACCTCATTTCTTCAAGTAATGAATAACGAAACCATGCTTTTAAGAATAGAGATCTTTTCTGAAGTGGTTACCCGGTATTATTAAGAATCCATATAATGAGCGAGCTTAGCTGCCAGTGACCTTGGTACAAATTTAGTTGTATAGGATAAGGAAAGATTCATAGTTCCAGGAACGACCACACGTTTTCCTTTGATGAATCCTAAGAAACCGGCATTTGCTACTTGTTTTGCAGTCATTGTACGATTGACCAATTTCGTATGTTCAGCTTTCGCATTTTTGAAGAAATTGGTGGAGGTCGGACCTGGGCATAAGGTTGAAACCGTCAGATCAGTATCTTTCAACTCTTCTACCAAAGCTTCAGAAAATGACAGCACATAGGCTTTAGAAGCATAATAGACCGCCATTCGCGGTCCGGGCTGGAAAGCTGCAATACTGGCCACGTTCAAAATTCCTTTTGGGATATCATAAAGTGGCGATTCCTTCATATCGGGCAAAAAGTAATGAGTTAATTCGGTCAACGCTTGTACGTTGACTTGAAGCATATTTTGTTGATCTTTTAAAGGTAAGTCCTCAAAAGGTCCATTGAGTCCGAATCCTGCATTATTGACAAGGACTTCGACCGTTTTTCCGTGATCACGTACTTGGTGGTAAAGCTCTTTTGCGGCACCGGGCCTTGATAAGTCTTTTGCAATGATGGTGACTGAATGGCCATCTAATTCTGATTTAAGTTGTTGAAGCTTCAACTCTGAACGAGCGACGATAATAAGGTTATAACCCGCCTTGGCAAATAAGTGGGCGAATTCATAGCCGATACCTCCAGAAGCACCGGTAATCAACGCAGTAGGTTTCAAACAAATCTCTCCCTTTCCAACATCATTATCCATTTCATACCCTTTTAGTTAAGAGTCCAATCATACTATATTTCCCATCAACTCATTTCTTTAGTCTTTAGTGAATAACTAGCCCCTATAAGTAAAAATACGATGAGTAATACGGTAACAGCTGAAGTCCCCCATAATTCTGAAGGCACATTTCCAGTTTCTATGATCTCTATCATATAGTTAGGGATTAAGTTCGGAAGCCACTCAATAATGTGTTGAAAAATCTGACTGAAGATTTGCATCACAATGATTACTGCAATCGTTAAAAAAGCCACAAGGCCCGGAATTTTAACGAGCGTATTCATGAAAAAATTAACCGCAGTAATAAAAAGGATCCATAAACTATAAAAAGCCCCGGAGATGATAATATTTGTGAAAGGAATGTTTTCAAATAGTATGGAAACATAATACCAGCTTGATAATAGGCCGGCGTATACTGCAGTAAGGTTCAAAAGTGAAAAGCTTGCCCACTTTGCAGTAATATAAGCCATGTGGTTGACTGGTTTGACGAGAATCAGCTCAGCTTTACCGCTTTTTCGTTCTCCTGAAATTGCGCCCATGGATATAAGAACGATAACAGCAACTCCAATCATATTGAACTGGCCGATGCTCATCATGATCACATCAGTGGGAGGGGGAGTAGGAATATCAATCGTAGCACCTTCAGGCAGCCCGCCTACTGAATCGAGTATTTGCGGCAAGTAATATGTAGTTAGCGGATCCATCAGCCCGAGAAGAATAAAAACGAGAGGCACCCATATCCACTTGAAATTTCGCCACGATTCGAGAGACTGTGCATTAAATATGGTCATCCACTGCATGCTGATTCACCACCTTCATAAACAAATCTTCCAGAGACATACGTCCATATTCGAAATGAACGACAGGCCAATTGTTTTCAGCAAATAGTGTAAGCAGGCTGTGACGAGCGGATTCCATATCATCTACAATTAAATGAAAGCTCTCCTTCTTCACGGTTACCTCGGTTATGAAAGGAAGTGCACGCAGCATCTCAAGA
The DNA here is from genome assembly GCF_030345335.1 of Halobacillus campisalis. Classification (GTDB taxonomy): domain Bacteria; phylum Bacillota; class Bacilli; order Bacillales; family Halobacillaceae; genus Halobacillus_A; species Halobacillus_A campisalis. The sequence continues at coordinate 625,069 of NZ_JAPVRC010000002.1, forward strand.
TAGCTTTGCAATTCTTGACTCTCGAGTTGAAGCAGAATCTTATTCATCGGATGCTTACCCCGAACCTCAGTAAAAGAACCGGATTCAATAATTTCGCCGTGATGCATCAATAACAGCTGATCACTTGCTTCTTCTGCATCGCTTAAGATATGCGTGGAAAACAATAATGTGGTTTCCAGTTTTAATTCTTCCATTAAATTAAGTACATCACGACGCCCGATCGGATCCAATGCAGAAACAGGTTCATCAAGCATCAGCAGCTTAGGCTTATGAATCATGGCCTGGGCGATGCCAAGGCGCTGTTTCATCCCCCCGGAGTATTGGCCGATCTTTTTATGTCCGGCATCTTTTAGACCTACTCGTTCCAGTAATTCTAAAGCTCGCTCATTTGCCATATTCTTAGATAAGCGGGCAAGGCGTCCTACATAGACGAGGAACTCTTTACCACTCATCCAAGTGTGGAATTGTGGATGTTGCGGCAGGTATCCGATTTGCTCGCGGATATCTTTCGTTTCGAATTCAGAGAATCGGATGCTGCCACTCGTTGGACGTATAAGTCCTGCCAGCATCCTTAAGGTTGTCGTTTTTCCAGCACCATTAGGACCAAGGAGCGCGACGCAATGTCCCGGCTCTAAATGAAAGGAAACATTACGTACGACTTCTTGTTTACCAAAAGATTTTGTGAGTTGTTCAACTTGCACTTTTAGTCATCCTTTCCGAAAATGAAATAGGCAATCGGTCCGAGAATATTAAAGAAGATAATGATAAGCGCCCATAACCATTTTGGGCCATTCGTGAATTGTGCTTTTGCTAAACTTATAAGAGCCGTAATAACAAGGATCAGCTGAATAATGATGAGCGGAGCTAAGATAGCCAAGTTGTCGCTGAAAAATTGTGGTGCAGATTGCGTTAATAAAATCATTTATTTTTCCTCCTTCATCTTCTATACGTTCTATATATCCAATTGGTTTCGCTTTTATGAATTGAAGAGTTGACATTATTATCAGAATTTTATACACTGTTTGAAAGCATGAAGAGCAGAGAATGAGATTAGTCTAGTTGAGGAAACAGGGTGAGCTGAGCGAGCTTTAGGAATCCGACGGACGTTAGGAGCTGTCAGATGGCCTGAGCCATTGAATTCCACCTTTTTTCATCCCACATTTGAATACCCCTCAACGTCTCATTTTCCATAACAAATTATGGAGAGGTGAGCACCCATGAGTATGACGACAAAGGAATCATTCCTTACAGATGCTGAGGAATACCGCACGATTCCGATTTCCCAATCCTTTTATACCGATACACTTACGCCCATCCACATGTTTCACGCATTGCGCGATGAGGCTGTCTATATGCTGGAAAGCCAGGACCCTGAATCTCCATGGTCTAATTTCTCATTTATTGGTTTAGACCCGATGATTGACATTTCTCAGCAAGAAGGCACGTTTATAATAGAAGATTTTCAGGAAAAAACAACCCGTACTGCGTCGAATTTCAAGGACGCCTTTGAAAAGACGGTAGACAAATTAAAAGTAAAACAGGCAGATGTTCCTTTGCCTTTTAAGGGAGGAGCCGTTGGATATATCGCTTATGATGCGATTTCCGATTATGAGCCTGTACCGTTTGCAGAACCCGATCATATGGATTTATCCAATTATCACCTGTTGTTCTGTAAAACTCTAATTGCCTACCATCATAAAACAAAAGAAACGACAATTTTGACTTTTGCTAGATTAACCGACGACAATCATGCGGAGGAAATGTATGAACAAGCAGCCGGGCGTGTTAAAGAAGTAAGCCAGCGTCTGAAAGAAAACAGTTTCCTTCCTGACTTGATGTTGACGGACGAGCTCTCAGATCATTCCATAGATTTGAAGAGTAATTACGAAAAAGAAGATTTCAAAAATGATGTAGAGAAAATTAAAGAATATATATTAGCCGGCGACATCTTTCAAGCTGTGCTTTCCCAGCGGTTTCAAGCAACGACCGAACGGAGCGGTTTTGAGCTTTATCGAATTCTAAGAAAAGTCAATCCGTCTCCCTATATGTTTTATTTAAGGTTTCATGACGTAGAAGTGATGGGAAGTTCTCCCGAACGGCTGTTAGAAGTGCAGGACGGTGAACTTGAGATCCACCCCATTGCCGGCACGAGAAAACGAGGCAGCACTCAGGAAGAAGATGATGCCTTAGCTGAAGAGCTTTTAGCTGACGAAAAAGAACAGGCAGAACACAGGATGCTTGTAGATTTAGCACGTAACGATATGGGAAGAGTTGCAGAATATGGGACCGTCAAAGTCTTTGATTATATGACAATCGGCCGGTTTTCGAAGGTTATGCACATCATCAGCAAGGTGACAGGGCAATTGAAAGAAGGAGTTTCGCCAATCGATGCCTTGATTTCTGCTTACCCAGCCGGCACACTTTCTGGCGCACCGAAAATCAGAGCTATGCAAATTTTAAGGGAACTTGAACCAACCCCCCGTCATTTATATGGAGGAGGCGTGGTTTATTTAGGCTTTGATGGCAATATCGATTCTTGCATCACCATTCGTACGATGACTAAAGTAGGCGATCAAGTATACGTACAGGCAGGGGCCGGCGTAGTAGCCGATTCCGATCCAGAAGCAGAGTATCAAGAAACGATTAATAAAGCGAGCGCATTGAAGCGCACAATAGAAATAGCTGAGCGAGCATTTGAGAAGAGCAGAGAAGGAGTCGAGACGAAATGAAACAAATTTTAAGTGAGATTGTAGAAGGAAAAACGTTGACAGAAGAAGCTGCATTCGAAGCTATGAACGAAATTATGCAGGGCAACGCAACGACGGGCCAGCTGATGAGTCTCCTTTCCGTCATCCGTCACCGTGGAGAAACGGTAGAAGAAATGACCGGGTTCGTTCGAGCCATGCGTGCCAATATGACAAAGCTGGAAGTAGAAAATGATGAGATCGTAGATACGTGCGGAACAGGAGGAGACGGCAGCTCCACATTTAATATATCCACAGCCGTATCGATTATCCTTGCTTCCATGGACGTAAAAGTCGCTAAGCACGGTAATCGCAAAGTATCATCAAAAAGCGGAAGCGCCGACGTATTAGAAACACTGGGCATTCCGATTGATACGACCCCGGAAGAAGGGGCGAAAGCTATCTCAGAAAAAGGGATGACATTCATGTTCGCCCCAAATTATCATCAGGCGATGAAGCATGCCGGGCCAGCCCGTCAGGAACTTGGTTTTCGAACCGTCTTCAACTTGCTTGGACCAATGTCTAACCCTGCGAATGCCAAGCGTCAGCTCATTGGCATTTACGATACGACCTATGCTGAAAAGATGGCCGAAACGCTGAATAAATTAGGTTCTAAACACGTCTTATTAGCTACCGGCCGTGATGGGCTGGATGAAATCACAATGTCGGGTGTCACGGACATTGTAGAACTGAAAGACGGAAATATCACGCGATTTACAATTGAGCCAGAAGATTTAGGATTGAATACAGGTCAATTGAAAGATATTCAAATTACAACAAGCACAGATAGTGCGCAAATTATAGAGAAGGTACTTCAAGGCACAGCTAACGAAAGTGCCATGACCATTGCGACGATGAATGCTGCAGCTGGATTGTATGTAGCCGGCAAAGCTGCCGACTTAAAAGATGGCGTTCAAAAAGTCCAGCAAGCTATTGAAGCAGGTACGGTTTATGAATATTTCACTTCTATTCAAGAGGAAAAGGAGCGACGTCAGTATGCTTGATACGATTTTAGCGATAAAACAACAAGAGATTGAACGACTATATTTACCTGAAGCGGCTGACGTGAAGAAGGTTCCTTTTGCTGAATCTCTTAAGAATTCCAAGAAAATTGCCGGGTTGATTGCAGAAGTGAAAAAAGCCTCTCCTTCGAAAGGAGTTATCCGCGATGATTTCAACCACGTGATGGTTGGGAAACAGTATGCTGATGCGGGCGTTCAGGCGATTTCAGTGTTGACTGACCAGCACTTCTTCCAGGGGCATCGCGACTTTTTAACGGATATTAAGAAATTCGTGGATGTTCCTGTGATGCGCAAGGATTTTATTATCGATCCCGTACAAGTGGAGGAGAGCAAGTTAATGGGAGCTGACGCCATATTGCTGATTGGCGAAGCCATGGAGCCGAAAAAACTTCATGAGTTATATTTGCAAGCCTATGAATCGGGCATGGAAGCGCTCGTTGAAGTGCATAGTGAAGAAACACTTGAAGGTGTGTTGAAGGAATTCACACCTGAGGTATTAGGTGTGAATAACCGCAACCTTCACACGTTTGAGACGAAGCTTGAACAAACCGAAAAAATGGCGAAGTTGGCCCCAGACGAAGCATTTCTCGTCTCTGAAAGCGGAATATTTACGTTTGAGGATATCCAGAAAGTCGTTGGTTATGGTGCGGGCGCTGTTTTAGTGGGAGAGTCACTGATGAGACAAAACAATATTAAACAAGCAGTGACAAATCTCTTGGACGGAGTGAACGTATGATACGTGAGCCTCTCGTTAAATTATGCGGCAATCGATCAGCAAGCGATGTAGAGAAGAGTGCTTCTTCGAACGCTACTCACTTAGGCTTTATTTTTGTTAAAAAAACAAAGCGCTACGTCCGGCCAGAACGGGTGGGCCAATGGGTACGCCGTACAAAGCCGAAACAAAAGCTTGTAGGTGTATTCGTTGATCCGACGATTGAGCAGCTGGAGGAAGTGCTTTCTTTTGTTTCATTGGACGTCATTCAGCTTCACGGCAGCGAGACCGTTTCAAAAATATTGCAAATCAAAGAAGCGGTTGGGCTGCCTGTTTGGAAAGTCGTCCATCATCGGGATGGTGCCTTAGAACAGATGGAGATCTACAAAGGCGTAGCGGATGGTTATGTGATCGACTCGAAAGTAGAAGGCGCATATGGCGGCACAGGAGTCAGTTTTGACTGGAGCACAGTAGAAGACTATGTGCGCGTCGCTAATGAACAAAATGTTTCCTGCCTGATTGCTGGAGGGATCACACCCGAGAACGTGTCACAGCTTCTTGGACAACACCCAGAAGGCATTGATATATCTAGTGGAATTGAAACGAATGAACAGAACGATTTATATAAAATCCAAGCAATTATGAAAGAGGTGGACCGACATGCAGCAAGTTTTTCCTGATATCAAAGGACGTTTTGGTGATTTTGGCGGTAAATATGTTCCAGAAACGTTGATGGGGCCTTTACAAGAATTAGAAGAAGCTTTAGACGAAGCTATGAGCGACCAGGCTTTTCTGGATCAGTATCATCATGTATTAAAAGAATATGCCGGACGCCCTACTTCCCTAAGCTATGCGGACAAGTTATCTAAGCAGCTGGGCGGAGCAAAAATATATTTAAAGCGAGAAGACTTGAATCATACTGGTGCACACAAGCTGAACAATGCGATCGGCCAGGGATTACTTGCGAAACGCATGGGTAAAAAGAAAATCATCGCAGAAACTGGCGCTGGTCAGCATGGTGTAGCCTCAGCTACTGTAGCGGCTAAATTTGGCCTTGAGTGTAAAGTGTTCATGGGTGAAGAAGATATTCGCCGTCAGGAGCTCAATGTGTTCCGCATGAAGTTGTTGGGGGCTGAAGTCATCTCTGTTTCTAGCGGAAATGGAACGTTAAAAGATGCAACGAACGAAGCCATTCGTTACTGGGTTGCCAATTGTGAAGACCACTTTTATTTAATAGGATCTGTTGTAGGTCCGCATCCGTACCCACGCATGGTCCGCGATTTTCAGCGTGTTATCGGGGATGAATCGAAGAAGCAGTTTTTAGAAGTCGAATCTGAGCTTCCTGACCGAATTTATGCATGTGTAGGCGGCGGAAGTAATGCAATGGGGATGTTCTATCCATTTTTGCAGGATCCATGTGAATTGATTGGAGTCGAAGCGGCTGGTAAAGGAATCGATACTCCAGAACATGCTGCTACACTGACAAAAGGAACTCCAGGTGTAATCCACGGGTCAATGACTTACCTTATGCAGGATGTAAACGGACAAATTACAGAGCCGTACTCGATCTCAGCAGGGCTTGACTACCCGGGAATCGGACCGGAGCATGCTCATCTTTTCCAAACGAAGCAAGTGCGCTATGAATCGATTACTGATAAAGAAGCGTTAAGTGCATTGCAGCTATTGACCGAGCAAGAAGGTATTATTCCAGCGATTGAAACGGCACACGCTTTGGCACAAGCATTCAAGGAAGCAGCTGAAATGACTCCAGAGCAGACGATCCTGATCAACTTGTCAGGCCGTGGCGACAAAGACATGGCCACGCTGATGGAACATTTTCAGGAGGAGGAATAATATGCTGACACAAACTTCATTTCAAGGGAAGCTGACGAAAACAGAAGATTTGTTTATCCCGTTCGTTGTAGCTGGAGACCCGACTCCTGAACTGACGATCCAATTTGCATTGCGGCTGCAGAAGGCTGGTGCAGACATTCTGGAACTCGGGGTACCCTATTCAGATCCATTAGCTGATGGACCGACAATCCAGAGAGCAGCACAGCGCGCATTGCAACAGAACATGTCGCTGACGAAGGCGATTGAACTAGTGCCTAAGCTGCGAGAAGCAGGGGTGGAAATTCCGGTCGTTATTTTCACGTATTATAATCCTGTCATTCAAATGGGATACGATCGCTTTTTCGAAATGTTAGAAGAAAATGGAGCAGAAGGTGTTCTAATTCCTGATTTACCATACGAAGAAAGTGAAGAAATCAGAGGGTTGGCAGAAGAAAAAGGAGTCGAGTTCATTTCACTTGTAGCACCTAATTCGGATACTCGCATCAAACAAATTGCTGAGCATGCTAAAGGTTTCCTGTATTGTGTTTCAACGCTCGGAGTGACGGGTGGCAGCAATCAGATGTCTGCAGAAACCTTATCATTTATTAAAAAGGTAAAAGAGCATAGCCAAGTGCCGGTAGCTGTGGGATTTGGCGTTTCTACGAATGAAGATGTACAATTAGTAAGAGAGCACTCCGATGGCGTCATCATCGGAAGCAAGATTATTCGTCTGATCGAAGGCGAGCTGGAAGCATTTGAAAATGGCCAGGAAGAAGAAGCACTCGAACGTTTTTATCAAGAGATTCATCAGCTTGTAAAATGAATCTAGACCAGAGGAGCTGAGCAGAGTTGATCTACATGATTGATCACTACGATTCATTCACATACAATCTCGTCCAGTATCTAGGCGACCTTGGCGAAGAAGTGATCGTGCGAAGAAATGACGAAGTCACCTTTGAAGAAATCGATGAGCTGCAGCCAGAATTGTTATTCCTTTCACCAGGCCCATGTTCTCCTGATGAAACAGGAATCACACTTGAAGTCATTGACCGATATAAAAAGACGATCCCCATCTTTGGCGTATGCTTAGGCCACCAGGCCATCGCTCAAGTATTCGGCGGAAAAGTCGTCCGAGCCGATCGATTGATGCACGGCAAAAGCTCAGAAATCTTTCACGATAACCGCTCGATCTATAAAAATCTCAATAACCCTATGGAAGCTATGCGCTACCATTCCTTAATCGTCGATAAAAAGGATGTACCTGAAGCCTTCGAGATCACCGCTGCCACCGTCGAAGGAGAAATTATGGGCATTCGTCACCTCGAATATCCCATTGAAGGCGTCCAGTTCCACCCAGAATCCATCGGAACAAACGACGGCATTCAATTGCTGAAGAACCTTATGGATCAGCTGAGGGAAGAAAAAGAAGAAGTTGTCGCAGACTAAATAACTGGAAGAAGTCTATCTCTCTTAATTTTAGAGAGATAGACTTTTATTGTGTTTGCTGGAGGGGATGAGTCGGTTTTGGATCAAATGTTAGAAAAACCTTACCAAATGTCAGAATTATTGGCTGAAATGTCAAAATTAATTTCAAAAAGTATTGAATAAACGACTTATAAGCGCTATAATAAATTTTGTCGGAAAAATTATATGGGGCATTAGCTCAGCTGGGAGAGCGCTACACTGGCAGTGTAGAGGTCAGCGGTTCGAGCCCGCTATGCTCCACTAAAGAATAAAGAAAAACCCCTGCATAGCAGGGGTTTTTCTTTTATATGAAGATTATTTTAATTCTCATGCTAAGCTAACAAAACATGATAACACTTAAAAAGGAGTAAATAAGTATGGTTAACTTGTCCAATATTACAAAAAATGATGCTGCTTATTATGAGAGTATGGTAGGAAGTGGCGGTAATACTTCCAAGAAAAGTCTCTATGATCGATGTCCATTTTATGAGTTACTTAAGGATCGTAATTCAGAGGAATATAAAATGTTTATAAAAGTGTACAAGACTATGCAATATATTCTTTTAGATAGGGAAAAGCTTGTACTGAATAAGATATATGGAGTTGATTGTGATATAAAGATATTGAGTAAGATAGCAAAAGAAATCAATGTAACCCCAGAGCGTGTAAGGCAAATTCGCTATAAGGCGAACGTGAAAATCTTAAGGGAATTAAGAGAGATTAAAATAGAATAGTTATGTTGAACTTTTAAACGTAATTTACTTTAACATGATAAAAATACATAAGTTGGATTCATGGTTGGTTTAATGAATTGGGCAGTAATCTTTATATTGCCATTAATGATTTTTAAGGTGCACAGAAAGCTCGTACAGTTGTCGCTCAAGTTGATGAAAATTCGCCAGAACCGCTCTTTATTAGGAGATATTGTAGATGAGATTCGTTTAGACTGCCTGACAAGATTAAGACGCGCAGTTCGTTTTAAAAAAGATCGAGTGAATTCGTAAATTACTTCGGCCGTGTTCTCCCCCATACTCATGGGTATCCAATTTTAAAGGTTAGGTTGATCTATTAAACAACTTCTTTGACATAAATAAGAATCCTAGTTATTCTATGTTTATAAATCCGACTATTTTTATAAGGAAAAGGGTGTTTGCATGGAAACTACAAGAGTTCAACCTATAGATGAAGTGAAAGATCCCGTACAGCGAAAAGATGCTGACTTAAACAGCCCTCAAATGCCACTGATTATCGGCGGTCTCATCGTTGGTGCAATTTTAATGATTTATCTTATGATTACCCAGAATGTAGTGCAGTCATTACTACTCGTGATTGGTCTATTGCTTGGTTATACACTATTCCATGCTCGATTTGGTTTTACTTCTGCTTTTCGCAGAATGATGTCTGTCGGGAATGGACAAGCTTTACGTTCTCACATGTTAATGTTAGCCGTAGCTGTGACTTTATTTGCTCCGATTTTAGCATTTGGTTATTCATTCTTTGGAGGAGAAGTGGCAGGCTATGTTTCACCAGTAGGAGTAAGTCTGCTAGTTGGGGCATTTATGTTTGGTGTAGGAATGCAGCTCGGGGGAGGATGTGCTTCTGGTACGCTTTATGCAGTCGGAGGCGGTCGCTCTGTTATGCTTGTTACGCTGCTATTCTTTATCATTGGCTCTACCATTGGGGCAGCCCACTTACCATTTTGGACAGAAGATCTGCCCGCATTTGAACCTGTGTCTCTAGCGACCTCTACAGGTCTAGGTTATGGCGGGGCCTGGCTGCTTTCCATAGGTTTGTTCGGGTTAATTGCCTGGATTACTTTAGTAGTAGAAAAGAAGAAAAAGGCACCGAAAATGGCTCCTGTGCCAACAACAAATGGCTGGAAAAGAATCTTCCGCGGATCGTGGCCATTATTCGCAGCGGCTATCATATTGGCTGTTCTTAACGCTTTAACTTTAATGACGAGAGGTGCTCCATGGGGTATCACTTCAGCCTTTGCCCTATGGGGTTCTAAAGTTGCTCAATTCTTTGGGCTTGATGTAGCTAGCTGGGGGTACTGGCAAGGATCGAATGCAGCCGTTTTGGAGGCGTCCATTTTTGCAGACTCTACCACAGTATTGAACTTAGGCGTTATTTTAGGGGCTTTCCTGGCTTCAGCAGCAGGCGGCCTATTCAAATTCTCAAAATTGAATGGGAAAAATGTAGCGGCTTCCGTTATCGGAGGTTTGCTGATGGGGTATGGAGCCCGACTTGCTTTCGGCTGTAATATTGGAGCTTACTTTGGAGGCATAGCATCCTTTAGCCTTCATGGTTACATTTGGGGTGTTTTAGCATTAGCCGGGACATTCCTCGCCCTTTATTTAAGACCGTTGTTTGGGTTATCTGTTCCTAAATCAAAAGATTCTTTTTGCTAGCTGATAAAGAGAAGAGACACCGCCATGTGAATCGTTCACATGGCGGTGTTTGTTTATTTCAGATTCTTCTTGATGTATTGAATGATTTTTCTAAGTTCTTTGGGATGAGGGCGGCCGAATGGGCTTGTTTGTCTTTGTTGATATAGTAACTTTCCTTGTCCATCTGTCAAAAAGTAAGCGGGGTCACTGTGAGTACCGTGATCCTCATAAGGTGCAGTCTCGTCATGGTAATGAACACCATAAGACTCTAGAAACTCCAATTTCTCATCAATTAGAACTGGAAACGTAAAGCCGTGCTCTTCGACCATTTTTTCTAAGTCTTCTTTTTCATCGTGTGTTATGGTAGTTAAGTGAATTTGCTGTTTTTCAAAATACCCTTTGCTCTCCTCAAACTCCTGTAACTCACTCATACAGGCGGGACACCAGGAGCCGCGGAAATAAATAATAAGGTGCCACTGATCACTATTTGATTTAAGCACTTCAGAAAAGTTGAATTCTTCTCCGGACACAGTCGGTAAGGTGAAATTTGGTACTTGCTGACTTAACTTGAAACTTGTCATGAGCAAACACTCCTTTTTAATTATATTACTTACCTTACCCTAGTTTTGTAATAAATAAATGTGAGCTATATTACATTTTCAATTTTCAACAGGAACTTCACTTATAAAATTGGTCATAAAAAAACTCACACCACTGAATGATGTGAGGGTAAACAACTTAGGTGACTCAACCATGTTAGAATCATCCTGGATTCTACATTGTCTTGATTTGATTAACTCGCAGAAGGACAATTCTTTCTAAGAATTCGTTTCCGCTTCATGTGGTTAAGTCAAATTTGTGTTGATGCTCCTCTTTTCTATAAATTTCTTATGAAAAGAAGGAAGTAATGCTAGAGCGACCTTTAAATCTTGACTACCTCTGCAAGGAATGTGTTGATTTCCTTTTCAGGGGTCATTGTCTTACAGGAATTGGTCGACTCTTCGTATCAGGGCGGTTATATACCCTTATTCCGACACGTGACCTTCAGATCTGGGCAATTCTCATCCTCTACACAGGAGTTGTGTTCCCTTCTATCGGTCAAAATGTCATTGTTCGTTTGGAAACGAACTCGCGATGGTTGAGCCACCTAAGTTGTTTAGCGGTTTGTTTCTTCTCTACATGTTTATTATACCATTGTTTTTAATTTAGTGCGAGCAAATTCACAAAAAAGATTGCGCTTACATAACTGATTTGAAGGGTTTTTTTCAGTATTCGAGATTGGACTAGTAGAAAAACGGGACTACTCGATGATGAGGAAACAGGGATACGCTCTGTTGCAATATACATTATGCTTCTCTTCATATTGAAGGTTTAAAAATTGCTATCAATTTATAATTTTACAGGGAATGCTTCTAATTTTAAGGGGTTTACCTTTCTTTACACCCCTCTATCTATTAATATATGGGTTGGGTCTTTATTAAAGTAAGTAATAACTATGAATATATTATATATGATAATAGTAGAATTAAAATGTTCTGGAAAAATTGAGAAGTCATTGAATAGTTGTGGATAGAAAGAGGGGGTAAGTTAGTGAAGCTGAAGAAGTTTGTGGAACACCCGTTATTTACGAGATTTATTCTCGCGGTTATTTTAATAAACGCTGTGCAAATCGGATTTGGAACAGACGTTTCAATATATGAACGTTACGAATCTTTATTCATAGGATTGGATTTACTGATCCTGGCAATTTTCACGGTTGAAATTGTTCTGAAGTTAATCGTTTATCGAAAGCAATTTTTTAAAGATGGCTGGAACGTATTTGATTTTGTGATTGTATTTGGGAGTATCGTATTGTATAACACCCATTTGGTTGGCGTCTTAAGGATTCTTCGAGTGCTTCGAGTACTTAGGACGATATCGGTCGTACCTTCTTTACGAAGACTGACGGCTGCATTATTTATGGCAATTCCAGCGATTGGATCAGTCACAATTCTTATGGGAATCATTTTCTATGTATATGCAGTTATCGGTACGAGCTTCTTTGGTGAAATTACTCCAGAATATTTCGGGAACATTGGTTTAAGTGCGTTGACTTTATTCCAAGTATTTACACTGGAAAGCTGGGCGAGCGGAGTATTTCGCCCGATTTTTGCTGAAGTTGTATGGTCATGGCTCTATTTTGTTTCCTTCATTATCGTTTCGACGTTTATAATTTTAAACTTGATTGTCGGTGAAATTGTAAACAATGCTCAGAAACTTTCCGAGCATTCAGAGCAGGAGAGTGAAGATACAAGAAAAATAATGAATGAGCTGAATGAATTGAAACGAATGATCAAAAAGGAAAATGAATAAAAGATAAAAAGCGGAATAACTCCCGCTTTTTATTTTTGGTGAGGATATGGACTTCTCGCCACAAAATGGTAGAATTTAAGTAGAGTATTGAAGAAGGAGTCCAATTCTATGAATCTGTGGATAAGAAAAGTATTTGTTGTCTTAATTACAATTATGACACTGGGCATTTATATACCACCTGCTTACGCAGAGATGGAAACGGCTGAAAATAAAGAAGTCGCTTCAAAAGATCATGCTGATCACGTAGATTTAGAAAACGATGATGCTCACAAAACAGACGTGGTTGATGAGGAAGTTTCACCTTTCGAAGAACCGGTTTTCTCTACTGAATACTATGTACATACGATAACAGAACAGGCGAAAGGCCAAATGGTTACCAAAATGGGCCCGAAAATCATAGATAAAGTTGAAGCAGATTTTGAAAGAGACATCCTCCCTAAGGTGGAAGAAGTTATAGCGGATATCATCTCCGAGGCGGGGGAGGAGGATGTTCCCTATTATGAAGTGACAGAGGAACTGACTCCGGGGTATGGTGAAAAGATCTTTACAGTATTGGACGGGCGTACAAAAGAAGAAATTGCTCGTTTTGATGTGAGGCGCGATATTCGGCCGGGAGAAGGGTATTGGTTCAATTTTCATTATCATCTGAATGAGGACAGCTTTGAAGAACATCATAGCATTGGAGAAATTTACTGGGATAAAAACACACCTCCTAAGTGGATGTCATAGTTTCATAAAACTTGCTTTACTCATAATAAAATCCCCCGGTTTCGTCAATTTGACGGAGCGGGGGATGTTTACTATTTCGTGAGTAAGTCAGGCTGTTTTTTAATCGGCGTCTTATCCTCAATATCGTCATTATACAAGTGGCAGGCTACAAAGTGATTATGATCTACTTCCTGCCATACAGGCTTGATTTCGGAGCAGGCTTTCATTGCCATTGGACAGCGAGTCCTGAACACGCATCCGCTCGGCGGGTCAATCGGACTTGGAATTTCGCCTTCGATGATAACCTGTTCACGGCTGTCCTCGATATCCGGATCAGGAATTGGGATCGCTGATAAAAGAGCCTGAGTGTAAGGGTGGAGCGGTTTATCGTAGAGCTCTTCACTGCTTGTAAGTTCGACCATATGCCCTAAATACATGACTCCAATACGATCGGAAATATGCTGTACCATAGAGAGGTCATGGGCAATAAATAGATAGGTCAGACCCTTTTCTTCCTGAAGCCTTTCTAATAGATTAACCACCTGGGCTTGTACGGAGACGTCCAGAGCGGAAATAGGTTCATCGGCGATAATCAAATCCGGGTCAAGTGCAAGTGCCCTTGCGATACCGATTCGCTGCCGCTGGCCGCCGCTGAATTCGTGGGGGTAGCGGTTGGCGTGATCACGGTTCAGTCCGACTTCTTCAAGAAGTTCATACACTCTAGCCATACGTTCTTTTTCTGATTTGTAGAGTTTGTGGACGACCATAGGTTCAGAGATAATATCTGCTACAGTGGATCTTGGGTTCAAAGAAGCATAGGGATCCTGAAAAATCATTTGCAGCTGTCTTTTTAACTGAAAGTCTTCCTTTTCTGAAAGTTGATGGACATCCTTATCATTGAATAGGACCTGGCCCTCAGTCCTGCTATACAGGTTCATAATCGTTCGACCTGTCGTAGATTTACCGCACCCTGATTCTCCCACGAGTCCGAAAGTTTCGCCTTTGTAGATGTCAAAACTAACTCCGTCTACTGCTTTTAGCGTTTTGCCTTTTCCTAGATTAAAATGCTTTTTCAAGTTACGGACTTGCAGAGTTTTTTCTTCTTTCATCACTATTCCTCCGTATCTCTCCAGTAGCGTCTTGCGCTGCATAGCTCACGGCCGTATATGGTTCCATTCAATTTGATAATTTCAATGGTTTTTCCGGTTTTAGGGGAATGAATCATTTTTCCATCTCCATAGTAAATACCTACGTGATGTATGCTGCCTTGCCCTTCATCATGGGCAAAAAACAATAAATCACCTGGCTCAATTTCTTCTAGATTTACTTCTATACCTGATAGTGCCTGGTCTGTGGCATCGCGTGGTATTTCATAGCCGTTCGCTTTATGCATATTGTAGGCAAATCCTGAACAGTCGTAGCCGTAAGAACTCATGCCGCCCCAGAAGTAGGGTAAATCAACGAACTTCTCACCTTCTTTTAAAATAGCGGCTCCGTCGCCTTTTGGAATATGTTCTTTAGAGGGGTAAAGCGAAACATCTAGTTCTAACACATATCCTGTACCATGAGGAGTCCGTACTTTGATGAATTGGCCTTCCTCTGCCAGGGCAGGAAGCGACGTTAAATAACTGATATCAAACATTGGTTCTCCCTGATCGTCTAATAAAAGAGTCGTGTTTTTATTGACGACCGCGACCCCTTGCCCGATCCATTCATGCTCAGGAACTTCTTTCAGCTGATTAATTGGAACGTACCCAGGATAACCGCGGTCATCCTTTTTGGAAGGTTGAGTAGGAATGACGACGCTTGCCCATTTTCCTTCAACGTAATCCACGATCACTTCTTCACCGTAAAGAAGCTGGGATTGTATTAAATTATTATCGCTTAAAGCTAAACTTGATTCGTATGTTAGACTGTCGAGCCAATCTTTAATTTTTGTTGGATTTGAAATTCCCGGCAAATCAATGGAACGTGGAGCTTCATGTGAAGTCCATACGGTAGCGACCGGAACTTGGACTACCCATGTCGTTCTTGTTGCTTCTGCTTGAGTCATGATTGATTTCCTCCTTTTTAATGTTACGAAAGCATTTGTTCTATATCTATTCCTTTAATCCCTAAACCCGGTTCACTACCAAAAGTCATATTACGTCCATTATATTGAACGCCTCCATGTAACGGGTCTTTCGAAAGCATGAGAGGCGCGTCGAAGTCGAATCTCGTAATATTTTTTTGACTGGCTGCAAAATGAGCGGCCGCTGTTATTCCAAGCTTTGTTTCTATCATACTTCCTACCATGCACGGTATTCCGTACGCTTCTGCAAGCTTGTTAATTTTCAAAGCTTCATGAATACCACCGGCCTTCATAAGCTTGATGTTGATCAGGTCGGCACATTTATTCTCTAACACTCTTTTTGCATCTTGTGGAGTAAAGACACTTTCATCAGCCATAATTGGAGTAGACGTATGATCTGTCACTTGTTTTAAGGCGTCGATGTCATAAGCTGCGACCGGCTGCTCTACGAGTTCGATATTCAATGCCAGCTGCTCCATTTTTCGAATAGCATGAATAGCCTCTTTAGACGACCATCCCTGGTTGGCATCCAATCGAATCGTAGGAGCAGCTCCTATTTTCTCACGGATGGCAGTAATTCGCTGAATGTCTTTTTCGATGTCATCTTTTCCTACCTTAACCTTCAAAACATTGAAACCGTTCTTGATGTATTGCTCAGCGTCAATAGCCATTTGCTCGGCATCATTTACACTGACTGTATAATCGGTTTCCAGCTCATTGCGGTATCCCCCTAAAAATTGAAAGAGGGGGAGGCTGCATTTTTGAGATAAACAATCATATAAAGCCATGTCAACAGCTGCTTTTGCACTAGTATTTCCAACCGCTGAACGATGAAGGCTTTCAAACAATTTTTCTCTTTCAAATAGTGTCTTCCCCAAAATAGAGGGTTTTAAAATACTTTCCACCATATATTTGATACTCGCAGAGCTTTCCCCAGTAATGACATGAGTAGGAGGAGCTTCTCCCCATCCGACGGTTCCATCTGTACAAGTCACTTTGACGTATAGAGACTCAGCAACGGTGACCGTTCTGAGGGCTGTTTTAAAAGGGGTGTGTAATGGGACGGTGACAGGGTATGTATCAATCGATTGAATCATCATAGTCGTTCATCCTTTCCTGACTTACGAAACTCCTGGCTGAATCACCAACGTTTTTGAGAAACTTGATAATCTGGCTTTCGTCCCTAAAGGGATGGCGAAATGAGGGAGGCAGTGGCCGATTTTGAAGCCTGAAACAACTGGTTTTTCTAAATGTGCCAGGTAATGATGGAGGACTTGCTCCAGGCTCAGCGACTCATTCCGTTTTTTGGGCTGCGAATCTTTGAAATCTCCGATAATGATCCCTGCAGCATCTTCGAGTTTCCCTGATAACTGCAGCTGACTTAAGAAAGAGTCAATGCGGTAAGGTTCTTCTCCAATATCTTCTATAAACAGCAATTTATTTTTCGTATTCAATTCATAATCAGATCCTATGGAATTGACGAGCAGCGAAAGGTTACCGCCAACCACTCTACCTTCTGATTCACCTTCTGAAATGACGTGAAGCGGTGATATGTCCTGTGTGTAGTTTAAGGTTACAGGCTGGAAAAGTTGATGAAACATGGATTTTGAAAAGTCGTCGAAATCATCTTTTCCTATATCAGAACTAAGCATAGGACCGTGAAAGGTGACAAGTCCTGTTTTTTGGCGGATCGCTGTATGTAAGTATGTAATATCACTATACCCCCAGAAAATTTTGGGGTGATTTTTGATTAACTTGTAATCTATAGAGTCAGCAATTCTTCCTGTTCCATAGCCTCCGCCTGCGCAAATAATCGCATCCACATCGCGATCTGCAAACATCATATGTAAATCGTTTAACCTCTGTTCATCAGTACCAGCTAAATATCCATAAGTACAGGAAACATGGGGAGCGATCTTCACGTGTAAACCCAGTTCATTTAAAAAGGGGATCGCTCGCTGTAAATGATTTAAATCTGGAGGACTTGCGGGTGCTATTACTCCTACAGTCTGCCCTGGTTGTAATCGGTTAGGATAAATCATGTTTTGTACTTCCTTTCTTATAAGCAATGGTAAGCTTTGATACGGTTCTTAAGAGAGTTATGTAATGATATGATATGAGAGTTCGAACTTCCGTTACTTGGCAAAGCAAGATAAGTTTCGGCGAACACCCGTGGAAAGCGAAAGGTCTTACCTGCCGCTCTATCGAAAGCAGACGGGCCGCCATCTTCCATAACTACAGGCAGCTTATAAAAAGAAGGGAAACCCATACAGTTGTATGGGTTCTCTTCTCTAAATGCTTATTCTTTCGTAGCCCACTTCAGTTCTAGATAGCCGACGGGATGTCGAACGATACCATCCACGTTATCCTTTTGTAAGAACACTTGATTGTAGAAATGAATCGGGAAGATCGGCATTTCTTCGAATAAGATTTGTTCAGCTTCGTACATATGCTGGAAACGCTGTTCTTCATCTGTCTCTTCTTTGGCTTGAGCGATCAGATTGTCATATTCTTCATTAGCCCAACCTGTACGGTTCATACTTGAGTCAGTCGTAAAGCTTTCTAAAAAGTTGATCGGGTCAGCATAATCAGCCAGGAAGGAGCTGCGGGAAAATTGGTGCTCGAGCGCTTTTTGATCTTCAAGGAAAACATTCCATTCCGTGTTTTCTAAAGTAACATCTACGCCCAAGTTTTTACTGTACATTTCTTGCATGGTTTCAGCGATGCTCTTATTGGTATCATCAGTGTTGTAGGATAGGGTAACTTCTGGAAGTTCATCGTATCCTTCTTCCTCCATACCTTCCTCCAGCAGTTGTTTAGCTTCTTCAGCGTCATATTGAACAAGGGCACCACTTTCTTCACGGAAATCATTGCCGTTGGCATCTTTGAATCCTGGTGACACAAAGCCTCTTGCTGGTTCTTCACCCATTTTAGTTACATAGCTTACGATATCTTCTTGGTTGACAGCTAATGCGAATGCTTTACGGATTTTTTCATTTTGGAACGGTTCTTCTTCTACATTAAAGCGATAGAACTGGGTTCCTGCCTGATCTTCGATGGTCACTTCATCACTTTCCAGCAATTCGTCTGCTAAATCTGATGGGATTTCAGAGTTATCAAGATCGCCACTGTCATATAATTGATACTCTGTATTTGAATCATCGACCATAGCAAAATGCACTTCTTCTAATTGTACGGTCTCTGCATCCCAGTATTCCTCATTTTTTTCTAACACCATTTCGTTATCATGTTCCCATTCTGTAAGAGAAAACGGACCGTTTCCTACGAAGCTCTCAGCTTCAGTGAACCATTCTTCATTATCTTCCGCCACTTCTTTATTGATAGGGAAGAAGGCTGGGTTTGATATGATGTTCAAAAAGTAGTTTGTCGGAGCGGTAAGAGTGACGTGCAATTCTTTGTCATTTACAGCCTCAACCATGACTTCATCAGCGGACCCCTCTCCGTTGTTGAAATCTTCTCCACCTTCAATGAAATAACCGAGGAAGGCAGCAGCGGAAGCTGTTTCAGGGTCTAGAAGCCTTTTCCATGCAAATTCAAAGTCTTCTGCAGTAACATCGTCTCCGTTCGACCACTTGGCATCCTCCCTTATGGTGAACGTATATTCCGTTCCATCTTCTGAAACTTCGATGTTTTCTGCAGTAGCTTCTTCAGGCTCATGCTCCTGACTTAATCGGGTCATCCCTTCCATCAAGTTGTTCAATACGTTCCATGAAGCAGCATCAAACCCGATGGGAGGATCCAGTGAGGTAGGCTCTGCTCCATTATTCATGCGAAGAACAGAAGAGTCTTCACTTGTGGATTCCTCTCCATCTTCGCTGCCTCCTTCTTCACCAGCATTTTCATCAGCTGTACAAGCTGCAAGAACAGCTACTAGCAAAATTCCTAGTAATACGGTTAACCACTTTTTCATTTCTCTTTACCCCTTCCATCACGTACTGAAGATATTTTGATTAAGATGAAGCTATATATTTTTTAGCCCTTTCATCCTGGAGCCAGCACTCAACCGCGTGGGTTTGACTCAGCTCTGTTTGAAAGGGATAAATACGGGAACACACTTCCATTGCTTTTGGACATCTGGCTGTAAACGGACACCCCTCTGGAGGAGCAAATAAATCTGGGGGAGTACCATCGATAGGTATAAGCCTTTCGCCTTTTTGATCGAGGCGGGGGACTGAATTCAGCAGTCCTTGAGTATAGGGATGATTAGGATGGTAAAATATTTCCTGACGCGTGCCGGTTTCAATGACTTTTCCTGCATACATGACAGCTATTCGATTCGCCACCTTCGCCACGATTCCTAAATCATGAGTGATAAGGATAATGGACACGCCGGTTTCGCGCTGGATTTTCTGGAACAATTGCAAAATTTGAGCTTGAATCGTGACATCGAGTGCTGTAGTCGGTTCATCTGCGATCAATAACTCAGGTTCGCAAATCAGTGCCATAGCAATGACAATTCGCTGTCTCATTCCACCACTGAATTGGTGAGGATACTGCTTCATCCTCTCATCAGGGTTAGGAATGCCGACAAGCTTCAACATGTCGATCGCATGATGATTGGCTTGCTTTGCCGAAATTTTGCGGTGCTGTTTTATTCCCTCAGTCAACTGGTCGCCGATTGTGAGGGTAGGATTCAAGGCAGTCATAGGATCCTGGAAAATCATCGATATATCAACGCCTCGGATTTTCCTGACCTCTTTGTTGGAAAGCTTCGTCATATCTTTTCCTTTAAAGTGGATGGAGCCATGTTTAATCTTGCCTGGGGGTGAAGGGATGAGCTTCATGATGCTGTTAGCTGTTACACTCTTTCCACAACCTGATTCACCCACGATGGCAAGAGTCTCCCCTTTATACAATTCCAAATTCACTCCGCGGACAGCTTGTACCTCCCCTCCATAAGTTACGAAGGAAACATGGAGGTCTTTAATATCGAGAATTTTATCCATTCAATTATCTCCTTAATTTAGGGTCTAGTGCGTCTTGGAGTCCGTCACCTAACACATTGAAAGCAAACATAGTAGCTGATATGAAAAAAGCAGGGAAGAATAAACGCCACCAATGTCCAGATAATATGGTTCCTAAAGCATCGTTTGCCATCACTCCCCAACTTGCGAACGGGGATTGTATACCAAGTCCTAGAAAGCTGAGAAACGCTTCAGCGAAGATGGCAGTCGGCACAGTAAGTGTCATCTGGACAATGATTGGTCCCATCGTATTAGGGAGCAAGTTTTTACGAATGATCCTCTTTGTTTTGGCTCCAAAAGATTGAGAAGCAAGTACGAATTCATTGTGTTTGATTTGAAGTACCTGCCCTCTCACTATTCTTGCCATTCCTACCCAGCCAGTTACTGTTAACGCAATAATGATCGTAAGCAGGCTCGGCCCCATGACAACCAAAAGTAAGATGACGACTAGTAAGTAAGGAAGCCCATATAAGATTTCGATAATCCGCATCATTACATTATCAGTGCGGCCGCCTTTGTAACCTGAAATTCCTCCGTATGTAACTCCGATGAAGAAGTCTATGAAGGCTGCCATCAATCCGACGAATAAGGAAATGCGGGCTCCATACCAAGTCCGCGTGAAAACATCTCGTCCAAGATCGTCAGTGCCGAACCAGTGAGTCACTGAAGGAGATTGGTTTTGATTAGAAAGTACTTGCTCAGATACAGAATGTGGAGATAAAATCGGGCCGAATACGGCCATTATTCCCAGGAATACAAGAAAGAAAAAGCCGGACATGGCTAATTTGTTCTTCTTTAATCTTCTCCAGGCATCTTGCCAGTAAGAGAGAGAGGGGCGAACCACACTTTCAGCCTGTTGTTCATCTTTTTCTTTCGGTTTAAACCATTCATCAGGAACCTCGTGGTGGTGAGTCTCTTTTTCTCGAGCAGCAGGAAGCATGGTTATCCACCTCCTTCATCGTGTAATTTGATTCTAGGATCCAGCAGCCCGTAAGCGATGTCCACGAGAAATAACATAAAAACTAGAAATGCACTGTAAAATACGGTTGTTCCCATGATCACTGGATAATCACGCTGGTTAATGCTGTCAACGAAATACTTACCCATTCCAGGAATTGCAAAGATTTTTTCGATAACGAATGTGCCTGTGAGAATACCTGCCATCAGCGTTCCTAAAATTGTTACAACTGGCATCAGAGCATTCCTCAGTGCATGCTTAATGATTACTTTAACCGGAGAAAGACCTTTAGCACGTGCGGTTTTAATGTAATCCTGGGTCAATGTTTCCAGCATGCTCGAACGGGTGAGACGGGCAATGATTGCCATAGGGCCCGTCGCAAGTGCGAGAATGGGAAGAACCATATGAGCAGGAGAGCTCCACGTAGCCGCAGGGAAAAAGTCTCGATTTACGGCAAGCTCTTGAATCAGCAGAGTAGCAAGGACGAAGTTAGGAACTGATATCCCTAGGACAGCGACTGTCATGGCGATATAGTCGATGAGACCGTTATGTTTAAGGGCAGCGAATACTCCTAAGGCAATACCCGAGATGACAGCCGTAAGTATCGTCCAAATGCCCAACTCTGCTGAAATAGGAAATCCTCTGCTCAATAAGGAATTCACTGTTTCCGTCGGTTGTTTAATTGAAGGACCAAAATCCAATGTCGCAATAGATTTAAGATAAAGTACGTATTGGACAATCAGCGGTTCGTCTAGATTGAAGTGAGCTTCTAAGTTTTGCTGAACAGCTTCGTTCGTCGAGCGCTCTTCATTCAAAGGTGAACCGGGCAGTAAGTTCATGAGAAAAAAAGTAAGAGTGGCGATAATTAAAACAGTGATCACCATTAAAGCGAAACGCTTTATTATGTATTTTGCCATTCGTTCTCCCCCTAGTTGAATGTGGTGCGCATCGCAAGTTCAGTCATGACAAGCATTGCTTGGTACGCTTCTAAAATATCTTTAGCTTTGAAAGCTACGGTAGTAGAGTTTGGTTCTATTTTAGTTCCAGGCATGAGGCTTGCCCACTCGGCTTGTCCGTAGTTAGCAAACTCTATCCGTAGAGTTGGGGAAGCAGGAGGCGTCAAAGGTTCAGCACTGCTCAGGTTATGTATTGCTTTCTCAGTTTTATTTTGTAAAAGTACGCCGGCCTTTTTTGGAGTCAAGGTCTTAACAGCGGATCTGGAAATTGATTCTTTCACTACCGCAGTCACTATGTTTGGAATGAGCTGTTCAGCCTCATCGGCCACACGGTCATCTCCTGCTACCATTAAAATAGGAACTTCGTAGTAACCGGCGAGATAAGCATTCAATCCCAGTTCTCCAACCGCCACATCATTTATGTAAAAGTTCCGTACGCCGAAGGTCATCGAATGGGACATAACTCCAGGCTGAGCGGCCCGAGCATGATAACCGAGAAAAATAGCCCCGTCACAGGAGGAGTCAAGTCCCTGCACCATCGAAAGTGGCTTGACATCTCCGGTAATCAGCTGAGCATCTGGGTAAAGGTCCTCAACGAGCAAATTGTTCATTTTTGAATGACTATCATTGACGAGTATTTCACTTGCTTGATTAGCGATGGCTGATTCGATGACATAGTTGACTTCATCGGTCATCAACTTTCGTCCTCGCTCGTAATTATGTTTAGAAGAGTCGACATAAGTGGCATCAGGTAATCCCGTAATCCCCTCCATATCAACCGATACGTAAAGCTTCATATACTGTCCTCCTTTTATTTGTGTGTAAAATTAGTAATTTTCTAATAATTTTATCAACATTTTACAAAAAAGGCAATGAAAATTGAGACAATATAACGTGAAAACACTTTCACTATTAAAATTTATTTTCATATGTTCGTTCCTTTCATAAACCTCATTTATTAAATAAAAAATAACCAAACCTATCTTCAAGATAAGGGAGCTATCGAAAAGCCAATACTGAGATTTAACAGAGCAAATTTTAATCTCGTTTTAGAAAGATGGAATTGGGGAATAGAATTTTAGTCAAAAGCTTAAGCTAGAAGTATATTGGCTCTAGCTTGTTTAATAGGTGAGGAGGCCTGAATGTGCTATTTTCAGGGACAAGAACTTCGGACCTCTCAAAGACTTCTATTTTCATCATTGTGTTTGGCCTTCTAATCTTAGGCGGCGGGGCTTATGGTTTTACTGAAATCGGGGATGAGGTTCTAGAACAAGAAAAGTTCGCAGTTGATGCCGCAGCAGTTGATATAGTTGGAAATGCTGATGGTACTTGGATCGACACGGCAATGGGCTGGGTAACGGAAGCAGGATCCGTTACTGTGATTACGATATTATCTGTAATCATGATCATAAGTTTATTATTTTTCATTCCTTATAGTAAATGGGTTGCCGTTTACTTAGCGGTAAGTATGATTGGAATTAGTCTGTTGACGTCTGGGTTAAAAAGTCTTTTCGGCAGGGACCGTCCTGAGCTGCTCGAGCAATATGATGGAACAGGATACAGCTTTCCGAGTGGACATACAACGGGGTCTACTGTGTTTTACGGTTTTATGATTTATTTGATAGTTGTTAGTCCTTTAAGCAAACCAGTTAAGTGGCTGGTCAATATTTTGTTATTCCTAATGATTTTAGCGGTTTCACTGAGCCGGGTATTTTTGAATGTCCATTATCTGACGGATATCCTCGGTGGGCTGGCGTTAGGTTTCTCGTGGCTGCTTGTGTGTATTGCTGCTTTAGAGATTATGCTTTGGAGAGGACGCAGGAAAAAAATAACTTGATGAGGTGTAAAGGAGAGGAAACAAATGCTTTATATTGTAGCAATATTTCTACCACCGATTGCCGTTTTATTTACGGGACAATTCACGAAAGCGCTGCTTAATTTATTGCTTACTATGATCTTTTTCGTACCAGGAGCTATACATGCAGCAGTGGTTGTCAAAGACCACTATGACAAACAAAAAGCTCATTAGGCCACAGCCTAATGAGCTTTTTTTGTCTATACTCCTCTTTTATTTCCCCACAAAAGGGCATGGACCTGTGGGAGAACTCTTACGTGGTTAAGGGCAGTCGATTCCATAACCTTGTCAATCAGCCACTCATATTTAGAAAGAAGGTCAGAGGCCAGACGGTCAGGCTCCACTTCTTCTAAATCATCATTTCCAACCTGCAAGAAAAAAGGTACTTCAGGATATCGCGCATGGACGTATTCCGCATATTGAAGGTCTTCATCGTTAAATATGACGACTTTAATACTCGTATGAGCAAGACGACCATTGTTTTTCTGCTTTATTATAATATCGTCGAGGATTTTCCAGTTTGTCTGCATTTTAGAACTGGGCGGCTTAGGTGAAATCGTTAAATCATCGATATCTGTAAACCACTCCTGCCAGCGGCTTCCTTGAGTTTCAAGGGCTATTTGAATGTTCTGCTCATGAAGTAGTGCAATCAATTCATGAAGGGGCTTCAATAATGCTGGGTTCCCGCCGGAAATCGTCACGTGGTCAAATTTTTGACCGCCTACTTCACGAAGTTCATTCATGATTTCTTCAGCAGTCATTCTGCGGACTTCTTCTTTGGCGCTCCCGTCCCATGTAAAAGCAGAATCACACCAAGAGCAACTGTAGTCGCAGCCGGCAGTTCTGACAAACATCGTTTTTCTACCAACTACCATTCCTTCTCCTTGAATTGTAGGCCCGAATATTTCGAGAACAGGAAATTTATTCATTTTCCATCCACTCCCGTCTTACTTCGGCATAACTCGTAGGTGTTTCATAAAGCTTAACGAATTCCACGCGATAATCATCACGCTCTCCTAGTAAAGCTTCCTGCATTTTTTCATAAATCCATACGACCATATTTTCTGCCGTTGTATTCATATGCGGCAAAGTATCATTAAGATAACGATGATCGAGGTGAATCTCTATTTGATCTTTCCAAATGCGCTTTACGTCTCCAAAATCAATGACAAGTCCGATTTCATCGGTATAGCCGCTTATTCCGAAAATCACTTTATAGGTATGACCGTGAAGATTTTTACATTTCCCCTCATAACAATGGAGGTGGTGGGCGGCATCGAACGTAAACTCTTTACTGATCATTACACGTTTATTATGGTACTTCAGTTCGTGTTTTTGGATGTCTTCATTTATTTTTTGAAGGTTTTCTACGATTGTAAAACCGAACATCATGAATTCACCCCGGCTTTTTGGCCAATATACGCTTCAAGGCCGTTTCGACGGAGTGTACAAGCCGGGCATTCACCGCAGCCATCGCCGCGCACCCCGTTATAGCATGTAAGCGTCTTTTCACGTACATATTCAAAAGCGTTTAACTGATCAGCCAGTTCCCAAGTTTGTGCTTTATCAAGCCACATTAACGGTGTATGAACGACAAATTGATCATCCATAGATAAATTCAAAGTTACATTCATCGATTTTATAAAAATATCACGGCAGTCTGGATAGCCGCTGAAGTCGGTTTCGCATACGCCTGTAATGACGTGTTTAGCTCCTACTTGTTTGGCAAGTATTGTGGCAAAAGATAAAAATAGAAGGTTTCTTCCTGGTACGAAAGTAGAAGGGAGTCCGCCATCTTCTCCGTCTTTCACTTCGATTTCATCACGAGTTAACGCATTAGGTGCTAGTTGACTGAGAAGTGACATATCAAGCACATGGTGCTTAACTTTCAATTCGTCTGCAATTTCTTTTGCGACTTGTATTTCCTGATTGTGACGCTGATTATAATCAAAAGTTACAGCCTCGACCTCATCATAATGTTCAAGAGCCCAGAAGAGACATGTAGTACTATCCTGACCTCCGCTGAAAACGACAACTGCTTTATTTTTTTCCATAAAAAAATTCCCCTTTCAAAATTGAAAAAGAGAATCCCAGTAACCCAAAAAACATAATATACCGTACCTTATAATAGGTGCAGTACCATTCTTAGTTTTTTATAGAGGGTGTAGCTAGAACCTCTCCTGCTGAATGGCAGACTTTATAAAATTGAACAAAATATATTATAACATACTATTTATGAATGTCTGAAAAAATCCGGTTTCTAGACTGATACACTTAGTAAGAAAAAGATCAAGATAGATTGACGTAACAAGTCTTAATTTGTATAATTAATTTACAGAATAGTTTGAATATTAAATGAAGGAGGAATGGACACTGTGGTGGAAGGACCTAGAAAAACAATGCCTCCAAGTCCTGGGATGAAGAAATCGTCCACTGGTTTAGACGAGAATGTTGGTGGTCTTCTTGCTTATATTTTGGGGTTCATCACAGGAATTATTTTTTTGGTCATCGAAAAGGAAAACGAAAAGATTCGGTTTCATGCCATGCAGTCCACGATTACCTTTGGAGCACTTTTTGTTATAAGTCTAATAGTAAACTTCATTCCCATTATTGGTATTTTAATCAGCATGATCCTTGCTCCTCTTTCTATTGTTTTATGGATTATTTTGATGGTGAAGGCTTATCAAGGAGAACGTTATCATTTACCTATAGCAGGGAAAATGGCGGAAGATCAATTAAGAAAAATGACTGATAAAGTATGAGTGCGGGTACCATCCGCACTTTTTTTATGGAAAATTATATAAAAATATAAGAAAAATGTTTTATATTGTAAAAAATAGGATAGTAGTAAAGTAGCAAGGCAAGAAGCAGTCGTTTACGTCGATCTATCAGCTCTGATATACATAAAATACGTAGAGTCATTTACTTGTACCTTGCAAAAAAATGTCAAGGAGTGTTTGGATGTTCAAAAAAGTAGTCCCCTTCTCTTTAGCCTTTTTATTTGCAGCCACTGCACCGCTTCAGGTTTCTGCAGAAGATACGAGTCCTGCAGAAGTTCTGAAAAAATCGAATGAAGCCATGTTGGAGCTTGATAGTTACTCCAGCGTGACAAAAATGGAGCAAACAATGACGGTTGCGGGAGAAGAAGTTATGTTTATGACAGAAGCAGAACAAGATATCACCCTGGATCCGTTTGCGATGCATCAAACTTCCACTACTTCAGGAATGGGACAAGAAGATGTAACGTTGGAATCCTACTGGACAGAGGATGGTTTCTTCCAGGAAGATCCTGAGCAAGGATGGATTAAAATGCCGGAGGAACTATCAGAAAGTATGGATGAAATGATAGGAATGGCCATGGCTGGGGATCAAGTAGCTCAAGCAGAAGAATTGGCTGAGGATATGAGTGTTGAAGATAAAGAGGATAGCTATCTATTAACCTTTGATGGCGATGGAGAAGATCTAATGGAGGCATCCATGGGTATGATGGAGTCTAACATGTCTGGTGAACAAGGTTCCATGATGGAAGAGATGATGAACCAAATCACTATAAATGAAGTCAGCTATGAAATGACCATAGACAAAGAGTCCCACTACATGACACATCTTATGATGGACATGGATATGGAAATGGAAATGGAAGGCGAAAGCTCAACCACTTCTCAGTCTATGGACATGACGATTGACAACTTTAATGGTGTGGACACCATTACTGTACCTGAGGACATTGTAAATGGAGCCACTCCTCTAGAAGATAATATGATGGAAGAAGAAATGCCTGAAGAAGAAATGTCAGAAGAAGGTGGAGAACTTCCTGACACAGCGACCAATCAGCCGATGATAATACTTGCCGGATTGTCTTTAGCTGGTCTCGGTGGATTTCTAGTTTTCAGACGTCGTCCACAGCACCAATAGTTTGTTCTTGGAAGAAACGCACATAAAGTTAAGCAGCTTCGTTTCTGTGGAGAGCTTGTGAAATAACTTATTAAATAGCAGACCAATCATATATGATTTGGTCTGCTATTTGCTATGTTGTTTTTTATAGACTAAGTAGTGCAGCGATCTTAAACAAACTGGCAGGATAGTAGAAGACTTGAATTCGAGATAGTCTGGGTCCTTAGTGAGAGTCAGGGTTAGTTGGGAAGCTACTCGCTTTCCTGTGGGATCTTTGCTGTTCCGTCATCATGATGAGTGGAAGGTGGTTTTAGGAATGGACTTGCTTTCCGTGGGAGTGCGGTGAGCTTCCTCAGGCTGTCGCCTTCCGGGATCTCACCTATCACTCTCATCCCACAGGAGTCTCGCCCATTCCTAAAACCACCTAACTTAAATTAAGAGACGGAACTAAGAAATGAGAAGCAAAAAAACTCTTGTACCAACGTTTCCCAATCAAACCCGTGTATTCGAGGTTCGACGCTTAGCGGTTTAACGAGACTTCCTTCACTTCTGAACGATAAGTCAACATCGACTCCCTCCGTTCTTCGTGTTTCCTTTACCTCCGGCAGCTCAAAGTATCGTCGATGCTATTCCACTTTATAAAAATGTAATGAACTTCCTTTTATTGAATATAAGGAGTGCTTCTAAAAATTAATCATCTGCGCAGTTCCACCTAAAAAGGAGCTTTATTTCACTTAAAGTACTGTTCCGATGTTTCCGTGATCCTAACAAACGCAAGTAGGTCCGGGAAATTGCGAGACTCCTATGGGAGAACAGTACAGGGTGAGATCCCGGAGGGCGTAAGCCTGAGGAAGCTCACCGTACGCCCATGGAAAGCGAGTGATTTCCCGGACCTTCATGGTCTATTCTTAGTAACGAAAACTTCCTGAACATCTCAAAACTGAGTATTTCACAAAAGGGAGCTTTAGTGGAACGGTTGCTACTTATATTATTATTTATGGTGTTAAACATATTTTGTTTTAGTGTGAATGAAGTTGTTTTTTATCATTTTATTTATAGTTTTTATACTAGCACTCATATCTATAGAAGGAACTTATCCAAAATTATAGAATTAGATGTAAAGAACGTAAAGTATAGATTTATTCGAGCAAGAGAGAAAAATAGAATCATAGAAAATTAAAAGATAAGGAGCTCCTTACATATGAACCCGATACTTATTGACGTACCCGAAGAATTTGAAACGGAACGATTATTTATTAGAATTCCTCGACCAGGCGATGGAAAAGCAGTTTACCAGGCTATGCGTGCCTCTAAGAAAGAACTTCTTCCCTGGATGCCCTTTGCCCAAAAGGAGCAGACCGAAGAAGAAACAGAAATAAATATAAGAGAAGCTCATATTCGATTTTTACAGCGTGATGATTTAAGGATGCTTGCCTTTTTAAAAGAGACGGGTGAGTTGGTTTGTTCTACAGGATTGCATCGCATGGACTGGGATGTACCCAAATTCGAAATTGGGTATTGGACAGATACTCGCTTTAGTGGAAATGGTTATACTACTGAAGTGGTGGAAGGGCTTGCAAATTTTGCTTTTAATAAACTGAGCGCAAAGCGCGTAGAAGTCAGGTGTGACGCTAAAAATATAAGAAGTTTAGCGATTCCAGAAAGACTAGGGTTTAAGATGGAAGGAACCTTAAGAAATGACGATGTATCTGTAGATGGAAGTGAGCTCAGAGATACATTGATTTACGCTTCTACCACTCCTGTAAAAATGAAAACCTTTAATGAAAACTAAGTTAAACGTGGTTAACAATTTTTCATAAGAAAGTTAATCAAAGAAATTTAACAGGTCCTAAGTGTAAAGAAGTGAGAAAGATAAAATACCTGTCTCATCTAAGCACAAATTGACCAGAAGGTAAGCAGTTTACCTGCTACTATGAAGGTAAGGGAGTGAACAACATGACGTGGGTGGAATCTTTACAAAAAGCGATTGATTATATGGAAGAGCATTTGTTGGAGAATATCTCATTGGCTGACATTGCGAAGCAATCGAATATTTCACTGTACCATTTCCAGCGGGCTTTTACTTTGCTGACAGACATGTCCGTCGGTGAATATTTAAGAAGGAGGCGATTGACACTTGCCGCCCACGATTTATCAAAAAACAACAATAAAGTTATCGATATTGCGTCCAAATATGGTTATGAAACTCCTGAGGCATTCTCCAAAGCTTTCCGAAGACAACACGGAATTTCTCCAAAGGAAGCACGAACATACGAAGGGAAGCTGAAATCTTATAATCGTCTGGCTATTCAGATCAATCTGAAAGGGGCTGAACCTATGCAATACAAAATCGTGGATAAAGAAGAGTTTCAAGTGACAGGGATTAAAGAAAGTTTTTCGATGATGAATGAAGAGAATCTCGAAGGAATACCGAAGATGTGGCGGAAAGTAAATACTGACGGCACAAGCGACAAACTTTTCGATTTGAACAATGGAGCAGTTAAAGGTCTGCTTGGTGTAATTGTCACTGAAAGTGGAAAAGAAGCAAAAAGTATGGACTATTGGATTGCCGCAGCTCATAAGGGTGAACCTGAAGATGATTTAGAATCATTAAAGATCCCAGCTTCAACGTGGGCCATATTTGAAGTTCATGGCGCCATGCCTGATGCTATGCAGAAAGTTTGGAAGAAGATTTATGGTGAATGGTTTCCATCGAGTGGTTATGAGAATGCGTCGTCCCCTTCAATGGAAGTATATTCAGAGGGCGATGCATATCAATCAAATTATTATTCGGAAATTTGGATACCTGTTAAGTGAATTTTTTAAACAAATAACACGTTCCGTTCACAGGAACGTGTTATTTGTTTAAAATTTTATCAATGGGCATCCTTTTTCCTTTTTTGTTTATTATAAATAACTTATAGTGTATACATATATGAAATTGGGTTTGCATATTTGAAGGAGGAAATCGCTTGTGATCATTGCGATCATTTTATTATTATTTGTTTCATTTTTCTTTTCTGGGAGTGAAACCGCACTAACAGCCACTAACAAAATGAGGCTGCAGTCAAAAGCAAATAACAACGATAAAAAGGCAAAAAAACTCCTGGACTTAGTATCAAAGCCAGGAGAATTCATCACGACTATACTTATCGCGAACAATATCTCCAATATCCTGCTCCCGACTTTAGTTACAACTTTGGCTATACAGTATGGGTTTAGTGTTGGTCTTGCTTCGGCGATTCTGACAATTATCATCATTATATTCTCAGAGGTTATTCCTAAGTCTGTAGCGGCGGCATTTCCTGATAGAATAGCGTTGATTGTGTATCCGGTAATCAGATTTTTTGTCATTATTTTCAAACCGGTAACCATTTTGCTTAACTGGCTGACAGGTAATATTACGAAAGCTCTTTCCAAAGGTGAATACCAGGATGTGTCTATTTCCAAAGAAGAGCTTCGGACAATGGTGGATATTGCGGACTCAGAAGGAATGTTTAATGAAGCAGAATCCTTTAGAATAAAGGGTGTACTTGACTTTTACAATTTAAATGTGAAGGATGTATTGAAAACTCCTAGAGTTGATGTCGTAGCACTCCACATCGGTTCTACCTTTGAGGAAGTCAGGGACATCGTGATTCAACATCCATTTACAAGGTATCCTATTTATAACGAAGATATTGATGATATAGGCGCAGTGTTCCATTCGAAATATTTACTTTCCTGGTCTACCGAACCAAATAAACCCTTCGAAGAATTCTGTGACAAAGATCCATTAATTGTTTACGAATTTCATTCCATCGAATGGGTATTCCGTAAAATGACAAAAGAAAAAAAACATTTGGCTATTGTTTTAGATGAATACGGTGGGACAGAAGGAATTTTATCACATGAAGATGTTATCGAATCTATGATTGGTCTTGAAATTGAGGATGAAATGGATTCAGAGAGCGATACGTTGATTGAGAAGCATACAGAAAATGAAATTATTTGTGATGGAAAAATAACGTTGCGTCGTTTAAATTCTCTGTTTGATAGTAAAATCCCAGAAGAAGAAGATGTGCTTGCTGGTTATCTGTTAAAAGAATGCAATGATTTCCCTGAAAAAGGAGAAGTAATTGAGAGATTGAACTTGAAATTTAAAGTGTTGGCCCTCGAAGGCCGAATGATTAGGAAAGTCCAAATTATTAAGTGATGAATAATTTATGATGCAGGGGAACTTATAAGGTGCCCCTGCATTTTTTGTGTAATTATAACTTACACTCCCTCTTATCTTTTCCGTTACTATGAATAGAGGTAGAAGGTCCGGGAAATCACTCGCTTTCCATGTGCGCACGGTGAGCTTCCTCGGGCTAAAGCCCTCCGGGATCTCACCCTGTACTGTTCTCTCATCTCTTACACGTAAATTAGTCTAGAGTCGTAAACGAGTTCATAAATCTTATGGGGGACGATCCAACTCCAGCGCTTAGAGGCTACTGAGACTTCCTTCACTTCTGTACGATAAGTCAACATCGAATCACTCCGTTCTTCGTGTTTCCTTTATCTCCTCCAGCTCAGTCCAGTCCATACGCCGCTGAACGAAGCGCTTCCGCTTTTACAAAAGGAGTCTCGCAATTTCCCGGACCTTCTTGCCTTTGTGAGGATAACGTAAACATTTTATGCGGTGCTTCACATAAAAAGCAACTGCTTTTGAGTGATAACCAACGACCCTTTAGTTTGCGAGGATGCTTGAAACTACCTTAAAGTGCAGGAAGTTTTAAAACTAAATGTTATAACCACAGCACTGGAGTTTAATGCTCCCAATATTGCATAAGAAGTTTCTGTTTCAAGCGATTTCGAGAAGCACATCTATAGTGAGGGGCGGGCGGGAAAGTTAGTACAAGAGCGTTTCTGCTTCTCATTTTCTTAGTTCCGTCCTGTAATATAAGGTAGGTGATTATAGGAATGGGAGAGACTCCTGTGGGAAGAGAGTGATTGGTGAGATCCTGGAAGGCGGAAGCCTGAGGAAGCTCACTGCACTCCCACGGAAAGCGAGCCATTCCCGGCCGCCCTAACCCACTCCCCCAAGGTCTCGAAACCAAATCTTCCACTATCCTGCCATTTAGTTGAATAACCCTTTTCGATAAATGGTGATCTAGATAAATTACAGTCCATAGTTATGATACAATTTTAAGTAAGAATTAGATTTTCAGTTCATGTAGATTCAATAGACATGAAAACAGCTATTTGGAAGTGATTAAGGTGTCAAAATTACGCGATCTATTAAAGAGTTCTAAACTATTAGGAGGCCGAACTCTCAAAACTGGAGTTTCTGTCTTTTTGACTGCACTTATATGCGGTTTTTTTAATTTACCAGTAGTATTTGCAGTGATAACAGCTATTGTAACCATTGAACATACAGCTGCAGACTCTATAAAAAAAGCAGCTGTCAGGTTTCCAGCTTCCGCAATTGGTGCGCTTCTTGCCACGACTTGCTATGCGGTATTTGGTAAAAGTGCTGTCACCTTTGCATTAGCCGCTATGCTCACCATTGCGATCTGCCATAAATTAAAATTGGATGATGGTATACTTGTGGCGACAATTACAGCTACTGCAATGATTCCTGATTTTCAAGATCAATATGTCTTATCATTTTTGACTAGGCTCGGCACCACATCAATTGGAATTGTCGTCTCTACAGTAGTCAACTATTTCTTGTTACCACCTAATTACTCGCCCCGGATATTCCAAAGTATCAATGACTTATATCATCATGCGGCACAATTGCTTGAGCGCATTATTAGGGAGGATGGAGGTGCGCCGAATGAAAAGTCGAGGAAGATTGGACGATCCTATCGGCAGCTGACAGGTCACTTGGAAAAGACATATCAACTCTCTCAATATCAGAGAGATGAATGGAAGTATCATAGGCATACGAAAGAAGAAATGCGTTCTTTCCAATTCGCCCAAAGGAAACTCGGTGCTTTACAGCAAATTGTTTATCATTTAGGTAATCTCCAATATGTTCAGGCCAAAGTTTCGGAATTCGATCAACAGGAGAGTCAGCTTATTAAAGAAGTCACTTTTTCATATGTAGACATCTTAAAGGATCCTCTTCACCACATGAACGAAGAACACTTCAACAAAGTAAAACGGCTGGACCGATTATTTTGGCAATGGAAAGAAGAACATGTAGAGCAAGATCATCGTTACAGACAGCATCTTCCTCCACAAACTATTTTAATCTATGAACTGCTTAGTTTTCATGATGTCCTTGAAGAATTGGCTCAAATGTGTAAAGCACAGAAGCAAATTGTTGATCGGTGCTACATTAGGGAATAGTTGAAATTCATATTTGTGGAAGAGGAGTCGATGAGCGTGGACTATCTTTTTATAGACGAAAGCCTTAATGAATATACACCCGACAAACATCAATGGAGACCGAAATCAGGTTTGTTTAATGTAAAGCCTTATAAAACGAGCTTTCCACTCGAGAAAATCAAAACTCGTTCAGCCTCACTTTGGAGGTATAAAGAAGCCCTCCCTTTTCGCAAGGATGAATATTTCTCTTCCTTGACGTTAGGAGAAGGGATGACGCCGCTTGTTTCTTTTAATTCGACAGAGCCTAACTTGCTCATGAAAATGGATTACCTCATGCCGACAGGTTCCTTTAAAGATAGAGGGGCTGCAGTTTTAATAGCAAAAGCTTTGGAGCTGGGAGTCACCTCCGTTATCGCTGACAGCAGCGGGAATGCAGGAACTTCAATAGCGGCTTATTGTGCTCGTGCTAATATGAATTGCCACATTTACGTACCCGATTCAACTTCTCAAAAGAAACTTGGACAGATAGAAGCTCATGGGGCACAAATCCATAAGGTTTCCGGGTCACGAGAAGCTGCAGCGTTGGCAGCCATGAAGGCGGTAGAAGCAGAGCACAAATTTTATGCTAGTCACGTCTATAACCCCTTCTTCTATGAAGGAACAAAAACGTTCGCTTTTGAAATATGGGAACAGCTCGGATTTCAGCTGCCGGATACTGTTGTACTTCCCGTAGGAAACGGTACCCTTCTTTTAGGTGCATTTATTGGTTTTAAAAACCTGAAGGAAGCTGAAGCAACTGATAAGATTCCTAAAATAATAGGGGTCCAAGCAGAAGGATGCGCCCCTATTGCTAAAGCCATTCGAAATAACCTCAATGTGTCAGCGGTAAAAAATAAAGGAACTCAGGCGGAAGGAATTGCGATTGCCGATCCTGCGCGTGGAAATCAAGTGTCAGCTGCTGTGAAAAGCACAGGAGGAAATATCGTTACTGCGCCGGAAGAAGGCATCGATGCTGCGCAAAAGGAACTGGCTCAAAGAGGTTTCTTCGTTGAGCCGACAACAGCAGCTACTTACGCCGCTTTTAACAAATACCGAGATAGTATTACAACTGTTGATGATGTCGTTGTTATGTCATTATGTGGGTCAGGTTTAAAAAAATAAGAAGGATAGCGCTCTCGTTCCCAGTGGAGCTTTTAGTTTTTTTAATTTTGTCCATAATAAATGAAAAAGCACTATCTAATAAAGATTTTAAAGTATGGCGTTAGATAGCAGCCGATTACTGGATGCTATCTAACGCTTATTCGTGTATTCTGAATGTAGAATGATTTTCGACACTTGTGCCGAAAAGGAAGGGGACATCGTCATATGAATGGGACAATTAAAGTGAAACACTTAGCTAAAACTTTTAAAAAAGGGGATGTCAAAGCTGTAAAAGATGTAAGCTTTGAAGTGAATGAGGGCGAATTCTTTGCTTTCCTTGGCCCGAACGGTGCAGGGAAATCAACGGTCGTCCAGATGCTTACAACATTAATTAACCCTACAGGCGGCGAAGCTTTTGTAGCTGGTTACGATGTAAGCAAGAACCCTGGGGAGGTCAGGCGTCACATCGGTGTCGCTTTACAAGAGACTGGAGTCGATCCCGATCTTACAGGGCGGGAAATGATAGAACTGCAGGCACTCATTTTCGGTTATCAGAAGGAGGAGGCTAAACAAAGATCTGACAAATTGTTAGATATCGTTCAGCTTCAAGAATCGTCCTCAAGACGGATCGGTAATTATTCCGGGGGGATGAGAAGAAGGCTTGACTTGGCATTGACTCTCGTCCATGAACCCAAAATATTATTTTTAGATGAGCCTACTACTGGGCTGGATCCTTCTAATCGTATTGCCATTTGGAAAGAATTACAGAGGTTGAATAAGGAAAACGGGACGACGATATTTTTAACGACTCAGTACTTAGAAGAAGCCGACTCTCTTGCTGATCGCATCAGTATTATCAATAAAGGACTAATTGTAGCATCAGGTACACCACAAGAATTAAAAGCGCAAATCGGTAATGATTTGATTACTCTGACGTTTGCCAAGCAAGAAGACTTAATGAAAGCAAAAAACGCCTTGGAAACTGAACTTGAAATGGCAGATATCATTATTCAAAATGATCGGTTGAATCTTTATGTGAACGAGGGGAATAAACAGTTGCTGCAGGTGGTCCGTGTGGTAGATCAGTATGGACTTGAGATCGAAACAACTAACTTATCTTCTCCTACATTAGATGATATATTCCTTAAAATAACCAACGAGCCAGAAACCGAAGGGAGTGGAAACGATGGGGAATAACGTATTCAAGGATACTTGGCTGATTACGAAGCGGAATATTATGACTACCCTTCGAAATCCTTTTTCTTTCATCCCGAACCTTGTGATCTCTGCGTTCTTCTTACTTGTTTACGAAGGAGGTTTAAGCGGGATTTCAGAGCTTCCGACATTTGAAGGCGCCAATTATCTGGCCTTCATTCTTCCAGTTTCTATCGTTTCCGCTGCAATAGGCGGCGCAGGGGGAGCTGGACAGGGTATTGTCAAAGATATCGAAAATGGGTTCTTTTCCAGGCTTTTATTAACCCCGGCCTCACGATTAGCTATTGTCCTCGGGCCCATCATTGCGGGCATGCTTCAGTTATTCGTCCAGACATTGCTGATTCTGGGGATCGCTTATTTATTGGGGCTCGAGTCAGCAACCGGTTTTGGAGGGATTTTGTTCGTCATTCTCATTGCAATAGGATGGGGACTGGCTTTTGCCGGTTACTCAGCTGGTGTAGCGCTCCGAACAAAAAATGCCCAGGCGGCCCAGGCGGGTACGTTCATCTTTTTCCCGCTTATTTTTCTTAGCACCACGTTTGTACCTTATGAGCTGATCGAAGCTCAATGGCTGAAAGTCGCAGCGACGATCAACCCTACCACTTATATTTTCGAAAGTATGAGAACAGTCTTAATTGATGGATGGCACTTTTGGGATTTGATGCAGGGTGTTTTCGCGATTCTAATTGCCTGCTCTATTACGATAACCTTTGCTGCTGTTTCTGCTAAGAAAGCCGTTTCCCGCGGATAGGCGAGCAGTATATTGCAAAGTAGATTAAATTCGCGCAACAAACACCAATTTTTAACAGATTTTTGTAAAAGAAGGTTTCAATACCTCTAAAAAAAGATATATAGTTCCTAAAGGCTTTATGCTGTACTACGTGCAGGCAGCAAGTCTAGAAGGAGGATGTATCCGTGCGTTACCTTGTAGTTTCAGATATACATGGAGAAATTGATAAATTCGAGAGTTTACTCGCCAAAGCTTCGTATGAACCTGAGAAAGATCAATTGATACTGCTTGGTGATTATGTTGATAGAGGTCCTAATTCAAGAGCAGTTGTGAAAAAGGTTAAACAGCTCGTGGAGGAAGACGGAGCTATAGCCTTAAAGGGAAACCATGATGATCTTTTCATCAGGGCCAAGTACGAAGAAGTAGCCATGGAGCTTTGGAAAATAAATGGAGCGTCCAGTACAATCAAATCGTATGGCAGTAATATCGAAGAAGTGAAAGAACATCAAGAATGGTTAAAAGACAATCTATCGCTTTATTATGAAACAGAAGAGTACATCTTCGTACATGCAGGCTTAGAACCTGGCATTCCAGTAGAGCAGCAAGAGGAAGAAATTATGCTATGGACACGAAACACCGCGAAAGTCGGACTAGGAAAAACCGTGGTACACGGTCATACACCAGTCAGAGAAATTTCCTATTATGAAGATCAAGTCGATATTGATACGGGCGCCGTTTATGGAGGTAAACTCACACTATTAGAACTACCTACTCACGAAGTATATACAGTCTCATAGGATTAGACCGAGAGAAGAAGACGCGATGAATCTATATCGCGTCTTTTTCTAGTCCGGTCTATTGGAAAGAACTTACTGGGAGGATCTTTCGTTTCTTAACCAACTGCAACTTTTAACTCACTTAAACCTCTCAGTAAAAAGACGTGTTGCCAGCGTGGATGGGAATCATACAAACGTATGTCAGGGAATGTGGTTAACAGTTTTTTTATCGCAACGTTTCCTTCCAAACGAGCGAGTGGAGCTCCCAGACAAAAATGGATACCGTAGCCGAAAGCGATATGTGGATTCTGGCTTCGTGTAATATCAAATGTCTCCGCATTTTCGAATTTATCTTCGTCACGGTTAGCGGAACTTAAAGAAGCGAGAACGAGATCTCCCCTCCGAATTGTTCTGCCGTGGAAGTCAACGTCCTCTTCTGCCCAGCGGGCGGTCGAAAAGTCGACTGGACTATAAAAGCGAAGACCTTCTTCAATGGCGGAATCTGTAAAAGTCAAATCGGCTTGTAATTTCTCAAGTTGTTCGGGGTGTTCAAAAAGAGCCAGCATCGTATTGCCAATAAGGTTTACAGTTGTTTCATGTCCTGCAATGATAAGGAGCACAATCATCGAATATAACTCTTCTCGATTTAGTTGATCACCTTCCTCTTCTGCCTGCAGCAAGCTTGAGATTAAATCCTCTTGCGGATTCTCTTTGCGCTCGTCAAACAGCTTTTTTAAATAAGTAAGGAAATCTTCCGTATCGTGGATGAAGTCAGCTTCTAAATTATCGGCGGCAGACAGAATAGTTTGGGACCATTTTCTGAATTTGTTACGATCTTCAGCTGGAACACCAAGCAATTCGCTGATCACAATGATCGGCAGTGGAAACGCAAAGTCTTCGATGAGATCAATAGCTCCTTCTTTTCTACTTATATCTGCTAAAAGTTGATCTGCTATCTCGCTGATTCTAGGTTCCAACTCTTTTATTTTCTTTGGGTTAAAATAAGGCTGAACCAATTTGCGAAGCCTAGTGTGGTCCGGCGGATCTACGTCAAGCATCATATTTTGAAAGACCGAAGTAATGAGATCGGGCTCTTCGGATGAGGAATGCTCCATAAATTTACTTTGATCCTTAATAAAACTCTTCGATTTAAGCAATTCTTTGACATGATCATACTTTGTAACGATCCAGGACGTCTGTTCACCAGTTTGTGACATAGGAAAAATTGGGTCAAGACTTCGTAATTGTTTATAAAAAGGATAAGCACCGACTTTGAAATTGGAATGATAGACTGTTTCGGTTGTTTCCAATGTAAATGTCCCCCTGTACTCATTTTGACTGGCTGGTCAATCTGATTAAAGTATATAGAAAAAGGTAAAAACTCTCAAATTTTAAAGGAATGCTTTCCAATAGGACACAATGAAATGATAAAGTAGATGATAACAAAGATGGAATAGGAGAAAAACATGGATATTAGACATCTGAAGTATTTTATAGAAGTTTCAAAGTTTAACAGTTTTACGAGGGCCGCCGATCATTTATTCATTTCCCAGCCTACAATCAGTAAAATGATAAAGAATTTAGAAGAAGAGCTCGGGGTCGACCTTTTTGAACGTTCGAGGAAGCAGCTCACTCTTACTGACGCCGGACGGGTTATATTAGATCAAGCTCAAACGATTGATAAAGCATTTAATAACCTTCAGACTGAGCTGGATGATTTACTAGGATTACAAAAAGGACATATCCGCATCGGTCTACCGCCAATTATGGATGCTGACCACTTTATTAAAATACTAGGCGAGTTTCATCAACTCTATCCAAATATCACCTTCCAACTAGTAGAAAACGGGGCGAAGAAAATTGAAGAGGGTATACGTGAGGAGAATCTGGACGCAGGTATTACGGTACTTCCGACAGAAGAAGAGGATTTTCATTACTTTTCTTTTATGAGAGAGGAGTTAAGAGTTGTCGTTCCGCCTACTCATGAACTTGCAGACCGGAAACAGATAAAGCTTGAAGAATTGAAGGATGAACAAATGATTCTATTTAATAAAGACTTTGCATTAAATGACCGGATAACAGCTGCGTGTAAGGAGGCGGGTTTTTTGCCGAAAGTCGTGTCGGAAAGTTCTCAATGGGATTTCATAGGAAAAATGATCACAGCAAAGCTAGGATTGTCGATTTTACCTTACAGCGTCTCTGAACTGCTCAAAGAAGACGTAAGAACAATAAAAGTTATAAAACCAAAGATTGAATGGGATTTGGCGATTATTTGGAGAAAAAATCATTACTTATCCTACGCTGCCAAAGAGTGGCTGACATTCACTCAGGAACGGCTGACTATTGGAAGCACCTCATAGAGGTGTTTTTTTATGGGGATTATTACAATATCATGCCTGTAAAGTATGGTTGTAAGCAGTTCCATAGATTTTATCTATACTGGCTATGATATATAGCTATTTCACTTTCACAAGAACGGCTTATACACTTGTTATATAGAACGTATTCCAGTGAAAGAAAGGAACTATGCATGATGTCAGAAATTAAAAGACCAAACGAAAGTTTAATCGTGAATACAGATCAAGTGATGATCAATGATTTAAATAATTACAACACGTTGTTCGGCGGGGTGTTAATGAAAAAGCTTGATAATAATGCGACGCTCTCAGCCCGGCGTCATTCCAGAGTAAAAGAATGTGTAACGGCTTCTACTGATTCGATTGATTTTTTATATCCAATTACTCAATCAGATTCCGTCTGCGTGGAATCGTTCGTATCTTATACCGGCAGCAAGTCTATGGAAATTTTCTGCAAGGTAATCGCTGAAGATATGATTTCAGGAGAACGCCGAATGGCTGCGACAGCGTTCTTGACATTTGTTGCCCTTGATGAAGATAAAAAGCCGATAAAGGTTCCTGAAATTTCACCAGAAACTGAAGAAGAGAAATTTCTTTATGAGTCTGGTAAAGAGCGCGCAGAAACTCGTAGAATTCGAAGAAAGCATAGTAAGGAATTGACGAAAATGATCCAGCTGGAGAAACCTTGGGAAAAAGGAGATGTAGACTATGACGACTATGTTAGCGGGATTAAATGAAATTTATAGAGCTCAAGAAGATTTAGCACAATTGAAAGGGGAGCATGAAGGTCTATACGAACAGCTCCACCACGTAGTCAGTCTGACAAGACAGCTTCAAATCAAGTATGGATATATGGGAGCGTTGTTAAGAGACGAAGATCTTCCGGCGTATGAACCGAAGTTTGTGAGGGATTCGATTCTAAGTCTTTATCAACATGAAGTACAAAATTTAAAAGACCATGAAGAAATCCAGCAGGTAAAAGATTTGATGAAAAGACATCGTAAAGTAGGAGATTCCAAGTTGTTTCTCTTAATTCTCGGTGCTAAACCAGAACTGCT
Source organism: Halobacillus campisalis (assembly GCF_030345335.1). Classification (GTDB taxonomy): domain Bacteria; phylum Bacillota; class Bacilli; order Bacillales; family Halobacillaceae; genus Halobacillus_A; species Halobacillus_A campisalis. Next base: position 666,589 of record NZ_JAPVRC010000002.1, read on the forward strand.
GCAAGGATCAACGATTATGAAATGAAGAAAGCAGTACCTGTAAACTCAGGTACTGCTTTCTTTTTAGGAGTGGGAAAGTTGTTTCATCGCTTCAGTAACAGGGACATATTCATAGTCCAGGTCATGAGCTACAGCTTTATACGTAAGTTTTCCACTCATTACATTTACACCTTTTTCAATGGCTTCATTCTCTTCCACAGCGCTATAGACGCCTTTGTTTGCAATTTGCAAAGCGTAAGGAATCGTCACGTTCGTTAAGGCAATAGTCGCTGTGCGAGGTACGGCCCCCGGGATATTGGCGACAGCATAATGAAGGACACCGTGTTTTTCATAAATAGGATGATCATGCGTAGTAATATGGTCTACCGTTTCAAAGTTACCTCCTTGGTCGATGGCAACGTCTACAATCACAGACCCGGGATTCATAGATTTCACCATATCTTCCGTGACAAGTTTTGGTGCTTTAGCTCCCGGGATCAGCACTGCACCTACGACGAGGTCGGAATGCTTAACGGCTTCTGAAATGTTGTAAGGGTTAGACATGAGAGTCTGGACATCTGCTCCGAACAAATCATCCAATTCACGCAAGCGAGCAGGATTCAAATCGATGATGGTCACTTGTGCACCTAGACCGACCGCAATTTTTGCTGCGTTTGTTCCCACGATGCCTCCGCCGATAATCGTTACTTTTCCACGGGTCACCCCAGGTACTCCACTCAAGAGGATTCCTTTACCGCCAAATGACTTTTCTAAATATTGAGCACCAATTTGAGAAGCCATTCGTCCAGCAACTTCGCTCATAGGAGTTAGTAAAGGAAGGGCATTGTTTACGCTGACGGTCTCGTAAGCGATGGCTGTTACTTGCTTCTCAACTAAAGCTTTGGCCAGTTCGGGTTCAGCAGCCAGATGCAAGTATGTAAACAAAATCAATCCTTTGCGGAAATATCCATATTCTGCTGGAAGAGGCTCTTTAACTTTCATGACCATTTCAGCACTTTCCCATAATTTTGAAGCGCTTTCAATTATAGTGGCTCCTGAATTCAAATATTCTTCATTCGTAAAGTTGCTGCCAAGTCCAGCTTCAGTTTCTACAAGCACAGTGTGCCCCGCTTTCACTAAATTCACTACACCAGAAGGCGTGATAGCAACTCGGTTTTCATTATTTTTGATTTCCTTTGGAACACCAATGATCATGTTGTTTTCCACCTTTCATTCAATCAAGTTACTGAAAGTATATCCTGTTCTATTACAATTTTGTTTAGGGAGAATATAAAAAAGGAACGAGATGATTTGTGTAAAATCACAAATCATCTCGTTCCATGTGGTGAATAAGTAAATCCAAATACAATGTCGTCTTTTGATTATTATCTTTCAGGTCGATTTGACCTATTTCTTTTATTCGTTTTAAGCGATAATTCATCGTATTTGTATGGATATGCATATATTTCGAAGCTGAATGGACATTACTGTTATGGATCAGAAAAACTTTCAGCGTGTAAACTAACTCGCTTTTATTGGTTCGATCGTAATCATATAATCTTTCAAGATAGATGTTATGGTATTGCTCTCGGCTGCGAAGGGAAGCTAACTCGTTGATAAATTGAAAGACTCCGAGTTCTTGATAATTAGAGGTGTTTTGTAATTCTGTTGAAAATTGTTCCTTTAATTCCAGTACTTTCAACGCTTGCTTATAACTGTCCGTAATATTTTCGGGGGATTGATATACAATGCCGAATGATCCTTTGACTGCTTTTACTTGAAGCCTTTCACTCATTTTTGTCATGAAGTCATGAATGAAAGTATTACAGAGGAGAGTGGCATCTTCATAAGCATCGGCACGGATAAGTAATACCAGCCGGTTCTCATCGAATAAACGACTGACGACTCTCGTTTGCTGAAGCGTTTCTGTTAAGTAATAAGCATGGCGCTCTATCGTCGGATTCATGTATTCATCGAATTCAAATACTGCAACACACAGTTGGCCTGACATTTTTATACCAAAACGTTTTGCGTGCCGCATGATTTCTGAATGGCCACGAAGAGTGCCCGTAAGCAGCTGCCAGAAAAATTCTTTTTTATCTTCTTCAGATTTATTTTTCTTTGCTTGATGATGAAGCAGCTGATGACTCACGAGCTTAGCAGCATCTTTAATTTGCTGCAAATGATGGCTTGTTACTTCGACTTCATCGGCTTGCGCCCAGATGAAGCCTAAAAGCGTTCTATTTTTACGAACGGAAACAGCGATACGGTTGCCTAGACCGATTTCCTTGATCGAAGCGACAATGATTGGCTCACCGCTTTCGAACAGCTTCGACATTACTCCGCGTTTCCATAAACTGTTGATGACTTTCTCGGGAACTTTGCGTCTCATAATGGTAGCACTTCTAGCTTCATCTACATTTTCCTCATGTTTACTATAGGAAACGATACGATGATTGGCATCCTCGATGGTTATGGGAAAACCAATAATATGTGCTATACGGTCTGCCAATCCTTCCGGAGAATCGAACTTTTCATCTATAAGGTCTGCTTGGAATTGGGAATGACTCATGCAAGTGCTCCTTTATTACATAGATAATATTATTTTATCATGGTTGCCAAACTTGAAAAACTTTAATTGTATGGCTTTCAGAAGGATAAGGAGGTTCATTTACTGAACGCTCCTGCTTTTTATTATCTGACCAGCAGTATCGTCAAAGTAATTAGTAAGGATGGTTGAAAAAAGTTTTGGAAGTCCAGTTAAACTTTCTCATTATAAGGGAAGAGTAAAGGTAACAGAACTTCCAAAAGGTGGATGGTTACTTTTATGACTACAACTTATATGAGGCAGTTGGATAAAATGGGGCGTTTAGTGATCCCAAAAGAAATTCGAGATGAACTTTCATTGAAAGATCAGCATCTAAGCATGAAGCCGCTGAAAGGCGGGCAAGGCCTTAAGGTATTTAAAGAGAATTCTCCAGAGGATCCTAAGACATTGGATCGTTATGGTCGTCTTGTAGTCCCTATTGAAATGAGGCAGGAACTCGGCTGGGATGTAGGGAAAAAGATTGAAATCAACGTATCAAATAATGAAGTTGTTTTAAATGGAAAATTCGAAGTGTGCGAAATATGCGGTAAAGATAAGTCGCTTATCAAAGTTAATACTAATTACCTCTGTGAGGATTGTTTGAATGAGGCAAATCAAGGTTTGGTTCAAAGGTGGGCTTCGCAGCTGAATTCACTTAAAGATGATTATGTGAGTTATACGGAGCGTTTATTGGACTTCAAAGATCCAGAGGATGTCCACCAGGCAAGAGTATTGGGCCGCCGCATAGAGGCTTTGCTGAAATTCTTAAATGTATCGTCCAATCATCAAATTCTAGATACATTGACAGAAGCCCATAGCCAATTGGGTGAAATTAGAGAGAGGGACGTCTTGATCGAGGCATTTAAAAAGCTTGAAGAAGAGAGTGATGATGAAAAAAAAGCAGAGGTATTCGCTCAAATTCATCAACGTGTTGAAAAGAAAAGAGTAAAATATCGGGATAAACTGGATCGGAAACTTCCTAAGCTTGTTAATAATAAATTTTTAGATCAATGGAACAATTTTATTGAGGCAGAGCTGCCTGCTTATGTACTGCCGCTGAATATAGGCGAGCGATTGGAATATTATGAGAAATCATTTGACCAAAAGGCAGAGCTATTCTCTGAAGTATTCAAAGAAAAAGGGGCTTCCTCTAATAAAAGCCTGGACTCTTTACATGCAGTAAGAATTAGTTCAAAGTATCTTCGTTACATTTATCGGTACCTTAATCAAATGTATGATGAGGATTATAAGACAAAAGCAGACCACTATGAAGATATTCAGGATCAGTTTGGCGATATCAATGACTTAAAAGACTGGCTGGATGAAATCGACAATCATACAGATAAAATAGATGCCAAGAAAAAGCATGTGAAGGCTGTGAAAAGACAGCTCAAGGATGAATTGGAGAAGAGAATGAACGAAGTGAATATAGAAAAAATTCATAGTTAAAGGGTTGAGCAGTTCCATGAGGGACTGCTTTTTTTTGTGCTTTTTACTTCATTGGAAACAATTCTTCTTTTCTCACCCTGTAATCACCTATCACACTTCTAGGCACGGGCACATATGATTTTGTTAAAGAGGTGGTGAAGAATGAGGGAGAAACATATTGATCCAATACATGATCCCATTGCGGTTGAACAAGAAGATTGGAGAAAGAGACAGATTAGAAACAGGTTCAAACAAGTCCTCACCATATCTTCGCCTATATTCATCTTATTACTATGGGAGTTTTTATCAAGAACTGACTTAATCGATGCGAGGTTCTTTCCGCCCCCGACGAAAATAGTTGGAACATTTCTCATGATGGGCACAAGCGGTGAATTATTCAGCCATATCGGCATATCTTTATACAGGATTTTCGCAGGCTTTCTATTAGGCGTCATTCCTGCCATTATTTTGGGGTTAATTATGGGCTTGTATTCACCTATACGTCATTTCTTATCTCCGCTTATCATGGCGCTCATGCCAATTCCAACTCTTGCCCTTCTTCCTATCATCATCATCATTTTCGGAGTAGGAGAAGTCTCAAAGGTGGTCACGATTGCGGGAAGTGTTTTTTTTCCTGTCATCATCAATACCGTGGCTGGAGTTGTTAACATAGATCGTATTTATTTGGATGTGGCTAAAAACTATGGAGCAGACTCAAAGAATTTTTTCTTTAAAATTGCCTTGCCCGGCTCGCTCCCCGTTATGTTAGAAGGTATTCAAATGGGGCAGGCGATAGCCCTTTTAACGATAGTAGCTGCAGAGATGATGGGCGCGAATTCAGGGATAGGTTACTTAATATGGACGTCGTATAAAGCATTTTTACTCCAGGAGATGTACGTGGGTCTCGTGCTTATATCATTCTTTGGATTTTTATTCTCACTTATTCTAAGGGGATTCCAGAACAAGCTATTGCCATGGAGGTGATGAGGTGGCAGCAAAGATTTCGATCCGCGACTTAACCAAGGTCTTTTATAAAAAGGGTAGCAGTATGACCGCTCTGCAAAATGTATCAATTGATGTGCAGGATGGAGAGTTCGTGTGTTTCATCGGTCCGAGCGGATGTGGGAAAACAACACTTCTCCGTATTCTGGCAGACCTTGAGACGCCTAGTACTGGAGAGTTCACCATTGCCCGCGATAAGGAGGACCGTCCACTACAATCCATGGTATTTCAGGAAAAGGGTGTAATCCCCTGGCTGACCGTGGAAGAGAACGTCGCTTTTGGACTGAAGATGAGACACCTTCCTAAAAATATCATTAAAGAGCGTACGTCTTATTATCTCGCTAAAGTCGGCCTGGATAAGTTCGCCAAAATTTATCCTAAAGACTTGTCTGGAGGTATGAAACAGCGGGTGAGCATTGCGCGTGCATTCGCCAACGATCCGGAAATTCTGTTGATGGATGAACCCTTCGCTGCATTAGATGAGCAGAACAAATTCATCCTTCAAGAAGAGCTTTTAAATATTTGGTCAGAAACGAAAAAAACCGTGCTTTTTATTACGCACAGTATTGATGAAGCCCTGCTCCTTAGTGATCGAATCCTATTGATGAGCTCGCAGCCTGGAAGAATCATCGACGAAAAAGTGGTTGATCTGCCCAGGCCAAGAAACATGGAGCAAGTAAGAGCGGACCCAACGATGGCTCATCACTTCAAAGACATATGGAACCACCTCCATAATGAAGTGCAAAATTCTAGAGAGTAGAAGGTAAGAAAGGTGATAGCAATGAAGAAGTTCAAGTTTTTGTTACTCGTCCCCTTATTTTTTGTATGCTTTTTGGTCAGTGGGTGTTCGTTCGGAGAAGATGAAGAAACAGAGAAAGCCATTGAAAAAACATCCGATAGGGATTTAACACCGCTTGAGGAGAATACGTCAGTCTATATTGCGGAAGATGGAGCAGCCTCTGGAGCAGGTTTTTATATCGCCGAAGAGAAAGGGTATTTTGATGAATATAATATTGATGTAGAATTCGTCCAATTCGCGAACAGTGATGATATGCTTCCCGCATTAGCTGCAGGCGAGGTAGATATCGCGGGTGGTGTTTCGACCTCATCATTTTTTAATGCCATTGCCCAGGGGATCGATGTCAAAATCATCGCGGATAAAGGACATTATATAGAAGGCAGCTCTTATTTCTCTTTTGTAGTGAGGGAAGATTTGCAAGATGAAATCAAAGACTATGAGGATTTAAAAGGAAAACGTGTCGCCGTATCCTCTAGAAACGCAGTAGATGATTATATTTTTCAAGAAATGCTCAAGCATGCAGGACTGACCGAAGATGATGTGGAGTTCGTCCTCATGTCTGACTTTGGCAATATGCTTGCTTCTATGGGGAACGGATCCATTGATGCTGCTCTGCAAATTGAACCTTTGATTACTCAAGGGATCGAGCAAGGCATTCACGCCAGGTTAGGCGACGCTACGGATTTCGCTCCGAATGCGCAAATCGCCATGGTTCTCGGGTCTCCGCAGTTCATTGAGAAAGACCAGGATGTGTCCTTGCGTTTTATGGCTGCCTATTTAAAAGGGGTACGTGATTATAATGAAGCGTTCCTTAACGATAAAGGAAGAGATGAGATCATTGATATTATGACAAAACATACAGCATTAAAGGATTCTGCTATATGGGAAAAGGTTTCAATCACGGGGCTGGATCCGAATGGAAGAATGTTTATTGATGACATTAAAAAGCAGTATGATATGTATAAAAAGAATGGAGCAACCCGCGGGGAATTCGATTTCGATGAATCAATTGATACGTCCGTTACTGAAAAAGCAGTGGAAATCATCGGGGAGTATGAACTAACCGAATAATTTGAAGAAGGGCGAAAGCTTCCTAACTTCATAAAACAAACAGAATTTTTCCTACTGTTTGTTTTTTGTGTAATCCTAAAGATTCTTAAGATAAGCTTCTTTAAAAAGAAGGTCGGTTTCGTATTTTGATTTAAAAAAATGGGGTCTTGGGAATAGATCGCTTTCCGCGGGGGTGACGGCCAGCCTCCTCGAGCTAACGCTCTCGAGGGTCTAGCCAGTCCATCCATTCCCGCAGGAGTCTCACCATTTCCAAGACCCCATTACTATCGTTTGAGGAACGAAACCATAGTTTCACACATATAGGATTTATTGTTGCTATGTCTCAGGTTTTGAGCGCTTTCCCCCTTCATAAAAAGGATTGACTATGTTTAATTTCTATAATTCAATAAATAGGTGAAACGCTGAGACGACATATTTGAAAGCGGAAGTACTTCGTTCAGCGGCGTATGGACTGTCTGAGATAAAGAAGAAACCGAAGAACGAACGTGATTCGATGAGACTTATCGTACAGAAGTGATGTAAGCCGTGGGAATTGGACCTAGGCAAGATACTTTGAGGAAGGAAAATAGAATATGTTCAATTTCGAGACAGTTTATAACGCAAGCGAACCGTTTCCCGGAGCCCCTAACTCTAACTAATATCTCGAAAACGACTCCCATAATACTGTCATATCATTGAATATCTCTCTTATAAAATCAACTGCATCGTTTAACATATCATTTTGGAAAATAGACAAGCTATATAAAGTAAGACCATTCTCAACGAGAGAGGTGAAGCAAGAATGGGTAAAAAAGCTAAAAACAAAAGTAAAGAAGATTTGAATGCTTTAAAGAGAGAAAAAGGCGATAAAAAGCAGCATGATGCTAATATGCCGACGAAGTAATACAGAAGGACTAAGTAAAGCAAATTGTCCCAGATTAAAAAAACCAGCTCCCCTTAAATGGGTAGCTGGTTTTACTATTTAATATCTGATAGGCGATCCAGGGCCTAGGTTGTTAGGAATATCAAAAGGAAGATAACCAATTGACATCCATACGATCAAGAATAAGGTCCACGTCACTAAGAAAATAATGGAATAAGGGAACATGACGGAAATCAACGTTCCGATTCCCATTTTCTTATCATACTTCTGTGCAAATGCAATAATAATTGCAAAATAGGTCATCAAAGGTGTAATGATATTGGTAGATGAATCGGCAATTCGATACGCCATTTGCGTCAACTCAGGAGAGTACCCGAGCTGCATCATGATCGGTACGAAAACCGGGGCCATCATTGCCCATTTAGCAGACGCACTTCCGATGAAGAGATTAATGAAACCAGCTACCAAAATAAACATGATAATCAAAGGAATACCGGAAAGATTAATCGACTCAAGAAATTGAGCGCCAAACACTCCGAGAACAAGTCCCATGTTCGATTCTGTAAAGTAAGCGACGAATTGACCAGCAGTGAAAGCTAGGACAATAAACATGCCCATGGATGCCATCGTATCGGACAATTGATCTGCAACGTCCTTATCGTTGCGAATGACCTTCGTAACTTTTCCGTAAACAAGGCCGGGAATGAAGAACAACAAAGCAATAATTGGTACTAAAGAACTCATGAACGGAGATTGTACAATCGAACCATCTTCTCCACGCATGATTCCATTAGAAGGAACGATCAGCAATGCAGTAGCAATTAAACCGATCAGTAAAGCAATTCCTGCAGCCTTCAAACCTTTTTTCTCAAGTGAATCCAATCCTTTAAGGTCTTCTGTGTAATCTCCAGTGTATTTCCCTAAACGGGGCTCCACGATTTTTTCCGTGACCCATGCTCCTACAAAAGTAAGTAAGAATACAGATGCAAAAATGAAGTAGTAGTTCATTGCAATATTCATGCCTTCTGCATATTGAGGGTCAATGACAGAGGCTGCGTTGATCGTCAGTTCTCCAAGCATCGGGTCGGTGGCTGATAGGAAAAGGTTCGCACTGAACCCTGCTGAAACCCCGGCGAACGCAGCCGCTAAACCAGCCAGCGGATGTCTTCCAAGAGCGGCGAAAATCACGGCGCCAAGTGGAGGAAGAACTACGTAACCAGCATCAGAAGCCACGCTGGACATAATACCGGCAAACACTAATCCAAGTGTAACCAATTGCTTAGGTACGGATAGAACAAATCCTCTTAAGCAGGCGCTGATCAGTCCTGTTCTCTCGGCAAGCCCGATACCTAGCATAGTAGCCAATACCACACCGAGTGGAGCGAATCCTATGAAGTTGTCGACCATGCTTTCAAAAATATACTGAATGCCTTCAGCATTTAACAAGTTAGTGACTTCAACCATTTCTCCTTCTTCACCAGGGTGTTCTACGCTTACACCCGTTGCAGAAATGATGGCTGAGAGGGCGATGACAGCAAGCGCCAAAACGGCAAACAATGTAACAGGGTGAGGGAGCTTATTCCCTAGAAATTCAACCCCATCGAGAAAACGCTGAAACAGCCCTCTGCGTTTTTTATCCATACTAGTCGTGCTCCTTTCAAATAACAATATAAAGATATAATGAAAAAATTTTCTGATAATTCATCCGTGAAAATGACCTTTAGACCTTTGACCCGTGTAACATTATATCGGATCATGCTGAAAATTAAATACATTTAGAAAAAGCGCTAAAAATTAAAATATTTAATAAATTTTAAAAAATGAAACAAAAAGTTTTAACACTACAGTTCTTTCTCTTTCCATTCGTTTCTAGGGCTTAGTAATTTTTTTATAGAAGATTGGTAATCAATGCTTTCTTCTGTAAATGAATGGGGCCAGATTGAAGTAATAAACTCGATTGACTTATATATCATTAAACGATACAATTCATTTAACGATATATCATTTAATGATATAAAGAGGTGAAAACATGCCAAGAAATGATGCTTTAGAAAATGGGGAGTTGACCGATACTTCCTACTATATTTTATTGTCGTTAGTTGAACCCAAACATGGATACCTCATCATGAATACAGTCGAGCAAATGACTGATAAACGAATTCAAATCGGACCGGCTTCCATGTATACGACGATTAAAAAGTTATCCGCTGCAAGTTTAATCAAGCTTTATGGAGAAGGAGAAAAAAAGAAAAAAACCTATGTCATTACTGAAAAAGGCAGGAAAATGCTTGAAAGCGAAATAGAAAGAAAAAGAGAGATGGTAAGACATGGGGAAGAAATTTTACTTCAATTAAAGGAGATGGGCTCATGAGAAAGACTAAGTATATAGGCAGCGGGGGTTTGGCATTCGATGAAGAAAAGGATATGGAAAGATTAAGTAAATATGCAAGTGAAGGGTGGATCTTAGAAAAATTCGCTTTTCTTGGGTTCAAGCTTAGAAAAGGGAAAAGTGAATCAGTTGATTTTTCGGTTGCTTATGAAAGCGATCCAGATGAAGATTACTTCGCTTATTTTGAAGCTGCTGGATGGAAGCATGTTTGTTCAACAGGAAATTACATACACATTTTTAGTGCGCCGAAGAACACGACGCCTATATACACTGATAAAGCAAGCATCTTCGATAAATATGAGAAAGAAAAACGCAAAATGGCTGATATTGCTTTTCCATCCCTCATATTCATGGCGATATTATTCATCCTTGAATCTCTCAGTAATTTAAGCTGGGTAGCTGACGTCGTTGGAACTATAAGCTTAGTGTTAGCTTGCCTGACTCTCATCGTCCTAGTTTTCACTGGATTACCTTATTTTGGTTATCAATATAAACTTTATAAGTTAAGAAAGTAGAATCAAAAGGTTTATTATTCCTTTAGGAGGAGATCGTATTGTGGAATACTAACAATGCTTCACAGTTGATGGAGACTAGGTATCCGATTATTCAAGCCGGTATGGCCGGTGGTGTCACCACTCCAGAATTAGCCGCAACCGTATCAAATAGTGGAGCACTAGGTACGATTGGTGCAGGATATATGACACCTGAAGTTCTGGAAAAGGCTGTTATTCAAGTAAAAGACCGAACGGATCAGTCTTTCGGTGTGAATTTATTTATTCCTGAAACTCCACCCATCATGGCAGAAGAGGTAGAGAAAGCCAATATAATATTAAAACCATTTCATGAAGAACTTGGTGTAGAGGCTGCAGAAGTAAAACCACCTACAAGGGGAAATTTTGAAAAACAGGTTGAACTAGTCTTGCAGCATGGCATAAAAGTGTGCAGTTTCACATTTGGAGTTCCTTCAAAACAACTCATTCATGAATTGAAAAAGAATAACACGCTAGTGATCGGGACCGCGACAACGGTAGAAGAGGCTTGCATTAATGAAGAACAAGGTGTTGATATTGTGGTGGCTCAAGGAAGCGAAGCGGGCGGTCATAGAGGAACCTTTGTAAATGAATTTGATAAAGCGATGATTGGAACTATGTCACTAGTCCCCCAAATTGTCGATCATGTAAGAATACCTGTGATAGCCGCAGGAGGGATTATGGATGGCAGGGGTGTTCTAGCTTCTTTGTCGTTAGGTGCTCAAGGCGTGCAAATGGGCACGGCTTTTGTCACTACTAAAGAAAGTGGGGCAAAGAAACAACACAAAGACGCTATTATGCAAACGAATGAAGCTGAGACTGTAATGACCTCGTCATTCAGTGGTAAGCCCGCTAGAGGGATAAACAATCAATTCATAAGAAAAATGAGAAAATACGAAAATGAACTTCCGGCTTATCCTATTCAAAATTCTTTAACGAAGGTAATTAGAAGTGAAGCGGCGAAACAGAATAGAAGTGAATACATGTCTTTATGGTCGGGGCAGAGTCCCAGGCTCAGTAGGGATATATCTGCAGAAGAGTTGATTGAATCTATCGTAACTCATGTGAATCATTCCCTTCATAATATAAAACAGCTATAGAGTTTATAGAAGCGTAATGCAAGGCTTTACAAGTGAATAATCGAAGTACCAATAATAAGTATTAAATCTTCTGAGAAGAGGTGGCAGCGTGTATGAATTGAAAACGAAAGAAAACGATCGTAGTGTCTTAGAATTCATTGAAAGCGTTGAAAATCCGAAAAAACGAGAAGATGCTTATGCTTTATTAGATATTTTCAATGAAACAACAGGGTACAAGGCTAAGATGTGGGGGCCAACCATCATTGGTTTCGGTTCTTACCATTATATTTACGACTCAGGTCATGAGGGCGATGCACCCCTCACAGGTTTTTCACCGAGAAAAGCTAAGATCAGCCTCTATTTTGCCACAGGAGATAACAAAAGAGACGAGCTGCTGAGCAATTTTGGGAAGCATACAACTGGGAAAGCGTGTGTGTATATTAATAAATTGGATGATATTGATATTAAAGTGCTAAAAAAATTGATCAACCGGTCGATGTGTTTTTTGAGAGAAGAGTACCCGCAATGATTGGTTTGATGCCTGGTTGCCTTGCGAATGAGCATGGCTGATCAGGCATTTCTATTTTATGGAACTAAATTTTTCTTTCAACAATATAAAAGGCACATAGCTTGATGAACACGTAAGCAACAAGGATAATAGAGGTAATAAATTTTTGAATAGATGGAAGGGGACAGCCTTATGTACGAGGGGATTCATCATGTTTCGTTATTAGTCAGCGATATAAAGAGAGCCAAAACATTTTACGGAGATGTCTTAGGGTTTCAAGAAAGTGAGGAACGACCAGATTTCGGATTTCCGGGCGCATGGTATCAAGTAGGTTCCACCCAAATTCATTTGATTGTACATGAAGGTGGAAACACACTAAGAGGTACTACAGAAATTGATAGCCGTGATGGTCATTTTGCTGTAAGGGCGGAGGATATAGAAGCAGTTATTGATAACTTGAAGAAGCATAACGTGGAATTTGTCGATAAACCTGATAATAAAACAGAGTGGCATCAGGTTTTCATAAGCGATCCCGATGGGAACCTGATCGAATTCAATAAATAAAGAGGGAGGGGTAAGTTTGGAATCATTTATTCGCAATGACCAGTTCAACTTAATAAAAAGCCAGACACACCAACTGATCAATGGTCACTCCACCGTCAAAGATAATGCAGTGCTCCAAGCGTTAAAGTCTCTATCTGAAGAAAAGGTTCTTCAATCGTTTCAAGAGCTTTCAGTGGAACAAGAAACCATGGTAAAACAAGTGACAAAAATAGAAGACCAGGCCGATGCTGTTCTCGTACTTTCACGACTTAAGCATTATGTACTTCCATTTCCGGAAATAAAAGAAAATACATTAAAAAAATTATTCCCAAAAGTTAAAAAGATGAAATTTCCTTTATTGCTTGATGTCGACCGTAGAGAGTTATCCTATTTAGGATGGGACGACCATGGGGCGCACCGGAAGTATATTGTGTTCCAAGGAGAAGAAGGTCTTCAAGGTATCGCTGGGTCATTTACTAAATCCGGCCAAAATGGAATTTGTTCGATTTGCAGTCAGTACGAACGTGTGGGGATGTTCACAACAACTATTAAAGAATCCGATCAGCATACTGTAAAGAGAGGAAATTATATCTGCCAGGACAGTATGGCTTGTAACCAGCATCTTACGAAAATCGATCCGTTTAATGAGTTTGTAGATCGTTTAATGGTTAACCAATAAACAGACAGGCTGATTCATACGAAAGCAGCCTGTCTAATTGGGAATCTTACTTTACACCAATGGCATCATAAGCCTGGTGTACGGAAAACACTTCCTGCGAATCAATTCCGTACAGGTCTATGGCTGATTGAACCGCAGCCTGCCTCATCATGCTGAAGTCAGAGGTAGCCGTCAAATATTTGGTAAGCGCACGGTAGTAGGATGCGGGCAATCTCTTTATTAGTTAAACCTTTAGATAATTCTCTTAATACTTCTTTGTTCTCGTTGAGTAAGAGTTGACTCAGGTGATAGTGAATGTTTTTGGCTGCGATAATGTATTAACAAATCCTTAGTCATAGATGGGGGAAGCACACAATCCCCTTTATACACGTTCATAATTCAATAAATCAATTCTTTACTCGTTGTTTCTTTTAATAAGTAACCTGAGGCCCCGCATCATGAGCACTTTGTAAATATTGTTTGTCATCAGCTACAGTGAGGATGAGTACTTTACTTGTTGAGTGGTACTGTGTAATATATGATGTTAATTCGATTCCGCTTTCTCCGTGGAGATGGATATCCAATATGATAATATCCGGTTGAATTTCCGTCAGCTTTTCTTTCACTTCTATAGGACGACTCGCTTCTGCGATGTCTTCCATTTTTTCCAAATTGATTACGTGGGAAATTTCATCTCTTAAAACAGTATGATCATCAACTACCATAACACTTATCATAGAATTTTCTGCCTCCTGTTTTAATTACGCAAGAAAAAATACCTAGACGAAAATCATCAAATTCCAACAATTTTATTCTTCATAACGAACGAGTTAGTGACGGTAATCTACAAAAAGCTATTCTAAGACTGATAACATAGTATTGAATAGTTAAATATTGTTTTGAAGCTGTATAATCCCACATGTTCTTCAGAGAACATGTCCTCTAATCTTTATGTATGATACATATATTACCGTTTGGAGCGGTTTCTTTCCACTATAATACAAAACAATGATCTTAATAAAGTAAGTGTGATCTAGTGATTTTTCAGTGTTTATGAACTATAATAATAGGGATATTTTACAAAAAAATTACTAAGTGTTACGTTTGTATCACTGTTTTAGTGTACCTTTGTATGAATTTATCCTTATAAAGGAGATCTATGCACTAATTTAGTCTCTATGAAATGTTAGCAAATGTAATTGAAAAGGAGCATGAAATGTTAAATTCATCTTTCAAAAAAATTATGGCGGGACTTTTTCTCGTCGCATTAATAGGTGTCGGTTTATTAATTTATTTTGTTGTCACTGACATCACTGCACAACAATCCGACAATGAAACGGCTACGGCTGAAACAAACGAAGAAGAAACTTCCACAGATCAAATAGAAGAAACTCAAGAGACCGTTGGAGAGGATCATGTGGAAGTTGGTGATTTTGTCAGTGATACCCATGATTTTTATAACGAAACGACCGGCTACGGGAGAACGGCAAGCATAGATTGGGACGAGCAGCGGTCAAAAGCGGAAGAGGTTTTATCTGAAATCGAGAACCTTTCCCCAGACGTAGAGTCTGACCCGCTGCAAAATGATTTAAGTAAAATCAAGGGACTTGCTAATAACGTCATGGATGGAGAAGAGCTTGATGATGTAAGAGATCTTCATCGGATGTTCCATGATCTTGATATCGCTTTAAATTCATATAATGGATCAGACAAAATTTGGAACGTCACAGAAACTTTGGAATAAGTTACTGACGGTAACCTTTTAAAAGTTTCTGTTTGAAGTTGATTAATAACAAAACGAAAAACCTCATTGCATGGAGTAATGAGGTTTTTCGTTTTGTGTCATTATCGTATATAACTCCTAAAAGGTTGGAAAAATAAAAGAAACAATTAAATGGGAGTTTGTATACATGAAGTATGATTGTATTATAATTGGCGGTGGAATTGCAGGGTTGCAGGCTTCGATTCAGCTTGGCCGCTATAACCGATCCGTTCTAGTCATTGATTCAGACGATGGTCGATCGAACCGATGCTTGAAATATAATAATATTCTCGGGTTTCCAGGAGGGGTGAGCGGACCAACCCTCCGCAATAATGGCCGCTTGCAAGCAAAAGAGTCGGGTGTGGAATTCCTTTTTGGCGAAGTGACCGGACTTAAGAGAAATAAGGCTTTCTTTTCTTTAAAAACAGCATGTGGACTAGAGTATGCAGCTGCGACTGTTTTACTTGCTACAGGAGTTAAAGATCATATTCCGGATATCGACGGTATCCAACAGTGCCTGGGATCCTCCATATATGTTTGCCCGGATTGCGACGGGTATGAAATAACAGGAAAAACTACGTTAATTATTGGGGCGGGTGACGCTGGAGCTTCTATGACTTCTACGCTTTTGTATTGGTCTGATGATCTTACTTATTTCAATCACGGTGGTGGGGAAATATCGCATGTATTATTTCAACATCTGGAAGAGGAAGCAGTGAAAGTGAAGAATGGAACAATCAAAAGGATTATAACGAATGATGGTATTTTTAAAGGTGTAGAAGCAGCAGACGGGTCGACGATCTATGCTGAAAAAGGCTTTATCGCTTTTGGAGGTAATAAAGTAAAAACTGATTTAGCCGTCCAGGCAGGGGCGAAACTTCGTAAGAACAAGCATATAATTGTAGATCCTCAAACTAAAATGACAAGCGTCAAGAATCTCTGGGCAGCCGGAGACGCCTCTGCTCATTCAGAATTAGTTACTGCAGCTATGGGAGAGGGTTCAATAGCTGCGATATGGATTCAAAAGGAATTGAAGAAGCAGAGATAAATATTATAAGCAGTTCATAAGAGTCTTTTTCAACAATATAGCAGGATAGTGGAAGACTTTATTTTGAGATAATCTGGGTTCGTTGCCGTATGAAGCGTCAGGGGTAGTTGGGAAGCTACTCTCTTTCCTGTGGGGGAAGTGGCGAGCTTCCTCGGGCTTTCAAGCCCTGCGGGATCGTCGCCTACATCCTTCTCCCACTTCTTACACTTATATTAGTCTAGGGCGTGGTTCCAATCATAAACCTTATGGGGGACTATCCAGCTCCAGCGCTTAGCGGCTACTGAGACTTCCTTTACTTCTGTACGATAAGTCAACATCGAATCTCTTCGTTCTTCGTGTTTCCTTTATCTCCACCATCTCAGTCCAGTCCATACGCCGCTGAACGAAGCGCTTCCGCTTTTACAAAGGGAGTCTCGCAGCTTCCCAACCACACCAATCGATATGAGATGAACGAACCCCCTTATACTGTTCTTTGAATTATTTTTATCTCCGCCATCTCAGTCCAGTCCATACGCCGCTGAACGAAGTGCTTC